>CP032042.1:0-1654749 GCA_008033015.1 Helicobacter pylori
TTGCGGTGTTTTTTGGAACGATATTAGGGCTAATAGCGGGGTATTTTGGAGAAAACGGATGCAATTATCATGCGTATCATGGATATTATGTTTGCTTTGCCCTCTATTTTATTGATCGTGATTGTGGTTGCGGTGTTAGGGCCTTCACTCACTAACGCCATGCTCGCTATTGGGTTTGTGGGGATTCCTGGATTTGCACGATTGGTGCGCAGTTCGTGCTAGGCGAAAAAGAAAAAGAATACGTGATCGCTTCTAAAATCAATGGCTCTTCGCATCTTCGTTTGATGTGTAAGGTGATTTTCCCTAATTGCATTATCCCTTTGATCGTGCAAACGACAATGGGTTTTGCTTCCACGGTTTTAGAAGCGGCCGCACTGAGCTTCTTAGGTCTTGGGGCCCAACCTCCCAAACCTGAATGGGGAGCGATGCTGATGAATTCCATGCAATACATCGCTACCGCTCCTTGGATGCTCGTTTTCCCTGGGGTGATGATTTTTTTAACGGTCATGAGTTTAATCTGGTAGGCGATGGCATCATGGACGCTTTAGATCCTAAACGGGCCTCTTAAAAGGAGCTTGCATGATTTAGAAGTTAAAGATTTAAAAACTTATTTTTTCACCGATAAAGGCGTGAATAAAGCAGTGGATGGCGTGAGTTTTGGCTTGAAAAAGTCTCAAACGCTCTGCATTGTAGGGGAGAGCGGGAGCGGGAAAAGCATCACTTCGCTTTCTATTTTAGGGCTTATTGAAAAACCAGGCAGGATTGTAGGGGGGAGCATTCAATTTTTAGGGCAGGATTTGTTGCAGCTCAAAGAAAAACAGATGCAAAAAGAAATCAGGGGTAAAAAAATTGGCATGATCTTTCAAGAGCCTATGACAAGCCTAAACCCTTCCTACACGGTGGGGTTTCAAATCAATGAAGTGCTAAAAATCCACCACCCTAACCTTAATAAAAAAGAACGCTTAGAAAGGGTGGTCTATGAATTAGAGCGTGTGGGCATTCCCCATGCTGGGGATAAATACCACGAATACCCTTTCAATCTCAGTGGGGGCAGCGCCAAAGGGTGATGATCGCTATGGCTATGGTGTGTGAGCCTGAAATCTTGATCGCTGATGAGCCGACGACAGCGTTAGATGTAACCATTCAAGCGCAGATTTTAGAATTGATGAAAGAATTGCAGCAAAAAAAAGGCACTTCTATTTTGTTTATCACCCACGATTTAGGCGTGGTGGCGCAGATCGCTGATGAAGTGGTGGTGATGTATAAAGGGCATGTGGTGGAGCAAGCGAGTGCGAAAGAGCTTTTTGCTGATCCAAGACACCCCTATACCAAGGCTCTTTTAAACGCCATCCCTAAACCGGGCAAAGAATACCGCAAAAAACGCTTAGAAACCGTGGATGAAACCGTGGATTATTTGAGTTTTCAAAAGGAGTTACGATGAAGCTCTTAGAAATTAAAGAATTGAAAAATCCTATGCGATAGACAGGGGTTATTCAAGCCTAAAAGAGTGATCCATGCACTCAATGGGATCAGTTTTGAAGTGGAACAAAATGAAGTTTTAAGCATCGTGGGGGAGAGCGGTTGCGGGAAAAGCACGACAGCAAAAATTTTAGCCGGGATTGAAAGGCAAGATAGCGGGGCGATTTATTTCAATGGCAAGCGCCATTTGCATTTTAGCAAACAGGATTGGTTTGATTACCGCAAAAAGGTGCAAATGATTTTTCAAGACCCTTATTCTAGCCTGAACCCTCGGTGGAAAGTGGGCGAGATCATCGCTGAACCCTTACTGTTAAATTCTCATTTTTCAAAAAAAGAAATCAAAACAAAAGTGCTAGAGATCATGCAAAAAGTGGGCTTGAAATTAGAATGGATCGATCGTTACCCCCACCAATTTTCAGGCGGTCAAAGGCAACGAATCGGCATTGCTAGGGCGCTCATTTTGCATCCTAGCGTGGTGATTTGCGATGAGCCTGTGTCTGCGCTAGACGTGTCCATTCAAGCGCAAGTGTTGAATTTACTCTTGGATTTGCAAAAAGAAATGGGGCTGACTTATATTTTATCAGCCATGATTTAGGCGTGGTGGAGCATATAAGCGATAAAATCATCGTAATGAATCAAGGGCAAATCGTAGAAACGGGGGATGTGGATAGCGTAATAAGCGCTCCAAAGCACCCTTATACGCAGAAATTACTCAATGCGGTGCCGCATTTGGAAAAATCCATGCAAAGATTTGCCAAATAAAAGAAAGGATTTTTAAGCTGTGTTTGTAGATAGCGTGGAAATTATCATCGCTTCGGGTAAGGGGGGCCTGGAATGGTGAGTTTTAGGCGAGAAAAATTTGTCATCAAAGGAGGCCCTGATGGGGGCGATGGGGGCGATGGGGGCGATGTGTATTTTGAAGTGGATAACAATACCGACACTTTAGCGAGTTTTAGAGGCACTAAACACCATAAGGCTAAAAACGGGGCTCCAGGAGGCACACGAAATTGCGCAGGCAAAAAGGGCGAAGACAAAATCATTGTCGTGCCGCCAGGAACGCAAGTGTTTGTAGGTGATGAGTTGTGGCTTGATTTAGTGGAACCTAAAGAAAGGGTGTTAGCCTTAAAAGGAGGCAAGGGGGGTTAGGGAATGCGCATTTTAAAAGCGCGACTAAACAGCAACCCACTTACGCGCAAAAAGGCTTAGAGGGGGTTGAAAAATGCGTGCGTTTGGAGTTAAAGCTCATCGCTGATATAGGGTTAGTGGGCTTCCCTAATGCGGGTAAATCCACGCTCATTTCCACCATCTCTAACGCTAAGCCTAAAATCGCTAACTATGAATTCACGACTCTAGTGCCTAATTTAGGGGTTGTGAGCGTGGATGAAAAAAGCGGATTTCTAATGGCGGATATTCCTGGCATTATTGAAGGGGCTAGTGAGGGAAAAGGCTTAGGGATTAGCTTTTTAAAGCACATTGAACGCACTAAGGTTCTAGCCTTTGTTTTAGACGCTTCCAGGCTGGATTTAGGCATTAAAGAGCAATACCAACGCTTGAGGTTGGAGTTGGAAAAATTTTCACCCGCTTTGGCCAATAAGCCTTTTGGGGTGTTGCTCAATAAATGCGATGTTGTAGAAAACATTGATAAGATGACTAAGGATTTTTGCGCCTTTTTAAACTTAGAGGTGCAAAAATTAGAGGCGTTTGGTTTAGAGCCGTATTTAGGGTTTTTACACCCCCATTTAACCAACGATTTTGAAAATAACCCTAATGAGCAATCAGCGCTCTTTGTCTTACCTCTTTCAGCGGTTAGCGCCCTTAATACGCATGCGCTTAAATTTGTGTTGTTAAAAGCGTTACCCTAAAACGCTATTTTTAAAATGGTGGGTAACTTAAAATTTCTTGATGAGAGTTTAGGTTATCTTAATATTAGACTATTCTAATTTAAAACAAGAGTAAGTATTTAAAATGTTTTCTTTTTTAATATTTGGCAAGTGAACTTGCATTATACCAGTTGGAAAATCAAATTTATTAGGTTCTATTCCTTGCTCTATGTTAGAATGTATTCTTCTTTCTGAATCTGTGGTATATTGCGGAGCCCAAAAAAGTGGTACTTTTGGTGGCATCAAAAATTGGAAATCGTTTAAGTCTATAGGTATAAATTGAAAATTTTCATTATAATTCAATTCTAAGACAATAGAATTTTCTATATCGATACTACTCCAATAGCCACCTACTATATTCTTTTTTGTTTTGATAAGATGATCAAATTCTTTTTTATCGTTAATTTCGCATGTCTTTTTGCCATCATGTTTCATAAAAGCATAAATTAATCCGGGTAAAGACATACTATTCAAATCATTGTATGATTTTAAAAGAAAATTATATAGTTCTGTCAACTCTTTATTCTTTTCTAAAAATCTACTTTTATTGAAATTAGGCTGATAGATTCTGTTGTTTTCAATAATTTTTAAAATATTTCTGTCTTGTATAGTCCAAAATTTCATGTTTATCCTTTGCTAACAGCTCATTAAAATTTCTTAAAAAAAAATATTAACTTAAAAAATACTAATTATGTTCTTATTTAGTTTAATCAAGAAATTTTCAGATCACATCATAAAACAACTAAATATTATGCATGTTTTAAAACAAAAGCTACTTTAGAAGACTATTTTGATTTAAATCGTAGGCATTTTAATTTGAGCAGTATGATTATATTTGAAAATGGTTTAATCAAATAAGACATGCTTTTGTTGATTGTAGCGTGGTGGGGATTATAAAGAATGCTTCATAAGATGCACAAAGACACACGCATGCAAGGGTGTGGGGGTTTTGTCGTATTTTTAAAATAAATTCAAATAAAGGCGAGAAATGAAAAGATTTGTTTTGTTTTTATCACTCATGGGTGTTTGCGTTTGCGTTCAAGCTTACGCTGAGCAAGATTACTTTTTTAGGGATTTTA
The DNA here is from genome assembly GCA_008033015.1 of Helicobacter pylori. Classification (GTDB taxonomy): domain Bacteria; phylum Campylobacterota; class Campylobacteria; order Campylobacterales; family Helicobacteraceae; genus Helicobacter; species Helicobacter pylori_DH. The sequence continues at coordinate 4,439 of CP032042.1, forward strand.
AATCTATAGATTTGCCCCAAAAACTCCATCTTGATAAAAAACTCTCCCAAACAATACAGCCATGCGCACAACTTAACGCATCAAAACACTACACTTCTGCTGGGGTTAGAGAGCCTGATAAATGCACCAAGAGTTTTAAAAAATCCGCTATCATGTCCTATGACTTAGCGCTAGGTTATTTGGTGAGTAAGAATAAGCAATACGGCTTAAAAGCTATAGAAATTTTAAACGCTTGGGCTAAAGAGCTTCAAAGCGTGGATACTTATCAAAGCGAGGATAATATCAATTTTTACATGCCTTATATGAACATGGCTTATTGGTTTGTCAAAAAGGCGTTTCCTAGCCCAGAATATGAAGAGTTTATTAAGCGGATGCGCCAGTATTCTCAATCAGCTCTTAACACTAACCATGGGGCGTGGGGCATTCTTTTTGATGTGAGTTCTGCGTTAGCGTTAGACGATAATGCCCTTTTGCACAATAGCGCTAATCGGTGGCAGGAGTGGGTGTTTAAAGCCATAGATGAGAATGGGGTTATTGCTAGCGCGATCACTAGGAGCGATACGAGCGATTATCATGGCGGCCCTACAAAGGGCATTAAGGGGATAGCTTATACCAATTTCGCGCTTCTTGCGCTAACTATATCAGGCGAATTGCTTTTTGAGAACGGGTATGATTTGTGGGGTAGTGGAGCCGGAAAAAGGCTCTCTGTGGCGTATAACAAAGTTGCAACATGGATTTTAAACCCTGAAACTTTCCCTTATTTCCAACCTAACCTTATCGGAGTGCATAACAACGCCTATTTCATTATTTTAGCCAAGCATTATTCTAACCCTAGCGCGGATGAGCTTTTAAAGCAAGGCGATTTGCATGAAGATGGTTTCAGGCTGAAACTCCGATCGCCATGAATTGTTCTGTATTTAAGATGATAGCGATAGTCATGCGCTTTAATCTTTTTATGAATGGTTCAGAAAGTTTGGTTCAGTCAGCATTATTTACAAAAAGAGTTTAAAATAAACACAATTGTATCTCTTGAGTCGTCTTTAGAGTGCAAATGATTATCAAAATGAATCGTTTTAGTTGTAAGCATGCTTGTTTACACTAAAATAATAAGCGTTATTGATAAGACCACATTAAAGGATAATGAATGAAAAAAATGGTTTTGGTATCGGTTTTACTAGCAGGGTTTTTGCAGGCGGTGAATTTGGATTTGTCTTCGGCTAAGCTAACATGGACGGCCTTTAAGACTAAGGCTAAAATGCCAGTAAATGGGAGCTTTGAAAGCATCACTTATAAACTGGGTAAATCTCAAGATAGTTTGAAAACCCTTTTAGAAGGGGCAAATGCGAGCATGGATAGCTTGAAAGTCAATTTGGGCGATGACACTAAAAACAAAAATGTTAAAGAGGCTTTTTTCGCTCTTTTTAAAAACACTAACATCAAAGTAACTTTTAGAAATGTGATAGAAGGCGATCATGCAGGTTCTCTTACGGCTTATGTGAGGATGAATGAAAAGCTGGTGAAAGTGCCTATGCAATACACGATTGCTGAGGATAAGCTCGTGGTTAAAGGGGTCTTGGATTTATTGAATTTTGGCTTGAAAAACGAATTAGCGAGCTTGGCTAAACGATGCGAGAGTTTTCATGAGGGCTTGACTTGGTCGCAAGTGGAAATCCAATTTGAAAGCATGATTAAGGGATAATGTAAAATCATGGAGTTGTTGCACAGCATTAATGATTTTAATGAAGCTAAGCAGGTGATCGCTGGGGGGGTCAATTCGCCTGTGAGAGCGTTTAAGAGCGTTAAAGGCACTCCACCCTTTATTTTAAAAGGTAAGGGGGCGTATCTTTATGATGTGGATAACAACCGTTATATAGATTTTGTGCAAAGCTGGGGGCCTTTGATTTTTGGGCATGCTGATGAAGAGATTGAAGAAAATATTATTAATACATTAAAAAAAGGCACTTCTTTTGGCGCTCCCACAGAGTTAGAAACCACTTTAGCTAAGGAAATCATTTCTTGTTATGAAGGCTTAGATAAGGTGCGTTTAGTCAATAGCGGCACGGAAGCGACCATGAGCGCGATACGACTCGCTAGAGCTTTTAGCCAAAAAGACGATTTGATCAAGTTTGAAGGGTGCTATCATGGGCATAGCGATTCGTTATTAGTGAAAGCGGGTAGCGGGTGCGCTACTTTTGGATCTCCTTCTTCTCTAGGCGTGCCGAACGATTTTAGCAAGCACACTCTAGTGGCTCGTTATAACGACTTGAGCTCCACAGAAGAGTGTTTTAAAAAAGGCGATGTGGGCTGCGTCATCATTGAACCCATTGCCGGGAATATGGGGTTAGTGCCGGCTCAAAAAGAGTTTTTACTAGGTTTAAAGGCTTTGTGTGAAAAATACCAAGCGGTGCTGATTTTAGATGAAGTGATGAGCGGGTTTAGAGCGAGTTTGAGCGGTTCGCAAGAATTTTATGGCGTTGTGCCAGATTTGGTAACCTTTGGTAAGGTGATAGGTGCGGGGCTTCCTTTGGCGTGTTTTGGGGGGCGTGCGGAAATTATGGACTTGCTTTCACCCATTGGAGGCGTATATCAAGCAGGCACTTTAAGCGGTAACCCCCTGGCGGTGTGTGCGGGGTTGAGCGCGCTTTATAAAATCAAAAGAGACAAAACCCTTTATACTCGCTTAAACGCTTTAGCCGTTCGTTTGACTCAAGGCTTAAAAAAGAGCGCTCAAAGCTATAACATCGCTTTAGAGACGCTCAACAGAGGGAGCATGTTTGGCTTTTTCTTTAACGAAAATGCGGTGCGTGATTTTGATGACGCTTTAAAAAGCGATACGGAAATGTTTGCGAAATTCCACCAAAAAATGCTCTTTAAAGGCGTGTATTTGGCATGTTCAAGCTTTGAAACCGGCTTTATTTGTGAGCCTATGACTGAAGAAATGATTGATTTAGCGATCGCAAAAGCCGATGAAAGTTTTGATGAAATCATAAAAGGCGTGTGAATTTTTGAAAAAGCCAAAGTATTATAAATTCATAGAGGGGGCGAATTATTTGAGCTTGGGGCTGTCTATGGTGGTAGCGATCCTTATGGGCGTGGCTATAGGCTATGGGCTTAAAAAACTCACTCACATTTCGTGGTTTTTTTGGCTTGGGGTTATTTGGGGCGTGTTAGCGAGCTTTCTCAATGTCTATAAGGCTTATAAAAACATGCAAAAAGACTATGAAGAACTAGCCAAAGACCCTAAATACACACAAAATAAAACAAAATAAATCTAATCAAAGCCCATGTGCCAAATCCAATGCTTGCTTATTTTACTTTTTATCAATATAGTTAGTGCGATTATTGTTTATTTTTTCCAAGCGTTTCAAGGGGTTTTGAATTTTGAAGGGGGGTTTTTAGGGTTTTTTATCGTGGCGTTGTCTTCGTATTACGGCGTTAAAAAGCGTTTGGATTTAAGGAAACAAAATTCAGGAGAAAAAGACGAAAAGCAAAAATTCCAAAAATTCGCCCTGGGTTTGGAAATGTCTTTCAATGTGTGGCGTTTAGGAGGGTATGGGGTTTTACTAGGCATTTTAGGAGCGCTTTTATTCTTGCATCTTTTTAACGGGTTAATCTTTCTTATTGGCGTGTTTGTGAGCTCGCTCTCTAGCGCGTTATTACGATTCTTAAACAATAATGGTAAGTTTTGACACAAACGCATGCGGATTTTAACCCCTTTAACCCTCTTTTAATTTTTAATCCTATACAATAAAAACAAAAATGGGAGTGGATCTTGAAAACAAAAAATCCCGCTAAAAGAATCCTAAAAACCGCTGTGATTCAAATGCAATCCAAACCCTACGCCTTAAATGAAAACCTGCAATTAGCGCTCAATCTGGCTAAAGAAGCCCACGACAAAGGCGCGAATCTCATTGTTTTACCGGAATTGTTTGATAGCGGTTATTGCGTGAATGATAAAGACGCGGAGTTTGGGATAGATTTTAAAGCGATAGAGCATGGAAAGGAAACGCTAAAAAACGAGTCGTTGAGCGCGTTAAGTAATTTTGCAAAATCTAATAAAGTGCATCTAGTGGCGTGTAGCATTGAAAAAACGAATAAAAAACTCTACGACAGTGCTTATATCATTCCGCCAAAAGGCGGGATCGTTGGAAAACACCGCAAGATTTATTTGTGGGGCGATGAAAAATCGCGCTTTAGAAGGGGTAAAAAATACGAGGTTTTTACGCTGGATTTTGGGGATTTTAGCGCGAAAGTGGGTTTGCAAATTTGCTATGAAATCGGCTTTGGCGTAGGTGCGAATCTGTTAGCGTTACAAGGGGCTGAGGTTTTAATCTATCCTAGCGCGTTTGGCAAAGCTAGGGCTTATAATTGGGATTTGTTGAGTAGGGCTAGAGCGTTAGAAAATGGCTGTTTTGTGTGCGCGTGCAATCATAGTGGGGAAGAAACTAACGCTCAATTAAAACAAACGCTAGAGTTTGCCGGCGATTCAAGAATCATTGCGCCCAATGGGAAAATCATTGCGCAAGCCACCAAGCTTAATGAAGTCATTATCGCTGAAATGGATTTGAACGAGGTGGCGCTGCAACGCCAAAAAATCCCCTATTTACAAGATTTTGACACCAAACTCACCAAAAAGGGGTTTGGAAAACTCACTTAAAAAGGAGCGATTATGGCAAAAGAAATTTTAGTGGCTTATGGCGTGGATATTGATGCGGTGGCTGGTTGGTTAGGGAGCTATGGTGGGGAGGATTCGCCTGATGATATTTCGCGTGGGCTTTTTGCTGGGGAAGTGGGGATCCCACGGCTTTTGAAATTGTTTAAAAAATACCATCTTCCTGCGACTTGGTTCGCACCGGGGCATTCTATTGAAACTTTTCCAGAGCAAATGAAAATGATCGTGGATGCAGGGCATGAAGTGGGCGCGCATGGGTATTCGCATGAAAACCCTATCGCTATGAGCGCCAAGCAAGAAGAAGATGTTTTGTTAAAAAGCGTTGAGTTGATTACAGATCTCACCGGCAAAGCCCCCACAGGCTATGTGGCACCGTGGTGGGAGTTTTCTAATATCACTAATGAATTGCTTTTAAAACACGGCTTCAAATACGACCACTCGCTCATGCACAATGATTTCACGCCCTATTTTGTGCGCGTGGGGGATAGTTGGAGCAAGATTGATTATAGTTTGGAGGCTAAGGATTGGATGAAGCCTTTAATCCGTGGGGTGGAAACAAATTTAGTGGAAATCCCTGCGAACTGGTATTTGGACGATTTACCACCGATGATGTTTATCAAAAAATCCCCCAATAGCTTTGGTTTTGTAAGCCCGCACGATATAGGGCAAATGTGGATCGATCAATTTGATTGGGTTTATCGTGAGATGGATTATGCGGTGTTTAGCATGACAATCCACCCTGATGTGAGCGCCCGTCCGCAAGTGTTGCTCATGCATGAAAAAATCATTGAGCATATCAACAAGCATAAGGGCGTGCGTTGGGTAACATTCAATGAAATCGCTGATGATTTCTTAAAACGAAACCCTAGAAAAAAATAGCGATAACGCCAAAAGATTTTTGGCGTTTGATTAAAAGGTTGGAAGATGTGCGTTTTATGCGGGGAGCTTATCAGTTCTTTTCATTGGACCGATGAAAATTATGGGACCAATGGGAGCGATAGTTATGAGATTGATGAAAATTTGAGAGAGCCAAATGCGCTTATTAGCGCGAATGAAAACGCCAGAGAACGCAAAAGAGCACGGCTCAAACGAGTGGGATTGCTCAATCAAATTTTGGCGTTTTATGGGCTAAAAATTGGTGATTGGCAAGGCGCGAAATTTGTGCTGTGCGATAAAAAAGGGCAGAGCGTGATAGTGAATGATTTAGGCGATTTGTGGGGTAAGGCACAAAATTTAGCCAAAAAAAAGATGGACGCACTAGATTCTAATTTATTAGCGTTTTTAAATCAAAATACAAATACCACTCACTGATGCCCAAAATCCCTATCACGCTCATCACCGGTTTTTTAGGCAGCGGTAAAACGAGTTTTTTAAGCGAATATTTAAACCAAACAGATCACCAAGGCGTTGCCCTTATCATCAATGAAATCGGTCAAGCCGCTTTGGATCAGCGCATCTTAAGCGTTCAATATTGCGGTGAAAAAATGCTCTATCTTAACGCAGGGTGCGTGTGTTGCAACAAACGCTTAGATTTAGTGGAGTCTCTAAAAGCCACGCTCAACAACTATGAATGGCGTGGCGAAATTTTAAAGCGCATCATCATTGAAACCACCGGTTTAGCCAACCCGGCACCGATTTTATGGACGATTTTGAGCGATGTTTTTTTAGGGGTGCATTTTGAAATTCAAAGCGTGGTGGCTTGCGTGGATGTTTTGAACGCTAAAACGCATTTAACAAACAACGAAGCTAAAGAGCAAATCGTTTTTGCTGATAGCGTTTTATTGACCAAAACGGATTTGCAAAACGACAGCAGGGCTTTAATCAAATTAAAAGAGCGGATACAAGCCCTTAACCCTAGTGCAGAAATTTTTGACAAGAAAAATATAGATTACGAAAGCTTTTTTTTACGCAACAATAGGGCGCGAAATTTTATGCCAAGAATGCCAAAAGATTCGCACTCGCAAGGCTTTGAGACTTTAAGCATCAGGTTTGAAGGGGCGATGGAGTGGAGTGCGTTTGGGATTTGGCTGAGTTTGTTGTTGCATCAATACGGCACACAGATTTTACGCATCAAGGGGATTATTGATATTGGAAGCGATCTTTTGGTGAGTATTAACGGCGTGATGCATGTCATTTACCCGCCTAAGCACATTTTAAAGGATCAAAACGGCTCTAACCTTGTTTTTATCATGCGCCATTTAGAGCGTGAAAAAATCTTAAATTCCTTAAAGGGTTTTAAGGATTTTCTCGGCATTAAGGGTTTTGAAACCCCATAATTTTTCTATTTATTGGTAGCTGTTTGCATTTTAATGGGGAAAAGAACGATGAAGCTTAAAACCAAACACACCCCACAAATAACAAAAATCAAAACATAGCCCAAATCCCCTAAAAAGATCGTAAAAAGATACGAAAAAAGCGCTTGGAAAATGCCAAAAGAAAACACCACCCACGAAGACGCTTGAGCGAAATGCTTCGCGCCTGCAATTTTTAAAGCCATCATGCTGAATAAATTGATATTGGCGGTTGTGGCCGCTCCCATTATAAAGATGCTTAAATTGAGTAAAGAGATTTGGTGGAAAAAAATGGGCAAAAAGCATGCGATAGATTTTAAAATAAGGATAAAGATGTTGGCGTTTTTAGCCCCTAGTTTTTGAGCCATGGGACCGCTGATTAAAGAGCCAAGCGTGGCTCCAAAGCCAAAAAACGCCCATGAAGTTCCAGCGATAGTGGGGGAGATATTTAAATGGCGGATCAAATAATCCACCCAAAAAAGCGTGTGCGGTAAAAAACCAATCGCATTGAGCGCGCAAGAAATGAGCAATAACCACAAATGAAAGGGGATTTTAAACGCGCTTTCTTCTTTTTTAACGGATTTTTTCCTTAAAGAACGGGTTTTTAACCCTACTAAGGAAAGGATAAAGGCTATCAAACAACTGCCCCCTAAAAAAATCCATGCCCATTTGATATTATAAGAGCTGATCCAAGGCAGAACAAACCCGCTAAAAACAGATCCAATGCCTACAGCGCTAAAAATAAGCCCCCCCACTAAGGCTTTTTTATGTTCTTTGACATAGGGTAAAGAGAGAGGGGCGACTAAAATCATTAACGCGCTGCTAGCCACACCGGCGATAAAACGCCAGATCCAAAGCCAAAAGAAAGGGATACTATCAAAATAACAGATTAAAAAACTCAAAGCGATCAAACCAAAACTGATTTTAGCGATGCTTTCTAATGACATCAACGGGCTTAAAAATTGGATTAAAAAACTCCCAAAAACATAGCCCATTAGCACCGCAATACCTAATTGGAAGCTTTGGTGTGGGGTTAAACTCCCTGATAAAATGAGTAGGGGGATTAAAACTACATAGCCAAAACGAGCCAAGCCGTTAGACACAAAAACCCCTAAAAAGCAAACAAACACACGCATTTTAATCCTTAACAAAGTTATAAAAAAACAAGATCTTATATTATATTGAAACTTGTTAATTGATAGTGCATAATGGGAGCGAGATGAGAATAAATTTAAGGATTATCCTTTATCAATACCCGTATTATTAAAGAGACCCCACGATTGAATGAAAAAGAGTTGGTTATTAGCGTTATAGAGCTTGTTTCAAAAGCGCTTCATAAAAACAAAAAAGGCTTCTACTAGAATAAGGCTTCTTTGCGGTATCTTGCTGAAACAGACGCTAATAACTATGGGCTAGGCTTAAAAAGAGCATCACTGAGAAAAAGTGGAGTTGAACGCTTAAATTATTTCTTAATAGGGGTTAGAGGGTTAGCATGCGATTGTTGCGTTCTTTTTAGGCGTTATGGGTGATTTATAAAACAGCTCGCTATGACTGCCTAGTCTTACTAAAAAAAGCGTTGCTTTTCACTCTATAAGTGCCAAGAATTTTAAAAATTTGGCTAAACACTAGGATTTCACAATCTCAGTAAAATCGCTAAAGTCCTCTACCTTAAACGCTCTAATATCCCTAACAGACTTTTTAAACCACTCAATTTGAGAGAGTTTATTGATCGCTTTATAGACTTGTGCTAGAGTGTTTTCTTTAGAATAATTAACATAAACGCTCCCTTGAGTGTTTTCAAACCCTAATAGCTCTAATTCTTGCCTTAAATCATCATAGGCTTTATTGTAGGGTTCTTCCGTATTCTTTTTTTAAAATCTCAATCTTTAAATCAAACGCTAGAGCATACATTTTCAAAACCTTTATTATTTTCTCTTTTTAACTCGTTTGTAAGATCATCTAAACTATCAATTTGAGTGAGATTAACCCCATTTAACGCATCTCTCATGGCTTGTTGCGTTTGAATGTTTGGGATCTCATGCCCCAAACAGCAATCTCTTTTATCATCAAAAGCTTGGCTGATTTTTTGCAAGAGTTCATTCAATGCGTCTATTTTATCCTTAAAGTTTTGATCCCTTTTTTACAATTCTTTAGCCATTTTTTCTTTAAAAGAAACTCTATCATTTTGCATCTTTTTGATTTTTCGCTGTATTTTGTGTAGTCTTTTTCTGAGGTGGTGTTTGGCATGCTTTATTCCTTTATTAAAAATATCAGCTCATTATAGCGCAAGCGATAGAGCGAGATTAAAAAGCTAGAAAATTAAAAACTTTGTTTTGTGAAAAAACTTAAAAAAACAGATGAAAAATCAGTGAAAAACTTAAAGATTGAAAAGCGGATTGGGAAGTTAATGAAAAAATTAAAGATCAAAAGATTAAAGATCAAAAGATTAAAAAGAAGCGGATTGAAAAATCAGTGAAAAGATCAAAAGATCTGTTAGTAAAAAATTTTAAAAAAGTTTAAAAAAATAAAAGTTCTGTGAGTGAAAAATAATCGTTTTAGATTTGATTTTATAATAAAACTCATTTTCTTAAAGAGATAGGAAGCGCTTTGAAACCATTCTCCCCCTTTTAATCTCCAACTTAAACCCCTAAAGGAGCACTTTTTAATAGATTATCGCTTGAATTAACGCCAAGTTTCCCACTAACTAATACAAAAACGCTAAAAAAGATTTTTTCATTTTTAAAATTATCGCTTGCTTTTGGCAAGCTCTTTTATCATTGGTTATAAAAAATACTAAAAAAGATTTTTCATCAAACTCCCCAAAAAAAAGAGCTTAAAAGAGGGTTCAAAATAAGAAATCCCTTAAAAAGAAGTCTCCTAAAACAAAGGGAATTTAAAAACAAAGAATTTAAAAACAAAGAATTTAAGAAAGAGAGTTCAAAACAAAGGGTTTAAAAAAGGGTTTAAAAAAGGATTTTGCATCAAACCCCCCAAAAATAAAACTCAAAGATTAAAAAGCGAAAGCAGTGGGGATTGGCAAAAAGAAAAAGATCAAACCCCCAAAAAAAAAGAGGATTTAAAAAAGTGGATTTAAAAAAGAAAGTTTAAAAAAAAAGAAAGTTTAAAAAAAAAGAAAGTTTAAAAAAAAAGAAAGTTTAAAAAAAAAGAAAAAAGAAAGTTTTAAAAAAGAGAGTTTAAAACAAAGGGTTCAAAAAAGAAACTCCCAAAAAGGGAAAGTTTAAGAAAAGAGGGTTCAAAAAAGAGAATTTAAAAGAAAGGCTTTAAAAGAAACCCCTTAAAAAGGGAGTTTCACAAAGGGTTTAACGCAAGCTTCTAGTAAGCGAACACATAATTCAAATACACGCTATAGAGCCTTCTGTATTTGAGTTCAGCCCCCATAAAGGAATAATAGTTCGTGTTGATGGTAGGGATTTTCACGCCTAGTTCAATGCCATGCTGAGCGGCATGATCGCTGCCTTTTTTCTTAGACCTGGCTAAATTCATCCTCACTCCCATGTTGAATAAGAATTGGAAGTTCGCCACGTTCATTTTAGCGTTATAGACGTTATTCACGGTGGCTAAATTCACATACTCAGAATTAAGCCATGAAGTGCCCGCTAACGCAATCCCGCCAAAAAGCCCCACTGAGAGCTTGTTGTTTTTGCCTAAGAAATTGGTGGCTTTATCGTTGATGAAATTATAGAGAGCGTCCGCTCCAAAACCATAAGTCCATACATCAGAAGCCGAGTTGAAGAAGCTGGATTTGATGAACGCATGGTTGTAATCAAAAAAGCCGTAATACCTAGCGCCCCACTTTCTTTTTTGGCCAAAGAATTGTTTGTAGCCCACTTGAATACCGATCCCATTCATGGCACCATTGTTGGTTTGAGAGCTGACGATGCCCAATTTCCTAAAGGGGTTACGCCCTAATTCTTGGTTGATGGTTTGGATTTGGTTGTAAGTGTTTTGATTGAGATAGTAATTGGTCTCTATGCCTTGCGGGCTATAGGGGTTATTCTTTTTGCTCACCGCATTTTGCAAGCTTTGCGCGTTAGGGATGCTTGAAAGCGCAGTGGTGATGCTGTTATAGGTGTTGCCCAATTCGCTGTATCTAGATTTGAAATTCACCAAAGTGTCAGCGATGTTCTCCGCTTGTTCTATTTGCTCGGCTTGAGTGCCAAAATGAGCGATGCTGTTTTCTAAATTCGTTATCGTTTGTCCCACATAAGCACAGCCTGCCCCCCAAGTGTTAGAAGTTACCTGACCTGGATTGGTGCCCCTACGCTCACCCCCTTGCACTTCATAACACACCCCCAAAGAGTCTGATACAAAATTTTTAGGGATTTTTTCAAAGTTTTTCACCACTTGTTCGGCTTGGTTTAAAATCTCTGCTTGTGCTTTAGCGTTAGCGAGCATGCTTTGCGCAAAGCTAGCGTCTGTGTAAGGGTTGAATGGTTTTCCAGTATCCAAGTTGTTTTGATTTTGCGCATTTTCACTGACGATTTGGCTTTGTGCGACAGCTTCTTGCGCGTTAGCGATCATGCCTTGGATCGCGCTGATTTCATTCTTAAACATCCCACACATTGTCCCATTGCCGCTTATCCCTTGCCAATAATCGTTACCACCATTTTGGAAGTTTGGGCATGCCTCATTTAAGGTAGTGATAATGATGCTCGCTTGTTTTAAAAGCTCTTGAGCGTTATTTTCTGTGTTGATATTTGTTTCTGTTGGTTGTGATGTTGTGTTAATCCATTGGGTGTGAATATATTTCCCATGACTCCATGGGAACTTTTCAGGTGTATTTGGTTCGCCACCCGTTCTTTTGTCTCCATTGATAGTGAAATCAAGTTTTGTAGTGGTGTTGCTTAAAACGGGGACCCCATCTCCATTAGATCCATTGGCTGTCAAAGCCTTTTGGATGATTTGATAGGCTTTGTTGATTTTCGCGTAATTTTCAGTGGATATAGGCCCGCCATGTCCTGGTTGATAATACGAATTGCAAGTGATGGTCGTCGTATTTTGTCCTGGCACATTATTAAAAGTTTGAATCCCTCCATTCGCGCTCTCATTACTACCAGGACCACAAGCAGTAAAAGCGTAGCTTGTAACTTGCCACAACCCCACCGCTGCATTCAACGCTAAAAGCACGGCTTGATAGGCGGGGGAGTTGGTTTTGACATCAAGCAAATTCCTAGAGCTTGAGCCTAGATTATCCCTTGCGTCGTTAATCGCGCTCGGGTCAGCGGACAATTTGATAAGGGTGTTTAGGGTGCTGTAATTATTCAAAAGATTGTTCAGCTTTTCATAATTGTCTGAAAGCTGTTGGATGCCTTTGGTGTTTTTCACCATTTGAGCGGCCTCACCGATCTGATAGCCTACGCTTGTGTAAAAGCCGTCGTCTTCAGCACTCAAAGTGGAAACTAAAAGCGAGCCTAAAGCTAATGAAAGGATGTGTTTTTTCATGTTTTTTCTCCTTTTTAGATTGGATTGGATTTTAATATTAGGGATTTCATACATTGGAACGCATTTGCATTAGAATGTATTAAAAGTATTATAGCATAAAGCGTTTTTTTTTGTCATTTGGGGAAAATTTTGTCATTTTTTTACTTTTGACGCTTTTTGTGTGGTGTTAGCCCATAAAAAGGCTTTTAGCATTTTTAAGGTTAAATAGTAAAAAGCTTGATTTTGCCGTAATCTCTTTAAAAAGCACTCTTTTGGGGCGTTTGCCCCTTATGAGTGAGAAAGTTTATTTCTTGTGAGAGAAATTGTGTGGGTTGCCTTTATCCCCAACATAAGCGATTTTGTCGCCTAAAATATCATAAGCCTGACCAAAGCCTTTCACAAAACGCCCTTCTTTGAAATCCAATGCGATCAAATGGAAATCTTGCATGGTGCGAATGGTTTTAATGCCCCCAGTGCCGCCGGTTTTTTCAATGAAAGAATCAAACGCTTTGTCAAACTCCGCCCCTCTTTCAATGAAACGAGCGTTGGTTTTATAACGCAAGCGTTTCCTCAAAATAGCTGATTTAGCCTTGCTTTCATCTTCTAAAAACATCACTTCCACATTGTGGGGGTTGTTTTTAAGGCCCGCAAAATGTTCAGCCACTTCGCTCACATAAATGTAGTATTGTTTGCCATCGCTCATTAAAGGCGCATAAGAGCATACTACATGCCCACTAGGGTGTAAGGTCGCTAAACAAACAGAATCAAAGCCTTCTTTAAAAGCCTTAACTTCTTCTTCCACGCCTTTTAAATCATGGGTTTTTTCCACGCTTTGGCACAATTCAATGATGGCGTTTTTATAGTCTTTGGGGTCTTTAACTTCGTGGTTGAATTCAATCCTTAAGGTTTGATTGTGGTTATAACCAATCACAATGCCTTGAGGATCCACGCTTTTAAAGGCCACATTTTCAGCGTGATGGACTTGCCCGAATTTTTTCAACAAACCTTTCATGTCTTCTACATGGTGAGCGTTCATGTGTTCTATAATACGATTAAGCAAAATATTCTCCTTAGTTTCAAAAAATAAGGGGAATGTTATAACAAAAAATTAAATATTAGCTTAACCTTTAGCAGAAATTTTGGTTTTGATTTCTATGCCTAAAAGTTTAAAGGCGTTAGTTAAACTCAAGCTCACCATTAAACAAATTTTTAAAAGCTCTTTCGCTTTAGGGGTGTCTAAGATTTTGCCAGCGTTATAGAAGCGGTGGAATTCTGAAGCGAGAGTTTTTGCGTATTCGCACATTTTTTGCAAGCCGTATTCTTCAAAAGAGGATTCAATCGCTTTAGGCAAGCTTAAAGCACTAAAAAGCAAGTATTTTTCTTCAGCGTTTAAATTGGTTAAAGGGGTTTGCAAAACCTCTTCTTTAGAAAAAGGGGATTTTTCTAGCATGGTGTGGATGCGCGAATTAGCGTAATGGATATAGTAAATGGGGTTTGAGCTGTCTTGCTTTTTTAAAGTATTGACATCAAATTCTAAATGGGTGTCAAGCCGTTTGCTTAAAAAAATAAACCTCAAAGCGTCCTTACCCACATCATCAACCACATCTTTAATCAAAATGAAATTACCCGCTCTTTTACTCATCTTGTAAGGCTCGTTATCTTTGAGCAAGCGCACCATTTGAGCGAGTAAGACTTCAAGCTTACTAGAATCATAGCCCAAAAACTTAAGGCTAGCTTTCACTCTAGCGATATAGCCGTGGTGGTCTGCCCCCCAAATGTTGATGTATTTGGTATAATTTTGCTTGAATTTTTCATCATGATAGACAATATCGCCGGCTAAATAAGTGCAACTTTTATCTTCTTTAATGAGCACCCGATCGCTTTCATCTTGGTAGAGTGAAGATTTGATCCAGATTTTAGAATCCTTTTCATAAAGGGCGTTCGCTTTTTCTAATCGTTCAAACACCGCATCTTTATGTTTAAAAATTTCTTTTTCGCTCGCATAGGAATCAAAATGAATGCCTAAAGCGTCTAAATTATCCTTAATTTCTAAAAGCATTAAATCTTTAGCATAGCCGCTTAAAACTTCAATGATAGTTTCTTCGTTTTCTTTAAAAAGGCTTGGCTCTAAATCGTTACTTGCCTTTTTGGCGATTTCAATGATATATTCGCCCTTGTAAAAGACTTCCGGATAAGTTACGCTTTCTTTTAAAACATGCTCTCTGTAAGCGAGCCATACCGAAAGCCCTAACAAGCGGATTTGAGATCCCATGTCATTGACATAATACTCGCACAAAACTTCATGCCCTAAAAAGCGAGCGATTTTAGCCAAACTATCGCCAAACACCGCCCCTCTAGCATGCCCTATGTGTAAAGGCCCTGTGGGGTTAGCACTCACAAATTCTAAAAAGATTTTTTGAGAATGTTCGCTTTTAACTTGAGAGCCAAATTGTTCTTTTAATTCCAAAGCCTTTTGGGTGAAACGCTCTAAAAGATCTAAAGAAAGCGTGAAATTGATATAGCCCTTACAAGCCACTACGCTGTCAAAAAACCCTTGAGTTTTTTTGTGCATGCTGATTTTAAGGGCTAACTCTTCAGCGATAACTAGGGGCGATTTTTTAAAAACTTTGGCGAGGTTGAAAGCAATGGGCGTAGCGTAATGCCCATGCTCTCTGTCTTTAGGGTATTCAATAATGACTTCTTCTTCTAAAATCTCTTCTAAAACGCCCTTAATGAGAGTGTGCATGCTTAACTTTCTTGTTTGCTTTTAATCTCGCTACTCTCATGCACTTTAGCTTGCGTTGCTTGAGCGTCTAGGGTTTTTGGCTCGTTTTTAGCCTCTTCTTCATCGTCTTTCACGGCTTTTTTGAAATTCTTAATCCCACTGCCTAAACCTTTAGCCAACTCTGGGATCTTTTTAGCCCCAAATAACAACACAATCACTAATAAAACAATGACCCAATGCCATATGCTTGTGAATCCGCCCATATTTTACTCCTTAAACTATTGGTTGGTTTTTATTTGAATTATAGCTTTTTTAAAAAATAATTGATAGGTTTTATAAGGATTCGTTTTTCCAGGCCTTGCATATTTTTTCAAAATTAAACGCTTTTAAGCGATAGACTAAAGTTTTTGCGATGCTTAAGATGATTTCTTTGGATTTTTCTAAATCTTCATTGATGATGAGGTAATCAAAGCTCTCCAAGCACTGCATTTCTTTATAAGCGTTGATCAAGCGTTTTTCTATCGTCTCTTTAGAATCCGTCCCCCTTAAAAGCAAGCGCTCTTTTAAAATCTCTTGGTTTTTGGTGCTAATAAAGACTGAGCATGCGTTAGGGTAATGCTTTTTAAGGATCTCATGCCCTTGCACATCAATATCAAAAATGACGATTTTGCCCTCTTTTAAGGCTTTTTCTACAGGGATTTTAGAAGTGCCATAATAGTGGTTATGCACGATCGCCCATTCTAAAAACTGCCCTTTTTCTATGCCTTGTTTGAATTCTTCTTCGCTGACAAAATTGTAATGCAAGCCATCAACTTCGCCCTCTCTGGGTTTTCTCGTGGTGGTGGAAAGGGAAAAATGGGTTTTTGGGATTTTTTCTTGCAAATACTTTGTAAGGGTGCTTTTACCCGCTCCGCTAGGGCCTGAAAGGATGAGTAAATTAAAATCATTATGCATTAGGTTTTTTATCCTCTAAAGTGATTTTAATGCTTAAGGTTTTGTTTTCTAAAAGGCTTTTTAAGGACTCTTGATTGAAATTTTTTAATAAGTCCTGCAAATTCAAGCGCAATTCTAGGGGGCTGGAAGTTTTATCGCTTTGTTCTTTTTCTTGCGGGGTTTTTATATCGCTCTCTTTAGGGGTTTCTGTAACGCTCTCTTTAGGGGTTTCTGTAACGCTCTCTTTAGGGGTTTCTGTGTCGTTCTCATTGTTGGGGGTTTTTGCAACGGCTTCATTCAAAAAGGGTAATTCTTCCCCCATCGCTTTAGCCATCACCGGCTCAGGAATGTCTTCAATGCTTTCATAATGGTCTTCTTGTAGCGTTTCATCTTGGGTTTCTTGGGTTTCTTCTTGCGGGGTTTCTTTTTCTTGGGGTGTTTCATCTTGGGCTTGTGGGGTTTCTAATTCTTGCGTTTCTAATTCTTGTAAATTTTGCACGCTTTCTTGCATGTTTTCATCTTTGGGGGTTTCGTTTTCTTGGAGTTTTTCATCTTGGACTTCTAATTCTTGGGGCGTTTCATCTTGGGTTTCTTGGATTTCTTTTTCTTGGGGCGTTTCTGCAATTTCTTCTTTTTCTAATCCTTGTGCTTGTGTTTTTTCTGCGACTTCTTGCGTTTCTTCTTCTTTAGGAATTTCTAATTCCTGCGTTTCTATATCTTGCGGTGTTTCTGTGTTTTCTTGGGTTTCTTGGGTTTCTTGGGTTTCTTGGGTTTCTTGCGTTTCTTCTTTATTCTCTTGGCCGTTAGAGTTTTCTTGGATTTCTTTGACTAATTCTTGCATGGCCTCTAATTCTTGCGCGCTTGGGGAATCTTGTGTTTCTTCTTGTTTTTCCTCTTTAATTTCTTGTGTTTCTTCTTTGATTGGCTCTTGTTCTTTGACTTGCTCTTCTTGCGTTTCTTCTTTAGGGATTTCTAATTTTTCTTGCGTTTCCAACTCTTTAGAAACTTCTTCATCTTTAGGGGTTTCACTCTCTTGCGTTTCATCATCTTTAGGCTTTTCTTCTTGGGGCGTTTCTTTAACCTCTTGTTTTTCTTCTTCTTTAATCTCTTCTTTTTCTTCTTCTTTAATCTCTTCTTTTTCTTCTTGCGCATCTAAAGTGGGGAGCAATTGCTCTTCATTGTTAGGCTCTTCTTTGGCTAGGGCCTCTAAATCGCCTAAACTTTCTAACTCGTCCCAATTGGTTTCTAAAACTTCCTGAGTTGGATCTAAATTCTGGCTAGGCTCTAGCTCGCTTATGTTAGAACCAAGCTTTTTTTGGAGGACTTTTAACATTTCAGTGGGTAAAAAAGGTTTTTTGATTTTCATCTCAAAGCCCTCTAAAAAGGGCTGCGCTTCATTGCCCTTTTTATACATGCACACGCTGTTTTTATTTTGAGAGATGATTTCTTTTAATTCTAGCCAATCCACTTGGTCTAGTTTTTCCAAACATTCATCATCGGCTATCAAAAGCCATTCTGGATCTTTTTTAAGGTGTGCGGATAGCTCTTGATAGTGGTTAAAATTTTCTATAGACAATTCTAATTTCTTAGAGACACTCTCAAGCAGCTTTGTGATCATGGGGTTTTGGTTGAATAGAATCATTTTCATTTTAGGGACTCCTTATTTTATTAAGAAACGCTTCTTTAAGCCTATCCGTTTTTATCGCTTTTTTTAAATCTTTTATTATAATCAAAAATCCACTTGGTTGGTTGTTTTTATCATAGAGTGCAATTTAAAATAAGGATCATTTGATGTTCAACAAATTTAAAAAAATCGTTGGCGTGGGTGTGTTAGTGGGCTGTTTAGGGGTTTTGCAAGCTAAAAACAGCTTATTTGTCTTACCTTATGAGCAAAGAGAGGCTTTGAATGCTTTAGTTTCTGGCATTAGTAGCGCTAGAGAGAGCGTGAAAATCGCTATTTATAGTTTCACGCACAGAGATATTGCAAGAGCCATTAAAAGCGTAGCGAGTAGGGGGATTAAGGTGCAAATCATTTATGATTATGAAAGCAATCATAATAACAAGCAATC
Organism: Helicobacter pylori; assembly: GCA_008033015.1. Lineage (GTDB taxonomy): Bacteria > Campylobacterota > Campylobacteria > Campylobacterales > Helicobacteraceae > Helicobacter > Helicobacter pylori_DH. Next base: position 22,571 of record CP032042.1, read on the forward strand.
CACTATTGGCTATTTAGACAAATACCCTAACACGAAAGTGTGCTTATTGAAAGGGCTTAAGGCTAAAAATGGGAATTATTACGGCATCATGCACCAAAAAGTAGCGATCATTGATGATAAGATCGTGTTTTTAGGCTCAGCGAATTGGAGCAAAAACGCTTTTGAAAACAATTATGAAGTGCTTTTAAAAACCGATGACACAGAGACAATCCTCAAAGCCAAGAGTTACTATCAAAAGATGTTAGGGAGTTGTGTTGGGTTTTAAAGCCCTTTAGAAGTGGTAATTATACCCCACATAAAAGGCAAAAACCCTACGCATTTGAACCTTGAGCGCGTCAGTAGTGTAGTATTTGTTATTAATGGTGGGGAATTTAAAGCCGATTTCAAATTCATGTTCATCTACAAATAAAGCCTTGAGGCCAAAGTTAAAGAGGAATTGAAAGGAGGTGTTATTAACCGCACTGCTATTGGTGATGCCTAACAATTCCTGCCCTTTACTGCCAATATACCAGCTATTCCCCGCAATCGCAATCCCCCCAAAAACGCCAATATCCACGCTAATATCATCTTGATAGAAACTCCCTTGGAAGAAATTCCACACCGCATCCACGCCCACGCCATAAGTGATCATGTTATTGCCGCCATAATAGCCTTTAGGGTATCTCATGCCATAGCCTTGCCAATCTAAAAAAGCAAAATAGCGCAAACCCAAGATTTTATCCGGATGGAAAAAGTGGTTATAGCCCATGACTAAGCCAATCCCATTAGATCCCATGTTGGTGAGCTTTTTAACGCTATTAACGCTAGTTATGATATTGGTGTAACCGGTTTGATAGTTAGTCACTTCTCTAACTTCATGGATATTAGTCATTAAATTGATAGAACCTGTTTGGTAATTGACTCCCATATACAAATTTTTTGTCCAAGAAGGCGCTGCGCTTTCTTCTTTAGCTACTAAGGCGTGTGTTAGCAAGCTTGCGCCAACTAACATTTTTAACAAGGTTCTCAATTTTATCTCCTGCATAGTAAGTTTTATTTTATTATAGAGATCTAAATTTTACAACAACTTACTCAAAATTAAGCATTTATTCTTTATAAGAGAGTATAATCTAGGGCTTAAAATAACTCAAATAAGGCTAGTAGATGAAAAAAGCGCTTTATTTAGGGGCTGTTGCGCTTAGCGTTGCATTCAGCATGGCATCAGCCAATGAGCCAAAAATTGATTTTAACCCTCCTAATTATGTAGAAGAAACCCCCTCTAAAGAATTTATCCCTGAATTGAACAAGTTAGGGAGTTTGTTTGGGCAGGGCGAGCGCCCCTTGTTTGCGGACAGGAGGGCGATGAAGCCTAACGATTTGATCACAATCATTGTCTCTGAAAAAGCGAGCGCGAATTATTCCAGCTCTAAAGATTATAAAAGCGCTTCAGGGGGTAATTCCACGCCTCCAAGACTCACTTATAACGGGCTAGATGAAAGAAAGAAACAAGAAGCAGAGTATTTAGACGATAAAAATAATTACAATTTCACCAAATCCAGCAATAACACGAATTTTAAAGGCGGTGGCTCGCAAAAAAAGAGCGAAGATTTAGAGATTGTGTTGAGCGCTCGCATCATTAAGGTGCTAGAAAACGGGAATTATTTCATCTATGGGAATAAGGAAGTGCTAGTTGATGGGGAAAAGCAAATCCTTAAGGTGAGCGGGGTGATCCGCCCTTATGATATTGAAAGGAATAACACCATCCAATCCAAGTTTTTAGCCGACGCTAAGATTGAATACACGAATTTAGGGCATTTGAGCGATTCCAATAAAAAGAAATTCGCTGCTGATGCGATGGAAACCCAAATGCCTTATTAATAAAGAGCGTTTGAAAGCCTAGCATGAGAGCGATCGCTATTGTTTTAGCCAGAAGTTCCAGTAAAAGGATTAAGAATAAAAATATGATTGATTTTTTCAATAAACCCATGCTCGCTTACCCTATTGAAGCGGCACTAAATTCCAAGCTCTTTGAAAAGGTGTTTATCTCTAGCGATAGCATGGAGTATGTGAATTTAGCTAAAAATTATGGGGCGAGTTTTTTGAATTTGCGCCCTAAAAATTTAGCAGACGACAGAGCCACGACTTTAGAAGTGATGGCTTATCACATGAAAGAATTAGAGTTAAAAGATGAAGATATTGCGTGTTGTTTGTATGGCGTTTCAGTATTTTTACAAGAAAAGCATTTACAAAACGCTTTTGAAACTTTAAAACAAAATCAAAATACGGATTATGTTTTCACATGCTCTCCCTTTAGTGCTTCGCCCTATCGTTCTTTTAGCCTTGAAAACGGCGTTCAAATGGCTTTTAAAGAGCATTCAAACACGCGCACTCAAGATTTAAAAACGCTCTATCATGACGCAGGGTTGCTTTATATGGGGAAGGCTCAAGCCTTCAAAGAAATGCGGCCTATTTTTAGTCCAAATTCCATCGCTTTAGAATTATCGCCCCTAGAAGTCCAAGACATTGACACTTTAGAAGATTTAGAATTAGCCAAGCTCAAATACAGCCGTTTGAAAAACGCATGCCAGTAAAAATTTTGTGCGATTCGTTTTTAACAAGCGGTTTAGGGCATGTGAGGCGTTGTGAAAAAATCCTTTCTTTTATAGAAAAATTAGGGGTTAAAGCGGATCTTTATTCACACAAGCAAAATGATATAGGTGCTTTTTTAGAGGGCGTTGGCAATGATGATTTTTTGATTATGGATAGCTATTGTTTAAATTCAAAGGATTTTTACCTTTTAAAAGAAAAAGCCAAAAGCCTTATGGTGATAGAAGATGAAGAGCATGCTAAGGGGTTTTACCCTAAAAACACTAAGATCATGAATTTCACGCTGAACGCTTTAAAACACTACCATCATTTATCAAAAGATTATCAGTATTATTTGGGGGTGGGGTTTTACCCTGTTGATGCTCGTTTTATTTATGAGCGTCCTATCAATACAGCAAACAAAGAAGTGCTGATCACTCTAGGGGGGAGCGAGCAAAGAACGCTTAAAGAGATAGTCAAAATTTTAGAAAATAAGGGCATGCATTTGCATATCATTTCACCCCATATCCCTAAAAATCCTCCCAAAAACACGCATTATTACAGCCCTTTAAACCCCTTAGAATTCAGTTCTTTGATGAAATTTTGCGCTTATGCCATTAGCGCTGCGGGTCAAACCCTCTATGAATTAGCCCTTTCTCAAACGCCCTCTCTTATCCTTCCCATTGCTTCTAATCAGATCGTTCAAAGCAAAGAATTTGAAAGTTTGGGTATTTTCAAGCAAACGAGTTTAAAAACTCTAGCTAAAGATTTTGAAAATTTACAAATTCAAAAAAATCAAGCCTGGGCAAAAACCCTAGCTTTTGGGAGTGAGCTAGAGGGTGCATTAAGGGAGTTTTTAGAAATTTGAAAAAAAATTATTCTTATAAAAATACCCAAGCGATTGATTTTACCCAGTTAAACGATGAAGAAAAATTGTTGGTTTTAGAATTTCGTAACCACCCAAACACTGCCTTATGGATGTATAGCGCTAATATTTCTTTAAAAACGCATTTGCAATTCATAGAAGATTTAAAAAATTCGCCTAGCCACCGCTATTTTTTGTTTAAAGAAGAGGGCGTTTATTTAGGGGTTGGTTCTATCACTAAAATCAATTTTTTTCATAAGCATGGGTATTTGGGGATTTATAAAAACCCTTTTTTGAAAAATAAGGGAGAAACGATTTTAAAAGCTTTAGAATGCATCGCTTTTGAAGAGTTCCAATTACATTCTTTGCACTTAGAAGTGATGGAAAACAATTTCAAAGCGATCGCTTTTTATGAAAAAAACCATTATGAGTTAGAGGGGCGTTTGAAAGGCTTTATCTCTAAAGAAAAGGAATTTATAGACGTTCTTTTGTATTACAAGGATAAGAAAAAATATAATGGTCAATTCTCTCTAAAACTTTAGGGCAAATTTCTAGTTTTAAATCCAATACGCTTAAGGGCAAGCTACAATCTTGTAATTTGACGAGATCTTTTGGAGTAACCAATAAGGAAGTGGCGTTATTTTGATAAAACTCTTTTTCTAAAAGCTCCAAATCAAAAGGGGCATGGTCTCTAAAATACAATTTTTTAACCACTTCTTTGGGTAAAAACGCATCAAGCCTGCTAGGGTTAGCGATAGCCGTTACTAAAAGCATGCGTTTGGTGGGGTGAGAAATAGAGGTTATTCTTTTATAATCCTCATCTTCTGTAACGACTAAATGGGCTTCTTTATAGCTTTCAATATTTTCTCTATACAACCCGCTAGGCAAACAAAAGGGGTAGTAGGGGGGGACTTTAGGCTTTAAAAGCACATTGAATTGGTTGAAATTAAACCTAAAACCATCGTCTAAAAACACAATCTTTGATCCTAATTCAAGGGCTTTTAAAACGCCTAGCTCTCTTTTTTCGCTCACAATCACGCTTGCTTGTTTTAAATTTAAGGCTAAAAGATAAGCTTCATCGCCTGCTGTTTTTTGAGGAACTAAAATGTTTCCCTTAATGCTCACCACCACTAAGCCTTTAGAATCCCGTTGATACCCCCTAGAGACAACCGCCACTTCTTGGTATCTTGGAGCGATTTCTAAAATGAAGGGCGTTTTACCGCTTCCCCCGGCGATCAAATTACCTATGCTGATAATGGGGATTTTAAAATCATGCTTTTTAGCGGTTTTTCGTTTAAGGGTGGCAATAAATTGATAGATTAAAGAAAAAGGATAGAGCGCGAAAATCAACCCCTTTTGTAAAAGAGTGGGGTCATAAAAATAGCGCTCTAAAAAGGGTTTATCGCTTTTCATTCAGGGTTAAATCGTTTAGCGATGGTGGGTAATTCCAATTTAAAAGCGTTTTTTTGGATACGGCTTATGATGTTTTTCACTAAAATTTCATCATGGCCTAATTGAGTGAGCGTTTCTAAATGGATGGGCTTTGTTTGAAACAACGCTTCAATATCCTTCAATAAAGGATCAATCACGCTATAAGGATAGCCTAAATCTTGTTCATCGCTTTGCCCTACAAATAAATCCGCGCTAGGGGGCTTATTTAAAATCTTTTTAGGGATATTTAAATAATAAGCGAGTTCATAAACTTCGGTTTTAAATAATTCCCCAATCGGATTAATCGCGCACGCCAAATCCCCAAATAAAGTGCCATAGCCTAGCATTCTTTCGCTTTTATTGCTCGTGCCAATGACTAAAGAATCGCTTTTTAAAGAATAATCGTATAAAAAAGCCATGCGCAATCTTGCACAAAAATTCCCCTTTCTAGTAAGGCTTGCATCTTTAAAGTGAGAGCCAAAGATGGCGTCATAAGGAGCGATAGAATATTCTGTATAAGGGATAGAAAATGTTTCGCACAAAGTTAAAGCGTCTGTTTTACTTTCTGGCATGGAAACTGAAGAGGGCATTAAAAGGGCATGAGCGTTTTCTTTAAAAACCTTTTGGCATAGCACCCCAACGACCGCGCTATCTAGCCCCCCGCTCAGCCCGTAAACGACTTTTTTAAAGCCTTTTTTTTGAACTTCTTTTTCTAAAAAATCGCATAAATAAACGATGAGTTTTTGGTAATCTTTTTGCATGCCTTAAATTATAATAGAAAAAACGCATCGTTTAAGTGAAAAATTAGCTTTTCTTGCTATAATCATCGTTTCACTTCTTTAAAAGTGCTCGTAGCTCAGCTGAATAGAGCAACAGGTTGCGGTCCTGTAGGTCGGGGGTTTGAATCCCTCCGAGCACACCATTTCTTAATATTCTGCATGTTTTTAAACATTATCGCTCCCATTATGGTAAAATAAATACTTGCTTAAACACGCTAGGAGATTTGATTTTGGCATTACCCATTTATTATGATAAAGACATTGATTTAGGCGTTATCCAATCCTTACAAGTAGGCATTATTGGCTATGGTGCTCAAGGAGAAGCCCAAGCGCTCAATTTGAGGGACTCTAAAGTAAAGGCGCGTATTGGCTTGTATCAAGGGAGTTTGAGCGTTTCAAAAGCAAAAAAAGAGGGTTTTGAGGTGCTAGGAGTCAAGGAATTAGTCCAACAATCGGATGTGATCATGGCGTTACTTCCGGATGAATTGCATAAGGAAGTGTTAGAAAAAGAAGTGATCCCTTTTTTAAAAGAGGGGCAGATTGTAGGCTTTGCTCATGGTTTTAGCGTGCATTTCAATCAAGTCATTCTTCCAAAAGGCGTGGGCGTGATTTTAGTCGCACCAAAAGGGCCCGGGAGCGCCTTAAGAGAAGAATACCTTAAAAATAGGGGCTTATACCATTTAATCGCCATAGAGCAAGAAAGCTCAAAAAATAACGCTAAAGCGGTGGCTTTAAGCTACGCCAAAGCGATGGGTGGAGGGAGAATGGGGGTTTTAGAAACGAGCTTTAAAGAAGAATGCGAGAGCGATTTATTCGGCGAGCAAGCGGTCTTGTGCGGGGGGTTAGAAGCGATCGTAAGAATGGGGTTTGAAACTTTACTCAAAGCAGGATACCCTGAAGAATTAGCCTATTTTGAATGCGTGCATGAAGTGAAATTAGTGGCGGATTTATTGCATTATAAGGGGGTAGAGGGCTTAAGAAAGCACATTTCTAACACCGCTGAATTTGGGGCGATTAAAGCTAGAGAGCCTATGGGAAAGCTGCTAAAAAAACGCATGCAAAAAATTTTAAAAAAGATCCAAAACGGATCATTCGCTAAGGATTTTTTACTAGAAAAGAGCTTGAATTACCCCAGGTTAAATACAGAGAGGAAAGCCCTTAAAGAGACGAAAATAGAACAAATTGGGGAAATTTTACGCGCCCCATTCAATCATAAAAAATAAATCATCAAATTAAAAGGAATCATATGGCAATAGTAGTTACTATCACTTCAGGTAAGGGGGGCGTGGGTAAAAGCACCACCACGGCTAATTTAGCGATTGGCTTGGCTGAGAGCGGTAAAAAAGTCGTAGCGGTTGATTTTGACATAGGCCTTAGGAATTTGGACATGATTTTAGGCTTAGAAAATCGCATTGTTTATGATGTGGTGGATGTGATGGAAAAAAATTGCAACCTTTCGCAAGCTTTGATCACGGATAAAAAGACTAAGAACCTTTCTTTTTTAGCGGCTTCACAAAGTAAGGATAAAAATGTTTTAGATAAGGAAAAAGTAGCGATTTTAATCAACGCTTTAAGGGCGGATTTTGACTATATTTTGATTGATTCACCGGCTGGGATTGAAAGCGGCTTTGAGCATGCGATTTTGCATGCGGACATGGCGTTAGTGGTGGTAACGCCCGAAGTGAGTTCCTTAAGGGATAGCGACAGAGTGATTGGCATTATTGACGCAAAGTCTAATCGGGCCAAAAGGGGCGAAGAAGTGCATAAGCATTTGATAATCAATCGCTTAAAACCTGAATTAGTGGCAAATGGAGAGATGATTCCTATAGAAGAAGTGCTTAAGATCTTGTGCCTGCCTTTAATTGGGATCATTCCTGAAGATCACCATATTATTTCAGCGACCAATAAGGGCGAGCCGGTGATTCGCACGGATTGCGAGAGCGCGAAGGCTTACCAACGCATCACCAGAAGGATTTTAGGCGAAGAAGTGGAATATGTGGAATTTAAGGCTAAAAAAGGCTTTTTTGGGGCGTTAAAAGGGATATTTTCATGAATTTTTTTGATTTTTTTAAAAACAAAGGGAGCGCGACTACCGCAACAGACCGATTGAAATTGATTTTAGCTAAAGAGCGCACCTTAAATTTACCTTATATGGAAGAAATGCGTAAAGAAATCATTGCCGTTATTCAAAAATACACTAAATCTTCAGACATCCATTTCAAAACCCTTGACAGCAATCAGAGCGTGGAAACGATTGAAGTAGAGATCATACTGCCTAAATAGTTTAAGATGAAAAGCCATTTCCAATACAGCGCGCTAGAGAATATCCCTAAAGCCTTTGACATGCTCAAAGACCCCCCTAAAAAACTCTATTGTGTTGGCGATACCAAGCTTTTAGAAGCACCTTTAAAAGTGGCTATCATAGGCACAAGAAGACCCACCCCTTACAGCAAGCAACACACGATCACTCTAGCCAGAGAGCTTGCTAAAAATGGTGCGGTTATTGTGAGCGGGGGAGCGTTAGGCGTGGATATTATCGCTCAAGAAAACGCCTTACCAAAAACCATCATGCTTTCGCCTTGCAGTTTGGATTTCATCTATCCTACAAACAACCATAAAGTGATCCAAGAAATCGCGCAAAACGGCTTGATTTTAAGCGAATATGAAAAAGACTTCATGCCCATTAAAGGCTCTTTTTTAGCCAGAAACCGCCTGGTGATCGCTTTAAGCGATGTGGTGATTATCCCCCAAGCGGATTTAAAAAGCGGCTCTATGAGCAGCGCGAGATTAGCCCAAAAATACCAAAAGCCTTTATTTGTTTTACCCCAACGCCTGAATGAGAGCGATGGCACTAATGAGCTTTTAGAAAAAGGGCAGGCTCAAGGGATATTTAATATTCAAAATTTTATAAACACCCTTTTAAAAGACTACCATTTAAAAGAAATGCCTGAAATGAAAGATGAATTTTTAGAATATTTTGCGAAAAACCCTAGCTATGAAGAAGCGTATCTCAAATTTGGGGATAAGCTTTTAGAATACGAGCTGTTGGGTAAGATCAAGCGCATCAATCACATTGTGGTGTTAGCATGATTTTAGCATGCGATGTGGGGCTAAAACGCATTGGAATCGCTGTGCTTTTAAACGGCGTTGTCTTGCCCTTAGAAGCGATTTTACGCCACAACAAAAATCAGGCCTCTAGGGATTTGAGCGATTTATTGAGGGAAAAAAACATTCAAGTGCTAGTGGTGGGCAAGCCCAATGAAAGCTATGCGGACACCCACGCCCGCATTGAGCATTTTATCAAGCTTGTAGATTTTAAGGGCGAAATCGTTTTTATTAATGAAGATAATTCTAGCATAGAAGCTTATGAAAATTTAGAGCATTTGGGTAGGAAAAACAAGCGGATCGCTACCAAAGACGGCCGGCTAGACTCTTTGAGCGCTTGTAGGATCTTGGAGCGCTATTGCCAGCAGGTTTTGAAAAATCGCTAGATTTGATTGCAATTTGATTATAATAAAGTCTAAATTTTTTAAAAGGGAGAAGCGTCATGCTAGGAAATTTCAAAAAAGCCATTTTTAGGGCTTTGTGTTGTGTGTTGATTGGGGGGGGGGGGGGTTAATGGCAGAGCCAAACCCTGAAGAGCTTTTTGATTTGGGCGTAAAGAGTATTGAAGCGAAAGATTACATTCAAGCTAAAAAATATTTTGAAAAAGCATGCGATTTGAATAATGGTAGTGGGTGTAGTGCTTTAGGGGATCTGTATGATGGTGTAGAAAAAAACTTAATAAAAGCCACTCAATTTTACTCTAAAGCATGCGATTTGAAAGATGGTAGGGGGTGTGGTTCTTTAGGGGATCTATATGAATATGGTCAAGGGGTGGAAAAAAACTTAACAAAAGCCGCTCAATTTTACTCTAAAGCATGCGATTTGAATAATGGTATAGGGTGTAAGAATTTAGGTTTTCTATATGAATATGGGGAAGGAGTAGAAAAAAACTCAATAAAAGCCGCTTACTTTTACTCTAAAGCATGCAAACTAGGATTTCAAAAGACATGCGAGATACTCAAAGAATTGAAATAGGGGACAAAAAGCATGCGATAGTCTCATCTAGAAACTATCCCGCAAAAGCCCTATTTTAGGGGGTTAGAGCATCGCCAAAATGCCCCTTATTCTTTTAAGAAAATATTTTTACTAGGGAGTTTTAATCTTTTTTTGGTATTCTTTTAGGGGTCATTAGTCTTAAAAACTCTTTAAAAACGGATAATAATGAAAATCATGCATCAAGTTAGGGATTTTTTAGATTCTTGCAAACAAACGATCCAAAAAAATTCTAGTGAAGTCTTTCAAAAAACCAAACGAGCGCTTTTTAAAGAAAAATCTCAAAAAATCAGGGAGCAAGCGGTTAAAATCGTAGAAAAACGCTTGATAAAAGAGAACATGCAACTGAGCGATTTTAATGAAGAAGAATTAAAAATCATGTTTGAAGCTGAAGAAAAAAGGTTGTTAGAGCAAATCCACGCTAAAGAATTGAAAGAAAAACAAGAAAAAACCACCAAGCATTTTAAAGAAGTTTGGGAAAAGGGCGAGAATGAGCAAGAAAAATAGCGTAATTTCTGGTTTGATGAATTTTTTTAGCGAAAAGAATGAACGCTGGCTGTTAGCCCACAGGCACACGAGAGGGTTTGTGATAGTGGCGTGGCTTTTTAGGTTTAAAAGCATTGCGTTTTCTATTTTGATCACTCTGTTAATTATTTTAGTGGATATTTGGGTTTATAGCGATGTGCGCCAGTTTTTATTGGACACTTCTAGCTCTTTTATTTGGCTTTTAATCGCCTTACTAATCAAGTGGGGCGTGATTGTCATAAGCGTGCACAAATGCTACCAATTCAGCCAAAAAATGTTTGCGCTCATTCAAAGAAAAAGGCGGATTAGGGAGAATTTGAAAAACCGCTCCAACTACAAAGACACCAAAAATGCGGGAAAACTCTCTAGCATCGCTGAAGAAATCATTTCAAAAAAACAAGAAGAGTCCCGCCACAAAGAAGATTCTAATCATGAAAACCATAAAGACAAGCTTTCTAACATTACCGAAGAAATGATTCTCAAAAAACAAGAGGAATTGAAAGCTAGAAAGGATAAGGAGGATTAAAAAAAGCATATAGAAAATCTTAATCAAAAACCCCCCCAAAAAAATAATCAAAGAAAATAATCAATAAAAGCAATCAGGGGATAATCAATAAAAAAGGGATCAATCTTTTAAAAAAGGCATGAAGCGTTCGGGCATTGGGGAAGCGATTTGATAGATCGCTCCTTTAAATTCAAATTCTAAACTAGCGGCATGGAGCATGAGGGTTGGGGCGTTATTTTCACGCTTCAATTGAAGGTATTCTCTGGCGTTTTCATCTGCCACCCCATAAAGCCCCTCGCCCACGATCCTATGCCCCACGCTGCTTAAATGCAAGCGGATCTGGTGCGTGCGCCCGGTGAGCGGGGTTATTTTAAGCAAGCTTATATCCAAAAAAGGGTTATAGCTTAAAGGTTCAACAAGGGTAATTGAAGGCTTGCCTAAAGGAGAAATTTGAGATCGAATGCGCAAATCTTTTTGAATGTTTTGTGGCGTTAGAATGGGTTTGTCTATTTTCATGCTTTTTTCAACCAACCCATGCGCTAGCGCCAAATAAGTTTTTTTCACTTTTTTTTGCATGAAAAGTGCTTTTAAATCCTTAACGCTTTGTAAGGTTTTACCCGCCAAAACTAACCCGCTCGTTTCATAGTCCAATCTGTGGGCTGGGTGGGCGTTTTTGCTAAAATGCGATTGGATACAATCTAATAAGCTTTCATGGTAAAAATAGCCTTTAGGGTGGGTATAGACTTGAGCGGGTTTGTCAAATACGCCAAAATCCTTAGCCTCAAAAACAAGCTTTTCTTGTTTTTCATTAGGCTTGAAATAAATCAAGCAAACGACCCCTTGAATGATTTGAGATTTACGCACGACTTGTTGGTTTTGTTTTAAGCGTTGTTTGTCAAGGTGCCGTTGGGCTTCTTTTAAAGAGCATTTTAAAACATCGCGTACCAAAAACAAGGCTTTGGTGGGTTTTAAAATTTCAAATTCTTCTTCAACAAAAGGCACTACAACAAACTTTTAACAAACATTTTAGGCTCATTAGAACACTCATCTAATTCCACGCTAAAAATCGCACTCACCCTTTCGCCCGCTTTCAAAAACCGCTCAGCGCTAAAATAAATAGCCTCTTTGACGCATTCTTTATCCTTAAAACGCAAAACCTGATGGCTTTCTTTAATGATTCTTTCTTCTATGACTTCTAAATTTTTTGCTTGGAATAGGGGTTCAGGGTTTTCTTGCCCATAAGGTTCGCCCATCTCTATAATCTCTAAAAGCTCTCTGTCAATGTCTTTTAATTTGAGCGTTAAAGGGGGTTCTTTTTCACAAAAAGGCAAGACTTTAAAATCAAAATTTTCTAAAGTTTCAAAGAGCGAGACGATATTGTTTTTTCCAACGCTCAACCCGCACGCTTGCCTATGCCCTCCATAGCCGAGCAACAAAGAAGAAACCCCATTCAAAGCGTCAATGAGATCAATATTTGGAGAGCTACGAGCGCTCCCTTTATACACCCCTTCTTTAAAGGTAAAAACCAGGCTTGGCTTTTGAGTGGCTTCCACTAATTTTGAAGCCACAATCCCTAACACGCCCTCATGCCAATCATCCTTAAAAGCGACGATAATTTTTTCGCCAACCATCGCATGCTTAAAAGCCTCTTCAAAAACCTGCTGTTGGATCATTTTACGCTTCATATTGCATGCTTTCAAGCGTTCATACAAAAAATAGCCATCTTGAAAATTATTCGCGCTTAAAAAATCTAAAGCCATTTTCGCATCTTGCATGCGCCCTGCGGAGTTGATTAAGGGAGCGATATTAAAAGAAATATCGCTCGCTTTTAAAGAGCGTTTTCTAAAAACTTCTCTTTGGCGCAAAAACCCCATCGCCCCTAAGGATTCTTTTTGCAAAAAATATAAGGCTTTAGAAACTAAAAAGCGGTTAAAAAAAGTCAAAGGCATCATGTCAGCAATAGTCGCCACGCCCGCCAAGCACAACAACTCGCTAGAATGGCTCTTTTCTTTTCCTAAAAGCTGGTGGATGCCATAGCACAAATAAAACGCCACCAACGCCCCGCACACCTCCTTTTGGATAAAATCACAATCCGGTTGCTTGGGATTGATCACCGCATAAGCGTCTGGGACTTCATCATGGTGTAAGCAATGGTGATCCGTGATGATAAGGGTGTAATTTTTTTCTTTGCAAAATCGCGCGGCTTCAAAGGCGCTAATCCCGTTATCCACCGTGATGATTAAAGGGGCGTGGTGTTTTTCTAAAAATTTTTTAGAAATCCCATAGCCATCAATGAAGCGATTAGGGATTATAATGCGAACATGCTTATAATTCAGGCTTTCAAAGAATTTTGCCATGATAGTAGAGCTAATCACGCCGTCAGCGTCATAATCGCCCACCACTAAAATCTCTGTGTTTGTGCACATGGCTTCTATGATTTTGAGCGCGGCTTTTTTCAAGTCTTTAAATAAAAAGGGGCTAGGAAACCCTTTTTCATTATAAGCGATAGAAGTCATGCGCTCTTTGATTTGAGCTTTAAGCTTTTGTTTCATTTTTTAGATTAGGATTTATAAAGAGCGCTCTTAATGAAATCCAAAATAATAGGGTTAGGGCTTTGCAACCTGGAGGTGAATTCCGGGTGGAATTGCACCCCCACAAAGAACGGGTGATCTTCTAACTCAATCGCTTCTATCAAATGATTCGCTCCAAAACCCACCACTTTCAAGCCCTTATTTTCCCACTCTTGGCGGTATTTGGGGTTGATTTCATAACGATGGCGGTGCCTTTCTTTAATGCTAGGCTTTTTATAAGCTTTTTCTAACAAGCTATTTGGCACGATTTCGCATTCGTATTCGCCTAATCGCATGGTGCCTCCTAAAGGCGAATTATAGGTGCGCACCTGTTTTTGGTGGTTTTGATCCATAAAATCTTCAATCAAATACACCACAGGGTATTCGCAGCGTTGGTTAAACTCCGTAGAGTTAGCCCCTTTTAAACCCAAAACATTGCGGCAAAATTCAACGATCGCTAATTGCATGCCCAAACAAATCCCTAAAAAGGGGAGTTTTTCTAGCCTAGCCCTTTGAATAGCGCAAATTTTTCCTTCAATCCCCCTTTCTCCAAAGCCCCCCGGCACTAAAATCGCATCAACACCCTCTAAATCCGTCTTTTTGTTAAAATTCTCGCTATCCAGCCATTCAATATTGACTTGCGTATCCAAATGCGCACCCGCATGGATTAGGGCTTCAATCAAGGATTTATAAGATTCTTTTAAGCTTAAATACTTGCCTACAAAACCAATTTTGACTTTGTGTTTAGGAGCGATAATCTTTTCTACTAGAGTGTTCCAAGCCGCCATTTTGGGGTGCAACTTATTCAAATTAAAGCGTCTGGCAATGGGGGTTAAAATGCCTTCTTGCAAGAAAAGAATGGGGCATGTGTAAATGCTTTTAGTGTCTGTGGCCACAATCACGCTGTCTTGCTCCACATCGCAACTCAAAGCGATTTTCTTTTTCAATTCTTTATCCAAAGGCTTAGGCGATCGCGCCAAAATGATTTGAGGGGTTACACCAAGGCGCCTTAATTCCTGGACGGAGTGTTGCGTAGGTTTGGTTTTTAATTCGTTAGTGGTTTGGATATAGGGGATTAGGGTTACATGCACATTGATGACTTTCTCATTCCCTAATTCCAATTTAAGCTGGCGGATTGCTTCTAAATAAAACATGCCCTCCATATCGCCCACGGTGCCACCCACTTCCACGATTAAAAAATCCAACCCCTTAGCCGCGCTTTTAATGCGCCTTTTGATTTCATCGGTTACATGGGGGACGATTTGAATGGTTTTGCCTAAATACTCCCCTTTCCTTTCATTTTCTATCACGCTTGAAAAAATCTGCCCGGTAGTGAAATTGTTTAACCTTGTTAAATTCCTGTTCAAAAAGCGTTCATAATGCCCTATGTCTAAATCCGTTTCAGCGCCATCGCTAGTCACAAACACTTCCCCATGCTCTAAAGGGCTCATGGTGCCTGGATCAATATTAATATAAGGGTCAATCTTCAAAATAGAAACCTGGTAATTGCAATGCTGTAAAAGCGTGGCGATTGAAGAAGATGAAATCCCTTTCCCTAGAGAGCTTAACACGCCCCCTGTAACAAATATAAATTTGGCTCTATCCATAAGTTATTGCGTTCCTTTGATTTTTGCTTCTTAAATTGTAGTCTAAAAAGGGTTAAAAAGCTTTAAAAGAGAGCAAAAATTAAAGCGATTTCAAAAAAAAAAAAAAACAATTTCAGTTTCTTATTAGCTAGGTTTGATTAGAATAAAAAGCTTTTATGTGTTTAAACTTCATTGTCTTAAATTTTTTAGGAGCGATTTTAAAGTTCGTTGGCGTATAATATCCATTTTGAATGAACTGACTAAAAGGGTTTTAAATAATGGCTGAAAATTCTTTCAAAAATGTTTCCACACAACCCAAACCATTTTTCTTATTACCAGTTAAAACCCTGTTTCTTTTAGGAGGCGTTTTTAGTGCGTTTTTTATCCTTATTTTTGGCTTGGTTTTTTTTGATTATACTAATTCAATGGATCATGCGATTTTTAGCTTGATGCGTTCAAATTCTTCTAGCCCTATTTTAGATCAAACGCTCCAACGCATTGTTTTTTTAGGCTCTTCTCAATTCGTGTTGCCTTTGAGTTTGTTAGTGGGGGTGTTTTTAAGCCTTTATCGCAGAAATTTAGCACTTGGGGTGTGGTTTGTGTTAAGCGTGGTTCTGTTTGAAGCCCTTTTAGAATCTTTAAAACACCTTTTTTTGCACTCTGTTCAATGGCTTTCACACAGCGCTAATTTCCCTAGCGCTATTGTGCTTTCTTTAACCCTTTTTTATGGGTTGCTTGTTTTATTGATACCCCATTTGATCACGCATCAAATATTTCAAAACATTCTTTCTTATAGTTTATTTGGTTTGATTCTTTTAATAGGCTTAGCGCTGATTGTTTTAGGGGTGTCTTTTAGCAGCGTTTTAGGAGGGTTTTGTCTAGGGGCGTTAGGGGCTTGTTTTTCCATAGGGATTTATTTGAGCGTGTTCCAAAAGATCTAAGCGAACGGCTTAAAAGAATGAAAATTTTATCAAGGTTTTAATATTGGATTTAAAGATATTATTGCAACGGATTGTTGATTTTTTCATCAAGCTCAATAAAAAGCAAAAAATCGCCCTGATCGCAGCTGGGGTTTTGATCACGGCTTTACTTGTGTTTTTATTGCTCTATCCCTTTAAAGAAAAAGACTACACGCAAGGGGGTTATGGGGTTTTATTTGAAGGCTTAGACTCTAGCGATAACGCCTTAATCTTACAGCACCTCCAGCAAAACCAAATCCCTTATAAAGTCTCCAAAGACGACACCATTCTTATCCCTAAAGATAAAGTGTATGAAGAAAGGATCACTCTAGCTTCTCAAGGGATCCCTAAAACGAGTAAAGTGGGCTTTGAAATCTTTGACACTAAGGACTTTGGGGCGACTGATTTTGATCAAAACATCAAACTCATTCGCGCCATTGAGGGGGAATTGTCGCGCACGATTGAAAGCTTAAACCCCATTCTTAAAGCCAATGTGCATATTGCAATCCCTAAAGACAGCGTGTTTGTGGCTAAAGAAGTGCCTCCTAGCGCTTCGGTGATGCTCAAACTCAAGCCTGACATGAAGCTTTCACCCACTCAAATTTTAGGGATTAAAAATTTAATCGCTGCAGCTGTGCCTAAACTCACGATAGACAATGTGAAAATCGTGAATGAAAATGGCGAATCAATAGGCGAAGGCGATATATTAGAAAACTCCAAAGAATTAGCCCTAGAGCAATTGCGCTACAAACAAAATTTTGAAAACATTCTAGAAAATAAGATTGTCAATATCTTAGCCCCTATTGTGGGGGGTAAAAACAAGGTGGTCGCAAGGGTCAATGCGGAGTTTGATTTCAGCCAAAAGAAAAGCACTAAAGAGACTTTTGATCCCAATAATGTCGTAAGGAGCGAGCAAAATTTAGAAGAAAAAAAAGAAGGCGCTTCTAAAAAACAAGTCGGCGGCGTGCCGGGTGTTGTGAGCAATATCGGGCCTGTGCAAGGATTGAAAGACAATAAAGAGCCAGAAAAATACGAAAAATCCCAAAACACGACCAATTATGAAGTGGGTAAAACCATTAGCGAGATCAAGGGCGAGTTTGGCACTTTAGTGCGTTTGAATGCGGCGGTTGTGGTGGATGGCAAGTATAAAATCGCGCTTAAAGACGGGGCGAATACTTTAGAATACGAGCCTTTGAGCGATGAATCGCTTAAAAAAATCAACGCTTTAGTGAAACAGGCCATTGGCTATAATCAAAATAGAGGCGATGATGTGGCGGTGAGCAATTTTGAGTTTAACCCTATGGCACCCATGCTTGATAACGCTACTTTGAGCGAAAAAATCATGCACAAGACTCAAAAAGTCTTAGGCTCATTCACGCCTTTAATCAAGTATGTTTTGGTGTTTATAGTGCTATTTATTTTCTATAAAAAAGTGATTGTGCCTTTCAGCGAACGCATGCTGGAAGTGGTGCCTGATGAAGATAAGGAAGTGAAATCCATGTTTGAAGAAATGGACGAAGAAGAAGATGAGTTGAACAAACTCGGCGATTTGAGGAAAAAAGTAGAAGATCAATTAGGGCTTAATGCAAGCTTTAGCGAAGAAGAAGTAAGATATGAAATTATTTTAGAAAAGATTAGAGGAACCCTTAAAGAGCGCCCTGATGAAATCGCCACGCTCTTTAAACTCCTAATCAAAGATGAAATCTCTTCAGACAGCGCGAAAGGTTAAAAGATAGAAGGTTAAAAATGGCAACCAAGCTTACCCCTAAACAAAAGGCTCAATTAGACGAACTTTCCATGAGTGAAAAAATCGCTATTTTACTCATTCAAGTGGGCGAAGACACCACAGGCGAGATTTTAAGGCATTTAGACATTGACTCTATTACAGAGATTTCTAAGCAAATCGTGCAATTAAACGGCACAGACAAGCAAATCGGCGCGGCGGTTTTAGAGGAATTTTTTGCGATTTTTCAGTCTAACCAATACATCAATACCGGCGGTTTAGAATACGCTAGAGAGCTTTTAACCAGGACTTTAGGGAGCGAAGAAGCCAGGAAAGTGATGGACAAACTCACTAAAAGCTTGCAAACGCAAAAAAACTTCGCTTATTTAGGCAAAATCAAGCCCCAACAACTCGCTGATTTCATCATTAACGAACACCCTCAAACCATTGCCTTGATTTTAGCCCACATGGAAGCCCCTAATGCGGCTGAAACTTTGAGCTATTTCCCCGATGAAATGAAAGCCGAGATTTCTATTAGAATGGCGAATTTAGGCGAAATATCGCCCCAAGTGGTTAAAAGGGTTTCCACGGTGTTAGAAAACAAGCTAGAATCGCTCACTAGCTATAAAATTGAAGTGGGCGGCTTGAGAGCGGTGGCTGAAATCTTTAACCGCCTAGGCCAAAAGAGTGCCAAAACCACGCTCGCTCGCATTGAAAGCGTGGATAACAAACTCGCCGGCGCGATTAAAGAAATGATGTTCACTTTTGAAGACATAGCCAAACTAGACAATTTCGCCATTAGAGAGATTTTAAAAGTAGCGGATAAAAAAGACTTATCTTTGGCGCTAAAAACCTCTACTCAAGATTTAACCGATAAATTCTTAAACAACATGAGCAGCAGGGCTGCAGAGCAGTTTGTAGAAGAAATGCAATATTTAGGGGCAGTCAAAATCAAAGATGTGGATGTGGCTCAAAGGAAAATCATTGAAATCGTGCAGAGCTTGCAAGAAAAAGGCGTGATCCAAACCGGTGAAGAGGAAGATGTCATTGAATAGCCGCAAAAATTTGATCCAAAAAGACCATTTGAATAAGCATGACATTCAAAAATACGAATTTAAGAGCATGGCAAACTTACCCCCTAAAACCAATCCTAATGGCGCGTCTTTAGAAACGCCTAACCCGCAAGAGCCTTTGGAAAAAAAAGCGATAGAAAACGATTTGATTGATTGCTTATTGAAAAAAACCGATGAGCTTTCAAGCCATTTAGTGAAATTGCAAATGCAATTTGAAAAAGCCCAAGAAGAGAGTAAAGCTTTGATTGAAAACGCTAAAAACGATGGCTATAAAATCGGCTTTAAAGAGGGCGAAGAAAAAATGCGTAACGAACTCACTCACAGCGTGAATGAAGAGAAAAACCAGCTTTTGCATGCGATCACCGCTTTAGATGAAAAAATGAAAAGCTCAGAAAATCATTTAATGGCTTTAGAAAAGGAATTGAGCGCGATTGCGATAGATATAGCTAAAGAAGTGATCCTTAAGGAAGTGGAAGACAACAGCCAGAAAGTGGCCCTCGCTTTAGCTGAAGAGCTTTTAAAAAACGTTTTAGACGCAACGGATATTCATTTAAAGGTCAATCCCTTGGATTACCCTTATTTAAACGAGCGTTTGCAAAACGCTTCTAAAATCAAATTAGAGAGCAATGAGGCTATTTCTAAAGGAGGCGTTATGATCACTAGCTCTAACGGGAGTCTTGATGGGAATTTGATGGAGCGCTTTAAAACGCTCAAAGAAAGCGTGTTGGAAAATTTTAAGGTGTGATTTTGCAAAATAAAACTTTTGATTTAAACCCTAATGATATTGCAGGCTTGGAGTTGGTGTGTCAAACGCTAAGGAATCGTATTTTAGAAGTGGTGAGCGCTAATGGGGGGCATTTAAGCTCTTCTTTAGGGGCTGTGGAGCTGATTGTGGGCATGCATGCCTTATTTGATTGCCAAAAAAACCCTTTTATTTTTGACACTTCGCATCAAGCTTACGCTCACAAGCTTTTAACCGGGCGCTTTGAAAGCTTTAGCACTTTAAGGCAATTCAAGGGTTTGAGCGGCTTTACTAAACCCAGCGAGAGCGCATACGATTATTTCATTGCCGGGCATAGTTCCACTTCTGTGTCCATAGGCGTGGGGGTGGCTAAAGCTTTTTGTTTGAAACAAGCGTTAGGCATGCCTATCGCTTTATTAGGCGATGGGAGCATTAGTGCAGGGATTTTTTATGAAGCCTTAAACGAACTGGGCGATAGGAAATACCCCATGATCATGATTTTAAACGATAATGAAATGAGTATCAGCACGCCTATTGGAGCTTTGTCTAAAGCCCTTAGCCAGCTGATGAAAGGCCCGTTTTATCAGTCTTTCCGCTCTAAAGTTAAAAAAATCTTAAGCACCTTACCTGAAAGCGTGAATTACTTAGCGAGTCGTTTTGAAGAATCTTTCAAGCTCATCACCCCGGGCGTGTTTTTTGAAGAATTGGGTATTAATTATATAGGGCCTATTAACGGGCATGATTTGAGCGCGATTATTGAGACCTTGAAATTAGCCAAAGAGCTTAAAGAACCGGTGCTAATCCATGCGCAAACCTTAAAGGGTAAGGGCTATAAAATCGCTGAAGGGCGCTATGAAAAATGGCATGGGGTGGGGCCTTTTGATCTGGATACTGGCTTGTCTAAAAAATCCAAGAGCGCGACTTTATCGCCCACTGAAGCGTATTCTAACACCCTTTTAGAATTAGCCAAAAAAGATGAAAAAATCGTAGGCGTAACCGCTGCGATGCCTAGCGGCACAGGGTTAGACAAACTCATTGACGCTTACCCTTTGCGCTTTTTTGATGTCGCTATCGCCGAACAACACGCTTTAACTTCTAGCAGCGCTATGGCTAAAGAGGGGTTTAAACCTTTTGTGAGTATTTATTCTACTTTTTTGCAAAGGGCTTATGATTCCATTGTGCATGACGCTTGCATTTCTAGCTTACCGATTAAATTAGCCATTGACAGAGCTGGGATCGTGGGCGAAGATGGCGAGACGCACCAAGGGCTTTTAGACGTGTCGTATTTGCGCTCTATCCCTAACATGGTCATTTTTGCCCCACGAGACAATGAGACTTTAAAAAACGCCGTGTATTTTGCTAATGAACACGATTCAAGTCCTTGCGCGTTCCGCTACCCTAGGGGGTCGTTTGCGTTAAAAGAGGGGGTTTTTGAGCCTAGCGGTTTTGTTTTGGGGCGAAGCGAATTGTTGAAAAAAGAGGGCGAAATTTTACTCATAGGATATGGTAATGGCGTGGGGCGGGCGCATTTGGTCCAACTGGCTTTAAAAGAAAAAAACATTGATTGCGCGCTTTTGGATTTGAGATTCCTTAAACCTTTAGATCCAAATTTAAGCGCGATCGTTGCCCCTTATCAAAAGCTCTATGTTTTTAGCGATAATTACAAGCTTGGGGGGGTGGCTAGCGCGATTTTAGAGTTTTTGAGCGAACAAAATATTTTAAAGCCTGTTAAAAGCTTTGAAATCACTGATGAATTTATCATGCATGGGAACACCGCTTTAGTGGAAAAATCCTTAGGTTTAGACACAGAGAGTTTGACTGACGCTATTTTAAAAGATTTAGGACAAGAGAGATGAAAGAAAAGACGCCTACGCCAATGAAAAATATCCGCAATTTTTCCATTATCGCTCACATTGACCATGGTAAAAGCACTTTAGCGGATTGTTTGATTTCTGAATGCAACGCTATCAGTAACAGAGAAATGACTAGCCAAGTGATGGACACGATGGATATTGAAAAAGAAAGGGGCATTACGATTAAGGCTCAAAGCGTGCGCTTAAATTACACTTTTAAGGGGGAGGATTATGCTTTAAACCTCATTGACACCCCAGGGCATGTGGATTTTAGTTATGAAGTGTCTCGCTCTTTGTGTTCATGCGAAGGGGCGTTATTGGTGGTGGATGCCACTCAAGGCGTGGAAGCGCAAACCATCGCCAACACTTATATCGCTTTAGATAACAATTTAGAAATTTTACCGGTGATTAATAAAATTGATTTGCCTAATGCGAATGTTTTAGAAGTCAAACAGGATATAGAAGACACGATAGGGATTGATTGCTCTGGCGCTAATGAAGTGAGCGCTAAAGCTAAGCTTGGCATTAAAGATTTGTTAGAAAAAATCATTACCACCATTCCTGCCCCTGGCGGTGATCCTAACGCTCCCTTAAAAGCGCTCATTTATGATTCATGGTTTGACAATTATTTAGGGGCGTTAGCGCTAGTGCGTATCATGGATGGGAGCATCAACACCGAGCAAGAAATTTTAGTGATGGGAACAGATAAAAGACATGGCGTTTTAGGGCTATATTACCCCAACCCTTTGAAAAAAATCCCCACCAAAAGTTTAGAATGCGGCGAGATTGGCATTGTGAGTTTGGGGTTAAAGAGCGTTACTGATATTGCGGTGGGTGATACGCTCACAGACGCTAAAAACCCTACCTCTAAACCCATTGAAGGCTTTATGCCGGCTAAACCCTTTGTTTTTGCGGGGCTTTACCCTATAGAAACGGACCGGTTTGAAGATTTAAGAGAAGCGTTATTGAAACTCCAGCTTAACGATTGCGCTTTAAATTTTGAGCCTGAAAGCTCTGTGGCGCTTGGCTTTGGCTTTAGGGTGGGCTTTTTAGGGTTATTGCACATGGAAGTGATTAAAGAAAGGCTGGAAAGGGAATTTGGCCTTAACTTAATCGCTACCGCTCCCACGGTGGTGTATGAAGTGCATTTGACGGATAATAGCATCAAATACGTCCAAAACCCTAGCGAATTGCCCCCTGAAAATTGTATCGCTTGCATCAAAGAACCTTTTGTTAGGGCGACGATCATCACGCCGAGTGAATTTTTGGGTAATTTAATGCAGTTATTGAATAATAAAAGAGGCATTCAAGAAAAAATGGAATATTTGAACCAGTCTCGTGTCATGCTCACTTATTCCTTGCCGAGCAATGAAATTGTGATGGATTTTTATGACAAACTCAAATCTTGCACGAAAGGGTATGCGAGCTTTGATTATGAGCCTATAGAAAACAGAGAAGCTAACTTGGTGAAATTAGATGTGAGGGTGGCAGGCGATGTGGTGGATGCGCTTTCTATCATTATAGATAAAAATAAGGCGTATGAAAAGGGGCGCGCTTTAGTGGAAGCGATGAAAGAACTTATCCCAAGACAGCTTTTTGAAGTCGCTATCCAAGCGAGCGTGGGGAATAAAATCATCGCCAGAGAGACGATCAAATCTGTCGGTAAGAATGTAACGGCTAAGTGCTATGGGGGCGATATTACACGAAAAAGAAAACTCTTAGAAAAGCAAAAAGAGGGCAAGAAACGCATGAAAGCTATCGGCAAGGTGGAACTTCCCCAAGAAGCGTTTTTAGCGATATTAAAGATTGATTAGGGCGTTTAGCTTCTGTGGCAAAACACAAGAACTATGAAATTTTAAATCTCATAGGCTATGCTTTGGCAAAATTTGATAATGACTTTATTAAAGAATTTGGTTTTTCTACTAAAAATGCTTTTTTTGAATATTGCGTCCAAATCGGCTTGGCTGAAACGACTGGCGTTATCAAAAATCGCATGGATCTATTTGATTATTTTTTTCCTAATAAACGCAAAGGCTGGTGGCAAAAAGGCGATGCCTATATCCATAGAAAATTATGGATTGATAGTTTGTTTAAAAATGAAAGCGTTAAGGGTTTTAGCCATATTGTGAAATTGTTTTTGCAAGAACAATACGGCGTCAAAGATTTAGGCATTACTCCTAACGCTTACCTTAAAACCCTCTATAAAAGCATGCAAGAAACGGGTTTAGAAGCCGAATTGTATTTTTTAAACCACTATAAAAACATCAAAACATTTTCTAGTGGGCATTTAAAAGACATGCGTCTTTTTGGCGATGGGTATGACTTCTATATTCAAACCAACAAGCAAGCGTTTTTAGTGGAAGTTAAGGGGATTAGAGACAAGCAAGGAACATTGAGATTGACCCAAAAAGAATACGAGCAAGCGCAAGCGTATAGCCATGATTATGTGCTTGTAGTGGTATTGAATTTGAGTGAAAAACCCTATCTTTTATCTATCGCTAACCCCTTAAAGCATTTAGAGTTTAAGGCATGCGAGAGGAAGCAAAAAAGTATTTTAGAATACCACTTAATAGGGCAAATAAAATAACTTTGAATTTTACAGGAGGCTATAGGAGTGGGGTTCAAATTGATAGGAATGCCCCCAAACGCGCTTATAAATACACCAAAAAAGATTGCGATTTGATTTTAGGGATAGACACTCGCACGAGCGAATGCTATATTATCCCTATTGAAGACATACAAGAATGGGGCAACACAAAGAGCTTGTCGCAACTCCAACACTATAAAGAGAATTGGCAAATTTTGATTGACTTGGCGTTGGAGTAAGAATATAAAATTACATTCACAAACAAGAAAAAGATCTCTTTAGATATAGTGTTGGTTATGCCAAAAAGATAAAATCAAATTGGACTTAAAAAACAAAAGTTTTCGCTCACACTTCGCCTATACAAACGCTTTAAAGAATGACTTGCTCTTAAACCCTAATTTAGTGGAAGCAGAAAGAAAATTTTTACAAGCTTTTGGAATGGCTCTATCTTAAAATGAACGCTGATAATCAAGTGGATAATAAAAAAATTTGATTAGGGTGATAAAAACACTAAGGGAATTAGAGACCATTGCGACACTCCCTAATCATTACAGAGATGGCATCAACTGTAGCATCTCAAACCTTAATGAGAATATCCTACCACAAACGAGCTTCGCAAGAGCCATAACGAACTGAACAATAAAAAAGAAAAAATAAACATGCAAACACACGCATGCATGGAAATTTTTCACAAGTCAAAGAGGCAAAAGAAATTTTTGAAGACTCGCAAGCCAAAAACAATCCTAAACCATTCACCCTTAAGCTTTTGTAGCGAGTTTGTTGATCGCTTCAGCGTTCATGTCATCTTGATGGGTTTTTAGCACTTTAGAATACATGTCCAAAAAGCGGTTGATTTCAATCAAAGCGCTCATCTCACGCACCGCATTGACATTGCTTTTTTCTAGCATGTATTGTTTTAATGCACCAGAGTTAGAGACTTGATGGATGCCTTCGCCCTGATAAACATAAAGGTTTTGCCCTATCTTTTTAAGATTTTTTGGTTCGCTAAAACTCACTAAAGCCAACGCACCCGCTTGAATTTGGGCTTCATTATCCCTAAAAGTGATTCCGCCATTTTGATCCACTTCAATTTCAGCGTCAGGCATGAGCATGATCCCTCCTTTTTCGTTCAAGCCAGAGCGTGAAAGCACCTTAAAGCCATTAAGGGTTACCAAAAAGCCGTCTTTATCAACGCTAAAATGTCCGTCTCTGGTATAAGCGACGCCCTCATTAGTTTGTATCGCAAAATAGAGGTTAGGGCTTGTTAGGGCAAAATCTAGGGGGTTATGCGTTCCTTCAAACGCACCAAGGCTTCTATCCGTATAGATTTCTGATAGAACAGGCACACGATTGAGATTGCGGTTTAAATACTTCGCACTCGCTTTGGTTTGATCTTCTAATGGCAGTTGCTCTCGGTATTGTTGGTAAAGCCTTAAAAAATCGCCTGTAATCGCATCGTCTCTTTTAAAGCCATTAGTGTTTAAATTAGCTAAATTATTAGAGGTTAAATCCAAGCGGTTAAATTGTGTCGCCATGGCTCCTGTGGCCACATAATACCCATTTTGCATGCGAATAATCCTTTTAAAAGGAAAAATTATAGCAAAAATTAAATAAAAACAGATTCATTCCAAATAGGTTTTTTTAGGGAATATGATAACCATAACCATAAAGATAACAATACTCAACATGACATAGCCCACAAACCCCGCTTCAAAACCATGCTGTTTGAACTCTAACGCTACATAACTCGCGCTCCCTCCAAAAAGCGCATTGGCGATCGCATAGGCCAGA
The DNA here is from genome assembly GCA_008033015.1 of Helicobacter pylori. Classification (GTDB taxonomy): domain Bacteria; phylum Campylobacterota; class Campylobacteria; order Campylobacterales; family Helicobacteraceae; genus Helicobacter; species Helicobacter pylori_DH. The sequence goes on from CP032042.1 coordinate 48,223, forward strand.
CCCACGCCAAGCGCTCGCACATGTTCAGGGAATAATTCCGCCTTAATGACCCCAGCAATGCAAGTGTAAAAACTCATGCTGCTCAATGCGAGTATTTCATAAAATAGGGCTTCATACACGCTAGTGGCATGCTTGATGCCATAAAAGACAACAGGCGTTACAATAAGCCCTGTGATAGCAAAAACCATCAGCATTTGGGTGCGTTTGATTTTATCTGCAAGCATCCCGCATAAGGGTTGTAAGAAGATGAAATAAGAGAGCGCTAAAAGCATGATGAAACTGCTTTCTTTAGGGCTGAACGATGAGCTGTTGGTTAAAAAGATTTTTAAATACACCGTAAAAGTATAAAAACACAAACTCCCTCCCATAGTTAGCCCAAAGACTATCATTAAGGCTTTTTTATGGTTGAGTAATTCCTTTAAACTGCCTCTTTGGGTTTCTTCTTTAATAGTGGTTTTGGGAGTTGTTTTACTATCCATAGTTTCTTCCATGATATTTCTTAAAAAGAGCGAGAGTAAGGCTAATATACCCCCTAAAGCGAATAAATAACGCCAAGCAAACGCACTGATTTGCTCATGCGTGTAAATGTTTTCAACGATAAAGAGCGAAAAAATAGCTAAGAGTTGCCCTCCAACTAAAGTTACATATTGAAAAGAGCCATAAAAACCTTTTTTACCATTCTTGCCTAATTCAGAGAGGTAAGTAGCGACCACGCCATATTCTCCTCCCACGCTAAAGCCCTGTAAAAGCCTGGCTAACAATAAAAACAAGAACGCCCATTCCCCCACGATTTCTTTAGTGGGGAGCAATGCGAGCATGAAAGAGCCTAGCGCCATAAGGATAATGGAATACACCATAGAAGTTTTACGCCCCTTTTTATCCCCCAATTTACCAAAAAACAAACTCCCCAAAGGGCGCATGAAAAATCCTAGCATGAAAACTAAAAAAGCTGAGATTAGCGCTAAAGTGGGGTCGTTCGTGTGGGTAAATTCCTTAGCGAAATAAGGCGCAAGGAACGCATAAGCGTAAAAGTCATACCATTCCACTAAATTACCGGAACTAGCGGCTAAAAGGGATTTTAAGGGTTTTTTGGTGGCTGGTTGGGGGTTCATGGCTATCCTTGAACATGAAATTTTTAGGTAATTTTACTAGGAGTTAGGGAAACCACAGATAATATTTGATTAATGGGTTAAAGGTTGGTGTCGTTTGTATCATTGAGAAAAGTTTTTGTTTTTAATGAAGCGTTGGTGATAAAATCTAAAAATACGCAAAGGCATTTTTTATAATCCAATAATAAAGGGCTTGCGAAAAGCAAGCGGTAACTTTTTAAAGCGGTTTTTTAGGGGATTTAGTTGGGGGATTTAGGGGAGAATGATTTCAAAATAGCCCCTATCCCCTTAAGAAAATGAATTTTAAAATAAAAATATTAAATAAAGTTTAAAAAATTTTAAAAATTAAAAACAATGTTTTTATTACCAACATTCAATGGAAACAAGTCCTAAAAATTTTGCAAAATCTCTCTGTTGCCTTTAGCGTTTCTTGGGGATAAAAAGCCTTGAGCTTCTAATTCGTCAGTAATGGTAGCGGCTTGGTTGTAGCCGATTTTTAATTGGCGTTGTAAAAAACTCGTAGAAGTGATCTTTTTTTCTAAAATCACCGCTTTAGCCCTTTCTAAAATGTCATCGCCTTGATAATTAGGGGTGTCTAAAGGCATGCGCGATTCTTCTAGCAAGAAATCTTTATCGTATTCCACTTCTTTTTGGGCTTTAATAAAATCCACGATTTTTTTGATTTCATCTTCAGTGGCAAAGGGGGCATGCAAGCGCACTAACCCGTTTGTTCCTGGGGGGTAAAGAGCATATCGCCCCTTCCTAGCAAGCTTTGCGCCCCATCGGTGTCTAAAATCACTTTAGAATCAATCTTAGTGCCTACCCTAAAACTCACCCTTGAAGGCAAGTTGGTTTTAATCAAGCCGGTTACGACATCCACGCTTGGGCGTTGGGTCGCTACAATGAGATGCAAGCCGCTCGCCCGCCCCATTTGAGCGATTCTAGCGATAGGAAACTCCGCTTCTTTGCCCCCTGTCATCATCAGATCCGCTAATTCATCAATCACCACAATCAAATAGGGGAACGCTTCAACACCATTGTTTTTAGCTTGTTCATTATAAGAATCAATGGTTTTAACCTTGTATTCGCTCATTAAAGAGTATCGGCGTTCCATTTCTTTAGCCACGCTTTGCAAAGCCCCGATAGCTTTTTTAGGGTCAGTGATAATGGGCGTGAGTAAATGGGGGATGTCCGCATAAATGCTAAATTCCACCATTTTGGGATCTATCATCACTAATTTGAGTTGATCGGGGGGGTTTTTATAAAGTAAGGATAAAATCATTGCATTCACGCCCACGCTCTTACCGCTTCCTGTCGTGCCAGCGATGAGCAAGTGAGGGAGCTTTTTTAAATCCGTGATGAAAGGGTTACCCACAATGTCTTTGCCTAAAGCTAGAGTTAAGGGCGAGCTGGATTTTTGAAACAATTCGCTTTCTAAAATTTCTCTTAAATAAATAATTTGGCTTTGGCTGTTAGGGATTTCAATGCCAACGACATCTTTACCCTTAATGGGGGCTTGAATGCGGATGGATTCAGCGCATAAAGTCATCGCTAAATCATCGCTCAAGCCTAAAATGCGGCTCACCTTAACGCTAGGGGCTGGGCGGAATTCAAAAGTGGTTACAATAGGGCCTGAATAAGTGCGGATAATATCGCCATCAATTTTAAAGGTGCGCAGCTTGCTCAATAAATCCTGGATTTTTTGGTCAATCTCGTTTTCGTCTAAAGAAGTGTCCTTCAAACAAACTGCATTCAATAATTGCGTGGTGGGAAGCTCATAATCTTTGGGTTTTTGCACTTCGCCATAATCCAATCCGTCTAATATCTCTTTATTTTCGCTCAATTCTTTAACCATAACGGGTTTTTTAGCGCTGGTGGGGGTTAGTGGGCTAAAGTTTGGAGCGTTTTGTATTTCTTTTTCTTCTTCTTTGAGATTTTCTTTTTCTTCTATATTTTCTTTTTGATTTTCTTTTTGTGGGTTTTCCTGTGGGCTTTCTTGTAAATCATCTTCTTTTATGGGGTGGTTGGGGGTTTTTTGGTTTTCTGTCTTGTTGTCATTTTCTGTGTTGGGCACAGATGCGGGCATGACGGGTGCTGACATGATAGGTTTGAGTGTGGCGGGCGTAAGAGTTTCTTTTTTGGGCGTGGGTTCTCTTTCTTTGGTTTCTTGCTTAGGTTCTTTTAAAGTGGGGTTAGTGGGGTTAATCAAATCATCAAATCGGTTTCTTTTAGGGTAAATGGTGTAATGGGTAGGGGGGTGAGGGGAAATTTGAACCAAGCCTTCTTGCGGCTCTGAATCATTTAAAGTCGTGTTATAGGGGGTAGGGATCGCTAGAAACGATTCTTCGTTAGAGGTGTTGTGGTTTTCATCAATGGGGTTTTCTTTGCGGTTTTCTTTTTCTTTGTCGTTGTTGGTTTCTTTTTTTTGAATATCTGATGGGGTGTTTTCAAAACCCTTTTTTTTTGGGCTAAAATTAGGGCTGAAAGCCTGTAAGCATTGTTTATAAATCTCTTTTAAAAGGTTTTGTGTTTTGTTCATATAAGGATAAAAAACGCTTTTAGGGGGCAGTTTGAATAAAATCAAATAAGAAATAACTACCATAAGCGTTATAAGTGCATAAAGCCCAAAGTCCCCTATAAAAGGGCGTAAAAACAAACGCGCGCTGTTGCCGATTTCCCCTTGATTTAATAGGCTAGATTGCAAAAAGAGCAAAGATAAAATGCCTAATAGATGCCCTAAAGTTTTTTCTAAAACGATTTCTGTAAAAGGGTTTTTAGTCTTGTATAAAAGGAATAAAACCCACGCTAAATAGGGTAAATTAATGAATGAAAGATACCCAAAATATTTTTTATTGATTGCGGCAAACCACACCCCAAAACGCCCCACTAAACCGCTATTACCCAGCCATGAAGATAGGGTTAAAAACGCTAATAAAACCCCTATGATTAAAGCCAAATAAAGTTTTTTAGATTTCATCGGTTGCACATGTCTTTAAAAGAGCAATACTCACAATCTTTAACCTCTAAAGTTTTTTCAAAATCAATTTCTTGTTTGAGCTTGGGGATAAGAGAAAATTCCAAATGATCCATTTTAGCCTGTAAAATAAGCTCGTCTTCTTCTAGCAACTCGCCCTTCCTTAAATCATAGAAAAAGGCTTTTATAGGCTCTTTGTAGCCTAGATTTTTAAGGGCAAACGCATAGATGGCCATTTGATAATCCGTGCTGATTTGAGCGATTTCTATGGGGCTTAAGCCTCCTCTTTGTGTTTTACTCATGTTGTCTAATTTCAAATCGCTTTTGAATTTGTAATCCAATAAAATAATCTCATTGTCAGCCGTTTTGTCAATCCTGTCTATACGCCCTTTAAAAACAACGCCTTGAATAATCGTTTCAAAGCTTTTTTCAAGATCAAGGATTTTGATTCTTGCGTTAAAGCGTTCTTTTTCTTTAAGATAAAAAGCCTGGATTTTTTTGAGTGCTATAAGAGTGTCTAAACGCTCTTTAGGGGTAATGTTTTCTCTTGTTTCTAAGAGCCAAATGAGCCTCTCTTCTAATACATAAGGGTTTTTGTCTTTTTCATAAGCTTCTTTTAAAAGTTCATGGAGCAAACTGCCCACAGCACTATTATTTTCATCTTTAGGGCTTTCTTTAAAGCGCTTAATGTAATGGTAATAAAAACGGCGCTTGCAAGTTAAAAAAGCGTTTAATGAGCTAGCGCTAAAGCTAAAATCTTTAGGGATAGCGGCTTTGATTTCTTCTTCTTGGTAGTCTTTTAAAGGAGTTGGTGCAAAAAGCGTGTAAGCGTCTTTGATAGGCTCTGTGTGTAAATCCAATTCTAAAAGCATGTTAGAGACTTTTGAAGTTTCGCTCTCTATATAAGAAAGCGCTATTTCTTTAGAGTTTTTAAAGAGCTGGTAGTAATAGTGTTTTTGCAAATTTTTCTTATCCAATAAAGTGGGGAGATTGAGCGATTTTCTTAAAGCAGAGTTTAAAAACAAATCGCAATCTTTAAGGCTTGGCACGCAAGTTTCATTAAAATCCACAATAACGATTTTATCAAATTGCATGCCCCTTGTCTCTAAAGTGTCCATGACTCGTATTTTGCCCCCGCTAGAATCGTCTAAGCGGAAGTTGGCTTCAAATTCTTGCAAATACAAATGCAATAAATCTTTAAGGCTGTAGTTTTTAAGCGTGTCTTTTAGAAGATGATACTGGTGCATGATTTGAGAATGCGCTTCTTTTAAGGGCGTTTTTTCTTTAGAGCTTTGTTGTTCTAAAAGCGCAAGCGTAAGGTTTTCCAAATCCAATAAAGGCGATGCGCTCAAATCAAAACCGCTTGTTTCTAAATCTTCTAAGATTTTTACAAGCTCTGTATAATAAGGGCTGTTTTTAGCCCCTAAGCCCATAGCGAAATTCAAATTGTTGTTTTGGTCTAAAAGTTTTAAAAAAGGTAAAAAATCCGCATTAGGCGTGATGATCGCCATTTTATTAGGGTCGTTATCTTTTTGCAAATATTCTTCTATGGTTTGTAAAACTAAAGCACCTTGTTTTAAATAACTGGAGTTAGCATAAAGCTTTGGTTCTATTTTTTGATCATTAAAAGTTTGAGAAAGGATCTTTTGGGTTTTAAAATCAATGGAATAATCGCAATCTGTTTCTAATTTGAGATTGAGAAATTCCAAGAATTTTTGGTTGTATTTATCGCAAGATAGGTGTAAAGTGATAGGCACTAATTCGGCCACTTCTAATAAGCATTGTCTTTCAAAAACGCTCATAAAGCCGTCTAAATGCCATTCAATGGAGGAAAAATGCTCAAAAAATTCTTTTAAAATGGCGGGCTTTTCTTGCATGATTTTGTCATAAAAGCCTAATTCTTCTAGCTTTTTAACATAGCGATCATAAATCATTTCTAAGACTTCTAAATGCTTTTCATAATCCAAATAAATGTCTTTAGAAGAAAGTTCATTGAGTTTGATACAAGCAGAGCTTAACTCATCAAACAAATCAAACAAAAAAGAAGTGCTTTCCAAATACCCCAAAAAGCTGTTTTCAAAAAGCAAAAGCCCTTCAAGAATGGATTTTTTTTCTTTAGCGATAGCTTTAATGGTGTCTATCATTAAAATTTGGCGCGCGCTGTTAGGGATTTTCTTTTTATTAGGGATGTAAAAAGCCTGTTCAAAAAAACTCCCCATGCTCATTGCGTTAGGCAAAAACCCTTCGCCTTGCTCTAAATAGAAATGTTTTAAACGCCTAGTGGAGCTAAAAACAAACAAGGGGGTTTTTTCTAAAAAAAGTTTTTCTAAGTTCATGCGTTGAGCAACCTTTTAGCTTGAGTGGTGATGTTTTCAACGCTGAAGCCAAATTTTTCAAAGAGTTTATCGCCCTTTGCTGAACTCCCAAAAGAATCCATGCCAATGATTTTATCCGCAAAACGATACCACTCTATCGCGCGGCTCGCTTCAATCACTAAAACCTTACCCTTAAAGAGTTCTTTAAGATAGCTTTCATCTTGCTCTATCAATAAATCAAAACAAGGCGCGCTCACCACTTGAGTGGGGATATTTTCTCGCTCTAAAATTTTAGCGCTCTCTAAAGCCAAAGAGACTTCGCTCCCGCTCGCAACGAGCGTGATAATGGGATCTTTAGAGTGGTGTTTAACATACGCCCCTTTTAAAACCTGCTCTTTAGAAATCTCATCAAACACGGGCAAATTCTGGCGCGATAAAATAAGAGCGCTAGGAGCGTTCAAACTTAACGCTACTTGCATGCAAGCCGTATTTTCAAAAGCATCGCTAGGTCTGAAAGCATAAAAATTAGGCAAAGCGCGTAAATGGCTCAATTGCTCTATGGGCTGGTGCGTCGCTCCGTCTTCGCCCACGCCAATGCTGTCATGCGTAAAGATAAAAAAGGCTTTCAGTTTCATTAAAGCGCTCAAACGCATGCTGGGCATCAAGTAATCGCTAAACACAAAAAAGGTCGCGCAAAAAGGCACAAACAAGCCATACGCCGCTAAAGCGTTAGTGATAGCCCCCATGGCATGCTCTCTGATCCCAAAATGCAAGTTTTGCCCTAAAGGGAAATCGCCAGAGTGTTTTAAATGCGTGTTATTAGACGGGGCTAGATCCGCGCTCCCCCCTAAAAAGCCCTCGCATTCTTTAGCGATAGCGTTTAAAATCATGCCGTTACTCACTCTCGTGGCTAGAGATTCGCCTTTTTTAAAGGCGGGGTAATGGATGGTGTTAAAATCAAAATTCTTTAACGCATGGATTTTTTCTTTTGTTTTAGGGCTTAAGGATTTTTCCCATAAGGCTTCTAAGCTAACGCCCCTAACTTTCACTTCTTCAAAATGCATTTTGTTTTTTAGGCTAATGATAAAGCTTTCATCAGGGTTGATTTGAGCGTTTTCTTTGGATTGTTTTAACACTTCTTTATTTAAAGGCGAGCCATGCGTTTTTTCACTCCCCTCTAAGCCAATAGCCCCCTTACCAATAATCGTATGAGCGATTAAAAGCGTGGGTTTGGTGGATTTTTTGGCTTCTTCTAAAGCGTTATGAATCGCTTGATAGTCATGCCCATCGCATTCTAGCACTTCCCAATTTTGCGCCACAAACCGCATCTTAACCTGTTCGCTAAAACTAATATTAATAGCGCCTTCAATGCTGATTTGGTTGCTGTCATAAATCACAATGAGATTGTTTAGGTTGAGGTGCCCGGCTAAAGAAGCGCTCTCATAACTAATGCCTTCTTGCAAATCCCCATCCCCACACAAGCAATAGACTTTATGAGAAATGGCTTGTTTATCTAAAAGGTTTTGAGCGTATTGACTCGCCATGCTAAAACCCACAGCGTTAGCAAAACCTTGCCCCAAAGGGCCTGTGGTAATCTCAATGCCTTCGGTGTGGTGCAATTCGGGATGTCCTGGGGTTTTAGAGTGTAATTGCCTGAAACGCTTTAAATCTTCTAAGCTCAAATCAAAGCCCCACAAATGCAACAAACTATACGCTAACGCGCTCGCATGCCCTCCGCTAAAAACCAACCTGTCCCTATTGAGCCATTTAGGGTTGGTGGGGTTAAGGTTTAGGTGCAAGCTTAAAACCACCATCACATCGGCTAATCCCAAGCACACGCCCGGATGCCCGCTATTAGCCTTATCTATCATGTCTGCACATAAAAAACGAAGCGTGTTCGCCATGCTTTTTAATCGTTCTAAGTCAGCGTTACTCAATTGCATCAAATTTTTCCATTTTTAAGGTTTTTGAAAGCCATTTTAACACAAATTATCTCAAAATCTCTTTGGCTGATAAGATGTCTTGTTGGATCTGATTTTTAAGCTCTTTTAATGAATTAAAACGCATGTTGTCTCGTATTTTTTGAACCCAACGCAAAGCGATTTCTTTGGGCGGGTTTTCTATGATGGCATCAAGCACATGGCATTCTATGGCGAAATGTTGATCCGCGCTCAAGCGATTGCCTATAAAACTCACGCTTTTTTGATAAATTGGATCTTTTACTTTCACTAAACTCGCATACACCCCAAAACTAGGGAGGATAAAATCTTTAGTTTTGATATTTAAAGTAGGCACTAATTCTTTATGCCCTAAGCCTTGATCGCTAATGACTTCCCCGCACACTTCATAAGGCCTGCCTAAGAGCTTGTTAGCTAAAAGCAAGTCGCCATGACTTAGGGCTAGTTTGATGATTTTAGAATGCACGCTAATTTCTTGGATTTTCACTTCAGGCACAATAATGGTTTTTTCAAAACGCTCTTTTAAAAATAAAGCGTCATTTTGTCTTCCATGCCCAAACCTGAAATCATAGCCCACCACTAGGCGTTCTAAATTGGGGAATTTCTTTTTTAAAAGCTCTAAAAATTCTAGGGCGTTTAATTGCGAAATCTCTTCTAAATACACAAAAAATAAAGGCATGCCCACGAGTTTAGCGCGGTATTTTAGGGGGGTTAAATAGCCTTTAGTGTAATGTTTTTTTTCTATGATTAAAAGGGCTTTGGGGTCTTTTAATTCCTTAAAAAGGGCTTGATGCCCTAGATGCAAGCCATCAAATTTACCGATAGCTAGGCTTTTAATCTCAGGCTCGCTTGAAATGGATAAAAAATTCAACATTCCCGTTTTTCCCTTTCACTAAGCTTTCTTGGATCTTTAAGATTTGAAAATCCTTTGTTTTTAAATGGTTTTTAAAGTTTTCTAAAGCGTTTAAAATGGCTTCTTTATCCATTACCACCCCCTTTTTATTGCGTTTTGTCGCTCTGCCCACTTCAAATTGCGGTTTGAAAAGCGCTAAAAATTCACTGCTTAAAGGCACAATCGCTTCTAAAATACAATATAAAGAAATAAAACTCACATCACAAAGCACTAAATCAATTTTTTCTGGCGTTTTAAACCCTCTAATATCGCATTCTTCGTAACATTCTATGCGCTGGTCGTTTTTCAAACTCTCATCTAATTGCATTTTCCCCACATCCACGCAAAGCACCTTTTTAGCCCCTTTTAAAAGAGCCACTTGACTAAAGCCTCCCTTACTCGCTCCCACATCTAAAACAACCTTTTCTTTAAAATCTATAAAGTGATTTTCTAAAAAAGCCCCTAATTTTTCCCCAGCCCTGCTAACGAATAGATTTGGAGCGATGAGTTCAATTTGATCACCCTCTTTAACGATAAAAGAGGGTTTAGAAACCACCATTTTATTGACTAAAACCTGATTTTTTAAAACCAACGCCTTAGCTTTTTCTCTGCTATTTGCTAAATGCTGGTTGAATAGGGCATAATCTAAGCGCATTAAAATTGAGGTAAGGGGACTTGATAAGAGAAATTAAAAACAATCTTGCCTAAACTATAGGCATCAAGCTCTAGTTTGGCTTCTTGCACCGCTAAATAATCCAATTTGTTAAAAGCGAGCAAAAAAGCTCTGCTCCACCGGTTCGTGGTTTCTAAAATGCCATCAAATTCATCTTTTGTGATTTCTCGCACCCATAAAGGCTCTGAGCCTGTAGGTTTTGTGCCAAAAAGTTCATAAGAAATATAGCCATCATCTATCCAGTCGTTATTTTGCGTGAAAATCTCCACTAAAAAATACTCATGGTCATAGTAAGTGCCGCTATCCACATCGTTTAAATGCGTAGCGATAGCCGTGATGATAGGCACATTATTTTGGGTGATTTCGCCTTTCCTGCTGGCTTGGATCTTTTTTTCTAAAACTAAGTCTAGCGTGTAAGTGTCTTCATTAAAATTGCTCACACACCCCAAACAAAAGAATAAAAACACCAGAAGTGTTGAGAGATTTTTCAAGCCCATTCCTTGCTAAAACCCATGCCATTTTTAGCTAAAATAAAACCGATATTATAACTAAAAGGGGGTTTTATGCCAAAAAAATGCCGACACTTGCTCCAAACCAGCGATTTAAGCCTAGATGAAATCAAGCTTTTATTGAACAAAGCGAGCGTTTATGCGAACGATTTTAACGCCGTATCTTTAGAGACAAAAGAAAAAATGCACAATAAAATCATTGTGGCTTTATTCTTTGAAAATTCCACCAGAACGGTGTCTAGTTTTGAAATCGCAAGCCTAAGGTTGGGGGCAAAAATAGTGAAATTAAACATGCAAACAAGCTCCACTTCAAAGGGTGAAACTTTGATAGACACTTTTAAAAATATCCATGCCATGCAGCCTGACGCTATCATCACACGGCATGCTTTTTCAAGCGCACCTTTTAAATTAGCCGAATTTTCACAATGCCCTTTGATTAACGCAGGGAGCGGCACAAGCGCTCACCCTACCCAAGCGTTATTAGACTTGCTCACCCTTTATCAGCATTTTGGCGGTTTAGAAAATCTAAAAGGGAAGAAAATCGCTTTCATAGGCGATGTGAAAAATTCAAGAGTGGCTAATAGCAACATTAAATTACTCCAAAGACTAGGGCTTGAGATCATGCTGTGCGCTCCAAGCTCCATGCTCCCTATCACTCCTTTAAGAACGACTCATAACATTGAAGAAGCGATAGGATTTGCAGACATCTTAATGAGTTTGAGAACCCAAACCGAACGGCACAACGCGCCCATTTTTGCGAGCTTGAAAGATTATGGCAACGCTTATTGCATCACTCAAAAACGCCTAGAGGCTCACGCTAAAAATAAAGAGATCATTATTTTACACCCAGGCCCGGTGCATAGGGATATTGATATAGAAAGCGCGGTGTTAGAAGACAAGCGATCTAAAGTTTTAGAGCAAGTCAAAAATGGCGTGGCAATGCGCATGGCGGTGTTGGAGTTTTTGCTACTAGATTGATTGTCAAACTTAAAAATGCTTTTTGGCATTTTTTAAAATCAATACGAGAACTTTTGCATGAGAACTTTCGTATTAAAAAATGAGTTTGGTTGTAAAACAGCACAAAAACCCCACTTTGATTAAATTTTGATTTACTTTATCTCATTTTATGATGAAATTAAAAAAATTTCGTTATAATCTAAAATAGTTGAGTTAATTAAAAGTAAATAAATAGCTTGATTACGCTTCTTTGTTTTTAGATTAGTTAAGAATTGTAGTCTTTAAGATGTATTGGCTATTAAAAGGAAAAAAATGAAAAATAGCGCGCCTTTAAAGAATCAAGTTTTTTGTGGGTTATACGTTTTAAGTTTGAGCGCTTCTTTGCAAGCGTTTGATTATAAAATTGAAGTTTTAGCGGAGTCCTTTTCTAAAGTTGGCTTTAATAAAAAAAAGATTGATATAGCTAGGGGGATTTATCCTACAGAGACTTTTGTAACCGCTGTAGGTCAGGGCAATATCTATGCGGATTTTTTATCCAAAGGCCTTAAAGATCAAGGGCATGTTTTAGAGGGAAAAGTCGGTGGCACGCTAGGGGGGGTCGCTTATGATGACACCAAATTCAATCAAGGCGGATCGGTTATTTATAACTACATCGGTTATTGGGATGGCTATTTAGGGGGTAAAAGGGCCTTGCTTGATGGCACGAGTATCCATGAGTGCGCGCTTGGTTCTGATGGCAAGGTGATTGATTCTATAGCGTGCGGGAACGCTAGAGCCAATAAGATCCGCCGTAATTACTTGATGAATAACGCTTTTTTAGAATACCGCTATAAAGATATTTTTTTAGCTAAGGGAGGGCGTTATCAATCCAATGCTCCTTATATGAGCGGTTACACGCAAGGCTTTGAAATCAGCGCTAAAGTCAAGGATAAAAATGAGGGGAGTCATAAATTATGGTGGTTTAGCTCATGGGGTAGGGCGTTCGCTTATGGGGAGTGGATTTATGATTTTTACTCTCCAAGAACCGTGGTTAAAAACGGGCGCACTTTGAATTATGGTATCCATTTAGTGGATTACACTTATGAAAGAAAAGGAGTTAGCGTCAGCCCTTTTTTCCAGTTTTCGCCAGGGACTTATTATAGCCCTGGGGTGGTTGTAGGCTATGATAGTAACCCTAATTTTGATGGCGTGGGCTTTAGATCCGAAACAAAAGCTTATATCTTGCTCCCTGTCCATGCCCCCTTAAGAAGAGATACTTATCGTTACGCTGTGAAAGCGGGCACCGCCGGGCAAAGCCTGCTCATTAGGCAACGATTTGATTACAATGAATTTAATTTTGGGGGAGCGTTTTATAAAGTATGGAAAAACGCAAACGCTTACATAGGCACGACAGGAAACCCTTTAGGCATTGATTTTTGGACCAATAGCGTTTATGATATAGGGCAAGCCTTAAGCCATGTGGTAACCGCTGATGCCGTCTCTGGTTGGGTTTTTGGTGGGGGCGTGCATAAAAAATGGCTGTGGGGGACTTTGTGGCGTTGGACTAGCGGCACTTTAGCCAATGAAGCGAGTGCGGCTGTTAATGTGGGCTATAAGATCAGTAAGAGTTTGACAGCGAGCGTGAAGTTAGAATATTTGGGCGTGATGACGCATTCAGGCTTTACGGTGGGGAGTTACAGACCCACGCCCGGCTCTAAAGCGCTTTATTCAGACAGGAGCCATTTGATGACAACCCTTAGCGCTAAATTCTAATCAATCGCTTTAAGCTGTTTATTAAAGCGTTAAAAATCCCCTAATAAAAACACTATAATACGAGTTTAATCAAATCCAAAGGTTAAGCATTTGAAACTCTTTTTTAGGCGTTATTCTAAATATCTTAAAGAGCATTATAAAGGTTTCGTAGTGGTTTTATTTTCTTCTTTAGTGGTGGCTTTAAGCACGGCTTGGGGGACTTATTTAGTCAAGCCCACTTTAGATGAAATTTTTATCAATAAAGACACTCACATGCTCAAAATCCTGCCTTTTTTAGTGATCTTAGCGTATTTGGGTAAGAGTGGGGGCATGTATTTAGGCACTTATTTCACTAACTTTATTGGGCTTGATATTGTCAAAAAAATACGCAATACTATGCTAGAAAGCCTTCTTAAAATGGAAATGGATTTTTTTAACAGGACGAAAAAGGGCGAATTGATTGCAAGAATCACCAATGATATAGGATTGATTAGAGCGAGTTTGTCCAATTACCTTTCAGAGAGTATAAGAGAGGGGCTAACGATTGTCGGGTTAGTGGGGGTGGTGATCTATCAAAGCCCTAAATTAGCGTTAGTGGGGCTAGTCATCATGCCGCTAGCCGCCATTCCTATCAGTAAAATCATTCGTAAGGTTAAAAAACTCGCTAAATCCCATCAAGAGAGTAACGCCAAAATCACCGCTCGTTTGAGTGAAGTTTTTAACAATGTGGAAGCGATTAAAATCTCTAATGGCGAAAAATTAGAGCATAAGGCTTTTGTGAAAGAAAATGAAGCGTTTTTTAAAATCGGTATCAAAAACATCGCCGTGGCTGAAATTTCTTCGCCTTTAATGGAGTTTTTAGGCTCTATCGCTATAGCGTTAGTGATTTATTTAGGGGGGAATGAAGTGATTAGGGGCCATATTAGCGTGGGGGCGTTCTTTTCTTTCATCACAGCCCTTTTTATGCTCTATACGCCGATCAAACGCTTAACTAGGATCGCTTCTAATTTTCAAGAAGCCTTAGTCGCTAGCGACAGGATCCATGAGATTTTAGAAAGAGAGCCGGCTATTGTTGATGGGGAATTGACGCTAAATAACGCCATACACACCATTGAATTTAAAAAGGTATGGCTGGCTTATGCGCTAGAAGACCAAGAGCGTTATGTTTTAAGCGATATTAGTTTGAAATTCCAACAAAATGAAATTATCGCCCTAAAAGGCGAAAGCGGGAGCGGTAAAAGCTCATTAGTGAATCTGATTTTACGCCTTTATGAGCCAAGCAAAGGCGAAATTTTCATCAATGATCAAAAAATAGAGAGCATCACTCAAAAATCCTTGAGGGAAAAGATTAGCGTTGTCACTCAAAGGGTGTTTATTTTTAACGGGAGCGTGGCTGAAAATGTGGCGTATGGTTTAGAAATTGATGAGGTAAAAATCAAAGAATGCCTAAAAAAAGCTCAAGCCTTAGATTTTGTGGAAAAAATGCCTCATGGGATAGGGAGCGTTTTAGATGAATTTGGCGCTAATCTTAGCGGCGGCCAACGCCAAAGAATCGCCATTGCAAGAGCTTTGTATAAAGACGCTCAAGTTTTAATCTTTGATGAAGCCACTTCCGCTTTAGACAATCACACAGAAGAGAGCGTTAAGCAAAGCATTTTAGAATTGAAACAAAACCGCTTGATCATTCTCATCTCGCACAACCCAAGCACGCTTAAATTAGCCACTAAGCATGTGAAATTAGAGCATGGGCGTTTGATAGAATGCTAAGGGTTTTAAGCGTTGGTGTTGCTTTTATTTTACTAGGGTGTCAGTTTTTCAACAAAACGACTCTGCATTTAAAATATAAAGATTACCCCAAAAACAGCCCTTTAAAAACCGCTTCCACTTTAACCCCCCCTAAAATCTTTTTTAACGCCCATTTTGTGCCGCCCTTTTACCAAAAGGAATTTAAAAAAGCGATCACCCAGCAAATCGCTTATTTTTTAAAAGATAAAAGCGCTCTCACTTTCAATGTTTCGGGTAATGTTTTTTTTTCTTTTGAAGAGAGTCCTAAAGATTTAAAAGCCATTAAAGAAAGGCTTAAAAAGACTATTGAGCCTAACACTGACCCAAAAGCCGTCATGCGTTTTTTAAACCTTCAGGCGAGCTTGATTTTAGAATGCGTCCCACAAACCGCTTGCCCGTTTGACACCCTTTTAATCCCCACCGCTCTCAGCGTGCCTGTTGATTACGCCAATCGTTTGGGCGATAACCCCTCTCTTTTTCCCCAAGAAGATAAATCCTATCATAACGCTTTAATCAAAGCCCTTAATCAGGCTTACTATTCTCTTATGGAGGGTTTAGAAAAGCGTTTGAACGCTATAGAAAATGCGGCATGGCTTTAGGGCATGAAAAAGATTTTATTTTTCATTTTTGTTGTTTTGTTTTCGGTAGGGATTTATTTAACTTGGCATGTTTTGTTGGAAAAATCTCTAGAATTGAAATTAGTAACCTCAGCTAACGATTTGCTTTTAAAATTGTTAGCGCTTCTTGGCGTTTTTTCAATATTAGTGTTATTTCAAGGCGTTATTTCTTCGTATAAGAAGCACCAACTCAAACGCATTTTGCAAAAAATAGACGCCATGAACGGCTTTGAATTTGAAGAATATTCCAAAATCTTTTTCACTTCCAAAGGTTTTGCAGTTACAATCACTCAAAAAAGCGGCGATTATGGAGCGGATTTGATTGCAGAAAAAGACGGCGTCAAATGGGCGGTTCAAGCCAAACGCTACTCGCACAAAGTTTCGCCCAAAGCCATTCAGGAGGTGGTCTCTTCTAAAGCTTACTACGCTTGCGAAAAAGCTTGCGTGATCACCAACAGCTACTTCACACAGGCCGCTCAAAAACTGGCTCAAGCTAACGGAGTGCTTTTGATTGATAGAGACGAATGGATCAAATTTTTGGGTGGGAAAAACTAATCCAAATAGAATAATTTATATAATGCTTTTATGTTTATGATTTCTTATTTATTTCCTATTAAATTTTGTCGTAATCGCATGTGCTATAATGTGAAAACTTAGCATCAATTTTTGTTTGGATAAAGGGGTTCAATGATTCAGTCTGTTCGCATTAAAAACTTTAAGACTTTTAAGGACACTCAAATTGATGGTTTTACCAAACTTAATATTATCACCGGCCAAAACAATGCGGGAAAGTCTAATTTGTTAGAGGCGTTATATTGTTTAGTGGGAAAATCCATGCACCCATGCACTAATGTATTAGAAATTTATGACAATATACGCAAAGAGCCTTTAACATCAGAATCAAAAAGCTTAATGTTTTATGGTTTAGACACCGAGAAAGAAATACAGATTGTTACAACTTTAGACAACAATCAGACCTTGGACTTGCAAATAAAATTCATAGCCAGTGAAAACCAAAAGGTAATAGAGTCGCAAATAATACCACAGCAGAACAAACTCAAATATCCTCTCAGCTTAATTTCACTCTTAAAAAAAATAATGAAGAAATCTATAACGATCATTTAAATATTGCTAAAGTTCCTAATTTCCCACCAATTCCTAATCAGTCAGGCTACAACAGGCAATTTAAGAATTTTGATCCTAATCAATTGCAAAAACTTTTACCCTTTGAAAGCGCTGTCATAATACCTAGCGATGTTGCTTACAGGCAAGCTCATATGATTCAAGCGGTGAGTGAAATTTGCAGTAACAACCAATTAGAAGAAGAATTAAATAAACATCTTAATCAATTTGATAACAATATCCAAGCCATTAGCTTTAATACCAACAACCAACTCAAATTAAAAGTGAAAAATATCAAAGAAAAAGTCCCACTATCTGTATTTGGCGATGGTTTGAAGAAATATTTGCATATTGTAAGCGCTTTTATGGCTGATAACGCAAAAACGATTTATATTGATGAAGTGGAGAATGGCTTGCACTTTTCTCGCATGAAATTATTATTAAGGTGTGTTATTGATTTTATCAACGACAATAAAGATGGTAATTTGCAAGTGTTTATGACTACCCACAGCCAAGAATTTATAGAAATCTTAGATCAAGTTATCAGAGAAAAGGATTTTGCGCATCAAACTAAGTTGTTTTGCTTAGAACAATACAATGGTTCAATCGTTGCAGAGCCTTATTATGGAGAAAATTTAGAATATTATTTTGAAAATGAAGAGAATCTTTTTGGCTAAAGCATCATGCTAAAATTAGGATCATTCAATGGCAGATAAAGAAATACTGATTTTTGTAGAAGGTCCAAGCGATAAGGTGTTTTTAGAAGTTTATCTGTATTTTCTAGAAGATCTTCCAATCAAAAATTTTAAGGTAAAAGATGTAAAAGGAAAAGATAACCTATCTAAACGATTGCTTGAAATTGAAAAATACGATAAAACACTTATTGTTTTTGATGCGGATAACTATAAGAGTAATAAAAAGAGATTTTAACAGTCGTATCAAAAATGAAACAAACTATTTCAGAAGAACAAATCTTTTTATTCCCTAACAATCAAGATGATGGTGATTTAGAAACCCTATTATTAGAAATTGCTAAACACGATGAATTTCTTAAATGCTTTGAAGGATACTTAGAATGTATTAAAAATAAAGAACATTATAAACCGATTAAAAACATCAGAAAAAATAAGTTGTATGCCTATTTAGAAGCGCTTGGATTAGAGAATTTAGATATTTTTGATAGTAAAGGTAAAATAAAGGAAAAAGACAAAGAAGAATATGAAAAACTAAAAGAAGCGATTGATTTTAACTCAAATTCTCTCATTCCCCTTAAAAATTTTTTAGGGCAATTTGCAGAAAATAATCAAAAAACAAATCTTTTCTAATTTAACAAAATATATTACAATCATTCAAAAAATATTATTTTACAAAAGGCGCGTTGTGAAATTGTGGTTTCCTTATTTTTTAGCGATTGTGTTCTTGCATGCATTGGGTTTAGCGTTGCTCTTTATGGCTAATAACGCTTCGTTTTATGCGGCGGCGTCTATGGCTTACATGCTAGGGGCAAAGCATGCGTTTGATGCGGATCACATCGCTTGCATAGACAACACCATTAGAAAGCTCACCCAACAAGGCAAAAACGCCTATGGCGTGGGGTTTTACTTTTCTATGGGGCATTCAAGCGTGGTGATTTTAATGACCATCATCAGCGCGTTTGCGATCGCTTGGGCTAAAGAGCACACGCCGATGCTAGAAGAAATAGGGGGGGTAGTGGGGACTTTAGTTTCTGGGCTTTTTTTGCTCATTATAGGGCTATTGAATGCGATTATTTTAATAGATTTATTAAAAATATTCAAAAAATCGCATTCTAATGAAAGCCTAAGCCAGCAACAAAATGAAGAGATCGAGCGGCTCTTAACGAGTAGGGGCTTACTCAACCGCTTTTTTAAGCCCTTGTTTAATTTTATCTCCAAGTCGTGGCATATTTATCCTGTGGGTTTTCTTTTTGGGCTAGGCTTTGATACCGCTAGTGAAATCGCGCTTTTAGCCCTCTCTAGTAGCGCGATTAAAGTGAGTGTGGTGGGCATGCTCTCTTTACCCATTCTTTTTGCCGCTGGCATGAGTTTGTTTGACACTTTAGATGGGGCGTTCATGCTCAAGGCGTATGATTGGGCGTTCAAAACCCCTTTAAGAAAAATCTATTACAACATCTCCATCACGGCCTTAAGCGTGTTTATCGCGCTTTTTATCGGGTTGATTGAGCTTTTTCAAGTCGTTAGCGAGAAACTCCATTTAAAATTTGAAAACCGCCTTTTAAACGCCTTACAAAGCCTAGAATTTACAGACTTGGGCTATTACTTGGTGGGTTTATTTGTAATAGCGTTTCTAGGCTCATTCTTTTTATGGAAAATCAAGTTTTCTAAACTAGAGAGCTGAATTTTAAGCTCTCAAATTATCGCTTAACAAATCTCTAAGGCTTTTATTTGAAAAACTTGGCATAAAGGCTTTAGGGTTTGAAAGGCTTTCGCTCAAATAACCTAATAATTCCTTAATTTCGTTTAATTTTTCTTCCAAATAAGCTTGAAACTCGCCCGCATTTTCCAATAAATCCAACGGATTATCCACAACCATGGAAAAAATTTCATCATTGATTGCAATATTGAGCTGAGTGTCAAACAAAGGGGAGGCTAAAAACTGGCAATTTTCTACAATTTCTCGCAATTCCTGTTTAATGATAGAAGCTTGCAAAGCGTCTTTATCTTCTAACCCCATGCTCTTATTGAAAAGCTTTTTGCAAGCGATTTGCAAGACTTGTAACGCTCCAACGCTCTCGTTTATATTTTTCATGTCCCTACTGAATTTGGCGATTTGTTGGGATTTTTCTATCGCATTGGTTTTAAAATCGCTTGTTTCAACATCGCCCAAATGCTTTTGAAGAGTTTTTAAAATATCCATAAAAAACCTTTAAATAGAATTGATTATTCACAAGCATTTTTCGTTCCTTTTTATGAAAACTTTAAAAAACACCCTAAAAAAGGTTTTTGGGTATAATTAGCGATCTTTTAGTTTCAAATAGTAGAGAGATTGGATGAAAAAAATATGGCTTTTAGTGTGGGGCTTGTATTCGTTTTTGCATGCGATAGAAACGATAGAAAAAGCCCCTACAAATGTAGAGGATAAAGACAAAGCCCCCCATTTGTTGCTTTTAGCAGGGATTCAAGGCGATGAGCCTGGGGGGTTTAATGCGGCTAATTTGTTTTTGATGCACTATAGCGTTTTAAAAGGCTTGGTTGAAGTGGTTCCGGTATTGAATAAGCCTTCCATGTTGAGAAATCATAGGGGCTTGTATGGGGATATGAACCGCAAATTTGCCGCTTTAGACAAGAATGACCCTGAATACCCAACCATCCAAGAAATCAAATCCTTGATCGCAAAACCCACTATAGATGCCGTCTTGCACTTGCATGATGGCGGTGGGTATTATCGCCCTGTTTATGTTGATGCGATGCTCAATCCTAAGCGCTGGGGGAATTGCTTTATTATTGATCAAGATGAGGTTAAAGGGGCGAAATTCCCTAACTTGCTTTCTTTTGCAAACAATACGATTGAAAGCATCAACGCCCATTTATTGCACCCCATTGAAGAGTATCATTTAAAAAACACGCGCACCGCGCAAGGCGATACAGAAATGCAAAAAGCCCTGACTTTTTATGCGATCAATCAAAAAAAGAGCGCTTTTGCCAATGAAGCCAGCAAAGAACTCCCTTTAGCATCAAGGGTGTTTTACCATTTGCAAGCCATTGAGGGCTTACTCAACCAACTCAATATCCCCTTTAAGCGCGATTTTGAGCTTAACCCTAGCAGCGTGCATGCCCTAATCAATGATAAAAGCTTGTGGGCAAAAATCAGCTCTCTGCCTAAAATGCCCCTTTTTAACTTGCGCCCTAAACTCAATCATTTCCCCTTACCCCACAACACTAAAATCCCACAAATCCCTATAGAGAGCAACGCTTACATTGTGGGGCTAGTCAAAAATAAACAAGAAGTGTTTTTAAAATACGGCAACAAGCTCATGACACGATTATTGCCCTTTTACATAGAGTTTGATCATTCTTTAGAAGAAGTGAAAATGCAAATTGACAATAAGGATCAAATGGTTAAAATAGGGAGCGTGGTTGAAGTGAAAGAGAGTTTTTATATTCATGGCATGGATAATATCCGCGCGAATGTGATTGGCTTTAGCGTTTCTAATGAGAGTAAGCCTAATGAAGCGGGTTATACGATTAGATTTAAAGATTTTCAAAAACGCTTTTCACTGGACAAGCAAGAAAGGATCTATCGCATAGAATTTTATAAAAACAACGCGTTTAGCGGGATGATCTTAGTGAAATTTGTGTAGGAGTGGGTGAATCTTACCAAAAGATCTCATAGCGTTTTAAGGCAACGCATGATATAACATGATAACCGCCAATAAAGGATAGTCATGCTAGACATTAGAAATCTTTATTTATCATTACCTAACTTAACAGAGAGGCTAAGCAAAATAAGCAATAGACTCTACACCATGCATTCATCTTGTTCTTTTTCAGCAAGGGAATATCGTGTTTTAGAAATAATGCATGAGATAATCCAAAAGGGTCCAAAAGGGTATGGATGGCTTAATACAGCGACTAGACAATGACTTAAAAGATAATCACTCTCGTATTCTTGTCCCTATTGGATGCATAAGGGGCTTAAGTCTCGTTGACAATAAAAAAACCTGATGGAGCTATGCATGTTGTTTGTTAAAATCTGTGAACTTATTCGCTCATCATTCAAAAGCCATTTATCTCGCGACTCCCTTTCTTTGATTGGTGGTGTAATCAGCGGCTTGAACAAGCAGATCCGTATGTATAAAAAATTGGAGTAAGAAAAGGAGAAAATACGATAATTTTCTCTCTTATTGTTATGATAAATCACCATTGAAGGGCGTAAAAACACCCAAACAAAGCATTAAAAGACAACAACCCTTTTGAACATTGCGGTCTCTAGCTTATTTTATATCAAACCACCTTTATCATTACCCCACCACTTCTATATCACACACCTTTATTATATTACTTCTTGCCCCGCATCCAATAAGGCTTCTTTAATCAAATCCTGTGTCGCTGGAGCGTCAAACTCTACAACCACGCTCTTTTTTTCCACGCTCGCATCAATAAAGCTCACGCCTTCAATTTCGCCCACAAATTTTTCAATCTTATCCACGCAATGGCTGCAAGTAATGCTTGGCACTTGAAAAGTTGCTTTCATTCAATGATCCTTAATTTTAAAATTCCTTAGCCTTTGGGAGTTTAAAACCACACTCACAGAGCTTAAGCTCATCGCTAAACCCGCAATCGCCGGGCTTAACATGATATTAGCCTTATAAAGAACCCCACAAGCTAAAGGGATAAACACGCTATTATAACAAAAAGCCCAAAACAAATTTTCTTTGATATTTTTAATGGTCGCCTGGCTTAATTTAATCGCGCTATAAACCGATTTAATATCGTTGTTAAAACTCACAATGTCCGCTGCTTGCACGCTCACATCGCTCCCTTTAGCCATCACCACCGCCACATCGCTCATAGCAAGACTGGGAGCGTCATTCAAGCCATCGCCCACCATCATCACGATCTGCCCTTTTTCCTTAAGCTCTTTAATCTTGTTGAGCTTGTCTTGTGGTTTAGCGTTGCTGATATAACCATCAATCCCTAATTCAAGCGCGCATTTTTGGACATTCTCTCTATTGTCCCCGCTTAAAAGAAAAGTGTTAATGCCTAATTTTTTGATTTGAGCGATATGCTCTTTCACGCCTTTTTTGGGCAAATCTTCTAAAACAAACGCCCCTAAAAGCTCGTCTTCTTTTTCATTGATCACTCTACCCACAAACACTAAAATCCCGTTTTCTTGAATTTCTAGCGTGTTAATAGGGTTAAAAAATTCGCCATTGCCTACTTTAATGATCTCTTTAGCGCCCTGATAATCTGTTTTAGCGCTGATGCCAAAGCCTGTTTTCACTTTAACTTCACTCAT
Organism: Helicobacter pylori; assembly: GCA_008033015.1. Classification (GTDB taxonomy): domain Bacteria; phylum Campylobacterota; class Campylobacteria; order Campylobacterales; family Helicobacteraceae; genus Helicobacter; species Helicobacter pylori_DH. Next base: position 70,862 of record CP032042.1, read on the forward strand.
TTCTTTTAAGGGAGCGTTACGCTCTTTGGCGTATTCTACAATCCCTTTAGCAATGACATGTTCGCTATTATGTTCAATGCTACTCGCTAAACTCAATAACTCTAATAATTCTATGTTAGAATGAACGCTTTTAACGATAGGCTTGCCGTTAGTGAGCGTGCCGGTTTTATCAAAAACGATCGTATTAACTAGCCTTGCTTTTTCTAAACTTTTAGCGTCTTTAAAAAATAATCCTAAAGAACTCGCTTTCTGGTTCGCTACTAAAATACTCATAGGCGTAGCCAATCCTAAAGCGCAAGGGCAAGAAATCACTAAAACCGATACAAACACTTCTAAAGTGATCCCAAAATTCCACCAAAAATCAGGCTTAGGCGCAATGATGAGCCACACCACAAACGCTAAAATAGCGATAGCGATCACGCTTGGCACAAACACGCTTGAAACCTTATCCGCTAAGCGAGAAATCTCTGCCTTTGAGCTTTGAGCGTTATGGATCATTTCTACAATTTGAGACAAGGTGCTGTTTTTGTTATTTTGCGTGGCTTTCATTAAAAAACTCGTGTTGCTATTGAGCGTCCCTGAAAAGACTTTATCGCCGACTTTTTTATAAACCGGCAACGCTTCACCGCTTAACATGCTCTCATCTAATTCCCCTTCGCCTTCTATGATTTCACCATCCACCGCAATCGCGCTTCCAGGGAGGACTTTCAAAATATCCCCCACCAAAATGCTATCTACTAAAACTTCAATCTGTTGGTTATTTTGCATTTTAAGGGCTGTTTTTGGGGCGTTTTTTATCAAAGCTTGCATGGCGTCTAAGGCTTTGTCTTTAGAAACATTTTCAATGCGTTTGCCCACCATCACAAACGTTAAAATCACGCACACGCTTTCAAAATAATAATGCCCATAAGACCACTGACCGGTATAATGATCGGTATAGACCAAATACAATTGCCACAGGCTTGAAATTAAGGCAGCGCTTGTGCCTATGGCGATAAGGCTACTCATGTTGGGTTGTCTGTGCCATAAGGCTTTAAACCCCTGAATGTAAAAATCCCTCCCCCAATGCATGACAATGAGCGTGCCTATAAGCTGTAAGCAAGCGTTTAAAAAATTACTATGGTTGTTAATCGTAAGCAAGCTTTCAGGTAAAAGGCTAGGACTAAGCATCGCCCCCATAGAAAGATACACCACAAAAAGCGTGAAAATAACCGCCAACGCTAATTTAACATTAGGGCTAAAAAATTCTTTTTTTTCTTCCGCTAGAGTTTTTTTAGGGCTATAACCCAGTTTTTCAATGAGTTTAAAAATCTCGTCTAAATTGGTTTCATTTTCGTTAAATTCAATGTTAGCGCTCTTATTTAAAAGGCTCACTTCTATTTTTTTCACAAAACTTTTACGCCCTAAAGAGCGTTCAATCCCACTAGAACACGCCGTGCAAGTCATTCCCTCTATGTAAAAAGATTCTTTCATGTGCTCTTATTTTTATTAAAAATAATTTTTACCATTAAAAAGAGCCACCGAATGATGCCATAAATCAAATACAGCCCCATAAACACGCTTAAAGCTTCTAAAGGGCGCACAAACACTAACGATAAAAAAATCAACACTAAGATGAAAAGCTTGAGATTCCATTTGACTTTTTTAAAATTAGGGTAGCGGATATTGCTCACCATAAGCACCCCCAACAAGACAATAAAGCCTAAAAATAACTTTTCGGTATTGCCTTCTAAGAAATGGTATTTGTTATCCAATAACACGCAAAGCACCACCAATACCGCCGCCGCAGGAATGGGGATACCGATGAAAGAATAGGGGTCGCTTGTGTTGGTGCTGATATTGAATCGCGCTAATCGTATCGCTCCAAAAATCACAAACAACGCGCTCACCGCCATGCCTATGCGCCCAAAGTTATACCCCAAATAAAAGTAAGTGATTAAACTTGGAGCCACCCCAAAAGCGACTACATCAGCTAGGGAGTCAAATTCAATGCCAAACTTGCTGGTGGTGTTGGTAAGCCTTGCGACACGCCCATCAAGCCCGTCTAAAATAAGGCTCGCTACCACTAACCAACACGCCATGACAAATTGGTAACTGGAAGCGTAAAAAATACTCATCATGCCTAAAAAAATACTGCTAGCGGTGAAAAGATTGGGGAAAAGATAGAGAGGGTTAATAGGCATTAGAGATTCTTTTTAACTTGGCTTTTAGACTAGGAATAAAAACGATTTTAAAACCAATTGCGGGAAGAAAAATCTTACAAGCGTTAAAAAACTCACAAAAAAAGAGCGTTAGAGCAAACGCTTTATAACGCTGTTGGTAAGCATGAATTTTGAGAAAACAAAACCTAGAAAAAAGCTTTAAACAAACAGAATGTTTATAATAAGGCTTTAAACCCTTATCAAAAATCTGTTTGCAAGATCGCACTTTTAACTCGCTTGCTCTTCTAAAGGGATCAAACGGCTTTCTAAATTATTGGCGGTCTCGTATTCGCTGATGATTTCACGCACCCTTTCGCCTGTAATGACTTCTTTGTCAAACAATTCTTTGACCATGATTTCAATCGCTTCTCTGTAGTCGCTCAAGGTTTGTTTGACATGCTCATAGCGCTCTTCTAGTAGGTTTTTAATGAAAAGATCCATTTCTTCTGCGGTTTTTTCGCTAAATTCCCTACTGCTTCCATAACCGCCTCCTAAAAAGGCGTTCCGCTGCTTTTCTAACACCATAAGCCCACTGACGCTACTCATGCCGTAGTAACTCACCATGCCTTTAATAATATCAGTCGCTCTTTCTAAATCGTTGCTCGCACCGGTAGAAATTTCTTCCAAAAAGACATCTTCAGCCGCTCTCCCGCCTAAAAGCACATCAATTTCAGCGATGAGTTCGTGTTTTTGCATCAAGTATTTGTTTTCCTCGGGCGTGTTAAGGGTGTAGCCTAAAGCCGCCATGCCCCTTGGAATGATAGAAACTTTATTCACCCTAGCGCTCCCTTTAGTCATTTCAGAAATCACGGCATGCCCGCTTTCATGGTAGGCGACAATTTTCTTTTCCTTAGGACTGATGCGCCTGCTTTTCTTTTCTAACCCTGCAATCCCTCTTTCAACCGCTTCTTTTAAATGCTGCTGCCTGACTTCTTTTTGGTTGTTTCTTCCTGCTAAAAGCGCGGCTTCATTGATGATATTCGCTAAATCCGCTCCCGCAAGCCCTGCAGTGAGTTTGGCGACTTCTTGCAAATTCACATCGTTAGCGAGTTTCACGCCTTTAATATGCACTTTTAAGATTTCTACCCTGCCATTAAAATCAGGCTTATCCACTAAAACCTGCCTGTCAAAACGCCCCGGACGCATTAAGGCCGGGTCTAAGATTTCAGGGCGGTTCGTTGCAGCTAAGACAATTACAGGCGCGTTTTCGCTCCCAAAGCCATCCATTTCGGCTAAGAGTTGGTTTAAGGTTTGCTCTCTTTCATCGTTCCCGCTCACCACGCCTCCAGCCGCTCGGCTTTTACCTATGGCATCAATTTCATCAATAAAAATGATGCTAGGGGCTTGTTTTTTAGCGGTTTCAAATAAATCCCTAACCCTGCTTGCCCCTAAGCCCACAAACATTTCAATGAAACTGCTCCCTCCCATAGAGAAAAACGGCACATGCGCTTCGCCGGCTACCGCTTTGGCTAAAAGGGTTTTACCGGTTCCTGGAGGCCCCACTAATAACACGCCTTTAGGGATTTTAGCCCCTAAATTAGCGTATCGTTCGGGGTATTTTAAAAAATCTACGATTTCTACCACCTCTTCTTTGGCTTCTTCATTGCCCGCCATGTCATTAAAACGCACATTGGGTTTTTCAGCGTTAATGAGTTTTTTCGTGCTCCCCATGCCAAAAATACCCCCACCCATATTTTTTTGCATGCGGTTTGCCATAAACATCCATAGCCCTAAAATCACTAAAATAGGCATGAGCCACCCTAGCATGTCGGTAAAAAAGTTAGACTCGCTAAAACCAGAATAATTGATTTTCTTCTTGTCTAACAAAGGCACTAAGGTTAGATCAGGCACTCGTTTAGCGATATAAATCACACGATTGTTGCCCTCTTTGTGGCTGGCTTTAATCAAAGTTTGACCGATACTCACATTTTCCACTTCATTATTACTGATGAGTTGTTTGATTTCATGATAGCTCACATTTTTAGTGCTAGAAGCTAAGAAATTGTCCGAAAAACTGCCATCAGAATTGAAAGAGCGCAGAAAAAAGATGAGTAAAATCCCTCCAAGAACCGCAAGGATAATGGGACTTTGAAAAAAAGGTTTTTTAGGTTCGTTCGTTGGTTTCATTATAATCCTTAATTTATTGATTGTTTTTTAAGCAATTTTAGAGCGACCCATTCGTTACGCTTTCGTTGCTCTAAAACCTCAAACCCATTATAATAGATCTGTAAAACAGAGTTTAAATGGGTTTCTAAAATCCCTGATAAAATAAGAGTGTGGTTACAAAGCCGCACAAATTCACTATACAAACTCTTAATCACATCAGCGACAAGGTTCGCCACAATGATATCAAAACGCCCTTCAATTTTTTGCGTAGATCCATAAATGACTTTATCTTGTGCTAATAGGGGTATTTGATTCAGGCTAAAATTTTTTAGGGTCTCTTCAACGGCTAAACTATCCGTATCGCAAGCTACTAAAGCGCTAACGCCTTGTTTTTTTAAGGCGATGCTTAAAATCCCGCTCCCACAGCCCACATCTAAGGCGTTTTTGCGTTTTAAATCAAGATCAGAGAGCAGTTCCAAACACATAGAAGTGCTTTCATGATGGCCTGATCCAAAGGCCAAAGCCGGATCAATCATTATGCTATCATCTGTAGCGACATGGCTTGGTTTTTGATGCCAACTAGGGTGTATGTAAAATTTGGCGCATTGCACCGGCACAATAGCTTGTTTGTAGGCTTCTAGCCAATCTTTTGAAGCCAGATTGCGTGAAAGGTAGAAAAAATCAAACTCACTTTGCAAGTTTTGTTTTAAGCTCAAACAAAACGCTTCTAATGCTGGAATGAGCGAGTTATTCAAATTCTCTTCAGAGCGTAAAATAACGAAATTTTTGAGATGTGGGGGTTTTTCTTTTAAATCTTTCTTTAGGGGGTCATGAGTGGCGAAATAACGCCAATTGGATTGGCTTATAAAATCAATAGTTTCTTTATTGTCAAACGCTTTTAAATTCTCTAAGCTTGATTCTTCTAAGGCTAGGTGCGTGGTGTCTAAAAGAAAGCCCTCAAAAAGCTCTCGCTCCTTAGGGAAGATAAAGAAAAACTCATAATACATTGGCTTTAACACTCAATCGTTTGTCCCTAAAACAACCTCTAATTTTTCTTTCAAAACCTGGGGGGTAAAAGGCTTCACAATATAATTATTCACACCCGCTTTCAAAGCCGTAATGACCTCAGCCTTACCGCCCTCTGTGGTGATCATAATGATAGGGATTTCTTTAAAGCGCTCATCCGCACGCACCTTTATAACGAGATCCAAGCCGTTCATTTCAGGCATGTTCCAATCTGTGATAAGCACCTTAGTGTCCGCATTAGCGTTTAGTTTCTCCCAAGCTTCCACCCCATGTTCAGCTTCTAAAACATCTTCATAGCCTAAGCGTGAAAGTGTGTTTTTAATAATTCTCCTCATAGTTGAGCTATCATCTACTACCAGTAGTTTCAAAGTGCTTCTCCTTTTAAGATTGCATTTAAATTAGGCTCTTTTTAAACAGCCAAAGCGTCTCTAACGCCTTATAATAATAAATCATTCCAAATAATAGCATGTTTTGATTAAAATTACCTTGACCGACAATAATCATTGGCTAAATGGAGCGTTCAATGAGCGTTCTCATTTGTAAAAAAATTCAGTTTGTTTGCTATCATAATAGTTTAAAAGTAATAAAATAACTTTTGAGTGCGATAAAGGGTCATTGGATGGTTTGAAAAAAGAAAGACAAGGATTTTACAAGTAAGTGTATTATTTAAGAATTTTAATACTGGGTATAAGTTTTTTAAATATTTTAAATGCTGAAAATTTGAGTTACATGTCTTCTTCTTATCAAATAGGCACGGTGTTTATGCGCCCTTTAAACACCAACAAGCTTTTACAAGGGGCTTCAATCCTTCAAGGCTATGAAGTGAATCCTAAAAACGATTGGGCTTATTCTAGGTATTATTTCTTTATAGATTATGGTAATGTGCTTTTTAATAATGACTCTACTTTGCAAGCGAACATGTTCACTTATGGGGTGGGAGGGGATTTTATGGTCGCCTACGCTAAAAACCCTATCAACCGCTGGGCTTTTTTCTTTGGCTTGCAACTGGCCGCTAACACATGGATACTCAACAATAAAGTCAAAGATTTGGTGGTGAATACTTGGGATTCATTAAAAGATTTCAATTTTCGTAACACTTATTTCAGGGCTATCGGGAAATTTGGGGTGCAGTTTCGCACGATCGTTTTGTATCATAAGGTGGATGTGGAAATTGGCATGAAAATCTTTTTAACGCCTGAAAGGAGCAGCTTGTTTGAAAGGAGCTTTTTATTTTTTGTTTCGCACTCGTGGCATTTTTAAGTGGCATTTTTAGAAAATGGCGGAGAGAGAGGGATTCGAACCCTCGAAGGCTTGCACCTTACACGCGTTCCAGGCGTGCTCCTTCAACCACTCGGACATCTCCCCTTAAAAAGGGCTTATTATAACTAAGGTTTGTTTAAAAAGGGCTTATTTTAAAAGGAGTGAATCTTTAGAAATGACGCCATCTATTTGATTTTTAGCACAAATTTCCCACGACTCTGTATCGTTAAAATCCATAGAAAACAAGATTTTGCTATCTAACAAGTAATTCGTGGCGTGTTGTTGGGCGAGTATGGCTTGCTTAATATCCTTAAAAATACAATAGAGCGGTTTGAAAGCGTTGAATAAAAAAAAGGTGTTTGTCTCTATCTTGTGCGATAAAAAGATCACGCTAAAATTGACGCTATTTTCACAGCAATACTTAGCTAATTCCAAATTTTTTGGGTGTGCTTCAAAACACACTATATCGTTATTGGTGCTAGAATGAACGCCATCGGTGTTTTTAATAAAAATAAAACGATCGCTAGGGATTAAAGGGTGTCCTAAAATAAGCATATTTATCCTTTATCATTCAAACAAGTTTCACTGCAATACGCCACCGCCCCGCTATAAATAGCGTCTTTGCTAGAGACATAGGTTTGGCATTTAGAGCATACAATCATGTGATCTTCTAATTCTTTAGGGGTTTGTTGCGTGTAAGAGTGGTTGTCTTTAAGGGGTTTTTGCCTCAAAAACAAACGCCATAAAACCCACACGATAATGAGTAGGGGGATTAAAATTCTTAACATAAACTTTCCTTTGATTTGTAAAAATAAACTCGTTTTTGATGCATAAAGCATTCAGTGTCTTTACAAGCGATTTCATCTTTTAACTGCTCGCCTTTATAAAATAAAAAATACCCCTTATCTTTTAGGAAGCGTTGGCTTTTTTCTATCAAAAAAGAAGAGCTAGCGACCGCTCTGGAAGTGATTAAATCCACTTGTAAAAGATTTTGATAATCTTCTAAACGCTTTTTAATGATTTCAATGTTTTTTAAAGGCAAAACGCTTTTAAGGTAGTTTAAAAAAGCCGCTCTTTTTATTCTTGGCTCTAAAAGAATGAATTTTGTTTCCGGTTTTTCAAGGGCTAAAGGGATAGCAGGAAGACCCGCCCCGCTCCCAATATCCAAACAACTTTTAAAATCTTTGACAAATTCTAAAGGTTTTAGAGCGTCTGTGATCTGGGGTTCTAACTCGCTTAAATTTTTTGCGCCGCTCAAGTTGTGCGTTTGATTCCATTCTAAAAGGATGCACGCATAATCTTGCAATAAGAGGTTCATAAAATCAGCATCCCATCGCCATAAGAATAAAAACGATACTTCTTTTCTATGGCTATTTTGTAGATTTCTTTGGTTTTTTCTAAGCCTATCATCGCGCTTACAAGCATCAAAAGGCTTGATTTGGGCAAATGGAAATTAGTGAGCAAGTGATTGACATGCTGGATAGGATTGGCAAGATGCAAGAAAATATCGCATTCAAACGCCTCTTGATTAGGGTTTTCTAAACGCTTAAAGTATTCCACGCTCCTTAAAGCGGTCGTGCCGATGCATAAAACCTCTTGGGATTCTTGCAAAATTTCTTGGCTTTTTTTAGGAATGCGTAAAACTTCTGTATGGATTTGATGCTCTCTAATGTCCTTAGTTTCTACGCCAAGAAAAGTCCCAGCCCCCACATGCAAGGTTAAAAAAGCGTGCTTGAAATCTTTCAATAATTTTTCTAAGGTATTTTGAGAAAAATGCAATGACGCCGTAGGGGCAGCCACCGCGCCGATGTGTTTAGCGAACACGCTCTGGTATTCATGCGTATCCAAACTTTCATCCGCTCTTTTAATATAAGGGGGTAAGGGCATATGCCCGTATTGCTCTAAAAGTTTTAAGATATTTTCTTGATTTAAGGAGGTTTTATGGTCATAAAAAGCGATCAAACGCTGGCCGTTATGGAGTAATTCCAAAACTTCAGCGTAATAATTTGCATCAAAAAAGATTTTATCCCCCACTTTGATCTTACCCTTGATTTGAGTTAGGGCGATGTTGCCTTTAAAAAAGCGGTGGAAAAACACTTCAGTCGTTTTTGATGGCAAAAAGGCATGCTTAGATCCAAAAAGCCTGGCCTTCATCACTTTGGTGTCGTTCAACACCACAAGGGCGTTTTTAGGGAAAAAGTCTAAAACATGCTCAAAAGTGGTGTGCGTGATTGTTTGCGAACGCCTTTCATAGACGAGTAGTTTAGCCCTTTCTTTGGGCAAAATGGGGTAGTTTGCGATCAATTCCTTAGGCAAACAATAATCATAGCTTTCTAAATCAAATTCTTTCAACTATCACTCGCTCTTTGCATGCTCTTTGGTGTCATTTTCGCTATCTTCTTCGTTGTCTTTGGGAGCCGGATTGACCATTTTGGCAATCAAAATAGAAAGCCCATAAAGCCCCACTAAAGGCAACGCCATAAAGATTTGACTCACCACATCAGGGGGAGTGATAATCGCTGCTACAATAAAAATCACTACAATAGCGTATTTGAAATACGCCTTCAAACTCGCATCGGTAATCAAGCCCACTTTGGCTAAAAAATACGCCAAAACAGGCAGTTCAAACGCCACGCCAAAGCCTAAAATCAAACGCGTGAAAAAGCTCACGTAACTGGACGCAGAAATATTAGCCGCAAACACATCGCTCCCAAAAGTGGCTAAGTATTCAATGATGAAAGGGAACACCACATAGTAAGAAAACGCCGCCCCAATCAAAAACATCCCACTCCCAAAAAACACAAAAGGCAAAATCACTTTTTTTTCATTCTTATAAAGCCCTGGAGCGATAAAGAGCCACAATTGCCAAAAAATAATGGGCATGGAAATGACGATAGCGGCTGAAAAACTGATTTTAACCGCTACCATGACCCCTTCAATAGGGGAGAGCTGAATGAGCGTGCCTTTATAAGAATTTTTAACAAATTCAAAAATATTTTTCCAAAAATGAAAGCACCCCAAAAACGCCACTAAAATCGTTCCTACAGAAACCATCAAACGCTTTCTTAATTCCTGTAAATGCGGTTTTAAATCTTCAAACATGCTCTTTTTCTTTGTCGTGTTCTTTGGCGTTGTTATCGGTTGCTAATTTGACTTCTTTAGGGGATTCATCGCTTGAAGCTTCTTTATTTAAGGCTTCTTCATTGGAAACTTCTTTATTGGAATGGTTAGGGGGTGCGTTGTTTTCTAGGCTTTGTTTGTAATCTTGCATCAAATCCTGAATGCTTTTAATTTCATTTTCTGCAGTTATTTTAGCGTCTTCTAATTCTTCAATCTTAACGCCTTTAAGACTCTCCACTTTGTTTTCAAAGAGTTTTTGATACTCTAGGGTTTCTTTTTTGATTTCTTCAATATTGATTTCTTTATCTAAAGTGTCCTTAGCGTCATTGAGCGTTTTTTTAACCGCACGAAAAAACTTCACCACATCCACGACAGCCTGGGGGAATTTTTCTGGCCCTAAAAAAATAATCGCTACAATCAGCACCACAAGGATTTCAAAAAAGCCCATGCCAAACATAATGATCTACTTTCACACCCTTAAAATTTTATCGTTATTGTAGTGTAATTTTCTTTCTAAACAAGATTAAAATAAAGTTTGAGACTTTAAAGTGGGGATTTTTAAAAGCGCATGGGTTTTAGGCGTGGCGATCCTGCCTTTAGCGGTGCGCTCTAAATAACCATTAGCGAGTAAAAAAGGCTCAATCACGTCTTCAATCGTGCCTTCATCTTCTCTCATAGACGCTGCAATCGTGTTCAAACCCACCGGCTTTCCTTGAGCGTTAGCCAACAAAGATAAATACGCCAAATCCGCTTCATCAAAGCCCAATTCATTCACGCCTAATTCATTCAAAGCATGCAAAGTGATGTTTAAATCCATCAAGCTTGAATTTTTGACTAGTGCAAAATCGCGCACCCTTTTTAAAAGCCTTAAAGCGATCCTTGGCGTGCCTCTGCTCCTTTTAGCGATTTCATCAGCGCTTTCTTCTTTGATGTCTTGGTTGAGTTTAATGGCGGCTTTTTTGATGATGAGAGCCAGTTCGCTAGGGCTATAAAATTGCATTCTAAAACTCATGCCAAATCTGTCTCTTAAGGGGTTAGAGAGCATTCCAGCTCTAGTGGTAGCGCCAATGAGGGTGAAAGGGGGTAAATCAATTTTAATGGTTTGAGCGGCTGGGCCTGAGCCTATGATAATATCCAATCTAAAATCTTCCATAGCCGGGTATAAAACCTCTTCAATCGCTGGGCTAAGTCGGTGGATTTCATCAATAAAAAGAATGTCTTTGGCTTGCAAATTCGTCAAAATGGCGGCTAAATCACCGCTTTTTTCTATCATGGGAGCGGCAGTGATTTTGATATTGGTTTCCATTTCTTTAGCGATGATATGGCTGATTGAAGTTTTACCCAAACCGGGCGGGCCAAAAAAGAGCATGTGATCCAAACTTTCTTGGCGTTTTTTAGCCGCGCAAATAGAAATTTGCAAGTTGCTTTTAATCTTTTCTTGACCGATAAAATCTTCCCAAAGATTAGGGCGCAAACTCACTTCTTGAGAAGTTTCAAAATCCAAAGTTTCTAAATTGACTATCCGTTCTTTCATTTAATGATAACTTTCTAGCTCGTTAGGGAAGTTTCCCTTTTTCACATCATCAGCGTATTGCTTGATAGCGTTTTGAATCAATTCTTTCCCCTTAAGGTATTCTCGCACGAATTTAGGTTTAAAGCTATCAAAAAAGCCTAACATGTCGCTCCACACTAAAATCTGCCCGTCGCAATCCTTGCCGCTCCCTATGCCGATCGTGGGGATTTTGATTTTTTGCGTGATCGTTTGAGCGATAGGGGTGGTTATACCCTCTAAAACCAACAAACCCGCCCCGGCTTCTTCTAAACTCAACGCGTCTTCTAAAAGCTTTTTTTGTTGCTCTTCATTTTTACCCTTAATCTTATAGCCTCCATCAAGACGCACGAATTGGGGCATTAAGCCAATATGCCCTACCACAATAACACCCTCATTAGTGAGCGTTTTAACCAGTTTCGCTTTTTCTTTCCCCCCCTCTAATTTGATCGCGCTCGCTTTGGTTTCTTTATAAACCCTAATGGCGTTTTTTAGGGCTGTTTTTTCATCTTTATAGCTTCCAAAGGGCATGTCTGTGATGATAAAAGGAGTCTTAGCACCCGCGCACACGGCTTTGGTGTGATAGAGCATCATTTTTACACTCGCGCTTAAAGTGTCGTTTTGATTGAAAAAACTCATATTCAAACTATCGCCCACTAAAATCACATCCACTAGCGGATCAAATATTTGAGCGAATAGCGCGTCATAAGCGGTAATGGCGATGATTTTTTCTTGATTTTTTTTAGCTTGGAGGTGGTTGAGAGTGATTTTTTTAATTGGGGCGGTTTGCATGCTCATTAAAAATCCTAAGTGTTGAATATAGTGGCATTGTAGCATGACTTTATTGGGGTGGGTAAAAATTTACTCCATTTTAACCGGTCATTTTAATTATTTTAGTATAATTGAAAGAAACTTTTAACAAACAATTCAAGGGATTTAGCGATTTTGGGTCTTAAAAAACGAGCTATTTTATGGTCTTTAATGGGGTTTTATGCGGGATTGAGTGCACTTGATTATGACACCCTAGACCCAAAATACTACAAATATATCAAGTATTATAAGGCTTATGAAGATAAAGAAGTTGAGGAATTGATCAGAGACTTGAAAAGGGCGAACGCTAAAAGCGGGCTTATTTTAGGGATCAATACCGGGTTTTTTTACAACCATGAAATCATGGTTAGAACCAATAGCTCTAGCATCACCGGGAATATTTTAAATTATTTGTTCGCCTATGGCTTGCGTTTTGGCTATCAAACTTTCAGGCCGTCGTTTTTTGCGCGCTTGGTTAAGCCCAATATTATTGGCAGGCGCATTTATATTCAATATTATGGAGGAGCTCCTAAGAAAGCGGGTTTTGGGAGCGTGGGGTTTCAATCGGTTATGCTGAATGGGGATTTTTTGTTGGACTTTCCTTTGCCTTTTGTGGGGAAATACCTTTATATGGGGGGGTATATGGGTTTAGGCTTGGGGGTTGTGGCGCATGGGGTGAATTATACGGCGGAATGGGGGATGTCTTTTAACGCAGGCTTGGCTCTAACGGTATTAGAAAAAAACCGCATTGAATTTGAATTTAAAATTTTGAATAATTTCCCTTTTTTACAATCTAATTCTTCAAAAGAGACTTGGTGGGGAGCTATAGCAAGCATTGGGTATCAATATGTGTTCTAAAAAAATAAGAAATTTCATTTTATGCTTTGGTTTTATTTTAAGCTTGCACGCTGAAGAGAATGCGGCTCAAGAGAATACGACTGAAGAGAATACGACTGAAGAAAACATGATTAAAGAAAATACCCCTAAAGACGCTCCCATTCTTTTGGAAGAAAAACGCGCCCAAACGCTAGAGTTTAAAGAAGAAAAGGGGACTGCAAAAAAGATTGATGAAAAAAGCCTGCTTGAAGAAATCCATAAGAAAAAACGCCAGCTTTACATGCTCAAAGGGGAATTGCATGAAAAAAATGAAGCCATCCTATTCCAACAAATGGCTAAAAATAAGAGCGGTTTTTTTATAGGCGTAATCCTTGGCGATATAGGGATTAACGCTCATCCTAACGCCCGATCTTATGAGAGCTTTGAACCTTTAAACAATATTCAAGCTTCTCCTTTGTTGTATGGCTTAAGGAGCGGGTATCAAAAGTATTTTGCTAACGGGATTAGCGCCTTACGCTTTTATGGGGAATATTTAGGGGGGGCGATGAAAGGGTTTAAAAGCGATTCTTTAGCCTCTTATCAAACCGCAAGCTTGAATATTGATTTGTTGATGGATAAGCCTATTGACAAAGAAAAAAGGTTTGCGTTAGGGATATTTGGAGGCGTTGGAGTGGGGTGGAATGGGATGTATCAAAATTTAAAAGAGATTAAAGGGTATTCACAGCCTAACGCTTTTGGATTAGTGCTAAATTTAGGGGTGAGCATGACGCTTAACCTCAGACACCGCTTTGAATTAGCCTTAAAAATGCCTCCCTTAAAAGAAACTTCGCAAACCTTTTTATATTATTTTAAAAGCACTAATATTTATTATATTAGTTACAACTATTTATTGTAAAGGCTAAAATGTTGAAATTTAAATATGGTTTGATTTATATCGCACTCATACTAGGACTTCAAGCGACAGATTATGACAATTTAGAAGAAGAAAACCAACAATTAGACGAAAAAATAAACCATTTAAAGCAACAGCTCACCGAAAAAGGGGTTTCGCCCAAAGAGATGGATAAGGATAAGTTTGAAGAAGAATACATCAATCGATCTTATCCTAAAATTTCCTTCAAGAAAAAAGAGAAATTGCTCAAATCTTTTTCCATAGCCGATGATAAGAGTGGGGTTTTTTTAGGGGGTGGGTATGCTTATGGGGAACTTAACTTGTCTTATCAAGGGGAAATGTTAGACAGGTATGGTGCGAATGCCCCTAGCGCGTTTAAAAACACTATCAATATTAACGCTCCTGTTTCTATGATTAGCGTTAAATTCGGGTATCAAAAATACTTTGTGCCTTATTTTGGGACACGATTTTATGGGGATTTATTGCTTGGGGGAGGGGTGTTAAAAGAGGATGCAAGCAAGCAATCTGTAGGCTCGTTTATTTATGTTTTAGGGGCTGTCAATACCGATTTATTGTTTGATATGCCTTTAGATTTTAAAACTAAAAAGCATTTTTTAGGCGTTTATGCGGGTTTTGGGATAGGGCTTATGCTTTATCAAGACAAGCCTAATCAAAACGGGAGGAATTTGGTGGTGGGGGGCTATTCAAGCCCTAATTTTTTATGGAAATCTTTGATTGAAGTGGATTACACTTTTAATGTGGGCGTGAGTTTAACGCTTTATAGGAAACACCGCTTAGAGATTGGCACCAAATTACCGATTAGCTATTTGAGAATGGGAGTGGAAGAGGGAGCGCTCTATCAAAATAAAGAAGATGATGAACGATTGTTGATTTCGGCTAACAACCAGTTCAAGCGATCCAGTTTTTTATTAGTGAATTATGCGTTCATTTTTTAAGGCTTGATTTTGGAGTGAGGTTTAAAATTTTAGCGTTAGTCGTTTTGATTTTAGGGGGTTATTTGATTTTTAACGCTTTTATCACAAAACCCAGAGCGTTAAGTTTTAGTTTGAATAGCAAAGAGGATGCGCTCAATGACAATAATGGAGTGCTTTTTTGGGATTTAAAAAAACCCATTAAGATTAAAATAGCAGCCCCAAAGGGCATCAAACGCTATGATTTAAAAGTAACCACGCAAGATAATTTGATCTTATATGAAAAAGAAAATCTGGTATTGGATAAACCCAAGTCTTTGGAAGTGCCTTTGATTAGGCCTGAAATCATGGGATTAGAAGACAAGTGCCTTCTATATGAAATTCAAGCTAATGATTGGAGCTATGCTAATTTTTTCAATGGCAATAAGGCGTCTTTCAAACAAGAAGTGTGTGTTGATACGATAAAACCCTCAATCACGATTTTATCTCGTTCTCCAAGCATCGCTTATGGAGGGAGCGCGGTAGTCATCTTTGAAGCTTTGGATAAGAATTTGTCTCAAGCGTTTGTGCGCGTCAAAAAAAAGGATTTTAAAGCGTTCAGGCTTTTAGAATTTAAACAGCGTAATGTCTTTATCGCTCTAGTGCCTTGGTCTTATGAAAATAAGGATTTTAAGGCGTTCATTGTCGCTAAAGATAAAGCCTATAACTCTAATACCACCCCTTTATTGTTCAAGCGAAAAACCCATCGTTTGAGGGAAAAAGATATAAACTTAAGCGCCTTAAAAGACAAGATTGCAAAGCAAGAAAAATTTCAAAATCACACTGAGCAAACTTTATTAGAAATGTTTTCCAACACGCGCTTAAAAGATTTAGAAAAAATCCAAAAGATCGCTTTAGAGCAAGGGGATTTTTATAAGGATTTTTCCCATTTTCAAACGCTAAAACCCTTGAATGGGCCTTTTAAAATGACAAGCAATTTTTTAGAAAATCGTCGGTTTTTAAAGGACAATCAGGTGTGGTTTAAATTCTTGCATTTAGGGGTAGATTTGATACCCAGTAAGGATTTATCTTTAGCGTTTGATCCATCGGTGAAAAGGGTTTTTAAGGGTGAATTAGATTTTTATGGTAATAGTTTAATCAATTGCTATGGGCTGGGTTTGTGCGTTTTTTTAGCGCATTTAAAAGATGATAAAAGCGTGGGGAGTAGTGGTTTGAAATTAGGGATCGGGTTGCATTTAGGGATGCTTTTGCAAGGGGTTTTTGTCCGGCCCAATGAATGGCTTAATGAGCAATGGATAAAAACCAATATCATCACCCCCATAGAGCAAGCCAAACGGCTTTTAATGAAAGGATAGTCATGTTAAAAACCAATCAAAAAAATGTGCATGCGTTTGAAATTGAAAAGCAAGAGCCTGAAGCGGTCATGGAATTTTTAGAAAAAAACCATGCCCTTTTGCAATATTTTCTTATTATTTTTAAATATGATATTGAACCAGAAGTCAAAGCCATTTTGCACAAACACCAGCTTTTGTTTTTAGAAACGAATCGCGCTTTAAACGGGCGTCATATCAAAACCATGCCTTTAAAAGAAGAAACCAACCATTCAAAACCCAATCATTCTAAAACAGAACCTAAAACAACGATTTATGAGCGCCATATCAGGAGTGGGGAAGAGATTTATAGCGCTAACCACCTTATTTTTTTGGGGAATATCCACAATGGAGCGAAGATTATTTCAGAGGGCTGTGTGTCGGTTTATGGGGTTTGCGAAGGGGCGATTGTGTGCTTTGGAGAGTGCTTGATTTTGAAAGAAGTCAAGAGCGCTCAAATCGTTTTTCAAAATAAAATTTTATCTCTAAAAGAGGTTGAACGGCTTTTGGTAAATAAAAATATTAAAATAATCACTAAAAATGACGATATACTAGACATAAAGGAAGTATTATGAAACAAACAACCATTAACCACTCTGTGGAATTAGTAGGGATAGGCTTACACAAGGGCGTTCCTGTGAAGCTTGTTTTAGAGCCTTTAGGAGAAAATCAAGGCATTGTTTTTTACCGCTCTGATTTGGGCGTGAAGCTCCCCTTAAAACCTGAAAACATCGTGGATACCAAAATGGCAACCGTGTTGGGTAAGGATAACACTAGAATTTCTACGATTGAGCATTTGCTTTCAGCTATCCATGCGTATGGTATTGATAATCTTAAAATCTCTGTGGATAACGAAGAGATCCCTATCATGGATGGGAGTGCTTTGACTTATTGCATGCTTTTAGATGAAGCAGGGATTAAAGAATTAGACGCTCCTAAAAAAGTGATGGAAATCAAGCAAGCCGTTGAGATTAGAGAGGGCGATAAATTCGTTAAAATTGAGCCAGACAGCCAACTTTCTTTGAATTTCACGATTGATTTTAACCATCCGGTTATCGCTAAGCAAGCCCATCATTTTGTCTTTAGTAAAACCGCTTACAAAGAGCAAGTCGCTAAAGCTCGCACCTTTGGGTTTTTGCAAGAAGTGAATTACTTGCGATCCATTGGTTTGGCTAAAGGGGGGAGCTTGAATAATTGTATCGTGTTAGATGAAAACAGCATTTTGAATAAAGAGGGCTTGAGATGCGAAAAGGAATTCGTGTGCCACAAGATTTTAGACGCTATGGGGGATCTAATGGTTTTAGGCATGCCTGTGATGGGCAAATACACTTCTTTTTCAGGGAGCCATAAACTCAATTCCATGCTAGTTAAAGCCATTTTAGCGGACGCCAAAAATTACGAAGTTTTGATCGCTACGGATCCGGCTAAAGAATTTGCGTTGCAAAAGGCTTTCGCTTAATCCTAAATTAGGGTTTATTTTTGGAATTGGATTTAGCGCTTATCTCTTTAGGCGATGGGGTTTTGCTTGGGGTGTATCAAAACAATTTTTTATGCGCTTCTTACACTTCCAAATCAAAAACAAGTGAAGCTTTAGTAGAAGTTTTTTCGCAATTATTCAAAGATTTTAAAAACCCTACTTTACCGGCGATTAAAGGGGTTTATTACGCTAAAGGGCCAGGGAGTTTCACTAGCCTAAAGCTCACGCATGTTTTCTTACACACTTTGGCTTTAATCCATGACTTTGAACTCTATTCCACCACAGGCTTTGATTTTAACGACAACACGCCCATTTTAGCGTATGCCAATAAATACTTTGTTTCAAAAGAAACGGAAAACTTGAGCGATTTTAAGGATTTGAAAATTGCGCCAAAAGATTTCAAGTTGCCCTCTTTTTTAGAGAAAGATAAATTCACCCAATTGAACACGCCGTTTTACATTTTGCCTCCTATTTAGTGTATAATGCTAGTTTTAAAAATGAAAGGGTATCAACAATAGGGGTTTAAAATTTGGTAGTGAGTGTTCCTGCAACGAGTGCGAATTTAGGCCCCGGTTTTGATTGCTTGGGTTTGAGCTTAAATTTACGCAATCGTTTTTTTATTGAGCCTAGCAGCTTCCATGCGGTGAAATTGGTTGGGGAGGGTGAAGGGATTCCTAAGTTTTTAACCAACAATATTTTCACTAAAGTGTTTTATGAGATTTTAAAAAAGCATGGGAATGACGGATCATTTAAATTTTTATTGCATAATAAAGTTCCTATTACAAGGGGCATGGGGTCTAGCTCAGCGATGATTGTGGGGGCGGTCGCTTCAGCGTTTGCGTTTTTAGGGTTTGATTTTGATAGAGAAAATATTGTCAATACCGCTCTAATTTATGAAAACCACCCGGATAATATCACCCCGGCGGTGTTTGGGGGGTATAATGCAGCGTTTGTGGAAAAAAAGAAAGTGATAAGTTTGAAAACCAAAATCCCTTCTTTTTTAAAAGCGGTGATGGTGATCCCTAATAGGGCCATTTCTACCAAGCAATCGCGCCACCTCTTGCCCAAGCGTTACAGCGTGCAAGAAAGCGTGTTTAACCTTTCGCATGCGAGTTTGATGACGATGGCGATTGTGCAAGGGAAGTGGGATTTGTTGCGTTGTTGTGCTAAAGACAGGATGCATCAATACAAGCGCATGCAAACTTATCCTGTGTTGTTTGCGATCCAAAAGCTCGCTTTAGAAAATAACGCCCTAATGAGCACGCTTTCAGGGAGCGGTTCGTCGTTTTTTAACATGTGTTATGAAGAAGACGCCCCTAAATTAAAGCAGGTTTTGAGCAAGAAATTCCCTAAATTTAGGGTAGCGGTTTTAGATTTTGACAATGATGGAGTCCTTATTGAGAAAGACTGAAATTAAAATCCGCATGTGCGTGGCGTGCAGAATGCGCCAACCCCAAAAGGATTTGTTGCGTTTGAAAAGCTTTGACAATCAAATCATGGAGTTTGATGGCACAGGCCGTAGTTTTTATGTGTGTGGAAATTGTTTGAAAAATGGAGAAAAAAAATTGTTGAAAGCGGTTTCAAAAATAAAGAATGCCCCAAAAGATACCAAAAATATCATTACTTGGATTAAGGAGAGAAGCATAGCATGAGTGGTATTGTTGATTTAAAAGAATTTTTAGCCGAGCTTGGTAAGACCCAAAAAGAGCTTAAAAATGTGATCGAGCAAGCCAAAGGCATTGGTTTAGAGCTTAAGACAAATTCTAAAATGACCCCAGAGCAAGCAGGCAAGCTATACAAATACATTGTGGATGGCATTAAAGAACAAATACAAGCCAATCAACCCACTAAAAATCCTGAACAAGATAATAAAGACGATTTGAATACAGCCGTAGCGTCTAAATCTCTTAACAAAAAGGTTTCCAAAACGCCTAAAAAAGAAGAAAAAAGCCAGCCAAAGCCCAAAAAAACTAAAGAAAAGAAAAAAGAAGCTCCCACGCCCATTGCCAAAAAAAAGGGAGGGATAGAGATTGTCAATACTTTTGAAAACCAAACGCCCCCTATAGAAAACACCCCTAAAGTGGTTAGCCACTCTCAAATAGAAAAAGCCAAGCAAAAACTCCAAGAAATCCAAAAAAGCCGAGAAGCCCTAAACAAGCTCACCCAAAGCAATACTAACAACGCTAACAGCACCAATAACGTTAATAACGCTAAAAAAGAAATCAGCGAAGTTAAAAAGCAAGAGCAAGAGATCAAACGCCATGAAAACATTAAAAGACGCACCGGTTTTAGGGTGATTAAACGCAACGATGAAACAGAAAATGAAACGCAAAACAGCGTAACAGAAAGCAAAAAACCCACTCAAAGCGCGGCGGCTATTTTTGAAGACATTAAAAAAGAATGGCAAGAAAAAGACAAACAAGAGGCTAAAAAAGCCAAAAAACCCAGTAAGCCCAAAGCCACCCCCACCGCCAAAAACAACAAATCCCATAAAATTGATTTTAGCGATGCGAGGGATTTTAAGGGCAATGATATTTATGATGATGAAACCGATGAAATCTTATTGTTTGATTTGCATGAACAAGATAATCTCAATAAGGAAGAAGAAGAAAAAGAAATCCGCCAAAACATCAACGACAGGGTGCGCGTCCAAAGAAAAAACCCTTGGATGAATGAAAGCGGGATCAAACGACAATCCAAGAAAAAGCACGCATTCCGTAACGATAACAGCCAAAAAGTGATCCAAAGCACGATTGCAATCCCTGAAGAAGTGCGCGTCTATGAATTCGTGCAAAAAGCGAATTTGAATCTAGCTGATGTGATTAAAACCCTCTTTAATTTAGGGCTTATGGTAACTAAAAACGACTTTTTGGATAAGGATAGCATAGAAATTTTAGCCGAAGAGTTTCATTTAGAAATTTCTGTTCAAAACACCTTAGAAGAATTTGAAGTAGAAGAAGTGCTAGAAGGGGTGAAAAAAGAGCGCCCGCCTGTGGTTACTATCATGGGGCATGTTGATCATGGTAAAACTTCACTATTAGATAAAATCCGTGATAAAAGAGTCGCTCACACTGAAGCTGGGGGATCACTCAGCACATTGGCGCTTACATGGTAGAAAAAAATAACAAATGGGTGTCTTTCATTGACACCCCAGGGCATGAAGCCTTTAGCCAGATGCGTAATCGTGGGGCTCAAGTTACAGATATTGCAGTGATTGTGATAGCGGCTGATGATGGCGTGAAGCAACAGACTATTGAAGCGTTAGAACATGCAAAGGCCGCTAATGTGCCTGTGATTTTTGCGATGAATAAAATGGATAAGCCTAATGTGAATCCGGACAAACTCAAAGCCGAATGCGCTGAGCTTGGTTATAACCCTGTGGATTGGGGCGGAGAATATGAATTTATCCCTGTTTCAGCTAAAACGGGCGATGGCATTGACAATCTATTAGAAACCATTCTTATCCAAGCGGATATTATGGAATTAAAAGCCATAGAAGAGGGCAGTGCTAGAGCGGTTGTTTTAGAAGGAAGCGTGGAAAAAGGGCGTGGGGCAGTGGCCACTGTGATTGTCCAAAGCGGGACTTTGAGCGTGGGAGATAGTTTTTTTGCCGAAACGGCGTTTGGTAAAGTAAGAACGATGACTGACGATCAAGGCAAGAGCATTCAAAATTTAAAACCCTCTATGGTGGCTCTCATCACAGGTTTAAGCGAAGTGCCGCCTGCAGGATCTGTTTTAATAGGGGTAGAAAACGATTCCATCGCACGCTTGCAAGCTCAAAAGAGAGCGACTTATTTACGCCAAAAAGCGTTGAGTAAAAGCACTAAAGTGTCTTTTGATGAGCTTTCAGAAATGGTCGCTAATAAGGAATTGAAAAATATTCCTGTAGTCATTAAAGCGGATACGCAAGGAAGCCTAGAAGCCATTAAAAACAGCTTGTTGGAGCTTAATAACGAAGAGGTGGCGATTCAAGTGATCCACTCAGGGGTGGGGGGCATTACTGAGAATGATTTGAGCCTAGTCTCTAGCAGTGAGCATGCGGTGATCTTAGGCTTTAATATTCGCCCCACTGGTAATGTGAAAAATAAGGCTAAAGAATACAATGTGAGCATTAAAACTTACACGGTGATTTATGCGTTGATTGAGGAAATGCGATCGCTGTTATTAGGCTTGATGAGTCCTATTATTGAAGAAGAGCATACCGGGCAAGCGGAAGTGAGAGAAACCTTTAATATCCCTAAAGTTGGCACGATAGCCGGTTGTGTGGTGAGCGATGGGGTGATCGCTCGTGGCATTAAGGCGCGTTTGATTAGAGATGGCGTGGTGGTTCATACCGGCGAAATCCTTTCTTTGAAACGCTTTAAAGACGATGTGAAAGAAGTTTCTAAGGGCTATGAGTGCGGGATCATGCTAGACAATTATAACGAGATTAAAGTGGGCGATGTGTTTGAAACCTATAAAGAAATCCATAAAAAAAGAACCCTCTAATGAACGCTCATAAAGAACGCTTAGAATCCAATCTTTTAGAATTACTGCAAGAGGCTTTAGCGGGCTTGAATGATGGCGAGTTGAATTCTTTAAGCGTTACTAAAGTGGAATGCTCTAAAGGGAAACACCACGCTTATGTGTTTGTGCTTTCATCAGATCATAAAATCCTTTCCAAATTGAAAAAAGCTGAGGGTTTGATTAGGCAGTTTGTTTTGCAAGCGAGCGGGTGGTTTAAATGCCCAAAACTCAGTTTTGTTTCAGACAACAGCTTAGAAAAGCAACTCCGCCTAGACGCCATATTCAATGAAATCGCTAAAGGGAAAGATAATGACTAAAAAAATAGAAGAGAAAATAGAGGGCGTGATTGAAAGTTTGGGATACTTGCTTTATGATGTGAGTTTGGTTAAAGAAAACGAGCAGCATGTTTTAAGGGTGAGCCTTAAAAACCCTAATGGGGCGGTTAGTTTGGACATTTGCCAACAAGTGAGCGAGGTGATTTCGCCCTTATTAGATGTGTGCGATTTTATCCAAGACGCTTATATTTTAGAAGTGAGCTCTATGGGGTTAGAAAGAACGCTTAAAACCCCCAAACACTTCAAGCTTTCTTTAGGCGAAAAAGTGGAAGTCAAACTCATCAATAAAGAAAGCTTTCAAGCTGTCCTTAAAGACGCTAACGATTGGAGCGCGGATTTTGAATTAGAGAATCACGCTATCAAAAGCGTGGAATATAAAGATTTAAAGAAAGTTAAAACGCTTTTTGAGTGGTGAGATAACGCAAAGCGGTAGCGTTCTTACACTTTATGAGGGATTATCGCTTGATTGGAATTTGGCTCTCATTATTTGGCTAAAAAACGCTAAAAGGCATTTTTTAGACTTCACTCTTCCATTTGAGCGATACTCATTATTTCTTTGACCACATTCACATCTTCTAGCGTGCTTAAATCTTGAGTGATGGGCTCTTTTTTGGCGATAGATTTCAAAAGCCTTCTCATGATTTTACCGCTTCTGGTTTTAGGTAAACCCGGCACATACATGACATTGTCTAATTTCGCGATCTTTCCAATCTCAACGGATAAGATATGATTCATTTCTTTTAACAATTCTAAACTCTCGCCAAGATTGCATTTAGCCCCATCACACAGCACCACAAACGCAAACAAGCCCTCTCCTTTAATCGTATCAGGGATACCCACTACCGCGCATTCAGCCACCATTTCATGTTTAGAAATAGCGCTCTCCACTTCAGCCGTGCCAATCCTATGCCCGCTCACATTCACAATATCATCTGTGCGCCCAATAATAGTAATATATCCGTTTTCATCCACGATAGCGCCATCTCCAGAGAGATAGACATATTCCCCATTCAACTTGATTTGAGAAAAATAGCTGTCAATGTATCGTTTTTCATCGCCCCAAATGTTTCTTATCATAGAAGGCCATGGCTTAGTGATGCATAAAAACCCTTGTTCTCCGGGTTTTGTTTGGGTGCCGTCTTCGTTTAAAACTTCTGCATGGATTCCAGGCAAAGGTAAAGTCGCGCAACTGGCCCTTATAGGCGTAGCTCCCGGTAAAGGGCTGATGATATGCCCGCCTGTTTCTGTCTGCCACCAAGTATCCACGATACTGCATTTTGAATTACCGATTTTTTCATAAAACCATTTCCATGCTGTAGGGTTAATGGGCTCTCCCACCGTTCCTAAAACTTTGAGTGAGTCTAAATTATATTTTAAGGGTTCGTTTTCGCCTTTGGCATGCAGCATTCTTATAGCGGTGGGGGAAGTGTAGAATTTATCCACGCGGTATTCTTCTATCATCCTCCACCATCTCCCATAATCCGGATAAGACATCGTGCCTTCTAGTATCAAAGTCGTCGCCCCACAAGCTAAAGGCCCATAAACCACATAAGTGTGCCCTGTGATCCAGCCAATATCAGCGGTGCACCAAAAATTATCGTTATCTCTAATATCAAAAACCCACTCCATCGTCATTTGCGCCCACAGCAAATACCCTGCACTGCTGTGTTGAACGCCTTTAGGTTTCCCGGTTGATCCGCTTGTATAGAGCAAGAATAAAGGATCTTCAGAGTCCATTATTTCAGGTTCGCATTTATCGGATTGGTAATTGACCATTTCATTATAGACAAAATCGCGCCCTCTCACATAGTCAATCTCTTTGGCGTTTCGTATCACAATGAGCGCTTTTTCCACGCTAGGGCAGGCGTTATTTTCTAGAGCCTTGTCAAGGGCTGGTTTGAGCATGTAAGGTTTGCCTTTTCTAAAAGTCCCGTCCGCTGTGATAACTAATTTAGCTTGAGCATCGTTGATCCTATCCCTTAAGGCTTCAGGGCTAAACCCAGCAAAAACGATGCTATGGATCGCTCCAATCCTAGCGCATGCGAGCATCATATAAACGCTTTCTACAATCATGGGCATATAGATAATGACCCTATCGCCTTTTTTGACATTGAATTCGTTTTTTAAAAGGTTGGCTGTTTTATTGACTTCAGAGTGGAGTTTTCTGTAAGTGATGACATTATAATCCCCCATTTCCCCTTCAAAAATGATCGCCACTTTATTTTTTTTGTCTTTTAAATGCCTGTCTATGCAATTGTAAGAAACATTGATTTTGCCGTTTTCAAACCATTTGAAAAAAGGGGCGTTATCGCTGTTTAAAACCTTATCAAAAGGTTTAAACCATGTGAGTTTTTGCTTGGCTAACTCGCCCCAAAAATGTTCATAATCTTCATTGGCTTCATGCACTAAATCTTTATATTCGCACATGTTTTTAATCCTGGATTGCTTGGCAAACGCTCTGTTGGGGTTAAAGATTTTTTTAGCGAATTCTGAATCATTGTCTAATTGCATCGCATCTCCTTTTTCATGGTTTTAAGCACACTTTTTATTATTATATCCAAACTCACACTCTTTTAAAAGGAGGGATACTTTTCTCTTTCTGTGTGGATTGAGACTGATAAAAAAGGAAATAGCACGATGAAACCTAAAGGGTGTATTAGCGTTAATATGCTAATATAGTAGAACATTATGACTACAAAAAGGGTGGTATGCTGATCTCCATAGCGTTTTTATTGGTTTTATGTCTTTTGAATTATAGTTCTTTTAGGATGTTAAAATCGTTTTTAACCTTAAAGAAAATCTCTCAATACGCTTATTTATGGTTTTTTGTCCTTTTGAGTGCGGGCGAGGTGGCTTTTGCTTTTTATAGAAATACTATGCCTAGCCATTTGTTTGTTTTGACTTCAGCGTGTTCGTTTGTATCTTTTATTATTTTTATCCTTTCTTTAAGTTTTTACGGGTTTTCCTACTCCATAGAAAAAATAGATTTTTTGCATTCAAGGCGTAAAAGTTTAAAAAACTTTTTAAAATTAGGGTTTTATCTGGCGTTATTAGGGTATTTTTGGCGCGGGTTTTATGAAGGGTTGGCCCGCCCTAAAATCAAAGAAACCCCTATTTATTTGGATAAGCTGGATAAAGAATTAAAGATTATTTTACTCACAGACATGCATGTGGGGAGTTTGTTGCAAAAAGATTTTGTTGATTACATTGTAGAAGAAGTCAATCAAAAAGAAGTGGATATGGTGCTGATTGGGGGGGATTTAGTGGATGAAAGCATTGAAAAAGTCAAATCTTTTTTACTGCCTTTAAACAACCTTAAAAGCACGCATGGCACTTTTTATGTGCCAGGAAATCATGAGTATTATCATGGCATAGAGCCGATTTTATCGTTTCTTGACACGCTTAATTTGACGATTTTAGGGAATGAGTGCGTGCATTTAGGGGGGATCAATTTGTGCGGTGTGTATGATTATTTCGCAAGGAAGCGTCAAAATTTTGCCCCTGATATTGACAAAGCTTTAAAAAAGCGTGATAGTAGTAAGCCCACGATCCTTTTGGCCCACCAACCTAAGCAAATTAGAAGCCTCAAAGAAAGCCACTCTGTGGATTTAGTGCTTTCAGGGCATACCCATGCAGGGCAAATCTTCCCCTTTAGCCTTTTAGTCAAGTTGGCGCAAACCTATTTACATGGTTTATACAAGCACAGCCCCACCACTCAAATTTATGTGAGCAGTGGGGCAGGGTATTGGGGGGTTCCTTTAAGGTTTTTAGCCCCTAGCGAGATCGCATGCCTTAGGCTTTTACCTAAAAATCAAGCTTAGTCAAACAAAATCTTAAAATCGTAATCATGCGGTTAAAAACAAGGAGTTAAAAAACAACCGCCAAGACAAAGGGAAAGGAGGGGGAGGTGACCCTTTAATCTTAAGCGGTGCCAACCAAACCATAAGGAATGGTTGGATTGTAATTATACAATAAAATGGTGATTTTTAGCAAATGATTTTAAAAATTATCCATAAAAAACGCTTAAAGGCATTTTTTACAACCAACAACCAAACACAAAAGAGCTTGATTTTAACTAAAGCTTTTATTAAAATTTTCTTAAACTAATTTAAATTTATGATATAATCAGTGTTCGAATTACTCTTAAATGCAGGAGTCCATACACCATGCGCGTTCTACTGATTGAAAAAAATTCTGTTTTAGGTGGAGAAATTGAAAAGGGCTTAAATGTTAAAGGCTTTATGGCTGATGTAACAGAGAGTTTAGAGGATGGGGAATATCTCATGGATATTAGGAATTATGACTTGGTTATGGTTAGCGATAAAAACGCTTTAAGTTTTGTTTCTAGAATCAAGGAAAAGCATTCTTCTATTGTTGTTTTAGTTTCTTCTGATAACCCTACAAGCGAAGAAGAAGTCCATGCGTTTGAGCAGGGTGCGGACGATTACATCGCTAAGCCTTACCGCAGCATTAAGGCTTTAGTCGCAAGGATTGAGGCTCGTTTGAGGTTTTGGGGTTCTAATGTGATTGAAATTGGGGATTTGACCATTAGCCCTGATGAAGAAAAAATTATTTACAAGGGGCGTGAAGTTGAAGTGAAAGGGAAGCCTTTTGAAGTGCTTACCCATCTTGCCAGACATAGGGATCAAATCGTCTCCAAAGAACAGCTTTTAGACGCTATTTGGGAAGAGCCTGAAATGGTTACCCCTAATGTCATTGAAGTGGCTATCAATCAAATCCGCCAAAAAATGGATAAACCCTTGGGGATTTTCACGGTTGAAACCGTAAGGCGCAGAGGCTATCGTTTTTGCTACCCCAAACCGGCGTGTGAAGAGTAAATTCCGTGGTTTGCTAAAAAATAGATTAGAATGAGGGTGTGGAGTGGGTAAAATCAAATATTTGAATAGCGATAATAGAGACCTCATATCATGTTAGTGTTTAGCTAGGAGCATGATCATTTTATCTGCGATTGGTAAGGTGTTTTGGTTAAAAAACACTCAAGTAGGTTTGTATCAATTCATGGATTTAAATATTTATCAAAATACAAACTTTGGCTCCGTTTTCATTGGATATTGATAAAGTCTTATTTTTGTGGGATTTTTATGGGATACAAGAAAAATACACAAAGAAAACGCTAGTTAAACTCTAGCTTGCACTAAAATTTTAGTATAGTGGCGTTGTGAGAACCATTAAAACTATGATTGCTAATAGTAGTTTCATAGTTTGGTTATCTCCTTTTTAAGATAACCATCCGCCATTACCCCAAACCCTAACATGCTCCAAATACCCGCAACACAAAAACAATAAAATAGAGAGATAACTTAAAATGATTATTTGCGTTGGCGTGATGATAATTTAAAAAACCTAAAAATATTAAAAAAGCATTTTTTATAATCAAATTATTAAGAGAGCTTGATTTTAAGTAAGCGATGAATTTTTAAGCGATCTTTTGGGGGTTAGGGGGTTTGTAGGGAATAGTTTTTAAAATATCCCTCATTCCCTTAAGGAAGGAAATGAGTTTTTGCTATAAAACGATGGGATGAAAATTTTTAAACCTTATCAAAAAGAGCTTTTAAACTCTTGTTAGTTTTTGTTAGCTTTTTCTAAACAGCTTATTTTTAAGCGTTATTAAAGATTTTTTCAATTTGTTCTTTAATATCCCTGTAATTAAAGCTTTCTCTAAAGCCATCAATCTTGCCCCCGCTCGCATTCCTATGCCCGCCTCCATTAAAACATATTTGACTGAGTTCGCACACATCGCAATTCCCGTTCGCTCTTAAGCTCACATTCCCTTTAGAATTCACATCTATATAAAAATCAAAATCCGGATTTTGCGTTAAAAAAAGGTTAGCCAACACGCTAATACCCCCCATAGAATAACTTAAAAACCCTTTTTTATCCTGGTAATAAACGCTGCAATCATGCTTTTTTAAAGAGAGCAAATGCGTTTGCGCGTTTGAAGAGATATTGTCCATCGTTTCTGTATCAGGGTCGCCCCCCAGAGCGATTTTTTTAAGCTTGAACAAATCATTATCATAGGCTACAGGGGCATTTTCTAAAAACAAATAGTTTTTAACTTCTTCTAAAAGCTTTAATTTATAGTTGCGGTTTTCATCATCAAACATGAAACGATTCAATTCAGAGCTTTGGTTAATCATGCGCATACACACCTTGCCTAATTCAAAGCCATAACCTTGCGTGTCCCAAATATCCACAGAATTGACCATTTCCACCAAAGGCTCTAGCCATGTTGTGTTTTTTGACTCTAAAAGAGCGTAATGCTTTTTCAAAAATTCATACACGATTTTAGTCGCGCAGCGGTTCGTGTCTAAAAAATACCAATGGAAACTCTCAGCCACTTCCTTACCGCTGATATGGTGATCTAAAAGCTGGATTTGAATGTTTTTGTTTTGCAAGCGGTGTTCTTGGATTTTATCCTGCAAATACTCTGCTTCGTTTAAATTCAAATTCAAATCGCTAATCAAAATAAGGAATTCACTCTCTTTAGATTGAGCGATTGCGTTTAAAATCTCATAAATTCTCGCTGAAACTTCACGCCCGTAATTAGCGTTATAGCATTGGGTATTTTTAAAAAATTGTTTTGAAACAAGCTGGCATGCATAGCCGTCTAAATCAATGTGTGAAAGGTGATAAACTTGCATCATTCTCCTTTTTTATCAATTATTTATCCATTAAAAGTTAATATGGATCGTGCCTAAGGCTTCAAAATTAGAGTTAGGATCTAATTCAGCATGGCTTAGCACGACCACATCAATCCTAGCCTGCTCCATTTGATTGGAAAGGGCTTTTCTTAAATTAGGCTCTACGATCAAAATCACCGGAGCGATCCCTTTTTGCAAGACTTTCATAGCCTCTTCAGAGACCACTTCAATGAGTTTTTGCAATTCGCTCACATTGAGCAACAGGCTCTTAGAAGCGCCATTTTCTCGCAATTTATTAAGCAAAAATTGTTCGCTATCGGTAGAAAAGGTTAAAAATTTCAAACGCCCGTCTTCAGATTTAAAAGCGTTAGTGATCACCCTAGAAAGCCTCGCCCTCACTTGTTCGGTTAAGATATTCACATCGTTTTGAACCAATGGGGCAATATCGGTAATCGTTTCTAAAATAGTGAGCATGTCCTTAATGGGAATTTTTTCATGCAACAAGGCTTGCAAGACTGAGCGGATCGCACCGGTGGGGATTTTTTTACTCTCTTCTACAATTGTAGGATAGTCTTTAGCCAAGCGCTCTAAAAGGGATTTCACTTCATCTTTAGTGATAAAATCTTCAGCGTATTTTTTCACTAATTCGCTGGTGTGTGTCGCAATAACGGTGCTTGGATCAATAATAGTATAGCCTTGAATAATGGCTTCTTCTTTATTTTTAGTTTCAATCCATAAAGCGTCCATTCCAAAAGCCGGCTCTTTAGTAGGAATTCCTTCAATTTCTTTATTCACAAAACCGGTATTCATGGCTAAAAACTTATCTGGCATCACCATGCCCTCACCAATCACAATGCCTTTAAGCTTGATTTCATAATGCGTTGGGGGGAGCTGCAAATTATCCCTGATCCTAATTTGAGGCATCAAAAAACCATAATCGCTCGCTATCTTTTTTCTAATACCCCTAATCCTTTCTAACAAATCGCCCCCTTGTTTCATGTCCGCTAAGCTAATGAGCTGATAGCCTAAAGCCAATTCTAAAAATTCAATTTTTAACACTTCATCAATCGCTTGTTCTTCTTCTCTTTTAAGCTCTTCTTGGGTTTTAGCCCTTGTGGTTGGGGTGTGGGGTTTGATTTTGGAGCTGTGGGGTTTTTCGCTCAAATCCAAGCCGAATTTTTGACTCAAATAATTTTCTAATTTAGTGAGCAACCCGTCTTTTCCCTCCCTGCTAATCAGCCATGCGATGAATAAAAAGAGAGTCCCTACAAACGCTAAAGAAAAGGTAGGGAGTCCAGGAATGGTGGCAAAAAGCAATAAAATCGCTCCCACAATCACTAAAGTTTTGCTTTTATTGGTGAGCTGTGTGATGAGTTTAGAAGCAAAATCTTCTTCTTCGTTTTGCGTGGTGCGAGTGGCGACGATACCGGTCGCTGTCGCAATGATTAAAGCAGGGATTTGCCCTACAAGCCCATCGCCAATGGTTAGGATAGTGAAAGTGCTAGCGCTAAAGCTCAAACTCATATCCCTTTGAAACACGCCCACTAAAAACCCTCCAATAATATTAATAAGCGTGATGATGATAGAAGCGATCGCATCGCCTTTGACGAATTTAGACGCGCCATCCATCGCGCCATAAAAATCCGCTTCTTGGCTTAGAGCGGCGCGCCGTTTTTTGGCTTCCTTATCATCAATAAGCCCTGAATTTAAATCCGCATCAATCGCCATTTGCTTTCCTGGCATAGCGTCTAGAGCGAATCGCGCCCTAACTTCAGTAACCCTAGTAGAGCCATTAGTAACCACTAATAAATTCACTAACACTAAAATACTAAAGATAATCGCCCCAATCACATAATTCCCGCTCACGCTAAATTCCCCAAACGCCGTGATAATATCGCTCACCGCGCTAGGTCCTTTATAGCCTTGCGTTAAAATCATTCTAGTCGTGGCGACATTTAAAGCCAAGCGGTACAAGGTTACAATGAGCAATAAAGTGGGGAAAGCGCTAAAATCAGTCGGCTTGTCAATATAAAGCCCGATTAAAATAATCAACACCGATAGCGCAATAGAAATCGTGAGTAAAAAATCCAATACAAAAGGCGGTAACGGCACAATAATGATCGCTAAAATAGCTATCACAAAAACTACAAGGGCTAAGTCTTTGGATTGCAAAAAGCGTTTAAAGACAGGGAAAGTCTTTTTAAAAGCTAATTTGGAGCGTTCGTTTGCCATAATCTAAAATCAATGCCTTAATTTTGGTAGGTGTGTTTGTCTCTTATTATAATATAAAGTTTAAAAGTATGGCACAAAAAAGCTTATTTTACGCTATAATGCGATCTTTATTAAATTACCAATTAGGAGGTCGTTATGGCTTTGAATCTGGAGAAAAAACAAGAAATCATTAAAGCGTTTGCTACTAAGGAAAACGATACGGGTTCTTGTGAAGTGCAAGTGGCGTTGTTGAATGAAAGGATTAAGCTTTTAACCGAGCATTTAAAGGCTAACCCCAAAGATCATTCCAGTCGTTTAGGGCTTTTAAAATTAGTCGCTCAAAGACGCAACTTGTTGAAATACATCAAACGCACTAACCATGCGCGTTATGTGGTTTTGATTGAAAAGTTAGGCATTAAAGACAGATAATTTTATCGGTTTTAGGGTATGGCGAGTTTGTGTTGAAAGAGCGTTTGAAAGCCTTTTTTAGTGCGGACTCTGTTTTTACTCTAGTTTTTGCCCTTTTCTTTCTCACTTCGTTTAAAAAACCTTTAACGCAAGTCTTATTGATTGTTTTAATGGTTTTTTTGTTTCTTAGGTGTTATTTCCAAGCGTCTTTGAAAGAGACCTTTAGAATCCATCATCTTAAAACCATGCCTTTCAAATGGCTCACTCTGGCTTTTTTGGGCGTGTTTTTAAGCATCTTCCCAAACATGTTTAACATGTATGATAGCCAAACTTTCCGCTACAATTTATTCGCTCTAAACATGTCCTTAACTTATGCTTGCGGGGCGTTATGCTTGCTTTTTGCCAGTTGTTTAAGAATCAAATTGGATCAAAAAATCCTTTTTTACAGCATGGCTGTTGCAAATTTCATTAACGGCCTGCTTTCATTGGTGCAAAAAATTTATTTTAACATGCCCAGAGCGCAAGGGTTTAGCACGGTTAAGGAGTATGTGGTTTTAGTGAGCGTGTCCATTTTAGGCTGTTATATTTATGCGCTCTATTCGCAAAGTCAAAAAGAAAAACTTTTTTTCACGCTTTCTGTTTTTGTGGGGTTTTTAGTCGTTATTTTAAGCGCCACAAGGAGCGCGACAATCGCTTTTGTTATTACTTTTTTGATCCTTTCTTGCTTTATTTTATACGCCAAAAAATCGCTCAAACCATTGGGTTATATGGTGGTTGTGAGTCTTATTTTGAGCGCTTTGTATGTGGGGAGTAACGCTTTAGAAAAAAGGGGGGCAATAGAGCAATCTAGGGTTCAAAATCAAAGCTTTGAAGAAGATTTGAAACGCTACGCTAAAAAGGACGCTGATAGCAGTATCGGGTGGCGTTTGGAGCGCTGGAAAGAAGCCCTAACGGTTTTGCGTTTAAGGCCCTTTTTTGGTATGGCCGCTAGCGAGAAATGCCAGAGGTTAGAAGAGATTTTATCCTTATCAAAGTCTTATAGGGCAAAAGATTTGATTCTTTGTTATGAAAGATACGACAATCAAATCATTCATGTTCTAGCCACTAGGGGGATCATAGGCTTTTTAATCTGGCTCTTTTTTTTACTAGTTATTGTAAAGATTTTTTGGAGCGGGATCAAGCAAAATTCTTTAATATCATTCTTTATATTAACGGCATTCACTTTTTATCTCATTTTTGGCATCGGGTTTGACCCCTTTGATTTCTTCATTACGGGAAGTTTTTTTGTAGGAATGGTCATGATGGCTGTTTTTTTAAAAAAGGATAAAAGCGCTTTTTAGCATCAAAAAATTTAACGCTAGTCAAGCGGTAGTTTCTTGACAATGCGTTCTTAGGGGGATTTAAGGGGTAAGATAAAAACTTATGCTATAATGCGGTTTCATTCCATATTCAACAAGGAGAAATAAATTAATGAAAATTTTAGTGATTCAAGGGCCTAATTTAAACATGTTAGGACACAGAGACCCAAGACTTTATGGCATGGTAACCTTAGACCAAATCCATGAAATCATGCAAACTTTCGTGAAACAAGGCAATTTAGATGTGGAATTAGAGTTTTTTCAAACCAATTTTGAGGGCGAAATCATTGATAAAATCCAAGAGAGCGTGGGTAGCGATTATGAAGGGATCATCATTAACCCTGGAGCGTTTTCGCACACTTCTATTGCGATTGCGGATGCGATCATGCTAGCGGGCAAACCCGTTATTGAAGTGCATCTCACCAACATTCAAGCCAGAGAGGAATTCAGGAAAAATTCTTACACTGGAGCGGCTTGTGGAGGCGTGATCATGGGATTTGGCCCGCTTGGTTACAACATGGCTTTAATGGCGATGGTCAATATTTTAGCCGAAATGAAAGCGTTCCAAGAAGCCCAAAAAAACAACCCTAATAACCCCATTAACAATCAAAAATAAAAGGGGGTTATTGATGAGTGGATTAGAAAGAGAATCGCATTTCACGCTCAATGAGAACGCGATGTTTTTTGAATGCGCTTATAGTTGCGATAACGCTTTGTTTTTGCAATTAGACGATCGCTCGTTCTTTATCACTGATTCTCGTTACACCCAAGAAGCTAAAGAAAGCATTCAGCCTAAAAATGGCGTTTTAGCGGAAGTGATAGAATCTAGCGATTTAGTCCAAAGCGCGATTGATTTGATTACAAAGAGTTCGGTTAAAAAGCTCTTTTTTGACCCCAATCAAGTGAATTTGCAAACCTATAAGCGTTTGGATTCAGCGGTTGGGAATAAGGTTGTTTTAGAGGGCGTGCCCAGTTACCACCGCCAAAAACGCATCATTAAAAACGATCATGAGATCCAACTCCTCAAAAAATCTCAAGCGTTGAATGTTGAAGCTTTTGAAAATTTTGCCGAGTATGTGAAAAAGATTTTTGATGAAAAAGAGTCATTGAGCGAGCGGTATTTGCAGCATAAGGTTAAGGACTTTTTGACTAGAGAGGGGGTTTATGATCTGAGTTTTGAGCCTATTTTAGCCTTGAATGCGAACGCGAGCAAGCCCCATGCTTTGCCTAGCACGAAGGATTTTTTAAAAGCGGAGCATAGCATTCTTTTGGATATGGGGATCAAGTACGAACGCTATTGCTCGGATAGGACTCGCACGGCTTTTTTTGACCCTAAAGATTTTGTCTTCAAAAGAGAGCAGAGTTTCAAGGATAAAGAGCGTCAAAAGATTTATGATATTGTGAAAGAAGCGCAAGAAAAGGCTATTTCAGGCATTAGAGCGGGCATGACCGGTAAAGAAGCGGACAGCTTGGCTAGGGGAGTGATTAGCGATTATGGTTATGGGCAGTATTTCACTCACAGCACCGGGCATGGCATTGGCTTAGACATCCATGAGCTTCCCTATATTTCATCGCGCAGTGAAACCATTTTAGAAGAGGGCATGGTGTTTTCTGTAGAGCCTGGGATTTATATCCCTGGGTTTTTTGGGGTGCGCATTGAAGATTTAGTGGTGATTAAAAATTCTAGGGCCGAGCTTTTGTGATGCGAGAGATCCTTACTAACCGCTTTTTCCCCAGCCTTTTTAAAAAAAGGCTTGATTTTTCTAACAGAGTGGTTTTAGGGTTGGGATCTAATCTCAAGAATCCTTTAAAAATATTAAAAAATTGTTTTTTATATTTTAAAAATCATAGTAAAATCGGGAAAATTTTTTCTTCGCCCATTTATATCAATCCGCCTTTTGGTTACACTAATCAACCTAACTTTTATAACGCTACGATCATTCTTAAAACATCTTTAAGTTTGCGCCATTTTTTTGCTCTGGTTTTTTATATAGAAAGGCGTTTTGGGCGCCAAAGGAAGCGCGATTTTAAAGACTCTCCAAGAACTTTAGACATTGATATTATCGCTTTCAACCAAGTCATTTTAAGGCAGAACGATTTGGCTTTACCTCACCCTAAATGGAGTGAAAGAGACTCGGTGTTAGTGCCTTTAACTTTGCAACAAATTCTTTTTAAAAAAGGGGAGTGGTGAAATTCTATACCTATAGTGGGGAGACGGCCGCTGAAGCTTTAAAGATCGCTCAAAGCCACCATGGGGTGGATACGCTGGTGTTTAAAACCCAAGAAATCCGTAAAAAAACGCTCACTTCTTCTGGGCTTTATGAAATCGTTGTGGCGGTTGAAGAAGAAAGCGAAAACAAACCCCCTAAAGCCCCCCTTATTCCTGAAAGTTTGTATGATGAAGAATTGAATGAAGAAGATGTGGTCATGCAGCTTTCAAGCACTGTAGAAGAAATGCGCAAACTCGCCGGGGTTTCATCTAATCAGCGCAACTATAGTTTTTCAAAAAATAAGACTCTTTTAGAAAAAGACGCTCCATTAGAGAATGCGCCTTTAGAGGCTAATAAGCAAGACGCTTTATTGCAAGCCTTAAAAGATGAAGCCAACCATAAAAAAGAAAGAGAAAAAAGAGAAGTCAAACAAGAAGAAGAGATTAAAGATATCAATCTGCAATTAAGTAAAATCAGAGACAGCTTGAAACTCATTCAAAACATGTTTTGGGATGAGAAAAACCCCAATTCCATCAATATCCCTCAAGAATTTGCCGAAATTTACAAACTGGCCAAACAAAGCGGGATGAAATCCAGCCATTTAGATGAAATCATGCAATTAAGCCTGGAATTGATGCCTTTACGCATGCGGGAAAATTCCGTAACGATCAAGCGCTATTTTAGAGAAGTGTTGCGTAAAATGATCTTGTGCCGCCCTGAAGATTTGAATTTGAGGCAAAAACGCATTTTAATGCTTGTAGGGCCAACAGGCGTGGGGAAAACGACGACTCTAGCCAAATTAGCCGCACGCTATTCTAGAATGCTAGCGAAAAAATACAAGGTGGGCATTATCACTTTAGACAATTATCGTATTGGGGCTTTGGAGCAATTAAGCTGGTATGCTAATAAAATGAAAATGAGTATAGAAGCGGTGATTGACGCTAAGGATTTTGCTAAAGAAATTGAAGCGTTGGAATACTGCGATTTTATTCTAGTGGATACGACAGGGCATTCGCAATACGATAAAGAAAAAATTGCCGGTTTGAAGGAATTTATAGATGGGGGCTATAATATTGATGTGTCCTTAGTGCTTTCGGTTACCACTAAGTATGAAGACATGAAAGATATTTATGATTCTTTTGGGGTGTTAGGGATTGACACTTTAATCTTTACGAAATTGGATGAGAGTAGGGGGTTAGGGAATTTGTTTTCTTTAGTGCATGAAAGCCAAAAGCCTATCAGCTATCTTTCTGTCGGCCAAGAAGTGCCTATGGATTTGAAAGTGGCTACTAATGAATATTTAGTGGATTGCATGCTAGATGGCTTTAGTAACCCTAACAAGGAACAAGCATGAACAATCAAGCGAGCCATTTGGATA
Organism: Helicobacter pylori; assembly: GCA_008033015.1. Classification (GTDB taxonomy): domain Bacteria; phylum Campylobacterota; class Campylobacteria; order Campylobacterales; family Helicobacteraceae; genus Helicobacter; species Helicobacter pylori_DH. The sequence continues at coordinate 107,510 of CP032042.1, forward strand.
ATTTTATGAATCTTAAAAACCCCAAAAGTTTTTTTGATAATAAGGGGAATACCAAATTCATCGCTATCACAAGCGGTAAGGGGGGCGTGGGGAAATCCAATATTAGCGCTAATTTAGCCTACTCTCTATACAAGAAAGGTTATAAGGTGGGGGTGTTTGATGCGGATATTGGTTTAGCGAATTTAGACGTTATTTTTGGGGTGAAAACCCATAAAAATATCTTGCATGCCTTAAAGGGTGAAGCCAAATTACAAGAAATCATTTGCGAGATTGAACCCGGGCTTTGCTTAATTCCCGGGGATAGCGGCGAAGAAATTTTAAAATACATTAGCGGTGCAGAAGCTTTAGATCAATTCGTGGATGAAGAGGGGGTTTTAAGCTCTTTAGATTATATTGTGATTGATACGGGAGCTGGGATTGGAGCCACTACACAAGCGTTTTTGAATGCGAGCGATTGCGTGGTGATTGTTACCACACCCGATCCTTCAGCGATTACCGATGCGTATGCATGCATTAAAATCAATTCCAAGAATAAAGATGAATTGTTTCTTATCGCTAACATGGTAGCCCAACCTAAAGAGGGTAGGGCGACTTATGAAAGGCTGTTTAAAGTGGCTAAAAACAATATCGCTTCATTAGAATTGCATTACTTAGGGGCGATTGAAAACAGCTCCTTATTGAAACGCTATGTGAGGGAGCGAAAGATTTTGAGAAAAATAGCCCCCAACGATTTGTTTTCGCAATCCATTGACCAGATAGCGAGCCTTTTAGTTTCTAAACTAGAAACCGGCACTTTAGAAATACCAAAAGAAGGTTTGAAAAGCTTTTTTAAAAGGCTTTTGAAGTATTTGGGGTAGGCTGATGAAAGTTCAAAATTTTATCCATTTTTCTGTTGTGGTGGGGTTTTTCTTGGGGTTAGTGTTTTCGGTGTTGAAATTCAATGAGCCAGAGAGCATTCTATTATGGACGGTGTTATCCACGCTTGGGGGATACTTGATCGCGTTGTTATTTGCGTCTATTTTTATCGCTTGCACGGATTTAGATATTTGTCTTTTTGACAAAAAAGGCACTGAAGAGAGCTTGCTTCGTTTCAACCATGAGTTTAAGAACAGAGAAAAAGAAGTGGCTAGTATTTTAGAATACATTAGAAGTTATGATTTTGATGATGGAAAATAGAATGCCCAAAGGAATTCAAAAAACTGAAACAAGCGAAAAAAATATAGAAAAGGTTTTGAACGCCTATGACAAGCAGCAACACCACTATCAAGACGATCTAGCTATCCAGTATCTACCGGCCGTGCGCGCTATGGCATTTCGTTTAAAAGAGCGCTTGCCTAGCTCTATTGATTTTAACGATCTGGTTTCTATTGGCACTGAAGAATTGATTAAATTAGCCAGGCGTTATGAGAGTGCGTTAAACGATTCTTTTTGGGGGTATGCGAAGACTCGTGTCAATGGGGCGATGCTAGATTATTTGCGTTCTTTAGATGTGATTTCTCGCTCTAGCAGGAAACTCATTAAAAGCATTGATATTGAAATTACCAAACACCTTAATGAGCATGGGAAAGAGCCTAGCGATGCGTATTTAGCAGAAGCTCTAGGAGAAAATATTGAAAAGATTAGAGAAGCCAAAACGGCTTCAGATATTTATGCGTTAGTGCCAATAGATGAGCAATTCAATGCGATTGAGCAAGATGAAATCACTAAAAAAATTGAAGCAGAAGAATTGTTAGAGCATGTCCAAAAAGCGCTGAATCAAATGAGCGAAAGAGAGCAAATCCTTATCCAGCTTTATTACTTTGAAGAGTTGAATTTGAGCGAGATCAAAGAGATTTTAGGCATTACTGAATCGCGCATTTCTCAAATCATTAAAGAAGTGATTAAAAAGGTGCGCCAATCCTTAGGAGTGGATCATGGCTGATATTTTAAGCCAAGAAGAAATTGATGCGCTTTTAGAGGTCGTTGATGAGAATGTGGATATTCAAAATGTCCAAAAAAAAGATATTATCCCGCAACGCAGTGTAACCCTCTATGATTTCAAGCGTCCTAATCGTGTGAGTAAGGAGCAACTGCGCTCTTTTAGGAGTATCCATGACAAAATGGCTAGGAATCTTTCCAGTCAAGTCTCTTCTATCATGCGTTCTATTGTAGAGATCCAGCTCCACAGCGTGGATCAAATGACTTATGGCGAATTTTTGATGAGTTTGCCTAGCCCTACAAGTTTTAATGTCTTTTCCATGAAGCCTATGGGGGGAACGGGGGTTTTAGAAATCAATCCTAGCATCGCTTTCCCCATGATTGACAGACTATTAGGAGGCAAGGGGAGCGCGTACGATCAAAACAGAGAATTTAGCGATATTGAATTGAATTTATTGGATACGATTTTACGCCAGGTGATGCAAATTTTAAAAGAAGTGTGGTCGCCCGTGGTAGAGATGTTTCCTACCATTGACGCTAAAGAATCCAGCGCGAATGTGGTCCAAATCGTCGCTCAAAATGAAATTTCTATCATGGTGGTTTTAGAGATTATCATTGGGCATAGCCGTGGGATGATGAATATTTGTTACCCGGTGATTTCCATTGAGAGCATTCTTTCTAAAATGGGGAGTAGGGATTTGATGCTTTCAGAAACGAACTCTAAAAAGAGCCGTAATAAGGAATTGCAAGCACTATTGAGTGGGGTGAGCGTGGATATGATGGTGTTTTTGGGTGCGGTGGAATTGAGCTTGAAAGAAATGTTGGATTTAGATGTGGGGGATACTATCCGGTTGAACAAGATCGCTAATGATGAAGTGAGCGTGTATGTGCATAAAAAAAAGCGTTATTTAGCGAGCGTGGGGTTTCAAGGGTATAGAAAAACCATTCAAATTAAAGAAGTGATCTATAGCGAAAAAGAACGCACTAAAGAAATTTTAGAAATGCTAGAAGAGCAGCGCAGAGGCAAAGTGGGCGATATTATGAAAATAGAAGAAGAGTGAGAAATGCAAGATTTTATTAAAATTTTTATTCAAGAGGTTGTCTCTACTTTAGAAGGGTTAGTGGGTAAGGCTCCAAGCGTGGGATTAGAAAAAGAAATTTCTAGTAGCGACGAATCTTTTTTGAAATTAGTCAGCGTGCCTTATGCAAGGGTTAAAATTAGTGCGATTGAAAAAGAAGAGAGCCCTATTGAATTATTGGCTCCGGTAGATTTAGTTACCGCTTTAAGCGATTTGATGTTAGGAGGTGAGGGGGCGAGTAAGGAAGAAATGGATAATGACGATTTAGACGCTTTTAAAGAAATGGCTTCTAATATTTTTGGCGCGATCGCTACAAGCTTGAAGTCTCAAGAATTGCTCCCTAAACTCAATTTCACCACTATAAACGCTGAAATCGCTAAAGAACTTCCTAAAAAAGAAGATTACGCTAAAGCGATGGTGTTTTCTTTTAAAATGGAAGCCATCAAAGAAAGCCAAATCATTTTATTGACTACGGCGGCTTTTGAACGCCAATTTGAAAAAACGCATAAAGAAGAAAAAGAAGAAACGACACAGAGCGCTACTGAAGAGATTAAAACCCACGATGCGTCTTTAGAAAACATAGAAATCCGCAATATCAGCATGCTTTTAGACGTGAAATTGAATGTTAAGGTGCGCATCGGGCAAAAAAAGATGATTTTAAAAGATGTGGTCTCTATGGATATAGGGAGCGTGGTAGAGTTGGATCAATTGGTGAATGACCCTTTGGAAATTCTTGTAGATGACAAGGTGATCGCTAAGGGCGAAGTGGTGATCGTGGATGGGAATTTTGGCATTCAGATCACGGATATTGGCACTAAAAAAGAACGCTTAGAGCAACTGAAAAATTAAACCATTTTAAAGTAAAAAAGGAAGGATTATGGCCATTTTTGGGGAATTAAGCTCGCTTGGGCATTTGTTTAAAAAAACGCAAGAATTAGAAATTTTGCATGAGTATTTAAAAGAGGTCATGCAAAAGGGTAGTAAAGCGAATCAAAGGGTTTTAAACCTCAATCCTAATACAGAATTTCAAACGCCTTTAGGGCATGGCATTTTTAGCATAGAGCAGAGTTATTGTTTAGAGCATGCCAAAGAAAGCGAGAAAGGTTTTTTTGAAAGCCACAAAAAATATGTGGATTTCCAGCTGATTGTCAAAGGCGTTGAGGGGGCTAAAGTGGTGGACATCAATCAGGCTGTCATTAAAAACCCTTACGATGAAAAAAGAGATTTGATCGTTTATGAGCCGGTTCAAGAAGCTTCTTTTTTGCGTTTGCATGCGGGCATGCTGGCTATTTTTTTTGAAAACGACGCGCATGCGTTGAGGTTTTATGGGGAGTCTTTTGAAAAATATAGGGAAGAGCCGATTTTTAAAGCGGTCGTTAAAGCGCCTAAAGGGTTGATCAAATTAAAATTATGAAATTGGTGAGTCTTGTTATAACATTCGTTTTTTGTTGTTTTTTAGGGGCTGTAGAGTTGCCTGGAATTTATCAAACTCAAGAATTTTTATACATGAAAAGCTCTTTTGTGGAGTTTTTTGAGCATAATGGGAAGTTCTATGCTTATGGTATTTCTGATGTGGATGGCTCTAAAGCCAAAAAAGACAAACTCAATCCTAACCCAAAGCTAAGGAATCGCAGCGATAAAGGCGTGGTGTTTTTAAGCGATTTGATTAAGGTTGGAAAACGATCTTATAAAGGCGGTAAAGCGTATAATTTTTATGACGGCAAGACCTACTATGTAAGGGTTACTCAAAATTCAAACGGGGATTTAGAATTCACTTCAAGCTATGACAAATGGGGGTATGTGGGCAAGACTTTCACTTGGAAACGCTTGAGCGATGAAGAAATCAAAAATCTAAAACTCAAGCGTTTTGACTTGAATGAAGTCCTTAAAACCATTAAAGATAGCCCTATCTAAGCTTCTTCTTTAAAATTTTTTAACATTCACTCTCTTGGCATTCTTTACACCACACAAACATTTTCATGTCATGGCTAATCAGCTTGGCTTGATATTTTTTAACGACTTCATTCTGGCGGTTTTCAATTTCGGGGTCTGCAAATTCAATGATCTTGCCGCAATGCAAACAAATGATGTGATCATGGTGTTCTTTAGCCGCAATTTCATAACGCCGACCGCTTTTTGAAGTTTCTAAAACACAGATAAAATTTTCTTTTTCTAAGAAATTCAAAATGCGATAGACTGAAGAAATGCTGGTGTTTTTGTCCTTTTGGCGGATAGAATGCGTGATTTCTTCAGGGCTTAGGTGTGTGCCGCTGCGATACAAAACGCTCACCACTTCTTCTCTTTGTTTTGAATTTTTGAGTCCGTTTTTTTTGATAGACATCCTCAAGCGCTCTAAAATAGATTCTAAAGTTTCTAATCTTTTCATGCTGATATTTTCCTTATCCGTAAAATGATTTTTATAACTAGAATATTATTATACAATAATAATGCGATGAAACATAGATAAAACTCATTATTATTTTAATTTAATCAAAAAATATTGATTTTTTATTACCATTGTCGCATTTTAATGTAACTTATAAGATCAATTTCTTATCTTATCAAGCCATTCTAAAAGGGTTTTTTCAAACCCTATGCCTTGAGAAGAAACCAGATTTAGGGGTTTTTCCAAATAATCTTGTTTGACATAGCCGTTATAATCATGCGGGTAAAGGTAATCTTTAGCGTTAGGCAGCAGGTGTTTAGGAATAGGGTAGAGTGAGCCTTTTTGAACGCAATCTAAGGCCTGATTGATCGCTCTATAAGCCGTGTTAGACTTGGGCGAACAAGCCAGATAAATCACGCATTGGCTTAAAATAATGCGCGCTTCAGGGTAGCCGATTTGTTTGACTGAAAACAAGCAAGAGGTGGCTAAATTAAGGGCGTTTGGGTTGGCGTTACCAATATCTTCGCTCGCAAAAATCACCAGCCTTCTGGCGATAAATTCCGGGTTTTCCCCGCCAGCAATCAAGCGCGCCAGATAATAGATGGAAGCGTTTTCATCGCTCCCTCTTAAAGACTTGATTAACGCGCTAGTGAGATTATAATGCGTATCATCGCTATAAGATCCATCATTTAGGCTATGGGGCCGTAAGGATTGTAGGGTTTTTAAAGTGATAGGATCTTCTATTTTAGCGCTCAAATCTAAAAGGTTTAATAACGCTCTGGCATCGCCAGCGCTGTTGTTTAAAAGATAGGTTTTAGCGTCAGGCTCTATTTGTTTTTTGAGTAATGTTAAAGCCTTATCGCAAAGCCTGTCTAAATCGCTCTTTTTTAGGGGGGTTAATTCAAAAGTAAAACTTCTTGATCGGATCGCATGGCTTAGGCTGTAATTAGGATCTTGCGTGCTAGCCCCTAAGATTAAAGCGTGATTTTTTTCCATAATGGGGAGTAAAAATTCCTGTTGGGTTTTATTCAATCTGTGGGTTTCATCAATAAAAACAACGGGCTTTAAAAGGGTGTTTTGGTAATTTTTAAGCTTAAGGCGTAAATCCTCTAATTTGAAATCCGTCGCATTAAATGAAAGAATGGGGCGCTCTAGGGAGCGAGCGATGATTTGAGCCAGGCTTGTTTTACCCACGCCAGGAGGGCCATAGAAAAAGGCATGGGGGAAGTGTTTGGATTGTAGGGCTTTAAATAAGGGGGCGTCTTTCCCTATTAGATGCTCTTGGCCTAAAAAATCTTCTAGGCTTTTTGGGTTTAAAAGCGCAGTCAGGCTCATTTTTTAAACAAAATCAATTCGTAAAAATTCGTAGGGGTGTTTAAATTTTTCGTTGGGGTTTTGGTGTTTTTAGAGTGTTTTTGCAGAGCGTCTTGCAATTCTTTATTGAGGTTGTCTAATTCATCAAGCTTTTCTTTTAAACGCAAGATAATATCCACGCCCGCTAGATTAACCCCCATATCCCTTGTAAGGCGTAAAATCGTTTTGATTTTGTCCATGTCTCGTTGGGAATACAAGCGCATTTTCCCATCAGTCCTGCTAGGCTCTATCAAACCCTCTTTTTCGTATTGGCGCAAGGTTTGAGGGTGCACGCCTAAGATTTTAGCCACGACGCTGATCAAATAAAGCGGTTCATCATAATCGCACACGATTCCTCCTTACAATTCTTTTTCTAATAACGCTTTTAACTCGCTAGAAAGCGTTTCGGTTTTAGGCAAGATCAAACGAGCTTGCAAATACAAATCCCCCACATGCGAAGTTTTTCTGTTTTTAATCCCTTTGTCTTTGATGCGGAATTTTTGCATGGCTTTGGTGTTAGGAGGAATGGTTAGGGTTAAGGTTTTATGCCAAGTAGCGATTTCAACCTTCCCTCCAAAAAGAGCCGTTTTTAAGGGTAAATCAAAGATTTGGATAATATCGTCTTTTTCGCGCCTATACATTTCATCTTCTTCAATATGGATCTCTAAGAGCAAATCGCCCCTGCCCGTTCGCCCCATTTTCCCCTTGTTGCGAACCCTGATTTTTTCGCCCTCTTCCACGCCGATAGGGATTTTAAGGCTAAAGGTCTCATTATTGATGCTCACTTGTTTTTTATTGCCTAAAAGGGTGTCTAAAACAGAGACACTTAAAGTGGCGGTCATGTCTAAATTTTCAGGGGCGAAATTGGAAAAATTAAAGCCAGAAAAGCCTTGCGAGTTTTGAGAAAATCTTTGCGAAAAGCCTCCTTTCCCAAAAATAGAGCTTAAAATATCGTCTAAATCTTCACTAGGACCACGGCTTCTTGCAAAATCGCTGAAATTCTGCCCCCCAAACATGTTATCGCCAAACTGATCGTATTGGCGGCGTTTTTCTTCGTCGCTCAAAATTTCATAAGCGGCGTTGATTTCTTTGAATTTCTCTTCGGCTTCTTTGGTTTTATTCAAATCCGGGTGGTATTGCCTAGCTAAACGGCGGTAGGATTTTTTGATTTCATCTTGGCTGGCGTTTTCGCTCACGTTTAAAGTTTGGTATAAACTCTTGCTCATGGATCACCTTTAAAATAGTTTTATTAGAATACTATCATAAATCTTTAGTGTTAGTCAATCAAGTTTATTGATAATGTTTAGTGGTAATTGAGATTTTAAACCCGTTTCAGCGCAATTAAAAGGAATTTTAATTAAAATATTGAGTTTAAATCCACGATGAGTTTTTAATGCAATATAAGAAAAATAAGAAAAGATATTATTATTTAGCGTTAGGGATCCTTTTTTTAAATGGTCTGTCTTTGAAAGCTTTAGAAATTGCAGTCAAACCTTTTGGCTATCTGGGGCTATTGTATAATCAAGGGGTGCAAAAAAACCCTCACAGCTACGTGGGGGTTTTAGCGCGTCTTGGGGTGGATTTTTCTTATAGCAATGGGTGGTCTTTTGGTATTGGGGCTATTGGGGCTTGGAATATTTATAACAAACAGCGTTTGGCTAACCTTTACATCAGTCTAGGGAATTTTTTTGGTAACCCTAACAACGTTAAGCCTTATTTGAGCGCTGGCGATGTTTCTGATGCGTATCTTCAATACGCTAACCAGCGTTTTAAAATCGCTTTAGGGCGTTTCAATACCGATTTTGTGGATTTTGATTGGATAGGGGGCAATATTCAAGGGGTCTCTGTGGCTTTCAAGCAAAATTCCATGCGTTATTTTGGGATTTTTATGGATAGCATGCTTTATAATGGGCATCAGATCAATAAAGAGCAAGGGAATCGGATCGCTACTTCCCTAAACGCTCTAGCGTCTTATGATCCTGTGTCTAAACGCTTGTATGTGGGGGGGGAAGTGTTTGTTTTGGGCGCAGAATACAAAAATAAAAATTTGACATTCGTTCCTTTTATTTTAACGGACACCCGCTTGCCTTTGCCCACTCAAAATGTTTTGGTGCAAGTGGGGGGTAAGTTGGAGTATGACGCTTCTTTAGCTAAGGGTTTCACTTCGCGCACTCTAGTGCATGGCATGTATCAATACGGCAACACTGATGCGGTAACAAGCGCTAAAAATGCCGGCTTGTTTTTGATCGATCAAACTTTTAAATACCAAATTTTTAATTTTGGAACGGGTTTTTATATCGTTCCGGCAAGAAACAATAAGGGCTATCTATGGACTTTTAACGACAGAACCAAATTCTATGGCCGTGGGATCAACACGCCCGGCGTGCCAGCGATTTATTTTGCTAACTCCAGCATTTCAGGCTATGTTTTTTTAGGGCTTAAGACTAAAAGGGTGCGTTTAGACGCGATGGTGGCTTTTGGGGATTATCAAGAATATTCTTTAATGAGCAGTTTTAGGGTTTGGACTTATAGGAGTTTGTCTTTTGATATGGGTGGGGGGTATGTGTATGCTTATAATTCTAAAGCCACGAGAAAAAGCCTTGGAAATAGTTCTTTTGTCTTTTTTGGGAAGTTTTTGTTTTAAAAAATGCCGTTTTTACAATCAATAGCAAAGGGCTTGCCAAAAGCAAGCGATAATTTCTTTTTTAAAAAATCAATATTAAAAATGTTTTAAGAAATTCTTTTAAAATCAGGTTTTTGTGTTTTTTTAGGGAAAAAAGCTTTTTTAAATTCAGGCTCCCATAGTTTGATCACGCCATGGTGGGTCATCTGGTGCATATTGACTAAACGCATGTTTAATAGAGCCTTTTCTTTGGCTTCGCTATCGCTCAAATCTTCTTTAATTTTGAACGCTTGAATGATCTGCTCCCATAGTTCATGCTCTTTAGCGTCTTCGTTTAAAAAATCTTTATAATTGAAGCCGCCAATCCCTTTAACCCCCTTAATATTGTCCCCTTTATCCCCCACAACGCACTGGTAATAAGCAAAAAAATGGGCTTCTTTTTGACTCACATTAAAAAAAGCGTTGGTTTTCAAGTTGAAATGAGAGCCTCTATTGGAATACAAAATATCCTTATCCATGCTGGCTATCACATAATTGTTGGGGTCTTTCTTTTTGTAAAAAGAGATAATATCATCGGCTTCATATTCAAAACAATGTTCGCCTTGGATTTTAGCCCCTTTTTTTAGAGGGTATTTTTCCACCAAAGCGATTTTGAGAGCTTTTAAAAGGGATCTAAAATCTTCATCAAATTGGTGGCGTTTTTGTTTGTAATGATCGCACAGCTGGTAGCGGAAACTCTCTCTGCCCCTAGTGATAAAAAAAAGCGTTTTAGAGCAACGGGTTTTGCGCATGATAGATAAAATCTGAGTGGTAAGAAAGATTATGCCCACTTCTTGCAAGCTATAAGCGGCGAATCTTTTGGGGAGCGTTTTATTAGAGAGCAAACGCCTAACAATATTAGGGATAACGCAATCAATGTCTAGTAAAAGAGTTCTTGAATGCATGAATCTTGTTTTGTTAAACGCTTGTCTAATAGTTAATCCTTAATTTGAATTTCTCTTTTTTAAAAGTTAAACTATTATAGTAAATATATAGCAAATAATAAGTTATTTTAATAATAATTAGCTCTATTCTCATTCAATACGCTAAATTTTAAGAGATCACCGCTTGTTTTAGCTCTTTTGATTGCAAAAATGCTTTTGGCATTCTTGCATTTTATGATCAAACGCCCCACAAAAAACAGGGCTTAAGGATTTTCTGTTATTTGCGCGGTAAGTTATATTTCCGGCGTTTTTCCCAAAGGCTTTTGCGGCTAATGCCAAGCTTGTTGGCTAATTCCGTGTCCGTGCAAGTAGAAGAAAAATGCCTGATCGCTTCTTTTTCATATTCTTGAATGGAAAGGAAAGTCGTGTTATTGCTGAACAAAGATAGGGGTTTATTGCCGCATTCAATGCTCACAATTTTAGGAAACTCTAGGGGTTCTTTATGGGTATAGGACAAAACAATAGGGCATGAACGGGCCAATTCTAACAATTTCAATTGCTCATCTTTCTTAAGCTCTTCTAAATGCATGATATAAAAAGGGCGTTCTAGTTTGTCTTTATTCTTGTATAGTTCTTTCCAAGTGGTATCCTTTAAGGAGAAAAAAGAAAAATCCATTTGCCTTTCTTTAGCGTATTGCAATAAATAAGCGTTCGCAAGCTCTTGAGAGGGCGTGTGGATGATAAAGGGCGGCCGGTAAGAAAAATCTTTAGGCAAGGGCAATTCCGCATGGATAAAGTCTAAGTAATTTTCATAAAATCCCAAGCGAGCGGTCATTTCTTGGTAGGCTTTGTGGTATTGGATCTTGCGCAACAATTCATCCATTTTAAAAGGTTTTAGAATATAATCTCTCGCTCCCGCTTGAATGGGTTTATTCACGCCATCTTCATTGACATGCGAAGCCATCATGATAATGATTTGCTTGGAATTATAACGCACAAAATGTTCGCAACGCCCTTGAGTGCAAACTTTAGAAGAAACTAAAATCACATCATAAGGCTCTTTATTTTCTTCTGAAATGCTAGAGATGATCTCGCAAAAATGCCCTAAATCATGCAAATTATGAGAGATACTCCTAGCTAGCGCTAAATCGTCTTCAATGATTAAGATTTTCATCAATTCTTCCTTTTATCGCGTTTAAAGTTTTTGTTTATAACGCATGCTCACATGCGCTTGGACTAACAGCCCTTCTTGTTTGCCAATGAACCCCATTTTTTCCATTGTAGTGGCTTTCAAGCTGATTTGAGATTTTTCTAAACCCAAAAGTTGGCTCAAATTCTCTAAAATCGCCGGTTTGTAAGGAGTGATTTTAGGGATTTCGCTAAAGATGGTCGCCCCCATTTCAAACAATTCAAACCCAATGCTTTGAGAAAAATCCAACACGATTTTTAAAAGCTCTTTAGAAGAGGCGTTTTTGTATTTGGGGTCATTATCAGGGAACCATTCGCCAATATCCCCCCCTTTAATCGCTCCTAAAATCGCATCAATAACCGCATGCAACAAAGCATCGCCATCGCTATGAGCCTTTAACCCAAACTCGCAATCCAAAACAACCCCTCCTAAAACCATGGGCTTATCTTTAATGAACGCATGCGTATCAAAGCCCATGCCTATAAAAGTGTCTTTTGCTGGGTTGAAAAAGAACGCAAAATGCTTCAAATCATCGCTCGTGGTGAGCTTGTGCAAATTTTTACTGCCTTCAATATAGCTCACACGATTAGGGAAAGCTTGTAAAATCGCGCTGCTTTCATCTTTAAAATCCCCTTGATTTAGGGCTGATTGGAGCGCTTTGGTGTGGCTTAATTGCGGGGTTTGAATGAGTTTGATCGCTTCTCTATCTAAAGCCTCGTTATAATAGATCGCTGTGTCATAGCAAGGCAAGTAAGGGGCGATGCAATAATGGCTTGTTTGTTGGAGGGTTAAAAACAAACTTTTAAGCGCTTCCATATTGGCTAAACCCCTAGCCACATCGCTGGTGAGCGTGTAAGCGCTATCAATCACTTTTAAAGCGTTACGCACGGATTCTTGCCTTGATGCCCCGCCTTTTACAAGCTTGATTTTGGGGTAATGGCGTTGGATATAAACATAATCCAATCTGCTTACAACTAGAAGGATTTCTTTAAAGTCTAGAGCTTCTTTAAAGCTTTCATAAACGCTGAGCCATAAGGGGGTATGATTAGAGCGCAACCATTGTTTTTTGATCGTTTGAGAAAAACGCCTAGATTCCCCAGCGGCTAATAAAACAACGCTCGTTTGTTTAACAAGCGTTTCTAGCGTTTCTTTAGTTTCAAAAGGGTCTTCTTCTAAACTTTCTAAAGAGAGTTTAAAAGCTTCCCCATTCACTCTAATCAAAGACATGCGACTAACAACCCACCTCTATCATTTCACCAAAATGATCCTATAACCTTGATTCAAATCTAAAACTAAGAATCGTTTGGGTTTGCCTTTATACTTTTCTAAAGCATGGTTAAAATCCGCAACGCTTTTAACTTCAACCTCTTCAATTTTTGTGATAATGTTACCTTGCCTAAATCCGGCTTGCTCTGCTGGGGAATTTTCATTCACTTGAGAGACTAAAACCCCTTGAACATCATCGCTCAAACGCATAGACCTTTTGGTTTTTTGAGTTAAATCTTCTACTTGAAGCCCGTTCAATTGGCCTTGCGCGCCGTTTTGAGCAGAAATGGTTTCTTTTTTGTTAGGGTTTTTCCTTTCGGCAAGAGTGAGGGTGAAGGCGCGTTCTTTTTTGTCTCTAATGACTTTTAAGGTTACTCTTTGATTGGGTAGCATAGAGCCGATTAAATTTCTCAATTCGTTCGTGTTTTTAACCTTTTTCCCATTGACTTCAGTGATCAAATCCCACACCAAAATCCCTGCTTTTTTAGCCGGGGAGTCTTTTTCTACGCTAATGACTACCGCCCCTTCTTTATTGTCATAAGAATTTTGCAAATCGCCGCTCAAATCTTGCAAGCCCACACCCAAGTAACCTCTTTCAATCTTACCGGTTTTGATGAGCTGGGTTACAATATCCTTAACCATGTTAGAAGGGATGGCAAAGCCAATGCCATGGTTGCCCCCAGTTTTAGAAATGATAGCGGTATTGATCCCCACTAACCCTCCACGGCTATCAATTAAAGCGCCGCCGGAATTTCCAGGATTAATGGAAGCGTCTGTTTGAATGAAATTTTCATAGCTGTTGATCCCGATCCCGCTTTTATTGAGCGCTGAAACAATGCCTTGCGTAACGCTTTCACCCACGCCAAAAGGGTTACCAATCGCAAAAACCAAATCGCCCACTGAAATATCGTTAGAATCAGAGAATTTGATCGTGGGCAGATTGTCTTTAGTGATGCGAATCACCGCTAAATCGCTTTCAGAATCGGTGCCTACTAAAGTAGCGGAATATTCTTTATTGCTCCCTGGAATGGTAACTTTAATCTTATCCGCGCCATCAATCACATGGTTATTGGTTACAATATAGCCATCTTTAGAAATGATGACACCACTGCCTAAAGCCCTTTCCATTCTTTCTTTAGGGATCATGCCGCCCAAATCCCCAAAAAATTGTTGGAAAAAGGGGTCATTAAACACACCGCCACCTATAAAATTGTTTTTAATCTTTTTTTCAGTGGAGATATTCACCACCGCCTTAATCGAATCCTTAATAGAATCGTGGTAAGAATAGATCGTATCCTCTTTAGAGGGGACGCTTATTCGCTCTTTCACTTTGGGCATGTTTTGGATTTGGATATTGCCCGCATTCAAGCTTAACGCTAAAGCCAAAGAGACAAAAAGGGTTTTTTTCATCATGGTTACTTCCTTAAAATGTGCTAAACTTCAAAATTAAAAAGAGATTATATCAAATCTTTTTTGTTATTTTCATTAGCTTTTTGTGTAAAATAGTATCCAATGTAACAAATAACAGCAAAAACAATCGTCAAAATCATCCCGATGCGTTGATCCTTATCCATAGCCGAACCAATCACGCCGATGAAACACCCAGTGATCCCTATGAGTTGCAAAAAGGGCAGAAAAGGGGCTTTATAGGGCAAATCCTCTAAAGAATGCCCGGCTTTTAAGTATCGCTTACGGAAAGAATATTGCGAAATGGACACGCTAACCCACACAATAATCACCGTGAAACTGATCACATTAATCAAAGCTTCCACGACATTTTCTTTGGCATAAATTTGGACTAAAAGCCCTATGAGGGAAAAAGAAAGGGAAAAAAACATCGCGTAAGTGGGCGTGCCTTGTCGGTTGAGTTGGGAAAAAACTTTAAAAAACATCTTTTGTTTGGACAGCCCATAAATCATGCGGCTCGCTCCATAAAGCCCTGAATTAGCGGTAGAAAACATCGCCGTAATGATAACAGCGTTCATTATATCAGCCACATAAGGGATACCCATGCCAATAAAGGGCAAATTAATGCGTTCTAAAACGCTCACAAAAGGGCTTTGCGTGATAGAGGAATCATTCATGGGTAAAAAAACAGAAATGACAAACACAGAGCCTAAAAAGAAAAAGACAATCCGCCACAAAGTCGCTTTAATCGCTTTAGGCATCACTTCGCTAGCGTTTTTAGTCTCTCCCACAGCCACCCCAATGACTTCTGTGCCAGTGAAAGCAAAAATGACAGCGAGCATCGCGCTAAAAACCGCTGCGCTCCCGTTAGGGAAAAACCCTTTATCGCCAAAATGGAAATTGTTAAAAATAGAACTAAACCCATGCAAATAGATTTGATAAACAATCCCAATTACGCCAATGCTTATAAAAGCGATCACCGCTAAAACTTTAATCAGGCTAAAGAAAAACTCGCCCTCGGCAAAAATTTTAACCGAAAAAAAGTTCAATAAAAAAACTAACGCAATGCATAAAATAACCCAATAATGGATGGGAATATTTACAAACCAGCGTTGCATGAGCATGCCTATAGCGATGTATTCTAACGCCACCGTGATCACCCAGCCAAGCCAATACATCCAAAAAACCATATAGCCCGTGCCAGGGCCTATGAATTTAGCCGCATAATCCCCAAAACTTCCTGTAGTGGGATAAACGCTAGCCAATTCGCCTAAAGAGAGCATGATGCAATAAACCACAAGCCCTCCAAAACCATAAGCGATCAAGGTCCCTAAAGGGCCAGCGTTCGCAATATTACCCCCAGTGCCTACAAAAAGCCCTGTGCCGATCGCTCCTCCAAATGCAATCATTAAGAGATGGCGCATTTTCATGTCTCTTTTAAGCTCGCCTTGTTTTTGCGCGATATTTTGATGCGTTATCTTTTGATTGTCCATGCGACACCTCCTTAGATTGAAAATAAAAATAGCTTGAATTATAACAAAAATAAAATAAAATGATTTTTTTTAATTGAATATTGAAAATAAAATTTTAAAAAAATGAAAGAATGCTAAAGTTAATGTTTATCAATATCTGATGAGAGCGGATTTTTAAGGTGTTTTTTAAAGAACGCTAAAAACTCCTTTTAAAACATTAAGATTTATAATATTTAATCGTGTAATCTATCCCCGAATAAAGGGTTAAAAAAACCGCTATAGCCACAAGCACATAAGAGTAAGTTAAATTGGCTAATAAAGCACTAATCGCCACGACTTGAGACACGGTTTTATACTTGCCTAACGCATTGACAGGAATATCCTTTTTTTCATTAGCGGCTAAAACCCTAAGCCCTGAAATAAAAAATTCGCGCCCTAAAATCACAAACGGGATCCACGCATTCACACGATCCAAATAAACTAGCCCTAAAAACGCGCTCAAAATAAGGATTTTATCCGCTAGAGGGTCAAAGATTTCCCCAAAGCACGATTTGGCTTTATAGCTTCTAGCGATGTAACCGTCCAATAAATCCGTGAGCGCGGCAAACAAAAAAACCAATGAAGAGATCATGTTGATGTGAAAGGGGGTTAAAAAACTAAAATAAGTGCGCGTGTTTAACAATAAAAACAATAAAAATAAGGATAAGACAATGCGTAAAATCGTTAAAAAATTAGGCAGGAGTTTTAAAACTTTCATGCTTTCAAAAAGACTTGTGAAAAATTCAAAAACGCACGCCCTAAAAAGCTGAGCGCCACACACATTAAAATCACAGCGATCGTTAAAAAGATGATAACTAACGCTTGCGCTAAAACCCCTAAAAGAGCCAGCATGAAACTAAAAAGCAACAATCTAAAGCCGCTTAAAAAAAACCTTTCTTGCGTGTAAAGGCTCAATTCTCTATAAAGTTTATACAAGTAAAAAACAGAAACACCATTACCGATTAGTGAAAGGGCGTTACTGGCGTTAGGGACAAGATAGCTTAAAAGAGCGCATAAAATCACCGCCAAAAAACTGAAAGCAAAATTTTCAAAAAACCCTAAATGGCATGTGATTTTAGAAAGCCTATAAAAACCAACCGCCCCCACAATAAACCCAAGCGCGCATAAAAAAAGAGATAGTAAGACGATATAAGCCGATTGACTATTAAAGAGATTAGAAACTTGGAGCGGTTTCGCACCGCTTAAAGCGATAGAAAAAACCAAAAGGATAGCCCCACACAAAGGGGCGAAAAAATAGCCCAACAAGCATTTTTTAACGAATCGCAATTCTTTATTTTGATGGATATGGATAACGTTTTTCAAAAAAAATCTTTATTTAAAAGTAGTCCCACCATCCACAACGATCGTTTGCCCTGTAAGCCAACCGCTTTGAGTCTCATCGCATAAAAAATAAGCCGCTCCGGCTAGATCGTTAGGATTGCCCATGCGTTTTAGGGGCGATTGCTCTTCTACTTTTTCTTTAATCTCCATATAATCAGGGAAGGCTTTCAAAGCGTCCGTATCAATAGGCCCGCCACTAACCGCATTCACTCTAATGTTAAACTCGCCTAAATCCACAGCAGCGTATTTGACCATGGTTTCTACGGCGTTTTTAGAATTGCCATGCCCAGCGTAATTAGGCATATAGACCAAATTCCCGGTAGAGCTTAAGCTCACGATCGCTCCGCCGCCTATTTTTTGCATGCGTTTTGCCGCTTCTTGAGCCCCTACCACAAACGCTAACACGGTGGCTGTGTAAATATTGTTTAACCCCTTAGGTTTTAATCGCATAAACGGCGCAAATCCCCCCACGACAGAACGCCCATAAATAATAGCGTTAGAAATAAAAAAATCCACTCTGTCAAAATCAGCGTCAATTTGCTTGAAAAGATCCGTGTATTGCTCAGGCTCTAAAACATTAAGGGGGTAGGCTTTGGCTTTAATGGAATATTTTTGCTCCACATCTTCTATGATTTTATTGGCTTCTTCAACATTTTTATTGTAAGTGAAAGCGATATTCACGCCGCTTTGAGCGAAGCGATACAATATCGCCTTGCCAATCCCCCTAGTCGCGCCGCTGATCACTAGGGTTTTATTTTTCATGTGATTGGAACCATTCATGCAATTACCTCATATTGTTGTAAAGTTTTTTCTAAAAGTTGAATCGTTTCTTTGCTTGGGGCCACTAAAGGCAGTCTGTAACTTGGGTTTTCAATCAAGCCGGCTAAATGCATAGCCATTTTAATAGGGATAGGGTTCGTTTCTACAAAAAGGGCTTGATGCAAACTAAAAAGCTTATTTTGGATTTCTAGGGCTTGTTGGTATTTTTGTTTGAGCGCACAATTGACCATTTTTGAAATCAAATTAGGCATTAAATTACCGGTCACTGAAATCACGCCGCACCCCCCTGAAAACATGATAGAGTGGTTGAGCGAATCTTCCCCACTAAAAATTTTAAAATCTTTTTCATAATAATGCAATTCTGTTACTCTTTTCAAAGAGCCAGACGCTTCCTTAATGGCTTTAATGTTAGGGATTTCTCTAAAGAGTTTGAGAGCGGTTGAAACTTCAATAGACACGCCTGTTCTACTTGGCACATCATAAAGCATGACGGGGATTTCCACCGATTGAGCGATGGTTTTATAATGTTCAAACAAGCCTTGTTGGGTGGGGCGGTTATAATAGGGGCTTACGCATAAAATCGCATCCGCGCCGATTTTTTGAGCGAACTTTGCCAAAGAAAGGGACTCGCTTGTGGCGTTACTGCCCACGCCGGCCAACACTTTCATGCGTGAATTGGAGAGCGTTTTAGTGTTTTTGCAAGTTTCTACGGCGATTTCAATGCAACGCATGTGCTCTTTATGGGTGAGCGTGGCGGATTCTCCTGTCGTGCCAACAGGCACGCATGCATCCATGCCTTGAAAAATTTGGCGCTTGATCAAGGTTTCATAAGCGATCTCATCAACGCTCAAATCTTTTTTAAAAGGCGTAATTAACGCACTAGATGAATGAAATTGCATGTTATAAGGCTCTTTTAAGGTTTCAAAAACACGGTGGTTGATTGGGTATCTTTAAAATATTCATTAGCCACACGCACCAAATCGCTCACTTTTAAATCCAAAAATTGTCGCTGATAATCCGTCAAGCCTTGAATATCGTTTTGCACTAAATAGTCCGCAAAAAGCCCCGCCACATCGCTAGAACTTTCTAAGTTAGAAATAAAGTCAGCTTTTTGATTGATTTTGAGCTTGTCTAATTCCGCTTGAGTGATTTCGCCTTTTTTCAGCTTTTCTAAAAGCGCTACGATTTCTTTTTGTAAGGCTTCGGCCTTGACATTAGGATTACCCCCGGCAATGAATAAAAACACGCTTTCATCTTGCAATTGCATGTTGTGCGAGAAAGCTTGAGAAGCCAGGCGTTTTTTATCCACTAATTCGCTTTGCAACCACGAGCTTTTGCCTTCGCCTAAAAGCCTACTCAAAGCGTCTAAAGCGACTTGATCTTTATGCTTGAAAGCAGGCACTTTATACCCTAACGCTACCCATTCTAAATGGACCCCATCTTTATGCACGACTGCCGTTCTTGCCCCATCTTGTTTAGGTTCTTTCATGTAAGGGGTGGGGATAGCTTTTTCATCAAGGTTTTTTAAGGATTCAAAATGCTTTTTACTCAATTCAAAAACCTTTTGGGAATTGACATCGCCCACCACTAAAATAATAGCGTTTTTAGGCTGATAATAGAGCGAATGGAATTTTTTAATGTCTTTTAAAGTCCAGTTTTGAATATCGTCCATAAAACCAATGGGTGTCCAATGGTAGGGGTGATAGACATAGGCGGTGTTAAAAAAGCGGAAATAAAGCATGCCGATAGGGGAATTATCGGTGCGCCATCGCCTTTCTTCAGCGACCACTTGACGCTCAGGCAAAAACTCATCTTCTTTTAAATTCAAAGAACCCATGGTTTCAGCGAACAATTCTAAAGACTTATCCAAGTTAGCCTGACTGGTTTTAATGAAATAGCGCGTGATATCAAAGCTCGTAGAAGCATTACTCAAGCCCCCAAAACGCTTAACGATTTTATCAAATTCGCCGGCTTTAAGGTTTTTGGTGCTTTTAAAATTCAAATGCTCTAACATGTGAGCGATCCCGCTTTTGCCCATGACTTCGTTTCTAGAGCCGACTTTATAAAGCACATCCACTTCTATAACCCCAGTTTTATTTTCTAAGGGGACGCTTACGACTTGCAACCCATTTTTTAAGGTAACGCTCTCATGTTTGGGTAAGTAAGATTGTGCGTGCATGCTCGCTCCTAAAGTGACTAACAAGACAGAACTAAGCCCTAAAAGTCTTTTAACAGAAAAATGTTTCATCTTAAATCCGCTCCTATAGCCTCTTTAACGCTCAAAAATCCATCTTTTTGGAGTAATTTTACCAAATCTTTAAGAATATTTTGGCATAAATTTGGCCCGTTGTAAATAAAAGCGCTATAAATTTGTAACAGACTCGCTCCCATTTTAATCCTTTCATAAGCTTCTTTGGCATCGCTAATCCCCCCCACAGAAACAAGAATAGTCTTGTTAAAAAAAGCTTTAGCCAATTCTTTAAAGATTTCACGGCTTTTTTTAGTCAGGCATTTCCCGCTCAAGCCTCCCATTTCTTTAGGAGCGAACACCAGGCTTTTATCAATGGTCGTGTTAGTCGCAATAATGCCATTTGCTCCGGCTTCAATAGCGCTATTGACAATTTCTAGCATGTCATCTGTTTCTAAATCCGGGGCGATTTTTAAAAATAAAGGCTTAGGGGTCATTTCTTTCGCCATGCAAAAAAGCTCATTCACAAACGCCTTGTTTTGTAAATCCCTTAAATTAGGGGTGTTGGGCGAAGAAAGGTTGAAAGTGTAATAATCGCCAATGTTTAAACATTGATTTAAAACTGCCTTGTAATCTTCTAGGGCATGCGCTTGCTCTATGTGTTTGTTTTTGCCTAAATTGATGCCAATAGGGGTTTTATAAGGGGTGAAGCGCTTAAACGATCTTGCTCCTAAAATCGCCCCGTAATTATTAAACCCCATCGCATTTTGTAAGGACTCTTCTTCAATGTGCCTGAAAAGCCTTGGTTTTTCATTCCCGATTTGTGCTTCATTGGTGAGAGTGCCTGCTTCTAAATAGCCAAACCCAAAAGCGATTAACGCCCTAAGCATGGAAGCGTTTTTATCAAAACCGGCGGCTAAGCCCAAGGGGTTAGGGAAATTTAAGCCTAAAATGTCATTTTCAAGCTTTGGGTTTTGATAACCCCATTGAGAATGGATTAAATTACACAAAAAGGGCGATCTAGAAAGCGTTCTTAAAATCTTGCAAACTTTTTCATGCGCGTCTTCAGCGTCCAGGCTAAAAAGATATTTTTTTACTAATGAATAAAGCATTTAAATCCTTGTCTTTTATGATTTGAACGATAACCCTTAAAAGGTTTTAAGGGCTTGTTTTTCAAAATAATCCTGTGAATTTAAAGGATCGTTAGGGTTTGAAACTTTAGTGTAACGGCCTTTAGAATTTAACTCGTAGCGTTTTAAGGTGTCTTTTAATTGGATTTCTAAAATATGTAACAATTTATTGGCGATCTTGGGGTTTGTGGCGGGAATGAGCAATTCCACGCGCCTTTCTAAATTCCTAGGCATTAAATCCGCGCTAGAAAAATAAATATTTTCATGTTTAAAATAATAAATGCGTGCATGTTCTAAATATTTCCCCACAATAGAATACACCCTGATATTTTCGCTCAATCCTTTGACTTGGGGTTTTAAACAGCAAATCCCTCTGATAATGAGATCAATTTTAACCCCTTTTTGAGAGGCTTGATAGAGCCATTCAATGATTTCGCTATCCACTAGGGCGTTGGCTTTTAAAATGATATAGCCTTCTTGTTTGTGATTCATTTCATTTTGAATGAGTTCAATGATTTTAGGCTTGATTTGTTTGGGCGCCATAAAAAGCGTTTCTAATACGCTATTAGTTGCGCTGCTAGTCAGCAAGGAATGGAAAAGCTTGATAATGTCGTTAGCGATTTCATTTTTAGCGCTAAAAAAACTCACATCGGTATAGATTTTAGCGCTCAAAGGGTTGTAATTGCCCGTGCTTAAATGGGTGAAATGGCGTAATTGGTTATCTGTTTTTTTGGTGATTACGAGCATTTTAGCATGCACTTTGAGTTTGAAAACGCCATAAACGACTAACGCGCCCGCCCTTTCTAAAGCTTTTGCCCAGTGCAGATTGCTTTCTTCATCAAAGCGCGCTTTTAATTCCACTAAAACGCTCACTTGAATCTTGCTTGCTGCTTCAATCAAGGCTTTGACAATGGGGGAATGCTTGCCCACACGATAAAGCGTCATTTTGATAGAAAGGGTGGTCGGATCGCTAGCGGCTTGCTCTATTAAATCGATCACAGGCTCAAAACTTTCATAAGGATGAAACAGCAACAGATCCTGTTTTTCTATGGATTTGAAAAGATCGTTTTCATTGAAATGAGGGTGGATTTTGGGCGTGAAATTGGGCGATTTAAGCGCTTTAAAATCGCTATGATTGACCAATTCCCACAAATCCCCTAAATTGAGCATGATCGCGCTTTTATAGACATGCATGCCAGTGAGCTTGTGCTTTTTGTAAGAGTGGGTTTGGAAACTCCTTAAAGACGCTAAAAGGGTTTTTAAAAGCTCTTGACTCCCTTTTTGGGTTTGCAAGCGCACGATTTCGCCTTGATTGCGTTTCCTTAAACTCTTACTCATCAAATCCGCATAATCATGCGCTTCATCTTCAGTGATAGCAATATCCGCATCGCAAGTTACCCTAAACGCCATGCAATCTAAAATCTCATGCTCTAAAAACAATTCTTCTAAATGCGCTTCTACGATTTCTTCAGCTAACACAAACAAGCCTTTTTCTAGCTCCACAAAACGGAAGATAAAAGAGGGGAGTTTGATGAGCGCATAGGAGGCGCTTTGGGTTTCTTTGTCTTTGATGTGGGCAAAAAGCGCGAAAGTCAGATTCGCTAAAGGCGGAAAGGTGTGCGAAGAATCCAACTTAAAAGGCAAAACTAACGCATAAAGTTGCTCTTTAAAATAAGTTTTAGCCTTCGCTTTTTGCTCTAAATTCAATTCATTATAGGGGGTGATACAAAGCCCTTTTTTAAAGAGTAGGGCTTGGATTTTTTGAAATTCTAATTCCCTTTCTTCAATTTCATGCGCTAAATAATGCTTGATTTTTTCTAATTGTTCTTCAGGGCTTGCGCCATCAATGCCTTTAGAGGCGATTTTATGCTCATAGAGTTGTTTAAGCCCGGCTACTCTTATCATGTAAAATTCGTCTAAATTCGTGTCATAAATGGCTAAAAATTTCAAGCGCTCTAATAAAGGCAAGCTCTCATCTTTGGCTTCGTTTAAAACCCTTGTGTTAAAAGCTAACCATGAAAGCTCTCGGTTAAAGAAACGATTCAATAAAAATCCTTTAAATCATCATGTTTAAAAATTGATTTTGTTTAGTGTGATTATATAATGAAATGATAATCATTGAAGCTTTTTTAAAAAGTCATGGTCGGAGTAGCGGGATTCAAACCCACGACCTCACCCACCCCAAGGGTGCGCGCTAATCAGGCTGCGCCATACTCCGCAATCAAAAAGGGAGATTGTAGCGCGAGTTTGCTTAGTTGTTGTTTAAAAACTCTTTTTTGTAAAACTTCATTTTTTGAATAAAACTTCATTTAACCCTAAAAGATCGCTTAAAATTTTTTTAGCGTTTTTTGGGTTGATTGTTTCTATAATAAACGGACGCAAGTAGTAATCTTTTGGTTTTCTCTTTGGTTGCGGTATTTGGAGTATGTTAGGGTTGGGGGTAACAGTGGGCGGTTATCTCAGAAAAGGAGATAACCTAACATGAGATTAGTAATCATAGTTTTAATGGTGTCCGCAACGCCATTATACTAAAATTTTGGCTCTGGCGCAAGAGCGCTGGGGTAAAACTATGGTTACTAGCGGATTTGACTCAAACTTTTAATTTTTGAAACTTCTTTTTCTTTAAAAAATTTCTTTTGATGACAAAACTTCTCTTCCTTGTAACTAAAGGGTTTTTACCCCTTAAAAAGTTTTGTTTTAAAATTTTTCATTGGGGTTTGACTTGTTGTTTTAGGAGTAGGGGGAGTAGAAAATCTCTGAGCGCGGTTAGGGTTTGGGTTGATTGATTGTTTTTAATAATAGCTGTTATGATATTTTTTGCGATTTTTTCGTATTTTTGTAATAGATTAATAGGTGGTATGGGGAGCATTAAAGAATAAATATGATTTTCATTTAGTGATGATCTTGTAGATGCCATGCAAGCATTAGAAAGATATTTTTTTATAGGTTTTGAATTTAGATAACTGCGTATATATTCCTGCATGGATTGATTTAATACGCTAATTTTACTTAAGGCAACATTATAAGCCCCTTGAAGTCCAAAACGCACGGCCCCGGCCTCTCCGTATTTGTCTATCATAATATCATATTGATAACAAATCTTGTTATTTTTTGATATAGGAATATATGTAATATAATCATTAGAGCTATAATCTCTGTTTTGTATGAAACGAATGTAACCCTCTTTATACTCGTATATATGACAACTTTTGGGTGGCTGACTTCCGGAAATCCAAGTTATTAATTCCCCTAGCGTTTTAACTTCAAAATCGTTGGGGATAAGGCGGTTTAATTCTTTAGAAAATTTCATTTTCCCGCCGCTAGTTTGATAGGGTTTGTTGTTTTCATCTAAAAAATCAAAACGAACGAAGTATTGCTCATAAAGAAGTTCTAGGATTTTGTGTAAAAGCTCATTGATTTTATGGTTGTTCTCTATTTTTTGATCTAAAATAGAAAGCGTGCGGGCGATTTTTTGTTGTGTTTCTAGTGGGTAAAGTTTGATTTTAATATTAAGAAAATCTAAGGGCGTGATAGAGGGGTAGCTAGAAGTCCCACATTCTGCGATGCATTGCAAGTAATGAGTAATTTTATCTTGCGTAATGTAATAATACAAATAATCAGGGTCTAATTTTTCTAAGTCTATAACATCTATTACGATAAAAGCGGTAGAAACTAAAAAATTTTTTGGAATTTCTTTGATAATCCCAAAGTGGCGTTGATTAGGTCTTACACTAGAATAAATAATGCTATTAAGAGAACATTTTCGTTTAGCTCTTGAGGGCAATTTTTCTTTTGTCAAATCAATTTTTAGAAAAGCATTTATTCTATTATTTGTAATATTGTCAGTATCTAAATAACAAACTTTTTTGTAATTGTCTTCTTTAGTGTAGTTGTTTTGATTGATAGCAATTACTGAATGATTTTTTAAATCTAAAAGTTTAGTCATAATTAAGATTTCCTAAAGTTTCTAAAATTTCTTGTTGCAAGCTCTGGCTTTCATCAAAAAGGCTTGTCAGTTCGCTTGAATATTGTTGCATTAAGTTTTCAAACTCTGCTTGGCTTATTTTCTTTCTTGTGTCTTCTATAGTGAAATACTGCCCGGGGTTTAGAGAATAATTTTTTTCTATGATTTTATCAAAAGAAACCAGAGCGCAAAAATCCGATTTTTTAGTTTTATTTTGAAAAGTTTCTAAAATCAAATCCATATCGCTTGGTCTTAAGCGCGTTTTTTTGTTTTTGTTTTCGGTGTATTCTTCGCCGAGTTTGGAAGCGTCAATTAAGATCACTTCCTTTGCGCTTGGCGTTTTTTGAAAAAAGATGATGCTCACGTTAGTGCCGGTGTTGGCAAAAACCTGACTGGGCATGCAAACTACCCCATAAACGAGCCTTTCATCCACTAAATGCCGGACAATCTTATTTTCTACCCCGCTTTTAGCGCTAATAAATCCGGTTGGCACGATAATAGCCCCCTTACCCTTATCGCTAAGCATGTTCAAGCAATGCTGGAAAAAGAGCGTGTAAATGGGCATTTTGCTTTTATCGTTTTTAGGGATATTAGGCACGCCTAAGAAAAAATCGTTTTTGTTTTGCGAAATTTCGGCATGCTCGTTGGAAAAATCCAGCTTGAAAGGGGGGTTACTCACGATGAAATCCATTTTCCCTTTATGGTCTTTGGAGTGGTAGGGGTTGGTTAAAGTGTTTCCCTCAATGGCGTATCTTAAAGAGTGGGTCAAGTCGTTTAAAATCAGGTTGAGTTTGAGCATTCTTAAGGATTTTTGCGAAATGTCTTGGGCATAAAGGGTGCAAGAATCGGTGCCTATTTGGTGGGCTAGTGCCATTAAAAGCGTTCCTGTGCCAGCGCTTGGATCATAGATTTTGACGCTTTGAGTGGGTTCGCTCACTAAAAGCTTAGCGATGATGCTAGCGATGCTTAAAGGGGTGTAGTATTCGGCGTATTTCCCTCCGCCGGCGTTATTGTAATCTTTGAGTAAGTATTCAAAAATGGGGGCGAAAAAATCATAGCCTTGTTGGTTTTGTAAGTTTAAAAAAGCTTGTTTGAAATTAAACTTTTTGAGTTTGTCTAATAAAACTCTGGTGAAATTAGCCCTTTTAGACTCTTCGTTAATGTATGGTGAGACGCTTTCAAATAGGGCAATAGTGGTTTTGTCCGTGCTTGTGGTGTTAAAAAGCTCGGCATTATTGCTAGAAATACGATTAAAAATAGCGTCTAGCTTTAGGTGTAAATCGTTATCGTTAAAATGTTTTTCAAAAAGATAGCTTAAAAGCTCATCATAAGCGAGTTTGGGGAGTTTTTTATCGTTTAAGGTAATGAAAAAATCTTCTTTTTCTTCTTCGTTCAAGTCTTTGTAATCTTGTATCGTTTTATTAGGGAATTTTGTTTCAAAAAAGAATTCAAACTTATCGCATAAGAATTTATACAAAAAGCATTGCGTGATGATCTTGTATTCGTTGCCATCATTCCCTAAACCAAAACTCGTGCAAATGACTTTTAAATCGTCAATGAGGCTTAGGGTGTCTTGTTTGATTTGCAATAAAGCGTTATTGGGCATTCAAATTTCCTTGATGGTGGTTTTGTGTGAGCTCATTAAAAAGGGTTTGAGTAATAAACTCTTTTTCTTTTTCTAAATCTTTTAAGGAGGGGTCTTCTTTGAAAGCGTCCCTTAATTCTACTTTTATGGCAGTTTTTAGGGTATCTTCTTCGTTTAAGATTTCTTGACGCTTAGAAATACGCTCATCGAGAGCTTTTTTGAGCGCGCTTAAAAGCGTGAAAATTCCCTTAGAAATGTTTTCTTCCATGAGGCGATTGTGAAGTCGCTTATGCGTGATCATATAAGCTCGATCATTATTGTATTTGTTTAATAGGTTGGTGGTTTGCTCCTTATGTTGTTGGAGCTGTGAAATGATCGCGCTATAAGAATGAGAAATTCCATCAAAATTATCATTGGTTAGGGGTTCTTGGATCAGTTTTGAAAGCTCTTTAGAAATCTTTTGGATTTCTTTATCTTGTTTGTCCGGGATTTTTTCTAACATCTCTTTAGCTTGCTTGTATTTAGCGCTAATCTCTTCTTTTTCTTTAAAGCGTAATTCTTTGCTTTCTTTAAATTCTATTTTAAAGTCTAAAAGAGCGATGAGGTCTTCTAAAATCATTAAATCGTTTGGGTTTTTAGGCTCATTGATATTTTTTAACGCATGGAGGTGTTTGGCTTTTTTGCTGAGCATTGAAGAGATTTTGCTGATCTTTTCAATATCCATTTTTTCTTTTAAGGAAAGGATTTTTTCATCATTAGAAGTGCGGATTAAATTGTAGCGCTCTTTAAGCGTGTTAATGGCGTGTGAGACTTTTAAAAGCTCGTTCATTTCGCTGATATTGACAATGGCGCTAGTCATGGCCTCTATATCATCAATGGGGTAATTAAACAGATCATCATAAGCGTTTTTAATGTCTTTTTCTAAAGTTTTACGATCCGCAAAGATGTCTTTGAGATTATCTTTGATATTAGAATCGCTTTGATTGAATTGGTTTAACTCTTTCAAATAATCATCAGTCGTTTTGTCATAATTTTCTTTAATGCCTACAAAATCTATAAGGTAGCCAAAAGACATGTTGTTATAGGAGCGATTCACTCTGGCTAGGGCTTGTAATAAATTGTGATCTTTTAATTCTCTGTGGATATAAAGGCGTTTGAGATTGGGTAAATCAAAGCCGGTTAAAAGCATGTTAAACACAAAGACTATATCCGTATTTTCATGTTTGAAAGAATAAATCTTTTCTTTGACTTCTTGTTCGTCATGCAAAATGAGGCTGGATTGGAGTTGTTTTAAAACTCTCAAGTTAGGGTTTTCTTGTAAGACTTTTTCTTGGACTTCATTAAAAAATAAATTAGCTAACCTAGCTTGGGCGCTTGAAAAACAAACCACCATAGCCTTTAAATGTTCATCATTATTTACACGCCTAAAATTCAATAAATCTCTAACGATATAAAAGAGCATTTCTTTAATGTATCTTTCATGATTAAAAATCGTTTCTTTTTTAACCTCTATGTCTTCAATAGTGATGCTTTCTTGTAAAAGGCGATAGATTTCTTGTAGTTTTTCTTTGTAGCTCTTTTCAATGATTTCTAATTGGAGTTTTAGGGTGTGTCTGTCTTTAATGGATTCTGCATAAGAATAGGTGTGCAAGTAGTTGCCAAAAGTTTTTTTAGTGGCTTTATCTTGCGCGTTGTCTTCTAATAGGGGCGTGCCTGTGAGGGCGATTTTAATCGCTGTTTTGTCGCATTCTATCAAATTAGCGTAAAAACAACCTTTAGGATCATAGCTCCTGTGGGCTTCATCTATGATAAACACCCTTTGTAAATCATGGTTATCTTTTGTCGCTTCTTGTAATTCTGTTTTAGAAATAATTTCTTTAGGAGCGCTAGAAGGGTCTTCATTGGGGGCTTTTTCTTCATTGGGGGCTTTGAATTTTTGGATATTCACAACGATGATTTCATCATTCCCTTGAGGGCCTTCAAACACGCTAGAGCTTTTTAATTTTTGGCTCAAATCCTCTTTATTTTCTGCCTCATGCGCACAAAGGCCTCTTTTTAAAAACTCGTTTTTGGCTTGTTCTAATAAATCCAACCTGTCCACAATAAAATAAAATTTAGTCTTTTTGTTTAGGTTGGATTGGCTAAAAAAGTCTCTGATGAGTTTGGTTAAATGATAGGTTAAAGCGGTTTTACCGCTGCCTTGCGTGTGCCAGATGATGCCTTTTAGGGGATCTTTTGGGTTCGTTTCATAATGCTTTTGTAATTCTTTTAAAACATTCAAGCTTGCAAACATCTGCGCATAACGCCAAAGGTGTTTTTTAAACTCTGATTTTTCTTTTAAGAAACTAATGCCGTATTTTAGGATAAAGCAAAGCCGTTTGTGAGAGCAGAACGAAGTTAAAAAGGGGTTTGTGGTGGCGTCTTTAGAGCTTTCTTGGGTGTCGGTGTCTTTAAGGTTAAATTCTTTTAAGACGCGTTTTTGAATTTCTTCAAGCGATCTGTGATTTTGGTAATTTTGATGACTTTGATCATTTTCGGGGGGGGGGGGGGGTAATATCTAGTCTATTGGCTTCAACAAAGCGTTGGAAAATGGGCGAATAAGAAGCGCTATAAAACACGCCTTGATCGGGGTTTTCTTCATCATAGGGTAAGTTATCGCTAAAAAGCCAGATTTGCGCGAGGTTACAAAAAACTTTGTTTTCAGGGTTTTCATAGCGTTGGATATGGCGATCTCTTTCTTCTTTAATGCCTTGTCCGGCTAAAGGCTGTTTAACTTCTATATTCACCAAAGGCAAGCCATTGATAAAAAGGGTGATGTCAGGCCTAAAGGATTTGTAGGGTAATTCAGCCATCATTTCATAAAGATTGTTGTTAGGGTTATCAAAGTCTATGATTTGATTCTCGCTTTTGAGCAAGTATTCATAAAATCTTTTGCCTAAATCATCGTAATTCAAGCGTTTTTTGATTTCAGCAAGAACATCTTTTGCGTTTTTATTGGGGTTTAATCGCTCAAAGGCTTGAGTGAAACTATCGGTTAAAATATTGGTGGCGGTGTCTAGGTTGGGCTTATTTTCTTTAGAATTAGTGGGAATAAAGTTATAGCCCAACTTGGCTAAATGCATTAAGGCAGGGATTTGAACCCTTGTGATTTCATTGTATGGCATGCACACCCCTTTGATTTAAGGTTGTTATTATAGTGTAAAAATAAAAATCATGGTTGTTTGAGCTGCCTTTGCAATAACAAACAAGCTTTTTTAAGGAATTGTTTTAAGGTGTTTTGAGAGTGGTTGATAAAATTTGTCAGCTCATTTTCTTTAAGATGCAATGAAACGATTAAGACGCTTTGTAAGATATGAGCCACACTCCCTTCAAATAAAATGCCTATAGTAGGGGTTTTAGCGCTGGCTGTTTGGCAAAACCCACTCAAATTATCCACCCATTCAAATATTTCTTGCTTGGTTTTACAAGGCGTGTTTAAATATTTTAAAAAATCCTCTTTAAAACTCATCAGATTTTTTTGTAGATTTTTTAAATCCTTAGCATGGTTATTGGGAGGATTAAACATGCTTTTAATGCGAGCGGTAGCGTCTTGTTTGTTGGAATGTTTCAATTTCACTTGAGAGTAATTAAGGCTAACAGCATGCTTGATTTTAGCCCCATAACTCAGATTATAGACTTTTTTAGGCTGGTAATGATGAAGGGCTTCTTCAATCCTTTCTTTAGAGAGCAAAAAAAGCGAGTCGCTAAAAGTTTCATAACCTTCAACATTACCCTCTACGCTGATTAAAGATGAAGTGTCAATCTCTTTTTCATTTCCATAATAGGAATTTTTAGCGTGCTTTTTAAACCCTTTGATATAAGCGCAATCTAAAGCGCACAAATAGATTTCATCGCTCATCAAACCCGCTAAAGCCACCCCGGCATTGCCCACAAAAGGCGCTGCGTATTCTATGCTTAAAGGGCTTATATACGCGCAAGCGCTCCCCCCACGCATAAACATCAACGCTTCTTTAGCTAAATTAAAAGCGTTAGGATTGAGCATGTTAGCCCCCATTAAGGGGGTGTCTTCTAGGGGGGCTTTTTCTAAAACTTCCTTAAGATAGTCTATGCGCTCCACTTCTATTTGAAAATCCACTTTAACGCCGTGCGTTTTTAAAGGCTTTAAAGCGGTTCCGCATGAAAAAATGATGCAATTTTTTTCATTTTCTTTTAAAAAATCTAGCAACAAATCCAGGCTTGGCCCATTACCCACCACGCAAATGGGGGCGTTAATCTTTTTAGGTTTAATCTTTAGGGTTTGGTATAAGGGTAAGTTTTTGAGCGTGTTCTTTAGCCCTAGCAATTCATCTTCAAAACTCCCCCAACCCCTTAAGGCTTGTTTGTAATAGCTTTGAATGTTTTCTCGCATGCGCAAATTAAAAGCGCTTTTATAGGGCATGATTTCTAGCTTTAAAAAAGAATGCGTAACAGGGCGTTTTAAAAAATCCATTTTTAATTCATTGGGGTTAAAAAACCCTTGAATAAAGAGTTTAGCCCCTTTTTTAATCAAATCTTCATAACGCGCAAAATAGCAACTGATTTTAAACAAGTCTAAATTTTCTTCAAACAAATAAAGCGAATGGAAGCGGTAATTTTGAGCCTGTAAAATAGCCAAAAACAAGCCGTCTAAAACGCCATAAATCATGGTAGGGGGTAAGAATTTCTCTAAAGAGCAAGGCGTTTGATGATTGTCTAAAAAGTTTAAGATCGCATGCGTGGCTTTAAGGGTTAGGGGGAGTTTGGGGTTGTTTTGAGCTTTTAAATAATGTAAAGAGAGGTGGTTATTGTCTAATGACCATCTGGGGTTATTTAGGGGGTTAGAAGCCATGTTGAAAGCGATTTCTATCATTTGATTTTTAGGGTAGCTTAAAGCGTTTGTTGGCGTGTGTAAGAGATTGAGATGGTTTTTTTCAAAAAGCAATTGGTAATTTTTAAAAGGCGTATTGAGAGCGTTAAAAAGATGGGGATTATAAGATTTGAAAAAAACTAAATTATCCCTAAAACGCTTTGAAATTTCTTTTTCTAAAAAGGGCGCATCAAAAGATTCTAGGGCTTTTAAAAAGGGCATGTAATAGCCTTTTTCATCACACCCCTTAGGAGTCTTTTAAATCATTTTCTAAGAGTTGGGAAGCGATGGCGATCTTTTTCAAAGAGATAAAATCTTGTTCGCTGTAGCGTTTGTTGTCATTCATTTTATGGTAGTAGGGAGTGCTTAAATCCAAGGCTTTTTTTTCTAAATCTTGCTTGGTTATATTAGTTTGGATTTCAAAAAGACTTTTTGCTTCTTCTAAAGACATAGGGATTTCTATTGCATTGAAGCGTTCAAAATTGTCATAAAGCTCGTTAAAATCCTGATTGTCTATCTGTAAAAACGCCCCCACATCTAAAAACAATTCTTTTTCTTTGTTATCTAGTATCCCATCAGCATAGGCTAATAACATAAGAAATTCCACTAATTTCAAGCGTTTAGCGTATTCCCCATGCGTGTGATCAGCGATTTCTTGGCATAAGGATTCAAAATTTTCTTTTTTATCCACAGACTCATTGAGAAGCTCTTTGGCTAAATTTTGCTGTTCGCTGTTTAAGGGCTGCTCTAATTCATGGATAAAAAGCGTCCTTAAGGCGTTATCCAAAGCGTTTTTTTGAATGTCTAAAAACTTTAAAAGACGCATATACGCGCCCGTTTGGGTTTGCTTGAATTTGTCTAGGGGGCTAGATTGTGCTAACAAATAGGGGTCATTTTTCAAGTCGTATTCTTCGGTTTTGGTTTTAGGGTTTAGGGGGTTTTTCAAATATTCTTTGAGGGTGTTGTAAAAATAAAACAACACAACCGCTGCGATAATCAATAAAATGATTTCCATTTTTTTCCTTTATGAGTATTTTTTCATTTGTTCTTTAAGGTCTTGTTTTTGCCTGCTCTCTCGCTCTTTTTTGGCTTGATAGAGGCGCATTTGCTCTTCTTTTTGCTTGTCTTGTAAGATCATTTTCCTCTCATGGTTTTTTTTAAGCCGTTCTATGTATTCTTCTCGTTTTTCTGGGTCTTGGAAACTCACAGGGCGGATGAAAAAAACAAACAAAATCAACACAAAAATCCCTATAGCGACAATTTCAGAGCCTTCGCCATTGAAAGCATACCAAAGCCCTCCCATCAAAGAAGCGAGAGCGAGTTTTAAAAAAGCGTTCATTTTAAATGAAAGTAACCTTATGATAATGCGTATCAAGCCCTAAAGCTTGCGTGTTTTTTTCCCCCATAGCCATTAGTGCGATTTGAGGTAAAAATAAAGTGGGGGTGTTGTCATTATCTCTTTTATAAACTTTTGAAGCTTTTAAGCTTAAATTTTCAAAAGCGTGAAAAAGCCCTAAAGAATGCGCGATTAAAAAATCCGCCCCCAAATCAATCCCCAAATAGCGTAAATGCGCGCACTGGAGTAAGCCGCTTGCTTCATTGACTTCTAAAAGGGGGGCGTAATTTTGAAAGGACTCTAAAAAATTAGGGCTTTTTAAGTGGATTTTATGGAAAAAATGATTGCTTTGTTTGATGCGAGAAAATTCAGCCCCTAAAAACGCATCAAACGGGCTTTTCAATTCCCATGCCAAAAACTCATTAACCCAATCATTGAGATAGGCCATCTCAATATTTTTCTCATAAACGAGTTGGTATTTTTTCAATTTTTCATTGACAGAGTCAATGATCTCAGGGTTGTTGTCTAAAACTTCTTTAGCATGCAAGATATTCAAATACGAATCTTCTTCGCAAAAAATGAGCGAAACGCCATTGGCTTTGGCTAGAGCCAGATTATACGCAGAAGCGGTAAGAAAATCATGCGTGCTTATAATCTTCCCATAATAGCCCCCATCATAACAAAAAGGCAGATCAATGGTTTTTTGCCCCATTTTTTCTAAATAGAGCTTGGCGCTTTTTAGAAGCGATTGCGCGTTTAAATGCTCCGCATAAGCGTTAAAGAGCGCGCAAGTTTTAGGGGGGTTAGGCGTTTTAGGGGGGTTAGAATGGTATTGAAAAAGGCTTAAAAGGTTTTTAGAAAAATCTTTCCATGGCTTGATTTTGGAATTGGTTAGGATTTCTTGCAATTCATAGATTTCATGGTCAATGTTGTCATCGTTTTTATAGAGATAATGCGCCACGCTTAAAAAATTCATCACGCCGCTTTCAGACTGAGAAATCATCTCTAATAACCGGTTGCGCTCTGTGGGGTAGCGCTTCATCAGCCATTTAACATACAAGAAAAAGCCATCGCCTAGATATTTAGGGTTTGTTTGGGGGTTGATAAAATTGATTTGGATAAACTTTTCTAATTCTTCTTTTTCGCCTTTAGTGATGTAGGGGACTTGTTTGAAAAAATCTTCATAGTTTTTTAAAACCGCCTTTTCATCAATCACCAAATCTTTTAAAGCGTATCGTTTGGATAGGGGATCTAGCACCCATTCTTTAGAAAAAAACGCCACCAAATCGCTCACTTTAGCGTCTTCAAACACCGCAATCTGGTTGATTTTAAGCGCGATATTTTCATTATAACTCACGCCTTTGAGTTGTTTTAAAAGATCCAAAAGGTATTGATCTTCTTGGTATTCTAAAAAATAAGACTCATAAGCAGGGTTATAGTCCTTGTTGGTTTCAAAACGAAAGACTTTTACATGCAATTTCAAAACGCTCATCAATGATTCCTTTAGCTTTTGTGCAGATTTTCTAAAATCGCACGGTTTTTGGAATTGGAAAAAAGAGCCTCTTTAGAATCTAACCACTCTTTAGACTCTCGTTCGTCTTTCTTTGGCTCTTGAAGGGGTGGTTCTTCTTTATGGAATACTTCAAGCGAATCGCAACGATTGAATAAAACGGCATTTTCATTTTTTTCTTTGATAAGGATTTGAATGATGCCAGGAAGTTTTACTTGAACCACGCTTCCAATATTGTTAGGGCCAAACCCGGCTTCAAATTGCACGCTTTGTGCATCAATCATCAAGCTTTCTAAGGTGTATCCGGCTAAAACAAACAGCACTAACGCGCCGAATTTTTCATGGATTTCTTTAGGGAGTTTTGGGGAAAAATCAATCGCATCTCTTTCGCACAAAAGGTTAAAACTCAAATGGTTTTTGGATAGAAATTGCAAGTATTCAATGCAATGCTTGTTGTTTAAAAGCCTTAATTCTCTTTGCATGCGAGCAACCTTTCAAATTCTTCTAACAAATGACGCACCTCTTGCATGCCAATTTCCCAAAATTCCTTGCTATCAATGTCAAAGCCAAACATGGACACTAATTCTTTAGGGCTTTTTGACCCTCCTAAACTCAAAAATTCCGTGTAAGTTTTAACAAATTCTTTAGCGTCGCTTTTTTTATAAAGCCCATAAAGCGCTAAAGTCAAAAGCTGCCCGTAACTATAAGCGTAGCAATAAAAAGGCGAATGGATAAAATGGGGGATATAGCTCCACCACAAATGGTAGTTTTTAGTGAGTTTCACGCTCTTTTCAAACATTCTTTGGTTTTCTTCAAACCAGATTCGATCAAAATCTTTGGTGTCTAATTCTTCATCAATCTCATGGATTCTTCTTTCAAAATTAGTCATCACCACTTGCCTAAAAAGGGTAGAAAAAATATCTTCTAGCTTGCCGGCCAGCATGAAAAGGAGCTCGTCAGATTTTAAACCCTTTTTTAAATGCTCAAAAAACAGCATTTCAGAAAAGACGGAAGCGGTTTCTGCGGTGGTTAAGGGCGTATCCATGTTCAATACGCCTTGTTTTTTGGACAATTCTTGGTGGATCATATGCCCAAATTCATGAGCGATAGTGAAAGCGTCTCGGCGATTTCCTGTGTAATTTAACAACACATAAGGGTGAGCGCTAGGCACACCGCCATGGCTAAAAGCCCCGCCTTGCTTAAAATCTTTAGGGTGTGAATCCACCCAGCCCTCTTTAATCGCTTTAGAAGCGATTTTGTGAAATTCTGGGCTAAAGGCTTTAAGGGTGTTAAGCACTTCTTCTAAAGCTTGAGAGTAAGTCATGGTGGTATGTTCATCGCTTAAGGGGGCGTAGCGATCGTAATCTTTGAGTTTATGCCCTAAAATTTGCACTTTTTGATGGTAGTAACGATGCACTAAAGAAAAATTAGCGTTCACAATTTCTATCATGCTATCCACGCTCTCTTGGGAGATCTGGTTGTCAATGTGGCGGAAACTCTCTTTTTTATCGTATTTTCTTAGCCTGGTTTCAATGAGCAAATCTTTACGCACCATGTTTAAAATGTAAGTGAGCAAAGGGCGAGATTTTTCTAACGCTTTAGTGAAAGCTTTTTGAGATTTTTTACGGATCTTGCGTTTGGGGTTGTGCAAGAGGGCTAAAATTTCTTCTTCGCTCAAATTTTGCTCTTCAAAAGGGATTTTCAAAGAAGAAAAATGCTCATCAAAAAGACGACTAAACGCACCCACTCCCACAGGTGAAAGGGCTAGAGCGATCTTTTCTTCGTCTAAATTTAGGGTGTGCTTTTTCTTTTCTATGAGATTGTTCAAATAAAAAGCATGGTTTTTGCATTTTTTAATGAAAGCGAGTTGTTTTTTGGCGTCTAAATTCTTAAATTCAATTTCAAAGAACAAAAGGTGCTGTTGGATATTCGTGCAAGCCATTTCGCATTGCGAATAAAACTTCGCTTCTTTGGTGTTCTTAGCAAAAAGTAATTGAGCGTAAGTCATCGCTTTAGAGATTTTTTCTGACAAGTTTTCGTAATGCTTAAAAGCGTTGGCAAATCCTACAGCGTCTAAATTCTTAAGGTTGTTTTGATAAGCGCTCTCAAATTCTTGCACTTCTGTTTGTAAGGTTTTTAAAAATTCTTCTGTACTTTCTTTATTTTCAAATAAAGCACTTAAATCCCATTCTTGTTCTTTCATGAAATCCCCTTTTTATACCAATTTGGAGTTAAAATATGCTTGTATTTTAACATAACACTGACAACACAAGCAAACTTATCATTTGGTTTTTACGCCATTATTTTTTAGCCGGCTCATTTTCTTGGCTCTTTTGGTGCAAAATAAATTGAGCGATAGATTCTAGGTATTTTAAAATAAAAGGGGTTGCCAACATAGAAAAGACCACCATGAGAATAAGGAGTTGGTGAATGTCATTTTGAGCGATATTTAAGATATTTTTTTGGTGCAAAAGACCAAGAATCCCTTTTTTTTCTTGCAAATTAAAGAGCTGGTGCGAGCCTGAATTTAAAAAGATAACAAAAGAAAACTCCCCGATTTGCGCCAAAGAAAGAGCGGTTTTTATGGCAGTTTTAGCGTCTCTAAAAAAACGCAAAAGCGCATAAATGATAGCCGTCTTAAACCCCATCACTAAAATGAGTAAGAAGATGACAACAAAGAATTTCTCCATAAAGAAACTCACATTAATTTGCATCCCTATTGTAATGAAAAAAAGGGCTAAGAAGAGGTTTTTTAATTGCGCAAATTCTTCTTGGACATTGATTTTATAGCGCGATTTAGAAATGGCCATGCCCACAATGAACGCTCCCAAAGACATAGAAAACCCAAAAAAATGGCTCAACCCTGCTGCGCTGCAAACAATCACTAAAATCGTGCCTATAAAAATTTCAGGCAAGCGCGTGTCTTTTGCTTGCTCTAAGATGAGATTAGCCCCTTTTTTTCCAGGCAATAACAAAAGAACTAAAATAATCCCTGCTGAAATAAGGGTTTTAAGAATGAGTAAATTAACATTAGAATCTTTGCTGCCTAGAATTGTCAAAATTAAAAGCATGGGAATGGCTGCAATATCTTGGAAAATCAAAATCCCCACCGCACTCTTTCCCATGGGCGTGCTAAGCTGTTTGGAATCTTCAAAGAATTTCAGCACAATAGCGGTTGAAGAGAGCGAAAGCCCCATGCCTAAAACAAGGGAAAAAATGGGTGAAAGACCCAAAATAAAATACCCCAATAAAAAGGCGATTAAAGCGCATAAAACCACTTGTAAAAGCCCAAAAACCAGCACTTCTTGTTTGATGGATTTGAGCTTGTCAAAATTAAACTCAATGCCTATCATAAACATTAAAAAGACGATACCAAATTCACCAATATCAGACAACAAATTAAAATCATTAATTTTAAAAAAAGCCGCTAAGACCGTTCCTGTGCAAATGTAACCAATAATAACGGGCATGTCTAATTTCTTTAAAAAGATTCCAAAGCCTACAGCAAGCCATAAGCCGGCAATAACAATATAAAGCGTGCTATTTTCCATAAAAACCTTTCCCCAGCAGGATCGATTCGCTCTAAAGAAATAAAAGCGAAACTATCCTCTTAAAATTAATCCATTAAACAACACCATTAAATAATGTATAATAAATATTTATAAGTAATTTATTATTTAAACCTCACTAAACCCGCCTTCAAACACAAACGCCAAACACCAACACCATATCTAGAAAATAAAAATTCAAACGCTAGGATTATACTGCACTAAAACAAACTTTCTATTTATAAAAAAGATTTTTTGAACCCCAACCTTTTAAGAGTTGGCTAGGGTTTGATTTGATGAAGAAGAGTGGATGAAAGAACAAATTAGAAAGTAAAGACATAATCCACATACCAAGAATAGTAGCGGATAAGCCCTACATCCTTGCTGCCCTGATTAACCATAGGGAATTTCACGCCCGCTTCAAACGCGCTGCGATCCCCAACGCGCATTCTTCCGCCTAAATTCCATAAGAACTGGAATCTGGTTTGATTGACATCATAAGGGAACATCCAAGTGTTTCCGGCTAATTGAACGCCACCAATGAGACCTAGAGCGAATTTATCCAAAGGAATGAGATTGACGATCAAATCGCCACCGCCACCATAGGTGAGCAAATTGGTTTTGGTGTGTTCAGTCCCTGAAGTGTTAAACCAATCTAAAAAGCCATACACCCTAGCCCCAAACCATTTATTGGCAAAGCCTACAAAACCTAATTTGAAATTCAAACCATAAAGATCATTGCCATGGCGCCAATCAGAGTAATTGCTGTTATAGGGGCCATAACGACCTTGCTGATAACCCGCACCCATAAAAAACCCATTCACTTCGCCAGCCAGTGCTAAACTCGTGCTCAAGCTTAAAATACAAGCAATTCTTTTAATCATAATAAATCCTTCTTGTTGAATTAAAGTTACACCCTAAAATCGGTTATTTTTCTAAAAGATTTAATTTTTTGTCAAAGATGAGGGTTTTAAAGTGAAAATATTGATATAAATATGGATAAGCGGGATAGACCTACAAAACCATCTCAAACTTTTAAAATGCAAATTTTTAAGATACAAATAGGTATAATCAATAACTTCAATCATTTAATCAAAGGGAGTTCTATGAAAAATACTTTCAAAGCGTTTGCCTTTTTAATCGTATTTTTTTCAAGCGCTCTGTTGGCACAGGATTTAAAAATCGCTGCTGCTGCTAATCTCACGCGCGCTTTAAAAGCCCTTGTTAAAGAATTTCAAAAAGAACACCCCAAAGACGCTATTAAAATTAGTTTTAATTCTTCAGGCAAACTCTACGCTCAAATCGCTCAAAACGCCCCTTTTGATTTATTCATTTCAGCAGATATTGCTAGGCCTAAAAAACTTCATGATGAAAAAATAACCCCTTTTAAAGAAGAAGTCTATGCTAAAGGCGTGTTGGTTTTGTGGAGCGAAAATCTAAAAATAGATTCTTTAGAAATTCTTAAAGATCCTAAAATCAAGCGTATCGCTATGGCTAATCCTAAACTAGCCCCTTATGGAAAAGCCAGTATGGAAGTCTTAGAGAATTTAAAACTCACTCCCAGTCTTAAATCTAAAATCGTTTATGGCGCTTCTATTTCTCAAGCCCATCAATTTGTCGCTACTAAAAACGCTCAAATAGGCTTTGGAGCGTTATCCTTGATGGATAAAAAAGATAAAAACCTCTCTTATTTCATCATTGATAAAGCCCTTTATAACCCTATTGAACAAGCCTTGATCATCACTAAAAATGGGGCTAATAACCCTTTAGCCAAAGTTTTTAAAGATTTTTTATTCAGCCCTAAAGCTAGAGCTATTTTTAAAGAATACGGCTATATTGTGGATTAAAACGCATAAAAAAGGCGAATAATGGATCATGAGTTTTTGATTACCATGCGTTTGAGCTTTTCTTTAGCTTTGATTACCACCCTTATTTTACTCCCTATAGGGATTTTTTTAGGCTATTTTTTAAGCCTTAAACGCAATCTTTTAACGAGCTTAACAGAAACGCTTGTGTATATGCCTTTAGTTTTACCTCCAAGCGTGCTAGGGTTTTATCTCCTTTTAATCTTTTCGCCTTCTTCTTTTTTGGGAGCGTTTTTACAAGATGCGTTAAATGTGAAACTCGTTTTTAGTTTCCAAGGGCTTATTTTAGGGAGCGTGATTTTTTCCTTACCCTTTATGGTAAGCCCTATTAAAAGCGCGTTAATTTCCTTGCCCACTTCTTTAAAAGAAGCCAGTTATAGCTTGGGTAAGGGGGAATATTACACCCTTTTTTTTGCCCTACTCCCTAACATCAAACCCAGTTTATTGATGGCTATCATCACAACTTTTACGCACACTATAGGTGAATTTGGCGTGGTGATGATGCTTGGGGGTGATATATTAGGGGAAACAAGAGTGGCTAGTATTGCGATCTTTAACGAAGCTGAAGCGCTCAATTACCCTAAAGCCCACCAATACGCCTTAACGCTCACGCTTATCAGTTTTAGCCTTTTATTTGTTACCCTATTTTTAAATAAAAAACAAAGCTCGTTTTTATGATAAAAGCGCGGTTTAAAAAACGCCTTTTAGGATCTAGGGGCGCGTTTGATTTGAATATAGACTTAGAAATTAAAGAAGCAGAAGTTGTCGCTTTATTAGGAGAATCGGGAGCGGGTAAAAGCACGATTTTACGCATTTTAGCGGGGCTTGAAGCGGTGAATAGCGGCTATATTGAAGTCAATCATTCAGTATGGCTAGACACTCAAAAAAAAATTTTTTTAAAACCACAACAACGAAAAATCGGCTTTGTGTTTCAAGATTACGCCCTATTCCCTCATTTAAACGTGTATCAAAACATCGCCTTTGCTCACCCTAAAGATAAAAATAAAATCCACGAAGTGTTACGCTTAATGCGTTTAGAAAATCTAAGCCAGCAAAAAATCCCCCAACTCTCTGGCGGGCAAGCCCAACGAGTCGCTTTAGCAAGAGCTTTAATCGCAGCCAAGAATTTATTGCTTTTAGATGAGCCTTTAAACGCCCTAGATAACGCCTTAAAAAACGAAGTGCAACAAGGTTT
This sequence comes from Helicobacter pylori, assembly GCA_008033015.1. Classification (GTDB taxonomy): domain Bacteria; phylum Campylobacterota; class Campylobacteria; order Campylobacterales; family Helicobacteraceae; genus Helicobacter; species Helicobacter pylori_DH. The sequence continues at coordinate 148,491 of CP032042.1, forward strand.
GCTTGATTTTATCAAGCGTGAAAATTTAAGCGTGTTATTGGTAAGTCATAACCCAAACGAAATAACCAAACTCGCGCGAACTTTCCTCTTTTTAAACAATGGAATTATTGATTCTAATCAAGAAAATCGGCTTTTTTCAAACCGCTTGTTGATAAAACCTCTCTTTGAAGATGAAAATTATTGCCATTATGAAGTCATTCCTCAAACGATCAGTTTGCCAAAAGATTGTCTGAACCCAACTTTTAAGCTTGATTTCAATCAAAACAAAAAATTTTAGAAATATTTTTTCATTTTCTCTTGAAACCCTCTTATTTTTCAAAAGGAGTTGTTTAACAACCGCTAAAATCAAACTCTTTTATGATTAGCGTTCAATGAAAACAGAGCTAATTTTTTAGCTTTTCAAAAATGCCTCTATCCTTTTGACGCTCTCTGTTTTGCCTAAAATAAAAAGCGCTTCTTTAAGGCCTATCCCGCCCCCCTTGCCCAAAAGGGCTAATCTTAAAGGTTGCATGAAACTACCCGCTTTAATCTTTTCTTCTTCAATGATTTGGTGCATGGCATTTTCTAGCGCACTTTCATCGTTGAAATTGGCTTTATTCAATTCCAGTTTAAACTTTTCTAACAAGGGCATAACGAGCGCTTGATTGAGCTTTTTAAAAACCTTTTCTTCATACTCCACAGGAGCAATTAAAACCTCATCTATCTTAAGGGCTAATTCTTTTAAGGTTTGAGATCTTTCTTTGAGAGCGTCCAATAAGCGATCCAATTGGGTGGGGTTTAAATGCGAGAGATCGCTAAAATTAAAAGGCTTTAAAAGCTCTAATAATTCCTGCGTGCTTTGGTTTTTTAAATAATGAGCGTTGAGCCAATTAAGCTTGTGCCAGCTAAAGCAACTGGGCGAAGAATTTAAATCTTTAGGGTCAAACCATTCTAGTAATTCTTGCATGCTAAAAACCTCTTTATCTTGATAGCTCCACCCCAAACGCACTAAAAAATTCACTAACGCTTCCTTAAGATAGCCCATTTCTTGATAGTCCATCACATTAGTGGCCCCATGGCGTTTGCTTAATTTTTGCCCTTCTTCATTCAAAATCATCGGCACATGGAAAAAATTAGGGATTTTAAAATTTAAAGCCTTATAGAGAACGATTTGTTTAGGGGTGTTAGAAAGGTGATCATCGCCCCTAATCACATCGGTAATCCCCATTAAAGCGTCATCAATAATAACCACAAAGTTATAAGTGGGCGTTCCATCGCTCCTGGCGATAATAAAATCGTCTAATTCGTTAGTATTCACTTTCACTTCGCCTTTAACCCCGTCATTAAAAACAATGATTTCATTTTGCGGGACTTTGATCCTTACCACAGGCTCTATGCCTTTAGGGGGTGTGCCTTTAAAATCACGATAACGATTGTCATAGCGTGGGGTTTCTTTCCTGGCCTTTTGTTCTTCTCTCAAAGCGTCCAACTCATCTTTACTCATGTAGCAATAATAGGCTTTGTCTTCATCTAAGAGTTTTTGGATATATTCTTTATAAATTCCAAAGCGTTTGGATTGGTAGAGGATTTCTCCATCGTATTCTAGCCCTACCCATTTGAAAGCCTCTATAATGGCGTTAGCCGCTTCTATAGAGTTACGGCTCAAATCCGTGTCTTCAATGCGTAAAAAAAACTTTCCTTGATTGGCTCGTGCAAAAAGATAGTTGAAAATGGCTGTTCTTAAGCCTCCTATGTGGAGGTAGCCAGTGGGCGACGGGGCGAAGCGCGTAACGATCAAACTCATTATTCTAACCTTAAAAATAAAATGCTCTTATTGTATTCAAAAATGGCTTAAAAATGGTTTCACTTTTTTCTATTAAAATTAGTGTATCATTGAGATTATTTTTGATTAGGATCACCCATGCAATTTCAAAAAATCTTATTTCCTTTGCCTTTATTACTTTTATCTTTTTGTATCGCTGAAGAAAATGGGGCGTATGCGAGCGTGGGGTTTGAATATTCCATCAGTCATGCCGTTGAGCATAATAATCCCTTTTTGAATCAAGAACGCATCCAAATCATTTCTAACGCTCAAAATAAGATTGATAAACTCAATCAAGTCAAAAATGAAATCACAAACATGCCCAACACCTTTAATTACATCAACAACGCTTTAAAAAACAATGCTAAATTAACCCCCACTGAAATGCAAGCCGAACAATACTACCTCCAATCCACCCTTCAAAATATGGAAAAAATAGTCATGCTTAGTGGGGGCGTTGCATCTAACCCACAATTAGCCCAAGCGTTAGAAAAAATGCAAGAACCCATTACTAACCCTTTAGAATTGGTAGAAAACTTAAAAAATTTAGAATTACAATTCACTCAATCTCAAAACCGCATGCTTTCTTCTTTATCTTCTCAGATCGCTCAAATTTCAAATTCCTTAAACGCGCTTGATCCTAACTCTTATTCTAAAAACATTTCAAGCATGTATGGGGTGAGTTTGAGCGTAGGGTATAAGCATTTCTTTACCAAGAAAAAAAATCAAGGGTTTCGCTATTATTTGTTCTATGATTATGGTTACACTAATTTTGGTTTTGTGGGTAATGGCTTTGATGGTTTAGGCAAAATGAATAACCACCTCTATGGGCTTGGGATAGATTATCTTTATAATTTCATTGATAATTCACAAAAACATTCGAGCGTGGGTTTTTATGTGGGTTTTGCTTTAGCGGGGAGTTCGTGGGTAGGGAGTGGTTTAGGCATGTGGGTGAGCCAAAGGGATTTTATCAACAATTACTTGATTAATTATCAAGCTAAAATGCACACGAGTTTTTTTCAAATCCCTTTGAATTTTGGGGTTCGTGTGAATGTCAATAGGCACAATGGCTTTGAAATGGGCTTGAAAATCCCTTTAGCGGTCAATTCCTTTTATGAAACGCATGGCAAAGGGTTAAACACTTCCCTCTTTTTCAAACGCCTTGTCATGTTTAATGTGAGTTATGTTTATAGTTTTTAGGGGGGTAAATGCCTTCAAACGCTATTCCCATTGAAGAAATCGCTCGCTTAGTCAATGTTTCTCATAGCAGCGTGCATAACTGGATCAAAACCAATCTTTTAGAGAAACTAGAGATTGATCATAAAATTTATGTGAAAACGAGTTCTTTTTTAGATTTTTGCCGCAACCATTTAGGGAAAAACAAACTCAACAAATACGCTAACAAATCCTTAAAAGGCGTGCATAACCATCAAGAATTGATTTTAAAATACCTACAAATATTAGAAAATAGCTCTGATTTAGAAAAGTTGGGTTCTTATTATGAAGAAGAACTTTCTAACACCACCAGAAATTTGGAAGGCATTTACTACACCCCTAATAAAATAGTAGAACAACTTTTCACCCTCCCTAAAGATTTTGATGCCTCTCAAGCGATTTTTTGCGATCCGGCTGTGGGGAGCGGGAATTTTGTCATGCATGCTTTAAAACTGGGTTTTAAGGTTGAAAATATCTATGGCTATGATACAGACGCTTTTGCTATCGCTTTGACTAAAAAGCGTATTAAGGAGCGTTATCATTTAGATTGCCCTAATATTGTGCAAAAAGATTTTTTAAATTTAAAACACACCCCACAATTTGATTGCATTTTCACCAACCCTCCATGGGGCAAGAAATACAACCAAAACCAAAAAGAAAATTTCAAACAGCAATTCAACCTCTCTCAAAGCCTAGATAGCGCGTCGCTCTTTTTTATAGCGAGTTTGAATTGCTTAAAAGAAAACGCTCATTTGGGGCTATTATTACCCGAAAGTTGTTTGAATATTGATGCGTTTAGCAAAATGCGAGAAGTGGCTTTAAAGTTTCACATTAGAAGCCTGATTGATTTTGACAAACCCTTTAAAAATCTAATGACTAGGGCTGTGGGTTTGGTGCTTAAAAAAATCCCTAACAAGAATCAAAAAATCTCATGTTTTTATCAAAATAGCAAGTTCAAACGCTCGCCCTCTTCTTTTTTAAACAACCCTAAAAAGATTTTTAATATCCATTGCTCTCACCAAAAAAATAAAATTTTAGACCACCTTTTTTCCATTCCCCATATCACTTTAAAAAATAACGCTCATTTTGCTTTAGGGATTGTTACAGGCAACAATAAAGAAAAATTACACTCCAAACAAGAAAAAAATACCATTCCTATTTTTAGGGGTTCAGATATTTTACAAGACGGATTAAAAGCCCCTAGCCAATTCATTAACGCTGATTTGAAAGACTGCCAGCAAGTCGCTCCCTTAAGCCTTTATCAGGCTAGAGAAAAAATCGTGTATAAATTTATTTCTTCAAAGCTTATCTTTTTTTATGACAATGAGCAACGCCTTTTTTTAAACAGCACGAACATGTTTGTTTTAAAAGAAAATTTCCCCATCAACGCTCATGCGTTAAAAGAATTGTTAAACAGCGATTTAATGCAATTCATTTTTGAATCGCTTTTTAAAACGCATAAAATCTTAAGAAAAGATTTGGAATGTTTGCCCCTATTTGCGCAATTTATTAACAATAGTTTTGATGAAAAATTTTATTTAAAAAATTTAGGGATAGAAAAAAAAGACCCTAAACATTTCACCATCAGGAAAAATCATGCATGTTGCTTGTCTTTTGGCTTTAGGGGATAACCTCATCACGCTTAGCCTTTTAAAAGAAATCGCTTTCAAACAGCAACAGCCCCTTAAAATCCTAGGCACTCGTTTGACTTTAAAAATCGCCAAGCTTTTAGAATGCGAAAAACATTTTGAAATCATTCCTCTTTTTGAAAATGTCCCTGCTTTTTATGATCTTAAAAAACAAGGGGTTTTTTGGGCGATGAAGGATTTTTTATGGTTATTAAAAGCGCTTAAGAAGCACAAAATCAAACATTTGATTTTAGAAAAACAAGATTTTAGAAGTTTTCTTTTAGCCAAATTTGTTTCCATAACCACTCCAAATAAAGAAATTAAAAACGTTTATCAAAACCGCCAGGAGTTGTTTTCTCAAGTTTATGGGCATGTTTTTGATAACCCTTTATATCCCATGAGTTTAAAAAACCCCAAAAAGATTTTAATCAACCCTTTCACAAGATCAATAGAGCGAAGTATCCCTTTAGAGCATTTGCAAATCGTTTTAAAACTCTTAAAACCCTTTTGTGTTACGCTTTTAGATTTTGAAGAACGATACGCTTTTTTAAAAGATAGAGTCGCTCATTATCGCACTAAAACCAGTTTAGAAGAAGTTAAAAACCTGATTTTAGAAAGCGATTTGTATATAGGGGGGGATTCGTTTTTGATCCATTTGGCTTACTATTTAAAGAAAAATTATTTTATCTTTTTTTATAGGGATAATGACGATTTCATGCCGCCTAAGAATGAAAATTTTCTAAAAGCCCATAAAAGCCATTCTATAGAACAGGATTTAGCCAAAAAGTTCCGCCATTTGGGGCTATTATAATATTGTGTTATACTTCTAATTTCAATTTTGCTTGTTAGGACATTCATGAAAAATATTAGAAATATCGCTGTAATCGCACATGTTGATCATGGGAAAACCACTCTAGTGGATGGCTTACTTTCTCAATCTGGCACATTTAGTGAGAGGGAAAAAGTGGATGAAAGGGTGATGGATAGCAACGATTTAGAGAAAGAAAGAGGGATCACTATCCTGTCTAAAAACACCGCTATTTATTACAAAGACACTAAAATCAATATCATTGACACTCCCGGGCATGCTGATTTTGGGGGCGAAGTGGAGCGCGTTTTAAAAATGGTGGATGGGGTGTTGCTTTTAGTGGACGCTCAAGAAGGGGTCATGCCTCAAACTAAATTCGTGGTTAAAAAGGCTTTGAGTTTTGGGATTTGCCCTATTGTGGTGGTGAATAAAATTGATAAGCCTGCCGCTGAACCGGATAGGGTGGTGGATGAAGTTTTTGACTTGTTCGTAGCGATGGGGGCTAGCGATAAACAATTGGATTTTCCTGTGGTGTATGCTGCCGCACGAGATGGCTATGCGATGAAAAGTTTAGACGATGAAAAGAAGAATTTAGAGCCTTTGTTTGAAACGATTTTAGAGCATGTGCCAAGCCCTAGCGGGAGCGTTGATGAGCCTTTGCAAATGCAAATTTTCACGCTTGATTATGACAATTATGTAGGCAAAATCGGTATCGCTAGAGTGTTTAACGGCTCGGTTAAAAAGAATGAAAGCGTGCTGTTGATGAAAAGCGATGGGAGTAAAGAAAATGGCCGTATCACTAAGCTTATAGGTTTTTTAGGGCTGGCTAGAACTGAGATTGAAAACGCTTATGCGGGCGATATTGTAGCGCTTGCTGGGTTTAACGCAATGGATGTGGGCGATAGCGTCGTTGATCCCACTAACCCCATGCCTTTAGATCCCATGCATTTAGAAGAGCCTACGATGAGCGTGTATTTTGCCGTCAATGATTCGCCCTTAGCCGGGTTAGAAGGAAAGCATGTTACTGCCAATAAATTGAAAGACAGGCTCTTAAAAGAAATGCAAACCAATATCGCTATGAAATGCGAAGAAATGGGCGAAGGCAAGTTTAAAGTGAGCGGGCGTGGGGAATTGCAAATCACTATTTTAGCTGAAAACTTGCGCCGTGAAGGGTTTGAGTTTAGCATTTCACGCCCTGAAGTCATCATTAAAGAAGAAAATGGCGTTAAATGCGAGCCTTTTGAGCATTTAGTGGTTGACACGCCCCAAGATTTTAGCGGGGCTATCATTGAAAGATTAGGCAAAAGAAAAGCCGAGATGAAAGCGATGAATCCCATGAGCGACGGCTATACAAGATTAGAATTTGAAATTCCTGCAAGAGGGCTTATCGGTTATAGGAGCGAGTTTTTAACCGACACTAAGGGCGAAGGCGTGATGAATCATAGCTTTTTAGAATTCCGCCCTTTCAGCGGGAGCGTGGAATCGCGCAAAAATGGGGCGCTAATTAGCATGGAAAATGGCGAAGCGACCGCTTTTTCCCTTTTCAATATCCAAGAAAGAGGCGCGCTTTTTATCAACCCCCAAACGAAGGTTTATGTGGGCATGGTCATTGGCGAGCACAGCCGGGATAATGATTTAGATGTCAATCCTATCAAATCCAAGCACTTAACCAACATGAGAGCGAGCGGGAGCGATGATGCGATCAAACTCACCCCGCCTAGGACTATGGTGTTAGAAAGGGCGTTAGAATGGATTGAAGAAGATGAGATTTTAGAAGTTACCCCCTTGAATTTGAGGATCAGGAAAAAGATTTTAGACCCTAACATGAGGAAAAGGGCGAAAAAATAAATAGAATTTTTTGGAATGCATGCCAATTTATTCAACCAAAACGCTAGTAAAAAAGATGTTTTTTTGCACCATTTACGCTCTAATAATGGGCGTTACAAACGCTACATAAAAGCCCCTTTAAGATATGGTGGTGGCAAGTCTTTAGCTGTAGGGTTAATAGTGGAGTATATACCTAATGGTGTGCGTAGGATTATTAGCCCTTTTATAGGTGGGGGGAGCGTGGAAATTGCATGCGCGACAGAGTTGGGTTTAGAAGTGTTGGGTTTTGATATTTTTGACATTTTAGTGAATTTTTATCAAGTGCTGCTCAAAGACAAACAAGCTCTTTATAATCATTTGCTCTCTTTAGAACCTACGCAAGAAACTTACAACATTATCAAACAAGAATTAAAAGCCCATTATAAAAAAGAATGCGTTTTAGACCCTTTAATTTTGGCTAGAGATTATTACTTTAACTTTAATTTAAGCTATGGGCCAGGATTTTTAGGGTGGATGAGTAAAATTTACACTGACAAACAACGCTATCTAAACGCCCTTTTAAAAATTAAAGGTTTCAACGCTCCTAGTTTAAAGGTGGAATGCTCTAGTTTTGAAGAAGTGTTGCTCGCTTATCCTAATGATTTTTTCTATCTTGACCCTCCTTATGTGTTAGAAAATTCTAAAATGTTTAAGGGGATTTATCCTATGCGTAATTTTCCTATCCACCATAATGGTTTTAAACATGAAGTGTTAGCTCACATGCTAAAAAGGCATAAAGGGCCATTTATTTTAAGTTATAATGACTGCGAATTTGTAAGGAATGCTTATAAAGATTTTAAAATTTTAGAACCATCTTGGCAATACACTATGGGACAAGGCGAGATTAGAGTGGGTAAAAATCGCTTAGAAAGAGGCGATAATAATCATGTTAAACAATCTCATGAGTTATTGATTATCAAGGAGTAAAATGCATATTAGCGAAGTCAAAACTGCCTTTAAAATCGCTGATGTAGAATACGTGAAAGACAGCACAAAGTTAAATTTCAACTATCTTAAGGATTTAAAAGATGAAAACAATCAACCTTTATCTCAAAATATTTTAACTCAAAATGTGGCTAGAGTGTATTTAATTGTGGTGAATGGTGAGATTAAAAAAATCGGTGGCTCTCAAGCAGATGGTGGGATTAAAAGCACGCTCAATATTTATAAAGATGGGGGAGTCAAAGGGAGGCCTAGTATTAGAAGTTTTGGCGTGTGGTATTTTCTTTATCGCACAATACTCACAGGGGCTAAAATAGAATTTTACATGATTTATCAGCCTAATTTTGAAACTCAAGTAAAAGGCTTGTTTGGTTTTTGTGCAATCAAAGATGCAAGTATAAGCTATAAACTTTTAGAGCAAGCTTGCCTAACGGATTACAGAAACAATAGCAATGACGCATTACCCGAATGGAATGTGCAAGAGCAGGGCAAAGATTGGCCAAATGATATTAAAGATGAGCATGCCAATATCACTCAAAAAGCTCAAAACAGAGAAAAGGCCGTCCATAGAAAAGCGATTGACAAACCTAGCGGAACTTTAAAAGATTAAGAAATAGTCTTAACCCAATCTCAAAAAAAGAACTTTAAGTTTTTACTCCATTTAAAAAGTGTGGGTTTAGATGAAAGGAAAAAATAAAACTTGTATAAAGTAGCAGATATTTTTTGTGGTGCTGGAGGATTGAGCTATGGCTTTTCTATGCACCCTTATTTTGAATTAATATGGGCTAACGATATAGACAAAGACGCTATTTTAAGTTATCAAGCCAATCATAAAGAGGCACAAACCATTTTATGCGATATTGCGCAACTTCATTGCCATAATTTGCCATGCGTTCCAATTGACATTCTACTAGGCGGACCACCATGCCAGAGCTACTCCACGCTTGGCAAAAGAAAAATGGATGAAAAAGCGAATCTGTTTAAAGAATATCTGCGGCTCTTAGACTTGGTAAAACCAAAAATATTTGTTTTTGAAAATGTGGTGGGTTTGATGTCTATGCAAAAAGGGCAATTGTTCCAACAAATTTGTAACGCTTTTAAAGAGAGAGATTATATTTTAGAGCATGCCATTTTAAACGCCCTAGATTATGGTGTGCCTCAAATAAGAGAGCGAGTGATTTTAGTGGGTGTGCTTAAAAGTTTTAAACAAAAATTCCACTTCCCTAAACCCATAAAAACGCATTTTTCTTTAAAAGACGCTTTAGGGGATTTACCGCCCATTCAAAGCGGTGAAAATGGTGATGCTTTAGGTTATCTTAAAAATGCGGATAACGTTTTTTTGGAATTTGTGCGGAATTCTAAAGAATTAAGTGAGCATAGCAGTCCTAAAAACAATGAAAAACTGATAAAAATCATGCAAACGCTAAAAGACGGGCAGAATAAAGATGATTTGCCAGAAAGTTTACGCCCCAAAAGCGGTTATATTAATACCTATGCCAAAATGTGGTGGGAAAAACCAGCCCCCACCATTACGAGAAATTTTTCTACCCCAAGCAGTTCTAGGTGTATCCATCCAAGAGACTCTAGAGCGTTAAGCATTAGAGAGGGAGCAAGATTGCAAAGCTTTCCTGATAATTATAAATTCTATGGGAGCGCTAGTGCTAAAAGATTGCAAATTGGCAATGCCGTGCCGCCTTTATTGAGTGTGGCGCTCGCTCATGCTGTCTTTGATTTTTTAAGGGGTAAAAATGTTTGATAATAACGATTTTAAAGGTTATAGAAATTTATTGGGTTTTAATTCTCAAAATGCGTTTAAGGAATTTTTAGGCGCTAAAGACATACAACCTTGCGTTGATTTCAATTATTCACACGCGCTCAAAAAAAGGCTTATTGAAATTTTTAGCGCTATCAATAGTATTTATTGTTTTAAATATAATGAGTATGAATTGGAATGCTTTTTTAAAAACTCCATAGAGCGAGTGTTTTCAAAGATGGTGGACACTCATATTATTTATAAGCTGAATAATCAAGGCAGAAGACCTGAAGAAGTTTGTTTTTCGTGGATGCGTGGGTTTTTGGTAGCGGAGTTTTTTAAGGATTTTATCGCTTGTCTTTTTAATACGCAAAAAGAAGTCATCAAATTTTTTGGTGGTGATAATTTTGAGAACATAGAAAGCTTTAAAAGAAGTCCTAAAGCCGATTTTTTGTTGGACAATCATTTATTGCTAGAAGTTCAAAGCGGGTTTCAAGGGATCAATGATATTAAAGAACATAAAGTTTTAGAAGCTAAAAGGCGTTTGATAACGGATAAAATTCCTACTATTGTGGTGCATTTTGATCTGTTTAACGGGCAAGTGGCGTGCGTAGAAATTTCTCAAATCAAAGACAATGATTTGAATTGGATAACCCGCCAACAAATGGAAGGGCAGAGCGTTTTTAATATTTCGCAAAACTTTTTTGATTACAAAATTACAGAAATACCTAATAAGCCGCTTTCATAAAAACCCATAATACAGCCTAAATAAAACACAAGATAATAGCATTAAAAAGGTGGTAGATGAATTTGAATGTCCGTTATTTTTTGCCTGACATTCAGCGTGAGTGTGTGCACTTCAAATAAGAGAGCGAGTGATTTGAGTAGGCGCACATAAAAGTTTTAAACAAAAATTCCCTCCCCCAAACCCATAAAAACATATTTTTTTCAACCAACTTATATATTTTGATTCGCATTAGCCTTTTTATTGCCTTCTGCTAAAAGTGATCCCATAAACTTCATTCCTGATTTGGAATAAGGGATCAGTAGGGGCTTCTACGCCTTTAGGGAGATCGGCTGGGAAATACACATCTTTATTGCAACCCATTCCTTCGTATTTTTCAACTTTCAAGGTCCCTACTAATAATTCCTTGTGTTTGCCTTTCCAAAGCGCAGTCGTGTCGTTGGTGGCATCATTTTTATTCGCAAACACCAGATACATTTGGTATTCTATGGGCTTAGTTTTAAGGTGTTGTTGGAATGAAGAAAGCAAATAATTTGAATCTTTTTGCTTTAATTCTTGAGGATTTAAGTATTTAACGCCGTCTTTAGGCACAAATTTCCACCTTGCAGGTAATAATTTCTCTTCCTTATCTTTAAACCTGAACGCATGCACGCTGTAATAAGGCGTGTTAGCCACGCTTGAGCTAATCCCTATCGTTTTCATATAGGCGGCAAAATCCTTGTAAGAGGGGACTTCTTCATAAAGCTTTTTGATTCTTGCTTCATCCACCTTGCCATTTTTAGGAAGTCTCATTTCAAAAAATTGAGCGAATTCTTCAGGGTTTTTGGCAAAATTGATTTCTGTATTGAGCATCACCATTGTCCAGCTAGCGTTTTGATTTTCCAATTTTAACGCCATGCCTCTAACTTTGCTTTTATCGTCCATCGCCACGCCCCCTAAAGAATACCTTACAGATGCAGGGATTTCTTTTTCATTGAGTAATGGCACATCTAAATCCTCTCTTGCTTGCAAGTTAGGGAGGAACACGCCTTTAGCGCAAAACCCCTTAGTGTGGTTGATTTTCATTTTAGGCTCTTTAGCGTTGAGTTTGTAGAAAATATCCGCAATCTCTTCAGCACTCACTTCATGGGCTTTTAAAAAACCCAAGCTAAAAACCAAACACAAGCTCAAACCAATTTTTTTCATTCTTGATCCTTATTATTATTTTTATATAAAACAACGCTTTTTATTGTATCAGTAAATTCCCTGTTGAGCCTTAAAAAAGCCTTTTTTTGATACCTTATTAGGATCTAAAAAGATTATCCTATCCATTTGCATGCTCATCAGCAAGCTTTTAAGGATAAACTTGCGTTTTAAATTTTGTGATTTTTAAGAAAAATTAGCTTGATTTTAAACTAAATCTATATTCTTTTATGCTACAATCATTTCCACAGAGTAATTTATCTATTCTCAGGTAAAGTAAGGAAGAGGAATGAAATTAAAGAAACGAAAAGTTGTGGCTACATTGCTAAAGCGTTTTACCTTACCACTATTGTTCACTACGGGTTCATTAGGGGCGGTTACTTATGAAGTGCATGGGGATTTTATCAACTTCTCCAAAGTGGGTTTTAACCATTCGCCTATTAACCCTGTTAAAGGTATCTATCCTACAGAGACTTTTGTTAACCTTACAGGTAAGCTAGAGGGTTCTGTGCATTTAGGTAGGGGATGGACCGTGAATTTAGGCGGTGTTTTGGGCGGACAAGTTTATGATAGCACTAGGTATGACAGGTGGGCAAAGGATTTTACCCCCCCAAGCTATTGGGATAAAACTTCTTGTGGCACTGATTCTTTGAGTCTTTGTATGAATGCGACTAAAATGTGGGAGCAGCAAGGACCAGGCGGTATTATTGACCCTAGAGGTATTGGCTATATGTATATGGGTGAGTGGAACGGCTTGTTCCCTAACTACTATCCGGCTAACGCCTACTTGCCTGGTGCTTCAAGGCGCTATGAAGTTTATAAAGCGAATCTCACCTATGACAGCGACAGAGTCCATATGGTCATGGGGCGTTTTGACGTTACGGAGCAGGAGCAAATGGATTGGATTTACCAATTGTTCCAAGGTTTTTATGGGACTTTCAAGCTTACTAAGAATATGAAATTCTTGCTCTTTAGCTCTTGGGGTCGTGGTATCGCTGATGGTCAATGGTTGTTCCCTATTTATCGTGAAAAGCCTTGGGGTATTCATAAAGCGGGTATCATTTATCGCCCTACAAAGAATTTGATGATCCACCCTTATGTGTATCTTATCCCAATGGTAGGCACATTGCCCGGTGTTAAAGTAGAGTATGATACCAATCCGGAATTTAGCGGTAGGGGCATTAGGAATAAAACGACTTTCTATGCGTTGTATGACTATCGTTGGAATAACGCTGAATACGGTCGTTACGCACCCGCTCGTTATAACACTTGGGATCCGTTCTTGGATAATGGTAAGTGGCGTGGCTTGCAAGGTCCTGGTGGTGCGACACTTCTTTTACGCCACCATATAGATATTAACAACTACTTTGTGGTTGGTGGTGCTTATCTCAACATCGGTAACCCTAACATGAACTTAGGTACTTGGGGTAACCCTGTGGCTCTTGATGGTATCGAACAATGGGTCGGTGGCATCTACAGCTTAGGGTTTGCGGGGATTGACAACATTACCGATGCTGACGCGTTCACCGAGTATGTTAAAGGTGGAGGCAAGCATGGTAAGTTCAGTTGGAGTGTTTATCAGCGCTTCACTACCGCTCCAAGGGCTTTGGAATATGGTATCGGTATGTATCTAGACTATCAGTTCAGCAAGCATGTTAAAGCAGGTCTCAAACTCGTATGGTTAGAGTTCCAAATTCGTGCGGGTTACAACCCTGGAACCGGTTTCCTTGGGCCAAACGGTCAGCCGCTTAACTTGAATAATGGTTTGTTTGAATCTTCTGCATTCGCGCAAGGCCCTCAAAATATGGGCGGTATTGCAAAAAGCGTCACTCAAGACAGAAGCCATTTGATGACACACATCAGTTATAGTTTTTAAGAAAGTTTCCCTATTCTCTTAGATAGGCCTTTTTTTGTATTCTTATTTTAATATCTTTGGGAGTTAGGGCTTTGGAAATTAAGAAATATTTTTTCTGTGCTCTATTTTTTTTGCTTTTTTCTAGTCTTTTTTTATCCAAACTTCAAGCTTATAAATTCAACATGAGTATTGTTGGAAAGGTGAGCAGCTATACCAAGTTTGGCTTTAACAACCAAAGATACCAGCCTTCTAAAGACATTTATCCTACAGGTAGCTACACTTCTTTACTCGGCGAATTGAATTTGAGCATGGGGTTATACAAGGGTTTGAGAGCGGAAGTGGGGGCTATGATGGCAGCGCTTCCCTATGACTCTACCGCCTATCAAGGCAACAATATCCCTAATGGCCAGCCCGGCTCTAGGACCGATCCTTTTGGGGCAGGTATCTTTTGGCAATATATTGGTTGGTATGCAGGGCATAGTGGTTTGCAAGTGCAAAAACCTCGTTTAGCCATGGTGCATAACGCTTTTTTGAGCTACAACTACAAAAAAGACAAATTCAGTTTTGGCGTGAAAGGGGGGCGCTACGATGCTGAAGAGTATGATTGGTTCACTTCTTACACTCAAGGGGTTGAAGGCTTTGTCAAATATAAAGACACCAGGTTAAGGGTGATGTATTCAGACGCTAGGGCTTCAGCGTCAAGCGATTGGTTTTGGTATTTTGGGCGCTACTATACAAGCGGTAAGGCTTTAATGATTGCGGATTTGAAATATGAAAAAGACAACCTAAAAATCAACCCTTATTTTTATGCGATCTTTCAAAGAATGTATGCACCAGGCATTAATATCACTTATGACACCAACCCTAATTTCAACAATAAAGGCTTTCGTTTTGTAGGCACTTTCGTGGGGTTTTTCCCCATTTTTGCCACTCCAGCCAATCAGAATGATATTATTCTCTTCCAACAAGTGCCGTTAGGAAAAAGCGGGCAAACTTATTTCTTCCGCACCCGTTTTTACTATAATAAGTGGCAATTTGGGGGCAGTGTCTATAAAAATATCGGTAACGCTAATGGTGATATAGGTATTTATGGGGATCCTTTGGGGTATAACATTTGGACGAATAGTATTTATGACGCAGAAATTAACAATATTGTTGGCGCTGATGTTATTAACGGGTTTTTATATGTAGGCTCACAATATAGAGGGTTTAGTTGGAAAATTTTAGGCCGTTGGACGGATAGCCCAAGGGCTGATGAAAGGAGTCTTGCACTCTTTTTGAGTTATTTTTCTAATAAGTATAATATTAGAATGGATTTAAAACTAGAATATTATGGCAATATCACCAAAAAAGGCTATTGTATTGGGTATTGTGGCATGTATGTTCCAGTCGATCCTAACGGGCCTGGCACGCAACCTTTAACACACAATGTGTATTCTGACCGAAGCCATATCATGTTTAACATCACTTATGGTTTTAGGATTTACTAGTATTTATCCTTAATGGATATTTTTGATTAGCCTTTTTAAAATATTGAAAGGCTTCGCTCCAATCAAATACTAATACTCAAAAAGTTTTATTTAACTTTATTATTCAATATTTAATACACTAGAATAAAACACCACACCTACGCAGTTTTTCAACAAGCTAAACGAGTTTAAGAGCGATGTTTTTACGACACCCAAGGCTAAAGAATACATTGACATAGCGAGCGGTTTTCATAAGCTTTTTAAAAACGACGCTAAGATCGCTTTAAGCCTAAAGCCCGCTACAACGAAAAATTTAAGCCAAGGGTTAGCGACCACTTTAAGCGGAGCGTTAAAATACCAATGGACTAAATTCACTTTAGGAACGCTATATAGAAACGCGCCCGATCGCATTTTAGGGATTAAACTCCCCAAAGCCTTAAACGAAGCCACCGCAGGAGCGGCTTTAAAATACCACATTAAAAGAGCGCTTGAGAGAAGCCACTCTATAAGCGAATTTAGTAAGAATTTAGAATTAAGCGCGCAAAACGCTAAATTTAGCAACAACACGCTTAAAATCATTGAAGAGCTTACTAATGGCGTCAAACAAGCCAGCGAAGAACTAAGCAAGAAAGCGAGCGATTTACAACACGCTACAACCCCCCTTAAAGAGTTTGGCAAGAACTACCCCGAGTTTGCCTTAAAGCCTAAGGAAGCGTTAGAGAAACTCTTACAAGAGAAAAACGGACAAGTCGCAGGCGCAGCGTATAGGGAGGATTTAGGAGGGATTGATTTTGTTTGGGGAACGCCAAAGACTAAAGATAGCGTAGGTTATGGGTTAGCGCACATAATAGAAAGCCTAGAAAAACAATACAAAAAGTTAGGGCTAACAAACGAACAAGCCAAAGAAAGGACTAACGAACTAATTAAAGAAATCCCTAATATCATACAAAAAGGCTTAAAAGAAGAAGACAGACCAGGTTATGCGGCTATTATTTTAAATAATTCAAAAGTAATTCTAAGTAAGTTTAAGGGAGATAACGAACTAAAAAACCATTATATGATTACAAGTTTTGAAGTGGATGAGAAAGTTTTAAGGGAGTTAGAAACCATTGCACCACTTTCTAACGATTACAGAGATGGCGGTAGCATCTCAAACCTTAAAGGAAATAATCCTACACCAAAACCGCTAAATAGTCAAGAGGATTTATTAAAAACAAGCGAAAATTTAAACGAAACCACACCAAAACCTACAAATTTAAGCCTTTTAGAACAAGCCAACGCCGAAAAGTTAGCGAAATTAGAAAGCGAGAAGTTAGAAAGCGAACAAGAGTTTTTAAAAGCTAAAGAGCAAGAATTAAAGCGTAAAGAAGCGTTAAAAAAGAAATTAGAACACGAGCGAGGGAATGCGGGTAATATTGAAAGCCAGACTAAAATAGAAGTAGGAGAAGATATACCCACAGAGATCCAAGCGCAGATCCCAAAAAGTAGAGTAAGGTTGAACGAACGAGAGATTTACGATCTAGACTATGCGATCGTGAAAGCTAAAGATCTAAAACCAAGCTTTAGCGGGACGCAAAAACGCACCGACATGAACGAAGAACAGATTAAAAGCATCGCACAAAATTTTGATCCTAAAAAGATATTCGGGAGCGGAGGCTTTGAAGATTTACCGATTATCTTACACGACGGGCAAGTGATCGCAGGAAACCACAGAATACAAGGCATGCTGAACTTCACGCCTAAAAGCAGATACATTTACCACAAAGCGATCCAAGAATACTATAACATTGATTTAGTGCCGGACGAGCTATTAGTTAGAGTGCCAAACAAGCGCTTAAACAACACCGAGATCAATAATTTAGCGGCTTCAAGCAATCAAGGACGCTTTAACAGTGAAAGCGATCATGCAATAGCGGTTTTAAGCCACTATGAAGCGAAATTGAAAGAATTAGAAAAGAAATTAGACGCTGAAAGCGTCTATCAATTAAAAAACATCGTTGCTAAAAATTTGAATTTTGATAAAGCCACGCATCCTAATGTAGGCGATAGTAACCTCGCGCTCCTCATGTTTAACATGCCAAGGACTAAAACGCAAGGGATAGAACTATTAAACCGCTGGCAGAAAGAATTTTCAAACGACATTAAAAGCTATGAAAAAGTGAAAAAAATGTTTGTAGATAACGCCGGGAGTTTTCATAATTTAATCCATGACATGAATTTCCCTAATGTAAGCCTAAACGCTTATTTAAGCGATATTTTGGATCGCAGTTTTGCGAATTTAAAGAATTACCAAAGCACGAGCGAGAGCTTAAAAGATTTGAGCGAAAAATTCTATAAAACGAGTTCTTTAGACATGTTTGAAAAGAGCGATCAAAACACGAGCGATATTAGCGAGATTTTAGGAGCAAGCGTAGCCAGGTTTGCGAGGTTTGATGATCCGAGTAAAGCGTTATTTGAAGCGTTAAAGAGCGATAACATTAAAAAAGGTTTGAAAGAATTTAAGATCGCAGATATTACTAAAGACATGTTCGATCCTAAAAGTAAAGAATTTAAGGATATTGATATTTACGATTTTGCGCATTACCTTTTAATGGTCAATAGAGAACCCAATGAAAACAATCCCGTATTAAACCGCTTAGTTCAAGCCGTAAAGGACATGCAAAAAGAGAGCGAGAAAGGGATAAAACAAAAACTTGAAACGCCTAGCGAGTGGGGACACCATTATAGCGAGTTTAAGGGCGATGGTTTAGGAGCGATTAACAAGCTATTAGAAACTAAAAAAGGTTTTGTAGCAGGAGCTTTTTATAAGGAAGGTTTAGGGGATATTGATTTAGTTTGGGGGAATAAAGATTACGGGTTAGAACACATTTTGAAACGCCGAGAGAAGCAAGCCAAAAACCAAGGACTAAACGAACAACAAGCTAAAAAATACGCCGTGAGCGTAGTTAAAACGATACCAGAAATTATAGAGAAAGGTAATGCTATAACAGATAATAACGGCAGAATGGCTATTGAATACGAAAATATAAGAGTAGGTTTAAAGGATAATTGGAAAGGAGAAAAATTACCTAATCATTGGGTGATAACAGGTTATGAAAAAAGGTTAGAGAATAGTGAAAGTTTATATACATCTCCACTAATCACAAAGGGTGAGACTCTACCCTTAAACTCTAACAAACCTAATCCTACCACAAAAAAATTAAATAAGGATTAAAAAAATGAATTACCCTAATCTACCTAATAGCGCGCTAGAGATCACACAACAGCCAGAAGTGAAAGAAAACACTAACGAGCTTTTAAAGCAATTACAAAACGCTTTACATAGTAACGCGCTTTTTACGGATCAAATAAAACTAAGCCTTAAAGGCATCGTTAGGATTTTAGAAGTGCTTTTGAGTTTGGATTTTTTCAAAAACGCGAATGAAATCGATAGCAGTTTAAGAAATTCTATTGAATGGCTGAGTAACGCCAGCGAGAGCTTAAAAAATAAAATGAAAGAATACGAGGGCTTTTTTAGCGAGTTTAATACAAGCATGAAAAGCAACGAGCAAGAAGTAACGAGCATTTTAAACGCTAACACCGAAAACATCAAAAGCGAAATTAAAAAGCTAGAAAATCAATTGATAGAAACCACTACAAAGCTTTTAACGAGCTATCAAATCTTTTTAAACCAGGCTAGAGAAAGTGCTACAAATCAAATTAACACCAACAAAACCGAAAGCCTTGAAGCCATAAACCAAGCTAAAACAACCGCTAACAATGAAATAAACACGAATAAAACGCAAGCGATCAATAACATTAACGAAGCTAAAGAAAGCGCACAGGCACAAATAAACACGAATAAGCAAGAAGTTTTAAACAATATCAAAGAAGAAAAACAACAAGCCTATAGCGAGATCACGGAAGCGAAAAAGAGCGCATTTAACGAACTTTTAGAAACCCTAAAGCCGAAGTTTAGCGGCTTATTCATAGGAGCTTATTATATTCGTAATGCGATCTATATCAAAGGCGGATGGGAGCAAAAGATCAAGGATTTAAGCGACTACACGCTAGAGAAAAGCAAAAAATACGAAATAGAGGTATTTTTTTACTATATTACTGAACAAAAAACAGCAACAAGCGCGTATTTTGGACTGAAAACGACCGAAGGCTTTTTGAAAGAAAGCATCCAAAAGATCACGCATAAGTATGTATCTCAAATTTATCATACGAAGCTTTTAGTGGAGAATGTGAGCGGTGTTTTAAGCCTGTATCATGGGTATTTTTACGGCAATATAAATTATTTCAATGAAGCGATTATAACCATTATATCAACAAAGAGAGATTTAAAAGGGTTATAATTAACTCTCATTGAGCGTATGGGTGTGAGAAAAATAAGCCTCAAATCCGTTTAAATCTTGGATCGGTTCTCATCAAACATGAATGGCTAAAACTTTTTGACTAACGCCAAGCTCTTTGCTATTGATTGTAAAAAATGTTTTTAGCATTTTAGATTTTATTATCCATATTTGATGAGAGCCAAGCTTTTTTTATTTAAAAAGGGCTGTATCAATCACAAGGAAATGTAATCCACTTCTTTGGGTCTTTGATGGTTGGCAATGAGTTGCTTACAGGTCGCAACGCCTTCTGAAGTGCCAACCATTAATAGCTTGGATTCGCTTGCAATAATCGTTTCTCCATCAGGCATGGGGATGTATTTGCCATCTTTTTGAGTGATACCAATCACAAACGCTTTAGCGATCTCTCTAAAATGGGCTTCTTTTAATTTCCTTAACACAAGCCAGCTGGTTTTAGGGACAATCACTTCCTCTAAGTCTAAAAGCGTGTCTTTTTTATTGATAAAACGCTCTAAGATATTTTCCATATCTGGGCGCACCGCCATAGCGCTCACTCTCTGCGCCATGAGTTTTGTAGGGGAAACCACCATATCAGCCCCTAATTTTTTTAATTTTTCTAAGCCTTCATCGCTATGCGCGCTCGCAATGATGTAGTAAGGTTTGCGCTTTAATTCCTTTTCAAACAAGCGCACGCTCACCATTAACGCCACATTCACCGGTAAAATCTTAGACAACGCCACAACGCCCCTAGCGCTGCTTAAGTGGGTTTTTAGCATGGCTAAATTGGTGTGCGGATCGCCTATGATATAGTAGGGGTATTTGTGCTTAATGGCTTCTTCTTCAAAACTGGGGTCATTATCCACGACCACAAAGGGGATTTGAGCGGAGCGGAACTGCTTGCTCAATTCAATGGTGTATTCGTTGTGGTAACAAATCACGTAATGATCCTTAAGGCGTGCGATTTTGTAAATCATACCTTTCTCCTTAATCAATCTGGTAAGCGTGCCTTTATTGACCACGCTAACTAAAATAGCCACGCTAAAGGCAATAATTCCTGCCCCAAAAAACATTAAAATGGAAGTTAAAAAAATACTTATAGGCCCAAACTGGCTTTCATTTAAAGCGCCAAACCCTGTGGCTGTCATGGTGTAAGTCGTTTGGAAGAAAGCTTGCATAAGGCTATAATTTTCTAGGGCGAAGTATCCCAGAGTGCCTAAAAGCACAAGCAATTGGATTAAAATAAGCGGGAGTCTAAAGACCTTAAATTGTTCATAGATTTCAGAATTTAAATTGACTTCTGGCTGATTTTCATCGTCTTTTTTGATTCTAAAAAATTTCAACTTTTCAAACAAAACCAATTCCTAGATCAAAATAAATTCTTTTGAAAGCGTTTGCTTCTAAGTTTGATCAAAACGCTAAACCTAAGCTGTGTTTTAATCTCAAAAAGAAGTTTAGTTTTAAGGGGAGTTTTAAAAAGGTTATCAAAAACACCAAAACCACCCCTACAATCAAAACGGACAGAAATTCTGAAAACTAAGCCCCTTTACGCATGGTTCTTAAAGTGGAAGCAGCCACCTTAATGCGTTTAGTCGTGCCGTCGTCTAATTGGATCTTAATCGATCGCAAGTTAGGGAGTAAGCGGCGTTTATTTTTGTTGTTCGCATGACTGACATGATTGCCTATCATAGGCCCTTTGAAAGTTAAAGCGCATCTTTTTGCCATTGTGTATCCTTAAATATTGAAATAAACTTTGCATTATACTTAAAATAGCCTTTAAAAAGACTGATTTTAAGGCTAATTTTTAAATGGTTCGTTTAAGAACTACTTTTTTTGAGGCATAGAACTTTTAAAGCCTTTCATTCTGTCAATAGCGTCTTTGTATTTGGCGATATTTTCTTCTGTAAGTTCTGTTACAGCTTTTCTCATGACAACCGCATACATTCTGTTTAAAATCTTGTGTATCGCGTCTTCTTTATTCTTTTCCAAATCTTCATGGATAATGCTGTTTGAAGAATTAAGCCCTCCAGAATTACTATGTTTGTAAGTATAAGTCATTGCCTGAAAAGTCCCTACTTCCACAGCAAAATCATGGACTACACGATTGCTTTCTGGCTCATAAAAATTAAACCACACAGAGCCTGAGCTTTGATCCACTAGCGTGTCTAAATTAGGATTATTGGGATCTTTTAAATTCATTTTCAAATCTTCTAAGATTCCTACCCACCCTTTCAAATCCAAAACGGAAAAAATCTTTCTCTTATCTTGCTCGTTCAAAGCCTTTTCATCTTGAAAACGCAACACTTGATAGCCTCTTTTTTCAAAAATAGTTTGGATTTGATTGGCTAAAGCGTCTTGAAACTTATCAATATAGGGTTTTAGATTATCGCTCACTTGAATGCGTGGTGCTAAAATACCTACAACATGGTGGTTTTGTGGGGCTTGAGCAATATGTATTGGATAATTAAAATCTAGCGGCGTAACATGTTCAGAGCTTGTTTGTATTCTTTCATGAGTTTGAACTTGATTTTTGGCGTCATTTGGTGTTTTTGTTTCAGCGCTTGGATTCATCGCACAACCGATCAACACGCTTGAAAGCCCTAAAGCCACTAATATTTTAGAATAAACTCTAACTTTTTTAAAAATAAGCGAACGCTCCACAAAAGACTCCTAAAAATTAAAATAAGATCCTATTCTACCCTATTCATGCTATTTTTAAGTAAATCAATTTGCGCTACAATTTTCTTTTTTTCTAAATTTCAAGCATGGCGATTTTAGGGGATTTTATGCTCTATTCTTTACTATATGGCTATTTTAATATCAATCTTTTCCAGTATTTGACTTTTAGAGCAGGGTTAGGGTTTTTCATAGCCTTTTTCCTCACGCTTTTTTTAATGCCTAAATTCATTCTATGGGCCAAGGCTAAAAAGGCTAACCAGCCCATTTCAAGCTTTGTGCCAAGCCACCAGAATAAAAAGGACACCCCTACGATGGGGGGATTGTGTTTGTTTTTGCAACCATTGTTGCGAGTGTGTTGTGCGCGTCTTTGGGCAATCTTTATGTGTTGTTAGGGATAATCGTGTTAGTGGGCTTTAGTTTTGTGGGTTTTAGAGACGATTACACTAAAATCAACCAACAAAGTAATGCCGGTATGAGCGCGAAAATGAAATTTGGCATGCTTTTTATCCTTTCGCTTATTGTGTCTGTTTTATTGAGCCTTAAGGGGTTAGACACTTTTTTATACGCGCCTTTTTTGAAAAACCCTTTGTTTGAAATGCCCACGATGTTAGCGGTTGGTTTTTGGGTGTTGGTTTTTTTATCCACGAGCAATGCGGTGAATTTAACCGACGGCTTAGACGGCTTAGCGAGCGTGCCTAGCATTTTCACCCTTTTAAGCCTTTCTATCTTTGTGTATGTGGCAGGGAATGCGGAATTTTCTAAATACTTGCTTTATCCTAAAGTCATAGATGTGGGGGAATTGTTTGTTGTCTCGCTAGCGTTAGTGGGATCGCTCTTTGGCTTTTTGTGGTATAACTGCAACCCGGCAAGCGTGTTTATGGGCGATAGCGGGAGTTTGGCTTTAGGGGGGTTTATCGCTTATAACGCTATTGTTTCGCATAATGAAATCTTACTCGTTTTAATGGGATCTATTTTTGTAATAGAAACTTTGTCAGTGATCTTGCAAGTAGGGAGTTATAAAACCCGCAAAAAACGCCTTTTTTTAATGGCACCTATCCACCATCATTTTGAGCAAAAGGGCTGGGCAGAAAACAAGGTGATCGTGCGTTTTTGGATCATTTCTATGCTGAGTAATTTAGTCGCTCTTTTAAGCTTGAAGGTGCGTTAAAATGAAAATCTCTTTATTGGGGCATGGCAAAACCACTTTAGCCCTAGCGCGTTTTTTTAAAAAAAACCATAACGAAGTCAAGTTTTTTGATGATAAATTCACTTCATTTTTTAAGGATAGCGAGGGTTTTCTTTGTTATCCCAGTAAGGATTTTAACCCTAATAATTCCCAATTAGAAATCGTCAGCCCTGGCATTAGTTTCACGCACCCTTTAGTGATAAAAGCCAAGCATTTAATGAGCGAATACGATTATATTGATAGCTTGTTTGATTCTGTTTTCACGCCCACTATAATCAGTATTAGCGGCACTAATGGTAAAACCACCACGACAGAAATGCTCACCATGCTTTTAGAAGATTTTAAGGCTGTGAGTGGGGGGAATATCGGCACGCCCTTGATTGAATTGTTTGAAAAACAATCGCCCTTGTGGGTGTTAGAAACGAGCTCCTTTTCTTTGCATTACACTAATAAGGCTTACCCTTTAATCTACTTGCTCATCAATGTAGAAGCCGATCATTTGACTTGGCATTGCAATTTTGAAAATTATTTGAACGCTAAACTCAAGGTTTTATCGTTGATGCCTAAAACTTCGCTCGCTATCCTCCCTTTAAAATTCAAAGAGCATTCAAGCGTTCAAAACTCGCAAGCGCAAAAAATCTTTTTTGACACAAGCGAAGAGGTTTTAGAGTGTTTAAAAATCCCTTCTAACGCCCTTTTTTTTAAGGGAGCGTTTTTACTAGACGCTACCTTAGCCCTTTTGGTTTATGAGCAATTTTTAAAAATAAAGAATTTAAAATGGCAAGATTATAGAGAAAACGCCCTTAAAAGACTGAACGCTTTTAAAATCGGCTCGCATAAAATGGAAGAATTTAGAGATAAAGAAGGGCGTTTGTGGGTAGATGACAGCAAGGCTACGAATATTGATGCCACCTTACAAGCCCTAAAAGCCTTTAAAAACCAAAAAATCCATTTGATTGTAGGGGGCGATATTAAAGGGGTCAATTTAACCCCCCTTTTTGAAGAGTTTAAACATTATGAAATAAGCCTTTATGCCATAGGTTCAAGCGCTTCTATCATCCAAGCTTTAGCGTTAGAATTTAATGTTTCTTGTCAATTTTGTTTAAAGTTAGAAAAAGCGGTTCAAGAAATTAAAAGCGTTTTGTTGCAAAATGAAATCGCTTTGCTTTCACCCAGCGCGGCCAGTTTGGATCAATTTTCTTCGTATAAAGAAAGGGGTGAAAAATTCAAGGCGTTTGTTTTAAAAGATTAAAGTGCATGCGCCACGACCTCTAATTGTGAGATTTTTTGAAAAATCTCGTTCCGTTCTGATTCGCTTGAAACTTCCACAGAAACATTAAAGCTATAAAATTTAGCGTTTTTAGAAGTGTTTTTAAATTCCAATTTAAAGGGGCGTTGGTAGGTTTCTAAAAGCTCTTTTAACGCGCTTGTATCTTTAGTGGTCATAATTACCCTATAATCCCAAAGGCAAGGGTAAATAATGGTGGGTTTTTCTGAATCAGACGGCACTAAGAAGCTCCTTAAACAATTTAGGAATGGCAATGGGGCTGTATGTAGAGCGGTTGACAAAGCCAAACTTGATTTCTGAAGCAAAGACTTTAAAAGGCTTCATAGGCTCTAAAGAAGCGTTTTGGATACAATAAATTTCTTGAAAAAGCACCACAAAAACCTTCCTTAATTCTTTAATTTGCGTTCTTATTTCTAAAACCTGTCCAAGGCTCGCGGGGGTGAAAAAATCCGCTTTGATAGAGCGGATAACAAACACGCCTTCTTCATTTTCGGGCAAGACATTTTTTTTAAAAAAAAACTCGCTCCTAGCCCTTTCGCAATATTTCAAATAATTCGCATGATAGACCACGCCTTCAGAGTCGGTATCTTCGTAATATACCCTACAGCGCATTAATTCCCCTTACTTAAATAATGAAACTTTCTTAAAATTATACAATATGTAACTTAACTATAGTATAATCTAGGGGCGTTGCTTTATATTTTTTAGGTATTTGTGAAGTGGGTTTTTTCCTTAAATTTTAGGGTTTTTAAAGCTTTCAAAAAAATACAGCAATAGTTGGGCGATTAAGGACATAGCTCCTTAATTTTAATCATTGACAAGGAGTTTGGTAGTTAAGAATGGGTAATCATTTTTCTAAATTAGGATTTGTTTTAGCGGCCTTAGGGAGTGCGATTGGTTTAGGGCATATTTGGCGTTTCCCCTATATGACTGGGGTGAGTGGTGGGGGTGCTTTTGTTTTATTGTTTTTATTTTTATCTTTAAGCGTTGGCGCGGCGATGTTTATCGCTGAAATGCTATTAGGACAAAGCACGCAAAAAAATGTAATAGAAGCTTTTAAAGAGCTTGACCTTAACCCTAAAAAACGCTGGAAATACGCAGGGCTTTTGCTTATTTCTGGGCCTTTAATACTGACTTTTTATGGCACTATTTTAGGCTGGGTGCTTTATTATTTGGTGAGTGTTAGTTTTAATTTGCCTAACAATATCCAAGAATCTGAACAAATTTTTACTCAAACTTTGCAGTCTATAGGGTTACAATCCATAGGGCTTTTTAGCGTTTTATTCATAACCGGATGGATTGTTTCTAGAGGGATTAAAGAAGGGATTGAAAAACTCAATTTGGTTTTAATGCCCTTACTCTTTGCCACTTTTTTTGGTTTGCTTTTCTATGCGATGAGCATGGATTCTTTTTCTAAAGCTTTCCATTTCATGTTTGATTTCAAACCAAAAGATTTGACTTCTCAAGTGTTCACTTATTCCTTGGGGCAGGTTTTCTTTTCTTTAAGCATCGGTTTAGGGATCAATATCACTTATGCTGCGGTTACGGATAAAACGCAGAATTTGCTTAAAAGCACGATTTGGGTGGTTTTATCAGGGATTTTAATTTCTCTTGTGGCAGGGCTTATGATTTTCACTTTTGTGTTTGAATATGGGGCGAATGTCTCACAAGGCACAGGGTTAATATTCACTTCCTTACCGGTGGTTTTTGGCCAAATGGGAGCGATAGGCGTTCTTGTTTCAATCCTTTTCTTGCTCGCGCTCGCTTTTGCTGGCATCACTTCTACGGTGGCTTTATTAGAGCCAAGTGTGATGTATCTTACCGAAAAGTATCAATACTCTCGTTTTAAGGTTACTTGGGGTCTTGTAGCGCTAATTTTTGTGGTAGGCGTGGTGTTGATTTTCTCGCTCCATAAGGATTATAAAGACTATCTCACTTTCTTTGAAAAAAGTCTTTTTGATTGGTTGGATTTTGCCTCAAGCACCATTATCATGCCTTTAGGCGGGATGGCAACCTTTATTTTTATGGGCTGGGTTTTGAAAAAAGAAAAATTGCGTCTTTTGAGCACACACTTTTTAGGCCCTAAATTGTTTGCAACTTGGTATTTCTTGCTTAAATACATCACCCCTTTAATTGTGTTTTCCATTTGGTTGAGCAAGATTTATTAAAATATTTGGCATGGGAAAATTTTCTAAATTAGGCTTTATTTTAGCCACTTTGGGTAGCTCTATCGGTTTAGGGCATATTTGGCGCTTTCCCTATATGGTAGGTCATAATGGGGGGAGTGCGTTTGTGCTTTTATATCTGGTGCTAACCTTGAGTTTAGGCATTGCTATGCTTTTAGTGGAAATGCTGATTGGGAATTTGGGTAAAAAAGATGTTGTTTCTAATTATCAAATCTTAGATCCTAAAAGGAAAAAATACTACCCTTTCACTTCTTTTTTTATTTTAGGCGGCCCTCTCATTTTATCCTTTTATGCGGTGGTGTTAGGCTGGGTGCTTTACTATCTTTTTGTAGTAACTTTTGATTTGCCTAAAGATTTAGAGCAAGCTAAAATGCAATTTAGCATGCTCCAAAATGGCAGTTTAATCTGGCCTGTTATTGGCTTTAGCGCATGCTTATTGCCGACAATATGGTTTGTTTCTAGGGGGATTGAAGAAGGGATTGAAAAATTAAATGTGGTGCTGATGCCGTTATTGTTTGTGATTTTCATAGGGCTTTTAATCTATGCGATGACTTTAGAAAGCATGCCTAAAGCTTTGCACTTTTTATTTAATTTTGAGATTCAAAAGGTTGATTTTAAGGTTGTTATGGACGCTTTAGCGCAGATGTTCTTTTCTTTGAGTTTGGGGGTAGGCACGATTATTACTTATTCAGCTTTCACGCCCAAAAAAGAAAATCTGTTCAAAAGCTCTTTATTGATTGTCTTGCCCGGTATTTTAATCTCTTTGATTGCTGGGGTGATGATTTTTACCTTTGTGTTTGAATACCATGCAGATGTTTCTCAAGGGCCAGGGCTTGTTTTTATTTCCTTACCTTTGACTTTCGCTAAAATGGGAACAAGCGGGCAGATTGTTTCGCTTTTTTTCTTTATAGCGCTTATTTTTGCCGGGATCACTTCTACGGTTTCTTTGATAGAGCCTTTAGCGCTTTATCTCATCAATCGTTTTAATTTTTCGCGCACTCAAGCGTCGCTATGGATAGGGATTGTTGTGTATGTTTTAGGCGTTTTAGTCATTCTTTCTATGAATGAACGATACGCTAAGTTTTTGAGTTTTGCTCATAAGAGCGTGTTTGGGTGGCTGGATTTCATCACTTCTTCATTTTTAATGCCTTTGGGAGGCTTGTTTTCAGTCTTATTTGTGGGGTGGGTTTTAAATAAAAAGCGTTCTTTTTTAGCCACGAAGCACTTCTTTAATATAAACGCCTTTAAAGCGTGGCATTTTAGCGTTCGTTTTATCGCGCCTATAGTGATTTTAGCGATTTTCATCTTGCAATTTAAATGAAAATAAGAAGGCTTGATGAAAAGCGTTTTGCTCTTTATGATTTTTATAGTTTGTCAGTTAGAAGGCAAAAAATTTTTGCAAGATAATTTTAAGGTGGATTATAACTACTATTTGCGCAAACAGGATTTGCACATCATTAAAACGCAAAACGATTTGTCCAATTCTTGGTATCTCCCTCCACAAAAAGCCCCCAAAGAACATTCTTGGGTGGATTTTGCTAAAAAATATTTAAACATGATGGATTATCTAGGCACTTATTTTCTGCCTTTTTATCATAGTTTCACCCCCATTTTTCAGTGGTACCACCCCAATATCAACCCGTATCAACGCAATGAGTTTAAGTTCCAAATCAGTTTTAGAGTGCCTGTATTTAGGCATATTCTTTGGACTAAAGGCACGCTTTATTTGGCTTATACCCAAACTAACTGGTTTCAAATTTACAATGACCCTCAATCCGCTCCCATGCGAATGATGAATTTCATGCCTGAACTCATTTATGTTTATCCTATTAATTTTAAACCTTTTGGGGGTAAAATAGGGAATTTTTCTGAAATTTGGATAGGTTGGCAGCACATTTCTAATGGCGTGGGGGGCGCGCAATGTTACCAGCCTTTTAAAGAAGGTAATCCTGAAAACCAATTCCCAGGAGGGCCTGTGATCGTTAAAGATTATAACGGGCAAAAAGATGTGCGCTGGGGGGGGTGTCGTTCGGTGAGCGCAGGGCAACGCCCTGTGTTTCGTTTAGTGTGGGAAAAGGGAGGCTTGAAAATCATGGTCGCTTATTGGCCCTATGTCCCTTATGATCAATCCAACCCTAATTTGATTGATTACATGGGGTATGGTAACGCTAAAGTTGATTACAGGAGAGGGCGCCATCATTTTGAATTGCAACTTTATGATATTTTCACGCAATACTGGCGTTATGATCGCTGGCATGGAGCTTTCCGCTTAGGCTATACCTACCGCATTAACCCTTTTGTGGGGATTTATGCACAGTGGTTTAACGGCTATGGCGATGGCTTGTATGAATACGATGTTTTTTCCAATCGTATAGGGGTAGGAATACGCTTAAACCCTTAAAAAGCGTTCTTTTATGCTATAATTAAGACCAAAAATTCAAGGGGATTATTTTAGCTATGAAAATCAGTGTTAGTAAAAACGATTTAGAAAATACTTTGCGCTACTTGCAAGCTTTTTTGGATAAAAAGGACGCTTCTTCTATCGCTTCACACATCCATTTAGAAGTCATTAAAGAAAAGCTTTTTTTGAAAGCCAGCGATTCAGATATTGGGCTAAAAAGCTATATTTTTACGCAATCTAGCGATAAAGAGGGCGTTGGCACGATCAACGGGAAAAAGTTTTTGGATATTATCTCATGTTTAAAAGATTCTAATATTATTTTAGAGACTAAAGATGACAGCTTGGTGATCAAACAAAATAAAAGCTCTTTCAAACTCCCCATGTTTGACGCTGATGAGTTCCCTGAATTCCCTGTTATTGAGCCAAAAGTGAGTTTGGAAGTCAATGCCCCCTTTTTAACAGATGCGTTTAAAAAGATCGCTCCTGTGATTGAGCAAACCAGCCATAAAAGGGAATTAGCCGGTATTTTAATGCAATTCAATCAAAAACATCAAACCCTTTCAGTAGTAGGCACGGATACCAAACGGCTCTCTTACACGCAGTTAGAAAAAATCTCTATCCATTCCACTGAAGAAGACATCTCTTGCATTTTACCTAAAAGAGCTTTATTAGAAATCCTTAAGCTTTTTTATGAAAATTTCAGTTTTAAAAGCGATGGCATGTTAGCGGTGGTTGAAAACGAAACGCACACTTTTTTCACCAAGCTCATTGATGGGAATTACCCCGATTATCAAAAAATCCTCCCTAAAGAATACCTTTCTTCTTTCACTTTGGGCAAGGAAGAATTTAAAGAGAGCATTAAATTGTGCAGTTCTTTAAGCTCCACCATTAAACTCACTTTAGAAAAAAACAACGCTTTGTTTGAATCTTTGGATTCTGAACATAGCGAAACGGCTAAAACCTCTGTTGAGATTGAAAAAGGTTTGGATATTGAAAAAGCCTTTCATTTGGGCGTGAACGCTAAATTTTTCCTTGAAGCCTTAAACGCTTTAGGGACAACGCAATTCGTTTTAAAATGCAATGAGCCTTCTTCGCCTTTTTTGATCCAAGAACCCCTTGATGAAAAGCAAAGCCACTTGAGCGCTAAAATTTCCACTTTGATGATGCCAATCACATTATAAAGGCTTGATTGAATGCAAAATTACCAGAGCCATAGTATTAAGGTTTTAAAAGGCTTAGAGGGGGTTAGGAAACGCCCTGGAATGTATATTGGCGATACCAATGTGGGTGGGTTGCACCACATGGTGTATGAAGTCGTGGATAACGCTGTAGATGAGAGCATGGCGGGTTTTTGCGATACGATCAATATCACTTTGACTGAGGAGGGGTCATGCATTGTAGAAGATAACGGGCGAGGCATTCCTGTAGATATTCACCCCACGGAAAAAATCCCCGCTTGCACCGTGGTTCTAACGATTTTGCATGCGGGGGGCAAGTTTGATAATGATACTTATAAAGTTTCAGGCGGTTTGCATGGCGTGGGCGTTTCGGTTGTGAACGCTTTGAGCAAACGCTTGATTATGACCATTAAAAAAGAGGGTCAAATCTATCGCCAAGAGTTTGAAAAGGGTATCCCCATTAGCGAGCTTGAAATCATTGGCAAGACTAAAAGTGCTAAAGAAAGCGGCACGACTATTGAATTTTTCCCTGATGAAAGCGTGATGGAAGTCGTTGAATTTCAAGCGGGTATTTTGCAAAAACGCTTCAAAGAAATGGCGTATCTTAACGACGGCTTGAAAATTTCTTTCAAAGAAGAAAAAACCCAACTGCATGAGACTTATTTCTATGAAGACGGCTTGAAACAATTCGTTAAAGACAGCGCTAAAAAAGAATTGCTCACCCCCATTATTTCGTTTAAAAGCATGGATGAAGAAACGCGCACTTCTATAGAAGTCGCTTTAGCGTATGCTGATGATTACAATGAAAACACTTTAAGCTTTGTGAATAACATTAAAACTTCTGAGGGCGGCACGCATGAGGCGGGCTTTAAAATGGGCTTGTCTAAGGCGATTTTACAATACATTGACAATAACATTAAAACTAAAGAGTCGCGCCCCATTTCTGAAGATATTAAAGAGGGCTTGATCGCTGTTGTGAGCTTGAAAATGAGTGAGCCGTTATTTGAAGGGCAGACTAAATCCAAACTCGGTAGCTCGTATGCGCGCGCGTTGGTTTCAAAATTAGTCTATGACAAAATCCATCAATTTTTAGAAGAAAACCCTAACGAAGCCAAAATCATTGCCAATAAAGCCCTACTAGCTGCAAAGGCTAGAGAAGCCAGTAAAAAAGCCAGAGAGCTTACAAGGAAAAAAGATAATTTGAGTGTCGGCACCTTGCCTGGAAAATTAGCCGATTGCCAGAGTAAAGACCCCTTAGAGAGTGAAATCTTTTTAGTGGAGGG
The DNA here is from genome assembly GCA_008033015.1 of Helicobacter pylori. Classification (GTDB taxonomy): domain Bacteria; phylum Campylobacterota; class Campylobacteria; order Campylobacterales; family Helicobacteraceae; genus Helicobacter; species Helicobacter pylori_DH. The sequence goes on from CP032042.1 coordinate 180,290, forward strand.
CGATAGCGCGGGCGGGAGCGCTAAACAAGGGCGCGATAGGGTTTTTCAAGCGATCTTGCCTTTAAAGGGTAAAATTTTAAACGTGGAAAAAAGCCATTTGTCAAAAATCCTAAAATCAGAAGAAATTAAAAACATGATCACGGCTTTTGGGTGTGGCATTCAAGAGAGTTTTGATATAGAAAGATTGCGCTATCATAAAATCATTATCATGACCGACGCTGATGTGGATGGGAGTCATATCCAAACCTTGCTGATGACTTTTTTCTATCGTTATTTACGCCCATTGATTGAACAAGGGCATGTTTATATCGCTCAAGCCCCTCTTTACAAATACAAGAAAGGCAAGACAGAAATTTATCTTAAAGACAGCGTCGCTTTGGATCATTTTTTAATTGAGCATGGCATCAATTCGGTGGATATTGAAGGGATTGGCAAGAACGATTTGATGAATTTATTGAAAGTGGCGCGCCATTACCGCTACGCGCTTTTGGAATTAGAAAAACGCTACAATTTGCTAGAAATTTTACGCTTTCTCATTGAAACTAAGGACGCTTTAAGCTTTGATATGAAAGTTTTAGAAAGAAACATTTTAGAAAAATTAGAGGGCTTGAATTATCAGATCTTACGCTCTTTTGCTACTGAAGAAAGCTTGCATTTGCACACGCAAACCCCTAAGGGCTTGGTGGAATTTAACCTAGATGACAACCTCTTTAAAGAAGTGTTGTTTGAAGAAGCACATTACACTTATCAAAAGCTTATGGAGTATAATTTAGATTTCTTGGAAAATAAGGATATTTTGGCGTTTTTAGAAGAAGTGGAAAACCACGCTAAAAAGGGAGCGAATATCCAGCGCTATAAGGGGCTAGGCGAGATGAACCCTAATGATTTATGGGAAACGACCATGCATAAAGAAAACCGCAGCTTAATCAAACTCAAAATTGAAGATTTGGAAAAAACCGATGCAGTCTTTTCGCTTTGCATGGGCGATGAAGTAGAGCCTAGAAGAGCCTTTATCCAAGCGCATGCTAAAGACGTGAAACAACTAGATGTGTAAGGGATTTTGATTAGAACCCCTAAACATTTAACCAAACAAGAGAGCGTGAATTTAGGAGCTTACTATACGCCCCCTTATTTAGTGGATTGCGCTTACATGCTTTTAAAAAAGCATGTTGGTATTGAAAACTACACGCTTTTAGACACCGCATGTGGCAATAAAGAGTTTTTAAAACTCCACCACCCTAAAAAAATAGGAGCGGATATTGACCCTGAGTGTGGTGCTTTAACAATAAACGCTCTAGCCAATCCTAAAAGAGAAAATTATGGTATTAGCCAAGATGAGCCTTTAATCATCGTGGGCAATCCCCCCTATAACGATAGAACTTCCTTTGCCAAACAAAAATTAAAAGATAAAAACTTTCATTTTGAGATAGACAACAATTTGAAATCCCGAGATTTAGGGATAAGTTTTTTAAAATCTTTTGCAATTTTAAAGCCGGCGTTATTTGCGTGTTACACCCTTTATCTTACCTCATTAAAGAAGCTAATTTTAAGCAATTAAAGCTATTTAAGGATCATTACAGGCTTTTAGACGCTTTAATTGTTTCTTCTAAATCTTTCACTAAAAGTAACGAATTTCCTATTGTGATAGCTTTATATGAGCGAGGGCGAATGGACTATGCAGATATTAGGCGTTTTATTTTTCCAACTGATTGCGATACGAAGCTATGCTTAAACGATTTTGACTATATAGCCAATTATGTGGATAAATACCCTAACGCTAAAAAGGTTGGGGCATGCGTGGGCTATTTTTTCCCTATGCGAGACATTAACGCTCTCAAACGCAACAAGACTTTTTTAAACGCACCAAGCGCTAATGCGGTGTATATCAGTCAAGATAAATTGATTTATTACCAATATATCCATTATTTTAAGGAAATCGCCCCTAAAATCCCTTATTATTTTGGTAATTTGGATATTATTATTGATCATTTTGCTTTTTTAGAAATTAAAGACGCTTTTTTAAAAGATAAACGAGTGCGTTTAGAATATTTTAAAAAATTGTTTCAAGGACACCCTTGTGAGTTTGATTAAGATTGATAATGATAAAAAAGCGATTGAGGTTTCTATTCCTTTAACTTCCATTTCAGGCAAAGCACGTGTGAAAATCAGACATGCCTTTAGCGATTATGGCATTTCAACAGCGACTAGAAAAATCCCTTTTAGTTTAAAGCATTATGTAGAGTGGCAAATCGGTTATGATGTCCCTATTAAAGATAAAGAAAAATTTGAGCTCACTACTTTAAAAGATGAAAAATATCATTTTTTAGGGGCTAATAATAAAGTAAAAACTCTTTATGAATTAAGCGAAATAATTGATTACGCTAAGCGATTGGGTTTAATCGGTTTAGAAAATTTAGAAAATACTTTAAAATATTTAGAAAAACAAAAACAATTCATAGAAGATAATTTTACGATTACAAGAGAAAGATTTAGATCGCATCAATTTGGTGGCATGGATTTTGAACTTTCACGCATTTCTTACCCTTTACTCATTCATTCTTTCAATGATAATCAGTTGAGCGAAATCGTTATTAGAGAGCAACAATACGGCTCTAAAACCCAAGCCATGCTGTATTTTTGCTTTTCTATTTTGGAATTAAAAACCACTACCCCCTTATTAAATAGAACGGCTGCACTCAAAGAACATGCCCTTTTAACTATCCATAAAACCAACGCTCTTATGTTTTTAGAAATGCTTAAAATTTTTGGACTTTTAAGCCAAGCACACCATAGCGATGTGTTAAAGATTTTAGAAAAAATACTTCAAAATTAACAATGATACGAATTGTTAGAAAGGGAATATCCAACGCTATAAAGGTCTAGGTGGGATAAAACCATTTATGGGGAATAACCATGTATCAATAAAACGCGCTTCATAAAGCTATAAAAACAAGGTTAGGCTTTAAACTTGTATCGTTTTTCTTTAATGGCTTATGTTATACTAATAAAATACAGATTCAATTGAAGGCATTAAACAACTGCATGGTATTTTTTCATAAGAAAATTATTTTAAATTTTATCTATTCTTTAATGGTTGCTTTTTTATCCCATGGGGTTCTTTTAAAAGCCGATGAAATGGCTAAAAAGCAAACTCTTTTGGTGGGTGAAAGGCTTGTGTGGGATAAGCTCACGCTGTTAGGGTTTTTAGAAAAAAACCATATCCCTCAAAAACTCTACTACAACCTGAGCTCTCAAGATAAAGAATTGAGCGCTGAAATCCAAAGCAATGTTACCTACTACACCTTAAGAGATGCTAACAACACGCTCATTCAAGCCCTTATCCCTATAAGCCAGGATTTACAAATCCATATCTACAAAAAAGGGGAGGATTATTTTTTAGATTTTATCCCTATTATTTTCACTCGTAAAGAAAAAACTTTGCTTCTTTCTTTACAAACTTCGCCCTATCAAGATATTGTCAAAGCCACCAATGACCCCCTTTTAGCCAACCAATTGATGAACGCGTATAAAAAAAGCGTGCCTTTTAAACGCTTAGCAAAAAACGATAAAATCGCTATCGTTTATACAAGAGATTATCGTGTGGGGCAAGCGTTTGGCCAGCCGACTATCAAAATGGCAATGGTTAGCTCTCGCTCTAACCAATACTATCTCTTTTCCCATTCAAACGGGCGTTATTACGATTCAAAAGCGCAAGAAGTGGCAGGGTTTTTACTAGAAACCCCGGTGAAATACACCCGCATTTCTTCGCATTTTTCTTATGGGAGGTTCCATCCTGTCTTAAAAGTCAGACGGCCTCATTACGGCGTGGATTATGCGGCTAAACATGGCAGTTTGATCCATTCTGCTTCAGATGGCCGTGTGGGTTTTATAGGGGTTAAGGTGGGGTATGGGAAGGTGGTTGAAATCCATTTGAACGAATTGCGCTTGGTGTATGCTCACATGAGTGCGTTTGCTAACGGATTGAAAAAAGGCTCGTTCGTTAAAAAAGGGCAAATCATAGGAAGAGTGGGGAGCACGGGTTTTAGCACCGGGCCGCATTTGCATTTTGGCGTGTATAAAAACTCTCGCCCCATTAATCCTTTAGGCTATATCCGCACCGCTAAAAGCAAATTACACGGCAAGCAAAGAGAGGTTTTTTTAGAAAAAGCTCAGCATTCTAAGCAAAAATTAGAAGAACTTCTTAAAACCCATTCTTTTGAAAAAAATTCATTTTATCTTTTAGAGGGTTTTTAATGTCTTATTTTAAGAATGCTTTCAATCAAAAATCTTTAATAGATGATTCTAGTGTGTATTTAGAGCCTTGTTCTAGCTCTAATTTCATAGAATTAAAACGCATGCATTATAATGAAGAGAATACTAAGAAAACATGGGATATTATTAAGTCTTTAGACAGCGTGGCGGTTTTACTCTATGAAAAAGAATCCGATTGTTTTGTGATTGTGAAACAATTCCGCCCAGCCATTTATGCGCGCCATTTTCATTTTAAGTGCCATCAAGATCAAAATATTGACGGATACACTTATGAATTGTGTGCAGGGCTTGTGGATAAAGCTAATAAGAGTTTAGAAGAAATCGCTTGCGAAGAAGCGCTAGAAGAATGCGGTTATCAGATCAGCCCCAAAAATTTAGAAACTATAGGCCAATTTTATAGCGCAACCGGCTTGAGTGGGAGTTTGCAAACGCTCTATTACGCTGAAGTGTGCACGCATTTGAAAGTTTCAAAGGGTGGGGGGATTGATACAGAAAAGATTGAAGTGCTGTTTTTAGAGCGATCAAAAGCTCTTGATTTTATAATGGATTTTCAATACGCTAAAACCACCGGATTGTCTTTAGCCATTTTGTGGCATTTAAAAAAGTTTAAAAATGTTTAAAAGGAATTGTATGTTAAGGCTTTTGATAGGACTTCTTTTAATGAGTTTTATAAGCTTGCAATCAGCCTCTTGGCAAGAACCCTTAAGAGTGAGTATAGAATTTGTGGATTTGCCTAAAAAAATCATTCGTTTTCCTGCTCATGATTTGCAAGTGGGGGAGTTTGGTTTTGTCGTTACTAAACTTTCAGATTATGAAATTATCAATTCTGAAGTGGTCATTATTGCCGTTGAAAATGGAGTCGCAACGGCTAAATTCAGAGCGTTTGAGTCTATGAAACAAAGGCATTTACCCACTCCAAGAATGGTCGCTAGAAAGGGCGATTTAGTCTATTTTAGGCAATTCAACAACCAAGCGTTTTTAATCGCTCCTAATGATGAACTCTATGAGCAAATCAGAGCGACTAATACTGATATTAATTTTATTAGTTCTGATTTGTTGGTTACTTTTTTGAACGGGTTTGACCCAAAAATCGCTAATTTAAGAAAAGCGTGCAATGTTTATAGCGTGGGGGTGATTTATATTGTAACCACGAACACGCTCAATATTTTAAGCTGTGAGAGTTTTGAAATTTTAGAAAAAAGAGAGCTGGATACAAGCGGCGTTACTAAAACTTCCACGCCGTTTTTTTCTAGGGTTGAGGGCATTGATGCAGGCACGCTAGGGAAACTTTTTTCAGGCAGTCAGTCTAAAAATTACTTCGCTTACTATGACGCTTTAGTGAAAAAAGAAAAACGCAAAGAAGTGAGGATTGAAAAGAAAGAAGAAAGGATTGATGCTAGAGAAATTAAACGAGAAATCAAGCAAGAAGCCATTAAAGAGCCTAAAAAAGCCAATCAAGGCGCAGAAAACGCTCCCACTTTAGAAGAGAAAAACTACCAAAAAGCAGAGCGCAAACTTGATGCTAAAGAAGAAAGGCGCTATTTAAGAGATGAAAGGAAAAAAGCCAAAGCCACCAAAAAGGCTATGAAATTGGAAGAAAGAGAAAAAGAGCATGATGAAAGAGATGATAGGGAGACTGAAGGAAGAAGAAAAGCTTTAGAAATGGATAAAGGCAATGAAAAAGTCAATACCAAAGAAAGTGAGCAAGAAATCAAACAAGAAGCCATTAAAGAGCCAGATAATGGAAATAACGCCACCCAACAAGGCGAAAAACAAAACGCTCCTAAAGAGAACAACGCTTCTAAAGAAGAGAAAAAACCAAATTCTAAAGAAGAAAAACGCCGCTTGAAAGAAGAAAGGAAAAAAGCTAAAGCTGCACAAAGAGCGAGAGAATTTGAACAAAGAGCGAGAGAGCATCAAGAAAGAGATGAAAAAGAGCTTGAAGAGCGAAGAAAGGCTCTAGAAGCGGGTAAAAAATAACATGTTAGAGAAACAACACATCCAATACTTTAAAAACCTAGTAGGGGGAGAGGATTTTTTCACTGATTTAGCGCATTTGAACGCTTATTGCTATGACGCTACTAAAGAAAGGCATTTGCCTAGCGGTGTGATTTTCCCTAGAAACGAGCGAGAAATCAGCCAGATTTTAAAGTATTGCAACGAGCACCGCCTTATCGTTGTGCCTAGGGGGGCTGGGAGCGGTTTTACAGGGGGGGCGTTGAGCGTGAGTGGGGGGCTAGTTTTAAGCGTGGAAAAGCATTTGGATAAGATTTTAGAAATTGACACTAAAAATTTAATCGCTAGAGTTGAGCCGGGCGTGATTAACAAGCATTTCCAAAACGAAGTGGAAAAATTGGATTTATTCTACCCTCCAGACCCAGCGAGTGAGAGTCAAAGCACTTTAGGGGGGAATGTCGCCGAAAATGCCGGTGGCATGCGCGCGGCTAAATACGGCATCACTAAAGATTATGTCATGGCTTTAAGGGTGGTTTTAGCGAATGGTGAAATCATAAGGGCAGGCAAAAAAACGATCAAAGATGTCGCCGGTTTTAATGTTGCAGGGCTGATGATCGCTAGTGAGGGGTGTTTGGGCGTGATTTCTGAAATCACTTTAAAGCTTTTAGCCAAACCGCCCCTAAAACAAAGCGCGATGGGGGTTTTTAACCATATTGAAGACGCCATGAACGCCGTTTATAAGACAATGAGCAGTGGGGTTACGCCTGTAGCGATGGAATTTTTGGATAATTTGAGCATCAAAGCGGTTGAAGAGAGATTTTCTAAAGGCTTACCCAAAGACGCTGGAGCGATACTCATCACTCAAGTGGATGGCGTGGTTAAAGAGCAGATTGCATGGCAACTCAATGAGATAGAAAAGCATTTCAAAGCCAATGGGTGCGTGGGTTTTAAGATCGCTCAAAACGAACAAGAAGAGCAAGATTTATGGTTCTCAAGGCGTAACGCTTCTCAAAGTATTAGCGTTTATGGTAAAAAGAAATTGAATGAAGACGTGACCGTTCCTAGAGCGAGTTTGCCGAGTTTGTTGCAAGAAGTCGCCAAAATCAGCCAAAAATACGGCTTTAAAATCCCTTGCTTTGGGCATACGGGCGATGGCAATGTGCATGTGAATATCATGCTAGAAGATCCTAAAAAAGATTTAGAAAAAGGCCATCAGGCTATGGAAGAGATTTTTCAGGCCGCTATCAGTTTGGAGGGGACTTTAAGCGGGGAGCATGGCATAGGCTTGTCTAAAGCCAAATTCATGCCTTTAGCGTTTAATCATAGTGAAATGGAGCTTTTTAGGAATATTAAAAAAGCCCTTGATCCCAATAATATTTTAAACCCTTTTAAAATGGGGTTGTAAGGTTTAAAAGTAAGGAAAGCGCATGAAAATCGGTGTTTATGGAGCGAGCGGTCGTATAGGGAAACTGCTCTTAGAAGAATTAAAAGGGGGGTATAAGGGATTAGCGCTGTCTAGCGTGTTTGTCAGGCAAAAATGCGAAACGGATTTTAGCTCTTTTTCACACGCCCCTTTAGTAACCAATGATTTAAAAGCGTTTGTGAAAGCTTGCGAATGCGTGGTTGATTTTTCTTTACCTAAAGGCGTGGATCATTTGCTAGAGGCTCTTTTAGAATGCCCTAAAATTTTAGTTTCTGGCACGACCGGTTTAGAAAAAGAAACGCTAGAAAAAATGCAACAATTAGCCTTAAAAGCGCCGCTTTTGCATGCACACAATATGTCTCTTGGGATTATGGTGCTCAACCAATTGGCCTTTTTAGCTTCTTTGAAATTAAAAGATGCGGATATTGAAATTATAGAAACGCACCACAATCTCAAAAAAGATGCCCCAAGCGGCACGGCGTTGAGTTTGTATGAAACTTGCGCTAAGGCTAGGGGGTATGATGAAAAAAACGCTCTTGCCACTCACAGAGAAGGTTTGCGCTCTAAAGAAAGCATTGGCATAGCCGCTTTAAGGGGGGGCGATGTCGCCGGGAAGCACACGATAGGGTTTTATTTAGAGGGCGAATACATAGAGCTTAGCCATACGGCGACTAACCGCTCTATTTTTGCTAAAGGGGCTTTAGAGGTGGCTCTGTGGCTTAAGGATAAAGCCGCTAAAAAATATGAAATTAGCGAAATGTTTGGTTGAATGTTTTAATTCTTTTTGTATAAATAATTCACGCTTTTACGATGAAATATTTCCCCTTTTTAGCCTTACTAAAAGGTTTTTACTATACTATAAGGGATATTGCTAACGATTAAGCTGTATTGGAAGAGTTTATTTTGCAAGAATTAATCTTGCCTTGGGTTAGTAACATATATAATATTTGGCATTTTTTTATCAATATTGAAAAAGTCCGATCGTTGCAGGCGTCTAAAGGCTAGGAACGATTCACATTTTTACCCACAATTAACAAAAATTTGCTAAAATAGAAGAATTTTAAGAATAAAAGAAACTAAGAAATGAGCCTTATTTGAAGAAATCAAATGCAATGCTAAAGATGGTTGGAGAAAGAAACAAGGTGAGCCCATGAAGCGTTCTAAAAATAATTTGGCTTGTGTGTGTCATACTTACTATCGTTATGTATTTGTAATTAAGCGTTTGTGATCCACATGGGAAACAAAATGGAAAACAAATCAATAGGACAGATTTTTAAAGAGAGTCTCAAAAAAAGTTTCTTTAGTGGTCTATGGAGTTGCTTAAAATGGAGCTTTATTCTCACTCTGATCAGCTTGGGTTTGTTTCTGCTTGTTTTTAGGTTTCAACCTGAGACGATTAAAAAATACATCAAAGATCCTAAAGATCTACAATTCTACAACGACTTGAGAAAGAAAAATGGTTGGGACAAGTAGGTTTATTGTTCCTAAATCATGTCAATTGCCAAACAAAAGCGTCGGTTTTGATTTAAATTAAAGTAAAAATACTTTTTTTTGATATACTCAAGCGATTGATTTCAATTTGAAAGGAAACGCATGAAATTTTTTACAAGAATCACTGACAGCTACAAGAAAGTTGTAGTAACTTTAGGGCTAGTGATGACAACCAATCCTTTAATGGCGGTCACCAGTCCTGCAACAGGCGTTACTGAGACTAAAACTTTGGTTATTCAGATCATTTCTGTTCTAGCGATCGTAGGTGGTTGTGCTTTAGGGGTCAAAGGCATAGCGGATATTTGGAAAATCTCTGATGACATCAAAAGAGGTCAGGCGACTGTTTTTGCTTACGCGCAACCCATAGCTATGTTAGCGGTGGCAGGCGGCATTATCTATTTGAGCACTAAGTTTGGTTTCAATATTGGCGAAAGTGGAGGAGCTAGCTAAATTGATCAATAATAATAGTAATAAAAAACTAAGAGGCTTTTTTTTGAAAGTTCTCTTAAGTCTCGTTGTTTTCAGTTCGTATGGGTTAGCAAATGATGATAACCAAGCCAAAAAAGAAGCACAAGAAAAAGAAAAAAACACTCCCAATGGGCTTGTTTATACGAATTTAGATTTTGATAGTTTTAAAGCGACTATCAAAAATTTGAAAGACAAGAAAGTAACTTTCAAAGAAGTCAATCCCGATATTATCAAAGATGAAGTTTTTGACTTCGTGATTGTCAATAGAGTCCTTAAAAAAATAAAGGATTTGAAGCATTACGATCCAGTTATTGAAAAAATCTTTGATGAAAAGGGTAAAGAAATGGGATTGAATGTAGAATTGCAGATCAATCCTGAAGTGAAAGACTTTTTTACTTTCAAAAGCATCAGCACGACCAACAAACAACGCTGCTTTCTGTCATTGCGCGGAGAAACAAGAGAAATTTTATGCGATGATAAGCTATATAATGTTTTATTGGCCGTATTCAATTCTTATGACCCTAATGATCTTTTGAAACATATTAGCACCATAGAGTCTCTCAAAAAAATCTTTTATACAATTATATGTGAAGCGGTATATCTATAAAGAGAGGGGTGTTTGTGGCAAGCAAGCAGGCTGACGAACAAAAAAAGCTAATCATAGAGCAAGAGGTTCAAAAGCGGCAGTTTCAAAAAATAGAAGAGCTTAAAGCAGACATGCAAAAAGGTGTCAATCCCTTTTTTAAAGTCTTGTTTGATGGGGGGAATAGGTTGTTTGGTTTCCCTGAAACTTTTATTTATTCCTCCATATTTATATTGTTTGTAACAATTGTATTATCTGTTATTCTTTTTCAAGCCTATGAACCTGTTTTGATTGTAGCGATTGTTATTGTGCTTGTAGCTCTTGGATTCAAGAAAGATTACAGGCTTTATCAAAGAATGGAGCGAGCGATGAAATTTAAAAAACCTTTTTTGTTTAAGGGCGTGAAAAACAAAGCGTTCATGAGCATTTTTTCCATGAAGCCTAGTAAAGAAATGGCTAATGACATCCACTTAAATCCAAACAGAGAAGACAGGCTTGTGAGCGCTGCAAATTCTTATCTAGCGAATAACTATGAATGTTTTTTAGATGATGGGGTGATCCTTACTAACAACTATTCTCTTTTAGGCACAATCAAATTGGGGGGTATTGATTTTTTAACCACTTCCAAAAAAGATCTCATAGAGTTACACGCTTCTATTTATAGCGTTTTTAGGAATTTTGTTACCCCTGAATTCAAATTTTATTTTCACACTATTAAAAAGAAAATCGTTATTGATGAAACCAATAGGGATTATAGTCTTGCTTTTTCTAATGATTTCATGCGAGCCTATAATGAGAAGCAAAAGAGAGAAAGTTTTTATGATATTAGTTTTTATCTCACCATAGAGCAAGATTTATTAGACACTCTCAATGAACCCGTTATGAATAAAAAGCATTTTGCAGACAATAATTTTGAAGAGTTTCAAAGGATTATTAGAGCCAAGCTTGAAAACTTCAAGGATAGGATAGAGCTTATAGAAGAGCTACTGAGTAAATACCACCCCATTAGATTAAAAGAATACACCAAAGATGGCATTATTTATTCCAAACAATGCGAGTTTTATAATTTTTTGGTGGGAATGAATGAAGCCCCTTTTATTTGCAACCGAAAAGACTTGTATCTCAAAGAAAAAATGCATGGTGGGGTGAAAGAAGTTTATTTTGCTAATAAGCATGGAAAAATCTTGAATGATGACTTGAGTGAAAAATATTTTAGCGCTATTGAAATTAGTGAATACGCCCCTAAATCACAGAGCGATTTGTTTGATAAAATCAACGCTCTAGACAGCGAATTTATCTTTATGCATGCTTATTCGCCTAAAAACTCACAGGTTTTAAAGGACAAACTAGCTTTCACCTCTAGAAGGATTATTATCAGTGGAGGCTCTAAAGAGCAGGGCATGACTTTGGGTTGCTTGAGCGAATTAGTGGGTAATGGTGATATTACGCTAGGCAGTTATGGTAATTCTTTAGTGCTGTTTGCTGATAGCTTTGAAAAAATGAAACAAAGCGTTAAGGAATGCGTCTCTAGTCTTAACGCTAAAGGTTTTTTAGCCAACGCAGCGACTTTCTCTATGGAAAATTACTTTTTTGCCAAACATTGCTCTTTTATCACGCTTCCTTTTATTTTTGATGTAACTTCTAATAATTTTGCTGATTTCATCGCTATGAGAGCGATGAGTTTTGATGGCAGTGAAGACAATAACGCTTGGGGCAATAGCGTGATGACGCTAAAAAGCGAGATCAATTCGCCTTTTTATTTGAACTTCCACATGCCTACTGATTTTGGTTCAGCTTCAGCAGGACACACTTTGATACTCGGCTCAACCGGTTCAGGTAAGACAGTGTTTATGTCAATGACCTTGAACGCTATGGGACAATTTGTTCACAATTTTCCTGCTAATGTCAGCAAAGACAAGCAAAAGCTCACTATGGTCTATATGGATAAAGATTATGGTGCTTATGGGAATATTGTCGCAATGGGTGGGGAGTATGTCAAGATTGAGCTAGGGACAGATACAGGATTAAATCCTTTTGCTTGGGCGGCTTGTGTGCAAAAAACAAATGCAACAATGGAGCAAAAACAAACGGCTATTTCTGTTGTCAAAGAGCTTGTGAAAAACCTAGCGACCAAAAGCGATGAAAAAGATGAAAATGGCAACAGCATCTCTTTTAGCCTAGCAGATTCTAACACGCTTGCAGCGGCAGTAACCAACCTTATCACAGGAGATATGAACCTAGATTATCCCATCACTCAACTTATTAATGCTTTTGGAAAAGACCACAATGATCCTAATGGGCTTGTCGCGCGATTAGCGCCTTTTTGCAAATCAACCAATGGTGAATTTCAATGGCTTTTTGATAATAAAGCAACAGATCGCTTAGATTTTTCAAAAACGATTATTGGCGTTGATGGGTCAAGTTTCTTAGACAATAATGATGTTTCGCCCTTTATTTGTTTTTACCTTTTCGCTCGTATCCAAGAGGCAATGGATGGGCGTAGATTTGTCTTAGATATTGATGAAGCTTGGAAATATTTAGGCGATCCAAAGGTCGCTTATTTTGTAAGAGACATGCTAAAAACTGCAAGGAAAAGAAACGCTATTGTCAGACTTGCGACTCAAAGCATCACTGATCTTTTGGCTTGCCCTATTGCTGATACAATTAGAGAACAATGCCCTACAAAGATTTTTTTGAGAAACGATGGGGGTAATCTTTCTGATTACCAAAGATTAGCCAATGTTACAGAAAAAGAATTTGAAATCATCACTAAGGGGCTAGATAGGAAAATTCTCTACAAACAGGATGGAAGCCCTAGCGTTATCGCTAGTTTTAATTTGAGAGGCATTCCTAAAGAATATTTGAAAATTTTATCCACAGATACTGTATTTGTCAAAGAAATTGACAAGATTATCCAAAACCATAGTATCATAGATAAATATCAGGCCTTGAGGCAAATGTATCAACAAATAAAGGAGTATTAATAATGAAACAAAGTTTGCGCGAACAAAAGTTATTGAAAATTTTGGAAAATGATGTCTTGACGATTTTGGATAGTTTTTCTAATTACCTTTTTGAACTGAGAGAAGAATTGGACTTCATAGAAGAAGAAATGGAAGGTGAAATCACTGAACAAAACCTTACCGCTCTTTATGATTTTTCTAATTTCTTAGAAGACCATGTCAATGTATTTTATGAGAATGTTTTGAATATAGATGATGTCAAAACAGAACACCTTTATTCAGGTCTCATAGATAGTCTTAACGCTAATCTTCACTTTGTCAAGTCATTTCTCAGTAATCAGGATTTAGACTTCCGCTTTTTTAAAGAAATAAACGAAGGGCAAGATCCCCAAAAAACATTATCAAGATTAATTCCTCTTCAAAGTGGGAAAAATGATGCAAGCTCGTTTAAAGCCAATAATTCTTTTGTTTCATTAGTTTATGTTTATGCTTACTTCATGCTAGAAACTATCAGGCAGTCGTATAGGATTCTCAGATTACTAGAAAAACCTATCAATAACAACATAAGCGAGGACATGCAGAGCGATATAGAGAATTTTTTTGTTCAAGCAAATTTTTTAGAATACTATGTTCAGAACAAAATATACCCAACCAATCATGCCTATGACTTCACGCATTTGATCATGGACTCCATTATTCCTAATTGGATTCAAACTGATATGAGCGTTGAAGCTAAAAAGAAAGAGCTTTTTGAAAAATATTTTCAAAACATTGATGAAGTAACAAACAAAATGCTCGATCAAGAAAATCAAAACAAAAACAGCGATTGAGCGGTGTTAATGCGCTAGAATAATGCTAAAAATAAGAATAAAGGAGTCAAAAGTATGAAAACGAACTTTTATAAAATTAAATTACTATTTGCTTGGTGTCTTATCATTGGCATGTTTAACGCTCCGCTTAACGCTGACCAAAACACGGATATAAAAGATATTAGTCCTGAAGATATGGCACTAAATAGCGTGGGGCTTGTTTCTAGAGATCAGCTAAAAATAGAGATCCCTAAAGAAACCCTAGAGCAAAAAGTGGCCATACTCAATGACTATAATGATAAAAATGTTAATATCAAATTTGACGACATAAGTTTAGGGAGTTTTCAACCTAATGATAATCTAGGCATCAATGCGATGTGGGGCATTCAAAATCTTCTCATGAGCCAAATGATGGGCGATTACGGTCCAAACAATCCTTTCATGTATGGCTATGCGCCAACATACTCAGATTCATCATTTTTACCACCGATCTTAGGGTATTAACTAGGAGGGTATTAACATGGCAGGTACACAAGCTATATATGAATCATCTTCTGCAGGGTTCTTATCGGAAATTTCCTCAATCATCTCAAGCACAAGTGGTGTTGCAGGGCCATTTGCAGGAATAGTAGCGGGTGCTATGTCAGCAGCGATTATTCCTATTGTTGTGGGATTTACTAATCCGCAAATGACCGCTATCATGACCCAATACAATCAAAGCATCGCTGAAGCCGTAAGCATGCCTATGAAAGCCGCTAACCAACAATACAACCAATTGTATCAGGGTTTTAACGATCAAAGCATGGCTGTGGGGAACAATATCTTAAATATCAGCAAATTAACAGGGGAATTTAACGCACAAGGCAACACGCAAGGCACGCAAATTAGTGCTGTTAATAGTCAGATTGCAAGCATTTTAGCGAGTAACACCACCCCTAAAAATCCCAGTGCTATTGAAGCTTATGCGACGAATCAAATCGCTGTTCCTAGCGTGCCAACAACGGTTGAAATGATGAGCGGTATCTTAGGCAATATTACAAGCGCAGCACCAAAATACGCCCTAGCTCTACAAGAGCAACTGCGTTCTCAAGCAAGCAACAGCTCAATGAATGATACAGCCGATTCCCTTGATAGCTGTACCGCTTTAGGCGCGCTTGTTGGCTCATCAAAAGTGTTTTTTAGTTGCATGCAAATTTCTATGACTCCTATGAGTGTTTCTATGCCCACTGTTTATGCCAAATACCAAGCGTTAGCCACTAATGCCCTAACTTCAGGCGTTAATCCTATGACCACCCCTGCATGCCCTATTGGGGACAAAGTTCTTGCCGTTTATTGCTATGCTGAAAAAGTAGCAGAAATTTTGAGAGAATACTATATAGAATTTGTGAAAAACAATACCAATTTGTTGCAGAACGCTTCTCAAATGATACTCGGTCAATCAGGATTAGCTACTAGCACCTATGACACTCAAGCGATTTCTAACATAAGCTCGCTATATAATTACAATATAGTAGCGAATAAATCTTTTTTGAAATCGCATTTGACTTACCTTGATTACATCAAAGACAAGCTTAAGGGGCAAAAAGATAGCTACTTAACAGAAAGGGTGCAAACTAAAATAATCGTGAAGTGAGGAAAGAGATGTGAAATGTTTTTTAAGCATATTTTCTTTCTTGACTTTTTGTGGCTTGTCTCTGAATGGTGCAGAAGTAGTAATAACGCTTGAACCCGCCTTAAAAGCCATTCAGGCGGACGCACAAGCCAAACAAAAAACCGCTCAAGCCGAATTAAAAGCCATAGAGGCTCAATCTAGTGCCAAAGAAAAAGCCATTCAAGCGCAAATAGAGGGAGAATTGAGAACTCAGCTTGCAACCATGAGCGCTATGTTAAAAGGGGCTAATGGCGTTATTAATGGTGTCAATGGCATGACAGGGGGGTTTTTTGCAGGTTCAGACATCTTGCTTGGCGTCATGGAAGGGTATTCAAGCGCGCTTAGTGCATTAGGGGGGAATGTCAAAATGATCGTGGAAAAACAAAAAATTAATACCCAAACAGAAATCCAAAACATGCAAATCGCACTCCAAAAAAATAACGAAATAATCAAGCTCAAAATGAACCAGCAAAACGCTCTCTTAGAAGCGTTAAAAAACAGCTTTGAACCGAGCGTTACTCTAAAAACACAAATGGAAATGCTTTCTCAAGCTCTAGGAAGTTCTTCTGACAACGCTCAATACATCGCTTACAATACGATTGGTATCAAGGCGTTTGAAGAAACCTTAGAAGGTTTTGAAACATGGTTGAAAACAGCTATGCAAAAAGCGACCCTTATTGATTATAATTCCCTAACAGGTCAGGCTTTGTTTCAAAGCGCCATCTATGCGCCTGCTCTTAGTTTTTTTTCAAGCATGGGCGCACCATTTGGAATCATTGAAACATTCACTCTAGTACCCACAAAATGCCCCTATCTTGATGGGCTAAAAATTTCAGCATGCCTTATGGAACAGGTTATTCAGAATTACAGAATGATTGTAGCCCTTATTCAAAATAAACTGAGTGATGCAGATTTTCAAAATATCGCTTATTTGAATGGGATCAATGGAGAAATCAAAACCTTAAAAGGATCAGTAGATTTGAATGCACTCATAGAAGTTGCGATCTTAAACGCAGAAAATCATTTAAACTATATAGAGAATCTTGAAAAAAAAGCCGACCTTTGGGAAGAACAACTGAAATTAGAAAGAGAAACGACAGCAAGAAACATTGCTAGCTCTAAAGTTATTGTCAAATGAAAACACTCGTGAAAAATACCATATTTTCTTTTTTGCTATTGTCTGTTTTGATGGCAGAAGATATAACAAGCGGCTTAAAGCAACTGGATAGCACCTACCAAGAGACCAACCAACAAGTGCTTAAAAACTTAGATGAGTTTTTTTCAACCACTAGCCCTAGTGCTAATAATAAAATGGGTCAAGAAGATGCTCTAAACATCAAAAAAGCGGCCATTGCTTTGAGAGGAGATTTAGCGTTATTGAAAGCCAATTTTGAAGCGAATGAGTTATTTTTCATCTCAGAAGATGTGATTTTCAAGACTTATATGTCTAGCCCTGAACTTTTATTAACCTATATGAAAATCAATCCCTTAGACCAAAATACCGCTGAGCAGCAATGCGGAATATCCGATAAAGTTTTAGTTCTTTATTGTGAGGGGAAGCTGAAAATCGAGCAAGAAAAACAAAATATAAGAGAGCGTTTAGAAACTTCCCTAAAGGCGTATCAGAGCAACATTGGAGGTACAGCTTCCTTAATCACTGCTTCACAGACGCTTGTAGAAAGCCTAAAGAATAAAAATTTCATCAAAGGAATCAGAAAGCTTATGTTAGCTCACAACAAGGTCTTTTTAAATTATTTAGAGGAGTTGGACGCATTAGAAAGATCCCTAGAACAAAGCAAGCGACAATACCTACAAGAAAGGCAATCAAGTAAGATCATTGTCAAATGATTTTTCTGAGACGACAGACTATGATTTCTAATTTTTGGGATTTGTTTCTCTAGTTGTTTTTTGAGCTAATAATTTTGATCGCTACTTTTTTCCATGAGCGATGCTTTGTTCTATTTGATTAATGACGCTATTGGGCAGTTCGGATTTAGAGCGATTGTTTGAGAATGTTGCATCTTTTGCTTCATTTTCTTTTGTATCAGTAGATCCAAACTCGCTTGCATTTGTAGTATCTTGGTAGTTATTTTCTTGCTCCATTTCTTTTTTTCTCTTCTCACAAATAGCGCACGAAGCTATAAGAAAGGTTCTATTGTTGCTGTTATTAAGAGCGAGTTTTAAACCACTCAAGTGTTGTCTAGAAAACTTGTTATTTTCTGTCTCTATTTCTTGAATTTTTTCTAATAAGGGGGCAAGAATTTTTTGATCCTTGATGTCTTTGATCAAACACTTTCTTAACCCATCATAATCGTTGCTTGAAATAATACACTTATTGATAATGATTTCAATTTCAGGCGTTCTCCACTCATCAGGCACAAGCGGAGCAGCAGGTTTCACAAAAGCTTCATTCACCTTATTGATCATCTCATCAAAATTATCATCTTTATTAGATTTGGTTTCAGTGGAAGAATTGCCATTAGGGTTGTCATTCAAAGGGTTAGCGTTAGTTTCGTTTAATTCTTGCAATCCTCTGTGCTTAGCCGCTTTTTTTTGAACAGAAGAGTTGTTCTTTTTTTCAAACGCTTCAATATTCTTTTGAATTTGCTCTGCTCTCGCCCTATCATTCCGTAATTTTTCTCTCAAAGCGTTAGTGGCGAATTCTTTTTCCTCTTTTGTAATTTCTTTGTCGTCATGTCTTTGATAGAGTGTTTTGATTTTTTTAAAGCCTAAAGCCACCAATTTTTTGTATTCACTCGGTAATAATGCTGTATTGATAGCATTTAAGCCCCCATAAACAACTAAAGAATAAAGAGCGACAGAACCTAATTTTTTGAAGATACTTTTCAAGAGCGTCTCCTTTCTTATTCAAAGGGGTTATTCTTGGCAACATTGTTTCGGTATGCAGAAACCACTGTTTTGAAGAAATTAAATATCTTGTAGTGTTCTTTTTGCATAGTTGTTTTGTCGCTCATCATAGGATCGCTATCTACGAAGATATTGTATTCATTAGTCTTTTTTAATATAGATTTTTTGGATTGGGTATCAAAATTGAAGCTGTCTAAAACCAACAAACACAATTTTTGTTTTTGTGCGAAACTCAATTTTTGGTTGGTGAAGTTTTTAGTCAGAGTATTCAATTCCACATCATCTTTGACATTTTTCAACAAGTTAGAAAAAGCCTCATAGCCCCTTAAGTATTTCTCATTGATCTTATCAATCGCCATGCTAAACGCCAAGCGTTCCGAGTTAAAAATAAGCGTGTTAGTAGCTTTTTGGGCAATATCTTTTGCTTTGGAGTCAAATTTGTTTCTTTCAAGCTGCAAGTAATAATCTATATTATCCAATTCTTTTCTGCTCAACAGATTAGAAATGTTATTGGAATATTCTTCAATCGCTTGCTTGTAAGATAAAGCTAATCAGCTCGCTTTTTTGTTTTGTTCTTCATCTAAAGAAAACACACCCATTTGAAGCAAAGCCTGAGCCTTATCTTTAGTGGTAGCGGTAGTTTTTTTAAAAATACTGCTCGTTTTCACTTGGGGGTAGTAATAACTCAAACGCTCCTTATCCTCTTGCGTGAATGTTTCTTGGTTTAAAACATAGGCATAAGGGTTAGGAAGAAGTTTCTTATAGAGAGGGTTATCTTTTAAGGCTTGCTCTAGATCACCATAAGCCTTTGACTTAGCAGTAAGGATTTTACCTCTTGTCTCTTTCTCTAGAGCCTCTTTTTCTTTTTTGTATTTGTTTTCTAAATCTAAAAGAACTTTAGCTCTGTAATCCACAAGCTCTTTGATTTTTTGTTTTCTAAAAACCAAGTCTTCTAAGAAATCATGCGTATTGTTTAAGAGCTTCTTACGAGCCTTAAGAGCGTCTTCTTTTGCAGCCACTTCTTCTTGTTCTTTTTTTATCTCGTTGAAAAATGAACCAAACTGCTCCACATTAGCCGACAAAACTCCAAACGCAACCAACGAGCTAAAAACGATTTTTGCAAGCATCTTATAGTTTTTGTAACCTTAAATTTTCAAAAAATATCAATATATTCTACCACAATTTCCACAAAACTATGGATTAAAATTTTTCCATATCCAAAAGGTAAGTAAAATCTAGGTCTTAATAGTGTTATGTTTTGCTTGCTCATATGTGGCTTGTTGGTATTTTTTAAGTTTCTCTTAAGGTTATTTTTATACAATGGACTGGTGTTTTTTGGATAGAAACTCCTTTATTCCTTGATAGGTGTTTTCTATTCTTTGTTTGACATTAAATAAACAAATCGTTGGTTTGTGTTATATCACATGTTAGTATCAGCATAGTAGAGTATTCTTTGGGATTTTGAGCTAGATTAAGGTGGTTTTGTAAAATACTTATTATTTCCTATGCTCCTTTATAGGTTCACCGCCTTGAACTAGTTCTTTCAAAACCAAAATGAAACGACCGATTAGCAAATTAAAACAAAACTTTTTACAATTCAAACATTCTTTCAACAAACATTTAGATAAGTACAGCCTTTATTATAGGCTGTTCAATATCAGCTCTATCGTTATAGGTTTTTTAATAGCGCTTTTTTCTTATGGGGCAGGGGTGATTTTAGTTTATCCAATATTATTCTTGTTTGCTCTTATAATAAAACCTAGCTTTTTTTATTACACTACTTATCTTTTGTTACTCGTTTCTCTCAGCATAATAAGCAAATACTATCTCTTAAGCCACGCAAATTTCACAATGAAGCTAATCATACTTATGACTCAATGGCAAAATTGGTTCTTATGATTCGTTCAAAAATTTCTCAAGACTTGATTTAGAGAAATTTCTTTATTTCCAAACATTAGCATAAAACCTTACTGGTTAAAAACTAAAATCTTTTTAAGCGCATACCCAAAGCTAGCTTATTTGAAAAAACCAATCTATTTTTGGTATTCAAATCCTAAAACCCCATGATTTTAAATTTAAAGGAGTGTTTTTTAAAAATAATTCTGCATCTAGTGTGTTGGTAATTTGTTTTTGATATGGTGGTGGTTTTCCAAATTAATAATATTGAGAAAAATTTGCTATAATTAGGAGATAAAAACAAAAAGGATATGGCTTGTTTGGTGGCAAAATATTTGATTTGTTTGCGATTGGTGGTTCCTTATCGCTTGATTTCATGAGTAATCTTAGATTCAAGAATTTTCTTAGTAGCTTTAGGTATGCTATTGTGAAATGCTTCCTACTAAAACACGCATTAGAGATCCGAACAAGCAAGAACTTACACAACCAAAAATAAAAGGACTGATCATGGGAAAAATTTTAGCTTCTTTGTTGGGTGGCGGAACAAATCTTTTTACAGGTTTATCCAGTGATTTGTTTTCTATGATATTAAATTTTTTGTTCTTTCTGATGTTAATGATGGGACTTAATGAAGCATTAGGGGAAAAATTTAACTTGCCTATGGGCAATATCAAGAATTTTATGGCAGAAGTGCTGAAGAATGGATTCGATAGTATCAAAAACATGGGATCTGCTTTGGTTGGTAATGGTTTTGGTAGCAGCAAATCAGACAAAACCGCTAATAAAATGAGTGTCTCTCAAGTAAGACTCTAGTGGTGTATTAACTATCTAAAGATGAAATTTTTTCATCTTTCATGCAAAGCTTTGTTTGATCAACAAGGCAATAGATTACTAGCTGAACATTATGATTTTATTACTTAAGACTCCTTTTTGAAAATGAGTTATCTTAACTCTTTATTTTAGTTGTAACGCATTTTTACAACCGATCTTGCTTTTTAAAAATAATTATAATATTAAAACTTTTTAAATCGGTTTTTAGGGCTATTTATGAAAGCGTTTTTTGTAGGTTTTGAAAAATAGATATAAGAGTGATTGAAACAATATTTTATGGTTAAAAAAATAGTTTCTTGCTCTTTGAATTATGACCGCTCTGAAATTTTCACACAACAGATATTGTATAATTTCAATATAAACTTTTACGATCTGAACAATCTAAAGAGGAACCAAATCCATTGAAAGGATCAAGAGCGATATGAGTAATAACATGCGAAAACTCTTCTCAATGATTGCCAACTCAAAAGATAAGAAAGAAAAACTTATTGAGAGCTTGCAGGAGAACGAACTTTTAAACACTGATGAAAAAAAGAAAATCATAGATCAAATAAAAACCATGCATGATTTTTTCAAACAGATGCATACAAACAAGGGAGCGTTAGATAAGGTTCTAAGAAATTACATGAAAGATTATCGCGCTGTTATCAAAAGCATTGGTATTGATAAATTTAAAAAGGTTTATCGTTTGCTTGAGAATGAGACTATGGAGCTGTTGCATGCGATTATGGAGAATCCTAATTTCTTATTCTCCAAATTTGATCGATCAATTCTTGGAATATTTCTGCCTTTCTTCAGCAAGCCCATCATGTTTAAGATGAGTATTAGAGAAATGGACTCGCAAATAGAATTGTATGGCACTAAGCTCCCACTATTGAAATTGTTTGTGATGACAGATGAAGAAAAGAATTTCTACGCTAATCTAAAAACCATTGAACAATATAACGACTATGTTAGGGATTTGCTGATGAAATTTGATCTTGAAAAATACATGGAAGAAAAAGGAGTGCAAAATGCTTGATGTGGAAAACGAACAAAAAATCTCGGTGCAACTAACAAAATTCAGTTTGAAAAAATATTTGTCTTGGGCAGAGACAGAATTAAAAAATGATGAATGCTTTAAAAAGATTACCTAATTGATCGCCTTATTTATCAAGTAAAGCTAACGCCCGTTGGCGTTTCTCTCTACCATTAGAAAAATCTACTCTCTCCTTTTCTTTCAATCACTTACCACTGAGCAAACTTCTGATTTGATTGCGTAAGTATTCATTCTCTCTTTCTTCTTGCAACTTCTCCCTAACTTCTTCCTCTCTGGCTTGCATATTCAAGTTGCCATTCTTAAAAATCTCAGAACTAATCACATTCTGCCTCATTTGATAACCTGCACGATTACTCAAGGTTTCTAAAATTTCTCGTTGGTTATTTTTCCTAGTGGTATATTCTTGTTCCTTGTCTTGCAAGAGAGTTTTGTAATACTGATTGATTTTTTCCAGCTGGGCTTTTTCTCTTGCCACTTCATTGATCACTTGCTTGTTGTTTGTTCCACTCACATCATAGCCATGCAAGTTTTTTGTGTTAGCTCCTAGCATTGGCTGACTTCCTTGCAACACATCAAAGGTCTGTGGTTTTTCTTTGCTGTTAGGATTATCATTGTAGTTACTCGCTATCATCACCACACCCTTTTGATTCAAAGTGGGTTGCAAGTAAAAATCAATGTCGGATCTTGCCCCGTTAGCTTGGAAGTAATTCTTGTATTGAAGGATCTTATTGGCATCGCCTATGAGCGTAATCTTTTTAGAATGATGAACAAGTTTGAAAGTTAGTACAACTTGTTTATTATCCAGCAAATAGTCCTTGTAATTTGGCAACTTCACTTGCACCATGAATGGTGTGTCTTTGAGCTTGTCATTTAAGGGTATCTCACTATACTTCTCTATCAGTTCATTATACACAGGCGTATAAACATGGTTCTTTTGTTTCACCACTTTTTTCGCATAATTACTGCATGCACTTAAAATTAAGCACAGAATTGCCGCACTGATTAAAACACTTGCTCTCAGTTTCATTATTGTTTCTCCTTATTGCTCTTGTTTCATTAGTTTCATTCTGCACCGCCTTGTTTCTTTGAAGTGAAAAGACCATTGATAAAATTTTTTATACCAATAACCTTAATAACTTTATAAATCAAATACCCCATACCTATGAAACAAATGTTTTTCAAAACAAAAAGCACCTTGTCGTTAATGCTACCAATTCCTAATATATAAAGTTCATAAATAGATCTAATTGTTTCTAATCCAAAAAACAAAACCGCACCCACACCAAAGGCATAGTAAAAATACTGAAGTTTTAGTTTTGTTTTTAGACTTTCCACTAGCTCCATGTTTTTGCTAGTTCTTAAAAATACAAAATAGATTGCAAACAAAACAAATATCCCACCCATACACAATCCTAACAGATGCTCTAGTCCCCCTATATATCCTAAGAATGAATGAGCGTATGCCTCCATTATTTTCTGTTTGGCTTGTCCTATCTGCATCAGAAGTTCATACCTTTTTTCTTGCGGTAGCTTTTCTATTTCTATTAAGATATTTTTCAGCTCTTCTTGATTCTTTAAAGCTTCGTGAAATCTTTGCTCCCCTAGACTCCCTTTAGGATATAATGAGTCTAGCAAATTTAAGAGATCATTGCTCTGTGAGTTGCTAGGTGGTGGGGCGTTTAGCGGATTGGTTCCATGATGCTCTGTTGTATCGTTCATGAAGCTCCTTTCAAGAATTAAATTGAGAACTTATTTTGATATTGTACCATTCTTTCTATGAGTTGCGATTGTCTTATCTCTTTGAATTAGGCGCTTCTAAAATTTCATTACTGATTACGACTGCTTACTCATCGCTCTTACTTTTTGAGTTGCATCGTGTTTCATCTTGCTTCTTATTTGAAGCAATCCGCTGCTTACATTGCTTATAAGGAATCTTTGCTCAACACCTTATCCAAAAAGGTTTTTGTTAAAGGTTTTTCAAATACATATTTTTACAGAAATTTTGCTATAATTAGGATTATTTTAAGGAGTTTTTAATGAAAAAATCTCTCAAATTTTACAACCAACAAACCAATAATTAAACAATAAAGCTGTCGCATGTTAGGGAAAAAAAACGAAGAAGTCTTGATTGATGAAAATTTGGTTGGGGGTGTAATAGCCCTTGATAGATTGGCTAAACTCAATAAGGCCAATAGGACTTTCAAAAGGGCTTTTTATCTCTCTATGGTGCTCAATGTCGCCGCTATAACGAGTATTGTGATGATGATGCCTTTGAAGAAAACGGATATATTTGTTTATGGCATTGATCGATACACAGGAGAATTTAAAATTGTCAAACGATCCGATGCTAGGCAAATTGTCAATTCTGAAGCTGTTGTGGATAGTGCAACTTCAAAATTTGTCTCATTGCTGTTTGGTTATAGCAAAAATTCTTTGAGGGATCGCAAGGATCAACTAATGCAATATTGCGATGTGAGTTTCCAAACCCAAGCAATGAGAATGTTCAATGAAAATATCAGACAATTCGTAGATAAAGTCCGAGCAGAAGCTATCATTAGCTCTAACATACAAAGAGAAAAAGTCAAAAATAGTCCCTTAACGAGATTAACATTTTTCATTACCATCAAAATCACACCTGATACAATGGAAAATTATGAATATATCACTAAAAAACAAGTAACTATTTATTATGATTTTGCTAGAGGCAACTCTTCTCAAGAAAATCTTATCATCAATCCTTTTGGCTTCAAAGTGTTTGACATTCAAATCACAGATTTGCAAAACGAACAAACAGTAAGCGAAATTTTGAGAAAGATTAAAGAAGTGGAATCAAAAAATAAGGCATTAAATAAATAAGAACATGTTTAATATTAAAAGGACTTTTTTAGTAACGATCATAAGTTTTTTTCTCATTGTTCCTAATTGGTTGAAAGCTATTGATTTGCCCATTGTTTCAAATCTCAAAATTTACCAAACAGTTTATTGCATGCTGATACCAAGTTATGTTTTAACCAACAAAAGTTTTGCAGATATTTTGACAGGCTATACATCTATTGGTGCATCAGGGAGTGGAAAGAGTTCAGGGCAGGGTGTGATTGAAGCGCTTAGTACACCATTAGCCACAAGTTTAGCCGCTAGCAATCTGGTGAAATATTTGAATACTTTAGGTCCTTTATGGGGATCGGCGTGGGCAAGTGTTGCTACAGCTATACAAGGTTTTGCTCTAACGCCATCAAGTGGCTGTAATTTTGGTTGGAACGCATTGATAAATAAAAACATAGATGTATCCATGGATAGCGTGCTAGACAATTTGAGCAACAAGATTCAGAATTTTACCAAAGGCGGTGTTGAGGACAATGTGAAAGGCAATATTCTTTTACAAATAATTAGCTCAATAACCGCTCAAGCTTCTACGAATATTACAGCTGATGGTTTAATTTGGCTGATTGGTAAAGAATTCACTGCAAATAAACTGCAAAACAACACTACAGCCATGCTTGCTTTTGCCGCATTAGAATCTGTTGTCAAAGGAGCGGACGCTGCTGTTCTTCCTGCATATGGTGTAGTCAATCTGCCTGATATTATCATAGGGCAAGGGTCATATCTTGATTTTGTTTCTTACCTGATTTATATTGTTTTTGGGATTTTTGTTTTTATTTCTTTTATGAAATTGAGAGATATTTCAAGTAACATTCAGATTAACATAGGTTTTGAATACATGCGATTTGTTGGGGGGACATTATTCAAAATGGCGATGGTCTCTTTTATCGCCTATGCAGGTTTTGGTTATCTTTATAAAATCTCTTATTCTATTTATTTTGGTTTAGCAGGCGCTTTTGGGCTGAATCAAGTTCTTTTTTGGGCTTTAGATTTAGTGCTGAATTACACTGTTAATTCAATTTTACCTGCGGTAAGAGCTGTTTTTTCTAATGTTGGCAACAACGCTCCTAGTTTGTTACAAGGCTTGCAAGTGGCAGGTATTTCTTTATTCGCCATTTTCATGCAAGTAACTATCATTATGAGAATAAGCACTGTGGTTGTGAAACCTTTGATAGCTGGGGCTTTTAGCGGTATTGTGTTCCCTATTGCGGTATGTTTGATCGTGCTAGATTGGTTCAAAGATTCTATGAAAAACATATTGATATGGTTTATTAATAATTTGTTTATCCTAGTTCTAGCTATTCCTATTTTGCTCTTTGGTGTTTTGGCATTATTGGCTTTCAATTTGACCATAACGCCCTCTGTTGCTATACAGAACATCAATCAAGGGGGACTAGGTATCGATTCAACTATTGCGAGTCTTATCACTTTATTTATTTTAAAGGGTTTCATAGAGACGATTATTGAGAGTGTCAATGCGATCGTTAATACCATTTTCAGCTCTGTTTCTATGGATGGTAGCAGGATGGATAGAGAAAGAGATGCCTTAATGATAGGAAGAGTTGGTGGATCTATGTTTAAAGGCTAGCCGCTATATTCTTGTGTTAAAATTACAAATATTTTTTAAGAGGAATTGTTGATGGAGCAGGCATTTTTTAAAAAAATTGTTGGCTGTTTCTGTCTTGGTTATTTATTTTTATCTAGCGTAATAGAAGCAGCAGCACCTGACATTAAAAATTTTAATCGTGGCAGGGTGAAAGTGGTGAATAAGAAGATTGCTTATTTGGGAGATGAAAAACCTATCACGATTTGGACTTCATTAGACAATGTTACTGTGATTCAACTTGAAAAAGATGAAACTATTTCTTACATCACAACAGGTTTCAATAAAGGTTGGAGTATTGTGCCTAATTCTAATCATATATTCATTCAACCTAAATCGGTAAAAAGTAATCTCATGTTTGAAAAAGAAGCAGTGAATTTTGCCCTAATGACAAGAGATTACCAAGAATTTTTAAAAACAAAAAAACTTATCGTAGATGCGCCTGACCCTAAAGAATTAGAAGAACAAAAAAAAGCTCTAGAAAAAGAAAAAGAAGCTAAAGAACAGGCGCAAAAGGCACAAAAAGATAAAAGAGAAAAAAGAAAGGAGGAGCGTGCAAAAAATAGAGCCAATTTAGAAAATCTCACTAACGCTATGAGTAACCCACAAAATTTGAGCAATAACAAAAATCTTAGCGAATTGATCAAACAACAACGAGAAAATGAATTAGACCAAATGGAACGACTAGAGGACATGCAAGAGCAGGCTCAAGCTAATGCGCTCAAACAAATTGAAGAACTCAACAAGAAACAAGCTGAAGAGACAATCAAGCAAAGAGCCAAGGATAAAATCAGTATTAAGACAGATAAATCTCAAAAAAGCCCCGAGGATAATTCCATAGAATTATCTCCTAGCGATAGCGCTTGGAGGACTAATCTTGTTGTGCGGACCAATAAAGCCTTGTATCAATTCATTTTGAGGATAGCTCAAAAAGACAATTTTGCTTCAGCGTATCTAACGGTCAAATTGGAATACCCACAAAGACACGAAGTTTCTAGCGTTATTGAAGAAGAATTAAAAAAGAGAGAAGAAGCAAAGAGGCAGAGAGAATTGATCAAGCAAGAAAATCTCAACACCACAGCCTACATCAATAGAGTAATGATGGCGAGCAATGAACAGATTATCAACAAAGAAAAAATAAGAGAAGAAAAACAAAAAATTATACTAGATCAAGCAAAGGCGCTAGAGACCCAATATGTGCATAATGCGTTAAAAAGAAACCCTGTGCCTAGAAACTACAATTACTACCAAGCGCCTGAAAAACGCTCTAAACATATTATGCCCTCTGAAATTTTTGATGATGGCACATTCACTTATTTTGGTTTCAAAAACATCACTCTCCAACCTGCTATTTTTGTGGTTCAACCTGATGGGAAATTGAGCATGACTGATGCTGCCATTGATCCTAACATGACTAATTCAGGATTGAGATGGTATAGAGTTAATGAAATTGCAGAGAAGTTTAAGCTCATTAAAGACAAAGCCCTTGTAACAGTGATCAATAAAGGCTATGGGAAAAATCCATTGACAAAAAATTACAATATCAAAAACTATGGTGAATTGGAGCGCGTGATTAAAAAGCTCCCTCTTGTCAGAGATAAATAAAAAGGCGTTAAGACATGAATGAAGAAAACGATAAACTTGAAACTTCTAAAAAAACCCAACAACATTCACCCCAAGATTTATCCAATGAAGAAGCGACAGAAGTCAATCATTTTGAAGATCTTTTAAAAGAAGAAAGCTCAGACAATCATCTTGACAACCCCACAGAAACTCAAACCAATTTTGATGAATACGAATTAAAAGAAACCCAAACTCAAATAGATTCTGAAGGTAATGAAACTTCAGAATCTAGCAATAGCAGTCTAGCAGACAAGTTATTCAAAAAAGCCAGAAAATTAGTTGATAATAAAAGACCTTTCACTCAGCAAAAGAATTTAGATGAAGAAACCCAAGAACTGAACGAAGAATACGATCAAGAAAATAATGAGTATCAAGAAGAAACTCAAACGGACTTAATTGATGATGAAACTTCTAAAAAAACCCAACAAGATTCACCCCAAGATCTATCTAATGAAGAAGCAACAGAAGCCAATCATTTTGAAGATCATTTAAAAGAAGAAAGCTCAGACAATCATCTTGACAACCCCACAGAAACTAAGAGCAATTTTGATGAAGACAAGCTAGAAGAAATAACTAACGACTCTAACGATCAAGAGATTATCAAAGGAAGCAAAAAGAAATACGTTATTGGCGGCATTGTAGTCGCTGTTCTTATCGTGATTATTTTATTTTCTAGAAGCATTTTTCACTACTTTATACCTTTGGAAGATAAAAGCTCTCGTTTTAGCAAAGACAGGAATCTTTATGTCAATGATGAAATCCAAATAAGGCAAGAATATAACCGATTGCTGAAAGAACGGAATGAAAAAGGCAATATGATCGATAAAAATCTTTTCTTCAATGACGATCCCAATAGAACCTTATACAACTATTTGAATATTGCAGAAATTGAGGACAAAAACCCATTGAGAGCCTTTTATGAGTGTATTGGTAATGGTGGCAACTATGAAGAATGTTTGAAGCTTATCAAAGACAAAAAACTTCAAGAGCAAATGAAAAAGACTTTAGAGGCTTATAATGACTGCATCAAAAATGCCAAAACTGAAGAAGAAAGGATCAAGTGTTTAGATTTAATCAAAGATGAAAACCTAAAAAAAAGCTTACTGAACCAACAAAAAGTTCAGGTGGCGCTAGATTGTTTGAAAAACGCTAAAACCGATGAAGAACGAAACGAGTGCTTGAAACTCATAAATGACCCTGATATTAGAGAGAAATTCCGTAAGGAATTAGAGCTTCAAAAAGAGCTTCAAGAGTATAAGGATTGTATCAAAAACGCCAAAACAGAGGCTGAGAAAAATGAATGCTTGAAAGGCTTGTCTAAAGAAGCTATAGAAAGATTGAAACAGCAAGCGCTAGATTGTTTGAAAAACGCTAAAACCGATGAAGAACGAAACGAGTGCTTGAAAAATATTCCCCAAGACTTGCAAAAAGAACTACTAGCTGATATGAGCGTCAAGGCTTATAAGGACTGCGTTTCAAAAGCTAGGAATGAAAAAGAGAAAAAAGAATGCGAGAAATTGCTCACGCCTGAAGCGAGGAAAAAGTTAGAACAACAGGTTCTAGATTGTTTGAAAAACGCTAAAACCGATGAAGAACGAAAAAAGTGTTTGAAAGATCTCCCTAAAGACTTACAAAGCGATATTTTAGCTAAAGAGAGTCTGAAAGCTTATAAAGACTGCACATCTCAAGCCAAAACTGAAGATGAGAAAAAAGAGTGTGAGAAATTGCTCACGCCTGAAGCGAAAAAACTTTTAGAAGAAGAAGCCAAAGAGAGCGTTAGGGTTTATTTGGATTGCGTATCAAGAGCCAAAAACGAAGCTGAAAGAAAAGAATGCGAGAAATTACTCACGCCTGAAGCGAGAAAGCTATTAGAAGAAGCTAAAAAAAGCGTTAAAGCTTATAAAGACTGCGTATCAAGAGCCAGGAATGAAAAAGAGAAAAAAGAATGCGAGAAATTACTCACCCCTGAAGCGAGAAAACTTTTAGAGCAACAAGCGCTAGATTGTTTGAAAAACGCTAAAACCGAAGCTGAGAAAAAAAGGTGTATCAAAGATCTCCCTAAAGACTTGCAGAAAAAGGTTTTAGCTAAAGAAAGCGTTAAGGCTTACTTGGATTGTGTATCTCAAGCTAAAAACGAAGCTGAAAGAAAAGCTTGCGAGAAATTACTCACCCCTGAAGCGAAAAAACTTTTAGAAGAAGCTAAAGAGAGCGTCAAGGCTTACAAGGACTGCGTATCAAGAGCCAGGAATGAAAAAGAGAAACAAGAATGCGAGAAATTACTCACCCCTGAAGCGAGAAAACTTTTAGAGCAACAAGCGCTAGATTGTTTGAAAAACGCTAAAACCGAAGCTGAGAAAAAAAGGTGTATCAAAGATCTCCCTAAAGACTTGCAGAAAAAGGTTTTAGCTAAAGAAAGCGTTAAGGCTTACTTGGATTGTGTATCTCAAGCTAAAAACGAAGCTGAAAGAAAAGCTTGCGAGAAATTACTCACCCCTGAAGCGAAAAAACTTTTAGAAGAAGCTAAAGAGAGCCTTAAAGCTTATAAGGACTGCCTCTCTCAAGCTAGGAATGAAAAAGAAAAACAAGAATGCGAGAAATTACTCACGCCTGAAGCGAGGAAACTATTAGAGCAAGAAGCTAAAAAGAGCGTTAAGGCTTATTTAGACTGCGTTTCAAGAGCTAGGAATGAAAAAGAGAAACAAGAATGCGAGAAATTACTCACTCCTGAAGCGAAAAAACTTTTAGAGAAGCAAGCACTAGATTGTTTGAAAAACGCTAAAACCGAAGCTGAGAAAAAAAGGTGTATCAAAGATCTCCCTAAAGACTTGCAGAAAAAGGTTTTAGCTAAAGAAAGCGTTAAGGCTTACTTGGATTGCGTATCAAGAGCCAGGAATGAAAATGAGAAAAAAGAATGCGAGAAATTACTCACGCCTGAAGCGAAGAAACTATTAGAAGAAGCTAAAGAGAGCCTTAAAGCTTATAAGGACTGCCTCTCTCAAGCTAGAAATGAAACTGAAAGGAGAGCCTGCGAGAAATTACTCACGCCTGAAGCGAAGAAACTCTTAGAACAAGAAGTTAAAAAGAGTGTTAAGGCTTATTTGGATTGCGTATCAAAAGCTAGGAATGAAAAAGAGAAACAAGAATGCGAGAAATTACTCACCCCTGAAGCTAGGAAATTTTTAGAGAAGCAAGCGCTAAGTTGTTTGGAAAAAGCTAGAAATGAAGAAGAAAGAAAAGCATGTTTTAAAAATCTTCCTAAAGACTTACAGAAAAATGTTTTAGCTAAAGAGAGCCTTAAAGCTTATAAGGACTGCCTCTCTCAAGCTAGGAATGAAAAAGAAAAACAAGAATGCGAGAAATTACTCACGCCTGAAGCGAGGAAACTATTAGAGCAAGAAGCTAAAAAGAGCGTTAAGGCTTATTTAGACTGCGTTTCAAGAGCTAGGAATGAAAAAGAGAAACAAGAATGCGAGAAATTACTCACCCCTGAAGCGAGAAAGTTTTTAGAGAAACAGCGCCAACAAAAAGATAAAGCGATAAAAGATTGCTTGAAAAATGCCGATCCTAACGACAGAGCGGCTATCATGAAGTGCTTGGATGGTTTGAGCGATGAAGAGAAGCTCAAATACCTGCAAGAAGCCAGAGAAAAGGCTGTCTTGGATTGTTTGAAAACGGCTAGGACCGATGAAGAAAAAAGGAAATGCCAAAACCTTTATAGCGATTTGATCCAAGAAATCCAAAATAAAAGGACACAAAACAAACAAAATCAATTGAGTAAAACAGAAAGGTTGCATCAAGCAAGCGAGTGCTTGGATAACTTAGATGACCCTACTGATCAAGAGGCCATAGAGCAATGTTTAGAAGGCTTGAGCGATAGTGAAAGGGCACTAATTCTAGGAATCAAACGACAAGCTGATGAAGTGGATCTGATTTATAGCGAACTAAGAAACCGCAAAACCTTTGATAACATGGCGGCTAAAGGTTATCCATTGTTACCAATGGATTTCAAAAATGGCGGCGATATTGCCACTATTAACGCCACTAATGTTGATGCGGACAAAATAGCTAGCGATAATCCTATTTATGCTTCCATAGAGCCTGATATTACTAAGCAATACGAAACAGAGAAAACCATTAAGGATAAGAGTTTAGAAGCTAAATTAGCTAAGGCTTTAGGTGGCGATAAAAAAGATGATGATAAAGAAAAAAGTAAAAAACCCACAGCAGAAACTAAAGCAGAAAGCAATAAGATAGACAAAGATGTCGCAGAAACCGCTAAAAATATCAGCGAAATCGCTCTTAAGAACAAAAAAGAAAAGAGTGGGGATTTCGTAGATGAAAATGGTAATCCCATTGATGATAAAAAGAAAGAAGAAAAACAAGATGAAACAAGCCCTGTCAAACAGGCCTTTATAGGCAAGAGTGATCCCACATTTGTTTTAGCGCAATACACTCCCATTGAAATCACTCTGACTTCTAAAGTAGATGCCACTCTCACGGGTATAGTGAGTGGGGTTGTAGCCAAAGATGTATGGAACATGAACGGCACTATGATCTTATTAGACAAAGGCACTAAGGTGTATGGGAATTATCAAAGCGTGAAAGGTGGCACGCCTATTATGACTCGTTTAATGATAGTCTTTACTAAAGCCATTACGCCTGATGGTGTGATAATACCTCTAGCAAACGCTCAAGCAGCAGGCATGCTGGGTGAAGCAGGGGTAGATGGCTATGTGAATAATCACTTCATGAAGCGTATAGGCTTTGCTGTGATAGCAAGCGTGGTTAATAGCTTCTTGCAAACCGCGCCTATCATAGCTCTAGATAAACTCATAGGCCTTGGCAAAGGTAGAAGTGAAAGGACACCTGAATTTAATTACGCTTTGGGTCAAGCTATCAATGGTAGTATGCAAAGTTCAGCTCAGATGTCTAATCAAATTCTAGGGCAACTGATGAATATCCCCCCAAGTTTTTACAAAAATGAGGGCGATAGTATTAAGATTCTCACAATGGACGATATTGATTTTAGCGGCGTGTATGATGTTAAAATTACCAACAAATCTGTGGTAGATGAAATTATCAAACAAAGCACCAAAACTTTGTCTAGAGAACATGAAGAAATCACCACAAGCCCCAAAGGTGGCAATTGATTCAAGAGAAAGGATAAAATATATTCATGTTATTAAACTCGGTTCTTTACAAAATAAAAGACAAAACCAACTAGGCTCTTCTAGAGGATATAGTGGCGGAAAAAACCAAGTAAAAACAATGAAAGGAAACAGCAATGGAACTCGGTTTCAATGAAGCAGAAAGACAAAAGATCTTAGATAGCAACAGCTCTCTTATGAGAAATGCGAATGAAGTAAGGGATAAGTTTATTCAAAATTACGCCGCTTCTTTAAAAGATAGCAACGATCCGCAAGATTTTTTGAGAAGGGTTCAAGAGTTAAGAATCAATATGCAAAAGAATTTTATTAGTTTTGATGCTTATTACAACTATTTAAACAACCTTGTGTTAGCCAGTTACAATCGTTGCAAACAAGAAAAGACTTTTGCAGAAAGCACGATCAAAAATGAACTAACGCTTGGAGAGTTTGTTGCAGAAATTTCTGACAACTTCAATAATTTCATGTGTGATGAAGTAGCAAGAATTTCAGACCTAGTGGCTTCTTATCTGCCAAGAGAGTATTTACCGCCATTCATAGATGGCAATATGATGGGCGTGGCGTTTCAGATTCTAGGGATAGATGATTTTGGGAGGAAGCTCAATGAGATTGTCCAAGATATAGGGACTAAATATATTATTTTGAGCAAAAATAAGACTTATCTCACTTCTTTAGAAAGAGCTAAATTGATAACCCAGTTAAAATTAAATTTGGAATAAGAACATGACTGAAGACAGATTGAGCGCAGAAGATAAAAAATTTCTAGAAGTAGAAAGAGCTTTAAAAGAAGCGGCATTAAATCCTCTAAGGCATGCTACTGAAGAACTTTTTGGTGATTTTTTAAAAATGGAAAATATCACTGAGATTTGTTACAATGGGAACAAGGTTGTATGGGTTTTAAAAAATAATGGCGAATGGCAACCATTTGATGTGAGAGACAAGAAAGCTTTTAGCCTGTCTCGTTTAATGCATTTTGCTCGGTGTTGTGCAAGTTTTAAGAAAAAAACAATAGACAACTATGAAAATCCTATTTTGAGCAGCAATTTAGCGAATGGTGAAAGGGTGCAGATTGTCCTTTCCCCTGTTACAGTTAATGATGAAACCATTTCCATATCCATAAGGATACCTAGCAAAACAACCTATCCTCATAGCTTTTTTGAAGAGCAAGGTTTTTATAATCTACTAGACAACAAAGAACAAGCGATCAGTGCGATTAAAGATGGTATTGCTATTGGTAAAAATGTGATTGTTTGTGGTGGCACAGGAAGCGGTAAAACGACTTATATCAAAAGCATCATGGAGTTTATCCCCAAAGAAGAAAGGATCATATCCATTGAAGACACCGAAGAGATCGTATTCAAACACCACAAGAACTACACACAGCTTTTTTTTGGTGGGAATATCACCTCTGCTGATTGCTTAAAGTCATGTTTGAGAATGCGGCCTGATAGAATTATTCTAGGGGAACTCAGAAGCAGTGAGGCATACGATTTTTATAATGTGCTTTGTAGCGGTCATAAAGGCACGCTAACCACTCTGCATGCAGGGAGCAGTGAAGAAGCGTTTATTCGTTTAGCCAACATGAGTTCATCTAATAGCGCAGCAAGGAATATCAAGTTTGAAAGTCTCATTGAAGGCTTTAAAGATTTGATTGATATAATTGTTCATATCAACCACCACAAACAGTGTGATGAATTTTATATCAAACATAGGTAGTAGGCACAATGGAAGACTTTTTGTATAACACCTTATATTTCATAGAGGATTATAAGTTGGTTGTTATTTTTAGTTTCATAGGGTTAGTAGCGTTATTTTTCCTCTACAAATTCATAAAAACTCAAAAAAAGGTTTTTAAAGATAAAGCTAATCAGCCTCAAAAGAAAAAAAGTTTTAAAGAAATCATTATAGATGGGCTAAAAGAAAGGGTTAAAACCTTTGGCTTTTGGTTGCAAGCTATACTATTACTATCCTATTCTTTTATCACATCAGGGTTATTTTTCTTGATCCTCTTAGGTAATTTTTATGATGATAATAAATTGCCTGAGAGTGATGATGATCTTTTTGATATATGGATCTATGCGATACAAGATTTTCCTGCATACTATTTTAAGGCGCTCACTTTTAGCTCACTCAAGATTTATGGGTTCAATATATCCTTAGTCGTATATAGTTCTATTTTATGCTCTTATATCTTCATTACCTTTTTTGTGTGGTTCTTAAAATACTTAACTCGGACTAGAGACATAGGAGCGAATAAAAAAGTTGATGATCTCTTTGGTAGCGCGAGTTGGGAAACTGAAGAAAAAATGATCAAAGCCAAGCTTATCACACCCAACAATAAAAAACGCGCCTTTGACAAACGAGAGGTGATTGTAGGCAGGCGTGGCTTGGGGGATTTTATCGCTTACGCAGGACAGGCGTTTATTGGACTCATTGCCCCTACCAGGAGCGGTAAGGGGGTGGGTTTCATCATGCCCAATATGATCAATTATCCTCAAAATATCGTTGTGTTTGATCCTAAGGCTGACACTATGGAAACTTGCGGGAAAATCAGAGAGAAACGCTTCAACCAAAAAGTGTTCATCTATGAACCTTTCTCCTTAAAAACACACCGATTTAATCCTTTCGCTTATGTGGATTTTGGTAATGATGTGGTTTTGACTGAAGACATACTCTCTCAAATTGACACACGCTTAAAAGGGCATGGCATGGTGGCTAGTGGAGGGGATTTTTCCACTCAAATCTTTGGATTGGCTAAGCTCGTGTTCCCTGAAAGACCCAACGAAAAAGATCCTTTTTTTAGCAATCAGGCGCGAAACCTTTTTGTCATCAATTGCAATATTTACAGGGATCTCATGTGGACTAAAAAGGGGCTTGAGTTTGTCAAAAGAAAAAAAATCATCATGCCTGAAACCCCTACGATGTTTTTCATAGGTTCTATGGCAAGCGGTATCAACTTGATTGATGAAGACACAAACATGGAAAAAGTCGTGTCTCTGATGGAATTTTTTGGAGGCGAAGAAGATAAGAGTGGCGACAATCTAAGAGCGCTTAGTCCTGCCACTAGAAACATGTGGAATAACTTCAAGACAATGGGTGGCGCTAAAGAAACTTATAGCTCGGTTCAAGGGGTCTATACATCAGCGTTTGCGCCTTACAATAACGCCATGATCAGGAATTTCACGAGCGCTAATGATTTTGATTTCAGGCGTTTAAGGATTGATGAAGTGAGTATTGGCGTGATCGCTAATCCTAAAGAAAGCACTATTGTTGGGCCGATACTAGAGCTGTTTTTCAATGTGATGATTTATAGCAATTTGATTCTACCAATCCATGATCCACAATGCAAAAGAAGTTGCTTGATGCTCATGGATGAATTTACGCTCTGTGGCTATTTAGAGACCTTTGTTAAAGCGGTAGGGATTATGGCAGAATACAACATGCGTCCCGCTTTTGTGTTTCAAAGTAAGGCGCAACTAGAGAATGACCCCCCACTTGGTTATGGTAGGAATGGCGCTAAGACTATTTTAGACAACCTTTCTTTGAATATGTATTATGGGATCAACAACGATAACTACTATGAACACTTTGAAAAACTTTCTAAGGTGTTAGGGAAATACACAAGGCAAGATGTGAGCCGAAGCATTGATGATAATACAGGTAAGACCAACACTTCTATCAGCAACAAAGAGCGGTTTTTGATGACCCCTGATGAATTGATGACTATGGGCGATGAGCTTATTGTTTTAGAGAATACGCTCAAACCCATCAAATGCCACAAGGCGCTTTACTATGATGATCCATTCTTCACCGATGAACTCATTAAGGTAAGTCCAAGCTTGAGCAAGAAATACAAATTGGGGAAAGTGCCAAATCAAGCAACTTTTTACGATGATTTGCAAGCCGCTAAAACTAGAGGTGAATTGAGCTATGACAAGTCTTTAGTGCCTGTGGGTTCAAGCGAACTGTGATTAAGACAAGATATCTTAACAAAAAGAAAATTAAAAGATAATAATGTAAATGATATTATTATAAATTCATAAAATAATAGGAGTGTGTCATCAAGATTGCTTATAAAATGAGTATGCTCTACTCGTTATATCGCACTTGAGAATAAATGCAACGGAATTTTTTCACATAAGCACCATTAGGATCGTGTTTCATTCCCCCATTGTAAGTGCCTATTGCCATTTCCACTAATTGATACACGCTTTTGTTGGGGTGTTTTTGTTTGTAATAATCAAAATTTTCTTTTAAAATTTGTTTGGCTAATTGGATCGCAAAATCCACATCGTTTAACAATTTGGTTTTGAGGAGCGTTTTAGAATAGGTAGGATAGAATTTTTTAGCGGTGTTTAAGGTGATGTGAAACATGGAATAAGAAGTGTCTTTTGTGGAAATTTCGCGCTTGTTGTTCAACCCTAGAGAGCTTTCTAACAAAGCGATAGAAATAAGCGTTCTGCACACCACTTCATTGTTGCAACCTTTTTGATGGATATGGATAAGATTTTCATACTGCTTGAAACTAATGGTTACCTTTTGGCATGGATAGGCTAAGGAATTAAGAAGCAAAGTCAGACCAATCCATTTCTCAAACAAAACTTTAACTTACTTTGAATCTTTCAGCAACGCTTTTTGTAACTTTTGCTTGTCGTATTTGAGCTTGTCTTTTAGTGGTGAGAGCAGATTTTGAACACTCTCATAACCACACAGCATTCCCTCTTTGTAGGGATCATTTTTGATTTTTACATAGAGGCTAATGCCATTAGCGTAACACAAGCCGTTAGACTTGATATAGTAGCTCTTAATTTCTTCTTCTAAGCTCCTCAAGTCATTAGGGTTGAGAGGCGTTTTTTTGCTGTAAGAATTTTCACTGATCAAAGTCCCCTCATAGCTTCTTTTGATCGTGGTCTCCTTATCCACTAATAACCCATTATAGTTTTCTTTTTCTTTAACAACTCTCATTGTTTCATCAGAATTACTTGTTTTAGGGGAGATAGGCACTTCCACTACTCTAGGTTTCTTAGCGTTTTTCTTTTTCAACTCTGCTTCTAAAGCTTTTAGTTTCTTTTGATTTTCTAAGTCTTTGAGCTTGTATTTAGCCAATTCAGCCTCTTGTTTTTCTTTTTCTGCTAAGAGTTTCTTTTCCCTCTCTTCTTCATTGGCTATGAGTTGGGAGTTAGCGATTAGCTCTTCTATGAGCTTCTCTTTGCTGTTTTCAGGAGCGGTTTGAGTGGCATAAGGTGATGGTTGGGCCTCATTGGCGTTATTTGTCTCTTTTAGTCTATACAAGCTATAAGGAGCAATGATATTGGGTTTTTGTTTAACGCTATCGCTAGTGGGCATAGCGACCATCTCATCTCTTAGGGGCGAACACACTTCATCATTGGGTCTGCAGATCACATCGTTGGCGTAGTTGAAATACGCGCGTTTTTGTTGTTCAAAAAGCTTGTTTTCATCAATTGACGCTCCCTTATCAAGCGTGTGGGCATTAGGATCGCTTCTTTTTGGTACTCGTAAAAAAGTCGCTTGGGCATAAGGCATGTTCTCATTGATTTTTAACACAAACTTAGCGTTTCGTTTGTTGAGCGCTTTTAGAATGTTGTAATACCCATTGACTTGTTCTAACGAACCTGTGATGATGATGAGATCCGCATAAGTCCCCATCGCTCTTGTTTTGATAATGGGGTTTTCTATGGATAAATAGTTGTTATAATCCAATAGATCCATAGCGTAGAGATAGGTTTTGTCTTTCAAAGCGCTATTACCAAACCAATCCCCAAAGCTTTTGTCATTCACATTCAAGGTGTCGTATATATCAAAAAGTGCTTGAGTTTTTGTGTCATCAACAGAGGCATATTGAGGTTTCTTATGATCAGGGATCTGTTGGCGCTGTTTAGCTTCTTTTTTGAGTCGTTTAGCTTCTTTCTTGGTCTCTTTAGTTTCTTTAGTGGCCTTAATGACCTTATCGGCTTCACTTATTTCTTTAGCATAAAGAGTGTTAGAGGTTAGTAAACCTATGAGCGATACAGCGGTTGCTAGTTTTCTAAACATTAGTTTCCTTTTTTTTCAGAATTGGTATAGAGACAAAATTCCATTGCATTTAAGGTAAGTGATGTAGCTGTAAAAAACTCATTGCTTTTGAAATTCTTTTTTCTTTTCATCAATCCATTGCATTTGGGATATTTAGGATCTTGTGAATCCACGCTAGCGGTCCATTTGCACTTAAGATACTTTTTACACCCTAAGAAAAAAGAATTTTCTTTAACATTAGCTTTTACACTAGCCAAGCAGACCATTTTCATTGAGCCATTTATTTCTCGTAAAATGCCCTTACGGTCGCCTTTATTTACATAATTAGAGCAACCATAAAATGAGACACTATTCAATTCTCTTTGTATCATTTTATAGGTCGCTTGTGTGGGTCATGCAGTGAGTAATAAACCACTAGAACACCTAAATTTTTGAAATTTTCTCTCATTCTTTCTTCAGTCAAAATCGCTGTTTTGCCTCAATCTTTATTCTCTTTAGCTTCAGTTGGTCCGTTGGTAACGCTTGTTGCTTGAGATTTTTGGGTTTCGTTATTGACAGTTGTTGCCGCTTTAGGTTGTTTTTTGGACAATTTTTCAACTAATTTCACTAAGTTGATATTAGAAAAAGACAAAAAGATTCCTATTGCGACAAAGATTATCCCAACAATCCCCATAGCACCGCTCAAGACACAACATAAAACCCCTGCTCCAATGAGAC
Source organism: Helicobacter pylori (assembly GCA_008033015.1). Classification (GTDB taxonomy): domain Bacteria; phylum Campylobacterota; class Campylobacteria; order Campylobacterales; family Helicobacteraceae; genus Helicobacter; species Helicobacter pylori_DH. The sequence goes on from CP032042.1 coordinate 220,561, forward strand.
CTAATGCATCATAACGCTTGTCAGTCAAACTGTTTTTGAAAAAATCTACAAAAGCGTTTGGTTTTTTTGTTTCATGGGTTGTTTCAGTTGTATTGATTGTGTCAGCCATAGTGTTACCTCCATAAGGTATATTCTCAATTTGTTACTATGAAACAAATTCATGTTATTATAGCAAAAAATATGAAACCATCTCCCTATTGCTTGTCGCCATTATGCTGTTGTTTGTAATTTAAAAAAAGATGATAAAAACAGGCTAAAGAATGGCTCAAATTGTAAAAGGACTTGACATGTTTAAAGATTTTTATCGCACCACTCTCTCTTTTTTAAAGCCTTTATTGCTTTTACTAGTTTTATTGTTGCCGTTTTCACTTTGTATAGCTGATGAATATATTAGCATAAGTGATGATTGGGATGAAAGGGCACGAAATCAGTGGGATGAAATTGCGCGAAATCATAAGACATATTATTTTGAAAATGGTTTAGACCATTTTAATCAAGGCCAATACAAACAAGCCTTTAAAGATTTTAAATTGGCGCAAGAATACAGCATTGGGCTTGGCAGCGTTTATTTAGCCAAAATGTATTTGGAGGGAAAGGGCGTGAAAGTGGATTACAAAAAAGCGCAATTCTATGCACAAAACGCTATCAAAGGGTATGGGAGCGGGTTGTTAGGGGGTGCTTTAATTTTAGGACGCATGCAAGCGCAAGGCTTAGGGATGAAAAAGGATTTGAAACAAGCGCTTAAGACTTACAGGCATGTGGTTCGCATGTTTTCTAATAAAAGCACAAATTATTTTGCTAACAATTTTAGATTACCAAACCTTGCGTTCACTAGTATGCTTATTGGATCGCGATTCATTGATCTTTCAGGTTTGAGTGCGAATCCTATAAAATTTGGAAAGAAGTTTGGAATACTTGTTAAGAAATCCACTCAAATCAAAGATAAGACACTTCTTTGGGAAGACATTGCTGAAATTTCAAGCAATATTACTTTACTCAAACAACAAATGGGGGAGATCCTTTATAGGATTGGGATCGCTTATAAAGAAGGGCTTGGCACTAGAAAGAAAAAGAACAGGGCTAAAAAATTCCTGCAAAAATCCGCAGAATTTGGCTATGAAAAAGCCATGGAAGCTCTGTAGTTTTAGAAAATACACCTACCTAATCTTTACTATCACTTGGCTAAAATCGAGTTCTTTGCTTTAATCTTAAAAAATACCTTTGAGCATTTTTTAAATCTTATTATCGACACTCTATTAGAACAAAACTAAAAAACAAAGAAAATCAATTTTTCCAACCACTCTTTTTAAGAACAAGGTATTTTTTTTCTTATTCTAAACTTTTAGAGTGGGATTATTGATTCGCTCATTGTTTTAGCATGAATAAGTGGTGATAAATTCAAAAGGATGGGGTTTGCTCTCCCATGGGAACACTTCAGCGTTGAATTTAAGAGACTGATAGGCTTGAATAAATTCTTCGCTAAAGACATGACCTTCTTTTAAATACTGCTTATCAGCTAGCATTTCTTCTAACGATCGCCTTAAAGTGTGGGGCATTTGTTTGATACCTTTTTCCCTAATTTCATCTAAAGTCAATTTGAAAAGGTTGATATCCATCGCTTCGCCGGGATCCATTTTGTTTTTAACGCCATCCATGCCCGCCATTAAAATCGCTGCAAAAGCCAAGTAGGGGTTTGATGAGCTGTCAGGAAACCTGAATTCAAACCTAGCACTATTTTTAGAAATCCCATAAGGGATACGCACGCTCGCGCTCCTGTTATTAGCCGAATAAGTCAAAATAGATGGGGCTTCATATCCTGGAATCAGGCGTTTGTAAGAGTTAGTGGAAGCGTTAGTGAAAGCGGCCAACCCTCTAGCGTGGCGCAACACGCCCCCTAAAAAATGCAACGCTAACTCGCTCAAGCCCTTGTAAGTTTCGCCACTAAAAAGGTTTTCGTTGTTTTTCCAAACGCTCACATGGGTGTGCATCCCGCTCCCATTATCCCCATATAGGGGTTTTGGCATGAAAGTGGCGGTTTTCCCATTTAAATGAGCGACCATTTTAACCACATATTTGAGTTTTTGGACATTGTCAGCGGCTTCCACTAAATCCCCAAATTTCACGCCCACTTCGCCTTGCGCTTGCGCGACTTCATGATGGACGACAAAAGTTTCTAGCCCCACTTGGTTTAAGACTTTCACAATTTCTGTGCGAATATCCATCATCGTATCCGTTGGCGGCACAGGCATATAGCCTCCTTGCTTGCCCGGTCTATGCCCAAAATTCACGCCATTTTCAAAACTTCTATCCCTATTCCATTCGCCCTCTTCGCTATCCACTTCGTAGTATTGGGAATTGGAAGCGTCTTTAATTTTAATGGAATCAAAGATAAAAAATTCATTCTCTGCGCCAAAATAAGCCACATCGCCCAAACCTGAATCTTTTAAATGCTGTAAGGCTTTTTTAGCGATACTTCTAGGGCATTTTTCATAAGGCTGGTTTTTATACACATCATACACATCGCAAAACACGACCACGCTCACATCCGCGCTAAAAGGATCAATGAAATAACGCACCAAATCGGGGGTTAAAATCATATCGGAGTGTTCAATGCCTTGCCAGCCTTTAAAACAACTCGCATCAAAAGGAATCCCCTCTTTAAACATGCCATGCGTTAAAGCCCCAAAAGAATAAGCGATGTGATTCCAAGTGCCTTTAATATCGCTAAATCTAAAATCCACAAATTCCACTTCATTTTCTTTGCAAAATTCAAAAAATTCTTTGATCTTGCTTTCACTATTTTGAGTTCTTACTATCATTAACTACCTTTAATTGTTATGAATTGAGTTTGATTGATAGGGGTGATTATAGCATTTATGGGGTAAAAAAGTAAAATCTGTATCAAGTTTGATTAAGATGCATGCGGTAAAATCCGCTAAATCAAGGAGTGTTATTCATGAAAGCAGGAGAAGCCACACTATTAGAATTTTTTGAACAAAATCAAACGAATCAATTTGTCATTCCTATCTATCAGAGGCTGTATAGTTGGAAAAAGGAACAATGCGAACAATTATGGGATGATATTATAAAAATTGGCGGAAATGATAAGATGAACGGGCATTTTATCGGTTCTATTTTGTATGCACGAGTTGATGATACGCACTCTAGCCATTACTCATCATTGACGGCCAACAAAGGCTCACTACTATCACGCTTTTGTTTATCGCTTTAAGGAATCGCTCAAGCGATGAAGTTAAGCGTAAAAAAATGGAGAGCTATCTTATCAACAGCGGTAATGACGGCGATAAGAAATTCAGACTCATCTTATCAGAGTCTGATAAAGACACCTTGCTGTCTTTGATTGATAAAGACAGAAGAAAACCGAGCGAGCCTTCGTTAAAAATAGTGGAAAATTTTAAATTATTTGAAAAATGGATCAGTGAAAACACCGACAAACTAGAAACGATTTTTAAAGGATTAGAAAAACTCATGATAGTTTGGATTGCTTTAAAGAAAGAAAAAGATGATCCTCAACTTATTTTTGAGAGCATGAACTCAAAAGGTATCGAACTCACGCAAGCGGATTTGATCAGAAACTATATCATAATGGAAACAGAGGTTGAAAAACAAGAATATTTTTATAATCAATATTGGAGGGCTATGGAGGAGGATTTTAAACAGAATGAAACATTGTTTAATCGGTTTGTCCGGCATTATCTCACGATCAAAACAGGAAAGATTCCCAATGAGAAAAGAGTTTATGAAGCTTTCAAGGATTATCAGCAAAAAGAGGGGATAGAAATAGAGGATTTATTAAAAGATTTGCAAAAATACTGCGGATTCTTTTGCAAGATTGCATTCAAAAAAGAAGGCGATAAAGATTTAAACGAGGCTTTAAGTTTTCTTGTAGATTTGGAAATGGATGTGGTGTATCCGCTATTATTGGAGCTTTATAGCGATTATAAAGATAGCGTTTTATCCAGTCAGGATTTTATCTCTATTATCGCTTTAACAGAGAGCTATATTTGCAGAAGGACGGTGTGTGGGTTTGGATTAAATGGTCTCAATAAAATCTTTCCCTCTTTTACAAAAAAGATCAATAAAGATCAATATCTTGAAAGTATAAAAGTGCATTTTGGCTATCTGACAGAAAAACAAAGATTTCCAAACAATGACGAGTTTAAAAAGCTTTTTATTACGATAGATTTTTATAATTTTCAAAAAAAGAAATACTTTTTTGAAAGGCTAGAAAGTTTTAACACAGAAGAGCCGGTCAATACTAAGGAATGCACTATAGAGCACATCATGCCTCAAACACTCACAGAAGAATGGAAAAGGGATTTGGGTGGAAATTTTCAAGCAATACACGATAAATATCTTCACACAATAGGGAATCTCACTCTAACCGGTTATAACAAGGAGTATAGTAACAAATCTTTCCAAGAAAAAAGAGATATGGAGAAGGGCTTCAAACAAAGCCCGTTGAGACTCAATCAAAGTTTAAAAGATAAAGATTTAGAAGTTTTTGGCGAAGAACAGATTAAAAAAAGAGCTAATGATTTAGCGGATTGGGCTTTAAAGATTTGGACTTACCCCAAGCTAGATGCAGAAACATTAGAGAAATATAAACCCAAGAAAGAAAAAAAGGTTTATGATTTAAGCTCTTATAAGTTTGGTTCTCATTCAAGGGAATTATTTGATATTTTAAGAGAAAAGATTAAAGCTTTTGATGAAAGGATAACCGAAAAATTTAATCAAGATTATATCTCTTATATGTTTGACAAAAATTTTGTGGATATTGTTGTGCAAAACAAGGATTTAAAATTGTATTTAAATATGGAATTCAATGAACTGCAAGACGAAAAAAATCTGGCAAGGGATATGACTAATAAAGGTCATTTGGGGAATGGGGACATAGAAATCAAACTAGAAACAAAAGAGAGTATCCCTTATTGTTTGGGGTTGATCAAACAGGCTTTAGAAAAACAGATGGGTGGTAAGAATAGGCAATAAAAACCCAACTTATTAAAATAAAGAGTATAATTACAAATTACTTACAACTTAAAGGGGATATGATGAAAGTTCTATTATTAGAAGATGTGAAAAATTTAGGCAAAGCGGGTGAAGTGTGTGAGGTTAAAGATGGCTATGGGAATAACTTTTTAATCGCTAATAAAAAAGCCAAACTCGCCACTAACGAAGTGATCAACAAATACAAAGCCGAAGTTAAAAAGAAAGCTGAAAAAGAAGCCCTAGAAAAGGCGCAAAAATTGCAAATGGTAGAAACCTTACAAACCATCACGCTGACTATCCACAAAAAAGTCGGTGCGAACGGCTCTTTATTTGGAGCGATCACTAAGGAAGAAATCACGGAGCGTTTGAAAGAACAGCATGCGAGTTTAAATTTAGATAAAAAAGACATTGAACTCAAACACCCGATTAAAAGCACAGGGATTTATGAGATTGAAGTCAAGCTTGGATCGGGGGTTGTGGGTGCGTTTAAAATTGATGTGGTGGCTGAGTAGAAAATGTTTGAAGCGACGACGATTTTGGGCTATAGAGGGGAATTTAATCATAAAAAGTTCGCGCTCATTGGAGGCGATGGGCAGGTAACTTTGGGTAATTGCGTGGTCAAAGCCAATGCGACAAAAATCAGAAGCTTGTATCACAACCAGGTTTTAAGCGGGTTTGCCGGGAGCACCGCGGACGCTTTTAGTTTGTTTGATATGTTTGAACGCATTTTAGAGAGTAAAAAGGGGGATTTGTTTAAAAGCGTAGTGGATTTCAGCAAAGAATGGCGCAAAGACAAGTATTTGCGCCGACTGGAAGCGATGATGATCGTTTTAAATTTCGATCACATTTTTATTTTGAGCGGCATGGGCGATGTTTTAGAGGCTGAAGACAATAAGATCGCTGCTATTGGGAGTGGGGGGAATTACGCTTTGAGCGCGGCTAGGGCTTTGGATCATTTCGCTCATTTAGAGCCTAGAAAACTTGTAGAAGAGTCCTTAAAAATCGCAGGGGATCTTTGCATTTACACCAACACGAATATTAAAATTTTGGAGCTTTAATGTCTAAATTGAATATGACCCCACGAGAAATTGTCGCTTATTTAGATGAATACATCATTGGGCAAAAGGAAGCTAAAAAGTCTATCGCTATCGCTTTTAGGAATCGTTACAGGCGTTTGCAACTGGAAAAATCCTTACAAGAAGAAATCACGCCTAAAAACATTTTAATGATTGGTTCTACTGGCGTGGGTAAAACGGAAATTGCAAGAAGAATAGCAAAAATCATGGAACTCCCCTTTGTGAAAGTGGAAGCGAGCAAATACACAGAAGTGGGTTTTGTGGGGCGTGATGTGGAGTCTATGGTGAGGGATTTAGTCAATAACAGCGTGCTTTTAGTGGAAAATGAGCATAAAGAAAAATTAAAAGACAAGATTGAAGAAGCGGTTATAGAAAAAATCGCTAAAAAACTCTTACCCCCATTGCCTAGTGGCGTGAGCGAAGAGAAAAAACAAGAATACGCTAACAGCCTTTTAAAGATGCAACAAAGAATCGCACAAGGCGAGTTGGATAGTAGAGAAATTGAAATTGAAGTGCGTAAAAAAAGCATAGAGATTGATTCCAATGTGCCGCCTGAAATTTTAAGGGTTCAAGAAAACTTGATTAAGGTTTTCCATAAAGAACAGGATAAAGTCAAGAAAACTTTAAGCGTTAAAGAGGCTAAAGAAGCCCTAAAAGCAGAAATCAGCGACACGCTTTTAGACACCGAAGCCATTAAAATGGAAGGCTTGAAGCGTGCGGAAAGTTCAGGGGTGATTTTTATTGATGAAATTGATAAGATCGCTGTAAGCTCTAAAGAAGGAAGCCGTCAAGATCCCAGTAAAGAGGGGGTTCAAAGGGATTTGTTGCCGATTGTAGAGGGGAGTGTGGTGAATACGAAGTATGGCTCTATTAAAACAGAGCATATTTTATTCATTGCAGCAGGGGCTTTTCATCTTTCTAAACCAAGCGATTTGATCCCTGAATTGCAAGGGCGTTTCCCTTTAAGGGTGGAGTTAGAGAATTTAACCGAAGAAACCATGTATATGATTTTAACCCAAACTAAAAACTCTATCATCAAGCAATACCAAGCCCTTTTAAAAGTGGAGGGCGTAGGAATTGCGTTTGAAGACGATGCGATCAAAGAGTTAGCCAAACTTTCTTATAACGCCAATCAAAAAAGCGAAGATATAGGCGCTAGAAGGTTACACACCACCATTGAAAAAGTGCTAGAAGACATTAGTTTTGAAGCGGAGGATTATTTTGGGCAAAAGGTTACTATCACTAAAGAATTGGTTCAATCCAAGCTAGAGGATTTAGTGGCTGATGAAAATTTAGTGAAGTATATTTTATAATGAAAACTAAGGCGGGCTTTGTAGCTCTTATAGGCAAACCAAACGCTGGAAAAAGCACTCTTTTAAACACTTTATTAAACGCTCATTTAGCCCTTGTTTCGCATAAGGCTAACGCGACCAGAAAATTGATGAAATGCATCGTGCCTTTCAAAGATAAAGAAGGGTATGAGAGCCAAATCATTTTTTTAGACACACCAGGGCTCCATCATCAAGAAAAATTACTCAATCAGTGCATGCTCTCACAGGCTTTAAAAGCGATGGGCGATGCTGAATTGCGCGTTTTTTTGGCTTCTGTGCATGATGATTTGAAAGGGTATGAAGAGTTTTTGAGTTTGTGCCAAAAACCCCATATCTTGGCTTTGAGTAAGATTGACACAGCCACGCATAAGCAAGTTTTACAAAAATTACAAGAGTACCAAAAATATTCATCGCAATTTTTAGCTCTAGTGCCTTTGAGCGCGAAAAAATCTCAAAATTTAAACGCGCTTTTAGAATGCATCAGCAAGCATTTAAATCCTAGCGCATGGCTTTTTGAAAAGGATTTGATGAGCGATGAAAAAATGCGCGATATTTATAAGGAAATCATTAGGGAGAGTTTGTTTGATTTTTTGAGCGATGAAATCCCTTATGAAAGCGATGTGATGATTGATAAATTTATAGAAGAAGAACGCATAGACAAGGTGTATGCGCGTATTATCGTAGAAAAAGAAAGCCAAAAAAAAATCGTGATAGGCAAAAACGGGGTGAATATCAAACGCATCGGGACTAGCGCGCGATTAAAAATGCAAGAAGTGGGCGAAAAAAAGGTTTTTTTAAACTTGCAAGTGATCGCTCAAAAATCATGGAGCAAGGAAGAAAAGAGTTTGCAAAAATTGGGTTATATCTATCAAAGGAATAGGGATTGAAAAAAATATTATCAGCTCTATTAATGGGGTTTGTGGGCTTGAATGCTAGTGATCGTTTGTTAGAAATCATGCACCTTTATCAAAAACAAGGCTTGGAAGTGGTGGGTCAAAAGCTGGATTCTTATTTAGCGGATAAATCTTTTTGGGCAGAAGAGCTTCAAAACAAGGACACGGATTTTGGCTATTATCAAAACAAGCAGTTTTTATTTGTGGCTAATAAATCCAAACCTAGTTTAGAGTTTTATGAAATAGACAACAACATGCTTAAAAAAATCAACAGCTCTAAAGCCCTTGTAGGCTCTAAAAAGGGCGATAAAACTTTAGAGGGCGATTTGGCCACGCCTATTGGAGTGTATCGTATCACGCAGAAATTAGAGCGCTTGGATCAATATTATGGCGTTTTGGCTTTTGTAACGAATTACCCTAATTTGTATGACACCTTGAAAAAACGCACTGGGCATGGCATCTGGGTGCATGGAATGCCTTTAAATGGCGATCGGAATGAATTGAACACCAAGGGCTGCATTGCGATTGAAAACCCTATTCTAAGCTCTTATGATAAGGTGTTAAAAGGCGAAAAAGCGTTCCTCATCACCTATGAAGACAAGTTTTTCCCTAGCACTAAAGAAGAATTGAGCATGATTTTAAGCTCCCTTTTTCAATGGAAAGAAGCCTGGGCTAGGGGCGATTTTGAACGCTACATGCGTTTTTATAACCCCAATTTCACTCGCTATGACGGCATGAAATTCAACGCTTTTAAAGAGTATAAAAAAAGGGTGTTTGCAAAAAATGAAAAAAAGAATATCGCTTTTTATTCTATTAATGTGATCCCTTACCCCAACTCTCAAAACAAACGCTTGTTTTATGTGGTGTTTGACCAAGATTACAAAGCCTACCAGCAAAACAAGCTCTCTTATGGCTCCAATTCTCAAAAAGAACTCTATATAGAGATTGAAAACAATCAAGTGTCTATTATAATGGAAAAATAAGCTAGGGATAGACGCTGAAGTCAAGGACACGATAAAAGACAAAGTAATGGAAGCCAAAGTCATTGGCATTAGAAATAATCGTGCAACTTTACAGAGTGAAAAAGGGAATGAAGCTTTAAAAATAACAAATGATTAAGAAATATTAATTAAGAATTATGAATAGAGGATTTTAGGAGTTATAAGGATGAAGCATGACACTGGTTTTATAGATGTGAGTATTCCATATCAGGGGTATAAGCTAAGTCTTTGTTTGGAAAGAATTGAAGATATAGGGGAATTCACTCTATTTTGCTTGCATGCTTTTGGAGATGGATTAAATCTTAATGAATTATCGCAAGTTACAGAGATTGATTTTATGACCATTCAAAAACACCTAGACTTTTTAGTAAAGCGGGGGTTTTTCAATGAAAAACACAAGATTAGTGTTTATGGGTGCAACATTTTAAAATTATATGATGAAATCAACAAATTTAATCGCACAAATCGGGTGGTGTTTTTAGAAAATGCAGTAAGAGAAAAAGTAAAAAAATGGCGTGAACGCCAAGAGCTAACAGATCGTTCTTGTGGGTGACTCATCGCAGGAGAAGATTTAAGTCTACAAGAATTTGAGGAACTTTATAATGCGCACAAGGATATTGATCAGGTATTGCGCTTATTGGATAATGCGAAAGACTTCAAAGATGTTTCAGATGAGATCAGGGTGCGTTTAGAACCAAAGGGAGTAGAGCGGTTTTTAGTTTTTAAAATCAATCCAAAGGCACTAACACCTACAAAAATCGAAGGGAGAACATATATCCGTGCAATCCATGGGGAGCAAGAGTGTTTTATAGAGATAGAAACACTCTGCAAGCAACTATGATAAGCATCGATCTCTTTAAAACCGATGGGCGTTTTGCGCGTGGTATGCGCAACACAAAAATCATCTATAGTGCCATACACTATGGAGCAAAAGGAATTGCTAAAGTGAGTCCAGTCTTAGTCTGTGTGGATGTGGTGCTTAGTTTGGCTGATATGATCCATTCTTATGGCTAATATCGTGCCGCTAGAGAGCAAACCAAACAATTAGAAATAATACGCAATACTTTAAGAAAACAATATGAAAATCTTTTGATAGAATTAAGATTAGACAAACAGAAGCTCAGATTACAGCTTGCCCAAGACTTAGAAAAGATAGATGCTAGAATACACAAGAATATTTTAACCTTGGGAATCGCTCATCCGATGCTAAAATGCCGCACCACTCCTAATTATCTCGTATTACAAGAGATTAGAGAATTGCCTGAAAATTTCACTGAAAAATTCAACGACAAAATTTTTCCCCTAGAGCGAGGCATCACTTTTGTGTATGAGAAAGAGAAAGGGCGTTATGATGAATTAGCGGTAGCACTCGGTGTGGGTATGGAAGACATGCTAATCTATATTCAAAATCAGATGTGTTTAAGCCAAATTCAAGTGCCTGAGTATGACCCCTTTAAAAAATGGCAACAAATCATCGAGCACCAAATTCAAACCAATTCTTACACGCAAATATCTTATCAATCTTATACGCAGAAAAATCATCAATACACTTTTAAAACTACTGATCCTAAAATAGAGAAAATAGAGAGTGCGATCGAAGCGAAAGTGGATGGTTTCGTGGGTGAAAAAGCAGTCCAAAGAACAGGCAAAGTGATCGGCGGAATTGATAAAACTAATAAAGAGATCTGTATAGAATTTAAACCTCTGGGTGTTACATTCCCGCAAGAAGGTTTCTTGTTTCTTAGAACGGATTATATTGCCCCTTTGGTGCGGCAAAAAAAAGCTTTAGAACAGTTTAATAGAAACGAAATTGTCAATCAAGATCTCAAGCGTTTCTTGCTCGATCCAAAGATAATTTTTTATACCCCCCTTGGCATACGCCTTGAGAAGTTTTATAATCAGCAACTAACAAAAAATCAGAAAGAAATTGTCTTAAAAGCTCTCAATGAAAAGAATATCTTTTTAATCCAAGGTCCCCCGGGAGCGGGCAAAACAACCGTGATTAAAGAAATCGTGTTTCAAATTCTCAACGCTAGCCATTTTGCCAAAGTATGCATCATTTCTCAGCAAAATATAGCCGTGGACAATGTTTTGAACGGCTTGCAACAGCAGGGTATTAAATCAATAGTAAGAATCGGCAATGAAGATAAGGTGCAATATGAAAACATTAAACCCTATGTTTTAGAAAACTGGTGGTCATCTTATAAAGAAAAGATAGAAAAAAAGATAAAACAGAATTCAATAAATGCAACCAAAAATGCTAGGTTGCACCACTATATGAACAAATGGCATGAGTGTATAAAAGACAAGGATTTTAGAGATATTGATAATGACATCAAACAACTTTTAATAAGTCAGCATCAAGTTTTAGGGGCTACTTGTGTTGGTCTTGCTGTTAAACATCTTGGGATTGAATTGATGGAATTTGATGTTACCATCATAGATGAGACAGGCAGGGCCACAGCACCAGAAATCTTGATTCCTGCACTTCGCACTAAAAAACTGATCCTAATAGGTGATCACAACCAGCTCCCACCTAGCATTGATAGGCACCTCCTAGAACAATTAGAGAGCGATGATATTCAAAACTTGGATGCTATTGATCGCCAATTATTGGAAGAGAGTTTTTTTGAAAATCTCTATAAGCATATTCTAGAGAGTAATAAGGCCATGCTTAATGAGCAATTTAGAATGCCTGCTCCTATTGGATCGCTAGTTAGTCAGCTTTTTTATAAAGAGAAACTTAAGAATGGAGCAATCAAAAATACCTCGCAATTTTACGATCCTAAGAATATTATCCGTTGGATTAATGTTGAAGGGGAGCATCAACTAGAAAAAAACAAGTAGCTATAACAAAGATCAAGTTCAAAAAATCATAGAGCTTTTAGAGCAAATCAATCGCGCTCTTAACCAAAGAAAAATCAGAAAAACCATAGGAATTATCACACCTTATAATGCCCAAAAAAATGCTTGCGATCAGAAGTGGAAAAATGCGACTTCAAGAATTTTGATGAACTCAAGATAGACACTGTGGATGCCTTTCAAGGCGAGGAGGCAGACATTATTATTTATTCCACCGTGAAAACTTATGGTAATCTTTCTTTCTTGCTAGATTCTAAACGCTTGAATGTAGCTATTTCTAGGGCAAAAGAAAATCTCATTTTTGTGGGTAAAAAGTCTTTCTTTGAGAATTTGCGAAGCGATGAGAAGAATATCTTTAACGCTATTTTGCAAGTCTGCAGATAGGTAATCTTTTCCAAAGATAACCATTAGATATTCTTCGCTTCAAAACGCTCCTAAATTGCAAACTTATTTTTTTTGAATGCTTTACTTTATGGTGAGCCATAACTTTATAATCTACCAATCCATCGCATGACTTAAAATACTCAAAGATCCTAGATGAGAGCTTGAGTTGGATTGACTTTATTTAATTTTTCTTTATTTTGAAATATCTTGAAATGCTTAGCTCAATCAACATTTAACAAAAAAGCCAAAACATTTTTTAAGAAGAAAAAACCCTAAAACCCAATATCAGTTTGATTGCTAAAATAAGGGCTATCAAAGTCTTTGGGTGTGTAATGCGATTCTTTTTCTATAGAAGTATCTTTAATGCAAGCGACACGCAGAGCGTCAAAATAAGTCCAACGCTAGCGCAACCGCCGAGTAAAGACGCTCCAATAAACATGCTATTTCTAATGGTTTTCATTTTATATCCTTTTGTTTTAAAATTTTTAATAACTCAAATACTTTAATCATGCGTTTATGATAGTTAAGATTTATTATTAAACAAAAAATAAATGAAACTCAAAACAATCACAATAACGCCCTAAATCCAAACCACAAACGCTACCCTTTGTAATCCTTGATAATTTATAATTTTTGCTATAATAAAGCCCTAACTAAAATTTCTCCTTTTATTTTAGTTAGACTTCTTGAATTAAAATTTATAGGTAGGCTTGTTACACCCACCTTGTTTTAAATATTGTGGTATAATGATAATGTTCAAAGACACGAATTGACCGATCAAGTGTGTAGCGGTTTTTAGCAGTCTTTGATACCATACCGATAGGTATGAAACTTTAGGTATAGTAAGGAGAAACAATGACTAACGAAACCATTAACCAACAACCACAAACCGAAGTGGCTTTTAACCCGCAGCAATTTATTAATAATCTTCAGGTAGCTTTTCTTAAGCTTGATAACGCTGTCGCTTCATTTGATCCTGATCAAAAACCAATCGTTGATAAGAACGATAGGGATAACAGGCAAGCTTTTGATGGAATCTCGCAATTAAGGGAAGAATACGCCAATAAAGCGATCAAAAATCCTACCAAAAAGAATCAGTATTTTTCAGACTTTATCAATAAGAGCAATGATTTAATCAACAAAGACAATCTCATTGATGTGGAATCTTCCGCAGAGAGCTTTCGGAAATTTGGGGATCAGCGTTACCGAATTTTCACAAGTTGGGTGTCCCATCAAAACGATCCGTCTAAAATCAACACCCGATCGATCCGAAATTTTATGGAAAATATCATACAACCCCCTATCTCTGATGATAAAGAAAAAGCGGAGTTTTTGAGGTCTGCCAAACAATCTTTTGCAGGAATTATCATAGGAAACCAAATCCAATCGGATCAAAAATTCATGGGCATGTTTGATGAATCTTTGAAAGAGAGGCAAGAAGCAGAAAAAAATGGAGGGCCTACTGGTGGGGATTGGTTGGATATTTTTTTATCATTTGTATTTAACAAAAAACAATCTTCTGATGTCAAAGAAGCAATCAATCAAGAACCAGTTCCCCATGTCCAACCAGATATAGCCACTACCACCACCGACATACAAGGCTTACCGCCTGAATCTAGGGATTTGCTTGATGAAAGGGGTAATTTTTCTAAATTCACTCTTGGCGATATGGAAATGTTAGATGTTGAGGGAGTCGCTGACATTGATCCCAATTACAAGTTCAACCAATTATTGATTCACAATAACGCTCTGTCTTCTGTGTTAATGGGGAGTCATAATGGCATAGAACCTGAAAAAGTTTCATTATTGTATGCGGGCAATGGTGGTTTTGGAGACAAACACGATTGGAACGCCACCGTTGGTTATAAAGACCAACAAGGTAACAATGTGGCTACAATAATTAATGTGCATATGAAAAACGGCAGTGGCTTAGTCATAGCAGGTGGTGAGAAAGGGATTAATAATCCTAGTTTTTATCTCTACAAAGAAGACCAACTCACAGGCTCACAACGAGCATTGAGTCAAGAAGAGATCCGAAACAAAATAGATTTCATGGAATTTCTTGCACAAAATAATGCTAGATTGGATAACTTGAGCAAGGAAGAGAAAGAAAAGTTCCAAACTGAGATTGGAAATTTCCAAAAAGACCCTAAGGCTTATTTGGACGCCCTAGGGAATGATCGTATTGCTTTTGTTTCTAAAAAAGACCCAAAACATTCAGCTTTAATTACTGAGTTTAATAAGGGGGATTTGAGCTACACTCTCAAAGATTATGGGAAAAAAGCAGATAAAGCTTTAGATAGGGAGAAAAATGTCACTCTTCAAGGTAACCTAAAACATGATGGCGTGATGTTTGTTGATTATTCTAATTTCAAATACACCAACGCCTCCAAGAATCCCAATAAGGGTGTAGGCGTTACGAATGGCGTTTCCCATTTAGAAGCAGGCTTTAACAAGGTAGCTATTTTTAATTTGCCTGATTTAAATAATCTCGCTATCACTAGTTTCGTAAGGCGGAATTTAGAGAATAAACTAATCGCTAAAGGATTGTCTCCACAAGATGCTAATAAGCTTATCAAAGACTTTTTGAGCAGCAACAAAGAATTGGTTGGAAAAGCTTTAAACTTCAATAAAGCTGTAGCTGAAGCTAAAAACACAGGTAACTATGATGAAGTGAAAAAAGCTCAGAAAGATCTTGAAAAATCTCTAAGGAAACGAGAGCATTTAGAGAAAGAAGTAGAGAAAAAATTGGAGAGCAAAAGCGGCAACAAAAACAAAATGGAAGCGAAATCTCAAGCTAACAGCCAAAAAGATGAGATTTTTGCGTTGATCAATAAAGAGGCTAATAGAGACGCAAGAGCAATCGCTTACAGTCAGAATCTTAAAGGCATCAAAAGGGAATTGTCTGATAAACTTGAAAATATCAACAAGGATTTGAGAAACTTTAGTAAATCTTTTGATGAATTCAAAAATGGCAAAAATAAGGATTTCAGCAAGGCAGAAGAAACACTAAAAGCCCTTAAAGGCTCGGTGAAAGATTTAGGTATCAATCCAGAATGGATTTCAAAAGTTGAAAACCTTAATGCAGCTTTGAATGAATTCAAAAATGGCAAAAATAAGGATTTCAGCAAGGTAACGCAAGCAAAAAGCGACCTTGAAAATTCCGTTAAAGATGTGATCTTCAATCAAAAGATAACAGATAAAGTTGATGATCTCAATCAAGCGGTATCAGTGGCTAAAGCAACGGGTGATTTCAGTGGGGTAGAGCAAGCGTTAGCCGATCTCAAAAACTTCTCAAAGGAGCAATTGGCTCAACAAGCTCAAAAAAATGAAAGTCTCAATGCTGGAAAAAAATCTGAAATATACCAATTCGTTAAGAATGGTGTGAACGGAACCCTAGTCGGTAATGGATTATCTAAAGCAGAAGCCACAACTCTTTCTAAAAACTTTTCGGACATCAAGAAAGAGTTGAATGCAAAACTTGGAAATTTCAATAACAATAACAATAATGGACTCAAAAACGAACCCATTTATGCTAAAGTTAATAAAAAGAAAACAGGACAAGTAGCTAGCCCTGAAGAACCCATTTACGCTCAAGTTGCTAAAAAGGTAACTCAAAAAATTGACCAACTCAATCAAGCAGCAAGTGGTTTCGGTGGTGTAGGGCAAGCGGGCTTCCCTTTGAAAAGGCATGATAAAGTTGATGATCTCAGTAAGGTAGGGCGATCGGTTAGCCCTGAACCCATTTATGCTACGATTGATGATCTCGGCGGACCTTTCCCTTTGAAAAGGCATGATAAAGTTGATGATCTCAGTAAGGTAGGGCTTTCAAGGAATCAAGAATTGGCTCAGAAAATTGACAATCTCAGTCAAGCGGTGTCAGAAGCTAAAGCAGGTTTCTTTGGCAATCTAGAGCAAACGATAGACAAGCTCAAAGATTCTACAAAACACAATCCCATGAATCTATGGGCTGAAAGTGCAAAAAAAGTGCCTGCTAGTTTGTCAGCGAAACTAGACAATTACGCTACTAACAGCCACACACGCATTAATAGCAATATCCAAAATGGAGCAATCAATGAAAAAGCGACCGGCATGCTAACGCAAAAAAACCCTGAGTGGCTCAAGCTCGTGAATGATAAGATAGTTGCACATAATGTGGGAAGCGTTCCTTTGTCAGAGTATGATAAAGTTGGCTTCAACCAGAAGAATATGAAAGATTATTCTGATTCGTTCAAGTTTTCCACCAAGTTGAACAATGCTGTAAAAGACGTTAAGTCTGGCTTTACGCAATTTTTAGCCAATGCATTTTCTACAGGATATTACTGCTTGGCGGGGGAAAATGCGGAGCATGGAATCAAAAATGTTAATACAAAAGGTGGTTTCCAAAAATCTTAAAGGGTTAAGGAACACCAAAAACGCAAAAACCACCCCTTGCTAAAAACAAGGGGTTTTTTAATACTCCTTAGCAGAAATCCTAATCGTCTTTAGCGGTTGGGCACTTCACCTTAAAATATCCCGACAGACACTAACGAAAGGCTTTGTTCTTTAAAGTCTGCATGGATATTTCCTACCCCAAAAAGACTTAACCCTTTGCTTAAAATTAAATTTGATTGTGTTAGTGGGTTCGTGCTATAGTGCGGAATTAATTAAGGGTTATAAAGAGAGCATCAACTAGAAAAAAACAAGTAGCTATAACAAAGATCAAGTTCAAAAAATCATAGAGCTTTTAGAGCAAATCAATCGCGCTCTTAACCAAAGAAAAATCAGAAAAACCATAGGAATTATCACACCTTATAATGCCCAAAAAAATGCTTGCGATCAGAAGTGGAAAAATGCGACTTCAAGAATTTTGATGAACTCAAGATAGACACTGTGGATGCCTTTCAAGGCGAGGAGGCAGACATTATTATTTATTCCACCGTGAAAACTTATGGTAATCTTTCTTTCTTGCTAGATTCTAAACGCTTGAATGTAGCTATTTCTAGGGCAAAAGAAAATCTCATTTTTGTGGGTAAAAAGTCTTTCTTTGAGAATTTGCGAAGCGATGAGAAGAATATCTTTAACGCTATTTTGCAAGTCTGCAGATAGGTAATCTTTTCCAAAGATAACCATTAGATATTCTTCGCTTCAAAACGCTTTCATAAATCTCTCTAAAGTGCTTTATAATCAACACAATACCCTTATAGTGTGAGTTATAACCCTTTTTGGGAATTGAGTTATTTAACCTTAAATTTTTATTAGCGTTACAATTTGAGCCATTCTTTAGCTTGTTTTTCTAGCCAGATCACATCGCCGCTCGCATGAAATTCCACTTTAGGGAATGCGTGTGCGTTTTTCTTAAGGGCGTATTTTTGCTGCAAATATTCCACAATAGCATCGCCCGAATGGATGAGTAGGGGGGGCGTTGGAAGGGCAAAATGTTCCATAAAATAGCCCTCAATTTTTTGAGCGATCAAGGGAAAATGCGTACAACCTAAAATGATCACTTCAGGTAAAATCTTTAAGGGAGTGAAATAATAACGCATGCAAGTTTCTAACAATTCGCCCTCTAAAATACTTTCTTCAATCAAAGGCACAAAAAGAGAAGTGGCCAAATGCGAAACATTCAAATAGCCTTGTCGTTTCAGAGCGTTATCGTAAGCGTTAGATTGAATCGTCGCTTTTGTGCCTAGCACTAAAATGGGGGCGTTTTTATCTTTTACCTGTTGTTTGATCGCTAAAATGCTTGGCTCAATCACGCCCACAATAGGGATTTTGGAATGCTTTTGCATCTCTTCTAAAGCCAGAGCGCTCGCTGTGTTGCATGCCACAATCAATAATTTAATCTGGTGCGGTTTGAAAAAATCCAAAGCCTCTAAGCCAAATTGCTTGATCGTGGTGGGGTCTTTAGTGCCATAAGGCACTCTAGCGCTATCGCCATAATAGATGATTTCATCAAATAATTGCGCTTTTAAAAGGCTTTTTAAAACGCTAAACCCTCCCACACCGCTATCAAAAACGCCTATTTTCATGACACTTTTTAATTTAATGGGATTAATTAGGGATTTTATTTTTCATTCATTAAGTTTAAAAATTCTTCATTGTCCTTAGTTTGTTGCATTTTAGAATACACAAAGCTTAAGGCTTCTATGTCATCCATTTGTTGCATCACATTCCTTAAAACCCACACTTTAGTCAAGCGGTCTTTGCCAAGCAAGATATTATCTTTTCGTGTGCCGGATTTTAAAATATCAAAGGCCGGGTAAATGCGCCTGTCTGCAATATTCCTCGCTAAAACGATTTCGCTATTCCCGGTGCCTTTAAATTCTTCAAAAATCACCTCATCCATTCTAGATCCCGTTTCAATCAACGCAGTAGCGATAATCGTCAAGCTCCCGCCTTCTTCAATATTCCTTGCGGCTCCAAAAAAGCGCTTGGGCCTGTGCAAGGCGTTCGCATCCACGCCCCCACTTAAAACCTTACCGCTTGAAGGCGTTACAGCGTTATACGCTCTGGCTAAACGGGTGATAGAATCCAATAAAACCACCACATCTTTTCCCATTTCCACTCGCCTTTTAGCCCTTTCTAGCACCAACTCAGCGATTCTTATGTGGTTGTTTGCGGGCAAATCAAAAGTGGAGCTGAAAACTTGACCTTTAACGCTTCGTTGCATATCCGTAACTTCTTCAGGGCGCTCATCCACTAAAAGGATAATCAGCTCCACTTCAGGGTGGTTAGAGGTGATGCCTTGGGCGAGTTCTTTCATCAGCTCTGTTTTCCCGGTTCTTGGTGGCGCAACGATCAAAGCCCTTTGACCTTTCCCCACAGGACTGAATAAATCCAACATTCTGCCGGTAACTTTAGTGGGTTCGTATTCTAATTTGATTGGTTCATCAGGGAATAGGGGGGTTAGATTGTCAAACAAAGGGCGGTTTTTAATCTCATCTGAAGGCAAATAATTGATGGCTTCTATTTTTAAAAGGGCGTAGTATTTTTCCTGGTCTTTGGGGGATCGCACTTGACCGGTAACAATATCGCCATTCCTTAAAGCAAAACGCCTGATTTGAGAAGGGCTAACATATGTGTCGTTATGCCCGTCTGAAAAACTCCCATCAAACCCCCTTAAAAAGCCATAGCCATCAGGCATGATTTCTAAAATCCCGGTAAAAAGAATGTATCCGCCTTGCGTAACTTGGGTTTTTAAAATTTCAAACATCAAGTCTTGTCGTTTGAATTCTTGGGGGTTTTCTACTTTGAGCTTGTTAGCGATTTCTAAAAGCTTTTCAGTAGGGTAGGTGCGTAAATCTTCAATGTGATAACCGCTCACTGGCGTGTGTGTTTTGACTTTGTGCGTAGGCGCGTTTTCGTTCATTAAATTTCCTTTTAACAAAAAGAGGTTTCTAGTTTGTTGCAATTAAGATAAAAAATACAAAAAGCTAAAGCATTCTTAAAAAATTAGTGTAACCAAAAGATGCTAATAAGTGGTGCATGCCACAAGTGTTGAATTTCGTAATGCTCCGCTATGCTATCATAATTTTTTTAACAAAGCAAATTTTATTTTAACTTTAGAGTGGTTTTAATTTATTGTTACTTGCGCTATAATTTTAAGTTTAAATTTAAAAATAAAGGATACTTGATGAAAAAAGGCATTCACCCCGAATATATCCCATGCAAAGTTACTTGTGTAACGAGCGGGAAAGAAATTGAAGTTTTAAGCACTAAACCTGAAATGCGTATTGATATTTCTAGCTTTTGCCACCCTTTCTATACCGGTAGCGATAAAATCGCTGACACTGCAGGGAGAGTAGAGAAATTCAAGCAACGCTACAACTTGAAGTAATTCTTTTAAAAAGCGTGGCTTTTTGTGCTGTATTTTTTGCCCACTCCTATAGGTAATCTCGCTGACATTACGCTACGCACCTTAGAAGTTTTAGAGCGTTGCGAGGTTTTTTTATGCGAGGATACAAGGGTGAGTAAGAGGTTGTTGCACTTGCTTGCACAAAACCCTATTATTAGCCATTCTTTCCCCAACATTGCTACTCAAAAAAGGGAATTTATTGCATTCCATTCGCACAATGACCAGGAATTTTTAAACAAAATAGAGCTTTCTTTTTTTGACAAAGAAATCGCTGTGATGAGCGATGCGGGCATGCCAAGTTTGAGCGATCCAGGCATGAGTTTAGTCGCTCACGCTTTAAAACACAACATTCCCTACGATGTTTTGCCCGGGGCTAACGCGCTCACTACGGCGTTTTGCGCGAGCGGGTTTTCAGAAGGGCGGTTTTTTTACGCCGGCTTTTTACCTCATAAGAGTAAGGAAAGGCGCTTAAAAATCGCTAAAATTTTAAACGCTTTAGCGTATTTAGAAGAAAAAACCCCGGTGGTTTTTTATGAAAGCCCGCATCGATTGTTGGAGACTTTAAAGGATTTAAACGATTTGGCTCAAGGCATGCATTTGTTTGCGGCTAAAGAGCTTACCAAACTCCACCAGCAGTATTATTTAGGAGAGGTTTCTCAAATCATAGAGCGGTTGCAAAAAAGCAATATCCAAGGGGAGTGGGTTTTAGTGCTTTTGAACGAGAAAAAAATAGAGCCTTGCATGGGGCTATCAGCGTTATTGGAGTTGGATTTGCCTCCTAAAATTAAGGCTAAAATTGAAGCCGCTATGACACAAAAAAACGCTAAAGAGCTTTATTTCCAGCGTTTGTTAGAAGAAAAAAATCAATAAAAGGGGTTTAGCATGCAAGCAGTAATTTATGGCAAGCAGGTGGTTATGCATATTCTAAACTCTCATCAAGAAAAATTGCAAGAAATCTATCTTTCTAAAGAAATAGACAAAAAGTTTTTTTTCGCGCTCAAAAAAGCATGCCCTAATATCATCAAAGTGGATAATAAAAAAGCGCAAAGCTTGGCTAAGGGGGGCAATCATCAAGGAGTTTTAGCTAAAGTAGAACTGCCTTTAGCCGTTTCTTTAAAAGAAATTAAAAAAGCTCAAAAACTTTTGGTGCTTTGCGGGATTACGGATGTGGGGAATATTGGAGGTATTTTTAGGAGCGCGTATTGCTTAGGAATGGATGGCGTTATTTTAGATTTTGCTAAAGAATTGGCTTATGAGGGGATTGTGCGATCCAGCTTGGGGCTTATGTATGATTTGCCTTTTAGCGTTATGCCTAACACGCTGGATTTAATCAATGAATTGAAAACGAGCGGGTTTTTATGTTTGGGCGCGAGCATGCAAGGCTCTAGCCAAGCAGAAAATCTGTCCTTAAAAAAATGCGCTCTTTTTTTGGGGAGCGAGCATGAGGGGTTGTCTAAAAAAATCCTTGCTAAAATGGACACTATATTGAGCGTAAAAATGCGAAGAGATTTTGATTCGCTCAATGTGAGTGTGGCAGCAGGGATCTTAATGGATAAAATCAACTAGGTGGTCAATTGAATGGAACAGAATAAAAAAAGTTTAGAAAATTTAGATCTTTCTGATGTTCAAAACATTTCTAAAGATATTTCTGGTGCGGCTTTAGAAGAATTATCGCTTAAAAATTTAGATAAAAATTTGCAGATTTTAAAAGAAGTTGGAGTGGCAGAAATTTGCAAAGCGACTAGAATCGCTTCTAAAAATATCCATTCTATCTTGGAAAAGCGCTATGAGTCTTTATCAAGGGTGCATGCTAGGGGTTTTATACAGATTTTAGAGCGCGAGTATAAAATTGATTTGAGTGCATGGATGAAAGAATTTGATAAGGCGTGCACTTTTAAAGAGGGTGTGAGCGAAGAGCAAAATCAAGAAACAGAGCCAGAAGAAAAAACAAAAAACCCTTTGAAAGTTGAGATAAATTATAGCATCAATCAGGCCAATACTTCATTATCCAAAAAATCTTCCAAATGGAAACCTTTTGTTGTGGTTTTAGGGGTGGTTGTCATTGTTTTAGTGGTCGTTATCATTCAAAACAGCTCTTCTTTAAAAGAAGAAAGAGGGCAAGAAAGCGCTATTAAATCCGGCACTAAAAAGAATTCTTTCAATGAAGCTAATCCTATAGAAGAAAAAAAGTTAGAGCCAGTGCCTAAACTAAAAGAAAAACAAGAAAAACAAACAGAACAAGACAAGCAAGAAAAAGAAGCGATCAAAGAAGATCCTAACACCATTTATATTATCCCTAAAAAAGATATTTGGGTAGAAGTGATTGATTTGGATGAGAAAAAAAATTCCTTTCAAAAGGTTTTTAAAAAAAATTATTCTTTAGAAACCAAAAACCACCGCTTGTTGTTGCGTTTTGGGCATGGGCATCTTAGTCTTAAAAACAACCATCAAGAACAAGAATATAACGATGGCAAAACCAAACGATTTTTATACGAGCCAAATAAAGGCTTAACGCTCATCAACGAGGCCCAATACAAAGAACTCCAGCAATGAAAAACCTTTTTTTAGCTTTTGTTGTTGGAGGAACGCTATTAAGTGCTGACGCTTTAAACGATAAGGTTGAGAATTTAATGGGGGAGCGCGCTTACCATACGAACAAGCTTTTTTTAGAGCGTTTGTTTAAAAATCGTAAGGATTTCTATGTGATGGGGCGTTTGGATTCCTTGAAACTGCTCAACACTCTCAAAGAAAACGGGCTTTTGTCTTTTAATTTTGACAAGCCAAGCATGTTGAAAATCACTTTCAAGGCTTCAAGCAATCCCCTAGCGTTTGCCAAAAGCATCAATAATTCTTTAAGCATGATGGGGTATTCGTATGTTTTGCCCATTAAAATGCAAAGCTCTTTGGGCGAGAATGTTTTTTCATACGAGCTTAAAACGGAATATGTTTTAGACCCTAACATTTTGATAGAGACGATGAAAAGGCATGGTTTTGATTTTGTGGATATTAGACGGGTGTCTTTAAAAGAGTGGGAATACGATTTTTCTTTACAAGAAGTCAAGCTCCCTAACGCGAGAGTCTTAGTTTTGAGTAGCGATCCTGTGGAGTTTAAGGAAGCGAGCGGGAAATACTGGCTGAGCGTGAATCAGAATGCGTATTTAAAAATAAGCTCTAATAACCCTTTATGGCAACCCAAAATCATTTTTTATGATGAAAACTTAAAGATTATTCAAATCATTGCTAAAGAAAACAAGCAACAAGAAATCGCTCTTAACTTGCTTGATGGCGTGCGTTTTATCCATATCACTGACGCGAAAAACCCTATCATTTTAAAAAATGGGATTAGCGTGGTTTTTGATGCGATGCCTTAAGTAGGGGTAACCCTTATTTAATTGATTGGAATATAAGAAAATACGCTTTCAGGCTTAAAAAAAGAGAGCCTTAATAATAGCGATCCACCCAATATTTACCAAAAAAAATCTTTTGTATCACACAGCCCACCAATAGCCCAGCTCCCGCTTCTATAAAAAGGACAGCCCACCAATTAATAAAACCAAACCATACAAAAAACAAATGCACTGGTAAAGCGCCAAGCAATAGTGAAACGCCGCTCACAATAGAAATTCCAAAGCGGGTTTTAAGGATTTTACTTTTTTTGCCAAACGCCATGTCTGCTACAAATTCCCCACTAAAAGAAATCAAAAACCACCCAATCAAATGTTCAGGCATCAATAACCAAGCAACTGCGCTACTTCTATTAACCGCTGTAATGATAAAAAGTGAGAAAAAATACACGCTCAAAGATGCAAAATACCTGCCCCTATTCCTTAAAGACCAATTCCTAGAAAAGCGGCTTTTGATTTTTTCATATATAACCATGGGATTTCTTTCTTTTTTAAAATACCATTAGACCTAACTTCTGTATTGTAAAATAAGAATGCTTTCATTCAATACGCTGAGCATGATGATTGTCTTTTTATATTCAAACAAAAGGATAGATATAGCAGATTAGTAACACAATGATGTTTTTTATATTATTTTACAAACTATGTAAAATATTCGCTTTTTTCTAAAATGATAGCAAGTGGTGAAAAATTTGGCTTTGTTTTTATTGAGCGTTGGTTATAAAAAAATATTGCATTTTTTAAGATTGGATAATAGAGAGCCTGATTTTATCAAGCGGTATTTTTAAAAGCGGTCTTTAGGGATTTAGGGGGAGATTTTAGTTGTAGGGGGAGAATTATTTCAAAATACCCCTTATTTCTTTAAGAAAATGGGTTTAAAATAAAGTTTAAAAACACAATCTTAAAAGTTAAAGAACCAGTTATCAAGTTTTCATTAAGGCAAAGTTTTTATAGATCTAATTCATGCCCTCCACAAACGAACCAAGCGACATCAATTTTTGATAGCGGTTGTCAAGGAAATGAGGGTCTTGTTGGATAGTCCTTAGAGCGTCTAAAAAATACTCTTTGATCGTGTTGGCGGCTGAAAATTTGTCTCTATGAGCCCCTTTGCTAGGCTCTAAGATAATATCATCAATAAGCCCCGCCTCCTTTAAGTCTCTGGGCGTGATTTTCATCGCTTTAATAGCCACTTCAGTTTTGCTAGGGTCATCCCAAAGAATCGCCGCACAACCTTCTGGGGATATAACGCTAAAAATGGAATATTCCATCATAGCCAATTTGTCAGCCACTGCAATTGCTAGCGCACCACCACTACCCCCTTCACCGATAATTACAGAAATAGTAGGGACTTTTAAGGAAGCGAACTCTTGGAGGTTTTTAGCGATCGCTTCACTCTGGCCTCTTTCTTCTGCACCAATCCCCGGATACGCCCCGGCTGTATCTACAAGCATTAAAATAGGCAAATTAAACTTTTCAGCAAATTTTGCCATTTTCAAAGCCTTACGATAGCCACAAGGGTTAGGCATGCCGAAATTTCTTAAGAGCTTGTTTTTAGTCCCTCTGCCTTTTTCTTCTCCGATCACCACAACCGGGACATTATCAATTTTCCCTATAAAACACACGATCGCTTTATCATCGTTATAGTGCCTATCCCCAAAGACTTCATACTTATCTTTTAAGATGAGATCAATGTAATCCATAGCGTAGGGTCTGTCAGGGTGTCTTGCTAACTGGAGTTTTTGAAAATCAGTGAGATTGGAGTAAATGCTTTTAACTTCCTTATCCAATCTTTTTTCTAAGATTTCTTTAGCGTCCTCATCGCCTCTAATAAGGGCTAATTCAATTTCATTTTGAATCTCTTTAATATGATTTTCAAAATCTAAATAAATGGCCATTCAAAATCCTAACTTTGTAAAACTAGGCTTTTTTGAAAATCACAACACCATTAGTGCCACCAAAACCAAATGAGTTACTCATCACCGCATCCACTTGTTTTTCTCTAGCCACATTAGGGATATAATCCAAATCGCATTCTGGGTCAGGCGTTTCTTGATTGATGGTAGGAGGCAAGATCCCTTGATTCATGGCCATGATAGAAATAACGGCTTCCAACGCACCCGCAGCGCCCAAGCAATGCCCAATCTGCCCTTTAGTGGAGCTAACAGGGGGGACTTTTTCTTTAGAGCCAAACACATTTTTTAAAGCGATGCTTTCATACCAATCGTTATAATGCGTGCTAGTCCCATGAGCGTTCACATAGCCCACTTCCACTTTCGCCATCTCTAAAGCCATTTTCATGGCTCTAAAAGCCCCTTCGCCCTCAGGGGCTGGGGCTGTGATATGGTTAGCATCGCCGCTCTCGCCATACCCGGCAAATTCTGCATAAATTTTTGCCCCTCTTTTTTTCGCGCTCTCGTATTCTTCAAGCACCAAAGCCCCAGCGCCTTCGCCCATCACAAAACCATTGCGATCCTTATCAAAAGGTCTTGAAGCTTTTTTGGGCTCATCATTCCTTGTAGAAAGGGCTTTAATGCTCGCAAACCCTCCAATCCCCACAGGACAAATGGTGGATTCTGCTCCCACGACTAGCATTTTATCAGCCCCATTAAGCAAAATGGTTTTAACCGCTTCAATAATCGCATGAGTGCCTGCTGCACAAGCCGTTACGCTAGAGAGATTAGGCCCTTTAATGCCAAACTCAATGGAAGTGAAACCACCAATCATATTCACTAACGCAGAAGTGATAAAAAAGGGATTGACTTTTCTAGGGCCTTTTTCAAAACAAAAAATGGAATTCGCTTCAATATTGCCTAACCCGCCAATCCCAGAGCCAGAGCTTACGCCCATGCGGTTTGCCAATTCTTCAGGGCATTTGTTGTGAGCGTCTAAAATCCCACTATCTTTCATCGCCTCTCTTGTGGCTTTCAAGGCTAATTGAATGAAACGACCCGCCTTTTTAACATCTTTGGGATTCATCACCTCTGTAGGGTCAAAGTCAGTGATTTCTCCAGCAATACGCACAGGAAACGTGCTCGCATCAAAACTTTCTATGTGTTTGATACCGCATTCCCCTTTAGCGATCGCTAAAAAAGAATCTTCTTTATTTAAACCTAGCGAATTGATCATTCCCATTCCAGTTACTACAATCCGACGCACCAATAGCTCCTCATTTCAAAAACTTTCATTCAATAAAACTAGATTTTAGCTAAAGCCAAATTTTTGACTAAAACCTGGAGACAAACCGCTCCAAGTTAAAAAGATTAAGCTAGTTTATTATCCTCAATATACTTCACCACATCGCCCACATTGACGATTTTTTCCGCTTGCTCATCAGGAATTTCAATGCCAAACTTTTCTTCTAACGCCATGATTAATTCCACGACATCTAAAGAGTCCGCACCCAAATCCTTCACAAATTCCGCCTCTGGCGTAACTTGCGCCGCATCCACATTCAACTGCTCAGCAATAACTGCCTGAATATCTTCAAATAAAGCCATAATTAAAACTCCCTTGTTTTGTAAAAATTAAATCAACTATTCATTGAAGCGTTTATTTTTGCTCCAAAACATCTAAAATCCTATACAACAAATAAATTACAATGAGAAACAATATTAAGTAAATAATCCCCATTTGATAATAACCTCTTTGTTTTAGAATAACCTCATAATGTTAGCATGATTTTTGCTACTTACAAACTTTTATTACTAAAAGAATGTTTAGGACTACATATAAAGCCCGCCATTGACTTTGAGAGTCTCTCCAGTGATGTAACTAGAGTGATCACTCAAAAGAAACGCTACCGCTTCTGCCACTTCCTTAGCAGACCCTAGCCTGTTTAAAGGAATGTTTTTAACATAATCCGCTTTGAGTTCGTCTTTCAAAGTGGCGTTCATGTCGGTTTCTATAAAGCCTGGCGTTACACAGTTGAAACGAATATTCCTTAAAGCTCCCTCATAAGCAAAGGACTTGCTCATCGCAATCATCCCCCCCTTACTCGCTGAGTAGTTTGTCTGCCCCATATTACCTCTTTCACCAATGATAGAAGCGACATTAACCACGCTCCCAAAACGACTCTTACTCATCACCTTTAAAGCCTCTCTGCAACCTATAAAAGCTGAAGTAAGGTTATTTTCTATGACATGGTGAAAATCTTCTGTTTTCATTTTGATCGCTAATTTATCGCGTACCACACCGGCGTTATTCACCAAGTAAGACAAACCCCCATCGCTTTGGACAATGGTTTGTATCGCTTCAACAAAATCGCTTTCAGAAGTCGCATCAAATTTAATGACAGCCGCTTTATAGCCTTTTTCTTCAAGCTCATTTTTCAAAGCGTCAGCCACTTCAGCATTGCTGCGGTAATTGATCCAAACTTTCAGCCCCATAGAAGCGAGAGTTTTGGCGATTTCAGCCCCAATGCCTTTAGAAGCCCCGGTAATGAGAACATTTTTCCCTGTGAATTGCATCATTCAATAATCCTTAAATTTTAAATTCGTTCAAGTTCTTATAGTCTTGATTCATAACGCCTTAACATGTAAAGACGCTTCAAAATCTTCTTTTTAGCGCTGATTTTTTGTTTTTTGCGCTTTTCAGTCTTAGACTCAAAGAACCTTCTAGCGCGGCATTCTGTTACTACCAAATTGCGATCGGTTTGCTTTTTGAATCTCCTATAAGCTTCATCAAACGCATCGCCTTCTCTAACCTTAATCCCTGGCATACTGCTATCACCTCTTTTCCATAGCTTAAAATCATTGCTTAACAATGGCTACAAATGAAATAGCATTATATAAGACGAATTAACTGGTTGTCAAGAATTTTCACTTTTTTCTAGCAATTTTGTTAATAAGGTTATAAGGATCAAAGGCGACCGTCATATACACTTGGTAAGATTCTGACCAAGGCAAGCTCCTATCAAAGCCCCCACGCATCGCATTAAGCACGAAGTTGATGCGGACCGATGCGAAGTCGTTTTTCCAATTGTAATAAAAATCAAAACGGTTATACATGTTGGCTTGAAAGAATGGCACGCCACGATAAATAGGCGTGGGACAGTAAGAAGGCGTGCAATACATTTCAACATATTGGTATTGGTTATAAAAAGGCATTTCTGGGGTCTTGGCGAAGAAAAATAAATTGTGGATGCCAAAGCCTTTGTATTGGATCTCCACATCAAATTGCCCGCCCACGCTGTTCATAAAAGGCACATTTTTGTGGATTTGCCTTAATCGGCTTGATTCAGAAACCATGCCAAAACTGGCGTTGAGCTTTTCCATAAAGGGAGCGATGTCTAAAAGGCTTGTCCCTATGTAAGCGTTAAAATAAAGGCGATCCATAAGATAAATATTATTATTGTCAATCGCTTTTTTTTCATTAAATTGCATGCCATCAGCCCCATTCAAAAGGTATTTGTCTTCGTTGTGGAACAAGACAAAATACCCTCCAATACCCAATAAATCCTTAAAGAAATTATAAGCGACAGAGCCGTTCATTTGAAACCTATCCATCGCATTCCCATAAGGGTTTCTCCCGAATTTACAAGTGTTGTAACAATTGCCTCCAAACCAATCTAGCATGAATTCCGCATGCCCATAATAGGGTTTTGAAGGCGAATAATGGTTTTGAAATTGCAATAAAAACCCTCTAGCGTTGGGGTCTATAAACCAATAATAAGGGGCAAAAATATTCAAACCATACCTTCCTAAGAGGTTTTTTCTAGGAAAGATGCCGCCATAAAAAGTAAAACGCTTCCCTCTAGCCTTATAATACATAGTAGGCCCCCAACGGTAGGGAAAATTGGTGCTGTAGTTATGGAAGTTTTGAAAGAAATACGCCCCCACAGTCAGGCTTTGCTCCACACCTCTTGTATAAAATTGGATCCCAAAATTTGGAGTCAAACGGGTTTTAAGATTGGTGTTAGTATTGACCCAATAAGGCGTTGAGCCTTCATGGTCCATGATGAACATATTGAAACCCAGATTGTATTTAAAAATATTCCAGTCAAAAGCGTAAGAATTAACCGCTAACAAACAGACTAGAGAAGAACGTTTTAAAAAGGTGTTTATTGCCACTTGTTACCCCTATGTCATCATTTTTTTGATAAAAAAGCTTATCTTGTAACCAATGGGTATTCTAGCACATCTAAAAATATTTTTCTTTAGATTTAATATAAAATGGCGTTTATTTCATGTTAGAATAGCCGTTATGATGTTACAACATACTAACTAAAAGAGGAAATTTTAATGGAATTAGGAAATAAAAATATAAAACCCGGTCGTAAGCGTGTCGCTGTAGATGAGTTGAAACGCAATTTTTCAGTGACTTTTTATCTCTCTAAAGATGAGCATGATGTTTTAAGACGATTAGCTGATGAAGAAGTAGAAAGCGTCAATTCCTTTGTCAAACGCCACATTTTAAAAACAATCATTTATAAAAAAGGCACTAACCAAGATTCTTCTATCAATTGTGATTCTTCTAGTAGGCTTTAAGCCTACTTTAAGGTATTCGCTCTTTAAGAGCAACACCCGCTAGAGCATTTAGTTTTAATCCCTACCGATGAGCGATCCATCAAGCAAAACCCTTTACCCTCCAAATAGCGTTTCGCATCAAATCCGGCCACAAACAAGCCTCCAGCAAATAACGCCAAGTCTTTAACCACTAGCCTTCCAGCCCCAGAAAGCCATGGGAAATGCTGATTGACAAACACTTCTGGCGTTGTGAATAAAAAAGATAGAGTCGTGATCGTCATTCCAGCGACAAGCAAGCCCCCAATCACGCCCATTAAAGGCATCCAAAGCCCTAAAAGCACCAAAATACCTAGGATCATAATCGTGATCCCTAAAGCTTCAGCCACTAAATAAGTGTGGTTTTCTTTATGCCATTCTTTGTTTTCAACGATTTTAGGGTCATCTTGCATTTCTTCTTGCATAGACTGGGATTCAGACATTTTGTGTTGTTTGTATGCGGGCTTTTCAAATTTATACATGAAAGAAAAGAAAGGGGAATTAGCCACAAAAGGAGCGATCCCTTCGGCTTCATACGGCACAAACTTAAGCCCTCCAATCCAAATAAAAATGATAAAAATAGCTATATGCATCAAATAGCCGCCTAGATTCTGGAGTTTTGTAATCACTTCAAGCAATGATTTTAACGCTTGCATGGTTTTATTCCTTTAGGATATTTTTTATATTGCTAAAAACAACTCGCAAATGATAGCGCATTATGTTTAATTACAACAAAATCATTTTGATTACTACTATAAGAAATAATGATCAAAAACACCCATTTTCAAAAACCCTCATGCCCAAAATGCTCATGCCAATATAACGCACCGCGCCTTTATAAAAAATCCCATCATTTTTTAAAGAAAGCTCTAAAGATTCGTTGCTTTTAGGGATGAGAGCGGCTTTTTTAGGCGTGTTATAAAAAATGCACGCGGCGATAAAAACCGCTGCCATGCCTGTCCCGCAAGCTAGCGTGAAATCTTCAACCCCTCTTTCATAAGTTTGTAAAAAAATCGTCTCTTTATTTTCTATAAAAGCGATGTTAATATTAGCGTTAAATTCATGCCTTAAAGCCCTTAATTCCAGCGTGTTAAGGGAATTTAACCACTCTTTATTTTTCACAAATCCCACTAAATGCGGCACTCCTGTATCTATGAGGTAGAAAGTAGGGATATGTTCTAAAACGCTGTTATTAGTAAAAAATTTTTTGCATCTTAAGGCGGGTATGGTGTCTAGGATTTGATAATTACCGAGATTGCTCTCTATGATATTGGGTTCTTCTATGCAAATAGAAATCTCTCTTTTTCCGGCTAAAAAAACATGCTCTTTAGGGGCTATAGCATGTTGGTAGGCAAATAACCCCACGCAACGGCTCGCATTCCCGCACATGCCAGCTTTAGAGCCGTCTGAATTGTAAAAATCCCATTCGTAGTCATAATCTTTACTCGGTAAGACGACCACAAGCCCATCAGCCCCAAAACCCTCATGCCTATGGCACACCTGTTTGGCTAAATTGGAAAAATCTTTTTTTTTAAAACTTTGTGTGATTAAAAAATCATTCCCGCTCCCTGAATATTTGTAAAACACCATTAATGAAAGCCTTTTTGATTTTAATTATAGGTTAAAAGAAATTTTTTATCCTTAAAAGAGCGTTTTTTAGCTAACATTTGATAATTTTTGGTTCAGTTTAATGGGGATAATTTCATGAAAGCTCAGTATTTCTTTTGGATTCTTTTTTTGATTGGTTTTTATTGGATGATCTATTTGTATCAAGATTTTTTAATGGATGCATTGATCGCTGGGCTTTTGTGCGTGGGGTTTTTTCAAGTGAAAGTTTTTTTAGATAAGCGTTTTTTCAATGTTGTCAGTTCGTTTTTATGCGTTTTAGTTTTAGCGAGCGTTTTGATTGTGCCGTTGTATTTTATTGTCTATAAAAGTTCTAATATCATTTTTGAAATCAATTTTGAAAAATTTTCAGCCCTAATCAAATGGCTTAAAGGGATAATCACCGAAAATTTGTCGCATTTTCCTGCCATTCATGATGGGGTTAGCAAGTTTTTAGAAAATTTTAGCGCCGCTTCCATCACGGGTTATTTGTTGAAAATAAGCAGCTATGTGGGAAGATACAGCTTGAAACTCATTACAGACGCTTTGTTTATCTTGGGGCTGTTGTTTTTCTTTTTTTATTATGGGGAGAGATTTTATCGTTATTTTTTGGGGGTCTTGCCTCTTGGAGTGAATCAAAGCAAAAAGATTTTTGAAGAAGTGGCTGGGATTTTACGCATCGTGCTTTTAACTTCTCTCATCACGGTTATTTTAGAGGGCGTGGCGTTTGGGGTGATGATCGTATGGTTTGGGCATGACGGCTGGTCTTTAGGGATTTTATACGGCTTGGCGTCTTTGGTGCCGGCTGTTGGGGGGGCTTTGATTTGGATCCCTATAGCGATTTATGAGCTTTATCATGGAAATGTGAATGAAGCTATTTTTATCGCTTTGTATTCCATTTTATTGATTAGCGTGTTGATTGATAGCGTGATCAAGCCAATTTTAATCGTCTTCATCAAAAAAAGAATTTTTAAAACCACCCTTAAAATCAATGAAATGTTGATTTTCTTTTCCATGATTGCTGGGATTTCACAATTTGGTTTTTGGGGGATCATTGTGGGGCCTACTATCACGGCGTTTTTTATTGCGTTATTGCGATTGTATGAAAATTACTTTATCCAAAACGATCAAAAAGCATGCGAATGATATAAGCCCTATGGCTCACAATGAAATTTTTAAAAATGATATATAAAAGTGAGAAATAACCATTCTTATGAAGAATTTTCAAACACCTCATTCAATGCGAACGCAAATTTAAACCCATATCTTATAGATAGATGCAAATTTTATTTTTTATAACGAATGAGAGGGTAGGAGCAGTTTTTGCATAAAAGTTCTAACGCTTCGCCCTTTAAAAAATGGGTTTTGATGGCCATAGCTTTTTGGCTCCTTAAAACATCTTTTAGGGGCGTATGGTTTAAATCGCCAAGGCTGATATGAGCTTTCGTGTCCATGCAGCACGGCACGACAACGCCATTAGATAAAATAGCGATTTGCTTGATCAAGCCGTAACAATAGGGGATTTTTGATTTCTGGTTTAAAGGATTTTGGGCGTTCAAACTCGGCCATTTAAAGGTCTTTTGGATATTCAAAAAACTTTTTTTAAACAAACGAACGCGGCCTTGCGATATTAGAGTCTCTAAAGAAACACATTCAAAGCTTTCTAAAAAAGGCTTGATCAAATTCTGGTGTTTTTCAAGGGTGCTGTCTTGAACGCGTAAATTCAAAAACACTTCGCTATTTTTTTCACATTTGTAGCGGCAAAATTCTAAAATCTTTTGGATGTAGCGGTGCTGGTTGATTTTGTTGTGATGGTCTAACCCTGCGTCTAAAGAAATAGAAATTTGATAGATTGCATCTTGTAATAGCGTCTCAAAATCATGCAAATACACACCGCTAGTAACCAGATCTACTTTTAAAGAAAAGCGTTTGGCGGCGTTGAGATAGTGGTTTAAATTTTTGAGCTTGCAAGGATCGCCTAAAACATGAAAGGTGATGATTGGGGTTAAGGGGGCCACTTCTTTACAAACTTTTTCAAATAATTCCAAAGGCATCACGCCTCTGATATTTTTGGGGTTAGGGCAAAAACTGCATTGCAACCCGCAAATATCACTTAATTCTATATAGATTTTTTTAAAAAGTTTCTTGTTGGGTGTCAATTCTTATGAAAAACTAGTAACGCTTGTTTGAAAAAACACTAGACATTGAAGCGAAAATGCAACACATCGCCATCTTGAACGATATAATCCTTACCTTCAATGCGTAACGCTCCCTTTTCTTTCGCTCCGGCTTCGCCCTTATAAGCGATAAAATCATCATAACTGATGGTTTCAGCTCTAATGAAGCCTTTTTCAAAATCCTTATGGATCACCCCAGCAGCCACAGGCGCGCTAGAGCCTTTTTTAATCGTCCATGATCGCACTTCCTTGACTCCAGCGGTAAAATAATTGATCAAACCTAATTCCTTAAAACTCAAACGAATGGTTTTTTCTAGCCCGCTTTCTTCTACGCCCAAACTTTGCAAAAATTCTTTGACTTCATCTCCACTCATAGAAACCATTTCTTCTTCCAATTTAGCGCACAAGGCGACAAACTCGCTATTTTGGGCTTTCGCATGGTTTTTGACTTTTTTAGCATGCTCACTGAGAATATTTAAATCTTCTTCGCCCACATTAGCGACATAGATCATTTTTTTATGAGATAAAAAACGCAATTCCTTGTCCAATTCTAAAAAAGCCTCGCTTGTATTTAAGGCAAAAGTTTTCGCCGGTTTTAATTCTTCTAAATGCGTTTTTAAACTCAAAGCGCAATCTAAAAGATTTTTAGCGTCTTTTGAGCCTTTTAGGGCTTTTTGCAAGCGATCGATCCTTTTGTCTAAAGTGGCAATATCCGCTAAAATCAACTCCAATTCAATGGTCTCTATATCATTTAGGGGATCAATTTTATCGTTCACATGCACAATATTATCATCTTCAAAACAGCGCACCACTTGCAAGATCACTTCGCATTCCTTGATATTGGCTAAAAACTGATTGCCCAAGCCCTCCCCCTTGCTCGCCCCCTTAATCAATCCGGCAATATCCACAAATTCCACCACAGAATGCAAAATGCGTTCAGGCTTTACGATTTGAGCCAACGCATCAAGCCGCCTATCAGGTACATTCACAATGGCTTTATTGGGTTCAATGGTGCAAAAAGGGTAATTCGCACTCTCTGCGTTTTGGGTTTTAGTGAGCGCGTTAAAGGTGCTGGATTTGCCCACATTAGGCAAACCCACAATGCCTACAGACAAGCCCATTTCAAGCCTTTTTCAAAAGCTCTTCCACAAAAGCTGTGCATGCTCTCACGCCAGCCCCACTCGCTCCAAAGCTATTCACATCCCATTCTTTTTCCACATAAGCAGGGCCTGCAATGTCAATGTGTAGCCATTTGTCTTTAAATTCATCTCTAATAAATTCATTTAAAAACAAGCCCGCTGTGATCGCACCGCCATAGCGTGAAGAAGAAATATTGCACACATCAGCGATTTTAGATTCAATCAATTTCTTTAAATGGCGGTTAAAGGGGAGTTTGGCTAATAATTCGCCGGATTCTAACCCTGAAGTTTCAAAGAGGTTTTTTAACTCTTCATTATGCCCCATGATCGCTGAAGTGAATTCGCCTAAGCCTACAACGCATGCCCCAGTAAGGGTCGCAAAATCCACGATCACATCAGGGCTCAAGTCTTGAGCGTAGCTCAAACAATCCGCTAAAACCAAACGCCCTTCAGCGTCAGTGTTACGGACCTCTATGCTCTTGCCTTCTTTGGAGATTAAAATATCATCTGGTTTATAAGCAGCTGGGCCTATCATGTTTTCTGTGGCTCCAATAATGCCATGCACTTCAGCTTCCACGCCTAGTTTGGCTAATGCGTTTAAAAGCCCGATCACCGTAGAGCCACCGCCTTTATCCGCTTTCATGGTAACCATGTAATCGGCCGGTTTCAAGCTCAAACCCCCACAATCATAAGTCAAGCCCTTACCCACTAAAGCGATTTTTTTCTTCGCTTTTTTGGGTTTATAGATTAAGTGGATCAAGCGAGGAGGATTGACGCCAAGAGAGGCTTTATTGACCGCTAAAAAGACGTTCATTTTCTTTTCTTCTAAAAATTTTTCATCATGGACATGGATTTCTAAATGGTTTTCTTTAGCCACTTTTTGCGCCACTTCAGCCATATAAACCGGGGTGCCAATCATAGGGGGGGTATTGACTAGATCCCTAACGATATTCAAGCTTTCTGTCATGATTTCAGCGTATTCTAAAGCTTCTTTAGCACTCTTTTCTAAAGAATTCGCGCAAGTTTTTTCGCAAGGTTTGTGCAATTCTAAAGCGACAACCGCTTCTTTTAAAACGCTTTCTTTTTTGTTGGATTTAAAAGTGTCGTATTCATACAAGCCCAATTTTAAGCCCAAGAACAACGCTTTCAGGTTTTCTAAAAGCGCGTTATCTTTAGAATGCGTCCCGCAAGTATAAACGCCCACTTTAACGCTTTTAAAAGCGAGTTTTTTAAGGGTGCGAACGGCTAAACACGCACTCTCTCTCAATAAATGCACATCATCTTCTTTAACGCCCGCATACAGGATTTTATTTTCTTGGTCTAAAAATACGCCTTCGCCTTCGTATTTAAAGGTTTCTAGCAATTCTTTATTTTTGACCCAAGCATGATCAAAATCCTTATTGACAATAAAAACTAAACTGCATTCAGCTTTTGCGTTTTCAAAAGTGGTTTTTTCTAATTTGATTTTTAACATAAAGTCTCCTTTTTTAATTTTATATCTTTCAAGAATTGTATTGCACTCTAGCGGTTTTTCTTACTATAGTATTGGAAATACCATAGAACCAACGCCAAGAAAGATACTAATAGTAATATTAGCGCATAAGGGTGTTTTTTAAGCCACTCTAACGCATGCAATAACTCTTCTCCTAAACACCACGCTAGAATAATGGTAATGCTCGCCCACACCATCGCACTAATGAGATTGATGATAGCGAATTTTAAAGCACTATAACGCGTGAGGCCTATGCTAATGGGAATGATAGTGCGCATGCCATACATGTAGCGTTGGATAAAAATGATAAACCAGCCGTGTTTTTGCAATAATAAATGGGCTAGGGCGAGTTTTCGGCGTTGTTTTTCTAGCTTTTTTTGGATGTAAGCTTTATTGGTGCGCCCGATGTAAAAATAGATCTGATCCCCCACAAAACCCCCAATCCCTGCGACTAAAATGGCTAACCCCAAATGCATATGACCGGTATAGCTGGCAATCCCTGCTAAAATCAACCCGATCTCGCCTTCTAAAATGCTCCACCCGAATAAAATGAGATACCCCCAAGTCGCTGCATGCTGATTCCATAAGTCAATGATGTATTCTTCCAAAACTCACCCTTATCCTAGCACTCTAACAAACAAAAAGTCTTCACTCGCTCTTCTAAAAGTTGGATGCCCGGTAATTCTTTTAACCCTATCAAAAAGCATGCTTCTATGCATTCAGCTTGTAAGGCTTTGATAAGCTCAAGGCTCGCTAAAGCTGTGCCTCCAGTGGCTAATAAATCATCAATCAACACCACCCTTACCCCCTTAATTCCCCTAAAAGCATCGGAGTGGATTTCTATGCTATCGCTCCCGTATTCTAAACTATAGCTTTGAGAGAGGGTGTGCGCGGGGAGTTTGCCTTTTTTCCTCACAGGCACAAAACCCACCCCAAGCGCATAAGCGAGAGCAGAGCCTAAAATAAACCCCCTTGCTTCAATGCCCACAATAAAGTCTATATTGAGAGCGAGATAGCGTTTTTTGAGTGCGTCAATGAGTTTGTTAAAGAGTTTAGGGTAGTTGAGTAGCGTGGTAATGTCTTTGAATAAAATCCCTTTTTTAGGGTAGTCTTTCACTTCTCTGATGCTTTGTAAAAGTTCTTCTTTGAGCGTTTCATTCATTTTGATATCCTTTAATATAACGGATTGGTTGTAGAATTTTGATTTATTATAGCGTTTTTAAAGGAGAGCTTCTATTTTTTGCTCCAATTCTTTAATACGATTTTTATATTTATCCGATTCGCCTTTGTATTCAGAGTTACGCTGTTTAAGGGCTTTTAATTCCGTTTTTAACGAGCTCATTTCTTGGGTAAGAATATCAATATTGCCTAAAGCCCTTTGGAGTTGCAACTGGTGTTTTTGGATCAAAATTTCAGCTTCTTGTAAGGTGAGTTTCATGGATGCGTTGGTGCGTTCTTGCCGTTTAGCCACGGTTTTAAAAAAGAAAGTGCGCACACCCATATAAAGGATAAAAACAATAGCGATAGTGATGATAAACCATTGGGTAAACATTCTATTAAAATATCCTTTTAGCGAAACGATGTAATTATACTACATTAGGTTGATGATTTCAGCGATTCATCTAGCTTTTGGATGCGCAACACATGGCGGCCTTGTTCAAATTCTGTAGAGAAAAACGCTTCTAAAATGCTTTCTGTTACGCCAATACCGCTAATCTTTTCACCCAAGCACAAGACATTAGCGTTATTGTGCAAGCGAGTCATTTTAGCCATGTAAGCATCAAGGCACAAAGCGGCTCTAATACCCTTAAAGCGATTAGCGCCCATGCTCATGCCTATCCCTGTAGCGCACACTAAAATGCCATAGCTTTGCGGATTTTCTAAGACCTTTTGGCACACTAATTTGGCGTAATCAGGGTAATCCACTCTCATAGTGGGTAAAAAAGCTTGGACTTTAAAACGCTTGTCTTCTAAAAAATGTTTAACAAATTCTGCAAGATGCAACCCTGCATGATCGCTTCCTATAAAAACTTGAGCAATATTCAAAGGCTTATTCATCAGCTCTCCTTGATAAAAGATTAAGAAAGGAGTAAGGAAAATAAAAATCTTGTGGGCGCATGGATAAAAAACTCCGATAAAGGGGGGATAAACAAAAAGACAAACACTACCAACATGCCGTAGCGTTCCATTTTAGAAAACCATTCCAATAAAAACGCGCTTTTAAAATGCAACGCTAAAAAGCCTAACGCTTTGGATCCGTCTAAGGGCGGGATAGGGAGGCTGTTGAAAACGCCTAAGACAAGATTATAAAGAATGCCTTGAATGAGAAAGGTTACTAAAGCGAGCTGATAAAGATTCAATTCATTGATGCTTAAAGCGTTGATCCCTAGTTTTTGGAAGCTCCAATGCGTGATGGAAGCGAGCAGAACGGCTAGGGTGAAATTATAAGCCACCCCGGCTAAACTCACCACTACGCACGCTAGAGAGCCTTTTTGAGAGACAATGTAGCGCATATTTACAGGCACGGGTTTAGCCCACCCAAACAAAAAAGGGGCTTGAAAAATGAGTAATAAAGCCGGTAAAAGCACCGAACCCATCATGTCTAAATGCCTGATAGGGTTTAAACTCAAACGATTAGCGTCTTTAGCGCTCCTGTCCCCGAATAAAAATGCGCTCAAGCCATGCATGATCTCATGCCCTATGATAGCGATTAAAAGGGCTAAAATCTTCATTAAGGTGGTAATAAAACTTTCTAAAGAGAAATCAAAAAATTGCACAAAAAACCTTAATGCGTTGTCTTTTCTTTTTTAATGATTTTTTCTAAGCCTTCAACGCTTTTAAACATGCGTTCCCAACGCACCAGATAGCGTTTTTTAGGGTTATTTTCTGCATCCATTTCCAGGCTATTTTTTAAACTCAAACTGAAATAAACAAACCAAGGCGAACCCACGATATTTTTATAAGCCACACTCCCCCAAAAGCGCGAGTCGCTAGAATTATCCCTGTTATCGCCGATCATGAAAAATTCATCGTTATTGATTTTTTTATAAAACACCTTTTCGCCCTCCATTTGGATGAGTTGCATGCTGATATTAGCTTCTGCGCCTTGAGTGGCTAACTGCTCCATTAAGTGGAAGGTTTCATTGTCTTTTTGGTAATGGATACCCGGATGCTTATTTTTATAAGGGTTTAAAACAAAAATTTTACCCATAAATTCTTTTGTCATGGCGTTAGGGTAATGTTTAGCGATGTAAGTTTTGTCCGTGTCGCTCTCAAAAGGGTGCAAATAAAACCCCTCACTAGTGAATAACACCTCATCGCCCCCAATGGCAAAATTCCTTTTGACATAGTAAGATTTTTTTTCATGGGGAGGGATAAACACCACCACTTCGCCGCGTTTAGGGCGATCCCCCTCTATCAAATGCCCGTTATTTTTAAAATCAGGCATAACAGGAAGCTCAATCCATGGGATTTTAGGAATGGGTATGCCGTAAGAAAACTTTTTGACAAAGAGCATGTCGCCCTCATAGAGCGTGCCTACCATAGAGCGAGAGGGAATGATAAAGGCTTGTGCGATAAAAAAGATAACCAACAGCACGATAATGATCGTCCCCACCCAACTGGAGCAAAATGCATAAACAGAGCGTAAAAATTTCATTTAAAATCCCTTCCTTTGTTGTTTTTCAAAAGCGATTAGAGTGTTTTCTAAAAGCGAGACGATTGTCATAGGCCCCACGCCTTTAGGCACAGGGGTGATAAAACCGGCGACTTTTTGCGCGTTGGTGAAATCCACATCGCCCACGATACGCCCATCGTTCAAATGATTGATCCCAATATCCACCACTACAGCCCCTTTTTTTAACATGCTCGCTTTAATCAAATCAGGCTTACCCACGCCCACGCAAACAATATCAGCGTTTTGGGTGTAAAAGCTAATGTCTTTAGTCAAAATATGGCACACGCTCACGCTAGCCCCAGCGTTTAGCATGAGCATGCTTAAAGGTTTTCCAATGATATTGCTCGCCCCAATAATCGCCACATCCTTGCCCTTGATTCCAATATGATAATGCTCTAAAAGACGCATCACGCCCATAGGGGTGGCTGGCAGAAACGATTCTTTTTGAGTGCAGAGCTTGCCGATATTAAGGGGGTGGAAACCATCCACATCTTTGTTTGGGTCAATGGCTTCTAAAACCATTTTAGTATCAATGTGTCTGGGCAAAGGGAGCTGGACTAAAACGCCTGAAATGTTTTGATCGGTATTGTAATCTTTAATCAAGGACAGCAATTTGGCTTCAGTAACATTTTCTTGGAGAGTTTTTAAATCAAAATCCATGCCCACCCTTTGGCATGCTTTGATCTTCATATTGACATAAGTGATACTCGCAGGGTCTTTTCCCACTAAAATCACGGCCAGTTTGGGGCTTTTATGCGTTTGCGCGGTTATTGTTTGGATTTTATTTTTCAAATCTTTTTCTATATCATAAGCTAACGCTTGCCCATCTAATAAAACAACGCCCCTATTTGGCATGCCCATTTATCCTTTATATAATTAAAATCCTATTATTGTAGCAAAAATCATGCGTTTAATGGAATTAAAAACTCAGTTTGTCAATCTTTAAGATTAGCCCCATGATAGAGCAAGTAGAAACTAAGGGCTTTCAAAGATTCTAATTGCTGATAAAACTTAGAAGCTTCTATTTTGTCGTTTTGTTTCTTGTCGTTTTGTTTATTCTCTGGCTCTTTAGGGCTTTCGTTCAAATACCTTAACCCCAAACTCGGGTTATAAAAATAATCTTTGGTAGCGATCGCTTCATAACCTAGCGCGTAATTGGGGTGGCTTGGAGGGTTTGTTGTGTTGTTAGAAAATAAAGGCTTTCCAAAACTCACAAATTGAAAACCTTCAGGAGCGACTAATTCAATAATCGTAGGAGCGATGTCTAAATGCGATCCGACTTGACTGATTTTTTTAGGCTTTAAAGTAGGGGCGAACAAAATAAGCGGTACGGATTTAATGATATACAAATCGTTTTTAGCGTATTCATAGCTCCTGTCAAAATGATCTCCTGTGATGATAAAAAGCGAGTTAGGGAATTTTTGGCTAGCTTTTTTGATGAAATCAACCACCACTTTGTCATACCAGTAAATATGCCCTAAAGAATTAGCGTCCGGTAGATTTTCTGATTTGGGGGTTTTTTCCACAAATTGTTGGATTTTTTCTAAAGGTATGCCAAAGGCTTTGAGATTTACGTTTTTGATTGCGTGGTTGCTTAAAGTCATGACCATGCTGAAAGTTTTTTCATTAGGGTTGGTGTTTTCTAAAATATAGTCAAATAAAATATTATCATGCACTCCCCAGTTGCTCTCTATGGGCTTAGGGTAGGGCTTGTTTTTAACAAATTCTAAGAGGTGATTGTTAAAATAAAGGGCGTGAAAACCTTGTTTTTTAGTGAAACTAGTGAGTTTGTTCCAAATCCCGCTACCCCCATAATAAAAGTTGTTTTTATAACCCAGAGTTTTTGTGATATTGCCAATCGCCATAGGAAAGCTAGGGAGGATTACCCCTGAATTGACTAAATTATTATCATTGATATAGGGTAAGCCTGTGATCTGAACATCCAGGCTTTTAACGGTCCGTGGGGCGCTTTCAATAAAAGCAGAAAGCATGTAGGCATGTTCTTTTTTAACCAAATCTTGTAAAGCGCTCGTTAGCCCTATGGAATCAAATTTTTTATCAAAATGCCATGAGCTTAAGGACTCTGAAACGATATAGAAAACATGTTGAATGGTTTGAAGAGAATCGTTGTGGCTTGTTTGAGAAAGCAACTCATAGAGGTTGTTTGAAGGGTTTTCTTTAAGATGGAAATAATTTTTCGCCACTTCTAAAGGCGTTTCTTTAGCAAAATCGCTGAATTTAAGGTTATGGCTTTGTCTGTAATTGCGCGCTAAAAGATAAAGGTTGCGAAACGCACCGGGGGTGATTTTCATTAAAAAAGGATCTTTGGCTGGCTCTATGCTGAGATCTAAAGACGCACCCACAAAGCTCAATTGTGCATTAATGTAAAACATTTGCGTGATCGAAAAAAGCGCAAATAAAATGAAAGTTTTAAGGGGTTTGGTGTGGGCGGCTTGATAAGCATTTTTGGGTTTAAAAAGGGCGTTTTGGAGTTTGAAATAGATAAAAGAAATTAAAACGCTAAGGATTACAA
Organism: Helicobacter pylori; assembly: GCA_008033015.1. Classification (GTDB taxonomy): domain Bacteria; phylum Campylobacterota; class Campylobacteria; order Campylobacterales; family Helicobacteraceae; genus Helicobacter; species Helicobacter pylori_DH. Next base: position 263,484 of record CP032042.1, read on the forward strand.
AGAGTGAAAAACTAGAAAGAATAGGGTATTCCCCACTCATTTTTAAAATCGTGAGCGTGTCTTCATGCAAAAATTCCAATAAATTTTCATCAAACACATTCCCATAAATGCCATAATAAACAATGTTCGCAATATTTAAAAACAGGATAATAGCGATAGAAAAATACGCCACAATATTAAGCATTTTGGTTTGGTGTTTGGGGGCCAATAACCCTAATAACCCGATGATGATAAAAAGAATCGCTAAGCTTGAGACCACACGATTATCGTATCTGGCTCCATTGAATAGGGTTTTGATGATTTCATCAAAAATAGGGTTTTTTAAAGCATGCTTATAATAGCCAGTATAAAGGATAAAGCCGATACGATTAAACACAAACAACAAGCTCATAAAAAAGGTGAAATAAAAACCTTTTAAAAAGAGCGAAAAAAGGGCATAGGATAGGGATTTCATAAGCGTTAATACAACCTTTTTTTAACAAGAGATAAGGTCTTAAAAAAGACAAAAAGAAGCAAGGGGAAATCCAATAAAGAATCTAAGATTTGAAAATTAGAACGCATTAAAAGCGAACTGGATAACGCTACTAAAGCGATTACGCCTAATAAGGGGCTACTCAAAAACAAACTGCTGCAAAAAAGCGCGCTAAAAATAAGAGAAGCCATGAAATGATGGTAGATTGAAAAAGGCAAGAACCCTAAAATATCTGTCAAAAGCAACAGATTGAAAAACAGCATGACGCTATAAGATTGCAAGGTTTCTAAAGGGGGCTTTTTGAGCATGTGACAAGAAAAGCTTGCATACGCAAGGATTAAAAGACAGCTAAAGGGGCTTAATGGGGCTGTAAAACTGCTTAAAAATTCATTGAGCGATAGGGAGTCTTTCAAAGCGATATTGCTTAAAATCACGCTTATTAAAGAGAGCGAAAACCTCAAACCCAATGGCTTATTTTTGAAAAAAAAGAAAATTAAAAAAAGCCATATAAAACTCAGCGTGTAAGAAGAAGATATAAGCATCGTTAATCACTTGAGAAGGGATTTTAAATAAGCCATATTAAAACGGATGTGTTTGATATGAGAGCGGTTATAGGTATAGACAATATCTATAAAATGAGGATTAAGACTATAGCTTGGGTAACTCACTTCATCCGCTTTATCTAAAATTTTTAAGGTTTTAAAAGAGTTTGGGTTTTCTAATTTAGAAAGCCAAAGTTCTTTACGGCGCAAAGATAAATCGCTAGGGTTGTGGATCAAAAACAATTCTTTGTTTAAGTTGATCAAATTCAAAGCGTCATTCAAGTTTTTCAAATTCGTGAGCATGGGTTTTTGCCAAATAGTAGGGGTTTTACAGGTTTCTAGCATGAGGCTATCTTTAAAAGAATGGTTTCTAAACGCCATGATAGCGCAATCTTTAAAGGGGGTTAGGCTTGGCTGGAGCTGGTGGTTTAGGGCATTAGGCCTTAGAAGCTCTCTTGGGTTATTTTGTTGGTCAAATTTCAACAACAAGGGGTATTGGGTGGCTAATTCGTGATAGAGTGGTAGCATAAACCCGCCATCAGTGGTGTTTAAAGGCTTATTCCTTACTAAATGGCTCAAATTTAAAAAAGGGCTTAAAGAGAGTTTTCGCGCAAATTTAAAATGAATCGGCTCTAAAGCGCTTTCAAATTGATAGATTTTAGAAGTGGCCCACCCGCCCATGCTCACCCCTATGACAAACAACAAAATTTTATCGTCATGCAAAAAAAGCAAGGGGTTACCTAGTTTTTTGATGTATTCATGCGAATAATGAGAAAGCTCTTCTTTGGTTAAAATAATGAAGGCTTCGCTCCAGCGATTAGTCTTGTTATTAAAAAGATTCGCGCTGATTTTCACATCCCTTGCCCCTTCTTTAGTGCCGCTAAAATAAGCGCTCAAAAGATTATCATTAGGCAAGCTGATTAAAGAGCTTGCATGCACGCTTAAAGCGTCATTTGGTTTAGGGATAGTGAGTTGCGTGAAATAGGGGGGGGTTTGAGTAACAAGGGTTTGATTATGCGTGAAAGCATAGGGGGGGTTTGGCGCTTCATTATAATTAAAAATGAAACGATAAAAAGCCCCACAAAAAAGGCGGCATGTTTTAGGCGATTTCTTGAAGGTTCCAAGATAGCGTTTCGCCCCCTCTTAAGATAGCGATTTTTTCATTCAAGCAAAGCGTGTGTGTAGGGACTATAAAGGGTTTTTTAGACAAACGCGCTTTTTTACTGGGTAGATTGTCTAGTGCGTAGATTTTTTTAGCGTTATCGCTGATAAAGGCTTGCAAGTTTTCTAAAGCGTTGTGTTTTTCAAAAAGTTCGCATAACGCAGGCAATAAAATAGGGGCAGAAAAGATGCCCGCCGGGATGCTAGCGCTATGCTTTTTAGAAATGAAATGCGGAGCGCTATCAGAGCCAAAAGAGATTTTAGGGTGGGCTTTTAAAGCAAGGGATAAAAGCCTTTCTTGGTCTTTTTTGGTTTTGATTAAAGGTTTGCAAAAACAATGCGGGTTCAAACTCCCCCCTAATAAATCATCTAAAGTCATGCTGATATGGTGTAAAGTTAAAGTCGCATAGAGGTTGTCATGCTTTTCAATCAAAGCGATACTGCGCCAATCGCTCAAATGCTCTATAATGATTTTGAGTTTAGGGAATGAAAGGGCGAAAGTCTCTAAAACGCTATGGCATAAAAATTCTTTATCCAAACAAAACCCGGCTTGTTCTGCATGGATACATAAAATAAAGCCTAATTTTTGGGCGTTTTCTAAAATTTCTAAAGTTTTTTCACCCAACAAATCCGAAGTGCCGTTTTGTGCGTTTGTGGTCATGCCTTTGGGGTAGAGTTTTAAAAATCTGATACCTTTTTCGTGAGCGCGTTGCAATTCTTCTAAAGTCAAACCATCATTGAAATACAAACTCATTAAAGGCTTGAAGTTTGAAGAATTTTTTAAAATTTCTTCTTCATATTCAAGGGTGGTTGGAGTGTCAATCAAGGGCTTACTGAGGTTTGGCATGATCACCGCGGCGCTAAAAGGCTCGCTAGAATATCTTAATACCGCTTTTAAAAGTGCGTCTTCTCGCACATGCAAGTGGGCGTCTATGGGGTCAAAAAGCGTGATTTCCATTTTTTAATTGCCTCCTAAGTAATAACGCACTCTAATGCGAATGAGGGTTTTGGTTTTGGGGCGTGGGTAATCCTTATAAGCGATCTGAATGGTTTTTAAAGTGTTGTCATCAAGCATTTTGTATTCAGAGCCAATGATGATTTTAAGATCGGTAATATCGCCGTTAGGGTGCAAGTAAAACTCTACTGCATTCGTCCCGTCCTGCCCTAAATAAGCCGCTACTTGAGGGTATTCTAAATATTTTTGCGTGATGCGCCCAATATCCCTTAAATTATTCCTGATGAAATCTTTTTCGGCTGTGCCTAAATCCCCAAATTCTTCGCCATACAATTCATCAATATCCCTTCTGGTTTGGTTATCCAAGCCTTTATTATTTTCTTGTCTGGGTGGCGCAACTTCTTTAGGCAAGAAAGAAAGCTGGTTAGGGTCAAATTCTTTTTTGACAGGTTTTTTCTCTTCCACTTTTTTATGCTCTACTTTTTGTTCTACTTTCTGCTCTACGATTTTTTTCTCTTCTTTTTTCTCCTCTACTACTTTTTTCTCTTCCACTTTTTCCACTTTTTTAAGAGCCTTATGTTTGTGGTTGGGCTTTTTGGGTTCTGGTTTGGGCTTTGGTTTAGGCTCAGGCTTTGGCTTTTCTATAGGTTTTGGCGGGGTTGGTGGGGTTGGGGGCGTGGGGGTGTTGGGGGTTTTTGAGGGCCAGCTAGCGTGGGTTTAGGAGCACCCGGGTTGTTTTTACTAGGATCTTGCGAATGGCCTCTTTTTAAAACCAATAAATTTTCAGGATTTAATTTAACAAGCTTGGGTTTTGAAGGAAAAAAATCTTCTCTGTGTTCAAATAAAAAATAAATCAACCAGTGTAACAATACAGACAGAATGAGAGAAAAGAAAAAATTCCTGTTAGAATGATCCACAGGATCAAAATTTTTCCCTAACTTAGCAGGTTGTAGTTTAGAATTTTCCGGCATATAAATTTCCTAATTTTGAATTCTTTATATTATTTTCAGCTTCTTTAATCAGTTCTTCTTTAGATGTTTTTGGGCTTATTTTGTCTAAAAGCAGGCCGTATTTGTCGCTTAGTAAGACCAAGTAACGCTCCTTATTAGTTTCTATGGAAATGATTTTATGGTTCGCATCAACACGACCCAAAACACTAACTTCTAACTTAAAATCTTTTGCAGAAAAAGATCTTTGTGTGGGAACAATTTTTTTTTTGATTACATACAATATTAAAAGTAAGGCAGCAATAACCGCTAGCGCCTTGTAAGCATGGCTTAAATCCAGTGGGGGTTTTAACTCTAGGGTGTTTGAGAGGCTTTGGGGTTGCTCTTTCTCATCTTGGCTTGCGAGATTGGCATGCTGAGATTTTTCTTTCAGGCCAGGCGGTGGGGCTAAATGAAACCCTTTAGGTAAAAAGAGAAAGCGGAGTTGCCTTTTATCCTTGCTGTTTGAAGCTTGGATTTCTAATCCCGCTTTAGCTTTTTTAGACAAGAGGTAGATGTCATTTTGGTAGGAAAACATTTCTAATGCATTCAAAGAGGCTTCTTTAAAATCCATCGTTTTTTTAGAATCTAATTGAGCGTTTTTTAAAACGATCACTTTTTGCCCTTCAACCTCCATGATTTTAGGCGTTTTGTTAAAAGGCGTTTCAAAAGTGAGCGTGGTTTGCACGGCTTTTATGGGTGGTGTTGCTAGAGCGTTTGAATCAGGTTGGACTTCTTTTAACGCATTTTGCCAATGAACCAGTTTAATGGGGGCGTCATCATTTAAAGGTATTTTTTCTTCAGCCAGTAACATCAAAGTAGTGATCAACAATAAAAACAACGCTCTCATGAATTTTTAGCGAGATAATACACAATGGCGTTAGAATCAAGGATTTCATTCAAACGAATGGCTAAATTCCTTTCAAAAACCATCACTTCACCCTTACCAATAACCCGCCCGTTCACAAAAGTATCCACGCTCTCTCCGGCGGGTTTTTGCAAATCAATCACAGAGCCTTTTTCAAAACGCAAAATTTGCAATAAAGGGATTTGCGTAGAGCCAAGTTCTGCGCTAAAAACAATCTCCATGTCTAAAAGGTTTTTATAATCGCAGATGAGTTCTTCTAAATAAGTGGAAAGCTCTAGTTCTCTTTCTTTATTCGCTTTCTCTTTTTCTTTTTCGGCTATTTTTAACTTATTAGCTTCTGTTTCTGGCATAAAACTCTACTCTTTCAAGAATGATTTGACTTTGATTATAAAATCTTAATTTTACTATAAATTTTATAACAAATAAAGCCACTACGCTTTAAAGCTAGCTTTAGAAACGCAAAATTCTTTTAAAAAACACGCACTGCATAAGGGGTTTTTAGCCTTGCAGGTGTAGCGGCCAAACAAGATTAAGGCATGGTGGAGTTTGGATAGGTTGTCTTTAAACAGATCGATGAGTTCTTCTTCGGTTTTAATAGGCGTTTTAGCGTTGCTTAAGCCTAAGCGGTGTGTTGCACGGAACACATGGGTATCTACGGCTATACAATTTGCATCAAAGCACACTGAAAGCACCACATTAGCAGTTTTTTGCCCCACGCCATCTAAACTCATCAATTCTTTTTGCGTAGAGGGGATAACGCCCTTAAAATCCCTAACCACTTTTTGTGCCATACTGATTAAATGCTTGCTTTTATTGTTAAAATAAGAAACGGATTTAATGATTTCTTTAACTTCTTCTAAAGAAGCGAGCGCTAAATCGTTCACGCTCGGGTATTTTTCAAATAACTTGGGCGTTATTTGATTCACTCTAGCGTCCGTGCATTGAGCACTTAAAATGGTAGCCACTAATAATTCATAGGGGTTTTTATGGTGCAATTGGGTGGTTTGGTTGGGGTAATGTTTTAAAAGCAATTCTTTGATTTGTTGGGCTTTTTGGTAAGTTTTAGCGCGTTTTAAACCCATTTTCACACGCTTTCTTTGATGAGAAGGTATTGCGCTTCATGGGATCTTAAAGCCACTTGAATGCGGTTGATTTTAACCGAAAGCGTGGCTTTTTTCATGGAATAATGCAAAAGGGTGCATTGAACCCCTTCATGGATACCAAAAGACAGAAAGCGTTTCTTAAGGGCTTCATCGCAGTTAGCGATTTCTACGATCTCATAAACTTTGTCTTTAACGGCTTCATTGAGCGTCATTTTACTTCCTTTTTGAATCAATGTTTTTTTTGACTTCATCTACGATGATGTCAATAGGCGTGAAAATACGGCGCAAGATTTTAAAAGGCGCTTGGATAATATCTGATGCTAAAGTTACTTGAGTTTTAGGTTTATCCAGCGTGCCTTTGACATTCACGTTAGTGGTGATTTTACCTCCTTTTCCTAAAATGAGATAGCCCACAATAGGGATTTTATTTAAGACATTACTCAAAGCCTTGATAGTGGAAACTTCTAAATTCAAATCTAATTTGTTCTTGTCTAATTCAATGATCCCATTGCCAGCAATATCAAGCGTTTTGCCGATAAGATCAATTTTTTCTAACCCTAAATATTCTTTAGTGATCCCAAAAACAACAGATCCTTTTTTGATTTGATAGCCATTAGCCCCTAAATGAGGGTTCCTAAAGACAATGAGGGAGGGAATGGTGTTGATGAGATTGATCATGTTTTGCATGAGGGCGAAATTCTTTAAGCTTGTATTTTGGAATTTCAATTCGCCGTTGAAAACCTGATCTTCAAGAGCCCCAATAAGCGTGAATAAGCCCCCTTCTACGAAATCTTTTTGGAGAATGGTGTTGATATAATCCCCGCTAAAATTATGGGCCTTAAGATACAAAGCCCCATGCACTAAATCCGCCATGATCATGGCGTTTTTATAATTGCCATCAATTTTCACTCTGTCATCTTGAGCGACAATATCAAGATTTTCTAAAGGAAAAGGCATTTTTTTATAGATCAGCACGACATCTTTAGCATGGATGCGTGTAGAGATAGGGATAATTTTGTGGGCTTTTTCATAGCGTTGTTTGGCGCTAATGAAAATATCTTCATCTTGGATTTCTTTAGAGCTAGGCTTTTCTTTTCGTTCTTTGGAGAATAATTCCGCAATAGCTGGCATCTTACTATCTAAAAAATCATCAATACTCAAATCAATGTTATTAAGGGTAATATCCTTTTGATCCCCCTTAACTTTTATGGATATGCTTTTGCTTGGAGTATAGACAGAAATTTCATCTTTATTAATAGATCCAAATAAAGAGAGGGAATTAAATTGCCTGCTGTTGCTATGATAGATGGGTAAAGTGATTTTCAAATCTTTAGCAAAAAAATCAATATTGATAAAATCGCTCGTAGAAACTTCTAAAGAGCCATCTTCTAAGGCGAAATATTTCATAATAGGGGAATAGGGCTTGATTTTTTTCAAATCTTTGATTCTAAAAACATAGGCGTTATCTTTAAATTCGCCCTCTAATAAAAGTTGTGGCACGCTCCATTGCATGTGGTTGGGGTTAGAAAAATCAAAATTCAAAGAAAGGTTTTTAAGAGTGTCTCCTGTAGCGTAGAAAACATCTTTGGTGAATTTGTCTTCACTTTGGGCTTTAATGGTGTCTATGATTTTTCTTCTAAACACCTCTGAGTTTTCACCCTCTTGAATAACAGAATGCAAGCTTTTTAAATCTAAAGAAAATTTAGTAGGTTGTGGGTTATCTTGGTCGTTGTTCAAGCCATAAGAACGCATGTTGATATTATTGTTAGTGTTGAATCGTATTTTATGGACTAAAGAATCCAAAGAAAGGGTTTTTTTATTCAAATCTAAAGCGATTTTAGCGTCTAAATCCAACATGTTTTCATAGCGGGTGTGGGTAGTTTCTATGTAGATGTATTGGTATTCTTGGGTAATATCTAGGCTTATATTAGCGTTTTGCGTATAAAGGGGGATATTATAGAGCGAGAGGGTGCCTTCTTGCAAATTAACATTGCCTTGAACGCTAAATAAGGGGGCGGTGTTTTTCAAGAATTGCAAGGTGAGTTTCAAATCCGCGCTAGATAGCATGCTGATTTTATCCAAAGGTAAAACGACTTTATAAGCGCTCAATAAATCCTTAATGCTATCGCCATAATAATTAGGGGTCGTTTTTAAAAAAACCTCCAACTTGGGGGCTTCTAACAAATTGGAAAAAGTGGCGTAAGAGCCGGTTAATTCCATGGTTTCATAAGTGATTTTTTGGGGCTGTATGAGGAGCTGTTTGTTTTTGAAAACTAATTCGGTTTTATCCATTTTAATGGGCGATAAGCCATCATTGAAAACGACTGAAGGTTTAATCAAAGTGGCTTTAACTACAGAATTTTCCAAAAGTGATGGGATAAACTCGCTAGGAGTGAAATTAGCCTTGATCAAAGCGTTATCAATTTTAAAGCTAGCAAATTGGATCTTGTCAAAAATCCATGTTTTTAAATTTTTTTGCGATTGGCGTTGGAAAAGAGGCTTTAAAAACGCCAGGCTTTTCATTGGAGAAGTGTTAATTTTTAATTCTATGGTTTTTAAATCGGTTAGCCCTTGCAAATAAATTGCAGCGCTGGGTTCAATTAAGGGCTTGATAATCAAATTGAACGCCATTTTCCTGGCTTTGGGTGAATAGTGGGCGTTGCCATCCACTTGGACTTTAATATCTTTAAAAAGCAAATTGATGATTTTAAGCTTGATATTTTTATCATCTTCTAGGGAAAATTCCCCTTTGACTCCCGGGAATTCTAACTCGTATTTATTCCCATCAAAAAAGATATTGGCTTTATTTTTATCATCTAAAATGATTTCTTTGACTTTAAGTTTTTCAAAATAAGACACCGCCCAGATGCCATAACGGATATTTTTAATCAGATCAGAAACTTCTAAACGCTTTTTAGTGGGTTTTTGATGGAAGAAAGCAGATAGATCAACCCGTTCAACTTCTAAAGAAAGCTTGTTGTTAAGTTTTAAGTATAATTCAGAAATGCCAAGCTTTCCAATTTTTAAATTTTGTATGTGAATGCCGTTTGAAAGGGTTTTGTGAATGACAACTAAAAGAGTGAATACTGCCACAAACAAGATAATGACATTAAACACTTTCTTGGATACATGTTTTCTTTTATTCATTAGCATTCTTTTTTATTTAAGTATACCAATTTATCCTAACAAAGTGGTGGTTGTCCCGCAAGGTTCGCTCAAAAAAGTGTTTTTTTCTTTAAAAGAGCAAGGCGTGGATATTAACGCTTTGGATGCGCTTTTTTTACGCTTGATGGGCATGCCTAAAAAAGGTTATATTGATATGGGCGATGGGGCTTTAAGGAAGGGGGATTTTTTGGTCCGTTTGATTAAAGCAAAAGCGGCGTATAAAAGCGCAACTCTAATCCCTGGGGAAAGCCGCTATTTTTTCACGCAAATTTTGAGCGAGATTTACCAGCTAGAAACAAGCGATCTCAATCAGGCTTATGAAAGCATCGCTCCACGATTGAATGGGGCTGTGATAGAAGATGGGGTGATATGGCCAGACACTTATCATTTGCCTTTAGGGGAGGACGCTTTTAAAATCATGCAAACTTTGATCGGCCAATCCATGAAAAAACACGAAGCTTTAAGCAAACAATGGCTTGGATACTACCATAAAGAAGAATGGTTTGAAAAAATCATTCTCGCTTCTATTGTGCAAAAAGAAGCCGCCAATGTTGAAGAAATGCCCTTGATTGCGAGCGTGATTTTTAACCGCTTGAAAAAAGGCATGCCTTTACAAATGGATGGGGCTTTGAATTATCAGGAATTTTCACACGCTAAAGTGACAAAAGAGCGCATTAAAACCGATAACACCCCCTACAATACCTATAAATTTAAGGGCTTGCCTAAAAATCCTGTAGGGAGCGTGAGCCTAGAAGCGATTAAAGCCGTGATCTTCCCTAAAAAAACGGATTTCTTGTATTTTGTGAAAATGCCGGATAAAAAACATGCTTTCAGCGCGACTTATAAGGAGCATTTAAAAAACATTAATCTTTCTAATAATCATTTTTATGATTAGGGTTAATGGGGCGTTTTTTCTTTTAAATTGAGTAAAAAGTGTTTAGTATTTTCTCATTTTAATTTTAAGTTCTTATTATTAGAGCATTTTAGATTTTGTTAAAAAAGGCTTGCTACAATTTTAGGCAAATTTTGATTGCTAAGGCTTTAACAGCTTTTAGCACAAAGGAGAATGAATGGCTAAAATGAGCGCTCCAGATGGGGTTGCCGTTTGGGTGAATGAAGACAGGTGTAAGGGTTGTGATATTTGCGTATCGGTATGCCCTGCTGGGGTTCTTGGCATGGGGATTGAAAAAGAAAGGGTGCTTGGAAAAGTGGCCAAAGTAGCCTACCCAGAGAGCTGTATCGGTTGCGTGCAATGCGAATTACACTGCCCGGATTTTGCGATTTATGTGGCTGACAGGAAGGATTTCAAATTCGCTAAAGTTTCTAAAGAAGCCCAAGAAAGAAGCGAAAAGGTTAAGGCCAATAAATACATGCTCTTAGAAGAGACTATTTTAGAAGGGAGAGGCAAGTAATGCGTGAGATTATTTCTGATGGGAATGAATTAGTTGCTAAAGCGGCGATTGAAGTGGGGTGTCGGTTTTTTGGGGGCTATCCTATCACGCCAAGTTCGGACATTATGCATGCGATGAGCGTGGCTTTGCCCAAATGCGGCGGCCATTTTATCCAAATGGAAGATGAAATCAGCGGGATTAGCGTGTCTTTAGGGGCGAGCATGAGCGGGACGAAATCTATGACAGCAAGCTCTGGGCCTGGTATTTCATTGAAAGTGGAGCAGATCGGTTATTCTTTCATGGCAGAAATTCCTTTAGTGATCGCTGATGTGATGCGTTCAGGCCCATCAACTGGGATGCCCACTCGTGTGGCTCAAGGCGATGTGAATTTTTTAAGACACCCCATACATGGGGATTTTAAAGCCGTCGCGCTCGCTCCTGCAAATTTAGAAGAAGCTTACACAGAAACCGTTCGCGCGTTCAATTTGGCTGAAATGCTCATGACTCCTGTGTTCTTGCTCATGGATGAAACCGTGGGGCATATGTATGGCAAGGTGCAAATCCCGGATTTAGAAGAAGTGCAAAAGATGACCATTAATCGTAAGGAATTTGTGGGCGATAAAAAAGATTATAAGCCTTATGGAGTCGCACAAGATGAGCCGGCTGTTTTAAACCCTTTCTTTAAAGGCTATCGCTACCATGTTTCAGGCTTGCACCATGGGCCTATTGGCTTTCCTACTGAAGACGCTAAAATCGGGGGGGATTTGATTGACAGATTATTTAATAAGATTGAATCCAAGCAAGACATTATCAACGAAAATGAGGAAATGGATTTAGAGGGTGCTGAAATCGTTGTTATCGCTTATGGTTCGGTTTCTCTAGCGGTTAAAGAAGCCTTGAAAGATTACAATAAAGAAAGCAAGCAAAAAGTCGGCTTTTTCAGGCCTAAAACCTTATGGCCAAGCCCGGCTAAACGCTTGAAAGAAATAGGGGACAAATACGAAAAAATCCTTGTGATTGAATTGAATAAGGGGCAGTATTTAGAAGAAATTGAAAGGGCTATGCAAAGAAAGGTGCATTTCTTTGGGCAAGCCAATGGGCGCACGATTTCGCCTAAACAAATCATCGCAAAATTGAAGGAGCTTTAAAATGGCGTTTAATTATGATGAATATTTGCGTGTGGATAAAATACCCACTTTGTGGTGTTGGGGCTGTGGCGATGGCGTGATTTTAAAATCCATTATCCGCACGATTGACGCTTTAGGTTGGAAAATGGATGATGTGTGCTTGGTGAGCGGGATTGGTTGCAGCGGGCGCATGAGTTCGTATGTGAATTGCAACACCGTTCATACCACGCATGGTAGGGCTGTGGCGTATGCGACAGGGATTAAAATGGCTAACCCTAGTAAGCATGTGATCGTGGTTTCTGGCGATGGCGATGGCTTTGCTATTGGAGGCAATCACACCATGCATGCATGCCGAAGAAACATTGATTTGAATTTTATTTTAGTGAATAATTTCATTTATGGTTTGACCAACTCCCAAACTTCGCCCACCACGCCTAATGGCATGTGGACGGTTACGGCTCAATGGGGGAATATTGACAACCAATTTGACCCATGCGCTTTAACCACCGCCGCCGGGGCGAGTTTTGTGGCTAGAGAGAGCGTTTTAGACCCTCAAAAATTAGAAAAAGTGCTTAAAGAAGGCTTTACACACAAGGGTTTTAGCTTCTTTGATGTCCATAGCAATTGCCATATCAATTTAGGGCGCAAGAATAAAATGGGCGAAGCGTCTCAAATGCTAAAATGGATGGAAAGCCGATTAGTGAGCAAACGCCAATTTGAAGCCATGAGCCCTGAAGAAAGGGTGGATAAATTCCCTACAGGCGTTTTAAAGCATGACACGGATAGGAAAGAATATTGCGAAGCGTATCAAGAAATCATTGAAAAAGCACAAGGAAAACAATAATGGAAGCACAATTACGATTTACGGGCGTTGGAGGGCAAGGCGTGTTGTTAGCGGGAGAGATTTTAGCTGAGGCTAAGATTGTGAGTGGGGGTTATGGCACTAAGACTTCCACCTACACTTCGCAAGTGCGTGGAGGGCCTACTAAAGTGGATATTTTGCTAGATAAAGATGAAATCATTTTCCCTTATGCTAAAGAGGGCGAGATTGATTTCATGCTTTCAGTCGCTCAAATCAGCTACAACCAGTTTAAAAGCGACATTAAAAAAGGCGGTATCGTTGTCATTGATCCCAATTTGGTAACCCCCACTAAAGAAGATGAAGAAAAGTATCAGCTTTATAAAATCCCTATCATTAGTATCGCTAAAGATGAAGTGGGTAACATTATCACGCAATCTGTGGTGGCGTTAGCCATTACCGTGGAGCTTACTAAATGCGTAGAAGAAAATATCGTGCTAGACACCATGCTCAAAAAAGTCCCTGCAAAAGTCGCTGAAACGAACAAAAAGGCCTTTGAAATTGGCAAAAAACATGCTTTAGAAGCTTTGAAAAAATAAGGGGGTAACTCCTTATCTTATTTTTCTTTAGCTATAGCTTTTTCTCCTTTTTTTGTATTTTTGAAAAAAAAAAAAATGATATAATGCTCAAATTTTACAAAGGACTCTTGTATGTGCAAATTTTTGGATGGGGCAAAACGTGAGATTTTAAAATATGATGTGATTTCTTTTGATATTTTTGATACCCTCCTTCTAAGACCTTTCATTAAACCCACAGATTTATTTTGGTATATTGAGACTAAATATAATATCAAAGGTTTTCATCAAGCAAGGATCCTGGCAGAAATGCAATCTAGAAAATTAAGCAAAGAACAAGACATTACTCTAGATGAAATTTATCATCAAATCCCAAAAGAGTTTCATTCATATAAGGGAGTAGAAATCGCTACTGAAAAAGAGGTGCTTATTCCAAACTTGGAGATGTTAGAACTCTATCGTTTCGCTAAAGAGAACAATAAGAGAGTGATTATTGTATCAGATATGTATTTACCTTTAGAAGCCCTTGAAGATATTTTAATTTCTAAGGGTTTTGGTGGTTATACAAATTTCTATCTCAGTAACCATATAATGCTCACTAAACATTCAAAGGATTTGTTTAAGCATGTTTTAAAACAAGAAAATATTACTAATACGCAGATGTTGCATATCGGTGATAATTCTTGGGCAGATGACGCTATGCCTAAAAGTTTAGGCATAGCGACGCTATTTAGAAAAAGCGTGTTGAAACAATTAGAAGAAGTTTTTCCTAAATACAAAACATTTAATCCAACCAGTGTTGCGCAAAGCTTTATTTTAGGATCTTTATGCGTTTTTTATAAAAATTATATTCAAAAACATGAAAAATTTGATTATTGGTTTCTTTTGGGAGCGATGCAGGCAGGAATTGTAGCCGTTGCTTATTGCCAGTTTATCTATAAGGAAATTCATAAAAGAAATATTGATACTTTAGTGTTTGTTGCGCGAGATGGTTATTTATTGCAAAAAATTTTTAATATTTTATATCCAAATTCATATAAAACTACTTATGTCTATGCTCCTAGAATTTTAAAAAAAGCGGTATTTTTAGAAGTCGTAGAGGGCGAGAGTTTGGAAATTTTGCGTATTTTAGAAGGCGAAGAAGAAATTAAAAAGAAGCAAATCACCACCAACCAACAAGCCTATATATACATATATAGTAACTTTGAATACTGCCGCCATTTAGCGTTAAAATGTTTAGATAATTACAGAAAATACTTGTATTCACAAAATTTAGAGGGAAATATCGCTATTGTAGATACGATTACTTTAGGCTATTCTTCGCAAGGGTTAATCCAAAAAGCTTTAAACAAAGAAGTTTTTGGGTGCTATGTGGATCTCCTAAGAATTTTAAATTATGATTGCGTGAGTTTCTTACCTTTTTCACACCCTAAACCCATTTATTTTCATAATTGGGATTTTATGGAGTTTTTGCTAACAAGCCCTGAATACCCTATTTTAAATGTAGAAAATGGCGTTCCAATCTATCAAAAAGACGTTTCATCTTGTGAAAAACACCGCTCTAAAGCTTATGAAAAAATAGTAGAAGGGGCTGTTGGATATGCTTCATATTTTAAAGAAAGTCAAATTTCTTTAGGCATTTATGATGTGATAGAATGGGTAAATTTCTTCATTGACAATCCTAGTATTCAAGATCAAGATCAATTCAAACAAATTTATTTTCTTCCAGACGCGACGCATAAAAACGCTCTGCCCTTGTTTTGCAACGATGTTTCTTTGTTGTCTTGTATTTTAAAACCTTCACAAAGTTATAGCGTATTAAAAAGAAGCCTTAGGACAAACAAGCAAGAGAGGTTGTTTAAAATATTGTCTCTAATTAAAAAAATCTATGGGAAGTTAAAAAAGAAATCATAAAATTGGCTCTGTTTTTAATCAAATATGGATAACTAGGGCTTTTTCTCTTAAAATAATTCTCTCAAAAGTTATCCACTAGATATTTTTTATTTATCCAATAGTTTGTTTTTGAGTATAATCCTACGAAAATTTTAAGGAATGGCATGGAGTTTTTAGGACTGCTTTTAAGTCTAGCCGCTGTTTTGATAGCGTTTAAAAAGCCTGAAAAAGAAAATTGGGCGTTTGGGATTTTGATGGTGGTGTGGTTGGTGGAGCTTATTATTTTTATAGCCCACAGCTCTAGCGTTTTGCCTAATATGAATTTATAGGGGGATGCATGGATAAAGAAACCCGATTTTACAATCTTTTTTCTTTGGCGGTTTTAGGGATTTTGATCTTTCCTGTGGGTTTGGCGAATTTTTATTTTGGCTATGTTTTGAAAGATTCGCCTTGTATTTTTTGCTGGGCGCAACGCATCAACATGATTTTAATAGGGGCGGTGGCGCTTTTGGTGGTGCGTTTTGGGTTTAAGCCTAAATACATTGCCTTGTTGCTACTTATGGCTAGTAGCGGGCTGTATGAGAGTTTTTATCATACGGGTGGCCATGCTTTAGAAGATGTGGGGCAGGGCTTTGCGCTCGCTATTTTGGGCTTGCACACGCAGTTTTGGGCGCTTTTTGTCTTTTTTAGCGTGGTGGCGCTTTTAGCGGTTTTGCTCTTTTTTGCCCCTAATACCCAACTTTTTAAAGATGATTTGTTAAACGCGCTCCAAAAAAGTGCTTTTTATGTTTTCTTTATTGTGGTGGGTTCTAATGCAATACAGGCGTTTGTTTCTACCGGGCCTTTCCCTTACATAGGGCAAAGCGATCCGGTGCGTTTTTCTTGGAATTTGAAAGAATCGGTCTGGTCTATGGAGAATTGGGATCATTTGAAATTCCCAAAAAGCGTTTTAGGCAGAAGAGATGTGGGCGAGCCTTTGAAATTGAGCGCTTTGCCTAAAGATAATGATTATGAGCGTTCGCCTTTAGAAATTATAAAAACTCTAAAGATTGGAAAAAAAGAAGAGCTTTTTTTAAAACTGAATGGAGCGATCACGGATTTGAATTTCAATGAAGACAGGGCGATTCTTACTACAGAAAACCAAGGGCTTTATCTTGTAAGTAACGATTTGAAAACCATTCACAGCCATATGGTGTTGGATAGCTATTATAGAGCGACGGTGGGGTCGTTCGTGGGGGCGGATTTTAACGAAGATGAAAACATTGTGATCATGGGCAATAATAAAACGAGCGTGGAAGTCACTCCTAACAAAAACGCTAACGCGCTTAAAAACTTCCCTTATTTTTTAGAAGGGGCTAACTCTTTTGACGAAGTGGAACGCAGCCGCTTAAAAACTTCTAGGGCGAAAAACTATTATATTAGCGCTGCAAGAAGAGGGGCTAAATTCACTTATCTGATCACCGCTCCTAACAAGCGCTATAAGGATTTGATTATTATCTCCATGCTCAATAGCGACAAACAAGTGCATGCGGAGTCTCTTCTTGAATTAGGCAATGCCAAACTTAAAGAAAAAAGGGAACTGGGCGAGTTAGTTATCAGCGCGTTAGCTTTAAAGGATAACAAGCTTTATGCGTTCAGTAAGGAATTTAACACGCTTTTAGTCATAGACCCTACAAAAGAAGAAATTCTTGAAGTTTATGGCTTGCCTAAAGAGATTAAAAATATCAGCGCTGGTGGGTTTAGGGATAATGAGCTTATTCTTGTGAGCTATGAGAATGATAAAAATATTCTCTATACCCTTAATTTTTAAACTCTTTTAAAGCTATTTTTTTCTAATATATTAACGCATTAGAAGATGGTCGCTATTTTAGAATAGAGGAAAGTCCGGGCTACATTAGACAAAATTCCATCTAACGGATGGCTAGCGCAAGCTAAGGGAAAGTGCCACAGAAAGCAAACCGCCTTTTTAAGGTAAGGGTGAAAGGGTGGGGTAAGAGCCCACCAGAGCTAAAGCAATTTAGCTTGTTTGGGCAAACCCAATTTGTAGCAAGAAGCGCATGGTAAGTCTAAATTGATACACGCTTCGCTTGAGGAATATTGCAAAATATTTCCCAGATAAATGGCCATCCATTGACAGAACCCGGCTTATTCTAATGCTCAACTGCGTGTTGATTTTTTTAATAAAGTTTCAATCATTTTATTTTTTTTATTTTTTACCTGATTATTGTTTAAAATCTTAAAGATTTGTGTTACACTCTGTAAAATCAAAATCAAAGGAGATAGCGTGTTAGAAAAATCTTTTTTAAAAAGCAAGCAATTATTTTTATGCGGATTGGGTGTTTTGATGCTGCAGGCTTGCACTTGCCCAAACACTTCACAAAGGAATTCTTTCTTGCAAGATGTGCCTTATTGGATGTTGCAAAATCGTAGTGAGTATATCACGCAAGGGGTGGATAGCTCGCACATTGTGGATGGTAAGAAGACTGAAGAGATAGAAAAAATCGCTACCAAAAGAGCGACAATAAGAGTGGCGCAAAATATTGTGCATAAACTCAAAGAGGCTTACCTTTCTAAATCCAACCGTATCAAGCAAAAGATCACTAATGAAATGTTTATCCAAATGACACAGCCCATTTATGACAGCTTGATGAATGTGGATCGTTTAGGGATTTATATCAATCCTAACAATGAGGAAGTGTTTGCGTTGGTGCGCGCGCGTGGTTTTGATAAGGACGCTTTGAGCGAAGGGTTGCATAAAATGGCCTTAGACAATCAAGCGGTGAGTATCCTTGTGGCTAAAGTGGAAGAAATCTTTAAAGATTCTGTCAATTACGGAGATGTTAAAGTCCCTATAGCCATGTAGGCTTAGAACAACAAGCGTTCCTCGCTATCGTCTGTTCTTTTGGGGGTTGGGGTGATGGAATTAGGGGTTGAGTAGTAGGGGATTTTATCCACGATTTCTTTACGCAAGCCTTTGGGGACATCAAACTTTCTTTTTAAAGAAGGTTCAATCGCTAAAATATTACGCATGAAATACGAATACACAGGCGCGCTCACAACGCTTCCTGTCGCTCCTTTGCTAATAGGCGTGTTATCGTCCCTCCCAAACCAGATCACGCTTTGCAAGGTGGGGGTAAAGCCAATGAACCAAGCGTCAATATTGTTGTTAGAAGTCCCGGTTTTACCGGCGACTTCTAAACCTTTAATGCGTGCCAAACTCCCTGTGCCGTTTTCTACCGCATTCATCAACACTGAAAGGGTTAAAAAAGCCTGTTCTTTGGAGGTGATCTTTTTGGTTTCCATAGGCGTGAAAGTTTTGACTTCGTTTTGTTGGTTGGTGATGCTTTCAATGAGCATGGGTTTGAGCATGGTGCCGTAATTAGAAAATAAAGAATACTTTTCAGCTGCATCAATGGGCGAGATAGCAAAGCTCCCTAACACAATAGACAAGTCCTTAGGGAGGTTTTTAAACCCCATATCGCTTAAAGATTGATAAATTTTTTCAAATCCAAGCTGATCGCTTAAATTGATCGTAGCTAGATTTAACGAATGGCTCAAGGCTTCTTGCAAGGTTACAAGCCCTAAAAACTTGCGAGAATAATTGCTAGGGTGCCATGCGTGGTTTTGTTCGCTGTTTTTACTATAATTGCCATTTTCAAAATTTCGCGCGGTATCAGGGATTTTAGAAGTGGTAGAATAGCCATTATCAAAAGCGATTTGATACACAAAAGGCTTGATCGCGCTCCCAAACTGCCGTTTGGCTTGCGTGGCGCGATTGAAAGCGCTTTTTTTATAATCAATCCCCCCCACTAAAGCTAAAATCTTACCGGTACTCGTGTCTGTAACGATCATGCTAGCATTCAAGTTGTCTTCATCTTCATCATTAGATGCGTTAGTTTTTGGCTTTTCTTTAGCGATTTTTTCTAAGATTTTTTGATGCCCAAAACGCAAGGACTCTAACGCTAAGCGTTGGTAATCCAAATCTATCGTGAGCTTGATGGTATAGCCTTGAGTTTTTAGCCCGTCTAATTGATCCAATTGCTTCAACACTTCATCCACGACATAGGGGGCGATGTTTTGCGTGGAAGTTTGGTTATAAACGATTGGCACTTCATTGAGAGCGGATTTGAGCTCGTTAGAAGAAATCCAGCCTAAAGAATACAACCGCCTTAAAATATCATTAGCCCTAGAGAGTGAAAATTCTAAATTTTTGGTAGGGTCATAAAAACTTGGAGCCCTAGGCAGGGCGACTAACATGGTGATTTCTTTAAGCGTGAGTTTGTCAAGGGGTTTTTTAAAATACCCTAAACTTGCGGTTTTGACGCCATAATACCCATGCCCAAAAAAAGTTTGGTTCAAATAGCGCTCTAAAATTTCTTCTTTGCTTAAGACTTTTTCAATGCGTATGGAAATGATAGCTTCTTTGAGTTTTCTGGTTAGGGTTTTTTCTCGTGTGAGCACCATGTTTTTAACGAGTTGTTGGGTTAGGGTGCTACCCCCTTCAGTGTAACGACCGCTTTTAGCGTTTTTAATCATAGCGCGCATGATAGCGTCTAAATTGATCCCCCCATGCTCAAAAAAGAGGGTGTCTTCTACCGCTAAAAGGCTTTCAATAAATCGTGGGGGGATTTCTTCAAAACGCGCATAAAAACGAAATTCCTTATCATAGATATTAGCGATCAAACGCCCTTTTCGGTCTAAAATCTGTGAAGCGACACTGGGGCGATAATCTTTGATTTTAGCAATATCCTTATCCGTAGTTACCCAAACTTGAGCGATAAGAATGGCTAATACCCCTACGATAATTAAAAATAAAACGATAAAACCATAAAAAATTTTTTTTAGCATTAATCACTCTTAAAAGAAGATTGTATTTTAGAATAATTTAAAAGGGTGTTTGCAAGCTCTTTAGTGTCTTGTAAGCTGTTTTTGAGGGATAAAGAGACTCGTAAAAGGGGTTTAGAAACTGTTGGGGGGCGGATAGCTCCTACTAAAAACCCCTTTTCTTTCAAAAAACGATGGGCGTTTAAAAGAGCAAGATTGTTTTCAAACTCTAAAGTAAAAAATCCTGCGAGCGTTCTAATACCTAAGGTTTCAAAAATAATCTGTTGGTGTTTGCTAAGCTCATTTTTTAATTCCTGTTTTTGCGCGATAAAGTATTCTAAATGAGCCAAAGTTAAAGCGGTGTCTAACAGGCTTAAAGCGGTGGTGTAAATCACGCTTTTAGCGCGATTGGTTAAAAACTCTATGATTTGTAAAGGGGCTAAAATACACGCCCCATAGCTCGCAAGCGCTTTAGAGAAAGTGCTGAGTTTAATGATTTTGTCTTTTTCTTTGATGCGATAATATTCTAAAAAACCCAATAAATTCTCGCCGATAGTCCCAAAACTATGGGCTTCATCAACGATTAAAAAAGCGTTAGGAATCTCTTGAGTGATTGCATAAAAATCATAGGGAGCGACGCTCGCATCCATAGAATAAACCCCCTCAATGGCTATGAATTTGAGTTTATTTTTAGGAGCGTTAAAGAGTTTTTGTTTCAAATCTTTAATATCATTGTGCGAGAAAAAGATCACTTGATTAGGTTTAGTTTTGGTGCTAAAAATCCCGCTTGCATGGTAGTGTTCGTCCATGAATAAGAGGGCGTTTTTGACTAATAGGGTGTCTATTAAAGCCAGATTACCCAAAAAACCACTCCCCACTAAAAGAGCGCTTTCAAACCCCAACAAATCCGCTAATCGCTCTTCTAATTCTGCATGCAAAGGGTGGTAGCCATTCACTAGCATGGAAGCCTTGGGGGAATGAGTGCCAAAGGACTGGAGCCTATCAAAAGCGTTTTGAAGCAAGTCTTTTTTAACGCTCAAACCCAAATAATCATTAGAAGCGTAATCCTTTAATGAAAGGTCAAACAACTCTCTTTTGCGGTAGCGTTTGGCATGGCGTAGGGCTTCTAAAGATTTAGAAAACATCAAAACACTTCATTGAATGAAATCATTCGCCTTTTTGGATTTTTTCAATGATTTTATTGAGTTCGTCTTGTTTTTCATAAAACATCTTATCAATATTTTCTTTGACATGTTTAGCGCTATCTTCCATTAAATGCACTTTATGCTCTAGGTATTTTAAATCGGTAATGTGGTCTTCTTGAACGGCTTTAACCAAATCATTAGCTTCAGCATGCACGCTTGCATGGTGGCTTTCTAAAGCTCTATAGCCTGAAGTGTTGGAAAAATTCTCTTTGCCCGCGCCCTCATAATACCATTTGCCTAAGCGGCAATTCTTATGGCTAGTAATGTCAAAGGAATTGAGGCCAAAAACCATGCCATAAAGATTGTTTTTAAAGACCACATGATCCAGTTTGGCTAGACCGCAAAACACCCGGTTATTGACATTGTAGATGGTGTATTTTGCCGCTTGTGCGACAATCATGTTATTTTTCACGGTGGATTTAAGCTCTTCCACATCGCCCTTAATAGATCCCACAATGGAGTTAATGTCATGGGTGTTGGTTTGAATATCGTTCGCTTCTTGTTGCATGCTTTTAACCACGACGGCGATTTCTTTAGTGGCTTTTTGGGTTTTTTCAGCGAGTTTTCTCACCTCATCAGCCACCACTGCAAACCCTCTCCCATGCTCGCCCGCTCGCGCGGCCTCAATAGCGGCGTTTAGGGCTAAGAGATTGGTTTGCTCTGCAATATCATCAATCAAAGAAATGACTTGAGTGATTTCATTGCTCCGTTGGTTGAGAGAGTCCGCTAATGAAGTGGCGTTTTGCATCTTTTCATAAAGCGATTCAATGTCTTGACCTGTTTTATTAACGGTCCCTAATCCTTCAGTAGAATGCGCTTCGCCATTTTTAGCCGCATTTAAAAGAGCACCGGTTTCTTGATGGAAATACTGCATGCTTTCTTGCGCGTTCTCTAAGCCCTCTTTTAAGCTCGCGCAAAAAGTCTTAAACAAATCATTTTTATGGTATTCCCCCACACCCCCTGTTTTTTTGGCTAGGGAAAAATACTGCACGCCATCAATATTTTGGCTTTTTAAAGAATAAGAAACCCCTTGCAAATTAACGCTCTCTGCGTTTTCTTTAAAATGAACGCTTTGTTCTTCTAAATTGTTTAAGCTTGCAAGATTCCCGCTTTTAAAAACGACTTTATTGTTTTTAATACCTACAAAACCTTCATGCAAGCATAATTCTAAAAGGCTTTTGTAAAGATTGACTTCCTTTTTTAACGCCGTAATTTCAGAATCTTTTTGACTGATTTGAAGCTGTAACTGCTTATTCCCAAACATGGTGGCATTCCTTATTTAAATTTGAATCTTTTGAGATTATACCCAAAATTACCAAACAATTTAAGTGCTCGCTAGTATTGTTGTTTCAAAAACAATTCGTAAAATAAGCCCTGTTTCTTTATAAGGGTTTCAAAGTTGCCCTGTTCTATAAGTTTGCCTTTGTCTAACACAATAATTTCATCAGCCTGTTTGACGCTACCCATGCGGTGTGTAATGATTAAAGCAATCTTAGATTGCGATTTTTTAAAAATAAAATCCAAAAACTCTTTTTCTATAATGGGATCGATGGCACTGCTTGGCTCATCTAAAACAACACAATGACTTGGTTTTAAAAAGGCTCTTATAGTGGCTATGCGTTGCTTTTGACCCAGAGAAAAATCTATCCCATTATACTGTGTTCCGAATAATGCGTTGCTATAATCATTAAGACAATTTTGAAAATTTTCATCAAAAGATTTTAGCATTTCTCTCTTTTGCTTTAATTGCTCTCTTGTGGGGTTGTTTTGCATGAAAAGATTATCATCAATGCTATACCCAGCATAAAGAGAAAAATCTTGGAATATGGCGCTCATTTGTTGGTGGTAGCTGTTTAGCTCTAAATCCTGTAACGAGTATTTGTTATTGATAATAATTTGACCTGAATTTGGGATATAAAACCCTAGCAATAATTTAATCAGCGTGGTTTTTCCGCTAGCATTCCTACCGACTAATGCATAAATTTTGTTAGTGCTTAAAGAAAGATTAAAGTTTTCAAAAATAAGTTTTGAATTAGGATAAGAGAAACTAATATTTTCAAATGTAATGCTATGGATTTTTTCTTCTAATTTGATTTGTGTTTCTGGTTTTGGCATTTTGTAATCTAAAATACAGAAATAATTTTCAAAGTATTTATTGATAGCAAAAAACCACTTTCCATAAAATGATAAATCTTGTAGTTGCTGTTGGGTAGAGCTAAATGCTTGGATATACCCAGCAATTGCTCCCACACCAATTAATTTTGAAAGGATAATAAAAACCATTAGAAAAAATAGTGCGATACTTAGAGTGGTGATTAAAATATCAGCATATATGGTAAGCATTAAGTTTTTTTGGGCGATTTTCACAAAATGATTGATATATAATTCTTTGTTTTCAATAAATTTATGATGAAAATTTAGCATGAAGTTAAATAATAGGTTGTCCTTGTTCTTTTGGTTATCTAGTCCAGAGTATAGGTAATTTTGCATGCTCTCTTTTTTGTCTTGAAGCTTATCTATGGAAGCACTATGTTTTTTTGCTATATGATTGGAGATGAAAATACAAGGCACTGTTGCAAAAATCATTATAAAGGGTAGATAAATACTAATGGAAAATAATATCCCAAACAGACTCACAAGCCCTATAATGCGTTGCAAGTTAAAAAATAGATTACTGACATAATTTAGGGGACGGATGTATAGACCGTTATGGATAGCGTTAATCTTAATAGTGTGATCTTTGTTTTCAAAAAAATTTAGATTTTTAACTTTTGTGAGTTTATTAGCAAGCTGAGTGATGATGTTTATAGAAAATTGTTCGGCAATAATGATTTGCAAGCTTGATGAAATTCCTGAGAACACATGCGTTAAAAACAGCAAGGCTCCCCATAGTAGCAAAGTTGGTAACAGCAAGCTGTATTCAAAATGCGTATGATTTTGCAATAGGTCTACCACAATATCAATCAATCTTATCATAACAAGAATATTTATAGATGGAATAATGCCGATAAATAGCACTGTAATTGATGCCAACACAACACATTTTGGTGAGCTTTTATAGAGTAAAATGAAAGTCCTTAGAGGAATGTTTTTTATCGTATCCATTGGTGTTTGCATTCAATAAGATTTGGTATCAATTTTCTTTAATTATAGCCCATTTTCATGCTCCTTTAAATTTTGCTTTTAAAATAAAGCCCTTTAAAATTTCAAACTTTAACCGATTATAGTTCCAACCAAAAGCAAGGATGCCTTTGGGTTTTTTATAACAAGGAGTTACAACAATGGCTTTTCAGGTCAATACAAATATCAATGCGATGAATGCGCATGTGCAATCCGCACTCACTCAAAATGCGCTTAAAACTTCATTGGAGCGATTGAGTTCAGGTTTAAGGATTAATAAAGCGGCTGATGACGCATCAGGCATGACGGTAGCGGATTCTTTGCGTTCACAAGCGAGCAGTTTGGGTCAAGCGATTGCCAACACGAATGACGGCATGGGGATTATCCAGGTTGCGGATAAGGCTATGGATGAGCAGTTGAAAATCTTAGACACCGTTAAGGTTAAAGCGACTCAAGCGGCTCAAGATGGGCAAACTACTGAATCTCGTAAAGCGATTCAATCTGACATCGTTCGTTTGATTCAAGGTTTAGACAATATTGGTAATACGACTACTTATAACGGGCAAGCGTTATTGTCTGGTCAATTCACTAACAAAGAATTCCAAGTAGGGGCTTATTCTAACCAAAGTATTAAGGCTTCTATCGGCTCTACCACTTCCGATAAAATCGGTCAGGTTCGTATCGCTACGGGTGCGTTAATCACGGCTTCTGGGGATATTAGCTTGACTTTCAAACAAGTGGATGGCGTGAATGATGTAACTTTAGAGAGCGTAAAAGTTTCTAGTTCAGCAGGCACAGGGATTGGCGTGTTAGCAGAAGTGATCAACAAGAACTCTAACCGAACAGGCGTTAAAGCTTATGCTAGCGTTATCACTACTAGTGATGTTGCAGTCCAATCAGGAAGTTTGAGTAATTTGACCTTAAATGGGATTCATTTGGGTAATATCGCAGATATTAAGAAAAATGACTCAGACGGAAGGTTAGTCGCAGCGATCAATGCGGTTACTTCAGAAACCGGCGTGGAAGCTTATACGGATCAAAAAGGGCGCTTGAATTTGCGCAGTATAGATGGTCGTGGGATTGAAATCAAAACCGATAGCGTCAGTAGCGGGCCTAGCGCTTTAACGATGGTTAATGGCGGTCAGGATTTAACAAAAGGTTCTACTAACTATGGGAGGCTTTCTCTCACACGCTTAGACGCTAAGAGCATCAATGTCGTTTCGGCTTCTGACTCGCAACATTTAGGCTTCACAGCGATTGGTTTTGGGGAATCTCAAGTGGCAGAAACCACGGTGAATTTGCGCGATGTTACCGGGAATTTTAACGCTAATGTCAAATCAGCCAGTGGTGCGAACTATAACGCCGTGATCGCTAGCGGTAACCAAAGCTTGGGATCTGGGGTTACAACCTTGAGAGGCGCGATGGTGGTGATTGATATTGCCGAATCAGCGATGAAAATGCTGGATAAAGTCCGCTCTGATTTAGGTTCTGTGCAAAATCAAATGATTAGCACCGTGAATAACATCAGCATCACTCAAGTGAATGTTAAAGCGGCTGAATCTCAAATCAGGGATGTGGATTTTGCTGAAGAGAGCGCGAATTTCAATAAAAACAACATTTTGGCACAATCAGGTAGCTATGCGATGAGTCAAGCCAACACCGTTCAACAAAATATCTTAAGGCTTTTAACTTAGTTTTAAGAAAGGTGTTTGTATGGGGCTAACGCTTTAAGCGTTGGCTTTTCGCTTTAATTTTTACTTCTTTTTTAATAAAATACTCTTTTTGATTTCTTTATTTATACTTTAATTACAGGCGGTTATTGTGTTAGATAGTTTTGAGATTTTAAAGGCTTTAAAGAGCTTGGATTTATTGAAAAACGCCCCTGCTTGGTGGTGGCCTAACGCTTTGAAATTTGAAGCTTTATTAGGAGCGGTTTTGACGCAAAACACTAAATTTGAAGCCGTTTTGAAATCTTTAGAAAATTTAAAAAACGCTCGCATTTTAGAAAATGATGATGAGATCAATCTTAAAAAAATCGCTGATATAGAGTTTTCAAAGCTTGCAGAGTGTGTCCGCCCTAGCGGGTTTTATAACCAAAAAGCCAAACGACTGATTGATTTGAGCAAGAATATTTTAAAAGACTTTCAAAGTTTTGAAAATTTTAAACAAGAAGTGACTAGGGAGTGGCTTTTAGACCAAAAGGGCGTTGGCAAAGAAAGCGCGGATGCGATTTTATGCTATGCGTGCGCTAAAGAGGTGATGGTGGTGGATAAATACACCTATCTTTTTTTAAAAAAATTAGGCATAGAGATAGAAGATTATGATGAATTGCAACATTTTTTTGAAAAAGGCGTTCAAGAGAATTTGAATGCCGCTTTAGCGCTTTATAAAAACACCATTCCTTTAGCGCAACTTTATGCGAGATTCCATGGAAAGATCGTGGAATTTTCCAAACAAAAATTGGAATTAAAGCTTTGATTTTTAGATTTTTCTTAATTTTAAGCCTTTTTAAGGGGGTTCTACTAGCCAAAAAGGATTGGAATTTTTTCAAACCTTTAGAGCCTACTAAAAAATATTTTGGCTCTTTTAAAATCGGCTATCTGTATCAGCATGCAGAGACGACTAAAAGATCCCCCATCCGCCCTAAAAACCGCCCTCCTATTTTAATGGATAAAATTTACCATGACGCTTCTTTAGGCTTTCAAGCAGGGTATGTTTTAAAAAAGAAAGCTTTATTAGGGGGGTATTTGGATGCAGGAATGGGCGATTCGTATTTCATGAGCGCTGGGTTTATGGCTGGGGTGAGGCTTTTTAAGGGGTGGGTTATCCCTAAAATCGCCTTAGGCTATCAGCTCCAAATTTTAGGGGCTAAGATTGATAAGTATCAATTCAATATCCAATCAGCGGTGGGGAGCGTGGGTTTGTTTTTCAATGCGGCTAAAAATTTTGGCTTGAGCATAGAAGCAAGGGGTGGTATTCCTTTTTATTTTATCCAAAGCAAATTTTCCAAAGCCTTTGGCACGCCACGATTGAATATCTATTCTGTTGGCATCACATTCACTTTTTATGATTTTACTAGATTTTTAGGGTAAAATATTCATTTTAAAAAACAACTATAGAGTATAAAAACCATAATTAGACAAACCTTTAAGGATTTATGATGATTTTCATTGATGCATGTTTTAGAAAGGAAACGCCTTATACGCCCATTTGGATGATGAGGCAAGCGGGGCGTTACCTTAGCGAATACCAAGAGAGCCGTAAAAAAGCGGGGAGTTTCTTGGAATTGTGTAAAAATAGCGAATTAGCCACAGAAGTTACCCTACAGCCGGTAGAGATTTTGGGCGTGGATGCGGCTATTTTGTTTAGCGATATTTTAGTAGTGCCTTTGGAAATGGGCTTGAATTTGGAGTTTATCCCTAAAAAGGGGCCGCATTTTTTAGAGACGATTACGGATTTAAAAAGCGTGGAAAGCCTAAAAGTAGGGGCTTATAAACAACTAAACTATGTCTATGATACGATTTCTCAAACGCGCCAAAAACTTTCTAAAGAGAAGGCGTTAATCGGTTTTTGCGGATCGCCTTGGACTTTAGCGACTTACATGATAGAAGGCGAGGGGAGCAAATCGTATGCCAAAAGCAAGAAAATGCTTTATAGCGAGCCTGAAGTTTTAAAAGCGCTTTTAGAAAAATTAAGTCTTGAATTGATAGAGTATTTGAGCCTTCAAATCCAAGCAGGGGTCAATGCAGTGATGATTTTTGACTCATGGGCTAGCGCTTTAGAAAAAGAAGCGTATTTGAAATTCAGTTGGGATTATTTGAAAAAAATCTCTAAAGAGCTTAAAAAACGCTATGCGCATATCCCGGTTATCCTTTTCCCTAAAGGGATTGGCGCTTATTTGGATAGCATAGATGGGGAATTTGATGTGTTTGGCGTGGATTGGGGCACGCCTTTAGAAGCGGCAAAAAAGATTTTAGGCGATAAATATGTTTTGCAAGGGAATTTAGAACCCACCCGCCTTTATGATAAAAACGCTTTGGAAGAAGGCGTTGAAAGGATTTTAAAAGTCATGGGTAATCAAGGGCATATTTTTAATTTAGGGCATGGGATGCTACCGGATTTACCCAGAGAAAACGCAAAATATTTAGTGCAATTAGTGCATGCTAAAACCAGACGATAGGGGGATTGATGAACACTATTATAAGATATGCGAGTTTATGGGGCTTGTGTGCAGCTTTAACTCTAGCCCAAACCCCCTCTAAAACCCCCGATGAAATCAAGCAAATCCTTAACAATTACAGCCACAAGAATTTAAAGCTCATTGATCCACCGACAAGTTCTTTAGAAGCAACACCGAGTTTTTTATCCTCGCCTAAAGAAACAGCGACCACGATCAATCAAGAGATCGCTAAATACCATGAAAAAAGCGATAAAGCCGCTTTGGGGCTTTATGAATTGCTAAAAGGGGCTACCACTAATCTTAGTTTGCAAGCGCAAGAACTCAGTGTCAAGCAAGCGATGAAGAACCACACCATCGCCAAAGCGATGTTTTTGCCCACTTTGAACGCGAGTTATAATTTTAAAAATGAAGCTAGGGATACTCCAGAATATAAGCATTATAACACCCAACAACTCCAAGCTCAAGTCACATTGAATGTGTTTAATGGTTTTAGCAATGTGAATAATGTCAAAGAAAAGTCTGCGACTTACCGATCCACTGTGGCTAATTTAGAGTATAGCCGCCAAAGCGTGTATTTGCAAGTGGTGCAACAATATTATGAGTATTTTAATAATTTAGCTCGCATGATCGCTTTGCAAAAGAAATTAGAGCAAATCAAAACGGACATTAAAAGGGTTACCAAGCTCTATGACAAAGGGCTGACCACGATTGATGATTTGCAAAGCTTAAAAGCGCAAGGGAATTTGAGCGAATACGATATTTTGGACATGCAATTTGCTTTGGAGCAAAACCGCTTGACTTTAGAATACCTCACCAATCTCAGTGTGAAGAATTTGAAAAAGACCACGATTGATGCGCCTAATTTGCAATTAAGAGAAAGGCAGGATTTGGTTTCTTTAAGGGAGCAGATTTCCGCGCTCAGATACCAGAACAAGCAACTCAATTATTACCCCAAGATAGATGTGTTTGACTCATGGCTTTTTTGGATCCAAAAACCCGCTTATGCCACAGGGCGTTTTGGGAATTTCTACCCCGGTCAGCAAAATACGGCTGGGGTTACTGCGACTTTGAATATTTTTGATGATATAGGCTTGAGCTTGCAAAAACAATCCATCATGCTAGGCCAATTAGCGAATGAAAAGAATTTAGCGTATAAAAAATTGGAGCAAGAAAAAGACGAACAGCTTTATAGAAAATCGCTTGATATTGCCAGAGCCAAGATTGAATCTTCCAAGGCTAGTTTGGATGCGGCTAATCTTTCTTTTGCCAATATTAAAAGGAAATACGACGCTAATTTAGTGGATTTCACCACCTATTTAAGGGGCTTAACCACGCGCTTTGATGCAGAAGTGGCTTACAATTTAGCGCTCAACAATTATGAAGTGCAAAAAGCCAATTACATTTTCAACAGCGGGCATAAAATAGACGACTATGTGCATTAAGGGATAAAAATGATGCGAAAAATTTTAATAGGACTTTTTTTGAGTTTTTTGAGCATGGAAGCTGGCGAAAAAGTGTATGCGATTTTCAATGTGAAAGCGATGCAAGATTCCAAGCTCACCTTAGACAGCACAGGGATTGTGGATAGCATTAAGGTTACTGAGGGGAGCGTGGTCAAAAAGGGCGATGTTTTGTTGCTTTTGTATAATCAAGATAAGCAAGCTCAAAGCGATTCCACCGAACAACAGCTCATTTTCGCTAAAAAGCAATACCAACGATACAGCAAAATTGGGGGCGCTGTGGATAAAAACACTCTAGAGGGTTATGAGTTCACTTACAGGCGCTTGGAATCGGATTACGCTTATTCTATTGCGGTATTGAATAAAACCATTTTAAGAGCCCCTTTTGATGGCGTGATAGCGAGTAAAAACATTCAAGTGGGCGAAGGGGTGAGCGCGAATAACACGGTGTTATTGAGATTAGTCAGCCATGCCAGGAAATTGGTTATTGAATTTGATTCTAAATATATTAATGCAGTCAAAGTGGGGGATACTTACACTTATTCTATAGACGGGGATTCCAATCAGCATGAGATTAAAATCACTAAGATTTACCCCACGGTTGATGAAAACACCAGGAAAGTGAGCGCTGAAGCCCTTTTGTCTAAGCCTATGGCAGTGGGGCTTTTTGGCGATGGGTTTATCCAAACGAAATAATAGGATATTTTGATGTATAAAACAGCGATTAATCGTCCTATTACGACCTTGATGTTTGCTTTGGCGATTGTCTTTTTTGGGACTATGGGTTTTAAAAAATTGAGCGTGGCACTTTTCCCTAAAATTGATCTGCCTACAGTGGTGGTTACTACGACTTATCCTGGGGCTAGCGCTGAAATCATAGAGAGTAAGGTAACCGATAAGATTGAAGAAGCGGTGATGGGGATTGATGGGATCAAAAAGGTTACTTCCACGAGCTCTAAAAATGTGAGTATCGTCGTCATTGAATTTGAATTAGAAAAACCTAATGAAGAAGCCTTAAACGATGTGATGAATAAAATTTCTTCGGTGCGTTTTGATGACTCCAACATTAAAAAACCCTCTATCAATAAATTTGATACCGACAGCCAAGCCATTATTTCATTGTTTGTGAGCAGTTCAAGCGTGCCGGCTACAACCCTTAATGACTACGCTAAAAACACCATTAAACCCATGCTCCAAAAAATCAATGGGGTAGGGGGCGTGCAACTCAACGGCTTTAGGGAGCGCCAGATTAGGATTTATGCAGATCCCACTTTGATGAATAAATACAACCTGACTTATGCGGATCTTTTCAGCACGCTTAAAGCGGAGAATGTGGAAATTGATGGGGGGCGCATTGTCAATAGTCAAAGGGAATTGTCTATTTTAGTGAATGCGAATAGTTATAGCGTTGCGGATGTAGAAAAGATCCAAGTGGGTAATCATGTGCGTCTTGGCGATATTGCAAAAATTGAAATCGGTTTGGAAGAAGACAACACTTTTGCGAGCTTTAAAGACAAACCCGGTGTGATTTTAGAAATCCAAAAGATTGCCGGAGCGAATGAAATTGAAATCGTAGATAGGGTGTATGAAGCTTTAAAACGCATTCAAGCCATTAGCCCTAGCTATGAAATCAGACCCTTTTTAGACACCACGGGCTATATCCGCACCTCTATTGAAGACGTGAAATTTGATCTAGTCTTAGGGGCGATTTTAGCGGTTTTAGTGGTGTTTGCGTTCTTGCGTAACGGCACGATCACTCTTGTTTCAGCGATCTCTATCCCTATTTCTATCATGGGGACTTTTGCGCTCATCCAATGGATGGGCTTTTCATTAAACATGCTCACCATGGTGGCTTTAACGCTAGCGATAGGGATTATCATTGATGATGCGATCGTGGTGATTGAAAACATCCATAAAAAGCTAGAAATGGGCATGAGTAAACGAAAAGCAAGCTATGAGGGGGTGAGGGAAATTGGCTTTGCTCTAGTGGCGATTTCAGCGATGCTGCTCTCTGTTTTTGTGCCTATAGGGAACATGAAAGGCATTATCGGGCGCTTTTTTCAAAGCTTTGGGATCACGGTGGCTTTAGCGATCGCTCTCTCGTATGTGGTGGTCGTTACGATTATCCCCATGGTAAGCTCAGTCGTGGTCAATCCCAGGCATTCTCGTTTTTATGTGTGGAGTGAGCCTTTTTTTAAGGCTTTAGAGTCTCGTTATACCAAGTTGCTCCAATGGGTATTAAACCACAAGCTCATTATCTTTATAGCGGTGGTTTTGGTGTTTGTGGGTTCGCTTTTTGTGGCTTCTAAGCTCGGCATGGATTTCATGCTGAAAGAAGATAGGGGGAGATTTTTAGTGTGGCTTAAGGCTAAACCGGGTGTGAGCATAGATTACATGACGCAAAAGAGTAAGATCTTTCAAAAAGCGATTGAAAAACATGCTGAAGTGGAATTCACCACCTTGCAAGTGGGTTATGGCACCACACAAAACCCTTTTAGAGCGAAAATTTTTGTGCAACTCAAGCCTTTAAAAGAGCGCAAAAAAGAGCATCAATTGGGGCAATTTGAGTTGATGCGCGCTTTAAGGAAAGAGTTGAGAAGCTTGCCTGAAGCTAAAGGTTTAGATACTATTAATCTTTCTGAAGTTGCTCTTATAGGGGGCGGTGGGGATAGTTCGCCCTTTCAAACCTTTGTGTTCTCCCATTCTCAAGAAGCGGTGGATAAAAGCGTGGAGAATTTGAAAAAATTCTTATTAGAAAGCCCTGAATTAAAAGGCAAGGTTGAAAGCTATCATACAAGCACGAGCGAATCGCAACCGCAATTGCAACTCAAAATCTTAAGACAAAACGCTAACAAATACGGCGTGAGCGCTCAAACCATTGGATCAGTGGTGAGTTCTGCTTTCTCTGGGACTTCTCAAGCGAGCGTGTTCAAAGAAGATGGCAAAGAATACGACATGATCATTAGAGTGCCTGATGACAAGCGCGTTTCTGTAGAAGACATCAAACGCTTGCAAGTGCGTAACAAATACGATAAATTGATGTTTTTAGACGCTTTAGTGGAAATCACAGAAACTAAAAGCCCGTCTAGTATTTCTCGCTATAACCGCCAACGCAGCGTTACGGTGCTTGCTGAGCCTAATAGGAATGCGGGCGTTTCTTTGGGCGAGATTTTAACGCAAGTGAGCAAAAACACTAAAGAATGGCTGGTTGAGGGGGCGAATTACAGATTCACCGGTGAAGCGGATAACGCTAAAGAGACTAATGGGGAGTTTTTAGTCGCTTTAGCGACAGCGTTTGTGCTGATTTATATGATTTTAGCGGCGTTGTATGAGTCCATTTTAGAGCCTTTTATCATCATGGTTACCATGCCTTTAAGCTTTTCAGGGGCGTTTTTTGCTCTGGGTTTAGTCCATCAGCCTTTGAGCATGTTTTCTATGATAGGCTTGATCTTGCTCATTGGTATGGTGGGTAAAAACGCTACGCTTTTAATTGATGTGGCGAATGAAGAGCGTAAAAAAGGTTTGAATATCCAAGAAGCCATTTTGTTTGCCGGCAAAACCCGTTTAAGACCGATTTTAATGACGACCATTGCGATGGTTTGCGGGATGCTGCCTTTAGCGTTAGCGAGTGGGGATGGAGCGGCGATGAAATCCCCTATAGGGATTGCGATGAGTGGGGGCTTAATGATTTCTATGGTGTTAAGCTTACTCATTGTGCCGGTGTTTTATCGTTTACTCGCTCCCATAGACGACAAAATCAAGCGGTTTTATCAAAACCAAAAAGCTTTAGAATGAAAAAAATTGTTTTCATTTTGGCTCTATGGGTGGGCTTGTTGGGGGCGTTTGAGCCTAAAAAAAGTCATATTTATTTTGGGGCTATGGTGGGTTTAGCCCCTATTAAAATAACCCCAAAACCGGCTAGTGATTCTTCTTATACGGCTTTTTTATGGGGGGCTAAAGGGGGGTATCAATTCGCTTTTTTTAAAGCTTTAGCGTTAAGGGGTGAATTTTCCTACCTTATGGCAATCAAACCCACCGCATTCCACACGATTAACACTTCTTTATTGAGCTTAAATATGGATGTGTTGAGCGATTTTTACACTTACAAAAAATACAGCTTTGGGGTGTATGGGGGGCTTGGGATAGGGTATTTTTATCAAAGCAACCATTTAGGCATGAAAAATAGTTCGTTTATGGGGTATAACGGCTTGTTTAATGTGGGGCTTGGCAGCACGATCGATCGCCACCACCGCGTAGAGCTTGGGGCTAAAATCCCTTTTTCAAAGACTAGAAATTCTTTTAAAAATTCTTATTTTTTAGAGAGCGTTTTTATCCATGCGGCTTATAGTTATATGTTTTAAGAGAGGTATATTACAGAAAGTAACTGACTGATGGGTTTTATAATGAGATTGGTTACTAACATGTAAAAGGAGTTGTTTTGTTTTCTTTTAATTGATAAAATGACCTTTTTATTGTGGATAGTGTTAAGAAATGTAATTATATAAATTATATAATATGAAATGGTTCAAAATATGACTTATAGAAGTAGCAAAACAGATTTAAAGAATGAACGCTTTAGTAAAAACCGCTCTTTTAAGGGCGTTAAAAAGAAGATCGCTAAAAAATACAAAATCAAAAACTCGCCTTTGACAATTTACTCCTTAAAAACGCATTCAAATTCTTCTCTATCCATTAATAAAAAAATCTTTTTAGGGCTAGGGTTCGTTTCAGCTTTGAGCGCTGAAGATTATAAGAGTTCGGTGTATTGGCTCAATAGCGTGAATGAAAATAATAACAACAAATCCTACTATGTCAGCCCCTTACGCACTTGGGCTGGGGGGAGTAGGAGTTTTACGCAAAACTACAACAACAGCAAATTGTATATAGGGACAAAAAACGCTTCTTCAACGCCCAATAATTCTTCTGTGTGGTTTGGGGAAAAGGGCTATATCGGTTTTATTACAGGGGTTTTTAAGGCAAAAGACATTTTTATCACAGGGGCTGTTGGATCGGGTAATGAGTGGAAAACTGGCGGAGGTGCGATACTGGTTTTTGAAAGCTCAAACGAATTAAGTGCTAACGGAGCTTATTTTCAAAATAACAGAGCTGGGACACAAACTTCTTGGATCAATTTGATTTCCAACAATAGCGTGAATTTGACAAACACGGATTTTGGCAACCAAACCCCTAATGGGGGCTTTAATGTTATGGGGCGAAAGATTACTTATAATGGCGGAACAATCAATGGCGGGAATTTTGGCTTTGATAACGTGGATAGCAACGGCGCAACCACCATTAGCGGGGTAACTTTCAATAATAATGGCGCACTCACTTATAAGGGTGGGAATGGTATCGGGGGGAGCATCACCTTTACTAACTCTAATATCAATCATTACAAACTCAATCTTAACGCCAATAGCGTTACCTTTAATAACAGCATTTTAGGGAGTATGCCTAATGGCAACACTAATACTATAGGGAATGCCTATATTCTTAATGCAAATAATATT
Source organism: Helicobacter pylori (assembly GCA_008033015.1). Taxonomy (GTDB): domain Bacteria; phylum Campylobacterota; class Campylobacteria; order Campylobacterales; family Helicobacteraceae; genus Helicobacter; species Helicobacter pylori_DH. The sequence goes on from CP032042.1 coordinate 298,820, forward strand.
ACTTTTAATAATTTGACCTTTAATGGAGGTTGGTTCGTTTTTAATAGATCTGATGCTCATGTTAATTTTCAAGGCACAACCACGATCAATAACCCCACTTCGCCTTTTGTCAATATGACCGGTAAAGTTACTATTAATCCTAATGCGATTTTTAATATTCAAAATTACACGCCTAGCATAGGGAGTGCTTACACGCTCTTTAGCATGAAAAATGGCTCTATCGCTTACAATGATGTGAATAATTTATGGAATATCATCAGGCTTAAAAACACGCAAGCCACAAAAGACGCTGATAAAAATCATACAAGCTCAAATAACAACACCCACACTTACCATGTAACCTACAATTTAGGCGGCACGCTCTATCATTTCAGACAAATTTTTAGCCCTAATTCTATTGTTTTACAATCCGTTTATTATGGTGCGAACAATATTTATTACACCAATAGCGTGAATATCCATGACAATGTTTTTAATTTAAAAGACATTAAAGACAATAGGGACGATACGATTTTCTACCTCAACGGCTTGAACACTTGGAATTACACGCAAGCAAGATTCACTCAAACCTATGGCGGGAAAAACAGCACTTTAGTCTTTAACGCTACGACCCCTTGGGCTAATGGCAGCATCCCTAAATCTAACAGCACGGTGCGTTTTGGGGGGTATGAGGGAGTCAATTGGGGGAAAACGGGCTATATCACCGGCACTTTTACAGCCGATAGGGTTTATATCACCGGTAACATGATGTCTGGTAATGGCGCTCAAACCGGTGGGGGGGCGACTTTGAATTTTGTGGGCGCGACTGAAATCAATATCGCTGGGGCTGATTTTAAAAACCTAAAAACCACTTCGCAAAACTCTTACATGACTTTTATCGCGTTAGGGGATAGCTCTGGGAGCGGCAAGATCAATGTCTCTCAGTCTGATTTTTACGATTGGACGGGTGGGGGGTATGATTTTACCGGTAATGGCGTTTTTGATAGCGTGAATTTCAACAAAGCCTATTACAAATTTCAAGGCGCTGAAAATTCTTACAATTTTAAAAACACGAATTTTTTAGCAGGGAATTTCAAATTCCAGGGCAAGACCACCATTGAAAAATCCGTTTTAAGCGACGCTTCCTACACTTTTGATGGCGCGAATAACACCTTTACTGAAGACAAGTTTAATGGCGGATCGTTTAATTTCAACCATGCAGAGCAGACAGACGCTTTTAATAACAACTCGTTTAATGGCGGATCGTTTAGTTTTAACGCCAAGCGAGTGGATTTTAATGGGAACTCGTTCAATGGGGGCGTGTTTAATTTCAATAATACCCCTAAAGCCAGTTTTACTGATGACACTTTTAATGTGAATAGCCAATTCAAAATAAATGGCACTCAAACGGATTTTACTTTCAATAAGGGCGTTGTTTTTAACATGCAAGGGCTTTTGAGCAGTTTAAGCGTAGGCACGACTTATCAATTGCTTAACGCTAAAAGCGTGGATTATAAGGATAACAATAACGCTTTGTATCAAATGTTGCGTTGGATTAGTGGGGAAAACCCTAGCGGCACGCTAGTGGATAAAGATCAATCCACGCCAAACAATACTAAAATTTATAATGTTCAATTCACTGATAACGGCTTGACTTACTACATTAAAGAAAATTTTAATAACGGGATCACGCTCACTCGTTTATGCACTCTAGGTTATACGCATTGCGTGAATATCCATAATGATGCGTTTAATCTTAAAAATGTCAATAACAACGCCAGTAACACCGTGTTCTATCTCAACGGCATGACGACTTGGAAGATCGCTGGCACAGGCGTTTTCACGCAAGATTATAGCGGCGCTAACAGCGTTTTAGTGTTCAACCAAACCACCCCTTTTCTTGATGGGGCGAATCCCACTTCTAATAGCGTGGTGGGTTTTGGGAAAACTTCAGGGGCTGAATGGGGGCTAGTGGGCTATATTCAAGGCGTTTTTAAAGCCAATCAAATTGACATTACCGGCACCATTCGCTCTGGTAATGGGGCCAAAACCGGTGGGGGTGCGACTCTAGTGTTTAACGCTCAAAAGCGTTTGAATATCGCTAACGCAAATCTCAATAACGATAAAGCCGGTTTGCAAAATTCATGGATGAATTTCATTGTTAATAACGGCAACTTGAATGCAACAAACGCAAATTTTAGCAACCAAACCCCTAATGGAGGCTTTAACCTTAAAGCCAATAATATCACTTGGGATAAAGGGTCTGTGAGTGGAGGGGGGAATTTTGGCGTGGATAACGCTAACGCTAATGGGAATGCAGTGATTAAAAATGTTAATTTTAGCGATAACGGCACTTTGATTTATAAGGGGGGTGAAAACAGTGCCGGAAATTCCCTAACCTTAGAAAACAACACCTTCAATTCCTATAATATCAACGCAAAAGTTCAAAACCTTATTTTCAACAACAACTCGTTTAATGGCGGTAGCTATTCGTTTAACGACACTCAAAACATTACTTTTAAAGGCACAAACACGCTCATTAACAGCGATCCTTTCAGCCGCCTTCAAGGATCAATCGCTATTGACAATAATAGTGTTTTTAACATTGAAAGGGATTTGACCGATAAAACCACTTACACGCTTTTAAGCGGGAATAGCATCAAATACAATAACCAAGCTTTAGCGGATAATGTTTTCTCGCAAAATTTATGGAATTTGATCCATTATGGCGGCGAACAAGGGACTTTATTAAGAACGGATAATAACACCTTTTTTGTGCAATTCACCCAAAGCAACGGCCAAAAATTTGTTTTTGAAGAAACTTTTAATTCTGGCTCTATCACTTATAAATACCTTACGCTCAATTCTTCGCCTTTCCACACAGACGCTGATTCTAAAGATATTTGGAGTCAGGTGAGGAAGCAATTTGATTTTATTCCAGGAAAAACCCCGGTGTGCGTTGGCGTGTGCTATATCGCGCCTTATAAAAATCAAAACCTTATCGGCTCTAGCGCTTTTGCGTGGTCGCTGAACTTTGGGGCCACGGTGGTAGGGACTTTGCTTTTAGGGAGCGCTCAAGAAAAAGCCAATAACAATGGCGGATCTATCTGGTTTGGTAAGAATAATTTGCTGTATTTGCATGGCGATTTCAACGCGACTAATATCTTTTTAACGAATAACTTTAATGTTGGCAACCCTAACGCCGGCGGTGGGGCGACGATTAGTTTTAACGCTGATGAAACCTTGAACGCTGATGGGTTGAATTACACGAATTTCCAAACCGTGGCTATGGGCTTACAAACCAGCGCGAGCCAGCATTCATGGGCGAATTTTAATTCCAGGTTTTCTATGGAGATTAAAAATTCTAACTTTAGGGATTTCACATGGGGAGGCTTTAGGTTCAATTCAGGGCGTATCGCTTTTGAAAACACCACTTTTAGCGGTTGGACTAATATTAACGGAGCGACTGAGAGCGGCTCATCGTATGTGAATATGGTTGCGAATACGGATTTGGTATTTTCTAATTCCATTTTAGGGGGGGCGTTCGCTATGATTTGAAAGCCAATAACATTATTTTCAATAATTCTCAAATAGTCATTGATGTGTCTAAGAATGTGAATCAGTCTTCATTGAATGGGAATGTTATTTTCAATAATTCCAGGCTTTCAGTCAAGCCCAACGCTGCTATTAATATTGGGGATAGCCAAACCCAAACGGCTTTAGAAAATGCCTCAAGCCTTTCTTTTTACAACAACAGCGTGGCGAATTTTAACGGCACAACCGCTTTTAACGGGGTGTCTTATTTGAATTTGAACCCTAACGCTCAAGTAAGCTTCAATCAAGCAAATTTCAATAACGCTAATGTAACCTTTTATGGCATCCCATTATTTGGTAAAACGCCTGATTTTGGCAATTCTGCACGCCTTATTAATTTCAATGGGAATGCAAATTTTAATCAAGCTACGCTCAATTTAAGGGCTAAAAATATCCATATCAATTTCCAAGGCGCTTCCACTTTTGAAAATAACTCTACGATGAATCTAGCTGAAAGTTCCCAAGCGAGCTTTAATGCACTTAGCGTAGAAGGGGAAACGAATTTCAATCTCAATAACTCAAGCTTGTTGAATTTCAATGGCAATAGCGTTTTTAACGCTCCTGTGAATTTTTATGCTAATAATTCTCAAATTTCTTTTACTAAATTAGCGACTTTTAATTCTGACGCTTCTTTTGATTTAAGCAACAACAGCACCCTGAATTTTCAAAGCGTTCTTTTAAATGGTGCTTTAAATCTATTAGGCAATGGCGCTAACGCTCTATCTATTAATGCAAGCGGGAATTTCAGCTTTGGAACTCAAGGCGTTTTGAATCTGTCTAATGTGAATTTGTTTGACGCAGAAAACAAGCCCTTAGTTTATAATGTTTTACAAGCTCAAAACATTCAGGGTTTAATGGGGAATAACGGCTATGAAAAGATCCGTTTTTATGGCATACAGATTGAAAAGGCTGATTACTCGTTCAATAACGGCGTTCATTCTTGGAGTTTCACTAACCCACTCAACACGACTGAAACGATTACCGAAACCTTGCATAACAACCGCTTGAAAGTGCAGATCTCTCAAAACGGCGTTTCTAATAATGCGATGTTTAACCTCGATCCTAGCTTGTATGATTACCAAAAAAACCCTTATAATGAAAGCGAGAATTCCTATAATTACACAAGCGATAAAGCTGGCACTTATTATTTAACGAGCAATATCAAAGGCTTTAATCAAAACAATGAGATACCAGGGACTTATAACGCGCAAAACCAACCCTTACAAGCCTTACATATTTACAATCAGGCTATCACTAAGCAAGATTTGAATATGATCGCTAGTTTGGGTAAGGAGTTTTTGCCTAAAATAGCCAATCTTTTATCTTCAGGGGCTTTAGACAATCTCAATCTCAATAGCCCGAATGGTTTTGAAACTCTTTTTGACATTTTAAAGAAATATGGTATCACTTTAAACCAAGAAAATTGGAAGAGTTTATTGAAGATCATCAATAATTTTTCTAACACGACTAATTATCATTTTTCTCAAGGCAATCTCGTTGTAGGAGCGATCAAAGAAGGGCAAACGAACACGAATAGCGTGGTGTGGTTTGGAGGCGATGGCTATAAAAATCCATGCGCGGTTGGGGATAACACTTGCCAGATGTTCAGACAGACTAATTTAGGGCAGTTGCTTCATTCCACTTCGCCTTATTTGGGTTACATTAACGCTAACTTTAAGGCTAAAAACATTTACATTACCGGGACAATCGGCAGCGGGAACGCTTGGGGGAGCGGAGGGAGCGCGAATGTGTCTTTTGAAAGCGCGACAAATTTGGTGCTTAATCAAGCCAATATTGACGCTCAAGGGACTGATAAAATCTTTTCTTATCTAGGGCAAGGTGGCATTGAAAAGCTTTTTGGAGAAAAAGGTTTAGCGAATGCGCTTTCTAATATTGTTTATGAAGAAAGCTTGAATGATAATGCTATCCCTAAAGATTTAGCCAACATGATCCCTAAAGATTTTGGATCTAAGACTTTAAGCTCATTGCTTAGCCCTACTGAAGTGAATAATCTCTTAGGCGTGAGCGCTTTTAAAAACGCGATCATGGAAATTTTAAATTCTAAAACGGTGGGCGATGTTTTTGGTGAAAACGGGCTTTTAAACGCGCTAGATCCTATAAAAAGAAAAGAAATTGATCAAATGCTTTTAGAGCAAATCCAAGCCCATTCTTCAGGGTTTGAAAAATTCATTGTTAAAACTTTAGGGATTGAAAATGTAGAGAATTTCATCAATAACTGGTATGGCAAGCAAAGTTTGAGTTCTTTTGCCAATAATTTTGTGCCTGGAGGCTTAAATCAAGCCCTGGATAAAATAGGTTCTAGTTCTGATGCCAAAGACTTACAGAGTTTCTTGGATAAAACGACTTTTGGGGATATTCTCAATCAAATGATCAATCAAGCCCCCTTAATCAATAAGCTCATTTCTTGGCTAGGCCCACAAGATTTGAGCGTGTTAGTCAATATCGCTTTAAATAGCATCACTAACCCCAGTAAGGAATTATTGGGTGCGATTTCTGGAATGGGTCAAAAAGTGCTGAACGATTTATTAGGCGAAGGCGTAGTGAATAAAATCATGAGCAATCAAGTCCTAGGGCAAATGATCAATAAAATCATCGCTGATAAGGGATTTGGAGGCGTTTATCATCAAGGTTTGGGATCCATACTGCCTAAATCCTTACAAGATGAGTTAAAACAATTGGGCTTGGGATCTTTACTCAAACCTAAAGGTTTGCACAATCTCTGGCAAAAAGGGAATTTCAATTTCGTGGCTAAAGATTATGTGTTTGTGAATAACAGCTCGTTTAGTAACGCCACAGGGGGGGAATTGAATTTTGTGGCGGGCAAGTCCATTATCTTTAATGGGAAAAACACGATTAATTTCACGCAATATCAGGGCAGGCTTTCATTTATTTCTCAAGATTTTTCTAATATTTCATTAGATACCTTAAACGCTACTAATGGTTTAATTCTTAACGCGCCACGAAACGATATTAGCGTTCAAAAAGGTCAAATTTGCGTGAATGTTTTAGATTGCATGGGCGAGAAAAAAGCTCATTCTTCAAGCGCGACAGCCCCAACCGATGAAACGCTAGAAGTGAATGCCAATAACTTCGCTTTTTTAGGAACCATTAAAGCTAATGGATTAGTGGATTTTTCAAAAGTCTTGCAAAATACGACTATCGGGACTTTAAATTTAGAGCCAAACGCCGCTTTTAAAGCCAACAACTTGATCGTGAATAACGCTTTTAACAACAACTCTAATTACAGGGTCAATATCAGCGGTAATTTCAATGTGATTAAGGGTGCAACTTTTAGCACGAATGAAAATGGTTTGGATGTGGGAGGGGATTTCAAGAGCGAAGGGTCATTAATCTTTAATCTTAATAACCCCACCCATCAAACGATTATTAATGTAACGGGTGCTTCTACGATCATGTCTTATAACAATCAGGCTTTAATCCATTTTAACACTCAAAAGCAGGGCGCTTACACGCTCATTAACGCTAAACGCATGCTTTATGGTTATGACAATCAAATTATTCGTCAAGGGAGCTTGAGCGATTATCTCAAGCTTTACACCCTCATTGATTTTAACGGCAAACGCATGCAATTAAACGGCGATTCATTAAGCTATGACAACCAACCGGTCAATATTAAAGATGGCGGTCTTGTGGTAAGCTTTAAAGATAATCAAGGGCAAATGGTGTATTCATCTATCCTTTATGATAAGGTTCAAGTTACCGTCTCTGATAAACCCATTAACATTCAAGCCCCTAGTTTGGAATATTACATCAAATACATTCAAGGCAGTGCTGGTTTGAATGCGATCGAATCTGCGGGCAATAATTCCCTTATGTGGCTGAATGAGCTTTTTGTGGCTAAGGGGGGTAATCCCTTGTTTGCACCTTATTATTTGCAAGACACGCCCACTGAACACATTGTTACTTTAATGAAAGATGTGAGCAGCACTTTAGGCATGCTTTCTAACTCTAATCTTAAAAACAATTCCACCGATGTTTTACAACTCAACACTTACACGCAACAAATGGGGCGTTTAGCCAAGCTTTCTAATTTCGCTTCCTTTGATTCAACGGATTTTAGCGAACGCTTGAGCAGCCTTAAAAACCAAAGATTTGCTGACGCAATCCCTAACGCGATGGATGTGATTTTAAAATACTCTCAAAGGGATAAATTAAAAAACAACCTTTGGGCAACCGGCGTTGGGGGCGTAAGCTTTGTGGAAAATGGCACAGGAACGCTCTATGGTGTCAATGTGGGCTATGACAGATTCATTAAGGGTGTGATTGTTGGAGGGTATGCGGCTTATGGGTATAGCGGGTTTTATGAACGCATCACTAGTTCTAAATCCGATAATGTGGATGTGGGCTTGTATGCGAGAGTTTTCATTAAAAAGAGCGAGCTGACTTTTAGCGTCAATGAAACTTGGGGGGCTAATAAAACCCAAATCAGCTCCAACGACGCTCTGCTTTCTATGATCAATCAGTCCTATAAATACAGCACATGGACGACGAACGCGAAAGTCAATTACGGGTATGATTTCATATTTAAAAACAAAAGCATCATTTTAAAACCTCAAATTGGTTTAAGGTATTACTATATTGGTATGAGCGGTTTAGAAGGGGTGATGGATAACGCGCTCTATAACCAGTTTAAAGCGAACGCCGATCCGTCTAAAAAGTCGGTTTTAACGATTGATTTTGCTTTGGAGAACCGCCATTATTTCAACACAAACTCTTATTTTTATGCGATTGGTGGCGTTGGTAGGGACTTGTTAGTTAATTCTATGGGGGATAAATTGGTGCGTTTTATTGGTAACAACACTTTGAGTTACAGGAAAGGCGATCTTTATAACACTTTTGTGAACATTACTACAGGCGGGGAAGTGAGATTGTTTAAAAGCTTTTATGCGAATGCTGGGGTGGGGGCTAGGTTTGGATTGGATTACAAAATGATAGATATTATAGGAAACATTGGAATGCGTTTAGCGTTTTAAAAGGTGGGGGCTTACCCCTTTTTTGAGCCATTAAATAATTGATAAATGGTGGGATTAAGGATTTAACGCATGCGTTCTTTTGGTGTTAGTAACATGCGATTAGCGCTTAGTAAAAATAAAATAATGCCACCAATAATGAAAAATGTTGAAGTTGCTAAAACCAGTATAGTATCAATCCCTTGAAAAGCTTTGATTAGAAGTTGATTAAGGTAGTAAAAAATAGATGTTTTGATAAATAATTGACCAATATTAGGTAGGTATTCTAAAGGAACAAAAACATTACAAGACATTAGCGCATAGAGATTGATGATATTACAAAATCCTAAGATGCTTTGTTCGTTTTGAAAAATTCTAGCTACAAAAATGGCCAAGCAAAAACAAAACAATGCGCTTGAAAAAATACTGACAAACCCCAAAATAAGCGCTTTAAAATTAAGAATAGTGATGATATTGAGCGCATAAAAAGAGAGAATAATAAAGATAAAAACATATAGGATTACAATGATTAGTCTTGAAGCGATTAATGCTAGAGTTATTTGTTTGAAAGTTGCTGGTGATAGCATGTAGAACAAGAATATATTATGCGATCTAGAGCTTGTTATAGCTTGAGTGAGACCAAAGATCGCGCTAGAAATAATAAGGAGTCCCATTAGACCTATAATATTATTAAAGTAAAAAATTTCAGTGGTATTTTTTGAAAAAACAAAAATCAGTAATAGGAGCATTAAAATAGGATAAATAAAAGTCCAAAATAACGCGCTTGTATTGGTGAGATAAGATTTGATTTCAAGTTTTAGGATAGATAGAATTGCTCCCACTAAATATCCTTTAGTAATGCTAATAAGTCTTTTGTGGTTGGTTTTTCTTTAAAGTTAAAAGTTTTAGCTACAGATTTTAATATAGAATTTAAAGGTTTGTATTGAGCAATGTTGCCATTCTTAAGGAACAATACCCATTCGCAACTATCTAAGACAATAGGATCATGAGTGGCGATGATACTTGTAAGTTGTTGGGTATTACGCAAATTTATGAGATTTGATAGTCTTATAAGAGCGTTTTGCTCTAAACTAGTTTCTGGTTCATCCATAATAATTAATTGGGGGTGGTGGCTAAGAGCTAAGTCAATCTTTAAGCGCTGTTTTTGTCCATCGCTTAGGTGTTCGTAGGTTTTATTCAAAAGATTTTTTTCAAATAGATTTGGAGTGCAGTTTTTGTGAAAAAATTGATAGAATTTAAAAAGGTCGTTTGCGTTTAATCCAGGTGGGTAGTTGAATAGGTTAGAGACAACTCCCAATTGCTTGCGTTGTGGTATAACATTGTCGTGGTATGGAATATTATTGTTTTGTGCTTTAAAATTATAGTCTGATCTAATGCCTAGAATAGTGTTGATAAGCGTTGATTTTCCAGCACCATTTGTGCCGATAATGGCTGTACTAGTATGACTTTTAAAAGAAAAATCTTGTATATTTAAAGCGTTTTTAAACATGGTTTTTGGGTGTATGCTGATGTTAGAAATCATAAAATCCCCTTATTAGAAATGATTTAAAATCCTATTTAGGGTTATTATATTCAAATGATGGTTTTATTTAGCGTAGTATTACTAAAAAATTAACTGATCTTTGTTAAAACGAGCCAAAAGCGTTACTGATAGATACGCTCTAATCGCATAAAACAAAATAAAACGATTTTAAAAAGCATTTCAACTCTAAAAATAGACAAAGTCAAGGCTTTAAATAAGAAAGACCTTAAAAACCAAAGAAACGGAGTTTTTGATTTTTTATTATCAAAACTCTCATGCAGACATCCTCTCGTTTTTTTTGTCCGTTATTTTATGGGTGTTTTAACATATAAAACTCCAACGCTTTTTCAAAGAGGAGCGAGCGGTTAGAAAAACCTTTTTCTTTCATATACTCATCCACTTTAGCCATAAAACTAGGCGAGAGCAAAACGCTATGGTTGATTCTTCGCTCTTTACTGATTTTTTCTTCGTATTCTATCTCTTCTATTTCAGCTAACAAACTCGGCGAAAGCGAAATGTTAAAACTGCTCCTTCGTTCGCTGCTCACCTTTATTTCTGCTTCTAGCTCGGCTAATTCGGTTAACAACCTTTTGCGTTTGGCTTGTAAAGCCTGAATGGTTGTGTGCACTTTATGGTGTTCCATCATTGTTCCTTAAAATATCTTTATTTTTCGCATTCTACTATAAAATGGGATTTTGTGAGTAAATTCATTAAGAATGAAAATTGGAATTTTTCTTTAGAATTTAATTTTAATCCAATTCTTTAAGGCACTTTAATAATTCTTCTTCATTCAAAACGCTCACGCCATGTTTTTTTGCTAGAGCGAGTTTTGAGCCGGCGTTTTCTCCAACGATTAAAAAATCGGTTTTAGCGCTCACGCTTGAAGCAATTTTTGCCCCCAAATTTTCTAATGTTTGAGCGTATTCTTGCCGTGGTTTAGAAAGCGTGCCGGTTAAAACAATCGTTTTATCACTGAAAACAGAAGAGCTTTTTTGCTTTTCTTCAGCCATATCGCTGTTTTTAGGGTTTAACAAATCAAATAACGATCGGATAAATTCCTGATTGCTCGCATAAAAATTGGCTAAAGAACGCGCCATTTCCACCCCAAAGCCTTCCATTTCTAAAAACTCGGCTTCGCTTTTTTCTAACACATTTAAGCCGTATCTGGCCAGCGTTTTACTCGCTCCCTTACCAATATGCTCAATCCCTAAAGCGTTGATCAAACGCCATAAGGGAGGGTTTTTGCTCTTTTGGATAGCGTCTAATAGATTTTGAGCTTTTTTGATTTTGAACTTGTCTAGCCGCATTAAATCTTCTAATTTTAAAGCATACAAATCTAGGGCGTTGAAAATGAGTTTTTCTTCAAAAAGTTGCTCTATGACTTTATCGCCCAAGCCTTGAATGTTTAAAGCGTCCTTAGAAGCAAAATGAATCAAGCTTTCTTTCAACCTTGCCGGGCAATTAAGGTTTTGACAATAAGTAAAAATCTCCTCGCACAAAAGCTCATGCGAGCATATAGGGCAAACTTTGGGGCGTTCAATTTTGTGTTGCGAGCCGTCTCTATAAGATTCTAAAGGCTTGATGATTTTAGGGATCACATCGCCGCTTCTAATGACAACGACCCTATCATTGAGCATGATATTCTTTTTTTCAATTTCAGAATAATTGTGTAAGGTCGCTTTCGTAACCATGGCTCCAGCGATTTCTATAGGCTCTAAAAGAGCGACCGGGGTGATTGCCCCGCTGCGCCCCACTTGATTAATGACTCCTACAATCTTGGTGTGTTTTTCTAGAGCCGGGAATTTATAAGCGCAAGCGAATTTGGGGGATTTTTGCGTGTAGCCTAGCTCCTTTTGAATATCCAATTCATTCACAACGATCACCATGCCGTCTAAAAGGGCGAAAAAGCCCTCCCTTTCTCTAATTAGGGTGTGGTAATTGTCTTCTATTTCTTGGTGGTTTTTGTTTAAGCGTAAGTATTGAATAGCGCTAAAACCCAACGAGACAATAAAATCCAAACACTCCTTAAAGCTTAGGAAATTCAAAGAATGCTTGCCCACGCCCCAAGGGATGAATTGCAATTTACGCTTTTTAGTGATTTTGCTATCAAGTTGCCTCAAACTCCCTGATGCGGCGTTTCTAGGGTTAGCGAATAGGGGTTCGTTAGCGTTTAGGCGCTCTTTGTTTAAGGCGTCAAAATCCTCTTTAGCAATGATCACCTCGCCCCTGATTTCTATTTCTCCATTATAAGCGATAAAATGGGGGATATTAGCGATGTGTTTGGCGTTGTTAGTAACAAGCTCCCCTTCTAAGCCATTACCCCTAGTGGTCGCACTCATTAGCTTGCCATGTTGATACAAAAGATTGAGTGAAACCCCATCAAGTTTGGGCGAACACACGAACGAAGCGCTAGGGTAGGCTTTTAAAATGCGTTGCAACCACGCTTGCAATTCACTTTGATTGAACACATCATCTAAGCTCCACATCCGCATTAAATGGGGATTTTTACTGAACTCATTGGTGGCAGTAGCCCCCACTTTTTGGGTAGGGGAATTGGCTTGAATGTGGCTAGGGTTTTCTTCTTCATAAGCTTTTAATTCTTGGTAAAGTTCGTCATAAACAGCGTCGCTTACGATTGACTCATCAAGGTTGTAATAATGGTGCGATAGGGTGTTTAAATATGCAATTCTTTCTAAATATTCTTTTTGGCTTTTTATCATTTTTGTAAAAACCTTTTAAACTAAATTAGGGTAGTATTATAACATTTAATCTTTGATAGGGCTTTAGGGGAAAATAGGTGGTAAGAGATATTGACAAAACGACTTCGTTGCACTTAAACAACGAAGTGCAATTTCTGTGCTTTAGATTAGATGCAGAAAAAGACGCCCAGCTTTATGGCATGAATATTTTTAAGATCCGAGAAATTATCCATTATGACGGAGAGGTTACAGAGATTCTTGGGGGGAGCGATGGCATGATGCTTGGGTTTCTTAGCGTTAGGGGCGAATCCATTCCTTTGGTGGATGTGAAAAGGTGGTTGCATTATAACGCTAATGATCCGAGCCGCAATTTAACAGAATGCAGCGTTAAAGATGACCATAATTTAGTGATCGTGTGCCATTTTTCTAACCATTCCATCGCTCTAAAAGTTTTAAAAATTGAAAGGATCATCCATAAAAATTGGAATGAGATTAGCGCTGGGGATAAACAAGGCATTAATGAAGAGGGCAAGCTTAGCGCTATCACTCGTTTTGATGAAGAACGAGTGGTGCAGATCTTAGATGTGGAAAAAATGATTAGCGATGTTTTCCCTAGCTTGAAAGATTTAGACGACTTGACTTTGCGTTGCATAGAAGCCATTCAAAGCCAAAAACTCATTTTAATCGCTGAAGATTCCTTAAGCGCTCTTAAAACCCTAGAAAAAATCGTTCAAACTTTAGAATTGCGTTATTTAGCCTTTCCAAATGGGAGGGAATTGTTGGATTATTTGTATGAAAAAGAACATTACCAACAAGTTGGCGTGGTCATTACGGATTTAGAAATGCCTAACGTTTCAGGGTTTGAAGTGTTAAAAACCATTAAAGCTGATCATAGAACTGAGCATCTTCCTGTGATTATCAATTCGTCCATGAGCAGCGATTCTAACCGCCAGTTAGCCCAATCTTTAGAAGCGGATGGTTTTGTGGTAAAATCTAACATTCTTGAAATCCATGAAATGCTTAAAAAAACGCTTTCATAAATTTAATTTTTGTTTTAAGGGATAAAACATGCGAAGTCATTTCTGCACAGAAATTAGTGAAAAAGATGTGGGTAAAATCATCAAGGTGGCCGGGTGGTGTAACACTTATAGAGACCATGGAGGCGTGGTTTTTATTGATTTAAGGGATAAAAGCGGTTTGGTGCAACTCGTCTGTGATCCTAGCTCTAAGGCTTATGAAAAGGCTTTAGAAGTCAGGAGCGAATTTGTGCTAGTGGCTAAAGGAAGAGTGCGTTTGAGAGGGCCTGGTTTAGAAAACCCTAAACTAAAAACGGGTAAAATTGAAATCGTTTTAGAAGAATTAGTCATTGAAAATAAAAGCGCTACCCCACCGATTGAAATCGGCAATAAAAGCGTGAATGAAGATTTGCGCTTGAAATACCGCTATTTGGATTTGCGCTCTTTGAGTGCTTATGAAATCTTTAAATTGCGCAGCGAAGTGGCTTTAATTACTCGTAACGCTCTAGCCCAAAAAGGCTTTTTAGAGATTGAAACCCCCATTTTGTCTAAAACCACGCCTGAGGGGGCTAGGGATTATTTAGTGCCAAGCAGGGTGCATGAGGGCGAATTTTTCGCACTTCCTCAAAGCCCGCAATTGTTCAAACAGCTTTTAATGGTGGGGGGAATGGATAGGTATTTTCAAATCGCTCGTTGCTTTAGAGATGAAGATTTGAGAGCGGACAGGCAGCCAGAATTCACGCAAATTGATGCGGAAATGAGTTTTTGTAGTGAAAATGATGTGATGGGCGTGGTGGAAGATTTGTTGCAAGAGATTTTTAAAGCGATTGGGCATAATATTTCTAAACCTTTTAAACGCATGCCTTATAAGGAAGCGATGGAAAATTACGGGAGCGATAAGCCGGATTTACGCTTTGAATTGCCTTTAATAGAAGTGGGGGATTGTTTTATGGACAGCTCAAACGCTATTTTTTCTAATATCGCAAAAGATTCTAAAAACAAACGCATTAAAGCTTTGAATGTTAAGGGGGCTGATGCGATTTTTAGCCGCAGCGTTTTAAAAGAATTAGAAGAATTTGTGCGCCAATTTGGGGCTCAAGGCTTAGCGTATTTGCAAATTAAAGAAGATGGGATTAAAGGGCCTTTAGTTAAATTTTTAAGCGAAAAGGGGCTTAAGAATATTTTAGAAAAAACTGGTGCAAAAACCGGGGATATTGTCTTTTTTGGAGCCGGGGATAAAAAAATCGTGTTAGATTACATGGGGCGTTTGCGCTTGAAGGTGGCTGAAACGCTTGATTTGATTGATAAAGACGCTTTGAATTTCTTATGGGTAGTCAATTTCCCCATGTTTGAAAAAACCGAAAACGGCTATCACGCCGCGCACCACCCTTTTACGATGCCTAAAAATATAGAATGCGAAGATATAGAAGAGATTGAAGCGCATGCGTATGATGTGGTGCTTAATGGCGTGGAGCTTGGTGGGGGGAGCATTAGGATTCATAAAGAAGAAATGCAAAAAAAAGTCTTTGAAAAAATCAATATCCACGAAGAGGAAGCGCAAAAGAAATTTGGCTTTTTACTAGAGGCACTAAAGTTTGGCGCTCCTCCTCATGGAGGCTTTGCGATAGGCTTTGATCGCTTGATCATGCTAATGACTAAATCCAGTAGCATTAGAGATGTGATCGCTTTCCCTAAAACGCAAAAAGCTTCATGTTTATTGACTGACGCTCCTAGCCCCATTAATGAAGAGCAACTAAGAGAATTACACATTCGCTTAAGAAAATAATTTGAAAGGATAAGATTATGAAACAACTATTTTTGATTATTGGAGCCCCAGGGAGTGGTAAAACCACTGATGCAGAGCTTATCGCTAAGAATAACAGCGAAAAAATCGCTCATTTTTCTACTGGGGATTTACTCAGGGCTGAGAGCGCTAAAAAGACTGAGCGAGGTTTATTGATTGAGAAATTCACTTCTCAAGGCGAATTAGTGCCTTTAGAAATTGTGGTAGAAACGATCCTTTCAGCGATTAAAAGCTCTGATAAAGGGATCATTTTAATTGATGGCTATCCTAGGAGCATGGAACAGATGCAGGCTTTGGATAAGGAATTGAGCGCTCAAAACGAAGTGGTTTTAAAAAGCGTGATTGAAGTTAAAGTGAGTGAAAACACCGCTAAAGAAAGGGTTTTAGGGCGCTCTAGGGGGGCTGATGATAATGAGGTGGTGTTTCATAACCGCATGCGGGTGTTTTTGGATCCGTTGGGTGAGATTCAAAATTTTTACAAGAATAAGAAGGTGTATAAAGCGATCAATGGCGAAAGAAGCATTGGAGAAATCGTGCATGAAATGCAAGAGTATATTTTGTCTTTTGAACATTGAGGTTGGCCAGCAAGGCGAATAGTTGTGATTTCTGTCTATATCATTTCTTTAAAAGAAAGTCAAAGGCGTTTGGATACTGAAAAACTCGTTTTAGAATCCAATGAAAAATTTAAAGGGCGTTGTGTTTTTCAAATCTTTGACGCTATTAGCCCCAAACACGAAGATTTTGAAAAATTCGTTCAAGAGCTTTATGATGCGCAAAGCATGTTAAAATCCGATTGGTTCCATTCTTATGTTGGCGATGGTTTGACTTTGCCTGAATTAGGGTGCTATTTAAGCCACTACCTTTTATGGAAAGAATGCGTCAAATTAGATCAACCGGTCGTTATTTTAGAAGATGATGTAGTGCTAGAGCCTCATTTCATGCAAGCCTTAGAAGATTGCTTGAAAAGCCCTTTTGATTTTGTGAGACTCTATGGGTGCTATTGGTATTACCACGAGACAAAATTCCATGTTTTACCCAAAGAATTTGTATTTCCTCCCTTTGATTATCCTTTTAAAAATAACCCTATTTTAGAAAAATTTAAAAAATTTTTTGATGTTTCTAGATTTTTAAATCTTTCTACCCATAAAGTCATTCATTACATTCTCAAAAAAATACAAAAAAGCTATTACGCAACGCATGAAAAAGAAGCCTTTTTTTTAGAGCATTTTTACCTCACCAGCGTGTATGTGGCTTCTACGGCCGCCTACTACCTCACGCCTAAGGGCGCTAAAACCTTTATAGAAGCCACGGAGCGTTTTAAAATCATAGAGCCGGTGGATATGTTTATGGATAATTCTGCTTATCATGATATAGCGAATCTGACTTATGTGCCTTGCCCTGTTTCTTTAAGCGAGCATTCTTTAGACAGCACCATTCAAAAGCCCCAAAAAAAGAGCTTGAAATCTTACCCCTTTCCGCCTAAAAAATCAACTTTTAAGAATCTTTTCTACTACAGCATTAACGCTAAAAAGCGTTTAAAAGCCTTTCAACAATACAGCAGACAATACGCCCCTTTAGAAACCCCTAAAGAGGTTTAAAAAGAAATTTTATGGTAGAATGCCATATTTAGGAGTTCATTTGACACAAGTTTATATCATTTCTTTGAAAGAAAGTCAAAGGCGTTTGGGCACTGAAAAACTCGTTTTAGAATCCAATGAAACATTTAAAGGCCGTTGCGTTTTTCAAATCTTTGACGCTATTAACCCTAAACACGAAGATTTTGAAAAATTTATTCAAGAGCTTTATGATTCTTCAAGTTTGTTAAAATCCGATTGGTTCCATTCTGATTATTGCTATCAAGAATTATTGCCCCAAGAATTCGGGTGCTATTTAAGCCATTATCTTTTATGGAAAGAATGCGTCAAAACAAACCAACCGGTCGTTATTTTAGAAGATGACGTAGCGCTAGAGTCTAATTTCATGCAAGCCTTAGAAGATTGCTTGAAAAGCCCTTTTGATTTTGTGAGACTCTATGGGCATTATTGGGGAGGTCATAAAACCAATTTGTGCGCTCTCCCTATTTATACAGAGAATGAAAATGAAGAGGTTGAAGTGCCTATGGAAAATCATGCAGAGGCTGAAGCGTCTATTGAAAAAACGCCTATTGAAAACCATGAAGTTACCCCCCCCCCCCCCCCAATCCCACACAAGATACACAACAAGATTGTATTATTGAAACGCAACAAGACCCTAAAGAACTATCTGAGCCTTGCAAAATAGCGCCCCAAAAAACCTCTTTTAATCCAGTGGTTTTTAAAAAAATTAAAAGAAAACTCAACCGCTTCATTGGAAGTATTTTAGCTCGGACAGAAGTGTATAAGAATATCGTAGGAAAATACGATGAACTCACAGGAAAATACGATGAACTCACAGGAAAATACGATGAACTCACAGGAAAATACGATGAACTCACAGGAAAATACGATGAACTCACAGGAAAATACGATGAACTCACAGGAAAATACGATGAACTCACAGGAAAATACGATGAACTCACAGGAAAATACGATGAACTCACAGGAAAATACGAATCCTTATTGGCAAAAGAAACCAACATCAAAGAGACTTTTTGGGAATCTCGTGCTGATAGTGAAAAAGAAGCGCTATTTTTAGAGCATTTTTACCTCACCAGCGTGTATGTGGCTACTACGGCAGGCTACTACCTCACGCCTAAGGGCGCTAAAACCTTTATAGAAGCCACGGAGCGTTTTAAAATCATAGAGCCGGTGGATATGTTTATGAACAACCCCACTTACCATGATGTGGCTAATTTTACCTATTTGCCTTGCCCTATTTCTTTAAACAAGCATGCTTTCAATAGCACCATTCAAAATGCAAAAAAGCCTGACATTTCATTAAAACCCCCTAGAAAATCCTATTTTGATAATCTTTTTTATCATAAATTTAACGCCAGAAAGTGCTTAAAAGCCTTTCACAAATACAGCAAACAATACGCTCCTTTAAAAACCCCTAAAGAGGTTTAAAAAGAGCGGGCTTTATGTTAGAATAATTTTTTTTATTATTCAAAGGAGATTGCAATGAATTTAGACCAATTAGAAGTGAGCCATGACGCTGATTCTTTGTGCGTGGTGATTGAAATATCCAAGCATTCTAATATCAAGTATGAATTGGATAAAGAAAGCGGGGCTTTAATGGTGGATAGGGTGCTTTATGGGGCGCAAAATTACCCTGCGAATTATGGCTTTGTGCCTAACACTTTAGGATCTGATGGCGACCCTGTAGATGCGCTGGTTTTAAGCGATGTGGCTTTTCAAGCCGGAAGCGTGGTAAAAGCGCGCTTGGTTGGGGTTTTGAACATGGAAGATGAAAGCGGGATGGATGAAAAATTACTCGCTCTACCCATAGATAAGATCGATCCCACGCATTCCTATGTCAAAGATATTGATGATTTATCCAAACACACTTTAGATAAAATCAAGCATTTTTTTGAAACTTACAAGGATTTAGAGCCTAATAAATGGGTGAAAGTCAAGGGGTTTGAAAACAAAGAGAGCGCAATTAAGGTTTTAGAGAAAGCGATAAAAGCCTATCAAGGCTAAAGATTTTTAAGGGTTTTGGCTCAATTAAGCTCAAACCCCTTTTTAACGCTCTTTAAAAAGGCTTTATTCTCATTGGGTGTTGGTGTGAAATGGCTTTATAGTTTAAAGCGGATTTTTATATTAATCCCCCCCATAAAAAAGCACCAAAAACTACAATTTAACGATTTTAACCCCACTGCCGCCTAAATTAATGGGAGCGTCGCTAAAACTCACCACTTTGGGGTGGTTTTTTAGAAATTCTTTCACAAACTTTTCTAAAATCCCACTCCCTTTGCCGTGGCAAATCAGCACTTCTTCAAAGCCCCCTAAAAGCGCATCATTTAAAAAAGCGTCTAGTAAATCCAAGGCTTCTTCGCTGCGTTGCCCCCTTAAATCAAGACGCAAGCTCGCTTCTTTAGGTTTAGGAATAATGGTTTTAGGGGGTTTGAATTTGTTTTTAGGGGGTTTTTGGATTTTTTTCAACCAACTCCCATGCGCTTTCAAGCGCATGCCAAGCTCGGTTTCTGCCAAATAATAGCCCTTGTCTAAAATTTGCACAATCAGCACGCTTTCATTTTTATAACGCGCTTTTTCGTTAATTTGAAAGCTTGTTATCGTTTGTGGGATTTCCTGGTCTGTTTTATGTTTGTTTAAAATCTCGCTCGCTTTATGGATTTCTTTATGCATGGAGCTGGTATCTTTTGAAGCGACCTCGCTTTTTAAGATATTTAGGGCTTGTTGGTAGGATTTTTCCAATTCCAATTTTTTATTATGAAAGATTTCTTTTTGTTTTTCCATTTCTAAAAGCCATGCGTTTTTTAAATATTCTTGCTCTTTTAAAGCGTTCTCTAAACGTTCATTTTTTTGCTTTAATTCCCTTTCTAGCGCGCTGGAATTTTCAATCAAAACGTTCAATTTTTCCTTATCTTCGCCATAAAAGGCTTTCGCTTTTTCAATCAAAAAATGCGGCACGCCATAGCGTAAAGCGGTTTCAAACGCATAGCTTTTGCCAATAACCCCCTTTAAAAAAGTGTAAGTGGGCCGTTCTTTTTCTTCGTCATAAAGAGCGGCCAGTAATTCCACTTCCTTATTTTCTGCCATTAACACGCTCAGGCGTTTGTGGTGCGTGGTGATAATGATTTGGTTGTTTTGTTTGAGCAATTTTTCTAACAGTGTTTTATACAAACTGCTCGCTTCATCAGCGTCAGTCCCTAGCTCAATTTCATCAACGCCTAAAAGCATGTTTTCTTTGGATAAAAGAGCGCTAAATTGCTTCATTCTGCCGGCAAAAGTAGAGATATTGTTCGCGCTGTTTTGAGGGTCATTAATAATGGCGTGGATTTCTTTAAAATAGGGGATAGTGGAATGATGGGCGTTGATTTTCATGGGAATAAGATTCTTACTCAAAAACGCCGCGCTTAAAAGCGATTTTAAGAGCATGGTTTTCCCGCCCGCATTCACGCCGGTAACAGCGAGCATGGATTTTTCAAACTTCAAATTTAAGGGCTTTGGCTCTTTCAAAATGGGGTGTGAAAAGTTTTCTAAAATTATTTTTTTTTGCGTAAAGCTTGGCATGACAAATTCTAAATTGTAGGCTTTAGCGAAATTAAGTCTGGCTTGCAAGCTGTCTAAAAAATCAAATTCTTTAAAAAGGAATTTTAAAAATAAAAGGTGTTTTTGCAAGCTACGGCTTAGAGTTTGACACATTTCAACAATACAGCAATCTATTTCATTACCAATTTGCGCGATTTTTTGGGCGATTTTTTGCGCGCTTTCAGGCAAAAGATAGAAATAGCCATTAGCGCTCCTCTCTAGCACAACGCCTTTGATCGCGCTAGAAAACCCGCTTTTCAATAAAAGGCATTCATAACCATGCTTAAGGTGGCTTTGCGTATCCACTAAATAAGGGGTAAGCTCTTTAGAATGGGTGTAATGGTGAATGATTTTGGCGCTCTCTTTTTTAAGGCGGTTCAAACTTTCATTCAAAGCGTCTAGGGTAGCGTTCGCCCCTTGTTTGATTTGCCCTTCATCATCCAATAAAAGGATCAAATCATTAAAAAAGGGGGGTAAAATAATGGCGTTAAGGCGTTCATGAAATTTTAAATGCGTGAAAGTTTTAAAAGCGTTTTGTAGAATGACAATGTAGCGCAATCGTTTGACAATCTCATGAATTTCATCTAAATGGAGCGTCCCTAATTTGGTGAGTTTGATGGTAATGAGATCGCTTTCTTTCACGCTTTTAGGGGTAGGCAAACCGATCGCATCCACTTCGTTTAAATAAGTGAAAGTTTGCTTGAGATCGTTTTCTAAAATAATAGTATCTCTTTTTTTTGCAAAAAAGGTTTTAAAAAGAGCGATAAATTCTTTTAAATCCAGGCTTTCTTCTAGGGGTTTGGGTGGGGTATTATTATTATTATTCATTGGGGGGTTCATTGGGAGGTTCATTGGGGTTGGATTAAGGGATCTTTTTGAAGCGTCTGACAAGAATCCAAATCCACAAGAACATCTTTCATAGGGGTTTGTTTTTTGCCTAAAAAGCTCAAAGTCCCGCTCACTAAATTAAAGGTTTGGTTATTCACTTTAATGCCTTTACACAACAAGGTGTCCCCCCTTAAAAACGCTCTTTGCAAAGCGATTTCTCGTTGGTTTTGTTGGTTTTGTTGGTAAGTATAAACGCTTATACTCGCTCCTATAATCCCTACGATTAAAAAAGCTACAAGTTTTTGTTTAGGGCTTGCTAAACCAAAATCCCTTAAAACTAAAAACAATAAAACCAGCGTTAAAAATAAAACAACCACTGCACCCATTACATTTCGCCTCTCAATTGATAGGTAATATCCCCCGCTCCAAAGCCTATCACAAAGCCTTTTTGGATCGTTTCTACCACATTATCATTGACTAAGAGCTCTAAAAAATCCCCCTTTTTACGCACCCTGTCTATAAAGGTGGGGTTATAATGCTTAAAATGGGCTTTCAAATCAATATCTCTTTTAACTTCACTCGCGCTATAAACGGGTAAAATGATCAACCTGTCGCAATGCTCTAAAAAACATTTTTTAAATTCTTCTAAATTATCCATTAAGCGAGAATATTTGTGCGCTTGCCAGATCACTACAATCTTTTCTTGCGTGTTCAATAAGTTAGCATAAATCCTAGCGCTTTTTAAAGTGGCGCTGATTTCAGTGGGGTGGTGGGCGTAATCATCAATGAGGATGAGCGCGTTTTTTTGCAAAATATCAAAGCGTTTTTTAATGCCTTTGAAATTCAATAAATTATTTCTAATTTCTTCTAAATCCAATTCATCTAAAACGCTTAAAATCGCCAAACTCGCATTCGTGGCGTTATGTTCGCCTAACCCCCACACCAAAAAAGCCCCCAAATCTTTCAATTCAAATGAAGTGTGAGGCTCGCCGTCTTTTAAAATGTATTGGATATTATAAATGTCTTTTTTTTCTAAAACAATAGCGTCTTTAGAATAGTTTTTTAAAAAAGGATCTTCTTTATAGATCACTCTTTTTTGAGCATGGTCTAAAAAATATTCATAAGCGAAGAAAAAACGCTCTAAATCGTGGCCATAATGCTCCAAATGTTCTGGCTCTGTGTTAGGCACAATCGCAGCATAAGGGTTAGAAAATAAAAAACTTGAATCGCTCTCATCGGCTTCAAAAACCAAGCTATCATTCGCACTCTCTCGCACATTGGAATCAAACTCTTTAGAATGCGCCCCAATAATCGCTCCAAAAAAGGGGCAAATCGCGCTCAACATGGCCGTGATACTGCTCTTTCCATGAGCCCCACACACGCTAAAAACGCGCTTGTCTTTAAGGATAGAATACAAAGCGTCTTTACGAGACAAAATAGGGATTTCTAGTTCCTTAGCCCTTTGTATTTCGGTATTGTCTTCTTTGATAATGGCTGAATGGATGATAACATCTTGATTGTTGATCGCTTTTGGATCATGCGGGATATTAATTTCTACGCCTAAAGCTTTCAAATACTTGACGCTAGGGCTTATGGCAATATCAGAGCCGCTGATCTTAGCCCCTTGCGCTTTAAGGTATTTGGCTAAGCCTGAAATGCCAATCCCCCCTATACCGATAAAATGGATCTTGCAATCTTGTAAGTTTTTGAGTAAAACTTTTGGGGTTTCAAGCATGATTTTCTCGGTAAGCTTCTATGATTTCTAAAGGCTTTTCTAAAAGGGGGGTGTCATAGACAAGGGCTAAACGCACATAGTCAACACCGATACGATTACGCCCTAAATACAAGGCCGGTAAGGTGGTAATGCCTTCATTTTGATAAAGTCTTTTAGCAAAATTTTCGCCGTTTTGAACGGGCAGATACGCATAAAAACTATAAGGATAAATGAGCGTGTCTTTAAAGATTTTTCGCGCCAGTTTCAAATTATTCGCATAAATATTGCGGAAAAATTCTGCATGCGCATCATCTAGCCAAGCCGCTTCACTAGCCTTTTGGATCGCATTAGCGCTCGTATAGCCTAAATAGGTGCGAAACGCTTTGTATTTTTCTAGAATGCGACTATCCCCAGCGATAAAACCACTCCTTAGCCCTGGAGCGCTAGAGCGTTTGGAGAGCGAATGGATCACTAAAACATTTTTAAACGCTTCATTACCAATAAGCTTGCAAGCTTCTAAAAGCGAAGGAGGAGGCGTATTTTCATAAATTTCACTATAACATTCATCATTGATTAAAATAAAATCATGTTTTAAAGCGAGTTTGACCCAAGCGATCAGTTCTTCTAAAGAAAGGGTTCTTCCGGTGGGGTTGTTAGGGGAATTTAAAATCACTAAATCCACTTCTTGCAACTCTTTTTCATTCAAGCTTGGCGTGAAATCATTTTCTTTAGTTAAGGGCATTAAAAGGCTTTTGGCTTTGATAAATTTAGCCGCTCCTTCATAGATTTGATAAAAGGGGTTAGGGTAGGCGATAGTGGGGTTTTGATAGTCAAATAAAACAAAACTAGGGAAATTGAACAACACTTCCCTAGATCCTAGCGTGGAGATGAGTTCGTTTTCTTTCAATTCTATCTTAAAACGGCGTTTAAAAAAACCCCTTTGAGCCTCTCTCAAACCCTCTTCAAACGCGCTTTTAGGGTAGATATTGAGCGAATGAGCATGCTGTTTAAGAGCGTCTTGAATGAATTTGGGCGTTTCAAATTGCGGCTCGCCGATGCCTAAATCTAGCCCCTTTTTTTTAGGGGTGATCTCTTTAAACAAGGCTCTTAATCGTTCAAAAGGATAAGGCTCAAAGGTCATAGGGCTACTTTAATCTTAAAATGGAATGGTTAATCTTATCTAAAATTTAAGCGTTTATCATTGAAAGCGCTAAAAAAGAGCGAAAGAGAACATAAAAGAGAGAGCATAAAAGAGTATAATAGCGCATAAGAATTTAACTGATGAAGAGGTTTGATGCTGGAAAATAGAGTTAAGACCAAGCAAATTTTTATCGGTGGCGTGGCCATAGGGGGTGATGCTCCTATTAGCACGCAAAGCATGACCTTTAGCAAAACCGCTGATATTGAAAGCACTAAAAATCAAATTGACCGACTCAAACTCGCTGGGGCTGATTTAGTGAGGGTGGCGGTGAGTAATGAAAAGGACGCCCTAGCCTTAAAAGAATTGAAAAAAGTGTCTCCTTTGCCTTTAATCGCTGATATTCATTTCCATTATAAATTCGCTCTCATTGCCGCTCAAAGCGTGGATGCGATCAGAATTAACCCTGGAAACATCGGCTCTAAAGACAAAATTAAAGCGGTGGTTGATGCTTGTAAAGAAAAAAACATTCCTATAAGAATTGGCGTGAATGCTGGGAGTTTAGAAAAGCAGTTTGATCAAAAATACGGGCCGACTCCAAAAGGCATGGTAGAAAGCGCTTTGTATAACGCCAAGCTTTTAGAAGATTTGGATTTTACCAATTTTAAGATTTCTTTAAAAGCGAGCGATGTGATTCGCACCATAGAAGCTTACAGGATGCTACGCCCTCTTGTGATCTATCCTTTCCATTTGGGGGTTACTGAAGCGGGGAATCTTTTTAGCTCCAGTATCAAATCCGCCATGGCTTTAGGGGGGCTTTTAATGGAGGGCATTGGGGATACGATGCGCGTATCCATCACAGGGGAATTAGAAAATGAAATCAAAGTGGCTAGAGCGATTTTACGCCATAGCGGGCGGTTGAAAGAAGGGATTAATTGGATTTCTTGCCCCACTTGCGGGCGCATTGAAGCCAATTTAGTGGATATGGCGAGCAAGGTAGAAAAACGCTTAAGCCACATTAAAACCCCTTTAGACATTAGCGTGATGGGTTGCGTGGTGAACGCTTTAGGTGAAGCCAAGCATGCAGACATGGCGATCGCTTTTGGGAATCGCAGCGGTTTGATCATTAAAGAGGGTAAGGTCATTCACAAACTGGCTGAAAAGGATTTATTTGAAACTTTTGTGATAGAAGTGGAAAATTTAGCTAAAGAAAGAGAAAAGAGTTTAAAGGATTAGGCATGATGAATAAGTTTAAAAATTTTGTGAGCAACTACCAGCAATCTAACCACTATAAAGAGCCTTTAGGCTTTGGCATTGCCAGAGTGGATATTGCCCCTATTTCCAAAAAGATTTTATGCGCCACTTACCCCGTTTTGAACTGGAAAGAGGAAAATCTAGGCTCTTATGCGGTGTTTTGTAACTCGTTTTCTAAAGAAAAAATCCTAAAAGAGAGCGCGAGCGAGCGTGTCGTTGAGATTGATGAAAGTTTTGTGTTAAAAGCGCTAGATTTTTATACGCCCTTTTTGAATGAAGCCTACTCTAATAAAATGGCTCATAAGAATATCCAAGTGGTTTTAGAGCTTTTAAAGGCTTTAGAGGAAAATCGTTTAAAAAATAGCGATGGGGAGTCTCTTTATCGCTTGGTGATCTTGTATGAAGATAAGCCTTGCGAGAGCGTGGAGAGCGCGTATATGAAACTTTTAGCGCTCTCTTTAGGGAAAGCCCCTTTAAGGAGTTTGAATTTAGAGGGCATTTTTAACCAGCTTTCTAATGTGGCTTGGAGTGGTAACAAGCCCTATGAATTAGAATGGCTTAGAATGAACGAAGTGGCTTTAAAAATGCGAGGCCATTTCCCTAGCATTGATTTCATAGATAAATTCCCACGCTATTTGATGCAATTAATCCCTGAGTTTGATAATATCCGCTTACTGGATAGCTCAAAAACGCGCTTTGGGGCGTATTTAGGGACCGGTGGTTACACTCAAATGCCCGGGGCGAGTTATGTGAATTTTAACGCAGGGGCTATGGGAGCGTGCATGAATGAGGGGCGCATTTCTTCATCAGTGGTGGTTGGAGAAGGCACTGATATTGGTGGGGGAGCGAGCGTGTTAGGCGTTTTAAGCGGAGGGAATAACAACCCTATTAGCATCGGGAAAAATTGTTTGCTAGGGGCTAATAGCGTTACCGGCATTAGTTTAGGCGATGGCTGTATTGTGGATGCAGGCGTTACGATACTAGCCGGGAGCGTGGTGGAAATTGAAGAAAATGAGTTTAAAAAGCTTTTAGAAGTGAATAGCAATTTAGAAAAACATGCGAACAACCTTTACAAAGGCAAGGAGCTTTCCGGAAAAAATGGCGTGCATTTTCGCTCTAATAGCCAAAATGGCAAGCTGATCGCTTTTAGGAGCGTGAAAAAAATTGAGTTGAATCAAAACCTGCATTAAGGATTAAAAGAATGCTCAAAAAAAGTTTGTTATTGCTTGTTTTTTTAATCTTACAGCTTAGCGGCGCTGAAGAAAACAATCAAGCCCCAAAAAACACGCCCCCTGAATTAAACCCCGCTAACGCTAAGGGCGTGCCAAACCCTAACACCCAAATCACCCCTAAAAACGATAACTCTAATCTGTTAGACAAATTAGGATCGCCTGAAAACGCTCAAACCGAGCTTTCTGCCGGTATTGAATTGGCTAAAAAGGGCGATTATCAAGGGGCTTTTAAGCTTTTTTCCCAATCGTGCGATAACGGTAATGCGGCCGGGTGTTTTGCGGTAGGGGCGATGTATGCTAATGGGGTAGGGATCCAAACCAACAGACTAAAAGCCGCTCGCTATTATGAAATGGGTTGCAGTGGGGGCGATGCGACCGCTTGCGCGAATCTGGCTCAAATGTATGAAAACAAAAAAAACGCTGATTCAAACGATAAAGAAAACGCTTTGCAATTGTATGCGGTGGCTTGTCAAGGGGGGGACATGCTCGCATGCAATAATTTGGGGTGGATGTTTGCTAACGGGAGTGGGGTCCCAAAAGATTATTACAAAGCGATGAGTTATTATAAATTTTCATGCGAAAACGGGAATGATATGGGGTGCTATAATCTGGGCTTGATGTCTAATGTGAATAATATTTATGGCATTGATAAAGCCCAACTCAGTCAGGTGGATTTGAATTATTTGGCTTGTAACGCTGGGGATATGATGGGGTGCGCAAATTTAGGCTGGATTTATGCGAATGGGGATTTAGGGGCTCCGTTGAATAACCACTATGCGGCGAAGTATTTTCAAATGGCATGCGATGGGGGGATTTTGGGGAGCTGTAACAATTTAGGCGTGCTGTATCAAAAGGGCTTAGGCGTGCCTCAAGACGATCAAAGGGCTTTGGATTTATTCTCGTATGCGTGCGATAATGGTTTTGAGTCAAGCTGTCGTAATTACGGGAATTTTAAAGAGCATTTATTGCGCGTGAACCCTAATTACGGGCGCTTGTTCATGCCATACAATTCTTATGAGATACCCTAGTAATAGCAATTTCTTAAGGGGATAGGGGGGTATTTTGAAATCATTCTCGCCCCATAACTAAACCCCCCTAAAGATTGCATTTTTAAGAGGTTAGCACTTGCTTTGTGCAAGCTTTTTCATCTTTTTTGAATAAATTCAGCCACAAATTGCGGTTTTTTCAAAAATTTAAGCTATTTTTTTTTGATTTAATACTCGGTGCAATGATAATTGACTCAAAAAGGAAAAGCGATGAAAGCGACACAAAGCACCATTAACGACTTTTTTGCCTTAACAGGCACGATATTTTCTATCCCTGTATACCAGAGGAACTACACTTGGGAAGAAGAAAATTGTGAAAAATTACTGCAAGATATTGTCAGTATTTCTCAAAATAAGAAAACGCATTTCATGGGTTCTATCACTTATATTTTGCATTTGATTGATGATGGAAAGAGTTTAAGACAACTTCAAGAATTTGTCATCATTGACGGGCAGCAAAGGATTACCACTCTCATGCTTTTGCTTAAAGCCATAGAGACCAAGATACCAAATGAAGAGATAAAAAAAGAGATTGACGGACTACTCAATCTTTCGGGACAAAGGCTGCGCCTAAAGCCCATTAAAAGTGACAAAGAAGCCTTTGATTTGGTCATGCAAAATCGATCGCATGAAATACAAGGAGAATCACACATTAGGAACAATTATAAATTTTTCACCAAAGAGCTTGACAATTATATCAGCAAAGGGTATCGCATTGAAGAGATTTATGGCGCGTTTTTGCGGCTTAAAATCGTAGTTATAGGATTGAAGCTAGGCGAAGACGATCCGCAAGTGGTGTTTGAAAGCATTAACGCTACCGGCGTGCAATTAAAAGGGCTGGATCTCATCCGCAACTATCTGATGATGGGGGAAAATTCTGACAGACAGAAACACCTTTATGAGACTTATTGGGTGCCTTTAGAAGATTGGCTTGGTGAAAAGGATTTGAATGATTTTATCAAAACCTATTTGAGAATCTATTTTGAAGATAAATTAAAAAAAGAAGAGCGTGAAGTGTATTACGCGTTAAAAGACCACCACAGAAAAAATTTCCCTAACGATATACAAGGTCTTATGAGCGATATGCGAGAGTATGGGAGGATCTATCAAATCTTTTTAGACAGAGATCATCATTTTTTAGAGCGTGGGGACTCGCAGCAGTTAGCGAATTTACGCCTGCGCATTAAAGATCTCGTAAAAATCAAATTTGGCGTGGCAAAGCCTTTTATTTTGCGTTGCGCCAGAGATTTTGAAGAAGGCAAATTGGATTATGAAAACTTCTGCGAAATTTTGCAAATCCTTATCAGCTACTTCGTGCGCAGAAGCGTGTGCGGAGATTCTACCGCTGCGCTTACCAGAATTCTTTATTCTTTATACAGACGGCTAGAAAATGTTTCAGCCGATGCATTGAAGCGGTATTTGGGCAGGAGCGTTGGACAAACGGTGTTCCCTAATGACGATAAAATCAAAGCGGCGTTTCCCGTGCATAACGCTTATGCAGCAAATCAAGTGTGCAAATTCATCCTGCTTGAGATAGAAAAGCTAAGCAACGCTGAACCGCCAAAAGAAGAGAATTTAGAAGTGGAGCATTTCTACCCCAAAACCCCCACACAAGAATGGCGCGACATGGTGGGGGATTATTTCACTTTTGAGCAAGAATGTCTCAATAATTTTGGGAATCTGACCTTATCAGGGCAAAATCAAAAGCTTAGCAACAAATCTTACGAGGCAAAAATTGCGCTTATGGAAGAATACAGCTCCTTGCATTTAAACGACTATTTCATCAATAACACCCATTCTTGGGGGATAGAGGAAGTGAAAGCTAGGAGCGAATATTTAGCGGATCAATTCTGTCAAGTGGGGTTGTTTAAAGATTTGCCTAAAGAATACCGCGAAAGAGAGATTAGTAAAACCCTTGATGATGACTTAACTAATCATAATCTTCAAAGCGTCAAGCTCCCCAATGGCCAAAGGCGCATGGCAAGAAACGCTAAGGAATTAGTTAGCGCTGTCATAGACTACTTGCTAGAAAACGCCAGAGAAGCCTTTGAAAGCTACACAGATGAAGAGCCAAGATATATTTGTTGGGATAAAGCAAAAGCGCAATTAAGGGATAGAGATGGCACTTTGGTTGTGCCTTTTGAAAAATACGGATTCTACTTTGTCAGCAATGCGAGTTATCAAACGGTGGGCAATAACCTTAGGGATCTTATCTTAGGCTGTGATCTCAATCCTAGAGATTTTATTGTGGAATAAACAAGCCCCCCAAAGAAATGAAAGAAATGGGGGGTTAAAAAAACCCTTATTATCACTTGCCAAAAGCCTGGTGCAAATGCGTGGTGAGAGAATTAAGATACTGCTCTACTTGGGGGTTTTTATGTACATCGTAGCACATAAAAGTGGGCAACGCTGAAAGCCCTAAAAATTGGAACGCTTTATGCAAATGCAAATACACACCATCCACGCCCACCCCTTCAAAAAATTCATTAGGATCACTAAAGGCTTCAATGGGAGCGTTCCAGGTCAAGCTCAACATGTATTTTTTGCCTTGCATCAAGCCCCCTTCCCCGTAGTTTTTAGTGGGGTTTTTCGAGCTTCTGCCATCGTTAACCCAAAACTTCCCATACCCTGCGCTAAAGACTTCATCAATGTATTTTTTCACAATCCAAGGCTCTCCCATCCACCAGCCAGGCATTTGCCAAATCGTCGCATCAGCACTAAAGATTTTTTCCACTTCTTGACTATGATTATAGCCCTTATCCACGATTGTAGTATCCACTTCTAGCCCCAAAGATTCTAGAGTCTTTTTTGCATGATCGCTCAAGGTTTCATTGAGTTTCCCCCCAGAGTGCAAAAACGCTTTAGCCCCATTAATGATGAGTACTTTTTTCATTTTGTTCCTTTTTTTGATAATTATGAATACGGTTGCGATTATATCTCAAAATTTTTAAAAAGCGATTAAATTGCGATTGTATTATTTTTATTATGTTAAGATAATGAAAATTTCTATTTAAGGAATGGCGATGTTCTACGATGAAAAAAAGACTTATCAAAAGATTGAAGAACGCCTTGATATAATTCGTTCGTTTAACGCTCATAACGAGCATAAAAACTTGCAAGACGAGTTTAAGGGGGCGGGCATTTCTAGGCGTGATTTATTGAAGTGGGCGGGCATGATGAGCACAACTCTAGCTTTGCCGGCTAGTTTTGCTCCCTTGACTTTAAAAGCGGTAGAAGTGGCTAACAGGTTGCCTGTGATTTGGTTGCACATGGCAGAATGCACCGGCTGTAGCGAAAGTTTGTTAAGGAGTGCAGACCCCACCATTGATAGCATTATCTTTGATTACATCAACCTAGAATACCATGAGACCATCATGGTAGCGAGCGGTTTTCAAGCCGAAAAAAGCTTGCATGACGCCATAGAAAAGCACAAAAACAATTACATTTTAATGGTAGAAGGCGGTATCCCCCAAGGCACCGAATACTTTCTCACTCAGGGCCCAAACGCTGAAACGGGGGCTGAAGAGTGCAGGAAAGCCGCCCAACACGCAGCGGCTATTTTTGCCATAGGCACATGCTCAAGTTTTGGGGGCGTTCAAGCGGCTTACCCTAACCCCTCTAACGCGCAACCCTTGCATAAAATCATTGATAAACCCGTGATCAATGTTCCCGGTTGCCCGCCTAGTGAAAAAAATATTGTAGGCAATGTGCTTTATTACTTGATGTTTGGGGCTCTCCCTAAATTGGATGCGTATAACCGCCCCTCTTGGGCTTATGGGAACAGGATTCATGATTTGTGCGAAAGGAGAGGGCATTTTGATGCGGGCGAATTTGTGGAACATTTTGGCGATGAAAACGCTAAAAGGGGCTTTTGTTTGTATAAAATGGGCTGTAAAGGGCCTTACACTTTCAATAATTGCTCCAAACTCCGCTTCAATTCACACACCTCTTGGCCCATAGGTGCAGGGCATGGGTGCATAGGGTGTTCTGAGCCTAATTTTTGGGATACGATGAGTCCTTTTGAAGAGCCTTTGGCGAATCGCTCCATTAAAACCGCCTTTGATGGCTTAGGGGCTGATAAAGTAGCGGATAAAGTCGGCACGACTCTACTCAGCGCAACCGCTATTGGCATTGTCGCGCATGCGCTCCTTTCTAAAGCGATCAAAAACAAAGAGTAATGAGTAAGGGATTAACATGTCAAAAAAAATAGTAGTCGATCCTATCACTAGGATTGAGGGGCATTTAAGGATTGAAGTGATCGTAGATGATGATAATGTGATCACTGATGCATTTTC
Organism: Helicobacter pylori; assembly: GCA_008033015.1. Lineage (GTDB taxonomy): Bacteria > Campylobacterota > Campylobacteria > Campylobacterales > Helicobacteraceae > Helicobacter > Helicobacter pylori_DH. The sequence goes on from CP032042.1 coordinate 331,145, forward strand.
TTCTTCTACGCTTTTTAGGGGGTTAGAAACGATCATTAAAGGCAGAGATCCACGAGATGCAGGCTTTATCGCTCAAAGGATTTGCGGGGTATGCACTTATTCGCATTATAAGGCCGGTATCACGGCGGTAGAAAACGCTCTAGGCATCACCCCCCCATTAAACGCGCAATTGGTGCGATCTTTGATGAACATGGCGTTGCTTTTTCATGATCATGTGGTGCATTTTTATACTTTGCATGGGCTTGATTGGTGCGATATCATGAGCGCTTTAAAAGCCGATCCCATTCAAGCGGCAAAACTTTCTTTCAAATACAGCCCTTATCCTATTAATACTGGTGCCGGTGAATTAAAAGCGGTTCAAAAACGCTTGAATGATTTCGCTAAAGGCGGATCTCTAGGGCCTTTTAGTAATGGCTACTATGGGCATAAAACCTATCGTTTAAGCCCAGAGCAAAATTTAATCGTCTTAAGCCACTACCTTAAGCTTTTAGAAATCCAAAGGGAAGCGGCGAAAATGACCGCTATTTTTGGGGCCAAACAGCCTCACCCACAAAGCCTAACGGTGGGGGGTGTTACGAGCGTTATGGATATATTGGATCCGACGAGATTGGCTGAATGGAAGAGCAAGTTTGAAGTGGTGGCTAATTTTATCAACCATGCTTACTACCCTGATTTGGTGATGGCAGGCGAAATGTTCGCTAACGAACCATCCGTTATTAAAGGCTGCGGTTTAAGGAATTTTATCGCTTATGAAGAGGTGTTGCTCGGGAAGGATAAATACCTTTTGAGTAGTGGGGTGGTGCTTGATGGGGATATTTCTAAATTACACCCCATTGATGAGAGTTTGATTAAAGAAGAGGTTACGCATTCCTGGTATCAATATGAAGACACTAAAGAAGTGCAACTCCACCCTTATGACGGGCAAACGAACCCGCATTATACCGGTTTAAAAGACGGCGAGAGCGTGGGGATTGAAAATAAAATAATCCCTGCTAAAGTGCTTGACACTAAAAATAAATATTCTTGGATCAAATCGCCCAGATACGATAGTAAGCCCATGGAAGTAGGGCCTTTAAGTTCCGTAGTGGTAGGATTAGCGGCGAAAAACCCTTATGTTACTGAAGTGGCTACTAAGTTTTTAAAAGACACTAAATTACCTTTAGAGGCGTTGTTTTCAACGCTTGGGCGCACCGCTGCAAGGTGTATTGAAGCCAAGACAATCGCTGATAATGGTCTTTTGGCGTTTGATGCGTTAGTGGAAAATCTAAAAAGCGATCAGAGTACTTGCGCTCCTTATCACATTGATAAAAATCAAGAATATAAAGGGCGCTATATTGGTCAAGTGCCAAGGGGTATGCTAAGCCATTGGGTGCGTATTAAAAACGGCGTGGTGGAAAATTACCAAGCGGTGGTGCCTTCTACTTGGAATGCGGGGCCTAGAGATTCTCAAAATCAAAGGGGGGCTTATGAAATGAGCTTGATTGGCACTAAAATCGCTGATTTAACCCAGCCTTTAGAAATCATTAGGACTATCCATTCTTTTGACCCATGCATCGCATGCTCAGTGCATGTGATGGATTTTAAAGGGCAGTCTTTAAACGAGTTTAAAGTAGAGCCTAATTTCGCTAAATTCTAAAAAAGGGTTACGCATGGATAAAATGAATAAGGTCGTTTTACACAAAGAGTATTCAGGTTTTGTGCGCTTTTTCCATTGGGTTAGGGCTTTGAGTATTTTTACTTTAATCGCTACAGGTTTTTACATCGCTTACCCTTTTTTGCAACCTAGTTCCAGCTTTTATAAAGGGGTGTATCTTTTACAAGCTTATGTGCGCTCTTTTCATGTCATGTTTGGGTTTTTGCTCATTAGCGCATTAATCTTTAGAACCTATCTTTTTTTCACTAAAGAAAGCTTGATGGAACGCAGGAGTTTTAGCCAACTTTTAAGCCCAAAAGCCTGGATAGATCAGATGAAAGCGTATTTTCTTATCAGCGGCAAACCCCACACTAAAGGAGCGTATAACCCTATCCAACTCGTGGCTTATTTCACTTTGGTTGTTTTGATCGTATTGATGAGTTTGAGCGGGATAGTGCTGTATTATAATGTCTATCATGCGGGGCTTGGGGCGTTTTTAGCAAGCGCTTTTAAGTGGTTTGAAGCGCTTTGTGGGGGGTTAGCGAATGTTCGTTTTATCCACCACTTAGCGACTTGGGGGTTTATTTTGTTTGTCCCTGTGCATGTTTATATGGTGTTTTTCCATTCTATCCGGTATGATAGTTCAGGGGCGGATTCTATGATTAATGGCTATGGTTACACCAAAGAATGAGTCAAAAAATCCTGATTCTAGGCATTGGCAATATCCTTTTTGGCGATGAAGGGATTGGGGTGCATTTAGCCCACTACCTTAAAAAGAATTTTTCTTTTTTCCCTAGCGTGGATATTGTGGATGGGGGGACTATGGCTCAGCAACTCATTCCTTTGATCACTTCGTATGAAAAGGTTTTGATTTTGGATTGCGTGAGCGCTAAGGGCGTTGAAATTGGATCAGTCTATGCCTTTGATTTTAAGGACGCTCCTAAAGAAATCACATGGGCTGGGAGCGCGCATGAAGTGGAAATGCTGCACACTTTAAGGCTCACGGAGTTTTTAGGGGATTTGCCTAAAACTTTTATCGTGGGGCTTGTGCCTTTTGTGATAGGGAGCGAGACCACTTTCAAGCTTTCAAGCGAAATGTTAAACGCTTTAGAAACAGCCTTAAAAGCCATAGAAACCCAACTCAACGCATGGGGGGTTAAAATGCAACGCACCGATCATATCGCTTTAGAGTGTATCGCTGAACTTTCTTATAAGGGTTTTTGAATTGGCGTTTGTTTTTCTTTTTAAATGCGTTAATGAAAAAACAAGCTTGAATTTTACGCCCCTTTTAGAGCAAATAGCATGCAATTTGCAGGCGCGTTTTTATAGCGTTTATAAGGATAATACGGCTTCTTTCTACCTCCAAGCGAGCGCTGAGATCACTTTAGAGTTCGCGCAAAAATTAAGCGAGATCTTGCCCTTTTCTTTAGATTTTAGCTTTTTGTCTTTAAAGGAAATCACAGAGCCTTTAGATGAAAATCTTTTCCAAACAACAAGCCTTTCAAAGCCCCTTTTTATGAACGCTAAAGAGCATCAAGATTTTTTAGACAAAAATGCATCTTTGTATGCCGATACTCTGGGCTTGATTAAAAACACCACTTTTAAAGGAGATATAATCCGTAGCCCTAAAGAGCTTATAGATTGCTTAACCCAATTAAAAGGCATGCTCAAAACACAGGATTCTATCCCTATTTTCACTTCTAGGGGGGCGTTATCCCTTTCTTTAAAAAATCCCTCTCCAAGCGTTATTTTTAGCGATCTTTCTAGCGTTTTGAGCTGCACTAAATTGCCTTTAGAGGACGCTAAATATTTGGCCAGTTTGGAAAAACCATGCATCAAAGCCTCTTTAAAAAGCGTGTTTAAGGACACTTTTAAAAACGATGAAATCATAGCCCAACTACCCTATGACCCCATATTGAATTTATTGTGCCGTATTTTACAAGATGAGGGCATAGAATTTGTTTTTATGCATGAAAGCCGTTCTTGTGAAGCACTGTTACATTATGAAGCGCTTTTTAAAACCCCTAAACGCTTGATCACGCCCACTAAAAAATTCGTGCTAGAAAACCATCTTTCTACCTTTCCCTTTAAAGATGAATTAGAGTTTTTAAGAGAAACGCCGCATTCTATCGTTTTATATTTTAGTTTCAAGTGCCCTACAAGGTTGTTATTGCATGCTAATGGTTCTTTAAAAACGCTTTTAAGCGTTAGTTTTGATTTCAATCAAATATTTAATCTCCTCAAACAAGATGAAAAAGCCTCTAGAATGCTAAAAAACTACGCTACTAAATTCCCTGATTTTTACGCGCGCCTTTTAGAGCTTTCTAAATACAATCTAGGGGGCGCTAATTTATTGGATTTTTTTTGCATTTTAGGGTTTGTTTTGGGTTACAGCGAGAATTTTTGCACGCAGAGCGTTATTTCTTTGGCTAAAGAATGCTTACGCCCTAAAGGCCCTAGGATTGATTATAAAATCCTTAAAGACGATTCTTTGAAAATGGCTTTAAACTTTTCAAAGATCATGCACAGCGCGATGAGTTTCAGGCTCGCAGGCGTGGAAAATGAAATTTTGAGTTTGGGGATTTTGGATTCTTTAGCGGAGTTTTTAGGGAATTTCATTTGGGATAATGCGCAAAATTTTAGCGTCCAAGAAGTAACGATCGCTGGGGATTTCTTTGGCGAAAAAGTGTTTTTGGATTTGTTTGTGCGGTATTTCCCTAAAACCCTAACCCTTAAAACGCATGAGTTTTTGGATTATGAATAAGGGCTTAAAAGCGGATGTGCATCATCAACCCGCCGTCCATGTATTGGGTTTTTTTGCTTTTAGTCCTTTCAAAATAAGGCCCAAAAGACAAGGTCTTATTGAAGTCAACGATTGGCATGCTCATGCCTTCTGAAATGCGATTTTTGGGGAGTTGTTTGTAAAACTTTTTGTCGCTTTTTTTATGGCTTTTAAGGTTAGGGCTTTTTTCCAAATCCACGCCTTCTAAGCCGCTATTTTTAGTGAAATCATAAAGCTTTTTGTCGTTTTTAGCCTTGGTTTTTAATCCATGGTTTTTATGGAGTTTGTAAAACTTTTTACCGCTTTTTTTTTCGCTTTTAGTTTCGGTTTCTAAATCCGCTGCGAACGCGCTACTATAAGCCACAAGCGATATAAGAAATAAATTTCTAACTATACGCATAAGAATATCTCCTCTTAATATAGTCTTTTTCTATCACACCACCCTAGCATGTTAGAAATAACCATTAGAAAATATAAGGGCGTTAATGTGAAAACACCAACACACTTATTGTTTAGTGCAAGCTGTTTTAAGCTAATCAATAAAAAGCGTAAGGGAAGTATCCAGGCGCTCCATACCCATAAGGCCCATAAGGCATAAGACCTGACCCATAAGGCATGAAACCATAGGGCATGTAATAATAAGGCATGTAATAGCCTCCATACATCCCGTTTTGCATGGGCGAATTGAGGTTATCCACTGAATTGTAAAAGCCGTTTAGAGAACCATAAGCGTTATAATTAGTGAAACGATTGATTAAAGGCGTGGTGCGTGCATCAATAGTGGCGTTTTCTTGCTGGATGGCTTTTTCTTCTCTGGCGACTTCTTGGGCTTTGGTCTCTTTGGGATCTTTGACTATCACTTCTTCTATAGGCACATTCGCCCCACAAGCGCTTAACAGATAGGCTAAAAAGCCGGTGTTTAAAAAAAGAACGATTTTAGAGAGGTGAGCGGATTGGCTGGGTAAAAAAGTTTTATTGTTTTGATGCATGGGTTTTCCTAATTTAAAAATAATTAAAGATTAACATGTTTTTAATTTAATGTTGATTAAGCGGTGGTTTTTAGGGTTATTTCATTTTAACTTTGTTTTTCATTAAAACCCCATACTAAAACCTTATTTTATGATAAAATACCTAGCAATAATATCAAATCTTAAACCAAAGAAAAACCATGAAAAAAGCTCTCTTACTAACTCTCTCTCTCTCGTTTTGGCTCCACGCTGAAAGGAACGGATTTTATTTAGGTTTAAATTTTGCAGAAGGAAGCTATATTCAAGGACAAGGTAGCATCGGCGAAAAAGCTTCAGCAGAAAACGCCTTAAATCAAGCGATCAATAACGCAAAAAATTCATTATTCCCTAACACAAAAGCCATAAGAGATGCACAAAACGCCTTAAATGAAGTGAAAGATTCAACAAAAATCGCTAGCCGATTCGCAGGAAATGGCGGATCGGGCGGTCTTTTTAATGAACTCAGCTTGGGGTATAAATATTTTTTGGGTAAAAAAAGGATTATAGGGTTTAGGCACTCTCTTTTTTTCGGTTACCAACTTGGTGGCGTTGGTTCTGTTCCTGGCAGCGGTTTAATAGCTTTTTTACCCTATGGTTTCAATACGGATTTGCTCATTAATTGGACTAACGATAAGCGAGCGTCCCAAAAATATGTTGAACGAAGGGTAAAAGGGCTCTCTATATTTTACAAAGACATGACCGGCAGAACGCTAGACGCTAACACATTAAAAAGAGCATCAAGGCATATAATCAGAAAATCTTCAGGGCTTGTGATTGGCATGGAACTAGGGGGTAGCACCTGGTTTGCAAGTAACAATCTCACCCCTTTCAATCAAGTCAAGAGTCGCACGATTTTTCAGTTACAAGGGAAATTTGGCGTTCGTTTTAGTAGTGATGAATACGATATTGATCGCTATGGCGATGAAAACTATCTTGGGGGTTCTAGTGTTGAATTAGGGGTTAAAGTGCCAGCGTTTAAAGTCAATTATTATAGCGATGATTATGGGGATAAATTGGATTATAAAAGAGTGGTGAGCGTTTATCTTAACTATACATATAACTTTAAAAACAAACATTAAAAATGCGCTTTTTATCGCTCTTTGATTGTTTTGTAAAAACGCTCAAAGGCATTTTTTAAACAAAAACATAAAACAGCTTGATCTTAATCAAGCGACAATCTCTTAAAAAAACGCTCTTTTTGGGTTAGAGGTTTTAGTTGGGGGTTGTAGGGGGAATTATTTCAAAATCCCCTATTCTCTTAAGAAACTTATTATAAAAACAAAGTTTTAAAAACCCCATTCTTTAAAAGATTATTTTTTACAGCTTAGCTTGAAACTCTTCAAAGCCTTTTTTTCTCAATTGACATGCTGGGCATTCATCGCAGCCATAGCCATAAGCATGCAAAATCTTTCGCTCTCCTTGATAGCAGGTGTGCGTTTCTTTGATGACTAAATCCAAGACGCCTAAATCTTTAGCCATTTGAAATTCTTGCGCTTTATTCAAAAACATTAAAGGCGTTAGGATTTTAATCGCCGTGTTTGATCCTAAATTTAGGGCATGCTCGATGCTTTTAATAAAATCTTCTTTACAATCCGGATAGCCGCTAAAATCCGCTTGCGAAACCCCTAAAGCGATGTTACTGGCCCCTATTTTTTGCGCGTAAGAATGCAAAAGGGTGATAAAAATAGCGTTACGATTAGGCACAAAAGAGTTGGGCAGATCTTTATTTTGCGCATGCGAATGCCCCATTAAATCGTTAGAGTTTTTAAAAAGTGCGGAGCGGGTGATATTTTCTAAAAAATCTAATGGGATGATTTCATAAGGGAGTTGTAAAAGAGAAGCGATTTTTTGAGCGCATTCTAATTCCACAGAGTGTTTTTGCGCATAATCAAACCCCACTAAACAGACTTTTTTAAAACGCTTTTTCGCCCATACAGCCAAAGTGGTGCTGTCTTGCCCGCCGCTAAAACCGATCACGCAAATTTCTTGTTCCATCAAAATTCCTTAAAAATTCTAAAAAGATATAATAACACAAAGAAATTTTAAGAGTAAAAAGCGTGTTTGAGTTAGAAAAAGAATTAAAAGAATTGTTTGATATTTATGAAAAATCCCCTTATGAGCTTTACTTAGTAGGGGGGTGTGTGCGCGATTGTTTGATGGGCATTACCCCAAAAGATTACGATTTAACCTCAAACGCTTTAGTCAATGAAAGCAAGGAGCTTCTTTTAAAGCACAATTTTAGGGTTCTAGAAACCGGTATCAAACATGGCACGATCACGGCTCTTAAAAACCATCAAAGCTATGAAATCACAACTTTTAGAATGGAAAAAGGGCATATCAAGCACCGAAAGCCTAAAGAATTGGTTTTTAGCGCTCATTTAACAGACGATTTAAAGCGGCGCGATTTTAGCATGAATGCGATCGCTTATAGCCCTACAAAAGGGCTGATTGATCCTTTTAAAGGGCAGAATGCGATTGAAAATCAAATAATTGAATGCGTGGGGGGAGCGCGATTGAGGTTTTTTGAAGACGCTTTAAGGATTTTAAGAGCGCTGCGATTTAGCGCGACTTTAGGCTTTAAGATAGCACCAAGCACTAAAGAAGCGGTTTTTGCGTGTAAAGATTTGTTAAAACACCTCTCTAAAGAGCGCTTACAAAGCGAGTTGAATAAGCTTCTTATGGGGAAAAACGCCTATGAAGTGGCTAAAGAATATCAAGAAATTTTGGAGTTGGTTATTCAAGAAAAAATAGAAAATTTAGGGTTTTTAAAAAACGCGCCTTTGAATTTGGAATTAAGATTATTGGGATTTTTCAAGCATCAAAAAAGTTTAGAAAATTTACGATACCCTAAAAAAACTTGTGTTTTATTTGCTCAATCTAAAGAATGCCACAAATCTTTTTTAAATATTCATAATAAAACAGAGTTAAAATTTTTATTGAAAAACTACGATTTAGAGCCTTTTAATTTGGCTTTAGATTTTTATGCGCTCAAAAACCTAAAACATGCTTTAAAAATTAAAGGCTTGTTAAAAGAAATATTTGATTCTAACGAGCCTTTTAAAAAAGAACACCTAGCCCTTAAGGGCAGCGCGCTCCAAAACTTGGGTTATCAGCACCAAAAAATCGGCGAAATTTTAAACGCATGCCTAAATTTAGTCATCGCTCACCCTAAAAACAACGCTTTAGAATGGCTGATAAAATGGGTTAAGGATCATTATTTGCCTAATGATGCTATAAATCATTCGCCAATAGGCAGAAAAAATTAAAAACAGAGAAAACATGATAACGATGAATGCGATTCAATGGCCTGAAAAATGGATTCCAGGAGAGACTGATAATTTTGTGTCCAATGAAGTCATTGTCAAAGGTTTGGATTTTAATAAAGTGGTGCAGCATTTAAGAGACACATCCCATTGGGAAAAGTATTACAAAAATTCAGGGAATGTCCACATGCATAATCAAGACAATACTATTCTTAAAGACAAGACTCGTTTTTGTTTTGAAACTTTTGGCTTTTTAGTGGAGGCACAGGTGGAAGAGTTTGAATTGAAAGACACCATACTGCGTTTGGCTTGGAGAGGCTGGAATGAAGCTAAAGGTGATGAGTATCTTGAAGCCTATCACGCATGGCTAGTTGAAAAATTAGACAATGATCGTGTGCGTATTTTAACCCAAGAAACTCAGTTAGGAGTCCCTGCTAAAGCTTTAGCGAAATCTGTGCCTAATGCGATGCTAAATGGCCATCAAGCTTGGTTAGATGGTTTAGTGGCGTATTCACGCTAATAAGTGAGGATTGAATGAAAATCGGATGGATTGGACTAGGGGCTATGGGGACTCCTATGGCGACTCGCTTGTGCGATGCAAATTTAGAAGTGTCAGTTTATAACCGAACAGAGAGCAAAGCAGCCCCCTTAAAAGAAAAAGGCGTAGCGGTTTATACTAGCCCCATAGATTTGGCCGCTAAAGTTGATTTGGTTTTTATCATGCTTTCGGATAAAGTGGCGATTGATGCTGTTTTAGCGCCAAAATTTTGGGAACAGATGTCTAAAAAAATCGTGGTGAATATGAGTACTATCGCCCCTTTGGAAAGCTTATCTTTAGAAAAAATCGCTCAAAAGCATCAAGTAACTTACCTTGAAGCACCCGTTTCAGGATCGGTTGGTGCGGCCAAAGCCGGGGCGTTATTGATTTTGGCGGCAGGCGATGAAGAAGTTATCTCTAAACTCAAACCTGTTTTGGTGCATTTAGGGAGTCAAACCTTATTATTTAGGAAAAGTTGGTCAAGGGATGAGAGCCAAATTATCCATCAATAGCCTTTTGGCTCAAATGGGGGTTGCTTATTCAGAAGCTTTGCTGTTAGCCAAACATTTAGGGGTTGATGCAGAGTTGTTTTTACAAATTATTGGCCAATCTGGCATGAATTCGCCTCTCTTTCAAGCTAAAAAAGGCATGTGGCTACAAGATAGCTATCCGGCCGCTTTCAGTTTGAAGCTCATGCTCAAAGACATTCGTTTAGCTAACAATGAAGCAGGAGAGGCGATTGAATTGCCATTCTTATCCAAAGCACAAGAACTTTATTCTCAAGCGGAAAAATCCGGTTTAGGTGCATTGGATATGGCAGCCGTTTATCATTATCTAAAAAAAGGAGATCATTAAAATGGACAGAGAACAAGTGGTTGCTTTACAGCACCAACGATTTGCTGCAAAAAATACGATCCTAATCGTCGTATTTCTCAAAAGGATTGGGAAGCTTTGGTTGAAGTGGGGAGGTTAGCCCCTTCTTCAATCGGGCTTGAACCATGGAAAATGCTTTTATTAAAGAATGAACGCATGAAAGAAGATTTAAAACCGATGGCTTGGGGGGCGCTTTTTGGTTTAGAGGGAGCGAGCCATTTTGTTATTTATCTTGCACGAAAAGGCGTTACTTATGACAGCGATTACGTTAAGAAAGTGATGCATGAGGTTAAAAAAAGGGATTATGACACCAATTCCAGGTTCGCTCAAATCATCAAAAATTTCCAAGAGAACGATATGAAACTCAATAGCGAACGATCTTTGTTTGATTGGGCTAGCAAGCAGACTTATATCCAAATGGCGAACATGATGATGGCAGCGGCCATGTTAGGGATTGATTCTTGCCCGATTGAAGGGTATGATCAAGAAAAAGTGGAGGCTTATTTAGAGGAAAAAGGCTATCTAAACACGGCGGAATTTGGCGTGTCGGTAATGGCTTGTTTTGGTTATCGCAACCAAGAAATCACCCCTAAAACCCGCTGGAAGACAGAAGTTATTTATGAAGTGATTGAATAAAAACGCTTTTAGCTTTTTGATAACCAACCATAAAGAGCTTGGCGTTAGCCAAGCGCTAATCTCTTAAATAATGCCTATTCATGTTTGATAAAAACAGAACTACCACAACACAATTAAGTATTCTTTAGGTATAATCAAAAACTATTTTTAAATAAAGGGTTTTTATGCTTCGTTTTGCGCCTTCGCCTACAGGGGATATGCACATAGGGAATTTAAGGGCAGCCATTTTTAACTACATTGTGGCTAAACAGCAACACAAACCCTTTCTCATTCGCATTGAAGACACGGACAAAGAGCGCAACATTGAAGGCAAAGACCAAGAGATTTTAGAAATTTTAAAGCTTATGGGGATAAGCTGGGACAAGCTCGTGTATCAAAGCCATAATATAGATTACCATAGAGAAATGGCAAAAAAATTACTGAAAGAACATAAAGCGTTTTATTGTTATGCGAGCGCGGAGTTTTTAGAAAGAGAAAAAGAAAAAGCCAAAAATGAAAAACGCCCTTTCAGGTATTTAGACGAGTGGGCCACTTTAGAAAAAGACAAGAACCATGCCCCTGTGGTGCGTTTGAAAGCCCCAAATCATGCGGTGTCTTTCAATGATACGATTAAAAAAGAAGTGGAATTTGAGCCTGATGAATTGGATTCTTTTGTGCTTTTGAGAAAGGATAAAAGCCCTACTTATAATTTCGCTTGTGCATGCGATGATTTGCTCTATGAAATCAGTCTGATTATTAGAGGCGAAGATCATGTGAGTAACACCCCTAAACAAATCTTAATCCAGCAAGCTTTAGGCTCCAATAATCCCATTGTTTATGCGCATTTGCCCATTATTTTAGATGAAGCAAGCGGTAAAAAGATGAGCAAAAGAGACGAAGCGTCCAGCGTGAAATGGCTTTTGAATCAAGGGTTTTTACCGGTTGCGATTGCGAATTACCTCATCACTATCGGTAATAAAGTGCCTAAGGAAGTTTTTAGCCTTGATGAAGCGATAGAGTGGTTTAGTTTAGAAAACCTTTCTAATTCCCCGGCTCATTTTAATTTAAAATATTTAAAACACTTAAACCACGAGCATTTAAAGCTTTTAGACGATGAAAAATTATTAGAACTCACTTCAATAAAAGATAAAAACCTCTTAGGGCTTTTAAGATTGTTTATAGAAGAATGCGGCACGCTTTTAGAATTGAAAGAAAAAATTTCGTTGTTTTTAGAGCCAAAGGATATTGTTAAAACTTATGAAAATGAAGATTTTAAAGAGCGTTGTTTAGCACTTTTTAACGCTCTAAAAAGCATGGATTTTCAAGCGTATAAGGATTTTGAAAGTTTTAAAAAAGAAGCCATGCGATTAAGCCAGCTTAAGGGTAAGGATTTTTTCAAACCTTTACGCATTCTTTTGACCGGGAACTCGCATGGCGTTGAATTGCCTTTGATTTTCCCCTATATCCAAAGCCATCATCAAGAAGTTTTAAGGCTAAAAGCATGATTTTTTCTACCCTTATCAATGCGATAGCGGTGATTTTAAGCTCGCTCATTACGATTTATATGTGGGTGGTGATCATTTATTCGCTTCTAGGCTTCGTGCAGCCTAACCCTAATAACCCCATCATGCAAATCCTCGCTCGCTTGTGTGAGCCGGTGTTTTATTTTTTACGCTCTAGATTCAAGCTGGTGTTTAACGGGTTGGATTTCGCTCCTTTAGTGGTGGTCATTGTTTTGAAATTTTTAGATTTAACCCTTATTCAATGGCTTTTTATGCTCGCCAAAAGCCTCTAAAGAAAATCATGCGTTTTTTGATTTTATTTTTTATGGGTGCGCTTGGCGTTGGTTTTTCTCAAACCGAGTTGAGTTTAAAAGATTTAGAAAAAAAGCCCACTGGGATCGTTAGGGATTATTATTTGTGGCGTTATATTAGCGATAAAAAAACCACTTTAGAAAACGCTAAAAAAGCCTATGAATTGACTCAAAATAAAAATAACGCCTTACAAAAGGCCATGCAAGAAAAAGGCTCAGACAATCCAGAAAAAAGCCCTGATGTTAAATTGCCTGAAGATATTTATTGCAAGCAAACGGCTTTAGAAAGCATGCTAGAAAAAACAGACACTTTCCAAGCAAGCTGTATCGCTATCGCTTTAAAATCAAAAATCAGAGATTTTGATAAAATCCCCCTTCAAACCCTTAAGCCCTTACAAATTAAGATCAAAGAGGCTTACCCCGTTCTTTATGAAGAATTAGAAATCTTGCAAAGTAAGCATGTGAGTGCTTCTTTGTTTAAGGCTAATGTGCAAGTGTTTAGCGCGCTTTTCAATCATTTGAGTTATGAAAAAAAGCTCCAAATTTTTGAAAAGCATATCCCTATTAAAGAGTTAAACCGCCTTTTAGATGAAGATTACCCGGCGTTTAACCGCTTGATCTATCAAGTTATTTTAGATCCTAAATTGGATCATTTTAAAGACGCTCTCACCAAAAGTAACGCTACCCACAGCAACGCGCAAACCTTTTTCATCCTGGGGATTAATGAAATCTTGCGCAAAAAACCCTCTAAAGCGCTCAAGTATTTTGAACGCTCAGAAGCGGTTATCAAGGACGATGATTTTTCAAAAGACAGAGCGATTTTTTGGCAGTATTTAGTCTCTAAAAAGAAAAAAACTTTGGAACGCCTTTCACAAAGCCCCGCCTTAAACCTCTATAGTCTTTATGCGAGCCGAAAATTAAAAACCACGCCCAGTTATCGCATCATTTCTCATATCCAAAATTTAAGCCAAGAAGATCCTCCTTTTAACACCTACGATCCTTTTTCGTGGCAAATTTTTAAGGAAAAAACCTTGAGTTTGAAAGATGAGGGTGCGTTTAATGCGATGCTAAAAAGCCTGTATTATGAAAAAAGCGCTCCTGAATTGACCTATCTTTTAAGCCAACGCAATAAAGACAAGATTTATTATTATTTATCCCCTTATGAGGGCATTATTGAATGGCAAAATACAGATGAAAGGGCTATGGCGTATGCGATCGCTAGGCAAGAAAGCTTTTTGCTCCCGGCTTTAATCTCTCGCTCCTTTGCTCTAGGGCTTATGCAAATCATGCCCTTTAATGTAGGGCCTTTCGCTAAAAGCCTTGGCATGGATAATATTGATCTAAATGACATGTTTAACCCCAATATCGCCCTCAAATTTGGCAATTATTACTTGAATTATTTGAAAAAAGAATTCAACCACCCCCTTTTTGTCGCCTACGCTTACAACGCTGGGCCTGGGTTTTTAAGGAGGTGGTTAGAAAGCTCCAAACGATTTAAAGAAAAAAATCATTTTGAGCCATGGCTTAGCATGGAGCTTATGCCTTATAGCGAGACTCGCATGTATGGCTTTAGGGTCATGCTCAATTACTTGATTTATCAAGAAATTTTTGGGAATTTCATCCCTATTGATGCGTTTTTAGAACAAACTCTTAACTCAAAGGACAAACCATGATTAAAAAATGCCTTTTTCCTGCCGCTGGCTATGGCACGCGCTTTTTGCCGATCACTAAAACCATTCCTAAAGAAATGCTGCCCATTGTGGATAAGCCTTTAATCCAATACGCTGTGGAAGAAGCGATGGAAGCGGGCTGTGAAGTGATGGCGATCGTTACAGGCAGGAATAAACGAAGCTTAGAAGATTATTTTGACACGAGCTATGAAATAGAGCATCAAATCCAAGGCACTAACAAAGAAAACGCTCTAAAAAGCATTCGTAACATTATAGAAAAATGCTGTTTTTCCTATGTGCGCCAAAAGCAAATGAAAGGCTTAGGGCATGCGATTTTAACCGGGGAAGCCCTGATAGGCAATGAGTCTTTTGCGGTGATTTTAGCCGATGACTTATGCATAAGCCATGATCACCCAAGCGTGTTAAAGCAAATGACTTCATTGTATCAAAAATACCAATGCCCTATTGTAGCCATTGAAGAAGTGGCGCTAGAAGAAGTTTCAAAATACGGCGTGATTAGGGGCGAATTGTTAGAAGAAGGGGTGTATGAGATTAAAGACATGGTGGAAAAACCAAGCCAAGAAGACGCCCCAAGCAACCTAGCCGTGATAGGGCGCTACATTCTAACCCCGGATATTTTTGATATTTTGCGTGAGACGAAACCGGGTAAAAACAATGAAATCCAAATCACAGACGCTTTACTCACTCAAGCCAAAAGAAAGCGCATCATCGCTTACCAATTCAAAGGCAAACGATACGATTGCGGGAGCGTGGAAGGCTATATTGAAGCGAGTAACGCTTATTATAAAAAACGCTTATAAATCTTATCAACATGGGCAATTTGACTTATTACGCTTACATGTATTTGATCCTCTTTGTATGCTTGCTGCCTGTGTTATTGGTGGGGCTTGCTTGGAGGCTTACTCGCCCCCCTTTAAAGCAAAATATTCCTAATAAAAGCCTTTCTTTGGAAAATTTAAACGAACAAATCAAAAACCTTCAAAGCGTGCCAGCTTTAGAAAAACTGAAAAACCGCTTCAATGAGCGTTTTAAAATCTGCCCTAAAGACAAAGAAACTCTGTGGCTAGAAACGATCCAAAATTTAGTCGCTTCAGAATTTTTTGAATTAGAAGACGCTATTAATTTTGGGCAAGAATTAGAAAACGCTAACCCTAATTACCAACAAAAAATCGCTAACGCTACCGGCTTAGCCCTTAAGAATAAAAAAGAAAAAGGATAGAATTGGATTTTTTAGAGATTGTAGGACAAGTCCCTTTAAAAGGAGAGGTAGAAATTTCAGGGGCGAAAAATTCCGCGCTCCCCATTTTAGCCGCCACGCTTTTAAGCCGTCAAGAAGTCAAAATCAAATCTCTGCCCCAAGTGGTGGATATAAAGGCGATGGCGTTATTGTTGCAAAATTTAGGCGCAGAATTAGAATGGCTTAACCCCCACACGCTCCAACTCAGCACCAAATCTTTGCACCACACCGAAGCCACTTACGATCTGGTGCGTAAAATGCGCGCTTCCATTTTGGTTTTAGGCCCACTATTAGCGCGCTTTAAAGAATGCTTAGTGAGTTTGCCCGGTGGGTGCGCTATAGGAGCAAGGCCAGTGGATTTACACCTAAAAGCGATGCAACAATTAGGGGCTGAAATCAAAATTGAGCAAGGCTATATCCATGCAAAAGCCCCTAAAGGCTTGAAAGGGAATGATATTTTATTTGATAAAATCAGCGTTACAGGCACAGAAAACGCCCTCATGGCAGCAAGCTTAGCTAAAGGGATTACGCGCATCATTAATGCGGCTAAAGAGCCAGAAATCGCTCAATTGTGCGCGTTTTTACAGAGTGGGGGCGTAGAAATTGAGGGCGTTGGTAGCAGCGAGTTAAAGATTAGGGGGGTAGAAAGCGACGCTTTAAATTTAAAAGACATTCAAATCATACCCGATAGGATTGAAGCAGGCACTTATTTATGCGTGGGGGCTATCACTAACAGCCAGCTTAAAATCAATCATATCATCCCTAACCATCTTCAAGCGATCACCGATAAGCTTATAGAAATTGGTTTTTCGCTAGACATTCAAGAAAATTCTATAGAAATTTATCCGGCTAAAAAACGCCAAGCCTTTGAAATCACCACGAAAGAATACCCAGGCTTTCCCACAGACATGCAAGCACAATTCATGGCGTTAGCCACGCAGTGTTTGGGGACGAGCGTGATTGAAGAGACGCTTTTTGAAAACCGCTTCATGCATGCAAGCGAATTGCAACGCTTGGGGGCTAGTATTAGCCTTAAAACAAATGTGGCTACCATTAGCGGATCCACAGAGCTTACCGGGAGCGATGTGATGGCGACGGATTTAAGGGCTTCTTCGGCTCTCATTTTAGCCGCTTTAGTGGCTAAGGGCGTGAGTAGGGTGCATAGGATTTACCACTTGGATAGGGGTTATGAGAGATTAGAGGATAAAATCAACGCTTTAGGGGCAAAAGTGTTGCGTTTAAAAGAAAAATAATCCAAGATTTGGTTACAATAGCTAGAATATTTTTCAATTATTACATAAGGAGCTTTTATGCGTATTGAGCATGATTTCATTGGGCAAATGGAAATTAGCGATGAAGTTTATTACGGGATTCAAACTTTAAGAGCGAGTGAAAATTTTTTCATCACCAACGACAAGCTTTGCAGTTATCCTGTTTTTATCAAATCTTTCGCTCAAGTCAAAAAAGCGGCTGCTTTAGCGAACGCGCAATTAGGCTTGATTGATGAAAAGCTTAAAATTGCGATTTGCCATGCATGCGATTTGTTGGTTGATGGCAAATACCATGATCAATTCATTGTGGATATGATTCAAGGGGGGGCTGGCACAAGCACGAACATGAACATGAATGAAGTGATTGCTAATTTGGCTTTAGAATACATGGGGCATCAAAAGGGCGAGTATCAATTTTGCCACCCAAACGACCATGTCAACCGCTCTCAATCCACTAATGACGCCTATCCTAGTGCGTTAAAAATCGCGATTTATGAGCGCTTGAGCAATTTAGTCGCTCCCATGAAGGCTTTAAGGGACGCTTTCGCTCAAAAGGCTAAGGAATTCGCTCATGTGATTAAAATGGGGCGCACCCAGCTTCAAGACGCTGTGCCTATGACTTTAGGCCAAGAGTTTGAAACTTATGCGTTGATGGTTGATAGGGATATTGAACAGGTTTTAGACGCTAGGAATTGGGTAAGAGAGCTTAATTTAGGCGGCACGGCTATTGGCACAGGGATCAATTCGCACCCGGATTATCGCAGTTTGATTGAAAAGAAAATCCAAGAAGTAACGGGCCGCCCCTTTGTCATGGCTAATAACTTGATAGAAGCCACTCAAAGCACTGGGGCGTATGTGCAAGTGAGTGGGGTGTTAAAGCGTATTGCGGTCAAACTTTCTAAAGTCTGTAACGATCTCAGGTTGCTCAGCTCAGGCCCTAGAGCCGGGTTGAATGAAATCAATTTGCCTAAAATGCAGCCGGGCAGCTCTATTATGCCGGGTAAAGTCAATCCGGTGATCCCTGAAGTGGTCAATCAGGTGTGCTTTGCGGTGATTGGGAATGATTTGAGCGTGGCGTTAGCCGCAGAAGGTGGGCAGTTGCAACTCAATGTGTTTGAGCCGGTTATCGCTTACAAGCTATTCCATTCCTTTGTGATTTTAGGGTGCGCGATTGAAACTTTAACGACTAAATGCGTGGAAGGCATCACGGCTAATGAAAAGATTTGCCACGATTATGTCTTTAACAGCATTGGCATTGTTACCGCGCTAAACCCTCATATCGGCTATGAAAAATCCGCTATGATCGCCAAAGAAGCCTTAAAAAGCGATCGCTCTATCTATGACATCGCTTTAGAAAAGAAAATCTTAACTAAAGAGCAACTGGACGATATTTTCAAGCCAGAAAACATGCTAAGCCCTCACGCTTTCAAAAAACATAAAGACTGAACGCTTTGCAACACTCACGCCTTCAAACTTTACGCTCCCTTTATATGGAGCGTCTTTTGGGCGAAACTTACACGGATATTAGCCTTATAAAGCCCCAAAATAAGCCCCTTAACAAACAAGTTCATGAGGGTATAGAAAATTGTAATTTGTGTAAACGCCACCAACATTCAAGACCGGTGATCGGACTTTTTAACCCCACTTCCAAGCTCGCTTTTATCACGCTCACCCCCATGCTGGATGGCCAATTAAATTTTCTAAACAATTTAAAAGCGGCCATGTTAGAGAGCATTATCCAAAAGGTTTTTAACTACCCCTTAAAAGATTGCAGTATTTTATCGCTCCTTAAATGCGACTCTAACAGCCTTAATTTAGAAGAAGAAATCAACGCATGCCTACCTCATTTAACCTGGCAATTAAACAACAGCGCTTCAAAAGTCATTATCGTATTTGGCGAGATTTTGCCCAAACGCCTTTTAAACCTTTCTAAAGAAGAATCCTTTGGGCGCATCGTGTCTTTAAAAACCAAACATTTTTTAAGCACCCATGCTTTAGAGGACATGCTCAAAAACCCCACGCTCAAAAAAGAAGCGTTAGCGCATTTTAAAATAGCACTTCAATTTCTCAATCAGTCTTAAAATGCGCCTTATTTTTTAATCAACTTTCTTACAGCACGCAACAAAGGTAAGGATTTTTGATAAGCTTTGCGATAGATTTTAAAAGTGGTGTTTTGAGAGAGTTCCAACAAAGGCGAAGCGTTTTGTAAAAGCCGCTCATAATTAACCCTCAAATCATCATAATTAACCCTCAAATCATCATAATTAACCCTCAAATCATCATAATTAACCCTCAAATCATCATAATTAACCCTCAAATCATCATAATTAACCCTCAAATCATCATAATTAACCCTCAAATCATCATAATTAACCCTCAAATCATCATAATTAACCCTCAAATCATCATAATTAACCCTCAAATCATCAATAGTTACTAAAGGCTTATGCAAATCACCCTCCCACATAAAAGATGTTGAGGATTTGTGGTAAATCGTGTCGTTTTCTAAAATCGTTTTAAAAAAATCCAGGATTTTTTTAAAACTCAAATCTTGGTAAAAGTAAGCTTTCCCATCAATTTCATTTAAAGGGTTTTCATAGAGCATGTCTAAATAAGCGTTTGGGTGCGTGTGCAAGTATCTCACGTAATCAATCGCTTCATCAAAATCTTTAAAATCACAAACATTCACAAAACTTTTAGGGTTAAAATCTTTCGCCACGCTGGGACTCCCCCAATAAATAGGAATGGTGTGGCTAAAGTAAGCGTCAATGATTTTTTCGGTAACATAGCCATAGCCTTGCGAGTTTTCAAAACACAGATTGAATTTGTATTGGCTTAAAAACTCGCTCTTGTTTTTGACATTATAGCCTAAAGTGTTTCTCACGCTTCCTCCCCCAGTAACTGGCTCAATAGCGTTTAAAGCGTCATAGAAAGCGTTCCTTTTAGGAGCGTTAGGGTTGCTTGCGACAAAACTCGCAAACCCTCTTTTCAAAGGATCGCTCTCATCATTCACTACTGCGCATAAATTAGGGTGGTTTTCTTTAAAATGATGGGAGGGTTTTTTTAAAGTATAAAGGCTGTTGTCTTTAAGTTTGTAGGGCGCGGTGGTGTCATTCACGCTCTCTGCTTTATGGTGTAGTCTATCATAATATAAAGGCATTCTCAAATAACGATCTCTAAAATCCAATTCATCAAAGCCTATGGCGTAATCAAAGAGGTTGAAATTAGGGACTTCGTTTTCACCGGTATAAAACACCCTTTTAGTGTTTTGATAGGATAGGATTTTTCTGGCTTGTCCAAGGGGGTTACCAAAAACGATGTCTGCAGGTTTATCAGGGTTTCGGTGTAAAGTGATTGTGTAATGCTGACTTAAAATGAAATGTAAAATAAATTTTTTTCTAAACCCTTTGCTTTCTCTTTTATCCAAAGGCCACCAATTGGCTAGGGCTACATTTAATGGGGGCTTATAATCGGTTTCATCTAAACGGGTGCTGTCTATATAAGCGTCTAACAGGGGCTGGAACATGGTTATCCTTTTAAAGGAATTTTACAAAAAAATTTTTTTAAATCAAAGGCTTGATTAGGGCTAGATTAGGCTCATTGATGCAATGCGTGGCGTGCTGTTTTAAAACCTCTTTAGCGTTGAAAGCGATTTTAATGCGGGCATGTTTGAACATGCTCAAATCATTCGCTCCATCGCCCACGACTAAAGTGTGCGTTTTACTGATATTCAACAAGCGTTGCAAGGCGAGAAGCATTTCGCCTTTAGAATGTGAAAACATCATATGCCCCGTAACCAAGCCGTTTAAGGCGTCATTTTCCACTATCAGCGTGTTACTGAAAGCCGCATCTAAATTCAATAAATCCCTATAATAATTCGTCGCTAGATCAAAGCCTCCGCTGAAGCAAACCACCTTGTAATTTTTCTCTTTTAAGGCGCTAACAAGCTCAAGTGCTCCTTCAAATAAAGGGAGACTTTCACAAACTTCTTTGGCTAGTTTCAAGGGCATGTTTTTGAGTTTAGAAACCCTTAAAATAAGACTTTTATGAAAATCTGTTTCGCCATTCATGGCTTGTGAAGTGATCTTTTTCACTTCATCAAACACCCCCCACGCTCTCGCTAAAGACTCAATCGTCTCAGCATCCACTAGCGTGGAGTCAAAATCAAAAACGGCTAGTTTTTGCACCCAATGACCCTAAAATTAAGATTTCCTGCTTTTAGCGATCCCTTTGACATACTGATCAGCCAAATACAAGCCATGGTTTTCATTACCAATCAACTCAATTTTATCCAAAATATCCTTGAAAAGCACTTCTTCTTCATGCTGTTCAGACACATACCATTGCAAGAAATTGAAAGTCGCATGATCTTTGCCTTTTATGGCGTGATCGACGATATTATTAATAGACTCGCTGATGTGTTGCTCATGTTCATAAGCTTTTTGGAAAATTTGAGTCAAACCTTCAAACTTATGTTCAGGCGCGCTGATGCTGGTCAATTGCACAGGCACATTGTTTTCATTCAAGAAGATGATGAGCTTTTTAGCATGCTCGTATTCTTCAGCCGCATGGTCAAACAAGAAAAGCCCCGCGCCATCTAAGCTATGGGTATAGCACCAAGAACTCATGCTCATATACAAGTTGGAAGAGTTCATTTCCTTATTCACTTGTTCGTTTAGCAACTTAATGATGTCTTTTGATAACATAGTATCTCCTTTGTGTTGGTTTAAGTTGTCCCATAATTATAGCATAAATGATAATGAAAAAGTAAACAAGAGTATGAAAATTTTTAAAAACTTGCAAAAAATGAGAAAGAACGCCAGCTAATGGCTTGATAGAGCTTATATTTTATCATAAAAGTGCTTTTAATGAGAATTAAGTCAAAAAAATGAGAATTAGGTCAAAAAAAGGGGTTGGTATTCAATAGGGGGGTTAAGGGGTTAAAAGGGAATATTTTTATACAATTAATAAAAAGCATTCTTCAATCTAAAAATGCTACAATGTCTATCTTTAAAACGAAAGGGCAATTTAACCATGGACTTTTTAGAAAAAGTATTAGACAATCAAGTTACTGAAAGTAAAGAATTAGTGAAGCTTTATGATTATGATTTATACACGCTAGGGGAAGCAGCGGATCGCATGCGCCAAAACATGCACCAAAAAATCGTGTATTTTAATGTCAATAGGCATTTAAACCCTAGTAACATTTGCGCGGACGCTTGCAAATTTTGCGCTTTTTCAGCCCACAGAAAAAACCCTAACCCTTATGAAATGAGCTTAGAAGAAATCTTAGAAAAGGTTAAAAACTCCTACAATAAGGGGATTAAAGAAGTTCATATCGTGAGCGCTCATAACCCTAATTACTCTTATGAATGGTATTTAAAGGTGTTTGAAACCATCAAACAAGAAATGCCTAACTTACACCTAAAGGCCATGACCGCTGCAGAAGTGCATTTTTTAAGCACTAAATTCAACAAACCTTTTGAATTGGTGCTAGAAGACATGCTCAAAGCCGGGGTGGATTCCATGCCTGGTGGGGGGGCTGAGATTTTTGATGAAGAAATTAGGCGTAAAATCTGTAATGGTAAGGTGGGATCTTCTCGGTGGTTAGAAATCCATGCTTATTGGCACAAATTAGGCAAAATGAGTAACGCTACCATGCTTTTTGGGCATATTGAAGATAAAATCCATCGTATTGATCACATGCTAAGAATCAAAAAAATTCAAAGCCCTAAAAATAAAGTGGAAAATAAAGAGGGGGGCTTTAACGCATTCATTCCCTTGCTGTATCAAAAAGAAAACAATTATTTGAAAGTGGGAAAATCCCCTAGCGCGATAGAAATCCTAAAAACCATCGCCATATCCCGCATTCTTTTAAACAATATCCCCCACATTAAAGCCTATTGGGCGACTTTGGGCTTGAATTTGGCTTTAGTGGCTCAAGAATTTGGCGCTAACGATTTAGACGGCACGATAGAAATAGAGAGCATTCAAAGCGCGGCTGGTGCGAAAAGCCGGCATGGTTTAGAAAAAGAAGATTTGGTATTTAAAATCAAGGATGCTGGTTTTGTTGCGGTAGAAAGGGATAGTTTGTATAATTTTATACAGAAATTTTAATAATTTTTAGCGTTTTTAAGAATGATTAGTTATAATGACGCTACTAACAACAATCAAGCTAAAATCTATTAGGGAGATCAGTATTAAAAAATTTATTCTATCTTCTCTTGTTTTCGCATGTATGAATACCAGCGTTGAAGCTTTAGAAAATGACGGCTCTAAACCAAACGATTTGACTCCACCAAAAGAAGTCTCTCAAGAATCTCCAAAAAATGAGGCTCCAAAAAATGAGACTCAAAAAGAAGCTTCTCAATCCAATCAAACGCCTAAAGAAATGAAAGTCAAGTCCATTTCTTATGTTGGGCTTTCTTACATGTCTGACATGCTCGCTAATGAGATTGTAAAGATTCGCGTGGGCGATATGGTGGATTCTAAAAAAATAGACACCGCTGTTTTAGCTTTGTTCAATCAAGGGTATTTTAAAGACGTTTATGCCACTTTTGAAAGCGGTATATTAGAGTTTCATTTTGATGAAAAAGCCAGGATTGCCGGGGTAGAAATCAAGGGTTATGGGACTGAAAAGGAAAAAGACGGCTTAAAATCCCAAATGGGGATCAAAAAGGGCGACACCTTTGATGAGCAAAAATTAGAGCATGCTAAAACGGCTTTAAAAACGGCTTTAGAGGGGCAGGGCTATTATGGGAGCGTGGTGGAGGTGCGCACCCAAAAGGTCAGTGAGGGCGCGTTATTGATCGTGTTTGATGTGAATAGGGGGGATAGCATTTATATCAAACAATCCATTTATGAGGGAAGCGCGAAATTAAAACGCCGCATGATTGAATCTTTGAGCGCGAACAAACAGCGCGATTTCATGGGCTGGATGTGGGGCTTGAATGATGGGAAATTGCGTTTAGACCAATTAGAATACGATTCTTTGCGTATCCAAGATGTGTATATGCGTAGGGGTTACTTAGACGCTCATATTTCTTCGCCTTTTTTGAAAACGGATTTTTCTACCCATGACGCTAAGCTCCATTATAAGGTCAAAGAGGGGATCCAATACAAGATTTCAGATATTTTAATAGAGATTGACAACCCGGTAGTCCCCTTAAAAACCTTAGAAAAAGCGCTTAAAGTTAAAAGAAAAGATGTCTTTAATATTGAGCATTTAAGAGCGGATGCGCAAATTTTAAAAACCGAAATTGCCGATAAGGGTTATGCGTTTGCGGTGGTGAAGCCAGACTTGGATAAAGATGAAAAAAACGGGCTTGTGAAAGTCATTTATCGTATTGAAGTGGGCGATATGGTGTATATCAATGATGTCATCATTTCAGGGAACCAACGCACGAGCGATAGGATCATTAGGAGGGAATTGTTACTAGGGCCTAAAGATAAATACAACTTGACCAAACTGAGAAATTCCGAAAATTCTTTAAGGCGTTTAGGGTTTTTCTCTAAAGTCAAAATTGAAGAAAAAAGGGTGAATAGCTCACTTATGGATTTGTTAGTGAGCGTAGAAGAGGGACGCACCGGGCAGTTGCAATTCGGGTTAGGCTATGGCTCTTATGGAGGGCTCATGCTTAATGGGAGCGTGAGCGAAAGGAATCTTTTTGGCACAGGGCAAAGCATGAGCTTATATGCTAACATCGCCACAGGGGGGGGTAGATCTTATCCGGGCATGCCAAGAGGAGCGGGGCGTATGTTTGCGGGGAATTTGAGCTTGACTAATCCAAGGATTTTTGACAGCTGGTATAGCTCCACGATCAATCTTTATGCGGATTATAGGATAAGCTACCAATACATCCAACAAGGCGGGGGCTTTGGCGTGAATGTCGGGCGCATGTTGGGTAACAGAACCCATGTGAGCTTAGGGTATAACTTGAATGTTACCAAGCTCCTTGGTTTCAGCAGCCCTTTATACAACCGCTATTATTCCTCTGTGAATGAAGTAGTCTCTCCAAGGCAATGTTCCACACCCGCATCGGTGATCATCAACCGCTTATCAGGCGGTAAAACTCCATTGGTCCCTGAAAGCTGTTCTAGTCCTGGAGCGATCACCACTTCACCAGAAATAAAAGGTATTTGGGATAGGGATTACCACACGCCTATTACCAGCTCTTTCACTCTTGATGTGAGTTATGACAACACTGATGATTATTATTTCCCTAGAAATGGGGTTATCTTTAGCTCTTATGCGACGATGTCTGGTTTGCCAAGCTCTGGCACGCTCAATTCGTGGAACGGGTTAGGCGGGAATGTCCGTAACACCAAAGTCTATGGTAAATTCGCCGCTTACCACCATTTGCAAAAATATTTATTGATAGATTTGATCGCTCGCTTTAAAACGCAAGGGGGCTATATCTTTAGGTATAACACCGATGATTACTTGCCCTTAAACTCCACCTTCTACATGGGGGGCGTAACCACGGTGAGGGGCTTTAGGAACGGATCGGTTACGCCTAAAGATGAGTTTGGCTTGTGGCTTGGAGGCGATGGGATTTTTACCGCTTCTACTGAATTGAGCTATGGGGTGTTGAAAGCGGCTAAAATGCGCTTAGCGTGGTTTTTTGACTTTGGTTTCTTAACCTTTAAAACCCCAACTAGGGGGAGTTTCTTCTATAACGCTCCCTTCACGACAGCGAATTTTAAAGATTATGGCGTGATAGGGGCTGGGTTTGAAAGAGCGACTTGGAGGGCTTCCACAGGCTTACAGATTGAATGGATTTCGCCCATGGGGCCTTTGGTGTTGATTTTCCCTATAGCGTTTTTCAACCAATGGGGCGATGGCAATGGCAAGAAATGCAAAGGGCTATGCTTCAACCCTAACATGGACGATTACACGCAACACTTTGAATTTTCTATGGGAACAAGGTTTTAAAATGCGCATCGACAGAAAAGAAATTTTGGATTTAATGAAAAACGCGCCCTTGAAAGAATTAGGGCAAAGGGCTTTGAGGGTAAAGCAACGCTTGCACCCTGAAAACTTAACGACTTTTATTGTGGATAGGAATATCAATTACACCAATATTTGTTTTGTGGATTGCAAGTTTTGCGCGTTCAAACGCACCTTAAAAGAAAAAGACGCCTATGTGTTGAGCTATGAAGAAATTGATCAAAAGATTGAAGAATTGCTCGCTATTGGCGGCACGCAGATCCTTTTTCAAGGGGGGGTGCACCCGCAGCTCAAAATAGACTATTATGAAAATTTAGTCAGCCATATCGCTCAAAAATTCCCCACCATTACCATTCATGGTTTTAGCGCGGTTGAAATTGATTACATTTCTAAAATCTCTAAATTGTCTTTAAAAGAAGTTTTAGAAAGATTGAAAAACGCCGGGTTAAGTTCCATTCCAGGAGCGGGTGCAGAAATATTAAGCGATAGGGTGCGCGATGTCATTGCTCCTAAAAAATTGAGTAGCGATCGGTGGATTGAAGTGCATAGAATGGCACACCTTTGCGGGATTAAAAGCACGGCTACCATGATGTTTGGGAGCGTGGATAATGAAGAAGATGTAATAGAGCATTTACAAAGGGTGCGCGATTTGCAAGATGAAACCGGTGGCTTTAGGGCTTTTATTTTATGGAGCTTTCAGCCCAATAACACCCCTTTAAAAGAAGAAATCCCAAGCATTAAAAAAGCGAGTTCCAATCGGTATTTACGCTATTTGGCATGCAGTAGGATTTTTTTGGATAACATTCAAAACATACAAAGTTCATGGGTTACTCAAGGCTCTATGATAGGGCAGTTAGCCTTATTGTTTGGAGCGAATGATTTAGGGAGTGTGATGATGGAAGAAAATGTAGTGAAAGCGGCCGGGACGAGTTTTTGCATGAATGAAGCGGAAATGATAGAGCTTATTGAAGACATTGGGAGCGTGGCGGCTAAACGAAACACCGCTTATGAAATTTTAAAGCGTTATCCGGCTAAAGCAAAGGTATAAAGAGCATGAAAAAATTTTTAATCACTTTATTATTAGGAGTTTTTATGGGGTTACAAGCGAGTGCTTTGACACACCAAGAAATCAATCAAGCTAAAGTCCCTGTGATTTATGAAGAAAACCATTTGTTACCCATGGGGTTTATCCATTTAGCTTTTAGGGGGGGCGGGAGCTTGAGCGATAAAAACCAGTTGGGTTTAGCAAAACTATTCGCACAAGTTTTAAACGAAGGCACTAAAGAGCTTGGCGCGGTGGGGTTTGCGCAACTTTTAGAGCAAAAAGCGATCAGTTTGAATGTGGATACCAGTGCAGAAGATTTGCAAATCACTTTAGAATTTTTAAAAGAATACGAAGATGAAGCCATCATGCGTTTAAAAGAGCTTTTAAAATCCCCTAATTTCACGCAAAATGCTTTAGAAAAAGTCAAAACCCAAATGTTAGCCGTGCTTTTACAAAAAGAAAGCGATTTTGATTATTTGGCTAAATTGACTTTAAAACAAGAACTTTTTGCTAACACCCCTTTAGCTAACGCAGCTTTAGGCACTAAAGAGAGTCTCCAAAAAATCAAGCTAGAGGATTTGAAACAGCAATTTTCTAAGGTCTTTGAACTCAATAAGCTCGTGGTGGTGCTTGGGGGCGATTTGAAAATCGATCAAACCCTTAAGCGTTTAGATAACGCCCTTAATTTCTTGCCGCAAGGTAAAGCGTATGAAGAGCCTTATTTTGAAACGAGCACTAAAATGGGTGAAAAAATCCTTTATAAAGACACTGAGCAGGCTTTCGTGTATTTTGGCGCACCCTTTAAAATCAAGGATCTAAAACAGGATTTAGCGAAATCTAAAGTCATGATGTTTGTGCTTGGGGGGGGTTTGGCTCTCGTTTAATGGAAAAAATCAGGGTTCAAGAGGGCTTGGCTTATAGCGTGTATATCCGCTCCAATTTTTCTAAAGTGGCGCATTTTGCTAGCGGGTATTTGCAAACCAAGCTCAGCACTCAAGCTAAAAGCGTTGCCTTAGTTAAAAAAATAATTAAAGAATTTATAGAAAAAGGCATGACGCAACAAGAATTAGACGACGCTAAAAAGTTTTTACTAGGCTCTGAGCCTTTAAGGAATGAAACGATCTCAAGCCGCTTGAACACCACTTACAATTATTTTTATTTGGGTTTGCCTTTGGATTTCAACCAAACGTTGCTCAATCAAATCCAAAAAATGACTTTGAAAGAGATCAATGATTTCATTAAAGAGCATACCGAAATCAACGACTTGACTTTTGCTATTGTGAGCAATAAAAAGAAGGACAAATGATGCCATTTGAAGCTGTAATCGGGCTAGAAGTCCATGTCCAACTCAACACTAAAACCAAAATCTTTTGCTCTTGCTCTACAAGCTTTGGAGAATCCCCTAATTCTAACACCTGCCCTGTGTGTTTGGGCTTACCGGGAGCTTTGCCGGTATTGAATAAAGAAGTGGTTAAAAAAGCCATCCAATTAGGCACAGCCCTTGAAGCTCATATCAACCAAAATTCCCTTTTTGCGAGGAAAAATTACTTTTACCCTGATTTGCCTAAGGCTTATCAAATTTCGCAGTTTGAAGTCCCCATTGTGAGCGATGGGAAGTTAGAGATTGACACTAAAGACGGTGCAAAAATCGTGCGTATTGAAAGAGCCCACATGGAAGAAGACGCCGGTAAAAATATCCATGAGGGCAGCTATTCTTTGGTGGATTTGAACCGCGCTTGCACCCCTTTATTAGAAATTGTCAGCAAGCCGGACATGCGAAATAGTGAAGAAGCCATAGCGTATTTGAAAAAGCTCCATGCTATCGTGCGTTTTATAGGGATTTCTGATGCAAACATGCAAGAGGGGAATTTCAGGTGCGATGCGAATGTGTCCATCAGGCCCAAAGGCGATGAAAAGCTTTACACGAGGGTGGAGATTAAAAACCTAAACAGCTTTAGATTCATCGCTAAAGCGATTGAATACGAGATAGAGCGTCAAAGCGTGGCGTGGGAGAACGGGCACTATAATAAAGAAGTGGTTCAAGAAACGCGCCTTTTTGACACCGCTAAAGGGATCACCCTTTCTATGCGCAATAAAGAAGAATCAGCGGATTACCGCTATTTTAAAGATCCGGATTTGTATCCTGTTTTTATTGATGAAAAACTTTTAAAAGAATCTCAAAAGATCAATGAATTGCCGGGTGCGAAAAAAATCCGCTACATGAAAGATTTTAACCTTAAAGAAGACGATGCGAATTTATTGGTGAGCGATCCTTTGTTGGCGGAGTATTTTGAAAGCATGCTCCATCTTGGGGTTAAGGCTAAAACGAGCGTAACATGGCTTTGCGTGGAATTATTAGGGCGCTTGAAAGCCGAAACCACTTTAGAAAATTGCGGAGTTAGCGCTCATGCGCTAGGTGCTTTAGCCAAACGCATTGATGAGGGCAAGATTTCAGGTAAGAGCGCTAAAGATGTGTTAGACAAGCTTTTAGAAGAGCAAGGGGGCGATGTGGATGCGCTCATTGAACAAATGGGCTTGTCTCAAGTCAATGACACAGAAGCGATTGTTAAAGTGGTAGAAGAAGTGTTAAAAAACAACGCTGATAAGGTGCTTGAATACAAAAGCGGTAAGGACAAGCTTTTTGGGTTTTTTGTAGGGCAAGCGATGAAAAATTTAAAAGGCGCTAATCCTAGCGTGGTGAATGCTATTTTGAAAGAGAAATTGGGTTGATGAGGAAAATTTTTTCTTATGTTTTGAAGGCTTTGTTGTTTATTGGGATCGTTTATGCAGAGCCGGAATCTAAAGTGGAAGCCTTAGAAGGGAGGAAGCAAGAGTCTTCTTTGGATAAAAAAATCCGCCAAGAGTTAAAGAATAAAGAACTGAAGAATAAGGATTTGAAAAATAAAAAAGAAGAAAAGAAAAACCCCGAAGAAAAGAAAGAAATAAAAGCCAAAAGAAAGCCCAGAGCAGAAGTCCATCATGGGGATGCCAAAAATCCCACTCAAAAAATAACGCCTTCTAAAATCAAAGAGGGTGCTAAAGGGGTTCAAAATCAAGGCACGCAAAATCAAGGCGTTCAAAATAACGCGCCAAAACTTGAAGAAAAAGAGACAACCTCTCAAACTCTTGAAAAAAATAAGGGAACAAGCCCTAGCTCTCAATTCAATTCCATTTTTGGTAATCCTAATGACGCTGCTAACAACACCCTTGAAGATAAGGTTGTAGGGGGCATTTCATTGCTTGTTAATGGCTCGCCTATCACGCTGTATCAAATCCAAGAAGAGCAAGAAAAATCTAAAGTGAGCAAAGCTCAAGCCAGGGATCGTTTGATTGCGGAGCGCATTAAAAACCAAGAAATTGAGCGCTTGAAAATCCATGTAGATGATGACAAGCTAGACCAAGAAATGGCGATGATGGCGCAACAGCAAGGCATGGATTTAGACCATTTCAAACAAATGCTTATGGCTGAGGGGCATTATAAACTCTATAGAGATCAGCTTAAGGAGCATTTAGAAATGCAAGAATTGTTGCGTAATATCTTACTCACCAATGTGGATACCAGCTCTGAAACTAAAATGCGCGAATATTACAACAAACACAAGGAGCAATTCAGTATCCCCACAGAAATAGAAACCGTGCGCTACACTTCCACCAATCAAGAAGATTTAGAAAGGGCTATGGCAGATCCTAATTTGGAAATTCCAGGGGTGAGTAAGGCCAATGAAAAAATAGAGATGAAAACCCTAAACCCTCAAATCGCTCAAGTCTTTATTTCGCATGAGCAAGGCTCTTTCACGCCCGTTATGAATGGGGGTGGGGGGCAGTTTATCACCTTTTATATCAAGGAAAAAAAGGGTAAAAACGAAGTGAGCTTCAGTCAGGCCAAGCAATTCATCGCCCAAAAATTAGTGGAAGAATCTAAAGATAAGATTTTAGAAGAGCATTTTGAAAAATTACGCGTTAAGTCTAGGATTGTGATGATTAGAGAGTGATTTTTAGATTGTGCAACACTTCAATTTCCTCTATAAAGATTCTTTATTTTCTATCGCTTTATTCACTTTCATTATCGCTCTTGTGATTTTATTAGAACAGGCTAGAGCGTATTTTACCCGAAAGAGAAACAAAAAATTTTTACAAAAATTCGCCCAAAATCAAAACGCTTATGCGGGCAGTGAGAATTTAGACGAGCTTTTAAAGCATGCTAAAATTTCTAGTTTGATGTTTTTAGCCAGAGCGTATTCTAAAGCGGATGTGGAAATGAGTATTGAAATCTTAAAAGGGCTTTTGAATCGCTCCCTAAAAGATGAAGAAAAAATCGCTGTTTTAGATTTATTAGCTGAAAATTATTTTAGTGTGGGGTATTTGCAAAAAACAAAAGACACCGTGAAAGAAATTTTGCGCTTTTCCCCAAGGAATGTGGGAGCGTTGTTGAAACTTTTGCATGCGTATGAATTAGAAAAAGATTATTCAAAGGCTTTAGAGACTTTGGAATGTTTGGAAGAATTAGAAACGCCTGAAATTGAAACGATTAAAAATTACTTTTATCTCATGCATTTAATAGAGAATAAGGAAGATGCGGCTAAAATCTTGCATGTTTCAAAAGCGTCGTTAGATTTGAAAAAAATCGCTTTAAATTATTTAAAATCTTATGATGAAAAGCTTTTTTGGCAAGAAATTGATGCAACCGAACGGCTAGAAAATGTGATCGATCTTTTATGGGATATGAATATCCCTGCTTTCATTTTAGAAAAACATGCCCTTTTGCAAGACATCGCGCGATCTCAAGGGTTGCTTTTGGACAACAAGCCTTGCCAAATTTTTGAATTAGAGGTTTTACGCACTCTATTGCATAGCCCTATGAAAGCGCGTCTGACTTTTGAATACCGCTGCAAGCATTGCAAACAAATCTTTCCTTTTGAAAGCCATAGGTGTCCTGTGTGTTACCAGTTAGCGTTTATGGATGTGGTGCTTAAAATTTCTAAAGAAAGCTATGGGAGTGGATTGAATGCAAGAAATTGAAATTTTTTGCGATGGCTCTTCTTTAGGCAATCCCGGACCAGGCGGTTATGCGGCGATTTTACGCTATAAAGATAAAGAAAAAATCATCAGTGGGGGCGAAGAATTCACCACGAATAACCGCATGGAATTAAGAGCGCTCAATGAAGCGTTAAAAATTTTGAAACGCCCATGCCGTATCACGCTTTATAGCGATTCGCAATACGTGTGCCAAGCGATCAATGTGTGGCTAGCTAACTGGCAAAAAAAGAATTTTTTTAAAGTCAAAAATGTGGATTTATGGAAAGAATTTTTAAAAGTCTCTAAAGGGCATTTGATTATGGCGGTGTGGATTAAGGGGCATAATGGGCATGCCGAGAATGAACGATGCGATAGCCTCGCTAAATTAGAGGCGCAAAAACGGGTCAAAACGACCACTTAAAGGGAACAATAATGAAAAACAAACGCTCTCAAAATAGCCCTTATGTAACGCCTAATAACCCTTATCTAACGCTAGAAAAAGCTTTAGGGTATTCTTTTAAAGACAAGCGTTTATTGGAACAAGCCTTAACGCATAAATCATGCAAGCTCGCTTTAAACAATGAGCGCTTGGAATTTTTGGGCGATGCGGTGTTGGGCTTGGTGATAGGGGAGCTGCTATACCATAAATTTTATCAATACGATGAGGGCAAACTCTCTAAATTAAGGGCTTCTATTGTGAGCGCGCATGGTTTCACTAAATTAGCGAAAGCGATTTCTTTGCAAGATTATTTGCGCGTCTCTTCTTCTGAAGAAATTTCTAAGGGGAGGGAAAAACCCTCTATTTTGTCAAGCGCTTTTGAGGCTTTAATGGCCGGGGTGTATTTAGAAGCAGGGTTAGCTAAGGTGCGTAAAATCATACAAAATTTACTCAATCGCGCTTACAAGCGTTTGGATTTGGAGCATTTGTTTATGGATTATAAAACCGCTTTACAGGAATTGACCCAAGCGCAATTTTGCGTGATCCCCACTTACCAATTGCTCAAAGAAAAGGGGCCAGACCACCATAAAGAATTTGAAATGGCTCTATACATTCAAGATAAAATGTATGCGACCGCTAAAGGCAAAAGCAAAAAAGAAGCCGAACAGCAATGCGCTTATCAAGCGCTTCAAAAACTTAAGGAAGCCAAATGAACACTTTGGGGCGTTTTTTAAGGCTAACGACCTTTGGGGAATCGCATGGGGATGTGATAGGGGGGGTATTAGACGGCATGCCTAGCGGGATTAAAATAGACTATGACTTATTAGAAAATGAAATGAAGCGCCGCCAAGGGGGGAGGAACGTTTTCATTACGCCACGAAAAGAAGACGATAAGGTGGAAATAACAAGCGGGGTTTTTGAAGGTTTTAGCACAGGGACGCCCATAGGGTTTTTAATCCACAACCAAAGGGCTAGGAGCAAGGATTACGATAACATTAAAAACCTTTTTAGGCCTAGCCATGCGGATTTTACTTATTTTCATAAATACGGCATTAGGGATTTTAGGGGTGGGGGGAGGAGCTCGGCCAGAGAGAGCGCTATAAGAGTGGCTGCTGGGGCGTTTGCTAAAATGCTTTTGAGAGAAATTGGTATTGTTTGTGAAAGCGGGATTATTAAAATTGGGGGTATTAAAGCCAAAAATTATGATTTCAACCATGCGCTAAAAAGCGAGATTTTTGCCCTAGACAAAGAACAAGAAGAAGCGCAAAAAACAGCCATTCAAAACGCTATCAAAAACCATGACAGCATCGGGGGCGTGGCTTTGATTAGGGCAAGGAGCGCAAAAACTAATCAAAAACTCCCCATTGGCTTGGGTCAAGGGCTATACGCTAAATTGGACGCTAAAATCGCTGAAGCGATGATGGGGCTTAACGGGGTGAAAGCGGTTGAAATAGGCAAGGGGGTAGAAAGCTCTTTATTAAAAGGCTCAGAGTATAACGATTTAATGAGTCAAAAAGGGTTTTTGAGCAATCATAGCGGGGGGTTTTAGGGGGCATGAGCAATGGGGAAGAAATTATCGTAAGGGTGCATTTCAAACCCACGCCAAGCATTTTCCAACCTCAACGAACCATAGACATCAATAACAACGAATGCGAATGCCTGTTGAAAGGCAGGCATGATCCTTGCATTGCGATTAGAGGGAGCGTGGTGTGCGAAAGTTTGCTTTCATTGGTGTTAGCCGATATGGTATTACTCAATTTGACTTCAAAAATAGAGTATTTAAAAACGATTTATAATGAGAATTAAACGAAATTGGATACAATCAGCTTAAAAAGGATATAAAAGTGGAAAAATTACCTAAAAAACGAGTTTCTAAAACCAAATCACAAAAACTTATCCATAGCCTAACCACCCAAAAAAACAGAGCCTTTCTCAAAAAAATCAGCGCTAATGAAATGCTTTTAGAATTAGAAAAAGGGGCGTTTAAAAAAAATGAAGCCTATTTTATTTCTGATGAAGAAGATAAAAATTATGTTTTAGTGCCGGACAATGTGATCTCTCTTTTGGCAGAAAACGCCAGAAAGGCTTTTGAAGCCAGGCTCAGGGCGGAATTAGAAAGGGATATTATCACCCAAGCGCCGATTGATTTTGAAGACGTGCGCGAAGTTTCCTTGCAATTATTGGAAAATTTACGCCAAAAAGACGGGAATTTGCCCAATATCAACACCTTAAATTTTGTCAAACAAATCAAAAAAGAACACCCTAATTTATTCTTTAATTTTGACAACATGTTCAAACAACCCCCTTTTAATGAGAATAATTTTGAAAATTTTGACAATAGCGATGAGGAAAATTTTTAATGCAAACCATTGATTTTGAAAAATTTTCACAATATTCCAAGCCCGGCCCGCGATACACCAGCTACCCCACAGCGGTGGAGTTTAAAGAAAATTTTAATGAAGAGAGCTTGAAAACAGCATTTTTTAACCATGACAACCTCAAAAACCCCATGCCTTTATCGCTTTATACGCATTTGCCCTTTTGCAGGAGTGCATGTTATTTTTGTGCATGTTCTGTCATTTACACCAGCTTAGAAGAGAAAAAAGTCCGCTATATCAGCTACCTTAAAAAAGAACTCGCCCTTTTAAAAAACGCCATGAATACCAACAGAGAAGTGGCGCAATTCCACTATGGAGGCGGCACGCCGACCTTTTTTTCACCCATTCAATTAGATGAGATCACGCAAAGCATTCAAGAAGTTTTCCCCAATTTCAGCCAAGATGTTGAAATGAGTTGCGAGATTGATCCCAGGCATTTCACTAAAGAACACATGCAAACCTTGTTTGATAGGGGGTTTAACCGCTTGAGTTTTGGGGTGCAGGATTTTGATTTTGAAGTTCAAAAAGCCATTCATAGGATCCAGCCTTTTGAAATGGTTCAAGAATCCGTGAAGCTCGCTAGAGATTACGGCATCAAATCCATTAATTTTGATTTGATTTATGGCTTGCCCAACCAGACTAAAGAGAGTTTTTTAAAAACCTTGGAATCAGTTTTGAAATTAGATCCGGACCGATTAGCGGTGTTCAATTATGCGCATGTGCCTTGGGTGAAAAAAACGATGCGTAAAATTGATGAAACCTTATTGCCAAGCCCTAGAGACAAGCTAGAGATTTTAGAAGCTCTTATCAGTTTTTTAGAAAAAGCCAACTACCAAATGATAGGCATGGATCATTTCGCTAAAAGCGATAATGAATTGTATCTGGCCCTTCAAAAAGCGGAGTTACGGCGTAATTTTCAAGGCTATACCACGAAGAAATTCACCCAAACCATTGGCATTGGCGTTACAAGCATTGGCGAAGGGAGCGATTATTACACGCAAAATTATAAGGATTTGCACCACTATGAAAAAGCCCTTGATTTGGGGCACTTACCGGTAGAAAGAGGCGTAGCGCTCAGTCAAGAAGATGTTTTAAGAAAAGAAGTGATCATGCAGATGATGAGCAATTTAAAATTGGATTACTCTAAGATTGAAGAAAAATTTTCTATTGATTTTAAAGTGCATTTTAAAAAAGAATTAGAAAAATTAAAGCCTTATGAAGAAGCGGGCCTGCTTTCTTTCAATTCTAAAGGCTTTGAGATGACAAAAACAGGGGGCATGCTCGTAAGAAACATAGCCATGGAGTTTGACGCGTATTTGCGTGGGGGCGAAAAACATTTCAGTAAAACGCTATGAATGAAAATATTTTTGAAGAAGTAGGGGACGCTTGCGTTAAATGCGCTAAATGCGTGCCAGGTTGCACGATATATCGCATTCATAAAGACGAGGCGACTTCGCCTAGAGGCTTTTTAGATTTGATGCGCCTAAACGCTCAAAACAAGCTCCCATTAGACGCAAATTTAAAACACCTTTTAGAAACTTGCTTTTTATGCACCGCTTGCGTAGAAACTTGCCCTTTTCATTTGCCCATAGACACCTTAATAGAAAAAGCTAGAGAAAAAATCGCTCAAAAGCATGGCATCGCTTGGTATAAAAAGTCCTATTTTTCCCTTTTAAAAAACCGCAAAAAAATGGATAGGGTGTTTTCAACTGCGCATTTTTTAGCCCCTTGTATCTTCAAGCAAGTAGGGGATAGTTTAGAGCCTAGAGTGGTGTTTAAAGGCTTATTCAAACGCTTTAAAAAAAGCGCTTTGCCTCCCTTAAATCAAAAAAGTTTTTTACAAAAGCATGCAGAGGTTAAGCCTTTAGAAAACCCCATTCAAAAAGTGGCCATTTTTATAGGGTGCTTGAGCAATTACCATTACCAGCAAGTGGGGGAAAGCTTGTTGTATATTTTAGAAAAACTCAACATTCAAGCGATCATCCCTAAGCAAGAATGCTGCTCAGCGCCTGCGTATTTTACCGGCGATAAAGACACCACGCTTTTTTTAGTGAAAAAAAACATAGAATGCTTTGAAAGCTATTTAGATGAAGTGGATGCGATCATTGTGCCTGAAGCCACATGCGCTAGCATGCTCATCAACGATTATTACAAGGTGTTTTTAGGCGAAAAAGATAAGGATTTGTATGTGAAGCGCTTGGAAAAAATCACGCCTAAAATCTATCTGGCGAGCGTGTTTTTAGAGAAACACACCCCTTTAAAAAGTCTTTTAGAAAAAATCCCTAAAGGGAAAAAAGAGGCTATCACCTATCATAACCCTTGCCATGCCAAAAAAACCCTAAACGCTCACAAAGAAGTGCGAAGCTTACTCAATGCGCATTATGAGATTAAAGAAATGCCGGACAATTGCTGCGGTTTTGGGGGGATTACGATGCAAACCGAAAAGGCGGAGTTTTCTCTAAAAGTGGGGCTTCTTAGGGCTAAAGAAATCATGGACACCAAAGCTACAATTTTAAGCGCTGAATGTGGGGCATGCCACATGCAATTAAACAACGCCTTAAAGTCTTTAGATGACCCCAACACCCCGCAATTTTTGCACCCTTTAGAACTCATCGCTAAAGCTTTAAAAAGCGCTGAATAGAGGTTAAAAAGCGCTTAAAGGCATTTTTAACAATTAAAATATCAAAGAGCTTGCGAAAAGCAAGCGATAGCTTATTAAAAAAAGCGGTCTTCTTGGGTTAGGGGGTTGTTAAAGGGGGTTGTAGGGGGGAATTATTTCAAAATACCCCCCTATCCCCTTAAGAGTTTTACAATAAAATAAAATCTAAAACGATATAAAGCAAGTTAATTAAAATCCTATTTTTTTATATAATACAGAGCTTTAACGCCACTATCAAGGAATGAAAAATGCAAGAAATCAGCGCCTATAAACTCATCAATACGAGTCTATTGATCTTTGGTATGATTGGAAATTAAGGGGGAATGAGCGCGATAAGGGGATTGATATAGTCATTACGACCTCAAACAAAGAATACATCGCCGTGCAATGCAAATTCCATCAAAACAGCATCTCGTATAACGACATTTCACCTTTTTTAACCCAATTGCAAAGCGGGGTGGGGGAGGTCAGGTTTAAAAAAGGGATCATCATCTCCACTTCTAATTTAACCTCTGAAGCCCTTAAAGCAATTGAACAAATCAGAAGCACAGGAATGGGGATTGACATTGATGAAATCACTGAAGAGGATTT
The DNA here is from genome assembly GCA_008033015.1 of Helicobacter pylori. GTDB lineage: Bacteria > Campylobacterota > Campylobacteria > Campylobacterales > Helicobacteraceae > Helicobacter > Helicobacter pylori_DH. The sequence continues at coordinate 368,946 of CP032042.1, forward strand.
TATCTATTCTCGTATTGATTGGGAAAAGCTTGATCCTATGCAAACGCAAGGCGAACTCCCTTTATGCGATAAGAAAAAGCCGCGCTCCCACCAAACAGAAGCGATAAACGCTACCAAAGAGTATTTTTCTGACCCTAAAAACAAGAGAGGCAAGCTCATTATGGCATGCGGGACCGGCAAAACCTACACTTCTTTAAAAATCATGGAAACTTTAGATCCCAAGATCACGCTTTTTCTAGCGCCAAGCATCGCCTTGCTTTCTCAAACTTTTAGAGAATACGCGCAAGAAAAAAGCGAGCCTTTTTACGCTTCTATCGTGTGCAGCGATGATAAAGTCGGGAAAAGTAAAGACGAAGACAATGACGATATTAAATTTTCTGAGCTCCCTATAAAGGCCTCCACTCGCCTTGAAGACATTTTAAGCGCTTATGAAAAAGCGCAAAAAGAAAACAAGCGCTTCATTATCTTTTCAACTTATCAAAGCGCGTTGCGTATTAAAGAAGCGCAAGAAGCGGGTTTGAATGGAATCGATCTCATCATTTGCGATGAAGCCCACAGAACGGTAGGGGCTATGTATTCTACCAATGAAAGGGACGATAAAAACGCTTTCACGCTTTGCCACAGCGATGAAAATATCAAGGCTACAAAACGCCTGTATATGACCGCCACGCCTAAAGTGTATAGCGAAAGTTCCAAAGCTAAAGCCAAAGAGAGCGATAACGTTATCTATTCAATGGATGATGCACAGACTTTTGGCGAAGAAATCTATAAGCTCAATTTTGAAAGAGCGATCGCTTCAGAACTTCTCACAGACTACAAAGTGATGATTTTAGCGGTGCGAAAAGAAAATTTAAGCGGCGTTACTAACAGCGTGAATAAAAAGATCAGTCGGCTTGAAGCCGAAGGCACTAAATTGGATAAAAAGCTCATCAATAACGAATTTGTTTGTAAGATCGTTGGCACCCATAAAGGGTTAGCCAAGCAGGATTTAATCGCTTTAGATGATGAAAACAAAAAAGATTACGACTTGCAAAACAAAAACGACACCACTCCCTCTCAAAGAGCCATAAGCTTTTGCAAAAGCATTGACACGAGCAAGCGTATTAAAGAATCTTTTGAAACGATTATGGAATGCTACAATGAAGAATTGAAGAAAAAGAGTTTTAAAAATCTAACAATCAGCATCGATCACATTGATGGCACCATGAATTGTAAGGTTAGGCTTGAAAAATTAGAAGAACTCAATGAATTCAAGCCTAACACTTGCAAGGTTTTAAGTAACGCTAGGTGTTTGAGCGAAGGGGTGGATGTCCCGGCGTTAGATAGCATTGTCTTTTTTGATGGCAAAAGCGCTATGGTGGATATTATCCAAGCGGTGGGTAGGGTGATGCGAAAAGCCAAACACAAGAAAAGAGGCTATATCATTTTGCCTATCGCTTTAGAAGAGAGTGAAATCCAAAACCTGGATAAAGCCGTCAATAACACCAATTTCAAAAACATTTGGAAAGTGATAAAAGCCTTAAGAAGCCATGACCCAAGCCTGGTTGATGAAGCCACTTTCAAAGAAAAAATCAAAATCTTTGGAAGTAATGATGGCAACAATCGCAACGATGAAGAAAAAACCCTTTTTGACGCTATCTTGTTGCAAGATCTAGCGAACGCTGTGTATAACGTCATGCCCACTAAATTAGGGGACAGGAATTATTGGGAAAATTTCGCTAAAAAAACGGGCAATATCGCAAAAACCTTGAACAACCGCCTAAAAATTATTTTTGAAAAAAACCCCGAAATTTTTGACAACTTTTTAACTTCGTTAAGAGGCAATATCCATCAAAGCATCAAAGAAGAGGAAGCCTTGGATATGATCACCTCTCACATCATCACTAAGCCCATTTTTGATGCGCTTTTTGGGGACAATATCCAAAACCCTATCGCAAAAGCCTTGGATAAAATGGTTTTAAAACTCTCCGATCTAGGGCTAGAAGGGGAAACTAAAGATCTTAAAAACCTCTATGAAAGCGTGAAAACCGAAGCAACACACGCCAAAAGCCAAAAAAGCCAGCAAGAACTCATTAAAAACCTCTACAACACTTTCTTTAAAGAAGCCTTTAGAAAGCAAAGCGAAAAACTAGGGATCGTTTATACGCCTATAGAGGTGGTGGATTTCATTTTAAGGGCCACTAACGGCATTTTGAAAAAGCATTTCAACACGGATTTTAACGATCAAAGCATCACGATTTTTGACCCCTTCACCGGCACCGGGAGTTTTATCGCTCGTTTGCTTTCTAAAGAAAACGCGCTCATTAGCGATGAAGCCTTAAAAGAAAAATTTCAAAAAAATTTGTTCGCTTTTGACATCGTGCTTTTGTCTTATTACATCGCTTTAATCAATATCACTCAAGCCGCGCAAAATAGGGACAGCTCGTTAAAAAATTTCAAAAACATCGCGCTCACGGACAGCTTGGATTATTTAGAAGAAAAAAGCGCTAAGGGGGTATTCTCGTTCTTTTATGATTTGAAAGAAAACCAAGACATCAAAGACACTCTAGCCGGCCAAAATATCAGAGTCATCATCGGCAACCCGCCTTATTCAAGCGGCGCCAAAAGCGAAAACGATAACAACCAAAACCTTTCACACCCAAAGCTTGAAAAATTAGTTTATGAAAAATACGGCAAAAATTCCACCGCCAAAGTGGGGAAAACTACACGAGACACGCTCATTCAAAGCATACGCATGGCGAGCGATCTTCTTAAAGATAAAGGGGTGGTAGGCTTTGTGGTGAACGGGAGTTTCATTGACTCTAAAAGCGCGGACGGGTTCAGAAAATGCGTGGCACAAGAATTTTCGCGCCTTTATGTGCTGAATTTGAGAGGCAATCAGCGCACTTCTGGGGAAGTGTCAAAAAAAGAAGGAGGGCAAATCTTTGATAGCGGATCAAGGGCGACGGTAGCGGTTATCTTTTTTGTGAAAGATAAGGACGCCCCCAATCATACGATTTTTTACTATGAAGTGGAAGATTATTTGAAAAGAGAAGCCAAACTCCACTTACTCGCCAATTTTGAAAATTTGGAATCGGTGCCTTTTAAGGAAATCACCCCAAACGACAAAGGCGATTGGATCAACCAAAGGAATGACGATTTTGAAAAGCTCATCCCTTTAAAAAGAGACAAAAAACGCCAAAACCCTAGCGTTTTTGACATCAATTCGTTAGGGGTAACCACTGGCCGTGATCTTTGGGTGTATAACTTTTCGCCAAACACTTTAAAACAATCGGTGCAAAAATGCATTGACACTTATAACGCTGATTTGAAGCGCTTCAATGAGCGTTTCAGGGAAGCCTTCAAACAACGCACCAAAGGCGTTAAATCAGACAAACTCCACAAACACCTAAACGATCAAGAAATCACCACCGATAAAACGAAAATCGCATGGGTTCAAAATCTTAAAACACAACTGATAAAAGGGAAAAAGCTTGATGATTTCTCGCAAGAAAAAATCTCTGTTAGTCTGTATCGCCCTTTTAATAAACAATATTTTTACTACGAGCGAGAGCTTGCTTGGAGTTTTTATTCAATGAAAAAAATTTTCCCGGATAAAGACGCTCAGAATGTGGTGATCAATACAACAAAAAGAAATTTTAGCGCTCTTGTAAGCGACGCTATCCCCGATATTCATTTTATAGGCGATGCCAACGCTTACCCTTTGTATTATTACGACGATCTGGGGAATCGCTATAACGCTATCAGCGGCTATGCGCTCAACCTCTTTAGGAGGCATTATAAAGATAATGCTATTACTGAAGAAGAGATTTTTTACTACATTTATGCGATTTTCCACCATAAAGGCTATTTGGAAAAATACAAAAACTCCCTCGCCAAAGAAGCGCCGCGCATCGCTTTGAGCGATGATTTTAAGGAACTCTCTATCCTTGGCAAAGAATTGGCCGAATTGCATTTGAACTATGAGAGCGGGGAAATGCACACAAGCGTTAAACATAACCTACTAGAGAACGCCGGAATGGAGGGTTATTATGATGTGGTTAAAATGACCAAAAAAGGGGATCGCATCCATTATAACGACCATATCGCTATCACTAAAATCCCTAAAAAAGCCTTTGAATATGTGGTGAATGGCAAAAGCGCGATTGATTGGGTGATCGAACGCTATAAAAAGACTACGGATAAAGACAGCTTGATTGAAAACAACCCGAACGATTACGCCGGCGGCAAATATGTTTTTGAACTCCTTTGTAGGGTCATCAAACTCTCTGAAAAAAGCGTGGATTTGATAGAAAAAATCAGCATAAAGAGGTTTGAGTGAAAAACCAACAAAAAAAGAGTCAATAAAAAGGGTATAAGAGGGCGTGAAAACAAACGCTTTTTATACCCCACCTATCCCAAAATCCCCCAAAAACAGAAAAAATCGCAGAGCCAAAACCGCTAAAACCCCCTAGAAAATTTAAAATTTTAAGTTTTAGGGGTGTTTTTCTTAAGAATTTAGGTTTTTTATAGATTATTATGTTATTATTATACGAAATGTAGACTTTTAGAAGGAAAAATGTTGTATGAAAAAGTTTGTAGTGTTTAAAACGCTCTGTTTATCGGTAGTGTTAGGTAATAGTCTTTTGGCAGCAGAAGGTAGCACAGAAGTGCAAAAGCAATTGGAAAAACCAAAAGATTATAAAGTAGTGAAAGGCGAGAAAAACGCTTGGTATTTGGGGATTAGCTATCAAGTCGGTCAGGCTTCACAAAGCGTTAAAAACCCTCCCAAAAGCAGTGAATTTAACTACCCTAAATTCCCTGTGGGTAAAACCGACTATCTAGCCGTTATGCAAGGATTAGGGCTTACTGTGGGTTATAAGCAGTTTTTTGGAGAGAAGAGATGGTTTGGTGCCCGTTATTACGGCTTCATGGATTATGGGCATGCCGTGTTTGGAGCGAACGCTTTGACATCAGATAATGGTGGGGTGTGTGAGCTTCACCAACCATGTGCGACCAAAGTAGGGACAATGGGCAATCTGTCTGACATGTTCACTTATGGTGTGGGTATTGACACTTTATACAATGTCATCAATAAAGAGGATGCGAGTTTTGGATTCTTTTTTGGGGCTCAAATCGCGGGTAACTCTTGGGGTAATACGACAGGGGCCTTTTTGGAAACTAAAAGCCCTTATAAGCACACTTCCTATAGCCTTGATCCGGCGATTTTCCAGTTCCTTTTTAATTTAGGGATCCGCACCCATATTGGCCGGCATCAAGAATTTGACTTTGGCGTGAAAATTCCTACTATCAATGTTTATTATTTTAACCATGGGAATTTGAGCTTCACTTACCGCCGTCAATACAGCCTTTATGTGGGGTATCGTTACAATTTCTGATTTAAAACGCTTGTTTTTCTCTAATTGGATTTTCAATTAGAGTTTTCTTACACAATCTCTTGCTTTCTTTTGAAACATTTTTGAAAGTTTTTTGAAAATTAGAATTAAAATCTTTTTGATCATGTTATGATAGTTCAAAAATTTAACAAGGATTAAGCATGTTATATTCTTCTAAAATCCAATCCCTTTCAGAATCCGCAACGATCGCTATCAGCACACTCGCTAAAGAATTGAAATCGCAAGGAAAAGATATTTTAAGTTTTTCAGCGGGTGAGCCTGATTTTGACACCCCACAAGCGATTAAAGATGCGGCTATAAAAGCCCTAAATGACGGCTTTACAAAATACACTCCAGTGGCTGGGATTCCTGAATTACTCAAAGCGATCGCTTTTAAATTGAAAAAAGAAAACAACTTGGATTATGAGCTGAGTGAAATTCTAGTGAGCAATGGCGCTAAGCAAAGCCTGTTCAATGCGATTCAGGCTTTAATAGGGGAGGGCGATGAAGTGGTTATCCCTGTGCCTTTTTGGGTAACTTACCCTGAGCTTGTGAAATACAGCGGTGGGGTGAGTCAATTCATTCAAACCGATGAAAAAAGCCATTTTAAAATCACTCCCAAGCAGCTTAAAGACGCCTTAAGCCCCAAAACGAAAATGCTCATTCTCACCACCCCATCAAACCCTACCGGCATGCTTTATAGCAAGGCGGAATTAGAGGCTTTGGGCGAAGTTTTAAAAGACACCAAAGTTTGGGTGCTTAGCGATGAAATTTATGAAAAGCTTGTCTATAATGGGGAGTTTGTTTCTTGCGCGGCGGTGAGTGAAGAGATGAAAAAACGCACCATTACCATTAATGGCTTGAGCAAGTCAGTGGCGATGACGGGTTGGCGTATGGGCTATGCGGCAAGCAAGGATAAAAAGTTAGTCAAATTGATGAACAACTTGCAAAGCCAATGCACTTCCAATATCAATTCTATCACGCAAATGGCTTCTATTGTGGTGCTTGAAGGGTTAGTGGATAAAGAAATTGAAACGATGCGTCAGGCTTTTGAAAAGCGCTGTGATTTAGCCCACGCAAAAATCAATGCGATTGGAGGGCTGAGTGCTTTAAAACCTGATGGGGCGTTTTATTTGTTTATCCATATCGGTAGCCTTTGTGGGGGGATTCGATGCGATTTTGCCATGAGTTGTTAGAAAAAGAAGGCGTAGCGTTAGTGCCTGGAAAGGCTTTTGGATTGGAAGGCTATGTCCGTTTGTCTTTTGCATGCTCAGAAGAGCAGATTGAAAAGGGGATTGAACGCATCGCTCGCTTTGTCAAATCAAAGGGATAAAAAATTGGTATTTAAAAAAGGAGGGACTTAATCTTGTTTGGAATTTGATATTGTAGTTAGTGGCATAGCGTGGTATAATGGTTTGATTTAAAAGTTTGAAAAGTGCAGTTTTCATAACTAAAATAGATTTTAAGGAATAATAAATGGCAATAAGTTTTGATTATAACAATAATTCTGAAGAATGGCAAATGCTTTTTAACAAAATCAATAATGGCTCGCCTTTTGGGGTTATTAAGGAAGTCTTTTTTTACGACTATTTTCCTAACAACCCCAACAACTCACCCAAACTAAAACAATTTTTAGAATATAAGTGTCATTTTATAGGGTTTGTTGAAATTTTTATTGAACCTAACGAAATCTTGTTTTTTATATATGAAAACGAGCCAAACGCAACATTTAATTTAAAAAACTACTTGTTTTGTTGGTGTTAGCCAAAATACATTGCAATCCAACAGCGATTTGTTATTGCGAAAACAAGCAAGACGCACAAAACACCGACACAAAAGAGATAAAATTCCTAAGTGCAAAAAGTCATGATTTTGGGAAAGAATTGGACTCTATAAGTGTTGAATTTTCAAACCCTAATACTTTTATTCAATCTCTTTTAAAATTAGGGTCTTTTTTACATGGAAAAACTATTAAGTTTCTTGATAATCCAACAAACTATCCACCAGTTACTTTGGCACCTTGGGCTACTCCAACTATTCCAATGAAAACAACGGTGGAGATAGAGGAGCATAGAAAAAATACAACATTTGATCAAAATTATCATCCTTTCAACTATAGGCAAAGCTCTGCACGAAACATTAAAATTGATGAAGTTGCTAATGATTTAAAAAGTGGTAAGATAGTTGGCACTAAAATTATTAGTGATGCTTTATTGAGTGCTAACTATTGTTTCATGGATGATGAGAATTTAAAGGATTTAAAAAAGTTACTATCACAAGATCAAATAAATCTATCAAATATTATTGTAAGCACTATCAATCAAGCAGAGAATGTAAATGGGATAAATCTTACTTCCGCCATAATTGACAAGATTGAATATCATTTCCGTGATAATACATTCCATTTTATCTTTAATGTTAGCAATAGCTTCTTAAGCGGAAAATCAAGATTAACTATTGAAGTGCCTAGAATGGCATTAGAAAATATTAAGTTACCTAACATGAAAGAAATATATGTTAATAAATGGTATATAGACATTTTTATAAATATATTGATACAGTCTATCAATAATGGATCTTATATTATTGAAGGGATTAAACTATAATGGAAAATACAAATAATTGGAATGAGTGTTTCATGCCTGTTGTTAGCAGTGGAAAAGATAGCAAAATGTTTTTTTCTAAATTAAAATTAGTAGGTAGTATTGAACTTTTAATGACATATTTAGAGAATGAAGGCTATATTGTCTCATCTGATCCTAAAAAAAATAATAATACTGATTTATTTGTACCTAAAATTTTTTACTATGAAAGTATCGCACCAAAAACAAAAAAATTTTTTATTGTTAATTAACAAAACCCTAAATGAAGCCACCCCCTAGAAAAATTAAAAGACCATGTAGAAAATCTTTTGATATGGATTGGGCACTTTTTGAGGACGACTAAAATCATTTTTTCATCATTTGGGAATGGTTTTAGTTTTGGTGCTAAAATTAACTTTTAGGGGTTATTTTTGTTTTTGCAAATAAATTAAAAGAGGTGTTGAATGTTATTGAATTATGATTTTTTAGAATTTGAAAATGACAAAAAAGTTAGAGTGATAGACGATAAGTTGTGTGTAAATATTTTAGATTTTTTGGCATTGGCGATGAGGACGATAAGATTTTTCTTGGCGATGCAATTGAAGTTTATGCAATTGAGGGTGCTAAGCTTAATAGAGTGTATGAGAAAATTAGGAGCGGACTACCTTTTGGGATTATATCAGCGTTTAGACCTTTTAAAGGAGTTTTTACAAAGGATTTTACTGATGAAGAGCAGAAAGCGCTTATAAAAGCAGCTAAAAGCGATTCTTTAACTAGGGATTTCCTTAAAGAAAATGATGGTATTTATAGAAAACTCTGTAATTGTAAAACATTCAATAAAGCTTTTGTGGATAAGTTCACAACAGATAAGAGCAAAGCGACAATGAAAGATTTCATGTCTACTCAAGGATTTATCACTAAATACAAATACTCCTATAGCGACTATGTGCAAGAAACACAACGCCTAAAATCTTTTTTAGATGGAAAGCGTGATTTTCTTGGTTATATTCAAGTGATTGGTTATTGGAAAGAAGAGATAGAAAACGATCTTTTGCCTAACAAAGAAATAAGTTTTTTTGTATTTCAAAACGAGCCAAGCAAGACATTCAATTTAAGAAATTATTTGTTGTTATTGGCAAGATTGTTTGATCAAGAGGCGATCTGTTATTGTAAAAACGCTATTCATGATAAAGAAAACATTTATAAGGTAGAATTGGTGAGTGCTTTATCTAGTGATTTTAATGAGGTGTGGGCTAAATTCTCAGATATTACATTCTCAGTGCCTAGTCAATTATCGCAATCTCTCACACACTTAAAAAATAAGGTAGCTACATTCTTTTCAAAACAGCCTGGTGGCAATTGTGGTATGAGTTTTAAGGAAATTGATAAGGTTCAAATAAAAGCGACATGCATGCCTAATATTGTTACTGGGGCATTTGAGGATGACATAAAATTATCTATTAAGCATAGTCAGTGGCGCGGTTATCCTAAAGTTTTTGATATTGAAAAGATAGAGAGCATAGAAAGAGAAGTTATTGAAGAAAGAGAACAACATAAAATAGGTTCGGCACAGAACCTTAAAATCAATCAAATTGCTGATGATTTAAAACAAGCTAAGGTAGTTAGTAATAAACTTATTGCGAATGTGCTTGTAACGCAAAAAGCACCTAGTGATACGCCACATGATGACGATTTAGATTAATTTAAAAACCCTAAATGAAACACCCCCTAGAAGAATTAAAAGACCCTATAGAAAATCTTTTGCTATGGATTGGACGCTTTTTGCGTTACAAATGCACGAGCCTGTCTAATTCCCAAGTGAAAGATCAAAACAAGGTTTTTGAATGCTTGAACGAATTCAATCATGCGTTCGTCAGCTCAAGCCAATTAGAAAAAGTTTGTAAAAAAGCCCGTAATGTTGGATTACTAGGTATCAACACCTACGCACTGCCCCTACTCAAATTTCATGAATACTTCAGCAAAGCTAGACTAATAACTGAAAGACTTGCTTTTAATTCGCTCAAAAGCATAGATGAAGTCATGCTGGCTGAATTTTTGAGCGTTTATACCGGGGGTTTGAGTTTAGCCACTAAGAAAAACTACAGAATTGCTCTGCTAGGACTTTTTAGCTATATAGACAAGCAAAATCAAGATGAAAATGAAAAATCTTATATTTATAATATCACGCTTAAAAATATCAGTGGAGTCAATCAAAGCGCAGGCAACAAGCTCCCTACTCATTTGAATAATGAAGAATTAGAAAAATTTTTAGAGAGCATTGATAAAATAGAAATGTCCGCTAAAGTGCGCGCCAGAAACCGCCTGCTCATTAAAATCATCGTTTTTACAGGCATGCGTTCTAATGAAGCCTTGCAGCTTAAAATAAAGGATTTTACTTTAGAAAATGGCTGTTATACGATTTTGATTAAAGGTAAGGGCGATAAATACAGGGCGGTGATGCTCAAAGCTTTCCACATTGAGAGCCTTTTGAAAGAATGGCTCATAGAAAGGAAATTGTATCCTGTTAAAAATGATTTATTGTTTTGTAACCAAAAAGGCAGTGCTTTAACGCAAGCTTATCTGTATAAGCAAGTGGAACGCATCATCAATTTTGCAGGACTCAGGCGAGAGAAAAATGGGGCGCACATGTTAAGGCATTCTTTTGCGACCTTGCTTTATCAAAAACGTCATGATTTGATTTTGGTTCAAGAAGCTTTGGGGCATGCGAGCTTGAATACGAGCAGGATTTACACGCATTTTGACAAGCAGCGTTTAAAAGAAGCGGCGAGCATTTGGGAAGAAAATTAAAAAACACCCCCTACTCCCTTAAAAAATGATTTTTACCATAAAACAACTAAAACCCCATTTTTTAAGAAATTAAAAAATTTTTAGCTTGCTCATTTAAAATTTTGCTTTCAAATTCTAACAGTCACTTTTTGACTTCTATGCCCCCATTATACCCCCCTAAAGTGCCATTTTTACGCACCACTCTATGACAAGGCACGATCAAAGAAATAGGGTTATTATGATTAGCGTTGCCAATCGCTCTGCAAGATTTAGGGTTATTGATGAGCTTTGCGATTTCATCGTAACTTTTTGTCTTGCCATAAGGGATAGTCATTAACGCAGACCAAACTTGTTTTTGAAAAAAAGTCCCTATCAAATCTAAAGGCGCATCAAATTCAAAAAGTTGTCCCAAGAAATAACGCTCTAAGGCTTGAACGCTGAGTTTTAATGGGGTATTCATAGGGGTGTTATGAGAAAAATTGGTCGTATCAAAATCCAATCTCAATAAATGGCTCTCATTAGCGCACAAATGCAAATACTCTAAAGGGAAACTCTTAGGGGTCTTAAAATAGTAGTGGTATAAAACCATCAATTTAAAAAAAGAGTTTGTATAAAATAATCAATAACGACAAACCATACACCCCTAAAATCAAAATTTTATGCATTTTTTCATTCAAAAGCCCTATGATCCATTTAATTCCAATGCTCACGCCCATAACAGAGCCTAAGCCCACAATCGCCCCTGCTAAAAGCACTTCTTTATTGATGATGTGGTGATAGATTAAAGAAAAAGCTCCTGAAATGGAAGAAAACAGAATAAAAAATAGCCCTAACGCCACGCATTTTTTAGAATCATACCCTAAAAAATAATGCATCAAAGGCACCATGAGCATCCCCCCACCAATCCCTAAAGTGATGGCAAAAAACCCTGTGAGCGCGCCAATTAAAAATAATTTTAAACCTTGCAAATGATAGCGTTTAGTATCCGCTATAAAATCTTTTTTTTTGGGTTTCACAACAAATTGGATCATAGAATACACGACTAAAAGCGCGAAAATAACCATTAAAATTTTACTGGAAACGATTTTCAAAACAAATCCGCTAAAACTCGCTCCTATCAGCCCCCCTGCCCCTATCAACAAGCCTAAAGAAAAATCAAGCGATTTTTTTTTGAAATTCAAAACAGAGCCAACGAACGATGAAAGCGCCATTTGCAAAATGGAAATCCCAATGGATTCTTCAAAAGAATGTCCGGTTGCGAGCATGATAGGGACAATGATCAACCCCCCACCAATGCCAAAAATCCCTGATAGAATGCCAGTAAAAAGCCCTATCGCTATGTATAACGCATAAATATCCATAAAAACCCTTAAAAAGTAAAAACCCCCTCTTAAAAGAAAATTAAAAACAATCCTATTCTAATCAAACACCAATAACCAAAACCCCCTAAACAACGCTTTTAAAAGTGATGCCTTTATTAGTCTGTTTTGTTTTTGCAACACAAAACATGCGAATCTTCATTGGGTTCGCTGACTGAAAGGTTTCTTAATTCATAAGCCAGTTTGACAGACGCCATAGCGTCATCCAAGCCAAACCCCCCTTGAGCTAAAATCTGTTTGTAGCTTTCTATATACAGGTTATCAAAGCTCTGCGTGAGATTGACTTCTTCGCCCTCTAGGATCATTTTATGATAAACCTTTTCTTTAGCCACTCCCATGTGTTCTGGATTGATGGAAAAAAACCATCTTATTTTGGCATGCTCTAAAAAGAGTATTCCGCACACGCAATCAGGCTCTTCTCTGTTGATAACCTTATCTTTAACGCTTCCAAACAAATACAATAAAGTGTCAAAAATATTCACTCCCATTTGAGTGGCTAACCCCCCACTCCTATTCACATCCGCTCGCCATGAAGAAAAATACCATTTCCCTTGAACGCTGATATAAGTGAGCGTGATGTCAAACACCTTGCTAGGGTTTTTGTCTAATTCGCTCTTGATTTTTTCTTTCAAAGCCAGCGTGTCGCAATGCAGGCGCAAGGGCAAAAGACTAAACACCCTTTTTTGGTGTTTCACCTCTAAATCTTTCAATTCTTGTATTTCGCCAGGGTCTAAAACTAAGGGTTTTTCACAAATCACATGCATGCCGTTTCTTAACCCGAAACGAATATGATCAAAATGCGTGTGCGTGGGCGTGCAAACGCTCAAATAGTTGATTTCTTTACCCATAGCCTTAGATTGCTCTAAATGCTTTTCAAAATCTTCAATATTGGTAAAAAACTCTGATTGCGGGAAATACTCATCTAAAACCCCCACGCTATCATGAACATCAAAAGAGCAATCCAAAAAATGCCCTGTATCTCTAATCGCTTGCAAGTGCTTGGGAGCGATAAACCCCCCTGAACCAATCATCGCAAAAAGCATTCATCTTCCTTAAATAATTTTAAATCTCATTTTAGCAAAGATTAGCTTATTTAAGCTTATATTATTGGCAATTAAAACACTCCACCGATCGATCCAACACGCTTTTTTCATCTATGCTAGGGCTTTCGCTGCGCAAATAATAAGTGGATTTTAACCCTAATTTCCAAGCGAGCGTGTAGATTTCATGCAAGGTTTTACCGCTGGCGTTTTCTATGCGTAAAAACACATTAATGCTTTGGCCTTGATCGATCCATTTTTGGCGCACGGCCGCTGCTTTAATCAAATCTTTAGCGTCAATATCATAGGCTGATGTGTAAAAATTCCAAGTTTCTACATTCAAATTAGGCACTACGACAGGAATTAGCCCGCTCAAATTTTCTTCAAACCATTTTTTCTTATAAATGGGTTCAATCGTTTGGGTTGTGCCTACTAAAATAGAAATGGAGCTTGTGGGAGCGATCGCCATTAAATAGCCATTACGCATGCCATTAGTTTTGACTTTTTCCCTCAAACCTTGCCAATCGCAAGCGTGATTGAAAAGCCCTTTTTCGGTGAGCTTTAAGGCTTCATTGTTGGCTTTATCAATAGGGAAAATCCCCTTACTCCATTCTGAATTTTCAAAATCCTTATAAACCCCTTTTTCTTTCGCTAAATTCGCGCTCGTGTCAATCGCATGGTAGCTGATTTGCTCCATTAAAGCGTCAATTTTTTCTAAATGCTCTTTAGACCCCCAGGCGATTTGGTGTTCTGCGAGCATTTGCGCTTCACCCATAACCCCTAACCCTATGGCTCTATTTTGTAAATTGGTGGCTTTGACTTTGCGGTTAGGGTAGAAATTCAAATCAATCACATTGTCTAAGAGCCTGACCATGATCGGCACGACCCTTTTAATGTCTTCTTCGGTGTTGATCTTGCTTAAATTGATGCTCGCTAGATTGCACACCGCCGTTTGCCCGTCTTTAGCAACCTTAGTAGCGATATAGATTTGTTTGCCCTTAAGAATATCGGTGCTAGTGAGCTTGTTAGCGCATTTAGTGATGTTACTATCTGTCGTTACCAACTCTTTTTCTTCAAAAAATTCTATGGTGCCGTCGGTGTATTCTATTTGCATGCAGTAGTGGTTGGGCGCGGTGTTTTGAAAAATCTCTGTGCATAAATTAGACGATCGAATAATTCCTGCATGAGCGTTTGGGTTGCACCGATTGGCGTTATCTTTAAAGGCTAAGAAAGGCAAACCGGCTTCAAAATAATTCATTAAGATTTTTTTCCATAAATCTTTAGCGTTAATGTATTCCTTAATGATTTTGGGATCTTTTTCATACTCTAAATAGCGTTTTTCAAAATCCTGCCCATAAAGCTCAGTCAAATCCTTACACTCATAAGGGTCAAACAAAGTCCACATCGCGTCTTCTAAAACCCTTTTCATGAACAGATCGCACACCCAAAGAGCCGGGAATAAATCATGCGCTCTTCGCCTTTCATCGCCGCTATTTTTCCTTAAATCAATGAACTCCATCACATCAATGTGCCAAATTTCCAAATACACCGCAATCGCACCCTTTCGTGTGCCTAATTGATCCACCGCAATCGCCACATCGTTAGCGATTTTTAAAAACGGGATCGTGCCAGCGCTCGCATTTTTATGCCCATCAATATAGCTCCCGATAGAGCGCACCAAAGAAAAATCCCAGCCAATCCCCCCGCCATATTTGGACAACAGCGCCATTTCCTTGTAGCTGTCAAAAATCCCCTCAATATTATCCGGCGTGCTGCCAATATAGCATGAGCTGAGTTGGTGTTTGGTGGTGCGCGCGTTCGCTAGAGTGGGGGTCGCGCACATCGCTTCAAACTTGCTTAAAACTTCATAAAATTCTAAAGCGATTTTGTTAGGTTCTTGTTCGTTTTGCGCTAAAAACATCGCAATGCTCATAAACATGTGTTGGGGCAATTCAATGGGATTATTGTTAGCGTCTTTTAACAAATAGCGATCATACAAGGTTTTAATCCCTAAATAATTGAATTGGAAATCCCTTTCAGGCTTGATCTGGCTATTTAAAAACTCTAGATCAAATTTTTCCTTAAAGCCCTTAAGGATGCGGCCCTTTTCTTCAGCGTTTTCAAAATACTCTTTCAAATGCCTATACCCTGTAAAACCACTTACTTTATGGTATAAATCATACAAAAAAAGCCTTGAGGCGACAAAGCTCCAATTAGGCGTGTCAATATCTATCTTATCCACAGCGGTTTTAATCAAAGTTTGTTGGATTTCTTCAGTAGTGATCTTGTCTCTAAATTGCAACCTCGCATCCACTTCCAGCTCACTTTGACTCACGCCCTCTAAATTGTCCGTAGCGTCCTTAGTGTATTTTTGGATTTTGGTAATGTCCAAAGGCTCAATGCGCCCGTTTCGTTTAACCACCGTAATCAAAATTTTTCCTTTAAATCAAATCGTTTTCTTTTAAATTTGGCATTGTATCAATAAAAAACTTAAGAAAAAGAAAAGTTCAAAGATAAAACTCTTAAGGGGATAAGAGGGTATTTTGAAATAATCCCTCTTACAACCCCCAACTAAACCCCTTAAGAGCGCTTTTTTAATAATTTGGGTTAAATCACCACCCTAATTTAGTGCAAAGCTTAAGAAAACATTGAAGCCCCAAAATGACCAAACACTCTACAAGAAAGTTGCTAGGATGCCCGCAATACGCCGAAATTTCATGCATAGCGATAGCAAAGGGCATCATTGAAAGCACCATATAAAAATCCCTTAGTCTTGCCCCTAACACAGCGTCATAAAACGCGCCAAAAAACCTAGCCTTAAAAATGGCTTTAAAAAACTTGGGGAACCCTTGGAAAGATTTATAACGATCCCTGTCTCGTGGGTCAAATAAAAGGTTAGACAATAGAGCCGCTATTAAGAGTGTTAGCCACATATAATAGCTATTTTTAGGGTCAAAGGTCGAATCGCTAGCTGAACCATTGATCTCAAACAGAATGCTAGTGATCATGGAGAAACATCCCCCATAGACTAGACCCACTGCCCAGTGATATTCGGAGATGCTCAAACGCTCTTTGATATTCATGTTTTCTCCTTTCTCACCCAAAACTACCTATCATACACAAAATGACGATCATAGGTGGGTTCTCTTGGGGTTTGTGGCTCTCTATCAACGCCACGGATATAATCTTCTACCCTATCGCCTATTTCTCTGCCAAACTCTCTCCCCACAGAACCACCAATGAATCTGCCAGCCCAACCACCCGCAGGACCGCCAACAGCTCCCCCCACTGCACCACCAACACCACCTCCAATTGCACCACCAACAGCTCCCCCCAAAAATCTGCCTAATTCACCCCTTGCTTCTATTCTAGGACCAGCTATAGCCGTATTAGCCATTGCACCGCATAAAACCACTACACAAGCTTTTGATCCACTCATAACAAATCCTTTCATCAATTGAGATTCAAAGCATGTTTGGCACACCTTGATAAGAATATTTAACCACAATTGTATTAAAAGCATTGTTATAAATCAGCGAAAGATCACAAGAAGCTCAATAAGTGTTTTGTTTATACACAAATTACAGGATTAAAGTAAATAATTATAATAATTTTTGGGTTTTTCATTATTGAAGCAAATCCAAAAGGATAAAAAGAGAACTTTTTAATCCATTAAAATACGATTAATAAGATTTTAAAACAGCAATTCTTTTCAAGCTCTTTAAGGTTTCTTAAAAAACTTAAAATACCCGTTTTCAATGTTAATTTGAGGGGCGCGTGAAAGGCTTAACGAACCGCTAGGAATGTCTTTAGTGATGGTGGTGCCGCTGCCGATTAAGACATTAGAGCCGATATTTATGGGGGCGACTAGCTGGCTATCGCTCCCTATAAAGACATTTTCACCGATGATCGTTTGGTGTTTATTTTTACCATCGTAATTGCAAGTGATCACGCCAGCCCCTATATTTGTGTTTTTCCCTATCTCACAATCCCCTAAATAGCTCAAATGCCCTGCTTTAGCGCTTTGAAGTTTGGCGTTTTTAGTCTCTACAAAATTCCCCACATGGCTATCACAAATCACGCTTTTAGGGCGCGCATGGGCAAACGGCCCCACACTGCTGTTAATGATTTGACTCTCTTCTATCACGCTATAAGCTTTAATGCACGCGTTTTCTATCAGGCAATTTCCGCTCAAACGCACCCCTTGCTCTAAAACGCATTCCCCCTTAAAACTCACGCCTTTTTCTAAATAAATGCTCTTTGGTAATTGCATCACTACCCCTAAGTCCATGGCGTTTTTTCGCAGTCTTTCTAGCATGATTTCTTCAGCCTTCGCCCTTTCTGTTTGGCTATTCACCCCTAAAAAACACTCTTTTTCTAAAAAAATAGCGTCAATTGTTTCGTTTTCATTGATTCCTAGAGCGATTAAATCCGTGAGGTAGTATTCTTTTTGGGCGTTTTGGTCATGGAGCTTGGGTAAGTATTTTTCTAAAAACTTTCTTTCAAACAAATACACGCCAGCATTCACGCTTTTAATTTCTTTTTCTTCATCATTAGCGTCCTTTTCTTCTACAATCTTTTTAACCTGATGGTTTTCTAAAACAACGCGCCCATAACCTTTAGGGTCAGCTAAATGGAGTAAACCTATAGCGTTATTCTTGCTTTCTAATAAGGGGGTAAGAGCGTCTTTAGTGATTAAGGGCATGTCCGCATTCAAAATCAAAACCCGCTCATGTTTTGTAGGAATAGGCGTTTTATCTTCTTGCATGATAGCCCCACCTGTCCCTGAATATTTTTCCACGATTTGAGTGTGAAAAATGACGCCCTTAAAACGCTTCAACACCGCTTCTTTAATGCGTTCTTGTTGGTGGTGTAAGACAAGATGCACATCATCACTGATTGAAAAAGCCACTTCTAAAATGTAAAATAACATAGGCTCCCCGCAAATCGTGTGTAAAGTCTTAGGCAGGCTAGAATGCATGCGAGTGCCTTTGCCAGCGGCTAGTATGATTACAGAAAGCATTGAAATCCTTAAACTTATTTTAAAGGAATTTTAACATGCCTTATCTTATAATTTGACTTTGTTTCATCAAAGATTTAAGGCTAGAATTTGCGTTTTTTCATTTTTTTAATCCTCATTTGCCCTTTAATATGCCCTTTAATGAGCGCTGATAGCGCTTTGCCTAGCGTCAATCTCTCTTTAAACGCTCCTAATGATCCTAAACAGCTTGTAACCACCCTTAATGTCATCGCCCTGCTCACGCTTTTAGTTTTAGCCCCGTCATTGATTTTAGTGATGACGAGTTTCACCCGTTTGATCGTGGTGTTTTCTTTTTTAAGGACCGCTTTAGGCACGCAACAAACCCCACCCACTCAAATTTTAGTCTCGCTCTCTTTGATATTGACTTTTTTCATCATGGAACCTAGCCTAAAAAAGGCTTACGATACAGGGATCAAGCCTTATATGGATAAAAAGATTTCTTACACCGAAGCGTTTGAAAAAAGCGCTCTGCCCTTCAAGGAATTCATGCTTAAAAACACGCGAGAAAAGGATCTAGCCCTTTTTTTTAGGATCAGAAACCTGCCTAACCCTAAAACCCCTGATGAGGTGAGTTTGAGCGTTTTAATCCCGGCGTTTATGATAAGCGAATTGAAAACAGCGTTTCAAATCGGCTTTTTACTCTACTTGCCTTTTTTGGTGATTGATATGGTTATCAGCTCTATTTTAATGGCGATGGGCATGATGATGCTCCCGCCTGTAATGATTTCTCTGCCTTTTAAAATTTTAGTGTTTATTCTGGTAGATGGGTTTAATTTATTGACCGAAAATTTAGTAGCGAGTTTTAAAATGGTTTGATATTAAAAACATTCAAGCGATAAAAGCTTGAAATTAATTTAAAACTCATAATTCAAATACGCTGTAATGGAGCGTCCCGGTGCGGGCTCTCTTCCTGTAGGGCTTGTGCCAATTCCCCTAAAATAATACTTCATGTTAAAAAGGTTATTGATTTGCAAACTCCCTGTGATTTTGTGCCTACCGCTTTGCCATAAGACTGAGCTTACTTGAACGTTCAACACAAAATACAAGGGCAATAACCCTACTGAATTACAACCATACTCTAACCCCCCTGTGTATTCTGGGTTTAAGGGCAAGCACACGGTTTGATCTTTGGCTTGATTGAGCATAGAACTATAAGCGCGGCTATAAAAATAACTGCTGATTCCAAAAGTCGTGTGCTTGTAAGTATACATCATGTCAAATATGAATTGGTTAGGACTCACATAAGGCAAACGCTTCCCTTTAATGTCAAAGGGTTTATTGACAATGCCTGTAAAATAATAAGCAATATCATCAGCGTTAGAAGTGATGCGCGCATCAATGTAAGTGTAAGCCACATGGAATTGCAAACCCCTAATCGGCGCGTAATACAATTCCAATTCCACCCCTTGACTCCTAGCATTCACAGGCTGTGGGCTATAGCCTCCCGCATAGTAACGATTGGCAAAAATCACAAAATAATTGGTATTAAAGCTCAATAGATTTTTATAACTATAGCGTTGCCCCACTTCAATTTCATTAAAAATTTGGTTGTAATTAGTCCTAGTAATGCCTACCATTGTGTGTTGTGGGGGGATAAAACTGCGGCGGTAGTTCGCATACCATATCCAATTTTCCATAGGTTTATAGCCAATGTTAAGGGCGGGACTCCATTCGTTTTGACGCTGTTTTTTACTGGTCCATACGGAAAAATCATGCTTTTCTGGCTCTTTGTTGTTATAGTTCAAAAAAGTGTATCTAATCCCTGGAGTTATCACCAATTTAGAATCAAAAAGTTCTATTTTATCGCTCAACCATACCGCTGTATAGTTGTTAAACATTTCTTGATTGTTACTAGGCTTTTTAGAAAGAACATATGGGGGCATGTGGCACACCCCATCAATAATATCTGATTTTTCGCATGTGCTTTGATCAGATCTAATGAACATGTCCATCGTCATAAAACGCATGCCCACATTAAAAGTTTGCTTAACTTTATTGGTATTGACAACTAAGTTCAAATTAGGCTCAAAAGCGTTCATCACATAACGCCTTAAATGATCAAAAATAAAAAATCCTGGATAATTTTGATTGGTATAAACAGGGCCTAATTTAGGATTGGTATTGACATTTAAATAGTTAGAATCAAATTTAAAATCCCTTGACATGTCATGCCCATAGTAACTGAAAGTGAAATCCCCACCGACTCTATCCGTGTCCCCAAAAAAGTTTTGATACACAGCTCCCCATCGCTTCGCTCTCCCGCTTTTATCGTTATTAGGGCGGTTATTTTGAAAACGATTTTGATTGTAAGCGGCTATGCCTAAAGATCCAGGGTCTGTCAAGAAATAACTATAATATTGAAAAAAAGCGGTGATTTTATTGCTATCATTGATTTGATACAACGAATCTAGCAAGTAGTTTTGAATATCCGTAGGGCTGTTGTATCTAAACCCTTGCCCTTTGATCCAATTGACTTGAGCTTGGATTCCAAAATGCTTATTCATCATACCCCCCGTTCTTAAGTAAGTGTTAAAAAGCATGTTATTAACTAAGCTTTTATCAATGCTTTTAGAATTTTGATTGAAAAACCCCCCATTTTCAGACTTTCCCCAAAAAGTGGTTCTCTCACTCACTTGACTCTCCCACTTGGTAGGAATGCCTTTGGTGATGATGTTGATCACGCCGCCAAAAGCATTAGGGCCATAACGCACGCTCTCCCCACCTTTGGTTACGCTGATTCTATCCACAGATTGAAAGGTTACAGGAAAAATAACCGTGCCAATTTCAACATAGGGTGCGACATAAATAGGAATCCCATTGACTAGAATCATTCCCGTATTAGAGTGCCCTGGGCCTCCCGCACCAAACCCCCTAATGGAAATGCTAGGCACAGCTCCAATACCTGTAGAGTTTCTAATATGCACGCCCGGCACATTTTGCAAAGCTTCTTCAATGCTTTGATTGGCGCTTTTAGTGAGCTGCTTGTTAGAAATCACCGTGCGAGAACCCATATAGTTTCTAACTTCCTTACTTCTCCAACTTAAAGGCGCTTCTTTATCGTTAGCTATTCCTGAAGCTTCCACCCTTTCCAAATTATGAGTCTTTACGGCATGCGCGCTATGACTCAAAACAGCTAGAGAGACTAAAATTCTTTTCATTTACTACCTTTTATGAAAAATGTTCTTTTTTACAACAAGGTAGAATTTATAATAATTATTATTAGTTTTAGCTTAAATTTTGAGATAATTATTATTTAAATTAAATTAAATGACTTTTTTGTCAAAAATGCCGATTAATGCGAATGTTTATAGAAAAGATTGGAAGAAAAATAAAAATTTTTTAATATTTTTAATGGGGGGAATTTTAAACAAATCAAGGTTTTTAAACCATGAATAGCCTTTAAACCAAAATTTGAGTTGCATAAAAAGCTATCAAGGAAAACGCATACGCTACAACGGTTGTGAAGACGAATAAATACGCTACAAACTTTATCCCCCCAGCTTCCCTACCAAAAGTAATGGTCGCTGCAAAACAAGGGATATAAAACATCACAAACACGATAAAAGCGATCCCGCTAGGCACGCTGACTTCTTTTCTTAAAATCCCTCTAAAAGCGTCAGATTTTTCGTTTTGATCTCCTAAAGAAAACAACACCCCCAAAGTAGAAACCACCACCTCTTTAGCCATAAACCCGGTTACAAGCGAGACGCTCAAACGCCAATCAAAATCCATAGGGCTAAAGACTTTTTCCAAATACGCCCCACCTCTCCCTACAACGCTATTTTTTAAATTCTTTTGATCCAATTCGGTTTTTAATTCTTTTAATTTTTCTTCTTTGGCTTCGCTTGAAAGAGTGGTATCCTTATTCACTAACAAGCTTTCTTGTTTATAAGCCTTCATAGCCGCATCATTTTTAGGGTATTGGGACATAAACCAGATTAAAATCGCTCCCACTAAAATATAAGTCCCGGCTTTTTTAAGGTAAGAAAGCGACTTGGTGTAGATACTGAAATAGACCATTCTCCAACTGGGAAAGCGGTATTTGGGCATTTCCATAATAAAGGATTCACTCTGTCCTTTAAACACGCTTAATTTGAGTAATTTGGCCATCACTAACGCCACAACCGCCCCCAAAATATAAATACAAAACAGCACAAACCCCGCGCTAGAAGAGGGGAAAAACGAGCCTACAAACAGCACATAAATAGGCAGCCTTGCCGAGCAGCTCATAAAGCCGATCACAAAAAGCGTGATCAATCGTTCGTTATAATTTTGTAAGGTTCTTGTGGCCATGTAAGCGGGCACTGAGCAGCCAAAACCGGTGATTAAAGGGATAAAGCTCTTCCCATGCAAGCCAAATTTATGCAAGATTCCATCTAATAAAAACGCTACCCTACTCATATAACCTGTCGTCTCTAGTAAAGAAATCCCAAAATACAACACCACAATTAAAGGCAAGAATGAAACCGTCGCTCCCACTCCCCCAATAATGCCATCGCCCACCAAAGACGCTAAATCTTCATTAGCCACATTTTCTTTAACGCTATCGCTTAAAAATTTAAACCCTGTTTCAAGCGCTTTTTGCACTCCCCCCCTATTAAAAAGCTCAAGGAAAAAATGATAAACATAAACCCTAAAAAAATGAAAATCCCATAACGCGGGTGCATTAAAATCTTATCAATCTTATAAGTGTGTTCAAAGCTCGCGTTTTGTTGGTTTTCACTGATCACTAATTGAGCGATTCTTTGAGCGCTCTGGCTGTATTTTAAAGACTCCTTAAAACTTTGAGACGGGACTTTTATGCTTTCATTGTTTGTAGTGTTTTGAGAATAAAGCCTGACAATTTCGTCTAATAAAAGCTCGGTATTCAAGCGATCTTCTTTGGATCTTGCACTTGTTGGCACGCACACAACCCCTAATTCTTGAGAAAGCTTTTCTGTATTGATTTTAATGCCCTCTTTTTGCGCCTCATCCCACATGTTGAGCGCAAGAAGCATTTTTTTATTCGTGTCTAATAGCTGCGCGCTCAAGGCTAAATTACGCTCTAAATTGGTGGAATCCACCACATTAAGAATGAGATCGTATTGCCCTTTTTCTAAAAAATCTTTAGTCACCTTTTCTTCAGTGGTGAAGTCATTGAGCGCGTAAGTGCCTGGTAAATCAATGATAGTGATTTGATGCTCTTTATGGATCAAACCCACTTCCATTTTATCCACGGTAACCCCGGCAAAATTCCCCACTTTCAAATGGGCGTTGCTCAAAGCGTTGATGAGGGACGATTTCCCCACATTAGGCTGGCCCACAAGGGCGATAGTGATTTCTTTCATTGGGTTTGAATGCTCCACATTAAAGTTTTTTAATTTTTAGTTATATCGTTTTTAGATTAAAAGTTAGCACTATAGCGCTATAATACTAATTGTTATATAATAAAAGCGAGACAAGAATGTCAAAATGCGAAAGGAGCGTGTGATGTTGTGCGTGTTTGATATAGAAACCATTCCTAGCGTTAGCTTGTGTAAAGAGCATTTTCAATTAAAAGAAGACGATGCGCTAAAAATCTGTGAATGGAGTTTTGAAAAGCAAAAAGAAAAAAGCGGGAGCGAGTTTTTGCCCCTTTATTTGCATGAAATTATCTCTATTGCAGCGGTCATTGGCGATGATTACTGGCAGTTTGTCAAAGTGGGGAATTTTGGTCAAAAACACGAGAATAAAGAGGATTTTACAAGCGAAAAAGAGCTTTTAGAAGATTTTTTTAGATACTTTAACGAAAAACAACCGCGCTTAATAAGCTTCAATGGCAGAGGTTTTGATATTCCCCTACTCACGCTCAAAGCCCTTAAATACAATTTAACTTTAGACGCTTTTTACAGCCAAGAAAACAAATGGGAGAATTACCGCGCGCGCTATAGCGAGCAGTTCCATTTGGATTTAATGGATAGCTTGAGCCATTATGGATCCGTTAGGGGGTTGAATTTGAATGGCGTTTGTTCTATGACGAATATTCCTGGTAAATTTGATGTGAGCGGGGACTTAGTGCATGCGATTTATTACAACCCTAATTTAAGCCAAAAGGAGAAAAAAGAGATTATTGACAGCTATTGCCAAAGCGATGTGCTTAACACTTACTGGCTTTTTTTAAAATACGAAGTGTTGAAAGGGGCTTTAAATAAGGAGCAATACCTTGGGCTATTGAATGATTTTTTAGAAAAATTCCCTAAAGAAAAATCCTATTCAAGCGTTTTTATCAACGCTTTAGAGAAAGAAATTAGGGAGTTTGCTTAAACCTTATTGGATAATCACCAATCAGTATAAAACCAAGTATCAGCAAAGCCATCATTATTTATTAGTAGAAGATAAAGATGAAAATATAGGTATCTATACTAATTTATGTGCTAATAAAACTTTTAGTTTTTAATAAATAATATAGTCTATCATTAAGACAGGCTATAGCTTAACAACTAATAATTATAGTTTTAAACTAATCTGTGTTGAATATCAAAAATTATGCAATAATCATTGAACGATAAGAATAATATTTTTGTGAAAAAAATAAACGGATCGCCCTCAATCTAAAACAAAACCTAAAACAAAATCCAACCTGTTAGGGCGTCAATTATCTAAAAGTGATACTATGATGAGTAAATCAACTTAAAGGCAAAGACATGAATGAAGTGGTTATAGTGGCGGCAAAACGAAGCGCAGTGGGGAGTTTTCTAGGCTCTCTAAAGAATGTAGGCGCTAGAGAAATGGGTGTTTGCGTGCTTAAAGACGCTTTGAATGCGAGCTCTCTTAAGCCTAGCGATGTGGATTCTGTCATTTTAGGCAATGTTTTAGGCGCTGGTTTGGGTCAAAATATCGCCAGACAGATCCAACTAGACGCTGGCATCCCTAATGACAAAAACGCTTTTAGCGTCAATATGGTTTGCGGATCGTCTATGAAAGCCATTCAATTAGCGCATGACAGCATCATGCTTGGGCGCGATGAAGTGGTGGTGTGCGGTGGCGTGGAAAACATGAGCGCAGCGCCCTATTTGTCGTTTGATATGCGAGAGGGGAAAAGAATGGGGAATGCGAACATGATAGACTCCATGATTTATGACGGATTGTGGGATGCGTTCAATGATTACCACATGGGGATCACCGCTGATAATGTCGCTCAAGCATACCACATCAGCCGAGAAGAGCAAGATGCTTTCGCGCTCCAATCGCAACTCAAAGCAAGAGCCGCCATTAATGCAGGGAAATTCCAAGAAGAAATCACGCCCATTGAAATAGCGAATAAAAAAGGCGTGGTGGTTTTTAAAGAAGACGAATACCCTAGAGAAACGACGCTAGAATCCCTTGCAAAGCTCAAACCCGCTTTCAAAAAAGACGGATCGGTAACGGCAGGAAATTCATCAGGGATCAATGATGGTGCGAGTGTTATCATTTTATGCAGCGCTCAAAAAGCGCAAACATTGGGGTTAAAAACCATGGCGACTATTAATGGGTTTGGCTTGGGTGGTTGCAGTCCGGATATAATGGGTATATGCCCTAGCATCGCTATTAAGAACAATCTTAAAAATGTCAAAATGAATCTCAATGACATCAATCTTTTTGAACTCAATGAAGCCTTTGCCGCGCAAAGCATAGCCGTGTTAAAAGAGCTTGAATTAAACCCCAATATCGTGAATGTGAATGGAGGCGCAATAGCCATTGGCCACCCTATTGGTGCAAGCGGCGCTAGGATCTTAGTAACTTTATTGCATGAAATGAAAAGAAGCGGTCATGGCGTGGGCTGCGCGTCATTGTGTGTGGGCGGCGGACAAGGGCTATCAGTGGTAGTGGAACAAAAATAAGGAGAATGAGATGAACAAGGTTATAACCGATTTAGACAAAGCATTGAGCGGGTTAAAAGATGGGGACACTATTTTAGTGGGCGGTTTTGGGCTGTGCGGGATACCCGAATACGCCATTGATTACATTTATAAAAAAGGCATCAAGGATTTGATTGTCGTGAGCAATAATTGCGGCGTTGATGATTTTGGGTTGGGTATTCTTTTGGAAAAAAAACAGATTAAAAAGATTATTGCTTCCTATGTGGGGAAGAATAAGATTTTTGAATCGCAAATGCTGAACGGAGAAATTGAAGTCGTTTTGACACCGCAAGGCACGCTGGCTGAAAACTTGCACGCTGGAGGGGCTGGGATACCCGCTTACTACACCCCAACCGGAGTTGGGACTCTGATCGCTCAAGGCAAGGAATCACGGGAATTTAACGGCAAGGAGTATATTTTAGAAAAAGCGATCACAGGCGATTATGGGCTTATCAAAGCCTATAAAAGCGACACTCTTGGGAATTTGGTGTTTAGAAAAACGGCTAGGAATTTCAACCCCTTGTGTGCGATGGCGGCAAAAATATGCGTCGCTGAAGTGGAAGAAATTGTCCCGGCCGGGGAATTAGACCCAGATGAAATACACTTGCCAGGAATCTATGTGCAACACATCTATAAGGGCGAGAAATTTGAAAAACGGATAGAAAAAATCACGACAAGGAGCGCAAAATGAGAGAGGCTATCATTAAAAGAGCGGCAAAGGAATTAAAAGAGGGCATGTATGTGAATTTAGGGATAGGCTTGCCCACGCTGGTGGCTAATGAAGTGAGCGGGATGAATATCGTTTTCCAGAGCGAGAACGGGCTATTAGGGATTGGCGCTTACCCATTGGAAGGGGGCGTTGATGCGGATCTCATTAATGCAGGAAAGGAAACCATAACCGTGGTGCCGGGCGCTTCGTTTTTCAACAGCGCGGATTCGTTTGCGATGATTCGTGGGGGGCATATTGATTTAGCGATTTTAGGAGGGATGGAAGTCTCACAAAATGGGGATTTGGCTAATTGGATGATCCCTAAAAAGCTTATAAAAGGCATGGGAGGGGCTATGGATCTGGTGCATGGCGCTAAAAAAGTGATTGTCATCATGGAACATTGCAACAAATACGGGGAGTCTAAAGTGAAAAAAGAATGCTCCTTGCCCTTAACAGGAAAAGGCGTGGTGCATCAATTAATAACGGATTTAGCGGTGTTTGAGTTTTTTAATAACGCCATGAAATTAGTGGAATTGCAAGAGGGTGTCAGCCTTGATCAAGTGAGAGAAAAAACAGAAGCTGAATTTGAAGTGCGCTTATAGCTTATAAAAGGAGTGCTGATGTTTTTATTAAGGCATTTGACTTCAGCGTGTGTGTTTTTAGCGTCTAAATGTTTGCCGGACTCTTTTGTCTTGGTCACTCTTTTATCGTTTATCGTGTTTGTTCTTGTTTATGGTTTGACAGGGCAAGACGCTTTTTCTGTCATTTCTAGTTGGGGGAATGGCGCTTGGACGCTTTTAGGTTTTTCTATGCAAATGGCTCTTATTTTGGTGTTGGGTCAGGCTTTGGCTAGCGCTAAATTAGTCCAAAAACTTTTAAAATACTTGGCGTCTTTACCTAAAGGGTATTATACGGCTTTATGGTTGGTTACTTTTTTATCGTTAATCGCTAATTGGATCAACTGGGGTTTTGGCTTAGTGATCAGCGCGATTTTTGCAAAAGAGATCGCCAAAAAGGTTAAAGGGGTGGATTACAGGCTGCTTATTGCTAGTGCTTATTCGGGTTTTGTCATCTGGCATGGGGGCTTATCAGGCTCTATCCCTTTAAGCGTTGCCACCCAAAATGAAGATCTATCCAAAATAAGCGCCGGGGTGATTGAAAAAGCTATTCCTATCAGTCAGACGATTTTTTCTGCTTATAATTTAATCATCATAGGGATCATTCTTGTAGGATTACCCTTTTTAATGGCAATAATCCACCCTAAAAAAGAAGAAATTGTTGAGATTGACGCAAAGCTTTTAAAAAACGAATATAAGGAGACAGAACTCATTGATCACCAACAAGACAAAACAATCGCGCATTTTTTGGAAAACAGCGCTTTGCTTTCTTATCTTTTGGTTTTTTTGGGTTTTGGGTATCTTGGTATTTATTTTTTTAAAGGAGGAGGGATTAGTTTAAACATTGTCAATACGATTTTCCTTTTTTTAGGGATTTTGCTCCATAAAACCCCTTTAGCTTATGTCAAAGCGATCAATCATTCCGCTAGGAGCGTGGCTGGGATTTTATTGCAATTCCCTTTTTATGCCGGGATTATGGGGATGATGGCAAGCCATAGCGTGGGGGGTCATTCTTTAGCACAAATGCTCTCTTTAGCCTTCACGCACATCGCTAATGAAAAAACTTTCGCGCTCATGACTTTTTTGAGCGCAGGGATTGTCAATATTTTCATCCCGTCTGGCGGAGGGCAATGGGCGATTCAAGCTCCTATCATGCTCCCGGCAGGGCAAAGCTTGGGCGTGGATCCGGGAGTGGTTTCTATGGCTATCGCTTGGGGAGACGCTTGGACGAATATGATACAGCCTTTTTGGGCTTTACCCGCTTTAGCCATTGCGGGTTTGGGCGCTAAAGATATTATGGGCTATTGCGTTTTGACTTTAATTTTTGTAGGCTTAGTCGTGTGTGGGGTGTTTTATTTTTTAGTGTGAGTTTTTTATGCCTAAAACCACGCTCTTTTCAATGGGGTAAAGTTTTCTCTTTTACCCCTTAAACGCTCTTGTAATTAAGCCTTATTTCGTTACAATAACCCCATAATAACCTAAGAGGAAGTGTCTTGTTTTTCAAATTTATTTTATGTTTATTATTAGGAATGTTTGCATGGGCAAAAGAGGATATTCTTACCCCATTAACGCCCTCTAAACGCTATTCTATCAATTTGATGACTGAAAATGATGGTTATATCAACCCTTACATTGATGAGTATTATACCGCAGGCAATCAAATAGGCTTTTCTACTAAAGAGTTTGATTTTTCTAAAAATAAAGCGATGAAATGGACTTCGTATTTAGGTTTTTTCAATAAAAGCCCTAGGGTTACTCGTTTTGGCATTTCTCTCGCCCAAGACATGTATACCCCTTCACTTGAGAACAGAAAACTGGTGCATTTGCATGACAACCACCCTTATGGGGGGTATTTACGGGTGAATTTGAATGTGTATAACCGCCATCAAACTTTTATGGAGTTATTCACGCTTTCTTTAGGCACGACAGGGCAAGATTCTTTGGCCGCTCAAACGCAGCGTCTCATTCATAAATGGGGTCATGACCCCCAATTTTATGGCTGGAACACGCAGCTCAAAAACGAATTTATCTTTGAAGTGCACTACCAATTGCTCAAAAAAGTCCCCCTTTTAAAGACTCGTTTTTTTTCTATGGAGTTGATGCCTGGGTTTAATGTGGAATTGGGTAATGCGAGGGATTATTTCCAACTAGGCTCGCTCTTTAGGGCTGGGTATAATTTGGACGCTGATTATGGTGTCAATAAGGTCAATACCGCTTTTGATGGAGGCATGCCTTATAGCGATAAATTTTCCATCTATTTTTTTGTAGGGGCTTTTGGGCGCTTCCAACCCCTTAACATCTTCATTCAAGGCAATAGCCCTGAAACTAGGGGCATTGCTAATTTGGAATACTTTGTTTATGCCAGTGAAATAGGAGCGGCTATGATGTGGCGCAGCTTCAGGGTGGCTTTTACGATCACTGATATTAGTAAAACCTTTCAATCCCAGCCTAAGCACCATCAAATCGGCACTTTAGAATTGAATTTCGCCTTTTGATTTAATATCAGTTTAATATTTTTCTTCCTATATGATATTTATATGATATTTTTGGGTAATTTAAGATGAATATCAGTAGCGTTTTAAATGAATTTGTTACTACTTTTCACTTTATTACACCAAATTTTCCCTTATTACAAACAACTTTGAAATAAACGATTTCCATTTAAAAATCAGTCCTACAATTCGAATAGGTTACCTTGATAGGTTACCTCGAGCAACACTTTAATACAAGGAGTCTAAAAAATGAAAGACGCAAGAGTTCAGGTGATGGGTATTGATGCCGGTGGCACCATGACGGACACGTTTTTTGTGAAAGAAAATGGCAGTTTCGTAGTTGGTAAAGCCCAAAGCAACCCAGAAGATGAGAGCCTAGCTATTTTACATAGCTCACAAGACGCTTTATCGCATTGGAAATCGGATGTGGATAAGGTTTATCCAGAGTTGATCACTTGCGTGTATTCAGGCACGGCGATGCTCAATCGGGTCGTCCAAAGGCGTGGGATGGAAGTGGGCCTAATTTGCAATAAGGGTTTTGAGCAAATGCATTCTATGGGCAGAGCGTTGCAATCCTACTTGGGGTATGCACTAGAAGAAAGGTTGCATATCAACACGCACAAGTATGATGATCCGCTGATTCCTTTAAAAAGGATTAGAGGCGTTACAGAAAGAACCGATGTCAAGGGGCAAGTGGTTATCCCAGTGCGTCAAGAAGAGGTTAAAGTTGCTGTTAAGGAGCTTTTAGAAGCAGGCGCAAAGGCCATTGTGATTTGCTTGTTGCAATCTCATAAAAACGCTGAAAGCGAGCGGATCGTTAGGGATATAGCGTTAAAAGAGATTGAAAAATTGGGTAAAAATATTCCTGTATTTGCTTCTGTGGATTACTACCCTCAAAGAAAAGAAAGCCACAGAATGAACACCACTATCTTAGAAGCTTATGCGGCTGAGCCAAGCAGGCAAACCCTCTCTAAAGTCAGCAACCGCTTCAAAGAGCATGGCGCTAAATTCGATCTTCGTGTGATGGCAACGCATGGAGGCACCATTAGCTGGAAAGCTAAAGAGCTCGCTAGGACTATTGTGAGCGGCCCTATTGGAGGCGTGATTGGATCTAAATTGCTAGGCGAAACGCTTGGTTATGACAATATTGCATGCAGCGATATTGGCGGCACGAGCTTTGATATGGCGCTTATCGTTAAGAGCAATTTTAACATCGCTTCTGACCCTGATATGGCGCGCCTTGTTTTATCCTTACCGCTTGTGGCTATGGATTCCGTTGGTGCAGGTGCTGGGAGTTTTGTGCGCATTGATCCACACAGCCAATCGGTTAAACTAGGGCCTGACAGCGCGGGATATAGGGTTGGCACTTGTTGGAAAGACAGCGGATTAGACACGGTTTCAGTAACCGATTGCCATATTGTTTTAGGCTATTTGAACCCGGATAATTTCTTAGGCGGTTTGATCAAATTAGATGTGGATAGGGCTAAAAAACACATTAAAGAACAAATCGCTGATCCGCTAGGCATTAGCGTAGAAGATGCGGCTGCGGGTGTGATTGAGTTGCTTGATTTGGAGCTTAAAGAATACTTGCGATCCAACATTAGCGCTAAAGGGTATAGCCCGTCTGATTTTGTGTGCTTTTCATACGGTGGCGCGGGGCCTGTGCATACCTATGGCTATACAGAAGGTTTAGGGTTTAAGGATGTGGTAGTGCCTGCGTGGGCGGCTGGATTTAGCGCTTTTGGTTGCGCTTGCGCTGATTTTGAATACAGATACGATAAGAGCGTGGATATTGCCATACCGCAGTATTCTTCAGACAAGTCAAAAGTAGAAGCATGCAAAATCATTCAAGACGCATGGGATGAATTGACTCTCAAAGTGATTGAAGAGTTCAAAATCAATGGATTTTCTCAAAAAGATGTCATCTTAAGACCTGGATACAGGATGCAGTATATGGGGCAATTGAATGACTTAGAGATCACTTCTCCTGTGTCAAAAGCTACAAGCGTGGCTGATTGGGAAGAGATTGTTAAAGAATATGAAAAAACCTACGCTCGCGTTTATTCTGAATCAGCGTGTTCTCCAGAGCTTGGTTTTAGCGTGACCGGCGTGATCATGCGTGGTGTTGTGGCTACGCAAAAACCTGTGATTCCGGTTGAAAAAGAGCATGGCGCTACGCCCCCAAAAGAAGCCAAAATAGGCGTTAGAAAATTCTATCGGCATAAAAAATGGGTGGATGCAGATGTGTGGCAAATGGAAAAATTATTGCCTGGAAATGAAGTCATAGGGCCTGCGATCGTAGAATCAGATGCGACCACTTTCGTGATACCCAAAGGCTTTGCGACAAAACTAGACAAACACCGATTGTTCCACTTGAAAGAAATTAAATAAAAGGAGTTCAAAATGGCAAATTTATTGAAAAATGGCAAAACTTTAAAACAAGCTAGAGATGAAATCATAGCCAGGACAGAAAAAACAGGGCATTATAATGGCCTTAAAAAACTAGAGTTTAAAGAAAGAGATCCGATCGGCTATGAGAAGATGTTCTCTAAATTAAGAGGCGGTATCGTGCATGCCAGAGAAACGGCTAAAAGGATTGCTGCAAGCCCTATTGTTGAGCAAGAGGGGGAATTGTGCTTCACGCTTTATAACGCTGTGGGCGATAGCGTGCTGACTTCTACGGGCATCATTATCCATGTAGGCACTATGGGATCGGCTATTAAATACATGGTAGAGAATAATTGGGAAGATAACCCTGGTATCAATGACAAGGATATTTTCACCAATAACGACTGCGCGATTGGGAATGTGCACCCATGCGATATCATGACTCTTGTGCCTATCTTTCACGATGAAAAATTGATCGGGTGGGTAGGCGGCGTTACGCATGTGATTGATACGGGATCAGTTACTCCAGGATCGATGAGCACCGGGCAGGTTCAAAGGTTTGGGGATGGATACATGATCACTTGCCGTAAAACAGGGGCGAATGATGAGAGCTTTAAAGATTGGTTGCATGAATCTCAAAGATCAGTAAGAACGCCTAAATATTGGATTTTGGATGAAAGGACTAGGATTGCTGGGTGCCACATGATTAGGGATTTAGTGATGGAAGTCATTAAAGAAGACGGCATTGATTCTTACATGCGATTTATTGATGAAGTGATTGAAGAAGGGAGAAGAGGCCTTATCTCTAGGATCAAATCCATGACCATACCGGGCAAGTATAGAAAGGTAGCGTTTGTGGATGTGCCTTATGCGCATAAAGATATTGGCGTGTGCTCTGAATTTGCTAAGCTAGACACGATCATGCACTCTCCTGTGGAAATCACTATCAATAAAGACGCTACATGGAAATTAGATTTTGATGGCGCTTCCAGGTGGGGATGGCACTCTTTTAATTGCAACCAAGTGTCTTTCACTAGCGGTATTTGGGTGATGATGACTCAAACGCTGATACCCACTTCTCGCATCAATGATGGCGCTTATTTCGCCACTCAATTCAGACTCAAAAAAGGGACTTGGATGAATCCAGATGACAGGCGCACCGGGCATGCTTATGCATGGCATTTCTTGGTATCAGGCTGGAGCGCTTTGTGGAGAGGCTTGTCTCAAGCGTATTACAGCCGAGGGTATTTAGAAGAGGTCAATTCCGGGAACGCTAACACTTCCAATTGGCTGCAAGGCGGTGGTATCAACCAGGATGGAGAAATCCATGCGGTGAATAGCTTTGAGACGAGTTCTTGTGGGACTGGAGCTTGCGCGATAAAAGACGGCCTAAATCACGCAGCGGCTATTTGGAATCCAGAAGGCGATATGGGCGATGTTGAAATTTGGGAAATGGCAGAGCCTCTTCTTTATTTAGGCAGGAATGTCAAAGCCAATACCGGTGGGTATGGGAAATATCGAGGCGGTAACGGGTTTGAAACCTTAAGAATGGTGTGGGGTGCGCATGATTGGACCATGTTCTTTATGGGTAATGGCTATATGAATAGCGATTGGGGTATGATGGGGGGCTATCCAGCGGCCAGTGGCTATAGGTTTGAAGCGCACAACACCGACTTGAAAAACAGGATTAAAAATAACGCCAGCTTGCCTTTGGGGGGCGATTTTAACCCAACTGATCGAGATTATGAAAAGCACATTTCTCATGCGTCTCAAGTCAAAAGGGATAAGCAATGCATCACCACCGAGAACTGCTTTGATAATTATGACTTGTATTTGAATTACATCAAAGGCGGTCCTGGATTTGGCGATCCGATTGAAAGGGATTTGAATGCGATTTTAGAAGATCTCAACAGCAAACAGCTATTGCCAGAATACGCTTACAAGGTTTATGGCGCGATTGTGAGTCAGAATAAAGACGGCGTGTGGGTCGGCGATGAAGCCAAAACGAAGGCCAGAAGAAAAGAAATTCTTGAAAACAGAAAGGCTAGATCCATACCGGTAAAACAATGGATGGAGCAAGAAAGAAACGCTATCCTTGAAAAAGAGGCTTCCAAACAGGTTAAGCACATGTATGCGACTAGCTTTGATCTCTCACCCAAGTTTTTAAGCGATTTTAAAACATTCTGGAACTTGCCAAAGAGTTGGAGCGTGAAAGAAGATGAGCTTGGCGTATTCACCTATGGATCTAAATACAGGATGGATTTGAGCAAATTGCCTGATGTGCGCACAGTTCTGTTGGTTGATGAGAAATAAAGAAAGGAGAATGGTCATGTCAAAATACACACAAGAACAAATTAAAAATTTGGTAGAGGGGAACTTGGATTGGAACACTGTCTTAAAAATGCTTAGCATGCCTAAAGATCATGAAAGGTTCCAAATGTATTTGAAGGTGTTGCAAGATAAGGTAGATTTTGATGACAAAATCGTCTTACCCTTGGGGCCTCATTTGTTTGTGGTGCAAGATCCTCAAAAGAAGTGGGTCATTAAGTGTTCATGCGGTCATGCGTTTTGTGCTCCAGAGGAGAACTGGAAATTGCATGCAAACATCTATGTGCGCGATACGGCAGAAAAAATGGAAGAGGTGTATCCTAAACTCTTAGCCAGTGATACTAACTGGCAAGTGTATCGGGAGTATATTTGCCCGGATTGCGGCGTCCTTTTAGATGTTGAAGCCCCAACTCCTTGGTATCCTGTGATTCATGATTTTGAGCCTGATATAGAGGCGTTTTATAAAGATTGGCTAGGCATACAGCCCCCAGAAAGACGCTAAGAGCGCTCAATCCTTTTTATGAAGAGGCTTTATGCCTCTTTGACGCATTAAAAAGCTTGGGTTAATTCAACTCAAGCAAATTCTTTCAATCCTAACAAATTCAGCCACAAATTAGGACTTTTTCAAAATTTTAAGCTCTTTTTCTTTTTTTTTGATTTAATACTCGGTATAATTTTAATCCACCTAAAAGGAAAGCTATGAAAGTAACACAAGGCATTACTAACGACTTTTTTGCCCTAACAAACACGATATTTTCTGTTCTTATACACCAGCGAAACCACACTTGGGAAGAAGAAAATTGTGAAAAATTACCGCAAGATATTGTCAGTATCTCTAAAAATAAGAAAACGCATTTTATGGGTTCTATCACTATACTTTCAATAAAATAAAGGGTTTTTTTGACTAAAAAATTCATGTCTTGGATGGTGGTTATTGGGGCTTTAATTTGCGTGCTTTTAGGGGTGTTTATCTTCTTTACCAGCATGTCGGTTAAAAAATCTTTAAGCGCTTATCTTAACGCTTATTTGGATCAACGCCCCCATATTAAGGGCATGGGGATTATAGGCACTCCTTTTGAATGCGAAGGGTTTTTTAAAATCGCATGCGTTTCTAAAGAGCTTCGTTTTTTAGACTCTCAAAACTCCCCTATTATGGATTTTAAAGATTTAAATATCAAGCTCCATTCTTTAGATAAAAGCTCTCTTACCCTTTCTATCAGCTCTCAAATCAAATCCCCTATTTTAGAACAAGATATTCAGCAAAAAATCAGCCAAATCCCCCTAAAAGATTTGAATATCTTATTAGAAAAAATGAAACCCACGCACTTGAATTGCTCTTTAAAATTCAACGCTTTAGATGAAAAAACCTTAAACGACCATTTAAAATGCGATTTGACTAATGCGGAAAATATCCTTGCTTACACTTTTTTTCAAGAGGGTTTAATGGAGGCGCAAGAAAATCTATCCCTTAAAAATATTTTTAAAACCTTGAGTTCTAAAGACGCTAAAGCCATAGAAGAGTTGCAAGACAAACTGCGTTTTTTAGCGCCAAAGTTGGGCATTTCTATCCAAGCGCGCCATTTTAAAAACGTTTTAGAAGCCTTTTACCACCAACATAAAGAGAGTTTGGGCTTTTTTTCCCCTTATTTTAGCTTGCGTTCTCAAACCCCTAGCGTCTCCTATGAAAGCGCATTATCTTCTTTAGAAAACTATTTTATGGCCTTGTTCCAATCCCGTTTTAAAGACGATGCAACGCTCCAACAAGATTTTAAAGGATTGTTGCAAGCTTTTGTTTCTATGGCTAAAGACAAACGATCCCAAATCGCTCTTAACGCCCAAGCTAAAGACAACGCCAAGCTGACTTTTAACGCCTTGTTAGAAAGCCTTAGCGTGAATTTCTTTCAATCTTACACAATAAGCCATGAGTGATTTCAAAGTCCCCCCCAAAGCTAAAGGGTTTAAACGCCTTTTTAAAGCCCTTTTTTATTCTAAAGACGGACTTAAATGCGCATGGGCTGAAGAGAGCGCGTTCAGGCAAATTGTCATTTTAGCTCTTTTTTGTATCACTCTAGCGAGCTATCTAGCTAAAGATTTTTTAGAATGGGGGCTATTAATTGCGCCTTGCTTTTTATCGGTGGTGATTGAACTCATCAATAGCTCCATTGAAAAGGCTGTGGATTTTACTGGCACCGAGTTCCACCCTTTAGCTAAAAAGGCTAAAGACATGGCCAGCTCTGCCCAACTGATAGGGCTTATTTTTTGGGCTTTTATTTGGGGGCGTTATCTTTTAACGCTTTATTTTAATTAAATTTTAGGGAGACACATGCAAGATCATTTAGTTGATGAAACAAAAAATATTGTAGAAGTGGGGATTGATTCTTCTATTGAAGAGAGCTATTTGGCTTATTCCATGAGCGTGATCATAGGGCGCGCTTTACCGGACGCTAGAGATGGCTTAAAGCCTGTGCATAGGCGTATTTTGTATGCGATGCATGAATTAGGCCTTACTTCCAAAGTCGCTTACAAAAAAAGCGCTAGGATCGTGGGTGATGTGATTGGTAAATACCACCCCCATGGCGATAACGCGGTTTATGATGCGCTAGTGAGAATGGCGCAAGATTTTTCTATGCGTTTGGAATTAGTGGATGGGCAGGGCAACTTTGGCTCTATTGATGGCGATAACGCCGCAGCGATGCGTTACACTGAAGCCAGAATGACCAAGGCGAGTGAAGAAATTTTAAGGGATATTGATAAAGACACCATTGATTTTGTGCCTAATTACGATGACACCTTAAAAGAGCCAGATATTCTACCAAGCCGTCTGCCTAACCTTTTAGTCAATGGGGCTAATGGGATTGCCGTAGGGATGGCGACTTCTATCCCCCCCACAGGATTGATGAAATCATAGACGCTTTAGCGCATGTTTTAGAAAACCCTAACGCTGAATTAGATGAAATCTTAGAATTTGTCAAAGGGCCTGACTTTTCCACTGGCGGGATCATTTATGGTAAAGCAGGGATTATTGAAGCCTATAAAACGGGGCGAGGGCGCGTGAAAGTGCGGGCCAAAGTGCATGTGGAAAAAACAAAAAATAAAGAAATCATCGTTTTAGATGAAATGCCTTTTCAAACCAATAAAGCCAAATTAGTGGAACAAATCAGCGATTTAGCGCGAGAAAAACAAATTGAAGGCATTAGCGAAGTGCGCGATGAAAGCGATAGAGAGGGCATTAGAGTGGTGATTGAATTAAAAAGAGACGCGATGAGTGAAATTGTCTTAAACCACCTTTACAAACTCACCACCATGGAGACCACTTTTAGCATCATTTTACTCGCAATTTATAATAAAGAGCCTAAGATTTTCACGCTTTTAGAGTTGTTGCGCCTTTTCTTAAACCACAGAAAGACCATTATTATAAGACGCACGATTTTTGAATTAGAAAAGGCTAAGGCCAGAGCGCATATTTTAGAGGGCTATTTGATCGCCTTGGACAATATTGATGAAATCGTGCGACTCATTAAAACAAGCCCAAGCCCAGAAGCGGCTAAAAACGCCTTAATGGAGCGTTTCACTTTGAGCGAGATCCAAAGCAAAGCCATTTTAGAAATGCGTTTGCAACGCTTAACAGGTCTTGAAAGGGATAAGATCAAAGAAGAATACCAAAACTTATTAGAACTTATTGATGATCTCAATGGCATTTTAAAGAGCGAAGATCGCTTGAATGAGGTCGTCAAAACCGAGCTTTTAGAAGTCAAAGAGCAGTTTTCTTCTCCAAGGCGCACTGAAATTCAAGAATCTTATGAAAGCATTGACACAGAAGATTTGATCGCTAATGAGCCTATGGTAGTGAGCATGAGCCATAAAGGCTATGTGAAAAGAGTGGATTTAAAAGCCTATGAAAGGCAAAATCGTGGCGGTAAAGGCAAGCTTTCAGGCAGCACTTATGAAGACGATTTCATTGAAAACTTTTTTGTGGCTAACACGCATGATATTTTGCTCTTTATCACCAATAAGGGGCAGTTGTATCATTTGAAAGTCTATAAAATCCCAGAAGCGAGCCGGATCGCTATGGGTAAAGCCATTGTGAATTTAATCTCGCTCGCTCCTGATGAAAAGATCATGGCAACCCTAAGCACTAAAGACTTTAGCGATGAACGCTCTTTAGCTTTTTTCACGAAAAATGGGGTGGTGAAGCGCACCAATTTGAGCGAATTTGGCGGTAATAGGAGTTATAGCGGTATCAGAGCGATTGTTTTAGATGAAGGCGATGAATTAGTGGGCGCAAAAGTTGTGGATAAAAACGCTAAGCATTTACTCATCGCATCTTATTTGGGCATGTTCATTAAATTCCCTTTAGAAGACGTGCGCGAAATAGGAAGACATACTCGTGGGGTTATGGGGATTAGACTGAATGAAAATGATTTTGTTGTCGGCGCGGTCGTCATTAGCGATGATGGCAACAAGCTTTTAAGCGTGAGCGAGAACGGGCTTGGCAAGCAGACTCTAGCCGAAGCGTATAGAGAGCAATCTCGTGGAGGTAAGGGGGTCATTGGCATGAAGATCACTCAAAAAACCGGCAATCTAGTGGGCGTTATCAGCGTGGATGATGAGAACCTGGATTTGATGATCCTTACCGCGAGTGCGAAAATGATCAGAGTTTCCATTAAAGACATTAGAGAAACCAGAAGAAATGCCAGTGGGGTGAAACTCATAAACACCGCTGATAAAGTCGTGTATGTCAATTCTTGCCCTAAAGAAGAAGAGCCAGAAAATTTAGAAACCTCTTCGGCACAAAATTTGTTTGAGTGATGCGTTTCTTTTCGTTCTGTTATTTTTTATTTTATTTTTTAGGGGTTTCTTTGCATGCCCTCAGCCCCCTAGAAGAACAAGAATTTTTAATTTCGTATCGCTTGAAAATCGTTGATTCTAGAGTGATGGGCGAAGAGTATTCTGTCTCTAAGCCTATTGTCAGCCGCATCAAAACAGCCCCCTATGTCTTAGACTATCATTGCTCCATCATCACTCGCAACTTGCCCGATTTGAAAAACCCCTTGCTCCAAACCAAACTAGAACGCTTCCTTTTAGAAATAGC
Organism: Helicobacter pylori; assembly: GCA_008033015.1. GTDB lineage: Bacteria > Campylobacterota > Campylobacteria > Campylobacterales > Helicobacteraceae > Helicobacter > Helicobacter pylori_DH. The sequence goes on from CP032042.1 coordinate 408,632, forward strand.
GTTAAAAAAAGAAAAAGAGCGAGTCATAGACTGCATTTTAAAAAGCCAAGTCGCTATCACGCATTATGATCACAGCTATAAAAACGGCACCACTACCACAAGCATTCTTAACCTCAAAGCCTTAAGCGTTAGGGCAAGTTTAGTGGGAGATGCGCTGTTTTTAGATATTTTTAGAAAGGAAGAAGAATGAAAATCGCCATTGTAGAAGATGATATTAACATGCGTAAAAGCCTGGAGCTTTTTTTTGAGCTTCAGGATGATTTAGAGATTGTGAGTTTTAAAAACCCTAAAGACGCTTTAGCGAAACTTGATGAAAGCTTTGATTTGGTCATCACGGATATTAACATGCCCCATATGGACGGCTTGGAATTTTTACGCCTTTTAGAGGGCAAGTATGAATCCATTGTGATTACCGGTAATGCGACCTTGAATAAAGCCATTGATTCCATTCGTTTAGGCGTGAAAGACTTTTTCCAAAAACCTTTTAAACCAGAATTGCTTTTAGAATCCATCTACCGCACTAAAAAAGTTTTAGAATTTCAAAAAAAACACCCTCTAGAAAAACCCTTAAAAAAACCACACAAACACAGCTTTTTAGCCGCTTCAAAAGCTTTAGAAGAGAGCAAACGGCAGGCCTTAAAAGTCGCAAGCACGGACGCTAATGTCATGCTATTAGGCGAAAGCGGGGTGGGTAAGGAGGTTTTTGCTCATTTTATCCACCAGCATTCGCAACGCTCTAAACACCCTTTTATAGCGATCAACATGTCCGCTATCCCAGAGCATTTATTAGAAAGCGAGCTTTTTGGGTATCAAAAAGGGGCGTTCACGGACGCCACAGCACCTAAAATGGGGCTTTTTGAGAGCGCTAATAAAGGCACGATCTTTTTAGATGAAATCGCTGAAATGCCCTTTCAATTGCAAAGCAAACTTTTAAGAGTGGTTCAAGAAAAAGAAATCACGCGCCTTGGGGATAATAAGAGCGTTAAAATTGATGTTCGTTTCATTTCCGCTACCAACGCTAACATGAAAGAAAAAATCGCTTCAAAAGAATTTAGAGAAGATTTGTTTTTCCGCTTGCAAATCGTGCCTATAACTATCGCGCCTTTAAGAGAAAGGGTAGAAGAGATTTTACCCATTGCTGAAATCAAGCTTAAAGAAGTGTGCGACGCGTATCATTTGGGGCCAAAATCTTTTTCAAAAAACGCCGCAAAACGCCTTTTAGAATACTCTTGGCATGGGAATGTGCGAGAGCTTTTAGGAGTGGTGGAGAGAGCGGCGATTTTAAGCGAAGGATCAGAAATCCAAGAGAAAGATTTGTTTTTGGAAAGGTAGGGAGTTAGGGGGTTTTAAGGGGGATAATTATTCAAAACACTCTCTCCTTAAAAATAAGTTTTTATAATAAAGTAACTAAAACCCCATTTTTTATTAGTGTGCTTATTGTGTTTTAAACTCATTTATAGTAGGATTAGCTTGAAAGAGCTAAAGAATTAAATGCCTTTTCTTTTGTAATGGCTTGCGGAGTAGAAAAAATCGCATGCTTCTCTCTATAATCTATAATTGCTAACCACTTAATGATGATTTAACTTTCGCCCCTATTTTTCTTAATTTCGTGGCTCTCATTCTATTAATAATTTTTGTGTAGGATTAAGTTCAGTGAGTTTAGGGGTTCCCAAACCTACCCCTTGTAATTGAGCCATAAGGAGGAACGGTGGCTCACTCTCGCTATTTTATAAAGGTTTGAAACGCTATTGTCGTTTCTGTGATGATTAGAGAGTGTCGGCTTGATCTCTATTTTCCTTAGTATTTTCTCATTTTTCAAACTCTCATGCGATGGATTTTAAAGGCATGGCTTCTTTGCTAACTCTTGCATGATCAAGCGGCTATTATTGCCTCTAGCCTTGTAATTTTTCTGCTCTCCAATATTTGGCTGTCTGTTATTTTATTCAGCCCTACTTTAATAAACAAACTCCATGCACAAGCTATTTCAATTCTAAAGCTAAAAATTTTCCCGTATAGCTTTGGGTTTTTTCGCAATTTTGTGCCACCTCTAAAGGCGTGCCGCTCGCAATGACTTTCCCGCCCTTATCCCCCCCATCAGGCCCCATGTCTATAATGTAGTCAGCGTTTTTGATAATGTCTAAATTATGCTCAATCACTAGCATGGAATTGCCTAATGCCACTAAAGAATGCAAAACCTGTAAAAGGTGATTCACGTCTTCAAAATGCAAACCGGTGGTAGGCTCATCTAAAATGTAAAGGGTTTTGCCTGTGTCTTTTTTACTCAATTCTTTAGCCAATTTGATCCTTTGAGCCTCCCCACCGCTTAAAGTCGTAGCGTTTTGCCCTAAAGTGATATAGCCTAAGCCCACATCTATAAGCGTTTTTAACTTCACGGCGATTTTAGGGAATTTAGCAAAAAATTCATAAGCCTCTTCCACGCTCATGTTCAACACATCGGCAATGGATTTGCCTTTCACCTTGATTTCTAAAGTTTGGGGGTTGTATTTAGCGCCCTTACAGCTATCGCATTGGACTAACACATCAGGCAAAAAGTGCATTTCTATTTTAATATCCCCATCGCCTTGGCATTTCTCACACCGCCCCCCTTTAACATTAAAGCTAAAACGGCTCGCGCTATAACCTAAAATTTTAGCTTCTTTTTGCTCGGCAAATAAAATCCTGATTTCATCCATCACTCCCGTGTAAGTGGCAGGGTTGCTTCGTGGGGTTTTGCCTATGGGGGCTTGATCTAAATAAATCACTTTATCCAAATGCTCCAACCCTACAATCTCCACCCCATTCAAACTTTGAGTTTTTTTAGCATGGTTTAAAAGGGTTTGAGCGGTGGGTAAAAGGGTTTGTAAAATCAGCGAGCTTTTACCGCTCCCGCTCACCCCAGTAATGCACACCAATTGTTTTAAAGGGATTTGAACGCTCAAATTCTTAATGTTATTGATATTGACATTTTTGATTTCTAAAAAATGCTTTTCTTTAGGGGGTTCAAATTTAGGGCGCTCAATCTTTTTAGTGCCGTTGAGATATAAGGCGGTAGAATGGTTATTTTGCAATAATTCTTTCACGCTCCCGCTAAAAACCACTTCGCCCCCATGCCTTCCAGCCTTTGGCCCAATATCCACAACAAAATCCGCATGCTTAATCGTCTCTTTATCATGCTCTACGACAATGAGCGTGTTCCCCTTTTTTTGTAAATTCCTAAGGGTGTTGATGAGTTTGAGCGTGTCTTTTTCATGCAAGCCAATGCTAGGCTCGTCTAAAACATACAAAACCCCTGTCAAACCGCTCCCGATTTGACTAGCGATTCGTATCCTTTGGCTCTCCCCTCCGCTAATCGTTCGCGCATCCCTCCCTAAAGTCAAATACCCTAGCCCCACATCGTATAAAAAAAACACCCTTTCTAAAATCTCTTTTAAAATCGGTTCAGCGATCTTTTTTTCTTGCTCGTTAAGATAGCTAAAATGCGTGGGATCATTAAAAAAGTGATAGACTTCTTCAATGGGCTTAGTTAAAAAATCCGCCATTTTCAAGCCAGCGACTTGAACGCTCAAACTGGAGGCTTTCAAACGATGCCCCTCGCACGAAGAACAGGTTTTTTCGCTCATGTAATCGCTCAAATCCTTTTGTTCTTTAAACATGTCATAAGCGATTTGGATAATGCCTTTCCAAGGGCGTTTCAAGGGGCTATTTTTAAAATGAAAGCTGATTTCAGTGCCATTCCCGTATAAAAGAGCGTCCTGTTGCTCTTTATTCAATTCATTAAAACAAAGCGCGCTGTCAATGCCATTATACTCGCAAAAGCCTTCAAACATTTGAGCGTAATAACTGCGGTTATACCCAAAAATCACTTTAATCGCCCCTTGATTTAAAGGCGTGTTAGGATCTAAAATCTTACTAATATCTAAGCTAAATTTTGTCCCTAAACCCAAACAACTTTCGCACGCTCCTTTAGGCGAATTGAAAGAAAAACTCAAAGGCTCTAATTCTTCAAAACTCATCTTACACTTAAAACATGCCTTATGCTCGCTGTAATGCTTTCTGATGCTTGGCGCATTCTCTTGCAAGATTTCCACTTCTAATTCCCCATAGCTTTCTTTAAGGGCTTTTTCTACCGCACTAGCGATCCGTGAAGCATTTTCGCTATTAATAACCACCCTATCCACCACCGCTTCAATGGTGTGTTTTTTGGTTTTGTGCAAATGGATTTCTTCATCTAAACGCACCATCACCCCATCAACAAAAGCCCTCACATACCCCTTTAAACGCAAGCTCTCTAATTTATCGTTAAACGAACCTTTTTTATCTTTAATAATGGGGGCTAGAATAATGATTTTAGAATTTTCTTCTAAATGACAGATTTGAGAAATAATATCGCTCGCGCTCATAGAACTAATGGGTTCTAAACATGTGGGGCAAAATTGCTCCCCAACCCTTGCAAACAGCAACCTTAAATAGTCATAAATCTCAGTGATCGTCCCCACAGTGGATCTAGGGTTTTTAGAAGTGGTTTTTTGATCAATAGCGATCGCAGGGGTTAGGCCTTCAATTTTATCCACATTAGGCTTACCCACTTTGTCTAAAAATTGCCTAGCATAGCTGGACAAACTCTCTAAATAGCGCCTTTGGCCTTCAGCGTATAAAGTATCAAACGCCAGAGTGGATTTACCCGAACCGCTTAATCCGGTAAAAACAATAAATTGGTTTTTAGGGATTTCTAAAAAGATATTTTTGAGATTGTTTTCCCTAGCCCCTTGAATAATGATCTTATCCATAATGGTTTTATGTTGCAAGAGTTTCCTTAAAATAAGAAAATGGATTAAAAGGAGCTATTATACTTCAAAAAAGAATGGTTTTATTATCATTTCTTATTCATAAGAGTTAAAAATATTTGCTTGATTAAGGATAAACATGCTATTATTTTATGAGACAATTTTAAAGATAGGAATGTAAAGGAATGGAATTTATGAAAAAGTTTGTAGCTTTAGGGCTTCTATCCGCAGTTTTAAGCTCTTCGTTGTTAGCCGAAGGTGATGGTGTTTATATAGGGACTAATTATCAGCTTGGACAAGCCCGTTTGAATAGTAATATTTATAACACAGGGGATTGCACAGGGAGTGTTGTAGGTTGCCCCCCAGGTCTTACCGCTAATAAGCATAATCCAGGAGGTACGAATATCAACTGGCATGCTAAATACGCTAATGGGGCTTTGAATGGTTTTGGGTTGAATGTGGGTTATAAGAAATTCTTCCAATTCAAGTCGCTAGATATGACAAGCAAGTGGTTTGGTTTTAGGGTGTATGGGCTTTTTGATTACGGGCATGCCGATTTAGGTAAGCAAGTTTATGCACCTAATAAAATCCAGTTGGATATGGTCTCTTGGGGTGTGGGGAGTGATTTGTTAGCTGATATTATTGATAACGATAACGCTTCATTTGGTATTTTTGGTGGGGTCGCTATCGGCGGTAATACTTGGAAAAGCTCCGCAGCAAACTATTGGAAAGAGCAAATCATTGAAGCTAAAGGTCCTGATGTTTGTACCCCTACTTATTGTAACCCTAACGCTCCTTATAGCACCAACACTTCAACCGTCGCTTTTCAAGTGTGGTTGAATTTTGGGGTGAGAGCCAATATCTACAAGCATAATGGCGTGGAATTTGGCGTGAGAGTGCCGCTACTCATCAATAAATTTTTGAGTGCGGGTCCTAACGCTACTAACCTTTATTACCATTTGAAACGGGATTATTCGCTTTATTTAGGGTATAACTACACTTTTTAAACCCTTTAAAAGGGTGTCTTTAAACCCTTTTTAATCTTTATAAAAGGGATTTTAGTTTGAATTTTCGCATCTTAAAAAGCTAAAATTGGTTATAAAGAAACTTTTGAGTGTAACCAACAAAACCAATACTATTGAGTAGGCATTTGGAAAATTCATCTAGGGGTTTTAAGGGGGTTGTTTGCAAGAAATAGAAAATCTGCACCAAAGCGTTTTGTTGCAAGAAGTTTTGCAAGCGTTCACGCCTTTAGAAGAAGGGGTTTTGATTGATTGCACTTTAGGGTTAGGGGGGCATTCTAAAGCCCTTTTATCCCAAAAACCGCACCTGAAACTCATTGGCATTGATAAAGATAAGTTCGCTCAAGAAATCGCTAAAGAACGATTGAAAGCCTTTGAAGGGCGTTACAATCTCTTAAGCGGGGGTTTTGCCAAACGCTTTAAAGAAGCCCTAGAAATGCATGGCGAGCGAATCAAGGGGGTTTTAGTGGATTTAGGGGTGAGCTCCTTGCAGCTTGATGATGATGACAGAGGGTTTAATTTCCACTCGCACGCTTTGGATATGCGCATGGATTTAGAGAGCGATTTGAACGCTCAAAAAGTCATCAACTCTTATCCTGTAATAGCGTTAGAAAAAATCTTTAGAGACTATAGCGAAATCAAAGAATACAAAAAAATCGCCCATAAAATTGCAGAAAGGCGCGCTAAAAAACCCTTCAAAGACGCTAAGGATTTGAGCGAGTTTTTAAGCTCTTTTTCTAAAAATAAAAAAATCCACCCAGCGACATTAGTGTTTCAAGCCGTTCGCATAGAAGTCAATAGCGAATTAGAAGAATTAAAAGAATTTTTACAATGCGCTAGAAACCTTAAGGGAGCGATTTTGTGCGTGATTTCTTTTCATTCTTTAGAAGACGCGTTAGTGAAAAACGCTTTCAAAGATTACGCTAAAAATTGCATTTGCGATCCTTCAAGTTTCAAATGTGCTTGCTCTAACAACCACGCTTTAGGCGCAATTTTAACCAAAAAGCCCATCACTCCAAGCCCAGAAGAAATTAAAAACAATAGGCGTTCACGAAGCGCTAAAATGAGGGTGTTTCAATTCAAGCCATGAGTAAGTTATATGAGTAAGCCATGAATATCAAAACCCATTCTTCAAATGAAAAAGAACGCTTTGTGTGCATAGAAGAGGACGAAAAGAAAGAATTATTCGCCGAAGCTACAAATGAAAATTCGCATGGTCTTTCTTTAATGAATTTAATAGGGGTATTGGTTTTTGGGGGTGCGTTTTTAGCCTTATTAGCGCCTAAAATCTATTTAAGCAATAATATTTATTATATTAGCCGTAAAATCAACACCCTAGAAGATCAAAAACGCCTGCTTTTAGAAGAACAACAAATCCTAAAAAACGAATTAGAAAAAGAGCGTTTTAAATACTATATAGAGAATAGTGAAAATATTGGCGATATTGCGTTTTAAATAAAACCCCCTATCCTTAAGAAAGCCTAATTAATGGTAAATCATTTTAAATTATTTTAACATAAAGACTTATTTTAAAATTTTGTTTCAATACGAAATTTTAATCTCTTGTAAAAACTTTAAATTTCAAAAAACAAACAAACAACCCCCTTAAATTGTATAATAAAAACACTTTAAGCCAACAAAGGATAACCATGAGAAAACAATTCACTCCACTTTTGTTATTCAGGAAATAATACAGATGAAAAAAACGATTTTAGCGTTGTTTTTATCAGCGTGCATAGGGTTATCGTCTGTTTGTGCGAGTAACGCTTTGATTTTACAAACAGATTTTAGCCTAAAAGATGGGGCCGTCTCGGCGATGAAAGGCGTTGCTTTCAGCGTTGATTCTAATCTTAAAATCTTTGATTTAACGCACGAAATCCCCCCGTATAACATTTGGGAAGGTGCTTACCGCTTGTATCAAACCGCTAGTTATTGGCCAAAAGGTTCGGTATTTGTGAGCGTAGTGGATCCGGGCGTAGGCACTAATCGTAAATCGGTGGTGCTAAAAACCAAAAACGGCCAGTATTTCGTCTCGCCGGATAACGGCACGCTGACTTTGGTGGCGCAAACTTTGGGGATTGATAGCGTGCGCGAAATTGACGAAAAAACTAACCGCTTGAAAGGTTCTGAAAAATCCTATACTTTCCATGGCCGTGATGTGTATGCTTACACTGGGGTGCGTTTGGCTTCTGGAGCGATCACATTCGAGCAGGTCGGGCCAGAGCTTCCCCCAAAAGTTGTTGAAATTCCTTACCAAAAAGCGAAAGCCACAAAAGGGGAAGTGAAAGGCAATATCCCGATTTTGGATATTCAATATGGCAATGTTTGGAGCAATATCAGCGATAAATTACTCAATCAAGCAAAAATCAAACTCAATGACACGCTGTGTGTAACGATTTTTAAAGGTTCTAAGAAACAATACGAAGGGAAAATGCCGTATGTTGCGAGCTTTGGCGATGTTTTAGAAGGCCAGCCGTTGGTTTATTTAAACAGCTTGTTGAATGTTTCCGTGGCGCTGAATATGGATAATTTCGCGCAAAAACATCAAATCAAATCCGGTGCTGACTGGAATATTGATATAAAGAAGTGCGTTAAGTAAAGCGCTTTTTAGAAAATTAAGGGGGAGTTAAAGGGTTTTTCCTATCAAACTTTCATTAACACAGCCTAATTAATGTTAAATAAACTATAAAACAAACGCTCGTTGTTAAAATTTTGTTTTAATATGAAACACTAATCCCTTGTAAAAGCTTTAAATTGTGAAAAATAAACAAACAACCCCCTTAATATTGTATAATGAAAACACTATAAACTGAAAAGAGATAACCATGAGAAAACTATTCATCCCACTTTTATTATTCAGCACTTTAGAAGCGAATGAGAAAAATGGCTTTTTCATAGAAGCTGGGTTTGAAACTGGGCTATTAGAAGGCGCACAAACGCAAGAAAAAAGACACACCACCACAAAAAACACTTACGCAACTTATAACTATTTACCCACAGACACGATTTTAAAAAGAGCGGCTAATTTGTTCACAGACGCTAAATCCATATCACAATTAAACTTTTCATCTTTATCTCCTGTTAAAGTGTTATATATTGGTGGTCAATTAACTATAGAAAATTTCTTACCTTACAATCTAAGTAATGTTAAACTGAGTTTTACAGACGCTCAAGGCAATGTGATCGATCTAGGGGTGATAGAGACTATCCCCAAACACTCTAAGATTGTTTTACCTGGGGAGGCGTTTGATAGTCTAAAAGAGGCGTTTGATAAAATTGGTCCCTATACTTTCTTTCTTCCAAAATTTGAAGCCACTAGCACTTCTATTTCTGACGCTAACACGCAGAGAGTGTTTGAAACGCTCAATAAGATTAAGACAAATCTTATAATGAAATATAGTAATGAAAATCCAAGCAATTTCAACACTTGTCCTTACAATAATAATGGTAATACAAAAAATGATTGTTGGCAAAATTTCACCCCACAAACCGCAGAAGAATTCACCAATTTAATATTAAACATGATCGCTGTCTTAGACTCCCAATCTTGGGGCGATGCGATTTTAAACGCTCCTTTTGAATTCACCAACAGCTCAGCAGATTGCGATAATGATCCTTCAAAATGCGTAAATCCCGGAGTAAATGGGCGTGTTGATACTAAAGTCGATCAACAATATATACTCAACAAACAAGGTATTATTAATAATTTTAGAAAAAAAATAGAAATTGATGCGGTTGTTTTAAAAAATTCAGGGGTTGTAGGGTTAGCCAATGGATATGGTAATGATGGTGAATATGGCACATTAGGGGTAGAAGCCTATGCCTTAGAACCCCAAAAACTCTTTGGCGACAACCTTAAGACTATCAATTTGGCTGATTTAAGAACCATCTTGCATGAATTCAGCCACACTAAAGGCTATGGGCATAACGGGAACATGACTTATCAAAGGGTGCCGGTAACGAAAGATGGTCAAGTGGAAAAGGATAATAATGGCAAACCAAAAGATTCTGATGGCCTCCCCTATAATGTGTGTTCGCTTTATGGGGGTTCTAATCAGCCAGCTTTCCCTAGCAACTACCCTAATTCCATCTATCACAATTGCGCGGATGTCCCGGCTGGGTTTTTAGGGGTAACAGCAGCAGTCTGGCAGCAGCTTATTAATCAAAACGCTTTACCGATCAACTACGCTAACTTGGGGAGTCAAACAAACTACAACTTAAACGCTAGTTTGAACACGCAAGATTTAGCCAATTCCATGCTCAGCACCATTCAAAAAACCTTTGTCACTTCTAGCGTTACCAACCACTATTTTTCAAGCGCATCGCAAAGTTTTAGAAGCCCTATTTTAGGGGTTAACGCTAAAATAGGCTATCAAAACTACTTTAATGATTTCATAGGGCTAGCTTATTATGGCATCGTGAAATACAACTATTCTAAAGCCGTTAATCAAAAATTCCAGCAATTGAGCTATGGTGGGGGGATAGATTTGTTACTAGATTTCATCACCACTTACTCCAATAAAAATAGCCCTATAGGCGTTCAAAGAAACTTTTCTTCATCTTTTGGTATCTTTGGGGGGTTAAGGGGCTTGTATAACAGCTATTATGTGCTCAATAAAGTCAAAGGGAGCGGCAATTTAGATGTGGCTACCGGATTGAATTACCGCTATAAGCATTCTAAATATTCTGTAGGGATTAGCATCCCTTTAATCCAAAGAAAAGCTAGCGTCGTTTCTAGTGGTGGCGATTACACGAACTCTTTTGTTTTTAATGAAGGGGCTAGCCATTTTAAGGTGTTTTTTAATTATGGGTGGGTGTTTTAGGGTGAGAAAGAAATTGATAAAAATAACATTTTTTTAAATAAAAGCCTTATTTTTATCTTTTTTTCGTATAATAAAATTTAAGTTAGTATTGATAGTGGTGCGTTAAGATTTTTCAATCTTGCGTGATCCAATCAATATTTCTTAATAAGATCATAGCTTTAATATTCAAAATAGTATAAAAAGGAAAGTCATGTATGCGGCTCATCCTATTAGACCCCTAAAAGCCCCTAAACTCAAAACTCAATTTTTAAGGCGTGTGTTTGCGGGTGCGTCCATTAGGCGCTGGAATGACCAAGCATGCCCTTTAGAATTTGTGGAATTAGACAAACAAGCCCATAAAGCGATGATTGCGTATCTGCTCGCTAAAGATTCAAAAGATAGGGGTAAAGATTTAGATTTAGATCTTTTAATCAAGCTCTTTTGCTTTGAGTTTTTGGAGCGCTTGGTTTTAACCGATATTAAACCCCCTATTTTTTACGCTCTCCAACAAACGCACAGCCAAGAATTAGCCTCCTATGTTGCGCAAAGTTTGCAAGATGAAATCAGCGCGTATTTTTCTTTAGAGGAACTCAAAGAGTATTTAAGCCACAGGCCCCAAATTCTAGAAACTCAAATTTTAGAGAGCGCGCATTTTTATGCGTCTAAGTGGGAGTTTGATATTATTTATCATTTTAACCCCAACATGTATGGCGTGAAAGAAATTAAAGATAAAATTGACAAGCAACTCCACAATAACGAGCATTTGTTTGAAGGGCTTTTTGGGGAAAAAGAAGATCTGAAAAAACTGGTGAGCATGTTTGGGCAGTTGCGTTTCCAAAAACGTTGGAGCCAGACCCCAAGAGTGCCGCAAACCAGTGTCTTAGGGCATACCTTATGCGTGGCGCTTATGGGGTATTTGTTGAGCTTTGATTTAAAAGCTTGTAAAAGCATGCGGATCAATCATTTTTTGGGCGGGCTTTTCCATGATTTACCCGAAATTTTAACCCGAGACATTATCACGCCCATCAAACAAAGCGTTGCAGGGCTTGATAACTGCATTAAAGAAATTGAAAAAAAGGAAATGCAAAACAAAGTCTATTCCTTTGTGTCTTTGGGCGTTCAAGAAGATTTGAAATATTTCACCGAAAACGAGTTTAAAAACCGCTATAAAGACAAGTCTAACAAAATCATTTTCACTAAAGACGCTGAAGAATTGTTTATGCTTTATAACAGCGATGAATATCTTGGGGTTTGTGGGGAGCTTTTGAAGGTGTGCGATCATTTGAGCGCATTTTTAGAAGCTCAAATCTCTCTTTCTCATGGCATTTCCAGTAACGATTTGATTAAAGGAGCTCAAAACCTTTTAGAATTGCGATCCCAAACGGAATTACTTGATTTAGACTTAGGGAAATTGTTTAGGGATTTTAAATAATGAACTATAAAGAATTACTAGAATTTAACGATTACGCTATGGATTTAACCACTCGCACAGCTCATCATAGCACTGCTATTGAAAACAATCCTTTGAGCTTTGCTGAAACTATAAGTATTTTAACCACCGAATACATTCCTAGAGAAATGCCCCAAAGAGCCTTCTTTGAAGTGAAAAACTATCAAAACATGCTCTTCTTTCTGTTAGAAAACCTGAATAAAGGACAAAGCGTTGATAGTTTTTTTATAAGAGAGTTGCATGGGATTTTAATGAATTTTTTACTCCCTAATAAGGGGGTTTTCAAAACGACTGATAATACCATTTTAGGAGCTAGTTTTGAAACGACCCCCCATTTTCAAGCGCCTATGGCTATGAAAGAATGGTGCGATAACCTCAATTATAAGATGAAAACCTTACAAGATAAAGAAGAAAAACTAAAAACTATTTTAGAACAACACATTTTGTTTGAAAGGATACACCCTTTTAGCGATAGTAATGGTAGGGTGGGCAGAATGCTAATCTTTTATAGCGTTTTAGAGCAAAACTTAATACCATTTGTGATCACCAAAGAACAAAAAGAGGCTTACATTAAGGCTTTAGACACGCACAATACAGAAAGCTTATACCAACTCGCCAAAGTATCCCAGGAGTTTGAACTCACACGCATACAAGGGCAAATGATACTCAATAAGAATAAGCCCTAAAATCATGGTTTTCAAGCGCGCATCAAATAAAGCTTTTTCCTTTCACTTGAAGAAGCGATGTTGAGCAATTGGCGGTATTTGGTGATCGTTCTTCTTACCATTTTCAAATGGAATTTTTCTTCAATGAGTTCTAAAATCTTAGCGTCGCTCAAAGGCTCTTTTTTATCTTCATTTTTAATCAATTCTAAAAGATAGTCTTTAATCACAGCGTTTGAAGTCTCGCTATTGTCTAAGGCGGTGCTAAAGAAATGCTTAATAGGGAAAACCCCCCTTTCGCATGCCAAATATTTATTAGAAATGGCCCTTGAAATCGTGCTTACAGAGTGGTTAAACTCATTGGCTAAATCCAATAATTTTAAAGGACGCAATTCCTTACCCTTAAAAAAATCGTATTGATACTCTAAAAGCATGAGGCCGATTTTATAAATCGTGGCTTTTCTCAAATTTAGTGCGTCAATCAAATCTTTAGCCTCTTTTAATTTCTCTTTCAAATAACCGCTATTCTCAAAGCGATTTTCTTCTAAACTGATCGTCGGGTAGCTCTCATCATTCAAACGCACGATGATTTCATTATCCACTTCTAAAATAAAAAGCTCAGGAATGACTTCTATTTCTTTTTCTAAAAACTCAATGGCCGGGGGGTTTTTAAAGGATTTTAAAATCTTTAAAGCCTTTTCATAATAAAAATCTTTAGAAAATTCATGGTGTTTTTCTAAATTTAAAATGATTTTTCGCGTTTCTTCATAAAGCTCATTATCGTCTAATTCCCTACTCTCTAACTGGAATAAAAAGCTCTCTTTCACGTCTTTAGCGCCAATGCCAGCGGGATTAAGGTAACTAAAACGCTTGCGCACTTTTTCATAAACTTCGCTCTCTACCCCTAAAATTTTAGCCCTTTCTTCAATGTTTTCTTCAAAATACCCTTCACTATCCAGCCCGCTAATAATATCCATAGCGATTTTTTGAGAGGTTTCAGTGGGAAAGAGAGGGGGAATGATTTGAGCTTCTAGGGTTTCAAAAAGGCTTTTAGATGCGATTGCGAAATTTTCTAAATGATCGCTGCTCTTTTTAGCGCTAAAACGATCGCTAAAATTTTTGATGCGTTTGTTTTCAATTTTGATTAAGGGGTTATCTAAAGCATTTTGTTTCAACACTTCTTCTAAATCTTCAAGCTCGCTTTGCAAAATAGGGAGCCACCCTTTTAAAGTGGCGTTTAATTTGTTTTTAGGGCTAAGGTTTGTGCGTAAGATCGCCATGTCTATACCTTAAAATTTTCCCCTAAATAATACTTACGCACCAAAGCGTTTTCATAAATTTCATTAGCGTTCCCACTCGCTAAAAGCGTGCCGCTTTTGATCACATACGCCCTGTGGCACACGCTCAAAGTCTCTCGCACATTGTGATCAGTAATCAACACGCCGATATTTAATCCAATCAGGCTTTCAATGATTTTTTGAATGTCAATCACCGCAATCGGATCCACGCCCGCAAAAGGCTCATCTAATAATACGAATTTAGGGTTTTTCATTAAAGCCCTAGCGATTTCTACGCGCCTTCTTTCTCCCCCGCTCAAACTCATGCCCTTGCGCTCTCTTATGGCTTGGATATTGAAAGCGTCTAACAAACTCTCCATTTTTTCTTCGCTCTCTTTAGAGTTTTTAAAAGTGCTCTCCCCTGCTAGGGCCAGATTCTCTTCCACGCTCAATTCTTTAAAAATACTGGATTCTTGGGGCAAGTAGCCTATACCTAAGTTAGAACGCTTGTGTAAGGGGTATTTAGCTAAATTGACATCGTTTAAATAAACGCTCCCCCCACTAGGCTCTAAAAGCCCACATATCATATAAAAGGTGGTGGTTTTACCCGCCCCATTAGGCCCTAAAAGCCCCACCACTTCGCCGCTTTTCACTTCTAAAGAAACATCTGAAACGATTTTGGTTTTTTTAATCTGTTTGTTTAAATGCTCTGCTTTTAAAATATCCATTCAAGCGACCCTTTAAGCGATCTTTATCGTATAAAAACGGCTAGTTGATTCGGTTTTGATTTCCACAACCTTAATAGCTAAATCGTATTTTTTTAAAATTTTTTCTAATTTTTCATCGCCCCATTCCACAAAATGGATCCCCTTTTCTAACAAGCACTCCAACATGCCAAGCTCCAAGCAAGCCTCTAAATCGCGCATGTAAAAATCGTAATGGAACACGCTCTCGCTATAAGCATGCATCAAGCTAAAGGTTGGCGAAGTCGCTTGAATGTCTAAACCCAAGTGTTTCAAGCACGCCTGAACTAAAGTCGTTTTACCGCTCCCCACAACGCCTTTTAAAAGCACCACTCCCTTAAAATCATCTTTTAAAATAACAGCCGCCACTTTGTCCAACTCGTCTAAATTCGCCTTCATAACAATTCCACGCTTTTGATTTCAAACTCGCTCTTAATTTCTTCAATCAGCTCAGAGTGGTTAGCCATAAATTCTTGCAACGCTGTTGGGGCTTCTTTGGGTTTGGCTTCTTTAGTCTCTTTAGTTTCGTTTTCTTTAATCTCTTTTTCTTGAACCTCTTTAGTGTCGTTTTCTTTCGTTTGAAGCGCTTTTCCAACCGCTTCTTTAGTATCGTTTTCTTGCATTTCAGCCGTCGTTTCGGTGGTTGGTTTGGGCTTTAAGGGGGGGAATTTAAACTCTTTAACCTCTTGAGTTTCTAGAGTGCTTTTATTTTCCAAATGATTTTTTAAAGCGATTTTGATATTTTCGCCCTTGCCAAAAATCCCATCAACGATACTTTTCACGATTTTAAATCGTTCTCTTAAAAGCTCTTTATCCTTATCAGCGGCTAAAGACTCCCAAGTCAAGGTTTTAGTCTGGCTGTCAAAATCAATGAAACGGATATTTTTTTCAAACACCGCCCCTAATTCGTAGTTGCGCTCATAAACCAATGTTTGAACTTGCTTGAAAAGGTTGTGGAAAATGCGATCTTTAGCTGAAAGCATGGGAGTTTGTGGGGCTTCTGCGCTCGCTATTTTTTCTGTTCCCTCTATCCTTTCTGCTTGTTCTATTTTTTCTGTGCTTTTAAATTCTTGTTTAGGGGCGTTATAGCTTATGCTAGGGCTTTGATTGAAAGGGGTTTGCTCTAATTCTACAATCGCATCGTCTAGGGCTTTGAGTTTCAAAGCTTCTTTGAATTTCATTTTCAATAACAACAACACAAAACTGGCATTAGCCCCTTCTTTTAAAAGGCTCAAACCGCTCATGATGATTTTAAAAAAGCGCTCTATCAAAAGGATGGAATAAGCATCAGGGCTTAATAATTTCGCTTTCAAAAAAAGCATCATTTCTTCTAAAACGCTCTCGGTTTCATAATTTTCTAAAATGGCATAACGCTCTTGCAATCGCGCTTCATCTTGGTTGATTAGGCTTTGAAAAAAATCTTCTAAAACGCTTCGATCAATCGCTCCTAACATTTCAGCCACTTTGCTTTCTGTGATAGCGTTATCGCAATAATTGATGGCTTGCTCTAAAAGAGTGATCGTATCCCTCAAACTCCCTTGCCCGCTGTGAGCGAGTTTTTCTAATGCGCTTGCTTCATAACTCACTTGTTCTTTTTCTAAAATGGTTTTTAAATGAGAAATAACGGAATTTTCAGGGATTTTTTTAAACCTGAAATGCTGGGTGCGGCTGAGTATGGTAGCGGGCAATTTCAAGGCGTCTGTTGTCGCTAAAAGGAATTTCACATGGCTAGGAGGCTCTTCTAAAGTCTTTAAAAGCGCGTTAAACGCTTCGGTGGTGAACATATGCACTTCGTCAATGATAAAGATTTTATAGCGCCCAAAGCTTGGTTTGTAGCGCGTTTGCTCTATGAGATTACGGACATCATCAATCCCCCTATTAGACGCCCCGTCCATTTCTATAATATCTATATGGTGGTTGTTTAAAGCGCTCTGGCATTGGATGCAAGTATCGCAAGGCACAGCCTTTGGCCCTGTTTCACACATTAAAGCCCTAGCAAAAATCCTAGAAGAGCTGGTTTTACCTGAACCTCTTAACCCGCTGAATAAATAAGCGTTAGCCAAACGCTGGTTGTCTAGGGCTAAAGAAAGCGTTTTAGCCACGCTCTCTTGACCGACTAGCTCGCTAAAATGTTTGGGGCGGTATTTTAACGCTAAAACTTGCATATTGGTTGTAATCCTTAAAACTCATTTAGAAGTATTGTAATGCAAAATGACTTAAAACTAACCCCTTTTTAGGTTTTACTCAATAACGCTAAAAAATCCCTGAATAAAGTAACGCTAAGCGTTCCCATGATAGCGGTTACAAAGAGATTCACTCCCATAAAGATTTTTTGGTTGTTTAAAAGTTTGGAGCCATAACGCAACGATAAAGTGCATAACAATAAAAGCCAAGAAAAAGCCGCCGATAAAGTGCCGGCTAGAAAGACAAATTTTTGCACTAAATCAAAAGACAAAGCGCTCGCGCCAATTAAAAACACCATTTCCAAATACACTTGAGGGTTGAGTAAGGTAACGCCTAAAGTGAATAATAAGGTCTTTTTTAAGGATAATTTTTTGGGGGTTTGGACTTGCTTTTTTTTAAAGGTTTGAAAAAGGGTTTTTAAAGCTAAAAAAGCGTAAAATCCGGTAAAAACCGCCCCAAATAAATTCAAAAACAAACTCAAATAAAGGTTTTTAGCGAAATAAGCCCCCACGCCAAACACGCCCATGCTCATTAAGACAATATCGCACATAAAACACAGAGCGCAAATCAAAAACACATAATTCCTAGCCATGCCTCGCTCTATAATAAACAAGGATTGCGCCCCCACCGCCGCGCACAAAGAAATCGCTAAACCAAAACCTTCTATAAAAACCACAAACATCTTGCTTAAATCCTTTCACTCAAAATAAGCCAAAAACTACCAACGCCATGCAAACCAATCATTCAAAATGGTATTTTAAAATTTTAGGGTTTAAAACGACCTTTATAAATAAAAGTTAAATGATGACACAATGGCTATATAAAATTAAAACCCCATTTTTACTATTCTTAGCGGTGTTTGAGAATAAGTTAAAATTAACATGGTAGAATGTCAAAATTTGCTGTCGTCATGCGGCAAAAATTTAGACAACAAGGAATTGGGAATGAAAAAGAGTTTGGCTTTTTGCCTATTAGCTTTGCTTGGATTACAGGTTTTAGGCGCTAGAGACTTTTCGCAACTCAAAGATAAGGAGCTTTTGGAATTAGCTGGCACTCTGCCTTCTAATGAAGCGATCGATTATCGCATGGAAGTGTCTAAACGCCTTAAAGCTTTAAAAGCTGAAGACGCTAAGAAATTCCGCGCGAATTTCAGCCGGATCGCCAGGAAGAATCTTTCTAAAATGAGTGAAGAAGATTTCAAAAAAATGCGTGAAGAAGTGCGTAAAGAATTAGAAGAAAAAACCAAAGGTTTGAGCGCTGAAGAAATCAAGGCAAAAGGACTTAATGTGAGCGTTTGCAGCGGCGATACGAGAAAAGTTTGGTGTAGGGCTGTTAAGAAAAAAGACGAACATTGTTCTCCTAAGTGAGATAAAATTTAATTTAAAAGGATAAAACATGAAAAAAGCGTTGAAAATACTTTCTGTTAGCGCGTTGTTATTTGTGGCTTTGAACGCCAAAGATTTCAGCAAAACAAGCGATGAAGATTTGGCTAAAATGGCTGGCGTTGTCGCTCCGCAGGATATTGTGGATTACACAAAAGAGTTGAAAAAGCGCATGGAAAAGATGCCTGAAGACAAGAGAAAGGCGTTCCATAAACAATTGCATGAATATGCGACTAAAAACACAGACAAAATGACCGTGGCGGATTTTGAAGCCCGCCAAAAAGCCATTAAAGAAGCGCTTAAAAAAGGCAATATGGAAGACATGGATGATGATTTTGGGTTGAGATCATGCAAGCATGGGAAAATGCATAAACACCACAAACACGGTGGCCATGATAAACATGGCAAAGGGCATGACAAAGAACAAGGCAAAAAAGACCACGATCATGATGATCATGGCGAAAATGAGAAATAAAGCTTAAACCACACCGCTTTCTCTATCAAAGCTTCAAACCCTTTAAGCAGAAATCCTAAACGCTTTGAGCGTTTGGGATAAATGCGTTCTGTTAAGCGTTATCAAAATTCTGTTCTCATTAAATATTGTTTATAAAATTCAAAAGATGGTTTCATTATTACAAAAATTAACACTCCAAAGATAAATAATTAAAGAATAACCCAAAAATCTTTTTTTTTTTTTTGAAATCCAATAAATTTGTGGTAAAATTAAACTCATTGTAAATAAATTCTCATTTTGATACATTTTTTGCAATAAAACATTACTTTAAGGAACATTTTATGAAAAAAACGAAAAAAACGATTCTGCTTTCTCTAACTCTTGCGGCATCATTACTGCACGCTGAAGACAACGGCGCTTTTTTAAGCGTGGGTTATCAAATCGGTGAAGCGGTTCAAAAAGTGAAAAACGCCGACAAGGTGCAAAAACTTTCAGACACTTATGAACAATTAAGCCGGCTTTTAACCAACGACAATGGCACAAACTCAAAGACAAGCGCGCAAGCGATCAACCAAGCGGTTAATAATTTGAACGAACGCGCAAAAACTTTAGCCGGTGGGACAACCAATTCCCCTGCCTATCAAGCCACGCTTTTAGCGTTGAGATCGGTGTTAGGGCTATGGAATAGCATGGGTTATGCGGTCATATGCGGAGGCTATACCAAAAGTCCAGGCGAAAACAATCAAAAAAATTTCCACTACACCGATGAGAATGGCAATGGCACTACAATCAATTGCGGTGGGAGCACAAATAGTAATGGCACTCATAGTTCTAATGGCACAAATACATTAAAAGCAGACAAAAATGTTTCTCTATCTATTGAGCAATATGAAAAAATCCATGAAGCTTATCAGATTCTTTCAAAAGCTTTAAAACAAGCTGGGCTTGCTCCTTTAAATAGCAAAGGGGAAAAATTAGAAGCGCATGTAACCACATCAAAGTATCAACAAGATAATCAAACTAAAACGACAACTTCTGTTATTGATACGACTAATGATGCGCAAAATCTTTTGACTCAAGCGCAAACAATTGTCAATACCCTTAAAGATTATTGCCCCATGTTGATAGCGAAATCTAGTAGTGGAAGTAGTGGCACAGCTACTACAAACACCCCTTTATGGCAAACAGCCGGTGGTGGCAAAAATTCATGCACGACTTTTGGTGCGGAGTTTAGTGCCGCTTCAGACATGATTAATAACGCTCAAAAAATCGTTCAAGAAACCCAACAACTCAGCGCCAACCAACCAAAAAATATCACACAACCCCATAATCTCAACCTTAACACCCCTAGCAGTCTTACGGCTTTAGCTCAAAAAATGCTTAAAAACGCGCAATCTCAAGCAGAAATTTTAAAACTAGCCAATCAAGTGGAGAGTGATTTTAACAAACTTTCTTCAGGCTATCTTAAAGACTACATAGGGAAATGCGATGCGAGCGCTATAAGCAGCGCGAATATGACAATGCAAAATCAAAAGAACAATTGGGGGAACGGGTGTGCTGGCGTGGAAGAAACTCTGTCTTCATTAAAAACAAGCGCCGCTGATTTTAACAACCAAACGCCTCAAATCAATCAAGCGCAAACCCTCGCTAACACCCTTATTCAAGAACTTGGCAACAACCCTTTTAGGAATATGGGCATGATCGCTTCTTCAACCACGAATAACGGCGCCTTGAATGGCCTTGGGGTGCAAGTGGGCTATAAGCAATTTTTTGGCAAAAAGAAAAGATGGGGGTTAAGGTATTATGGTTTCTTTGATTACAACCACGCCTATATCAAATCCAATTTCTTTAACTCGGCTTCTGATGTTTGGACTTATGGGGTGGGTAGCGATTTGTTGTTTAATTTCATCAACGATAAAAACACCAACTTCTTAGGCAAGAATAACCAGATTTCAGTGGGGCTTTTTGGAGGCATCGCGCTAGCAGGGACTTCATGGCTTAATTCTCAATTTGTGAATTTAAAAACCATCAGCAATGTCTATAGCGCTAAAGTGAATACGGCTAACTTCCAATTTTTATTCAATTTAGGCTTGAGAACCAATCTCGCTAGACCTAAGAAAAAAGATAGCCATCATGGGGCTCAGCATGGCATGGAATTGGGCGTGAAAATCCCTACCATTAACACGAATTACTATTCTTTTTTAGACACTAAACTAGAATACCGAAGGCTTTATAGCGTGTATCTCAATTATGTGTTCGCCTATTAAAAACCCTCTTTTTAAAAGGGGGTTTAGAAAAATCGCAACATCAAAGCTTTTATCGTTGGTGATGAAAGCTACAAAACTAACGGCGCGACAACAAACCCTAACGCCACGCTCAAAGACACGACTAAAACCCCAGGGATCAAAAACGCATGATCAAACACATAACGGCCCATTTTAGTGGTGCCGGTATGATCCATAGCGATCGCTCCTAATAAAGTAGGGTAAGTGGGTAACACAAACAACGCCGAAACGCTCGCAAAAGAAGCCACGATAATATACAAATGCTCGGTGTGGTTAGCGCTAATGCCTAAGGCTGTGATCACGCTTGGGATGAGCGCTTTAGAGGTGGCAGCTTGAGAATACAAAAGCATGGAAGCCAAAAAGAGTGCTACGGCTAATAAAAACGGGTAATCTGCAATCAAAAAAGAAGCGTATCGCTTGATTTCATCTATATGATTGCTCACAAAAGTATCGCCCAACCACGCCACGCCCAACACGCACACGCACGCTTGCATGCCGGATTTAAACACGCTTGAATGAGCGATTTCATTAGCGTTGATCTTACAAAAAAGCGCAATGAGAGTCGCCACGCTCAACATGAAAGACACGATCGCGTAATCTCTGCCTAAAATCACCGGGCTAACAAAAGCGATATTTTTAGAAATCGCGCTCGCATAAAAAACGATCGCTACAACCCCACCGATAAAAATCCATAGCGATAATTTCGCGCTTTTTGAGGCTTCTTTTTCTTTTTTCATCATAGGGGGCGAAATTTTGCCCGCTTTCAAGCGTTCTAAATAATGCGGGTCGCTGTCTAACTTTAAATTAGTAAAACTCATCACAAACGCCGTGAGCATGCATGCTAAAAAAGTCGTAGGGATCCAAACCATTAAAAGGGTGAGGTAATCCGCTCCTAAAGGCTCTAAAATACCGCTCATAAACACCACCGCTGCGCTCACCGGGCTTGCAGTAATAGCGACTTGACTAGAGACTACCGCTAAGCTTAAAGGTGCTTTGGGTTTGATGTTTTGGCTCTGGCTCACTTCCACAATCACCGGGATTAAAGAAAAAACCGTATGCCCAGTGCCGGCTAGTATCGTTAAAAAATACGCCACGCTTGGCGCGAGGTAATTGATTTGCTTGGGGTGTTTTCTTAAAATTTTTTCAGCGATTTGGACTAAGTAATCCAAGCCCCCCGCTTTTTGCATGGCGCTAATAGCGCTAATGACTGCCATGATGATTAAAATCACATCAAAAGGGATTTTGCCCGGATTTAGCCCCAAAAATAAGCATAAAACAAGCACGCCCAAGCCCCCCGCATAGCCCACTCCCAAGCCCCCTAGCCTTGCCCCTAAAAAAAGCGAAAAAAGTAACACGATAATTTGAAAAAAGGCATCCACAACTAACCCTTTTTAAATTTATTTTAACAACGATTCACTATACTATAAAATCTTTTAAATTTCAAAAGGTAGTCTATAATGAGAATGTTTTTGAAATTTTTGATTCTTTTACTTTGCTTGAAGGGGCAAGTCATGGCTCAAAATTTACCTACCATTGCTTTATTAGCGACAGGGGGGACGATTGCAGGGAGTGGCGTTGATGCGAGTTTGGGTAGTTATAAAAGCGGCGAATTGGGCATCAAAGAGCTTCTTAAGGCTATCCCTAGTCTTAATAGACTCGCTCGCATTCAAGGGGAGCAGATTTCTAACATCGGCTCACAGGACATGAATGAAGAAATATGGTTCAAACTCGCCAAACGCGCCCAAGAATTACTAGACGATAGCCGTATTCAAGGCGTGGTCATCACGCATGGCACGGACACTTTAGAAGAGAGCGCGTATTTTTTAAACTTGGTTTTACGCTCCACAAAACCGGTGGTGTTAGTGGGAGCGATGCGCAATTTTACTTCTTTGAGTGCGGATGGCGCTTTGAATTTGTATAATGCTGTGAGCGTAGCGCTCAATGAAAAAAGCGCGAATAAGGGCGTGTTGGTGGTGATGGACGATACTATTTTTAGCGCTAGAGAAGCGATTAAAACGCACACCACCCACACTTCCACCTTTAAAGCCTTAAATAGCGGCGCGATAGGGAGCGTGTATTATGGCAAGGCGCGTTATTACATGCAACCTTTGAGAAAGCACACGACAGAGAGCGAATTTTCTATTTTAGAGCTAAAAACCCCCTTACCTAAAGTGGATATTATTTACACGCATGTTGGCATGACCCCCGATTTATTCCAAGCGAGCCTGAAATCGCATGCAAAAGGCGTTGTGATAGCTGGGGTGGGTAATGGGAATGTGAGCGCTGGGTTTTTAAAAGCGATGCAAGAAGCGAGCCAAATGGGGGTTTTAATCGTTCGTTCTAGCAGGGTAGGCAGTGGTGAGGTTACTTCAGGCGAGATTGATGACAAGGCTTATGGCTTTATCACAAGCGACAATTTAAACCCCCAAAAAGCTAGGGTGCTTTTACAACTCGCTCTAACCAAAACGAATGATAAGACAAAAATCCAAGAAATGTTTGAAGAGTATTGAACGATTTTCTTAGATTACCCAATTATCAAAGATAATTGGGTGATTTGGTTTATTTTGTTTTTGACTTTATTTTCATCAAATATTGATAACTATCAAAATAGATTTGATGAAGCTCCCCCTATTTTAAAAAAGAGAGCTTTTAATAAGCGAACACATAATTGAGATACACGCTATAAAGCCTTCGGTATTCTAGCTTAGTGCCTAAAAAAGAATAGTAATTGGTGTTAATGGTAGGGATTTTAATGCCTAGTTCAATGCCATGTTGCGCGGAATGTTCGCTGTCTTTTTTCTTAGCTGTAGCGAGATTCGTCCTCAAACCCAAATTGAACAAAAATTGGAAATTAGAAGTATTGACTTTCGCGCTGTAAGGGTTATTGAACGCTGTTAAATTCATGTATTGAGAATTAAGCCATGTAGTCCCTGCGAGTTGGATACCTCCAAAAAGACCCACAGAGAGCTTGTTGTTCTTTCTTGTGATGCTATCGTTGATGATATTCACTAACAAATCGCTCCCACCGCCATAAGTCCATACATCAGAAGACGAATTAAAAAAGCTGGATTTGATATAGCCGTGGTTGTAATCAAAGAAGCCGTAATACCTTAACCCCCATCTTTTGCTTTCGCCAAAGAATTGCTTGTAGCCCACTTGCACGCCAAGCCCATTCAGAGCGCCGTTATTGTTTTGAGAGCTGATCATGCCCACTTTTTTAAAGGGGTTATTGCTCATCGCCGCTAAAGCTTGATTGAGATTGGATTGCTGCTCTGGGTTGATTTGGTAGTTGTATTGGCCCGCTGCTGGGGCGTTTTTATCGTAAGGCAGTGTGATAATGTCTTTTGTATTGACTTGATTGTGCGGGAGTTTAGAAATCTCTTCGCTCAAAGTCTTAGCGTCGCTATAGGTTGCTACAATGTTTGCTTCATTGGATTTTAGGTTATAAACATCTTTGGCCACGCTTAAAGCCGCATCCACCCGGTTACCATAATAACTCACGTTGTTTTTGATCGTTTGAATTTCTTGGTTCAAATTCACCTCCTGTCTGTAAGGGTTAGTAGGCGTTGAACCCGCATTGGGTATTTTCAAATAAGCTTTCTCCAAGTAATTATATTGATCTTTAGGGATAGAACTAAAGAGGTTGAAAATGTCTTTGGCGTAAGAGATGACTTGCTTTTGGTTTTTGGCGAAAGCGTAAATGTCTTTAGCGAAATTAGGGTTTGTTTGAGTCCCTGTAGCTTGAGCTTGCAACTGAGTGGATAGGGTGTGGTTGCTTTGAGAAAGCGTAACCGCTTGTTGCAAGATGGGTATCATCGCTTTGATGTTGTTAAACACCGCGTATTGCGTTGGGTAATTAGTGGATGTGATAGCACCGGACGCGTTTGAAACGCCACTGATGACGATATTTTTCCACATCATAGCCGTCTTAGTGTTTGCGATCAAGTCCATAAGCTTTTGCGCGGTTTCAAGAGCGCTGCTTACGGTTGAGTTTGGTGGGTTTTGGCCTTCTGTTGTGGCGCATCCGGATAAAGCGCAAAGATTGTTCGCTTTAGTGGTAGCGTTTGTTTGGGCTGCTTGGAGGCTTTCAGCGAGTGCTTTCATCTCATCATAAGTGGTTTGATTCATCGCGCAGTTTTCAATTCCTGAGCAGTTGCTGACAATTGTGCTAAAAGGAGGGTTACCCTGAACATTAGCGGATTTATCCCTACTACCCACAAAAAAAGTGAGATAATTCCCCGCATAGAGACTCCAAAAACCCAATACCGAAGTGATAACGGCTTGCACGGCATTAAAGATGGGCGATTGGGTGGTGCTGTTGTAGTTGTTGTTGGTAAAGCTTTTTAAATAGTTTAAAGAGCTATTGACCAGCTCAATGTTGTTGGCGTTTTGAATGCTTTGCTTCAACGAAGCCACTTGATTTAAATACTGGTTTAATTGCTCGTATTTTTCGTTCAAGTTTTTCAATTCACCGGTGTTTTTGACCATTTGCACCGCTTCGCCGATTTGATAGCCCACGCCCACAAAAAAGCCGTTGTCTTCAGCGTGCAAAAGCGATGAAGCGAGAGAGAGAGAGAGAGTAGAATTGTCTTTTTCATAAAAGTGTTCCTTAAAGTAATGTTTTTGTTGTAAGAATATCATGAAGTGATAATATATTTACAATGAACCTAATTTTACTATAAATTGATTGGATTTCAAAAAAAAAAAAAAAAAAAGATTTTGGGGTGTTTTTAACCTATTTATCTTTGAAGCGTTGATTTTTGTAACGATAAAATGATTTTTTGAATTTTATTATCAGTGTTTAATGGGAACGAAGCCAAACTAAAACAAGAACGCATAGCTGACAAAAACTTCTCTATTCCTAAAAACGCTGAAGTTTTGTCGGATCGTTTGTTGCTGCCACACATTGCTAGAGCCGAAGTTTTTCCAACTTTGCGCGCTCAGGCTGTAATAAGGGATTTTTAGCCCCACATTGAAGCGGTTATGCTTGCCTATATACAAAGAACCCCCAAAATTCACAAAAAACCCCCCACCTGCGGCAAAAAATTTATCATTTTGCTGCGTGTTTTGGTTTTGATAGTTAGGACTCCACAATATTGCGTATTCCACCCCACCCCCACCAAACACGCCTATTTTAAAAAACAGCATTTTTTCTGTTTTTAAAGCGAGTTTTAAAAGGGTGTCTATAGGGAGATTGACAAACACATTCACGTTCAAACCAAACGCCATGAAATGCCCGTTATTGAAGAGAAAATCTTGAGGGTTTGGGGTTTTTTGCAAAACTAAAGGGCCTTGAGCGTTTGAAGCAGGATCGTAGGTTTTAATCGCGCTTGGGTTATAATTCGCTTGGGATAAAAGGGTATCCCCCCCACTTTTTGACCTAATTGCGCTTTAGCGTATTCTACATCCCCCCACACCCTTAAGCCTAAAATATGGTATTTATCAATAGCTATTTCATCGCCTATTTGCCCGGTATAAGACAGGTTTTTACTCCCCTTATAATGGGCTTCTAGTTTCTCGCCATAACACACGCTGCTAGGGCAAGTGGGGTTGTCTTTATAGGCTTGTTGCCACATGCTTGTGCGCGTGCTAGCCCCTGTGCCTAGCCTAAAACCTAGATAAATGTGGTTTTTCGTTTTAAAAAAAGGCGTTTTTTCAGCCGCATTGCCCCACAACACCCCCAAACTCGCTAAAAGAATGAGCGCTTTCAAACGCTTTTTTGATTCAATTCTACCCATAATGGCACTTCACCTTGCAACATTTCTTGATTAAAAAATTCCTCTATGCTCTCTCGCATGCTCTTTATTTCTGTAAGGGTATTGACACAATTACGAAACGCGCTCGCTTGCATTTCGCCCTTAGCGTAAGCATGCAAATTTTTCCTAAACATAACCACCCCCCTATCCCCATAAAACTCCACCATTTTATCAAAATGTTCTAAAACCAGATCCTTTTTCACGACTGCGGGCAATTTTGTGGTGTTGTTTCTGATTTGCCAAAATATCCATGGGGCTCTTAAGGCCGCTCGCCCTATCATTAGCCCATCCGCTTGCGTGATTTGCAAGACTTCAAAGGCCTTTTTCACGCTGTCAATTTCGCCATTGGCTATCACGGGCTTTTTTAAAATCTTTTTCATTAAAGCGATGCTTTCATAATCTATTTTGTCTTTTTGGTATTTGTCGCTTCGTGTCCTCCCATGCACCACCACATAATCCACCGGTGCATCGTTTAAGGCATGAGCGATTTCTTTAGGGATTTTCTTTTCAAAGCCTAAACGCACTTTCACGCTTGTGATTTTTTTATTCGTATTTTCTCTAATCACTTTTAAAATCTTCACCAAGTGGTTTAAATCCTTCAATAGCCCGCTCCCGTTACCATGATTAGCCACTTTAGGGGCAGGACAACCGCAATTAAAATCAATCCCGCTCACATGCTCTAAAGCGTTGATTTTTTCAACCGCTTCTTTGACTACACCCTCTTTAGAGCCTGAAATTTGCGCCATGAAATGATCTTCTAAAGGGGATTTTTCCAACATTTTAGAAGTTTTATCAAACGCATACACTAACGAATGCGAGCTCACCATTTCGCTTGTGGTAACATCCACGCCAAATTTTTTCACCACGCTCCTGAAAGGCAAATCCGTATAGCCTGCTAGAGGGGCTAGAAAAAGCCATTTTTTATTCTTAAAGTCCATTCGCTCTCATATCAAAGTTTTTGCTGTATTTTGACACAATCAAGGTTAAAAAGCGCTTTAAAATTAGCGTTTGATTAAAATCAAGCTCTTTTATAGATTGATTAAACTCTGTTCGAAACGGGTTAAAAAATCATGCGTTGGTTGTTTTAAAAACTCTGCGTATAAAACAGGCCGTAAGCGTTTAGGGATATTCAACCTCCTAGCCCTGTCTTTAAAATCCTTTGGCATGCTTAAAGTTTTTGGGGGTTTAAGGGCGATAAATACATGCTCTTTATCGCTCTCAATGATGAATTTTTGAGCGATTTCTAGGCTAAAAAAATGGCGTTTGATTTCTTCTTTTTGAGAGAAGCTCAACACATACCCCTTTTGTTTTAAGATTTTATCCACCATAAACAGCGCGTTTTGCGAATGCTTAAAAAAAGTAATCCCATGCATTTGTGAAACGGGCATCAAAGAATAAAGCCGCTCTTTTTCTTCATCCAAAAATTTAAAACTTTGGATAATGCCCTTAGAATAATCTTGCATCAAGGCGTTAGCGTAATGTTTCCTGAAAAAATTGCGTTTGAATTTTAAAGAAGAATTAGAATCATCTTCAAAAAATTTCAAATTTTTAGCGAGCGTTTTAAGGGTGCCTTTAGGGGTGTAGAGCAAGGGGCGAACAATAGCATAAGATTCTCTTTTTTCATAGGCTTGAAAGCTTAAAAGCGTGTTTAGTCCAGCACCCTTGCTTAATTGCATCAAAAACCATTCCAGTCTGTCATTCAAGTGGTGCGCTAAAATCAAATGCTTGTAAGAATGCTCTTTGATTAAGGTTTCAAAAAAATCATAACGAACTTTTCTCGCTTGCATTTCAAAATTGCGCGCGATTTTTGGGGCGTAATGGATGTAGCATTTTTTATGGTGCGTTTTTGCGAGTGTTTGAGCGTGTTGGATGATTTCAAGGCGTTGTTTTTGCGTGTTATAATCCACTAAAGCGATGTCAAAAGCGATGTTTTCTCCAACTAAAAGATGAAACAAGCAAGTGGAATCCAACCCACCCGAAAAGCCCAATAAATTTTTGCCCTCTCTTAAAGGCTCTAAATAATTTTTAAAATCTCGCGCTATCAAATCGGTGTTAAACGCATGCTGAATGGATGGCGCTTTTATGAAGTTTCCTTGTGGGTTAAAATGCTTTTGAGTAAGCTTGCGCCTTCTATGCCTAAAATCTCATTCCTTATTTTTTCCACTTCATTCAAACCTGGAGCTTTTGAGTGAACGGCTTTATTGCGGATGTTTTGAATGAGGTTTAGGCTTCTTGAAAAAGGATAATTGATGAATCTTTTTAAGTTTTCTTCTAAATGGCATTGGATTCTTTCGTGTTTGAGTAAAAATTTAACGCTCCCAAGATTGGGCTTTTTAGTGAAAAAATCTTTAAGTATCAAAGATTTTCCTTGGACTTTATAAACTAAATCATAAAGGCTGGGATCGTTTTTGCAAGCCTTTAAAAGAACTTGTTTAGCAAAAAGATAAATTTCGTATTCTAAGGTTTTGGTGTATTTGACGATGATGCTGGTAAAATCATTCAAAAGATCGTTTTCGCTTTGTAAAAGCTCTAATTCGGCATGAATGATGTTGTTGATGCTGTCAGGGTGTAAGAGGTAAAAAAGCCTTTTGCCAAAAACAAAACGCATGAAATTTTCTTGCATGGTTAAATATTCTTTGCTTTTATACACGCTCAGATAATGCTTTTCATCGCCTAAAAAATAAGAACGCTCTTCTTTTAGCCTCACCGGCAAAGGATAAACATAATTATTCCCATAAATGGCGTAAGTGTGGTTGTTTGGCGCGATGAAATTGGCTAAAAATTGATCCCTTAAAAGGCTAAAATCTTCCCTGACTAATTCCCTTAAATCGCTGATAATAAAAAAGTCTTCCACTTCCAAATTTTTTTCTTTATAATAGCTAGGGATCAAACTCTCATCAATCTCTTTAGAAACCTTTATCACCTTAGCGGCAAATAAATTAGCGTAATCGGTCAAAAAAAGCTGCAAAAAAATTTTTTCATTGGTGGCTTTGTAGATTTCTTCTAAGGAGTCTTGCTTTTCTTGATCGTTGAGCTTTGATCGGATTTTACCAAAACCCACTTGGGATTTTTCCTGTAAAACGCTTAAATGCTGTTGGATGACATCTTGTTGGTAGTAAGGATTGTAGAGGATTAAAAGGTGGTTCATGCCTTGTCTTACTTTAAGATTTCTTTAAGGTTTTGCTTGATCTCATCAGGATTTTGCTCGTATTCTTGGATGAGTTCTTTTAAAATTTCAAACAATTCGTCAAAATCCTGTGGGTATTCTTTCTTAAAACCCACGATCAAATCCAAAGTCTTGCCCGCCTTGTTTGATGGATCGTTTTCGCCCTCAAGAGCGTTTTTTATATCCAAAACCATATTGGCAATGCGAGTGGTTTGCATGGGGCTTGAAATGCGTTTGAATAAAAAACCCTTAAGTGCGTTTAAAAGCTTAAGAATTGGGCAAATTTTAGAAAACATCGCCTTTCCTTATTGAAAGATTTAAAATACCGCTTACTAGCCAAAAACTAGCAAGCGTTCTAGCATTGGCGCATTCGGTATTTTAACACAAATTCAGTTCACTCCTCTTCAGGCTCAACATCTATAATATCTTCGCCCTTGATAAAATCTTCGCCGGTTTGAATCCATTTTTCCAAACCTTGAGCACACTCTTGCGTTTTTTTAACATTTTCTTCGCATGCTTGAATGCATTTTTCCAGGTCAAACACGCTCGGGAAACATGTTTGTTTGAATCTGGTTTCATCGTTGATGAGATTTAAGATTTCTTGTTTTTGATTGTTAAAATCGGATTCCATTTCTCTTTTAGCTTTTTCAAGTTTTTCTATTTTTTGGCTTTCTTTCCAAGAATCCCACACTTCAAAAGCAAGACCGATAAGCGGTAAACCTTTGTTTATGCTGCCTGCCAAGTTTACAGCGCCCCAAGGTTTGAATTTAAAAGCCAAATCCATGCCCACAAATTTTCCCGCAGCCGCTATCGTGTCTCTAGCTAGTTTGATATTAGTTGCATTGATAAAACCGCTTTGATTTAAAAAATTGATTCCAATTTTCCCTAATGCTCCGGCATGTTTTTCAAAAAGACCCATATCGGCATTAAAACCGGTTTCAATTTTAGCGATTTCATTTACAATCCCTTGCGTTTGCCTTTCAAATTCATTTTGGACTTTTGTTTCTATATTGATACCTTTATCGCCTATTTCTCTTGTAACAAAATCATTAAAGGTTTCTAGGCTGGTGCCAAGAACTTGACGGATGAGATCGCTAAAATACCTCGTTATAAATTCTTTTAAATGAATGCGGGCTTGAGAAATTTCACTATTTAAATTTTGAAGATCCTTTCGCCTTTTTTCAAGCGTTTTATTCAAGTATTCCATTTCTCCATTAATATCTTGCAACGCTTGTTTTGCGGGCGGCATTTGCCTATGAATAACATCTTGAATGACGCTTTTTTTAGCTTCTTCTATGATGGTTAATTTCCCGCCATTTTCTTTAATCTTTTTTTGAGTCGCGTCTTGCAAGGCTTTGATGTGCGAAAGCTTTTGGAATTCTTCTTGATGCTTTAGCCAGTGTTCCACCCCCAAATCAAAAGGGTTTGCCGCAACAGCGACAATAATCAAACTTTCTTTTTCTTCTTCGCTTAAAGAAATGAGATCATTCAGTCGGTTTTGAATGTTTTCTTTTTTGATTTTAAATCTTTTGTTGTAATCTTCTTCATCTTCAATATCCGCTTCTTCATCAAAACGGCTGATGACAAAGATCGTCCTGGATAAAAGATTGAGCGTCCTGAACAACCAATTCAAATCGTCCTTATGGCTGTCTTTGATGGGGTTTGACGGGTTGAGCGCGTATAAAATGAGATGGGCTTCGCTGACATATTTTTTGGTAATATCTTTATAGTGCTCTATTTTGCCGTTATCGTGTTCTTTTTTTTCAAACCCGAATAATCCCGGGGTATCAACCAACTCCATTTCATTGTCTATGTCATAGATTTTAACTGCATCGCTGGATTCTTGATGGGCTATTTTCATGCTCTCATCCAAGCGATCGATCCAAGCTGCCGCTATAGATGTTTTTCCTTCAGAAAAACCTCCCACCAACGCCACTTTCAGTTTTTGATCGGCAACATTTTTTATCACATTACGGATTTTGTCTTTGAGGGACTCTTCAATATGGATGCCGTATTTCTTTCCAGTATGGATAAAATCAAGCAATTTTTTAAGATTTTCTTGATTCCTCTTTTGGTTTCTTTTAAATTGTTCTAGCGTTTCATTCATTGCGCGATCCTTTGTTTTAATGTGGTTTTGATGCGATTATCTAAGTGTGATAAGTCTTCACCGGCCTTTATTAGCCCTTCCATCATGCACTCGTAACACTCGTAACAAACAATGAGATCGTTAAGCCCATCTTTTAAATTCTCAATCATTTCAGATGCGCCTTTTTTGCCACTTTCAATTTGGTTTCTCACATCTTCTGTAATTTTTTCACAAGCTTTATCTAAATTCTTATTCATTTCTTTTCTTTGTTGGGATTTTTTATAGTCTGAATCAAAAAAACTCCACACTGATTTAACTATCCCAATTGCTCCTAAAACCAATCCTGCAGCTAGTGCAAACTCACCTAATACAGGTGCCGCTAAAAGCAGAGCCAAACCTCCTATTGAAGCGAATAAGCCTATTTTATTAATACCGCTATTAATATTGAAATCAAAACCACTATCAATGTTGATGCGATCTAATGTTATTAGAGAATCTTTAAGCCTCTCTTCAAATTGTTCAATATCTTTTTTCATCTCTTCAATGAATCGTTCCTTGCATTCATTAAAGTGCCGTCCTGTGTTTTTACGCAATTTTTCAGCTCTTTGTTTGTACTCATTTTCAAAAATTTCTTCACATTCTTTATTTTCAATGTCGTCATCAATGCGTGCATGCATTTCTTCTCTAAAATCAGATTTGAATCGCTGTTTCTGTGAATACTGAATTTGTTAAATTGGATATATATTTTTCTTTAGAACGATCCAAATTATCACAAACCTCTCGGTGGTGGTTCTTTATTTCTCTGATGGTTGGATCTATCTGTCTGTCAATCGTGGTTTTGATCGCTTTTTGTAATTTTTCTATCGCTTTTAAAGCTTTATTGCAGTTTGATTGAATGATTTTGGCGTACGAGTTTTTAAGAAGCTATTCGACTATAAATTCTACTAATGGTTTGAAATGGGATTGATACAATAATAATTCTTCTGCTTTAAAATCTTTTAAAAATTTTTGTTTGTTTTTATCAAAATCAGTCCCTGGGATCAAAGCTTGCGCAAGGCCATAAAAAGCCATTTGGACGCTGACTATTTGATGCCCCATGTAGTGTTTGCCTAAAATGTTTTTCATTTCTTTATTTAAAATTTTTAAGCTTTCTTTTTCGCTTTCATTAATAAGCTTATCTTTGAAAGCTCTTGGACTATTAATCGGTTTGTTAAAAATCGTCCATACCTCTGTTTGCGAACCGAGTTGTCTTTGGATTTTTTCAATCGTTCCCCTTTTCCCTTCTTCTCCTTTTTGCGGAGGATTAGGCGTTTTGGTAACATAAAAAATAGCATGGGCTTTTTGCGTTGCGTTAGAAATCTGCGAAACCACTTTTTGTTCGATGCCTTCTATCCCTGGAACATCCAGTAAAGTAAAGGTTTGATGGTTGTATTGGAAAGAATAAGATCGTGTTTTTAAAGTGAAATCGCTCCTCCCATCGCCTATAATCGCTCCATCTTGCAATGAATGAAGTTCGTTTAAAACAGCTTGTTTGTTGCGTTCATCATTTTGATAATTGTTTTGGTAAGTTGAATCAAGCCGCTTGAATCGTTCTTGTTGATCCACTTTACTTTGTTCTTTAAAAAACAGCCTCAAACATTCAATAAGGGTTGATTTCCCCGCACCGGTTTCCCCATAAAAGGCGATGGTAAAATTTTCCCACTCTTCATTATTTTTTAAACTTTCAAGCTCTTTTAAGCTTTTAAATTCTAATTGTTGGAATACCTTTAACGCTTCTTGGTTGAATTGCTTTAGTTTTTCATCTTTATCATCAGTGTTTTTGAAAATACTTTGAAGTTCTTTAATACTCTTTTCTACGTCAAGATAAATGTCTTTCACTTTTTGCCCTCATGCCGGATTTTTCTCGTGCATTTTAACAAAAAAAAACGCAAACCCCCACGCTCCAGCTACGCTATAGCCACACTTTTAGCCTTATGGCTAACTTTTAAAAAGGGCTTAAAACCTTAGCGAGTAAGATATTGTCTTTAAACGCGCTAGGCACAATCGTGTAATGCCCGGGTTTTAAAGGGGTGGTTAAGGCGCTGTCATTGATTAAAATTTCCCCATCCACTTCAGGCGCCCATCTCAAATCCCTTGCTTTGTAAAAATACTCGCCCTCTTTATTTTCCACTAACGCCTTAATGGGCTTATTCAATAAAGCCTTAAAAGAATGGTTTTGGTGTTTTAAAGCGATTTTATTCAAGGCTTTGATGCGAGCGTTGATGATTTTTTTAGGCACTTTCTCTAAAGAATAGGCATGCGTGTTTTCTTCCGCGCTGAAAGCAAAAATATTCAATCTGTCAAACCGGAACTCGTCTAAAAACGCGCTCAATTCTTCAAATTCACCCTCATTTTCTTCTGGATGCCCTACAATGATCGTGCTTCTGATAAAGCTTTCTTTAACCTGCTTCATGGCGTTTAAAAGCTTTAAATGGTGCACTTGGCTGGAGTTGCGCCGCATCTTTTTGAGCATGGAGTCGCTGATATGCTGGATGGGCATGTCAAAATAATTTTGAAAAATAAGCGAGTCTTCAATCGCGCCAATCAGCTCTAAAGTGGTGCTAGAGGGGTAGAGGTATAAAATTCGAGCGCTCTTTAAGGCTTGTTGCTTGTCAATCGCTTTGATGAGCTGGATCAAGCCGTCTTTTTGCCCCTTATCGTATAAAAATGAGCTAGAATCTTGAGCGATAAAAGTCATATCCTTATAGCCTTTAAGGGCTAGATCCTCCACTTCTTTTAAAATGGAGTCTAATTCTCTGCTTTGCAATTTCCCCTTAAAGCTAGGGATAGCGCAAAAAGAGCATTTTTGGTTACAACCCTCAGAAATTTTCACATAAGCATGCACGCTAGAACCTGTGATGATGCGCGCGTTATAATGCTCGCTTAAAAACACTTGCTCGCTGAACTGGTTTTGTTTTTTAGCGATCAAAATATCAATTTTGTCATAATCCCCCACGCCGGTAAAAATATCCACTTCAGGGATCAACTCTTTGATTTCATCTTTATAGCGCTCGCTCAAGCACCCGCTCGCAATCAAAATCGCCCCCTCTTTTTTGTCTTTGGCGGCGTTGAGAATGGTTTGGATACTCTCTTGTTTGGCGCTTTCAATAAACCCGCAAGTGTTGATCAAAATCACATCAGCACTCTTAGCGTCATCAGTGAGCGTGTAATTATAAAGCTTGCCTAACATCACCTCTGAATCCACCAGGTTTTTAGAGCAACCTAATGAGATCAGGCAAAGCTGTTTGTTTTCTTTAACTTGCATGTTAATGGCTTTTTAAGTTTTTCAAATCCACTTCCCAAAAGAAATCAATCCATTCAGGAGCGTCTTTTAAAAACGCGTCGGCTTTGTATTTCGCGCTTGTTTTTTGGAACAAACTCGCGCTATAAAACTTTTTGTCAGGGTGTTTTTCTTGCAACACCTTAAGCACCGCTTCTAAAGAATTACCGCTATCTACGATTTCATCTACCACTAAAATGGTTTTTAAATGATCTTTGATCGTGGGGATATTTTCAATTTTTAGGGCGTTTTGTCGGTGGGTGGTGTCATAAGAAATCGCATTGATGCCATAAACTTCCCTTAAATCCCAGTGCAAGCTCAAAAAATGCGTCAAAGTCATGCCCCCTCGCATCACGCACACAAGGGCTTCTGGGACACCGCAAAGGCGCTCCACTTGTTTTACTAATTCCAGGCTGTCTTTCAAAAAGGCTTCATAAGAATAATGCATTGTAATCCTCAAATTTCATAATATTGCTTCAAAAAGGTTGTATTCGCCGCGCCGTCAAATCCCCTTAACTTCAAATCGTTTAGGGCTAATTCTAGGGCGTTTAAGGCGTAAGCGCTTTTATAAACAGGAATGATCCCCATGTGGTTGATGCGAATGAGCGCGTCTTTATAAGGCTCTTGACCGCCCGCAAATTGCACCTGGTATTTTTCTTCCAAAAGATTTCGCAATTCTTTGGCATGCTCGCTAACAATCGTTGTCATGCTCAAGCTCGGGCTTTTAGGGAAAATCTTTAAACCGAGCGCTAAAACGGCTTTTTGAGTGGCTAAAGCGACTCGTTTAGTCTCTTGATAGAGCGCTTCAAAACCCCCTAAATTCTGCACCAATTCAAAATAGCGCTGCAACCCTAAAGTGTGTAAAATAGGAGCGGTGTAGCTTGTGGTGTTGTTTTTTTGGTTTTTCAATTCGCTCTTCAAATTGAAATAAAACCCCACATTGCGTTCTTCTATGCGTTCAATCGCCTTTTGGCTCAATGCGACTAAGCTCATCGCAGGAGGCAGCATGAACGCTTTTTGACTCCCCCCAATGAGCGCATCAACATGCGTTATTTC
The DNA here is from genome assembly GCA_008033015.1 of Helicobacter pylori. Lineage (GTDB taxonomy): Bacteria > Campylobacterota > Campylobacteria > Campylobacterales > Helicobacteraceae > Helicobacter > Helicobacter pylori_DH. Next base: position 445,060 of record CP032042.1, read on the forward strand.
TAAAGGCTCAACCCCTAAAGCGGTGATCGCATCTACAATCACAAAAACATTCGGGTTAGTTTCTTTGATCGCTTGAGCGATTTTTTCTACAGGGTGTCGCAACCCCCCACTAGACTCGCATGCTTGAATGCAAAACGCATCAATATTGGGGTTGGCTTCAAGCGCGTTTAATATTTTATCCACTTGAGCGGGTGTGTCCCATTCATAGACTAATTCATGGGCTTTGATAAAATGGGCTTTAGCGATCTTGCCAAACCTTTCGCCAAACTTGCCCGCATTGACAAAAAGCAACTCTTTTTGACATAAGGAAATCACGCTCGCTTCCATAGCCCCAGTTCCGCTGCTATTTAAAAGCAAAACTTCTTCTAAACCGGTCATTTTTTTTAAATTTTCTCGCACGCTTTGGAAAATCTTTTCAAAATCTTTGGTGCGGTGGTGGGGCATTGGCTGAGAAAAGCTTGAGCGCATCTCTTCATTAATGGCTACAGGGCCTGGAGTGAAAAGCAACATTAAAATTAACCTTTAATTTTTAAAGAGAATTTAAAAGTTATCATACTAAAACGCGCTTAAAATTAAGCCTTATTGCTCAATAAATTCGCTTTTTAATGCAAATAAAATGCTAAAATGCCATGATTTAAAAAGAATTTAAGGCAATGATTGGATAAATTTAGTCTTCGCGCGTGTTTTTTAACCCTTTTTTTTAGCGGGTATTCTAAAAAAGCTCCAGGAACGATAGGGAGTTTAGTAGCGTTGTTATTAGGCTTACCCGTTTTAATTTTTTCGGCTAACACTTTGTTTTTAGGGGCGATTTTCATTGGGCTTATCGCTATCGCTCAAATAGATAAGGAAGAAGAAGAGAGCAAGATCCATGACAGCTCTCACATTGTGATAGACGAATTAGTGGGCATGTGGTTGGCGATGGCGATTAGCGGGCTATCGTTAGCGGGTGTGGTTTTGAGTTTTATCTTTTTTAGGATCTATGATATTACTAAACCCTCACTCATTGGCAAGATAGACAAAGAAGTTAAAGGGGGCTTGGGGGTTGTGGCTGATGACGCTTTGGCCGGGGTTTTAGCGGGATTGAGCGCGTTATTAGCCATCAATATTTTGGGATTTTTCAACATTAAACTTTAATTTTAAGAAAATTCAAAAGCCTTTTTTTAGGTAAAATAGATAGACTTGATTGCAATCGTTTTTAGGGAGTTTGATCGTGGAGTTTTGCGTTTTATTTGGTGGGGCGAGTTTTGAGCATGAAATCAGTATTGTGAGCGCGATCGCGCTTAAAGGGGTGTTAAAAGATAGGATTAAATATTTTATTTTTTTAGATGAAAACCATCATTTTTACTTGATTGAAGAATCCAACATGCATTCAAAATACTTCGCTCAAATCAAAGAAAAAAAATTGCCCCCCCTAATCCTCACGCGCAATGGCTTGCTTAAAAACTCGTTTTTAGGCGCTAAGATTATAGAATTGCCTTTAGTGATCAATCTTGTGCATGGGGGCGATGGCGAAGACGGGAAATTAGCGAGCTTGTTGGAATTTTATCGTATCGCTTTCATAGGCCCTAGGATTGAAGCGAGCGTGCTGAGTTATAACAAATATTTAACCAAGCTTTACGCCAACAATTTAGGGGTAAAGACTTTAGATTATGTTCTTTTGAATGAAAAAAACCGCGCTAACGTCTTAGATTTGATTGGGTTTAATTTCCCTTTCATTGTCAAGCCTAGTAACGCCGGGAGCTCTTTAGGGGTGAATGTTGTGAAAGAAGAAAAAGAATTGGTTTATGCTTTAGACGGCGCGTTTGAATATTCTAAAGAAGTTTTAATAGAGCCTTTCATTCAGGGCGTGAAAGAATACAATTTAGCCGGCTGTAAGATCAAAAAGGATTTTTGTTTTTCCTATATTGAAGAGCCTAACAAACAGGAATTTTTAGATTTCAAACAAAAATATTTGGATTTTTCACGCAATAAAGCCCCTAAAGCGAACCTTTCTAACGCCCTAGAAGAACAATTAAAAGAAAATTTTAAAAAACTCTATAACGATTTGTTTGATGGCGCGATCATCCGTTGCGATTTTTTTGTCATAGAAAATGAAGTGTATCTTAATGAGATCAACCCCATTCCTGGCAGTTTAGCGAATTATTTGTTTGATGATTTTCAAACAACGCTAGAAAATTTAGCGCAATCATTACCCAAAACCCCTAAAATCCAAATCAAAAACTCTTATTTGTTGCAAATCCAAAAGAATAAATGAATGGCTAAACGCAGTATCGCTTATTTGGATAGCGTTTTTGACATTTCCTACACTTTTATAGACCACCATAGCCCTTTAAACGCCTTGTTTTTGCATGGTTGGGGGAGCTCTAAGGAAATCATGCAACAAGCGTTTCAAGGCTGTTTTTTGGATTACAACCATTTGTATGTGGATTTGCCCGGCTTCAATCAAAGCCCTAACGATGAAAAAGTCTTAGAGACTAAAGATTATGCTAATATCATCAATTTATTCTTAAAAAGCGTGGGTAAAAAAGCGCATGTCGTTTTTGGGCATAGCTTTGGAGGGAAAGTGGCGATCTTGTGTGAAAACGAACGGATGGTTTTATTGAGCAGTGCCGGAATTTTAGAGCCAAAACCCTTAAAAGTGCGTTGTAAAATCCTTTTAGCTAAAATCTTTAAAAAATTAGGCTTGAATTTAGGGTTTTTAAGGAGTAAGGACGCTATGGGGCTTAATCAAGTGATGTATGAAACCTTTAAAAAAGTAATTAGCGAAGACTTTAGCGAGCATTTCAAACAATGCGAGAAGGAAGTTTTATTATTTTGGGGTAAAGATGATAAAGCAACCCCCTTAAGCTCCGCTCAAACAATGCGAACCTTGTTGAAAAAGAGCGAATTATTCGTGTTAGAAGGGGATCATTTCTTTTTTTTAAACCAAGCAAAAGAGATTGAAAAACTAGTGGAGAATTATCATCATGCAAAGTCTTAGTTGGCTGAATTTAGCGTTTCGTTGGCTCTTTATAACAGGGCTTGGCTATTATATGATGACTTTATTGCAATGGTATCATTACAGCGTGTTTAGGATCTTAACCAAGCACCACAAAATGCGTTGGCATGGGATTTATTTTTTATTGCCTTTAGGGGTGTTTATCCTATCGTATGCTTTCAAAATGCCGTTTGTTTTTGATTTTTTTTGTGGCGTTATTCAAATGCCCATGCTCATTATCTGGGCCAAACGCAACGACAAGCCTTTAGTTTTCACGCCAAGGGTGAAGCGCTTTTTTATTTTCTTATTACTCTTTTTAATCTTGCATGAAATCTTAAACATAGAATTAGTCCCTTTGAACGGGATTTCGCTCGCGCTTGGCTATTTGTGTTTATTTATATTCGTTTTGAGCGCTTCTTTAATCTTTGAAAAAGTCCTATCCAAGCAGTATTTGCAAACCGCTAAAGACAAAATCGCCTCTTTAAAAAATTTAAAAGTCATCGCCATTACCGGAAGCTTTGGGAAAACCAGCACCAAAAATTTCTTGCTTCAAATCTTACAAACCACATTCAACATGCATGCAAGCCCCAAAAGTGTCAACACCCTTTTAGGGCTTGCTAATGATATTAACCAGAATTTAGACGATAAGAGCGAAATCTATATCGCTGAAGCCGGGGCAAGGAATAAGGGCGATATTAAAGAAATCACCCGCCTTATTGAACCGCACCTTGCTGTGGTCGCAGAAGTGGGCGAACAGCATTTAGAATACTTTAAAACTTTAGAAAATATTTGCGAGACTAAAGCGGAATTACTGGATTCCAAGCGCTTGGAAAAAGCCTTTTGTTACTCTGTGGAAAAGATCAAGCCCTATGCCCCTAAAGATAGCCCTTTAATAGATGTTTCTAGTCTGGTTAAAAACATCCAATCCACTTTAAAAGGCACTTCTTTTGAAATGCTTTTAGATAGCGTTTGGGAAAGCTTTGAAACGAAGGTTTTAGGGGAGTTTAGCGCTTATAATATCGCTTCAGCCATTTTAATCGCTAAGCATTTAGGCTTAGAGACAGAAAGGATCAAACGGCTTGTTTTGGAACTCAACCCTATCGCCCATCGTTTGCAACTTTTGGAAGTGAATCAAAAAATCATCATAGACGATAGCTTTAACGGGAATTTAAAGGGCATGTTAGAGGGCATTCGTTTAGCGAGCTTGCATGAAGGGCGTAAAGTCATTGTAACACCGGGCTTAGTGGAGAGCAATGTGGAAAGTAATGAGATTTTAGCGCAAAAAATAGACGGGGTTTTTGATGTCGCTATCATCACAGGGGAGTTGAATTCCAAAACGATTGCTTCCCAATTGAAAACCCCTCAAAAAATCTTACTCAAGGATAAGGCGCAATTGGAAAATATCTTACAAGCCACCACGATTCAAGGCGATTTGATTTTATTTGCTAATGACGCCCCTAATTACATTTAGGAAATGAACATGCAACATTTATACGCTCCTTGGCGCGAAAGTTATTTGAAAGAGAAAAATAAGAGTTGTGTCTTTTGTGAAATTTCTCAAAACCCTACAAAAGATTCAGAAAACAGAGTGCTTTATAGAAATAGCGATCTCTTTGTGGTGATGAACGCCTACCCTTATAACCCAGGGCATTTGTTGATCATCCCTCATGTGCATCAAGCGAGCGTTGAACTTTTAGAGCTTAATACTTGGCTGAACATGAATGCTTTAGCACCTAAAGTGTTAAAAGCGTTGTATGCTTATGGCGCTCAAGGGATCAATTTAGGTTTGAATTTGCACAGAAACGCCGGAGCAGGGATCCCTGAGCATTTGCACATGCATTTAGTGCCTAGGTTTTTAGGCGATAGCAATTTTATGAGCGTTATCGCTCAAACCAGGGTGTGCGGGATTGATTTAAATGAAACCTATCTTACCTTAAAAAACTTATTAGAAAAGGAGCTTCATTGAAAACAAACGCTTTTAGTTTGGGTGCGCTACAATTGATTTCAATTCATTTTAGGGAGTGTCAGCGATGAAGGCGCGTGGGTTTAAGGCAAAGATGCGTGGGTTTAAGATTTTTTCAGGGAGCGCTCACCCTGCATTTGGCAAAGAAGTGTCAAAGCATTTAGGCTTTCCCTTATCCAAAGCGGTGATTGGGAAATTCAGCGATGGCGAAATCAATATCCAAATCAGCGAATCGGTGCGCGGTAAGGATATTTTTATTATCCAGCCCACTTGCGTGCCTGTCAATGACAATTTAATGGAATTGTTAGTCATGGTAGATGCTTTAAGGCGCAGTTCGGCCAATTCTATCACAGCGGTGTTGCCGTATTTTGGCTATGCCAGACAGGACAGAAAAGCGGCTCCAAGAGTGCCTATCACGGCTAAAATGGTCGCTAATTTGATGCAAGAAGTGGGGATTGAAAGGATCATTACGATGGATTTGCATGCCGGGCAAATCCAAGGCTTTTTTGATGTGCCGGTGGATAATTTATACGGATCTATCGTTTTTAGAGACTATATCCGCTCTAAAGCGCTCAAAAACCCTATAATCGCCAGCCCTGATGTGGGTGGGGTTACAAGAGCCAGGTATTTCGCTAATCAAATGGGGTTAGATTTGATCATCGTGGATAAGCGCCGTGAAAAAGCTAATGAAAGCGAAGTGATGAATATTATCGGCTCAGCAAAGGAGCGCGATGTGATTTTAGTGGATGATATGATTGATACCGCAGGCACGATCTGTAAAGCCGCTTTGGCTTTAAAAGAACAAGGGGCAACTTCTGTCATGGCGTTAGGCACGCATGCGGTTTTGAGCGGGAATGCGATCAAGCGCATTAAAGAAAGCGCGTTAGATGAAGTGGTGGTAACTAACTCTATCCCTTTAGTTCAAAAATGCGATAAAATCACCACTTTAAGCGTAGCGCCCTTATTTGCGGAAGTGATCAGAAGGATTTATCATAACGAAAGCGTCCAATCGCTTTTCACTTAAAAAAGGAATAAAAAAGCGGGAGTGGTGGATTCTGTAGGACTTGAACCTACGACCAATCGGTTATGAGCCGAGCGCTCTGACCAGCTGAGCTAAGAATCCAAAATTCCCAAAGGATGGTTTGCTATTGTATCCAAAAATATAGCGAAAAGCAAGCAGGTTTTCTAGGATTGCAAACAGGATCATAAAAGTGATAAAACTGCTCCCCCCATAGCTGAATAAAGGCAAGGGAATGCCTACCACAGGGGCTAACCCTAAAGTCATGGCGATATTCACGCTGGAATAAACAAAGATTAAAATAGAAATCCCAAGGGCTACAATCTTTAAAAACCAATCGCTGTTGCTTTCAAACAGATAAAAAAATAAATGCAAACTCAAGCCTATATAAATCGCAAAAAGCAATATAGCCCCTAAAAACCCGAAACGCTCCACGAAGTAGGCGAATATAAAATCGCTCGTTGCGATAGGCAAGAATTTGAATTTGGTTTGCGTGCATGCTTCTTTGGATTTGCCTAAAAACCCGCCCGATCCTATGGCGATAATGGATTGCATGACATGGTAATTAGGCTTTTCAGAAAGAAAATCTGCGATGCGCTTTTTTTGGTAATCATGCAAGAAATGATAAGCGATAGGCGAAGCCACTATTAAAGCGATTAAAAGAGGGAGCCACACCCTAGTCCTTAAACCCACGATCAATAAAATCCCAAAACCCATGATGAGCACAATAAGGGCTGTGCCTAAATCAGGCTGTTTTAAAATCAAAGCCGCCGGTAAGCAAATGTAAAAACTAAGCTTTAAAAACATGCCCCAATCATAGCCCTTAAAAGGGGGCGGGTTTATTTTAATCAAATGCGCCAATAACAAAAGAATGGCGATTTTCACGGGTTCGCTGGGCTGTAAAGTGATAGAAGTGAAAGGAATGACTAGCCATCGCTGCGCCCCAAGCTTGCTTGATCCCATAAAATCCACTAACGCCAATAAAATAACGCATGTCCAATAAAACACAAAGAGCCAGCGATCGAGCTTCCTAAAAGGGATAAAAAATACGATCCAAAAGAGAATAAACCCTATCGCATAATAAACCCCTTGTTTCAAGCTCAAAACCGTGCTGCTCTCAAAAATCAACAAAAAAGAAACCACCAACAAGGGGATAATAAACACAAAAGGCAAAAGATCAAAATGCATCCAAATCCTTTTGTCTAATGCCATGCGTTTTTCATAACCCCTAATCTTATTGTATTAATTTCTTGATTGTATCCAAATTGAGATAATTCTCCTTAAAGAGAGAAGTTATCATGCCAACTTCATCAGGCAAATTGACTTCGCCCGTCTCATCATTGAAGCATTTTTCTAACACTTTCAAATACGCAAACCCAATGCCTTCTGTGATAACCACAGCGGTTGCGCCCCCTGCAACACTCCCCACAACAGGAATGAATTTAAGGAAACCATTAACGAGCGTTCTCCCCACTTGTGCAACTGCGGTTACGCTTAACAATCCTGCGACCAAACTCGCGCCCACAGATTTATCCAAATCCATTCCAAAAGCGTCATTCATTTTATAGATCATTCCTGCTTGAATGGGTGCGATAGCGAGCGCATCGCTAAAGGGTATGGGGATAAGCCCAGCCGCTCCAGCCGCTCCTGATGCAAGATGGATAATGGTTTTACATTCCTCTATCATAGCCTGTTTTCTTGCTTGGATATTAGCTTTTTGAATCAGCAAGAAATGGTTTTGTTTGTTTTTCTTAGCTTCTATCAAGCATTTTTTCGTTTCATCTACCAATTCTTCTAAACCTTCAACAGGGACTTTCAACCCCCTAAACGAAAAGGCAACGGAATTGACCCTCACATAATCTCTGACAAAACCTTTAAACCCCCATTCTTCGTCTATGATCGCTTTAGATTCTTGGACAAATGCCTCGCCGGCTTCGGCTTGAGTGTGTGTGAAAACGACAATCGTTGGGATATTTCAATCTTTAGCGAAGCTTAATAACTCTCTCTCTCTTGAATCCTACTAGAAGTCTCTTTAACGCACAAATACGCCACATCAATGGCTTCTTTTTCGCTAAGCGTTTTAAAAGAATCTTCTATTCCTTTTTTAATGCTTTGCATGGTGTCGTGGTAATCTTTATCTTCAATGCCTTTGGTGTCCCACAAAATCAAGCCTTTCTTTTCATCAATGAATTTTTCAAGATGCTGAGTGACGGGCTTTCCTACGCCTGCTTTAGCGATTTCTTTACCAAATAGAGCGTTAATGAGCGAGCTTTTACCCACCCCAGTACCCCCCATGAGCAAAATGTTCATCTTTGGTTTTTCTTTTTTGATGGCTTCGTGCAATTTTTCCATATTCAATCCTCCTTCTTTCCCATCAAGCGTGAACGCGTCGCCTAAAAACTTGCACAAAATGCCGTTCAGTTTCTCATGATTTTCGTTGTTTTCCATTATAAACCCCTTTTAAAAATGATTTGAGCCACAAAATGTTGGTACACTGATTATAGCGTATTAAAATAATGAAATAGGATTTTTTTAAGGTTTTGAGTAGAATAATGGTTTTTAAAAATGCAAAAAGAGTTTGAATGCAAAAAGTTTTCATTGCCCCTACCCATTACAAACGCATTGATGAATTTTTAGCCAAAGAATTGCAAATCTCTAAAAACCAGGTATTGAATTTGATTAAAGAAGGGCTAGTGTTTTGTCAAAAAAAGGAGGTCAAAAAAGGGGGGTTAGTCTTAAAAGAGGGCGATGAAATCACGCTTTTAACGCCCAAAATCACGCCCAAACCCTTAAAAAAAGAGCTTGATTTAGAAATAGAAGTCATTTTTGAAGATGAAGACTTGTTGGTATTAAATAAGCCCCCTAATCTAGTCGTCCATAAAGCCCCAAGCGTGAAAGAGCCTACTTTGGTGGATTGGTTAAAATCTCAAAATTACGAGCTTTCTAATCTTGGCTTAAAAGAGCGCTATGGGATTGTGCATCGTTTGGATAAGGATACGAGCGGAGGGATTGTTATCGCTAAAAACAATTTTACCCATGTTTGTTTGAGCGAGCAGCTCAAAACTAAAACAATGGGGCGCTACTATATCGCCTTACTTTCAACCCCCTTAAAAGAAGAAAAAATGAGTGTGGAATGCTATTTGGCAAGAAACCCTAATAACCGCCTAAAAATGATAGCGCTCAAAACGGCCAAAAAAGAAAAAAGCCGTTATTCTAAAAGCGAATTTACTAGCTTGCTGACTTCTCAAAATAATCTTAATTTGATAGGGGCTAAATTGTTCACCGGGCGCACGCACCAGATCAGAGCGCATTTGGAATATTTGAACAGACACATCATAGGCGATAATCTTTACGGGCTTAAGTTAGCGCTTCCTAAAGAAGAAATAAGAATCATGCTGCATGCCTATTTGATAGAGTTCAAACACCCTAGAAGCGAGCAAAAACTGCGCTTTAAAGTTCCCCTATTAAAGGATATGTTAGAATACTTTAAAAAAGTTTTTGACAAGGAGAATTTAGATGAGGTCTTGGATGAAGAAAAAATACTTCACGCTTTTATTGCAAAGTAGTGTGGTATTAGCGGTTTTTATAGGGTGTTCTTCTACCAGGAATCATACTTTTTCAGCCCTTAATAATCAAGAAAATACAGACACTAATCTTCCGGTAGTTTATTCTGTTAAAACGATTAACGATGTGAGTTCAGTGGGTTTTGAATGGCCTAAAATCGCTGATACTTATGATATTGATGGGTTTATTTTGTATCGTTTGAAAAAAGACTCCAAGCTTAAAAGAATCGCCACGATTAAAAACCCTTATGCGACCCACTATTATGATGAGGGGCTAGAAACAGAGAGTTCTTACACTTACCAGCTCGCTACTTACAAGGGCGATAAAATCTCTAAACTTTCAGAACCCATTTTGGTAAAAACCTCTTTTATTAATCCCGTAGAAAGCGTGTTTGCAAGCCTTGAATACCCTAAAAGCGTGAAAGTCTTTTGGAGCCCGCACCCTAACCCTAGCGTTTCTAAATACATCATCCAAAGGCAGAATAAAGACGGCAAATTTGTTAGCGTAGGGGCTGTTAGGAATCGCTTGTTTGTGGAGTTTTTTGATAAAGATTTAGAAGATGGGAAAAAATACCGCTACCAAGTCATCGCCGAAAATTTCATGGGGGATAAATCCAGGCCTAGCGTCATAGTAGAAGGGAAAACCAAAGACTTACCCAAAGAAATCACTAATGTTAGAGTGAGCCAAAACCTCACGCGACACATTGAATTGAGTTGGGATAAATCCCCCGAAGAAGATGTGATAGCTTATCGCATTTACGCTTCCAATAACCGCAACGATAAATACAAATTCATCGCTCAAACCACCAACACTTCCTATGTGGATAAGATAGAAAAAGACAACCTCGCTCGTTATTATAAAGTCGTCGCCCTTGATAAAACGCATCTTGAAGGGGCGTTACCCAAAGAGCCTGCCATGGGTGAGACCTCTGATAGGCCTGAAGCCCCTATCATCACTAAAGGGACTATTCAAGACTCTTCGGCCTTGATCCAATGGGAAAACAATCCAAGCCCTAGGGTGGTCGCTTATGCGGTGTATCGTTTTGAAGCCAATTCTAAAACTCCTTTGCGTTTTGGGAATATCACCAAAAACCAGTTCGTGGATAAGGACATGAGAGTGGGCATGGCTTATCGTTATCAAGTGGTGAGCGTGGATAAAGATGGTTTAGAGTCGCACCCAAGCAAAGAAGTGCGTTTGTTTTTAGAACGCTAAAAGGGTTTTAATGCCCCATTTTTTAGCCAAATTAAATTCCAAGCCTTTAGAATACCCCATAATCAAAGGGGATTTTTGTTTCCATAGAGAATTTTTAAGCTTAAAACACCCCACTAAAAGCTGTGTGTATGCGAGTTTTAAGGATCGTATTTTTTTATTGCAAAAAATCCGGCGAGCGGGTGATTTTTTAATCAAAAGCGAAAAAGCAACGCCCTTAAAAAGAGAGATTTTAAAACAAGCTTTGAGGATTTATTCGCAATCTTTTGAAGTCATTTCGCATAATTTGCAAGAAAATTCTAAACATGCGAGCCAAAAAAAAGCCCTTGATTTAGAGGCTTTTGAAGACTTTATCCACAACAATCAAGCCCCTATTTTAATAGAAATTGGTTTTGGGAGTGGGAGGCATTTGATAGAATTGGCCAAAAACAACCCCACTAAAACATGCTTAGGGATAGAGATTCACACCCCATCTATCGCACAAGCGTTAAAACAAATTGAGTTATTGGATTTAAAAAATCTGCACATCTTGCAAGGCGATGGCCGTTTGATTTTAGAGAGCATGCCAAACCACAGGTGCGAAAAAATTTTTGTGCATTTCCCTGTGCCATGGAATGATAAAAAACACCGCCGGGTGCTAAGCGAAAAGTTTTTAAACGAAGCTTTAAGGGTTTTAAAGCCTAGAGGGTTTTTGGAATTACGCACCGATGATAGCCTTTATTTTGAAGACAGCCTAAAATTAGCCCTAAAAAATTTTCAATGCGAGATAGAAATCAAAAAAAACGCTCAAATCCCGGTGGTCAGCAAGTATGAAGCGCGTTGGAATAAACTCAAAAAAGATATTTATGATTTAAGAATTTATTCTTTAGGATTGGATGAAAACCCTACTCAAAACCATGCATTGGATTTTTCTTTTGATACAATAACGATTGATAAAGAAAGCGTTGGAACGATTTTAAAAACCCCAAAAATCATCAAAGAAGGGTATTTTGCGCATGTTTGTAATATTTATGAAAATAAGGGGGATTTTTTAGTGGAATTGAGTATGGGGGATTTTGATTGGCCTGTGCGTTTGTTTGTTTTATTGGCAGAAAACCAGATTTTTTACCTCAATAAAAGCCCCTTAAAAACCTTAAACAACCACAAAGCGCATCTTTTGCTTCAAAATATCCTAAGCCAAAAGGGAATTGGATGAGTGTGATCATCGCAGCGAATAATCTATGCTTACAATACCAGCAAAACGAACCGGTTATCAAGCATGCTAATTTACGCATCAAACGGAAGGATTTTGTGTTCATTTCAGGGCCTAGCGGGAGCGGTAAAAGCACGCTTTTGCGTTCGTTCTATGGGGATTTAAAACTTTTTAGCGGTAAATTAGAAGTTTGCAATATCAACATGAGTAACGCTTCAAAATCAACGATTTTGGATTTGCGTAAAAATATTGGCGTGGTTTTCCAAGATTATAAATTGATCCAAGATTACACGATTGAGCAAAACATCAAACTACCCATGGTGATTTGTGGCGTTAAAAAAGAAGAATGTCACTTGCAGCTAGAAAAACTTTTAGGGCATATTGATTTACGCCATAAGGCTAACCGCTACCCCAAAGAGCTCAGTGGGGGCGAACAACAGCGAGTGGCTATGGCTAGGGCTATGGCGAACTGCCCTGAACTCATTTTAGCCGATGAACCTACCGGGAATTTAGACGATTATTCTAGCGATAAAATCTGGAGCTTGTTAAGGGGCATGAACACGCAATTAAACGCTACGATCGTGGTGGTTACGCACAAATTCCCTAAAAATTTTAGCGCTTATCACCGAAAATTTTACATAGAAGAGGGGGAAGTTTATGAATACTCTTAAAAAGCATTTAGCCTTTATCATTCCCCTAGTGGCGTTATTGTTTAGCTTGGAATGCGTGTTGTTTATCAATCAAGCGATCGAACAAAAAGAAAAAAAATTGATTGAAGATTATTCGGTTGTGTTGGCCAGCACGCAAAAATTAGGCTTGGAATTGTTGCGTCAAAATTTTAACGAAATCACGGCATTAAAAGAAATTGATCCTAATTATTCTTTAGAACCTCTTCAAAAAACTTTAGGTACAGACGGGCTTAAGGAATTAAAAAAAAATTTACCCTTTTTTTATTCTTTACAACTTTCCACATTCCCCACTCAAGAGCGTTTAGAAAACATCAAAGAAAAATTGCTCAAAATCCCTGGCGTTCAAAAAGTTGAAGTCTTTGCCAAAACTTACATGCAAGTGTATGATCTCTTGAGTTTTATTAAAGCAGCGGTCTATATCTTTGCGTTAGTGGTCTTTGTTTTATCGGTTTTATTGATGTTTAAGCAAGTCCGCATCTGGATCTATCAATACCATGAGAGATTAGAGATCATGGATTTATTAGGGGCTTCGGTGTCTTTTAAAAACGGGTTTTTGTATAAAATAGCTTTAATGGATTCTCTAATCGCTAGTTTTTTAGCCCCCATGTTCATGCTCTATATCACTTCGCAAAAAGGTTTTGAAAAAACGATGGATACTTTGGGTATTATAGGAGGTGCGTTTGTTTTAAACCATTTTTTATGGGGACTGCTTTTTAGCCTTGTGGTCTCATTTGTTTCTGTTTTACTTGTAGCTTGGAGGACTAGGCATGTATAAATTAGGGGTGTTTTTGTTAGCCACCTTACTATCAGCTAACACGCAAAAAGTGAGCGATATTGCTAAAGACATTCAGCACAAAGAAACCCTTTTGAAAAAAACCCATGAAGAAAAAAACCAACTGAACAGCCGTTTGAGTTCTTTAGGCGAAGCGATCCGCTCTAAAGAGCTTCAAAAAGCTGAGATGGAGCGCCAAATGATCGCTTTAAAAAAGAGTCTTGAAAAAAATCGTAACGAAAGTTTGGCGCAAGAAAAAGTCCTAACTAACTACCGCAAATCTTTGGATCATTTGCAAAAACAGCGATCGTCTTTACAAAAGAGGGTGTTTGATACGCTTTTACAGGATTTCCTTTTTTCACAAGCCCTAAAGGGGCAGAATTTAGCCTCTTCTAGTGATGTGATTTTACAAGTGGCGTTTGAAAACTTGCACCAAAGCACTCTGTCTAAAATGTCGCAATTGAGCCAAGAAGAAAAAGAACTCAATACGCAGGCTTTAAAAGTCAAAAGCAGCATTCAAAAAATCTCCTCTGTCATAGATGAGCAAAAAACTCGTGAAGTAACCTTAAAATCCTTGCAAACCGAACAAAATAAGCTCATTTTGAGCATGCAAAAAGACTATGCGATCTATAACCAACGCCTAACCCTTTTAGAAAAAGAACGCCAAAATTTAAACGCTCTTTTAAAACGCTTGAATATCATCAAACAAAATAGGGAAAATGAAGAGAGGGTCAGTTTGAAAAAATCTTCTCAAGCCTTAGAAGTCAAACAAGTGGCTAGCTCTTATCAAAATATCAACACCACGAGCTATAACGGGCCAAAAACAATCGCTCCTTTGAACGATTATGAAGTGGTGCAAAAATTTGGCCCCTATATTGATCCGGTTTATAATTTAAAAATTTTTAGCGAGTCTATCACGCTAGTGTCAAAAACCCCAAACGCTTTGGTGCGTAATGTTTTAGACGGGAAAATCGTGTTCGCTAAAGAAATCAACATGCTTAAAAAAGTCGTTATCATTGAGCATAAAAATGGGATCCGCACGATTTATTCCCAACTAGATAAAATCGCCCCCACCATTAAAAGCGGTATGCGGATCCAAAAAGGCTATGTTTTAGGGCGCATTGAGCAACGCTTGGGCTTTGAAGTTACCATGAGAGAAAAACACATCAACCCCTTAGAACTCATCGCACGCAATTAAACAAATCATTTTTATTGCCGATATTGGCTAAAGAGCTTATGCAAACAAAGAAATCATTATACTTGTAGGCATGGAAAAATTTGGAGGTTTTTATGGTCAATGAAGTTCAAGGGATTGGGATTCCCACATCTCACACAAGCGTTCAAACAACCCCCACAAAAGAGATCAGTCGCACAAATACGATAAACACTATTGATGAATCTAAGACAACAATAGACCCTGATCAATACAAACCCAAACTAGAATTATTGAGCGAGCGTCTGAATGAAGAAATGAAACGCATTGGCACGGATATTAATTTTAGTTATAACGATACGATCAAAGGGTTAGTGGTTTCAGTTAAAGACGCTAATGGGGATAAGGTGATAAGAGAAATACCCTCTAAAGAAGCCGTGGAGCTTATGCAAAGAATGCGCGATGTGATAGGCATTATCTTTGATAAAAGAGGCTAAACATTAGAGGTAAAACATGGCAATAGGTTCATTAAGCTCATTAGGGCTTGGCAGTAAGGTTTTGAATTACGATGTGATTGACAAGCTTAAGGACGCTGATGAAAAAGCTTTAATCGCCCCCTTAGACAAGAAAATGGAGCAAAATGTTGAAAAACAAAAAGCCCTTGTAGAAATTAAAACGCTCCTTTCATCTCTAAAAGGCCCGGTTAAAACGCTTTCAGATTATTCCACTTATATCAGCCGAAAAAGCAATGTTACAGGCGATGCGTTGAGCGCGAGCGTGGGGGCTGGCGTGCCTATTCAAGACATTAAAGTGGATGTGCAAAATTTAGCGCAAGGCGATATTAATGAATTAGGGGCGAAATTTTCTTCAAGAGATGATATTTTTAGCCAAGTGGATACCACGCTCAAATTTTACACGCAAAACAAGGACTACGCCGTTGATATTAAAGCAGGAATGACTTTAGGCGATGTGGCTCAAAGCATCACGGACGCTACCAATGGCGAAGTGATGGGCATTGTGATGAAAACAGGAGGGAATGACCCCTACCAATTAATGGTGAATACTAAAAACACCGGCGAAGACAACCGCATCTATTTTGGCTCACACCTCCAATCCACGCTCACTAACAAAAACGCCCTTTCTTTAGGGGTTGATGGAAGCGGAAAGAGTGAAGTGAGTTTGAATTTAAAGGGGGCTGATGGGAACATGCATGAAGTCCCTATCATGCTAGAGCTCCCTGAAAGCGCTTCTATCAAACAAAAAAACGCGGCGATCCAAAAGGCTATGGAGCAGGCTTTAGAAAATGACCCTAATTTTAAAGATTTGATCGCTAATGGGGATATTTCCATAGACACTCTTCATGGGGGGGAATCTTTAATCATTAATGACAGGCGTGGGGGAAACATTAAAATTAAAGGGAGTAAGGCTAAAGAGCTTGGGTTTTTGCAAACCACCACCCAAGAAAGCGATTTGTTAAAAAGCGCTCGCACGATAAAAGAGGGTAAATTGGAAGGGGCGGTTAGCTTGAATGGCCAAAAATTGGATTTGAGCGCCTTAACCAAAGAGAGCAACACCAGCGAAGAAAACACAGACGCTATCATTCAAGCGATCAATTCCAAAGAAGGCTTGAACGCGTTTAAAAACGCCGAAGGCAAGCTTGTGATCAATTCTAAAACCGGAATGCTCACCATTAAGGGCGAGGACGCTTTAGGCAAGGCCAGTTTGAAGGATTTGGGTTTGAACGCTGGCATGGTGCAATCTTATGAAGCTTCACAAGACACGCTTTTTATGTCTAAAAATTTACAAAAAGCGAGCGATTCAGAATTCACTTATAATGGGGTGAGCATCACGCGCCCCACTAATGAGGTCAATGATGTGATTAACGGGGTTAATATCACTTTAGAGCAAACCACAGAGCCTAATAAGCCTGCCATTATCAGCGTGAGCAGGGACAATCAAGCCATTATAGACAGCCTTAAGGAATTTGTCAAAGCCTATAATGAGCTTATCCCTAAACTAGACGAAGACACGCGCTATGACGCTGACACTAAAATCGCTGGGATTTTTAACGGCGTAGGCGATATTCGCGCCATTAGATCCTCTCTTAATAACGTGTTTTCTTATAGCGTGCATACGGATAATGGGGTAGAAAGCTTGATGAAATACGGGCTTAGTTTAGACGATAAGGGCGTGATGAGTTTAGATGAAGCTAAATTGAGTAGTGCGCTAAATTCTAACCCTAAAGCGACTCAAGACTTTTTTTATGGGAGCGACAGCAAGGATATGGGGGGCAGAGAAATCCACCAAGAGGGCATTTTTTCTAAATTCAATCAAGTCATCGCCAATCTCATAGACGGAGGGAACGCTAAATTAAAGATTTATGAAGATTCCCTAGACAGAGACGCTAAAAGCCTGACCAAAGACAAAGAAAACGCTCAAGAGCTTCTAAAAACCCGCTACAACATCATGGCAGAGCGTTTTGCGGCTTATGATAGCCAAATTTCTAAAGCCAATCAAAAATTCAATTCCGTGCAAATGATGATCGATCAAGCGGCGGCTAAAAAGAATTAAAAAAACAGAGAGTTATCAATTTTAAAGGATAAAGGAACATTATGCAATACGCTAACGCTTATCAAGCCTACCAGCATAACCGAGTGAGTGTGGAATCCCCGGCAAAACTCATTGAAATGCTTTATGAAGGGATTTTGAGATTTTCTTCGCAAGCCAAACGCTGTATTGAAAATGAAGACATTGAAAAAAAGATTTATTATATTAATAGGGTTACGGATATTTTCACGGAATTGTTGAATATTTTAGATTATGAAAAAGGGGGGGAAGTGGCGGTGTATCTTACAGGCTTATACACCCATCAAATCAAAGTTTTAACGCAAGCCAATGTGGAAAATGATGCGAGTAAGATTGATTTGGTGTTGAATGTGGCTAGGGGGTTGTTAGAAGCTTGGAGGGAAATCCATTCAGATGAACTCGCCTAATGCGTTATTAGATTCCTTTAAAATCGCTCTTGTTAAAAAAGATTCTAAACTCGCCTTTTCATTGATAGAGCGCCTTTCTTTAGAGCAAATAAAAAGCTTGGATTTAGATGCGCTTTTAAGCCTTAAGGAAATGATAGCCCAAAGCATTGAACTATTAGAAAAAGAAAAAGAAGAACTGCAATCACAAATGCATAAGGCTAAGAAGATTCAAAAATTTTTGTCTTAGATTTTTTAAACTACGATACAATAAAAGCACTATTTTTATTGAAGGCTAAAGATTGTCTGAACCCATAGATAGATTCACGCGCATAAGGTGGTTGTTTAAAAACGATTTTGAAAAAATCCGCCAACAAAGGGTTTTAATCTGTGGTGTGGGGGGCGTTGGGGGCTTTGCACTAGACGCTTTGTATCGTGTGGGGATAGGGCAAATCACTATTATTGATAAGGACGTGTTTGATGTTACCAATCAAAACCGCCAGATTGGCTCAGAAAGGATAGGAGAATCTAAAGTGTTGGTGTTGCAAGATCTCTATAAGGGCATTCAAGCTTTGAATTATCGCATAGATGAAGCGTTTTTAAATTCATTTAATTTTAGAGATTATGACTACATTTTAGATTGCATGGACGATTTGCCTATTAAAACAAGCCTAGCGATAAAGTGTCAAAATTTCGCTTATGGGAAGTTTATCAGCTCTATGGGGAGTGCGAAGCGTTTGAATCCTAAACACATCCAAGTAAGGAGCGTGTGGGAAAGCTATGGCGATAAATTTGGGCGTAAATTTAGGGATTTTTTAAAAAAACGCCGTTTTAAAGGGGATTTTAAAGTGGTTTTTAGCCCTGAAATTCCGCATTGCATAGAGCTTGGGAGTTTTAATGCGGTTACGGCGAGTTTTGGTTTGCAAATAGCGAGTGAAGTCGTGCAAGATATTATCAAATAAGATATTAACAACGAAAGGCAGTGGAATGAAAGATTACGAAGACGAATTGGAAGATTTTGAAGAAGAAGAATTAGAGGGCTTTGAAGAAGAAGATGAAGAGTATAATGATTATAAGAATGTCTATGATGATGACGATTATGAAGACTATAACTCTGATTATGAAGAAGAGTGAAAAATGATTTGTGCGAGCATCCTCCAGCATGCTTATTGCGGCTCTAGAAAAAAAACCATAGAGCATACAGCGAACTTGCTTGAACAAGCGCTAAAAAAACACCCTAAGACCAATTTAGTGGTGTTGCAAGAATTAAACCCTTATAGTTATTTTTGCCAGAGCGAAAACCCTAAATTTTTTGATTTGGGCGAGTATTTTGAAGAAGATAAGGCTTTTTTTAGCGCTTTAGCTCAAAAATTTCAAGTGGTGCTTATCGCTTCTTTGTTTGAAAAGCGCGCTAAAGGGTTGTATCACAACAGCGCAGTTGTGTTTGAAAAAGATGGATCAATCGCTGGAGTGTATCGCAAAATGCACATTCCTGATGACCCAGGGTTTTATGAAAAATTTTATTTCACGCCGGGGGATTTGGGCTTTGAGCCTATTATTACAAGCGTGGGCAAATTAGGGCTTATGGTGTGCTGGGATCAGTGGTATCCTGAAGCAGCAAGGATCATGGCTTTAAAAGGGGCAGAAATTTTAATCTATCCTAGCGCGATAGGATTTTTAGAAGAAGATTCTAACGAAGAAAAAAAGCGTCAGCAAAACGCATGGGAGACGATCCAAAGAGGGCATGCGATCGCTAATGGCTTGCCTTTGATTGCGACTAACAGAGTGGGCACAGAATTAGATCCTAGCGGTGCGATTAAGGGGGGCATTACTTTTTTTGGCTCTAGTTTTGTGGTGGGGGCTTTGGGCGAATTTTTAGCTAAAGCGAGCGATAAAGAAGAGATTTTGTATGCGGAAATTGATTTAGAACGCACCGAAGAAGTGCGCCGAATGTGGCCGTTTCTAAGAGACAGACGCATTGATTTTTATAACGATTTGTTGAAACGCTATATTTAATCAGTCAATCAATTTAAAATTTAAGGTTAGAAAGGATTAAACATGGTAGGTGTGGTTTTTTGCGCTAAACAAGCGCAAAAATTCTATCATTTTTGCGCGGTATTTTCATTTTAACAAGGAGCAAAAATGCTAGAAAATAGCTCTATATGGAGCAATCCTGCCTTTGTGGCTATCATTTGCATGTGTGTTCTTAGCCTTTTAAGGCTCAATGTCATGCTTTCTATGATTAGTGCCACTCTCATAGCAGGGCTTATGGGAGGGCTTGGATTGACAGAGAGTTTTAATGCAATGATAGATGGCATGAAAGGCAATTTAAATATCGCTTTAAGCTACATCCTTTTAGGGGCTTTAGCGGTAGCGATCGCTAAAAGCAATCTCATTAAAGTCGCTTTGAATAAATTAATAGGCCTAATGAATTACAAGCGATCCACTTTTTGCTTTTTGATCGCTTTCATCGCATGTTTTTCGCAAAATTTAGTGCCGGTGCATATCGCTTTTATCCCTATTTTAATCCCCCCTCTTTTGCATTTAATGAACCGGCTAGAATTGGATAGAAGAGCGGTCGCTTGCGCTTTAACCTTTGGCTTGCAAGCCCCCTACTTGGTGCTTCCTGTAGGGTTTGGCTTGATTTTTCAAACCACCATTTTAGAGCAATTAAAAGCTAATGGCGTTAGCGCTACCCTAGCGCAAATCACAGGAGTGATGTGGATAGCGGGGTTAGCGATGGTTGTTGGGCTGCTTTTAGCGGTATTAACGCTATACAAAAAACCCAGGCACTACAAAGAAAAATCTTTTGATATAGAAAATTACGCCTCGCTTCAATTAAACTACCATGACTACTTGACTTTTATAGGGATTGTCGTAGCGTTTGTGATCCAATTAGCCACCGATTCGATGCCCTTAGCCGCCTTTTTAGCGTTAGCGATCATCTTACTAGGTCGTGGCATTAAGTTTAAAGAAACAGATTCGCTTATGGATGATAGCGTGAAAATGATGGCGTTTATCGCTTTTGTGATGTTAGTGGCTAGCGGGTTTGGAGAAGTGTTGCAAAAAGTGCATGCGATAGAGGGCTTAGTGAATGCGATCACAAGCGTAGTCCAAGGGAAGCTTTTAGGGGCTTTTTTAATGCTTGTTGTAGGGCTTTTTATCACTATGGGGATAGGGACTTCTTTTGGCACTATTCCTATCATCGCTGTGTTTTATGTCCCTTTATGCGCGAAATTAGGTTTTAGCATAGAATCTACGATTTTACTCATTGGCATAGCCGCAGCCTTAGGCGATGCAGGCTCACCGGCTAGCGATAGCACCATGGGGCCCACTTGCGGGCTTAACGCAGACAACCAACACAATCATATCTATGACACATGCGTGCCGACTTTTTTAGTCTATAACCTCCCTTTGATTGTTTTTGGAGTTCTTGGAGCGTTACTATTAGGCTAATCTATCAAGTTAAGAAAATCTTTTCTTTAGCCTTACCCTCTGGGATTAACGCTTTTTTAGATGTGCTAGTGGTCGCGCTCTCGGTTTTTTTTGTGGGCAAGATTTCACACCATCACATTGTGGCTCTAGGGGTGGGCTTGCAATTTTTGATGCTTTTTTATGGCATCAATACGATTTTATACACCGGCACTAACGCCATTCTTTCTAGGCTTGTGGGAGCTAGGGATTTTACTCAAATCAATCACGCTTTTTCAAGTATTTTTATAGGGGCGTTTGTGATTTGTTTGGGCGTGCTGTTTGTTTCTTATTTTTTGATTGAGCCTTTTTTAAATTGGATGCAATTGCAAGATCCTTCGCGCCAATTGACGCAAGATTATTTAGAAGTCTTAGTCATCGCGCTACCGAGTATTTTTTTAAAAAATGTTTTAGTTTCAGCGCTCGCTAGCTTTTCAGACACCCTAACCCCCTTTATTGTCAAAATCATCATGGTCATCGCATGCATTTTCTTGAATCAAGCCTTGATTTTTGGGGATTTTGGTTTTAAGGAAATGGGCATTGTTGGCTCTGCTTTAGCGAATGTGGTTGTCTCTTATTGGGAATTACTCGCGCTTGGCGTTTGGATACAAATCAAAAAAATCCCTTTAAAATTCAAAATAACCTTTCATTTTTCTTTTTTAAAAACCATGTTTAGAGTGGGTTGGCCGGCCGGGTTTGAGCGCTTATTGAGCTTATTTTCTTTAATACTCTTGTCTAAATTTGTAGCGAGCTATGGGGATAAGGTGTTAGCGGGCATGCAAATAGGCATTAGGGTGGAAACCTTTTCGTTCATGCCCGGATTTGGGTTTATGATCGCAGCGATGGTTTTAACAGGGCAAAATTTAGGGGCGAACAAGCCAAAGATCGCCACAGAATACGCGCATTTGATTTTAAAAATCTCTATGGGTTTAATGGGGGTTTTAGGGATTGTTTTAGTCTTATTCGCTAAAGAATTCGCGAGTCTTTTTTCTCAAGATGGAGAAGTTTTGGAAGTGGCGCGATCTTATCTGATCGCTGTGGGCCTCTCTCAAGCCCCCTTAATTGGGTATTTTGTGCTAGATGGAGTCTTTAGGGGGGCTGGCATTTCTAAAGTCTCACTATACATTAACACCCTAAGCTTATGGGGGTTAAGGATCATGCCTATTTACTTGCTTTTAATTTATCATTTTAAGGTGGAATTTATTTTTGTAGTGATCGCATCAGAAACTTTTTTGCGCTCATTCATCTATTACAAAGTTTTTTCTAAAGGCATTTGGAAAAGGTGCGGGAAAAAGGCTTGATTATTGCTTGAGCGTAGCGGTCGCTTTAAAACGGCTTTCTCGAACCACCTGCACGCCCACTTCACCCACATACTGAGCGCTCTCTTCTATCTTTTTAGCGATCTTTCTGGCAATAATAGGCACTTGATTGTCCCTGACTTGGTTGGATTTGACAATCACTCTTAATTCTCGCCCGCTCTCCATCGCATACGCTTTTTCCACCCCATCAAATTCTAGCGCGATCTCTTCTAAAGCTTGCATGCGTTTAGCGTATTCTTCATCGCTCTTTCTCCTAGCCCCAGGACGCCCTGCTGAAAGCGCATCAGCCGCGCACACGCTCGCGCACTCCACGCTCAAAATCTCTTCATGCCCATGGTGGGCATAAATCGCATTGATCACAACCGGGTCTTCTTTATGGCGCTTGCACACCTCAACGCCTAAATTCACATGGTCTCTCCCAAGCTCTTGGGTGAGCGCTTTACCAATATCATGCAAAATACCCGCTCTTCTGGCGAGCTTTTTATCCCCCCCAAGCTGTTCTGCAATCAAGCCGGCTAAAAGAGCGACTTCTTTAGAATGCTGTAAGGCGTTTTGCCCAAAACTAGAGCGGTAACGCATTTTTCCTATTAAAATTTTAAGCTCATCTTCCATAGCCCCAAGCTCTAATTCTAGCACCACGCTCTCCCCTTCAGAAAGCAATTCTTTTTCCATGTTGCGCGCGACTCTATGATAAACCTCTTCAATCCTGTTAGGCTGGATACGGCCGTCTTCTATTAAAATTTTAAGCGTCTCACTCGCTACTTCACGCCGATAAAGATTGAAACTGGACAAACACAATTCGCTGCTATCTTCGCTAAATTCTATATCCACCCCGCTGACTTTTTTAAACGCTTCAATATTTTTCCCGTCTTTGCCTATCACACGACCGATATAATCTGAGCAAGGCAAAGCGATACGAGTTGTTAAATTCTCTGTCGCATAATTACCCGCAAAACGGGCTGTCGCTTCCGCTAAAATGGCATACGATTTTTTCTTGCCCTCTTCTTTGGCTTCTTTTTCATAACGCTTGATTAAAGCGCTTTTTTGCGCTTCTAATTCTTCTTCTAATTGCTCTAAAATCATGCTTTTAATTTCATCTTTAGTGTAAGCCATGTAATTGAGCATCGCGTCTAGCGCTTTGGCTTGAGCTTCTTTACAAACAGCGCGCTGTTTTTTAAAATTTTCCCTCTCTTGTTCTAAAATTTGGCGTTCTTTTTCAAGCTCTTTTTTTTCCTTTTCTAAATAGCGTTTTTCATCTCTTACAAATTCTTTGTGTTGCGCTTCTAAATGCTTCAAATGCGCTTCTTTTTTATCAAAATGGGTTTGGAGTTGCAAGTTCTTGTTTTCATATTGCTGTTGCAATTTGCATTCTTGGCTTTTCATGCGCATCTCTTCAGCTTCCACAAAAGATTTCGCTTGAAACTCCATCAATTTGGCTTTAGCTGAAGCGCTTTTTAAAGTGGCTTGCCCTCTAGCGTAATAGATCTTTTTCATCACATAATACATGATTAGAGCGGTAATCAAACACGCTACCAAGACTTCTAATGAAATGTAAATTAACCCGCTGCTCATAATGTTTCCTTCTATTATTCTTCATAACGATACGAGCATTCATGTAAAGATCCGCTTCAATGTCATAGGCGTTTGTAAGAATACCATTAGCTAGCACTAACTCCCTACTCACAAATACGATTAAGGGGCGTTTCAGTCGCCTTTTGAGCAATTGGGGCAAACTCCTATCATACATGCCTAGCCCAAAACCCACGCGCCTAAAGCTTGTATCCATTCCTAAAATCGGCACGACAATACAATCTAATTCCCGCTTATAATAGCGCGACAAACTCAGCTCATCAAACCACCCCAAACGCCTTAAGGGCAACCTAAAGGGCGCGATAGTAAAACCCTCTTTAGAAAAATGAACGCCTTTTTTGATGCTTTTAGGCAACCACACGCGCTTATTTTTTTGTCTTAACTTCAAAATCAAAGGCCTAATGTCAAGCTCATGCCCTAACGGGCTATACAATAAAATATTTTGATAATCTTTGAGTTTCCAAAATAAAAGCCTACAAGCCAGTTTATCCCTGACTGCTTTATCTTTGGTTGGTTTAGCCCTTTTCAAGCGTTCTTTACAAAAATCTCTAAAAATCGTTTTAATGGCTATAATCCTTAAATTTTAGACTTACATTATAGTATAATTTTAGGTTATTAGTTACCATTTTGTTATTCTTAAGGATGTGTTTATAATGAGAATTAAAGCTTATTTTTTGCGTTTTATTGCGCTGGTTTTTATCGTTTTGTTGGGTTTTAGCGCTTGTAAAAATTCTCAAAAATCTCAAGATTCTCAAAACAATACCACCCAACAAGATAGCCCTAAAACCTACACCGCTATGGATTTGAATAACCAAGAATACACCATTACAGGCGATTTAGATTCTCTAAACATCAGCCCGGATTCCAACACCCCTACCCTATTAGTTTTAAGCGCTTTAGACGATTTTTTAAAAGATTACGCCCCCACCTTTAACGTCTTAAAAAAAACTTTTAAAGATCGTTTGAGGGTGCTTATTTTACTCAATAAACCCTATTCAAGCGATGCAATCAAAGGCTTTATTGCACTTTCTCAAGCTGATTTGATGATTTTAAACCCTAAAGACACCGCTCTTTTTGATCATTTAAACCATGACGCTTTAAACCATTCTTTTAACATGCTCTTATACGACAAACACCAATTGATTAAAATGTATCAGGGGATCGTGCCAGCAGAAATGCTCCAATTTGATATTTCTAATTTAAAGGATTAAAAAACCATGTTTAATTTTTTCAAAAAAATTGTCAATAAAATTAAAGGCGAAGAGGTTAAAGAAAAAAAGCGTGAAAATGTTCCTAAAGAGGAATTAGAAGAAATTTTGATTGGCTTTGACATCCAATACGATTTGATAGAAAGCTTGTTACAGCATTTAGGCGATTTAGTTACGCCCAAGCAATTAGAAGTCGCTTTGTTGCGTTTTGTGCGCGGGGAAAGCTACTATGATAAAACCCGCCTAAAGACCATCACCACAAAGCCCTTAGTGCATTTGATCGTGGGGGTTAATGGGGCGGGTAAAACCACAACAATCGCTAAATTAGCCAAGCTTTCTTTAAAACAGCATAAAAAAGCGCTTTTAGGGGCAGGCGATACCTTTAGAGCGGCCGCAGTCAAACAGCTCCAATTATGGGGCGAAAAGCTTAACATTCAAGTCATTAGCGCTAAAGAAGGGAGCGATCCAAGCTCTTTAGCTTATAACACCATAGAAAGTGCGATCGCTAAAAATATAGATGAAGTTTTTATAGACACCGCCGGGAGGTTACACAACCAGACCAACCTTAAAAACGAGCTTTCTAAAATCGCGCGCACCTGCTCTAAAGTTTTAAAAGACGCCCCCTTTTATAAATTCCTTATTTTAGACGGCACGCAAGGGAGTTCTGGGCTAACGCAAGCGAAAATTTTCCATGAGACTTTGGCGCTAGATGGCGTGATTATGACTAAGCTTGATGGCACTTCTAAAGGCGGAGCGATTTTAAGCGTGCTGTATGAGTTGAAATTACCCATTCTTTATTTAGGAATGGGCGAAAAAGAAGACAATTTGATCGCTTTTGATGAAGAACGCTTTATAGAAGACTTGGTTGATGCGGTGTTTGTGGAACAATAAATTAAAAACCCCTAACCCCACTAACCCCAAAAAAACCGCTTTTTTAAAAGCTACCGCTTGTTTTTTCAAGCTCTTTTATTATTGATTATAAAAAATGGCTTTTTAGTATTTTTATAGGGGGTAAATTCGCTTAATTTTTGGCTCAAAATTGGGGGTAAAATTGGGGTTAATTTAGTTTTATTTTCTCATTTTTAACTAATTGTAATCAGATATTTTTGCGAGCCATAGCGATCGTTAGCTAAATTTCTAAAAACTATGTTATTTTGTAACAATAACCCTAAAACTTATATCCATGTGGTTTGCTTCTTGCAAAGCGTTACAAACTTCTGCGTTTTTGGCATAAAACTCCTTAAGCGGGATGTGGGAATAAAGCTTTTTGTGCGCTTCATCAATCCTGCAAATTAACGGGTGCGATTCATAAATCTTGCACAGATTCGTTTCTAAATCCAAAAACTTGCACACCCCATTGCCAGCGTCAAACCCAACAAGCTCAATAATCCCGGTGATATTTTTACAGCAAAGCCCGCAAGAGATGCAAGGGAAACGATTAAGCTTTTCTTTTGATCCTTTCATCTTTTAATATTCTCACTTTTAAAGCCCTTTATCTTTCAAGCCCACAGGCGATCCCTTTTCACAAATTTTCAAGACCTTTTCGCTTGGATTCGATCATCGCCACATTATAATGCCCGCTTTCTATGGCATTCACCTGATCTCGCATGAGATTAAGGGCTTTTTTTGCTTTTTCAGTGAGTTTTTGGTGTTTGTCCATGATAGAGACTTTCAAAAAAGCGCTCAAAGTCATAAGGGTTGAAACGGTAACGCAGAGCTGATCTTTTTCTTTTTGATTGTAACGAGAGGTATCGTAGTTATGCTTTTTCATCGTGGCGATGGCGTCTTGAGAAAGCGAGAAAAACAGCACATCAAATTTTGTGATCTGCCTGGTGAAAAGATCTGCCATTTTCCTAACGGCTTGGAGATTATCAATCACCACATCTGCTTCTTTGGCGGCTTTTTCAACTTGAGAGTAATAAGCCTTGGCGTTTTCTAGATTTTCTTCCATTTCATCAGCGCTAATAGCCCAAAAAATAGCGAGTGCAGGAGCTGCTAACAAGCCTCCAAGTACTGCCATACCCCCAACCATACCAAAGCCACCCACAGAGAGCGCCCCACCACCAAGCCAAGCAAGGGTAGCGTTTGTCGCTGCAACACCAGCCGTGCTAGCAAGCATGCCCACCCCAGCGTATGCGCCATAAGCCGCAAGTACTCCTCCTATAGCGCTCCCAGCAACCGCACCGGAAACATCAAAAAAATCCACCTCACGATATTGATTGGTGATTTTTCGCGCATCTAAGACTTGTTTTTGAATGTCTTGCATGTCAGTATCTTTGGTACCGATAATAATCCTACTGCGATTCAATCGGTGGAAATGATCCAAAAAGTTTGAAACCGTATGGCTTAAAACATGGAGTTTTTTCTTGCCAAGTCTCATAAAAGCACGCCTGCAATCAGACTCCGCAGACTCAGCCTTTTTAGTTGCTTCCTCTTTTAAACTCTCTGCCTTTTTGATAAATTCATCAGCTTCACAATCGGCATCAAGCGCATCAATCCCTTTTTTGACTCCGTATCCTGCTGCCGCTATGGCTACTCCGGCTAAAATAAATGGTAATGGCATGTTTTCTCCTTTAAATTTCTATTTCTTTATTGCTAGTAATGAGTTCCCAGCATTCCTGTTTATTGTTAAACAACGGCTTTTGGTCTAGTCTTTCTTGGATCTTATTATTGACTCCTATGGCCAAATCCGCATCGCCTGCATAAAGCGCCCTCTCCAACTCATCAGAACTCTGATTGAAAAACTTTGTAGTTTCATGAAAATACCGCTCAAACACCTCCTTAAATTGATTTTGATAAATCTCTAACAGCTTGATGATTTCACGGCATTCTCTTTCAATCTCAATACGCCTTTGGCGTGCCAATTTAGCCTCTTCACGAGCCTTTAGAAAAGCGTTAAAAAAAGTTTCACTCAACGCTGCACCCACAAAGCCCCCAATCAACGCCCCAACCACAGGAATGGGGATGAGCGCTTGACCAGCAAATGCCATAGCCCCACTGCTTACAAGAGTGGTGTTGGATTTCCCAAGCTGTTTAAGAAGCTCCACCCCATCGATCTTTCCAGAAAAATAACGAGTTAAAACCGTAGCGTTTGCCACACAAGCACCCACAATCATCGCAGGCACTGAACCCTTGCCAAGGCTTTGGATAATTCTATTAGCGCTACTTTGCATCCAACCTCCCAAAGATGAGCTTGCAAACGCGCTAACATAACTAAGTGCTCCACCCTTTAGGGTAGCAATGGCGGTGTGCTTGATCGCTTTCTTAGGATCCTTGCCATTTGCGACACATTCATAAACATTCGTTACGAGTGAGACACAACCACCTATCCACGCACCGGTTTGTGCGGCGTTCATTCCTGCTTGATGCGAAACGCTGGTAACATCTTTGGCAATGGAGAGTTTTGGGTTCAATCTGGCTTCAATCGCCTCTCTTTTAGTGGTGCTCGCAGGCCTTGTATGGGCTTTGATTGTTTTGCATTTTTGGAGTCTTCTCTCTAAAATATTGGCTTTTTAGAAATTGCCAAAACTCTTTTGTTTGGCGATCTGAGATTCCAAACTCTTGATCTTAATATTAGCTTCTTTTTGAAAATCCCCAAAAAAATCCTTAGGGATTTCCACCTTCACGCCATTTTCAAAGTATTTTTCATAATCTTTGGATAAGAATTTTTTAAAACACTCCGCACCATTTCTGCCCACAAATTTACTCTGCACAGCCGTGCCAGGAATGACATTCCCCTTTTCATCCACACTGATATAATCCACGATTTCGTGGTTCTTACTGGGCGTGGCATAGTTTGGGAAAAGCTTTTTAACCTGAGCCTTTTGCCCGCTAGAAAGATTGTCATACTGCACTATCCTTTCTCTTTTTCCTGCAAAGATATTATGCTCATTAACACGGGCTTGCTCTTTGATTTCAGCAGAATACCCCGCCTGTTGGTTGATATTTTGTTTAATATAGTTAGGGTTTACCTTCCTTTTTGAGATCTCTTCTAATCTATCAAAGGCAGAAAAATGCTCTCTATTGGCACTAGCATGAAGTGCACTTTCTTCGCCAGTTGAACCCATGATGGTTGCGTCTGTAATGTTGTTGTATTTTTGTTTTTTTTCTCTATCTTTTTTCATGACCTAACTCCAAAAAAGAGGGATTTAAAAAAAGCGAGAGATTTTGGGGATTTTAAAAGGTTTAGGGTAGGCTTATAAGTAACCCCCCCCCAGAAAAGCTAGAAATAAAAGACTAGGACTAAAAAACGCTAGGATTTTTTCCATAAAGACCTCCTTATTGTTTGATCCTAGCCACTATAACCAAAAATCCTAAACAAACCGCCTTATTTTTATAAAAAGATTTAAAATAATAAATATTTTCCCCTACCCCCCTGTGTAGTAAAACGCCCTTGTGGGAGTTTCGCTGTTTTTATCATTCCACATGTTTTTTTCTGGTTTATTGATGATGGATTGCTTTAAAAGCCTTTTCATCATTTTTGTATCTTTATTTATAATCGCCTCTTTAGCGTCTATGGCGTCTTGATAGTATAAACATGGGCAGATCTTGCCATCAGAAGCCAAGCGGATACGATTGCAAGATTGGCAAAAATCATCGCTATGCGGAGCGATAATGCCAAATTGATAGCCATTTTCTAGCGTGTAGATTTTAGAAGACCCTTGTTTGGGTTTTTCTGTCTCAATGATTTGATATTTTTGAGCGATCAAGTCTAAAATTTCTCGCTCTTTCAAGCCTTTAACCAAACTTTTAGCATGCGTATTTTCCATAAATTCAATGTAGCGGATTTGTATGCTTCTGTTTTTTGCGTATTCTAAAAGCTCTAAGATTTCATCATCATTAACGCCTTTCATCACAACCATGTTTAATTTGAGTTTTAAACCCACTTTTAAGGACTCTTCAATCCCTTCTAGCGCATTTTTAAGGGCGTCTTTTTGAGAGATTTTTAAGACCCTATCGCTTTTTAAAGAATCTAATGAAACATTCACCCGTGATAACCCAGCATCTTTTAAACCCTTAGCCATTTTTTTGAGTAAAAAACCATTAGTGCTTAAAACTAACGCCACTTCCTTATTGTAAGCGTGTAGTTTAGCGATAAATTCATCTAAACCCTTGCGTAACAATGGCTCCCCACCCGTGATTCTAATTTTTTTAACGCCTTCATCAATGGCGATTTTAAGAAATTCTAAAACATTATCCAAAGGCAATAATTCTTCATCATCAAAAAAATTTAATGGCGTGGTAGGCATGCAATACTGACACCTGAAATTGCATTGTTTGGTTACAGACACCCTAATATAATCAATAACCCTATTGAAACTATCTACTAACACTCCCTTTATCCCTTATGCTCTTTGTTTAAGCTTTTAGTGTAACATGATAAACAATGACTTAACAACATCAACATGGATAAATCTTTTGAAAAACCCTATCATTGATAACATTCCTTGCGTTTTATTAGCTGGGGGCAAAAGCTCTCGTTTCACCATCAATAACATTCCAATCAATAAGGCTCTCATGCCTTTAAAATCGTATCCTAGCCTTTTAGAATACCAATACTTGCGCCTTTTAAAACTTTTCAAACAAGTCATTATCAGCGCTAAAAAATCGTATGAATTAAACGCTCCCTATCTTTTAGAAAAAGAGAGCGGCCTTTTTTCACCCCTTTTTGGCATTCATAACGCTTTTTTAACATTGCAAACCCCTTATATTTTTTTTATCCCTATAGATACGCCTTTAGTGTCCTTTGAGAGCATTAAAACTCTTTGTGGGATTAAAAACTTTAGCGTAGTCTATGCTAAAAGCCCTACAAAAGAACATTATTTGATTTCTTTGTGGCATCAAAGTATCCTTAACGCCCTTAATTACGCCCTTAAAACGCAAAATTATCGCTTGAGCGATCTTATCAAAAACGCCTCTTCAACCGCTATCCATTTTGATAAAGAAGAAGAGTTTTTAAACCTCAACACCCTAAAAGACTATGAATTAGCCGTTCAAATTTTAAAAAAGAGGGCCAATGGCTGAAGAAGAAAAAACCGAACTCCCTAGCGCGAAAAAAATCCAAAAAGCCAGAGAAGAAGGCAATGTGCCTAAGAGCATGGAAGTGGTGGGGGTTTTGGGGTTATTAGCCGGGCTAATGAGTGTTTTTGTTTTTTTTATATGGTGGGTGGATGGCTTTAGCGAAATGTATCGCCATGTGTTGAAAGATTTTTCCCTAGATTTCAGTAAAGAAAGCGTTCAAAAGCTGTTTAACCAACTGGCTAAAGACACTTTTTTATTACTTTTACCTATCTTAATCATTTTAGTGGTGGTGGCGTTTTTATCTAATGTCTTGCAATTTGGCTGGCTCTTTGCCCCTAAAGTCATTGAACCTAAATTTTCTAAAATCAACCCTATCAATGGCGTCAAAAACCTTTTTTCTTTAAAAAAGCTCCTTGATGGGAGTTTGATCACCTTAAAAGTTTTTTTAGCTTTTTTTCTGGGGTTTTTCATCTTTTCCTTATTTTTAGGGGAATTAAACCATGCGGCTCTTTTGAATTTGCAAGGCCAGTTATTGTGGTTTAAAAGCAAGGCCAGTTATTGTGGTTTAAAAGCAAGGCGTTACTGCTCATTTCTTCGCTTTTATTTTTATTTTTTGTCTTGGCTTTTATAGATTTAGTGATCAAGCGCCGCCAATACACCCACTCTTTAAAAATGACTAAACAAGAAGTTAAGGACGAATACAAACAGCAAGAAGGAAACCCAGAAATCAAAGCCAAAATCCGCCAAATGATGCTAAAAAACGCCACGAATAAAATGATGCAAGAAATCCCTAAGGCTAATGTCGTGGTTACTAACCCTACCCATTATGCCGTCGCTCTCAAATTTGATGAAGAACACCCTGTGCCGGTGGTGGTGGCTAAAGGCACGGATTATTTAGCCATTAGGATTAAGGGCATCGCCAGAGAGCATGATATAGAAATTATAGAAAATAAAACGCTCGCTAGAGAGCTTTATAGAGATGTGAAATTAAACGCCGCCATACCAGAAGAATTGTTTGAAGCGGTAGCGATAGTCTTTGCTCAAGTGGCTAAATTAGAGCAAGAACGCCAAAAACAAAAGATCATCAAACCTCTTTAAGATTTTTGTAAACCCGCTTTTAAGCCCTAAAAAGACACTCAATCAAGGATACTCAACTAACAAACTTTAGCTATCCCTATTTAATGAGAACTAAGCCTTTAAATCTTATGCTCCAAGCGCCTTAAAGTGTTATGAATGTATTCTAAAAGCCACCCTAACAAGCCTAAAAAATAAAAACCCAATCGCATGCCATAGTATTCTTTAGTTTGAATGAACATGCTAGAGCATAGCACGACCACACAAAGCCCCACGATCAAAATAAGCGTGTTAGCGTATTCATACAGCCCAAAAAGGCGTTTGTGATAGATTAAAACCAGTATCAATAAAATAAGAGCGAGTGTAAAAAGGGAAAAATCCACGCAATCAGACACGCTTAAAAATCTAAAGCTCTGTAAAGAAGAAGCAAAAACCCACACGACGCAAATATTCATAGAGGGCAAGAAAGATTGCTTCATGCTAGCCCCTAAAAAACGCCACAATAAAGTCCCTAACAGCGCGAAATAGAAAACATAAAGCACTATTGAAGAATTTTTAACAGGAAAATTCCAAGCGTAGAAAGAAAGGCATAATATCCCTATGCAAGCGCATTTTTGGCGCGTGAGGGTGAAAGGCTTTAGAATAAGCACAAGCAGGTAAATTAAAGAAACGCCTATTAACCCCAAGTAATCTAATTTGACAATGAAATCATAAACATGGTTTTCAAACAAAAAAAACAATTGCGAAAAATCATCGCTGAAATGCGAAAGCAACAAAGTTTCCACATTGAACAAAAACAACAAAAAAAACAATGAAGAAAAAACGACTTTATGCGTGTGTATTTTTTGATAAAAATTCATCTACAACCTAATCATTGCCTAATCATTCTTGCTGAAGAAACTATCAATGCCATCAGCAATGCCCTTAGCCAAGATTTTTTGATACGGTTTGCTTTGGATGCGTTTAGATTCTATCGCATGGGAATTATAACCAATTTCTATTAAAATTGAAGGCATTAAAGCCCCGGCCAACACCCAAAAAGGCCCCTCTCTCACGCCCCCATCCACCACATCAGGGTAATTTTTGCGGATACTTTGGAGCATGCCGTATTGCACGTCAATCGCCAGTTTGTTAGAAATAATCAATCGCTGCGTGTTGAGTGAATTTAAAAGCAAACTTTTAGAAAAATAATCCATCAAATTCACATCGTCTTTATTTTCTTGCTCAGCCACTTTCCTAGCCCTTTCGCTCCTTGCGGTGGATAAAAAATAAGTTTCTATGCCATGAGCGTTAGAAGTGGAGTGCTTGGGGATGGAATTGGCATGCACTGAGATGAATAAATCCGCCCCTTTTTTATTGGCTAATTCCGTGCGAGCCACTAAATCAATATAAATATCCTTATCCCTTGTCAATAAAACGCTATAACCTCTTTTTTTAAGCTCTTTATGCAAAAACTTCACCACTTCTAAAACAATGTCTTTTTCACACACTAAATTCGCGCTCATCGCCCCGCAATCTTTCCCCCCATGCCCGGCGTCTAAAACGATCTTTTTGTGTTTTTTGCGCTTGGTTTTGATGAAAGCATCATTTTTTTCTGCTATAAAAACTTGGTTCTTACTCTCATTTTCTGCTTCTTTTTTAGGAATTTCTTTTTTAGCGCTCCTTTCGTTCCATTGAGAATGCTCGTGTTTTGAGCGCGCATGCTTAGTTGGCGTTTTCTCTTTAATCTCTTTAGCCTCTTTTTTAATAGATTTAGGGGCGGGTTTTGGCGTGGGGTGTTTTAGCGTCCGGTGTTTGGGTGGTTTTGGTGCCTGGTGTTTTGGCACCATTTGATGCCTTATTAAGGGCTTTTTCTCCACAATAGAAACATAGAGCTTGTCTTTAAGGATTTTAACTTCATAAGTCATCTTAGGAGCATGGCTAATGACCACTCGCGCTAATTTAGGGCTAAATTGCGCGATCGTGATAAACGATTGTTTAGAAAATTGGTAATGCTTTTTAGGAATGGTTAAAATGGCTTCTAATTCCAAATAACTCTTGAAATTTTTGAGCGAAACTTCTTTGAATTTTTTAATTTCTTGATTGAACGAGATTTTGACACTGCTAGAGCCAAAAGGCACAATGTTGATGATTTTAAGGGTTGTCGCATAAGCAAAATGCAACCAAAAAAGACATGCAACAACCCCTAACCTCACAAGCACTACAAATTAACCCTCTGTAAGCTCTTTAATCAATTCATGCACGCTGATAATTTTATCCACTCTATAGCCATTAGCCCCAGTAAAATAAAGCCCCTCTTCTCTGTTTCCTAAATAACCGCGCCCCAAGCCATCAGCGATGCAATAGCCCACCTTTTTAGCCTCTTCGCCCCTGTTACAAGGCGTTACACAATTGCTCACGCATGCGATTTTGGGCACGTTACCCTCTTCAATGCGTTTGATCACCCCAGTATTGATAGCCCTAGCCGGATAGCCTACAGGCGATTTAATGAGTAAAATATCTTCTTTTTTGAGCGTGGGTAAAAGATCGGCATACGCTTTAGCGTCGCATTCTTTCGTGCCTAAAAAACGAGTCGCCATTTGCACCCCACTCGCTCCAAGACTTAGCATGGTGTCTATATCCTTCCTATCCCAAATCCCCCCAGCAGCGATAATAGGGATATTCCCCCATTCTTTAGAAGCTTCCACGACTTTAGGCACTAAGTTTTCTAATCGGAATTCTTCTTTGAAACAATCTTCGAATTTAAAGCCCTGATGCCCCCCACTCAAAGGCCCTTCCACAATAAATGCGTCCGGGATTCTTTTATACCGATCGCTCCACCTTTTACAAAGGATTTTTAAAGCCTTCGCTGAAGAAATAATAGGGATGAGCGCCACATCGCTAAAACCTTTAGCGAATTCAGGCATGTTAGTGGGCAAACCAGCCCCTGTAATAATGATATTCGCTCCCGCTTCACAAGAATCCCTTAAAACACGGCCGTAGTCATTGATAGCGTATAAAATATTCGCTCCTAAAGGCTTGTTCCCGCAAATCTTCCTAGCGTTTGCAAAAATCTCATTCAACGCTTTTTTAGAGTAAAAATTCAAGGCTTCAAAGGGTTTTTTAGCCACAATCCTTTCTACAAAACGCATGTTTTTATAATAACCAGTCCCTACGGCTGAAATCACTCCTAAAGCCCCTTCTTTGGCAGCATTTCCAGCTAATTCATCCCAGCTAATCCCCACACCCATTCCCCCTTGAAAGATAGGAAATTTTATGGTGTGCTTACCGATTTTTAGCGGTTTGAGTGTTGATACCATAGCTCTCTCCTTAGTTAATATTTAATTTCATAAATCTTTTCTTACCAAGCTGTATAACATAATTTCCTTTAACAAAACGATAACTCTCATTTTTTACCACTTCTTGATTAATCTTTACCCCTCCCCCTTGAATATCACGCCTGGCTTGTGAAGTGGATGGGCAAAAGCCAATCTGTTTTAAAACATCTAAGATCCCCACCCCCTCATCAAAATCGCTCTCTAATAAAATTTCAGGCAAAAGGTTTGCGCTAAACACTTTAGAAAATTGCTCTTTAGCCTTGATAGCTTGATCATTATCGTAATAACGAGCCACGATTTCACCAGCGAGATCTTCTTTAACGGCTTTAGGGTGCAAGGTTTGATTTAAAATACCATGTTTTAAGTCTTCAATTTCTTCTAAAGTCTTAGCGCTCAAAAGGGTGTAATAGCACCACATGAGATCATCGCTCACGCTCATGATCTTCCCAAACATCGCATTAGGCTCTTCAGTGATCCCCACATAATTCCCCAAGCTTTTACTCATTTTTTGCACCCCATCAAGCCCCTCTAATAAAGGCATGGTGATGACAGACTGCTCTTTATTCAAGCCATAAGCCCGTTGCAAAAAGCGCCCCACCAGCAAATTAAACTTTTGATCATTGCCCCCAAGCTCAATATCCGCATCCATCGCCACTGAATCATAGCCTTGCAACAAAGGGTATAAAAATTCCACGATGCTAATGGGGCGATTTTCCTTATAGCGTTTAGCAAAATCGTCCCTTTCTAGCATTCTAGCGACTGAAAACTTCGCGCACAATTCTATCATGCCCTTTGCGCCTAAAGTATCCAACCAAGTGGAATTAAAGCACACTTCGGTGTGTTTTTGATCTAAAATTTTATAGATTTGCTCTTCATAAGTTTTAGCGTTTTCTAAGACTTGATCCCGGTTTAAGGGCTTTCTGGTTTCATTTTTCCCTGTAGGATCGCCTATCATAGCGGTAAAATCCCCAATCAAAAACTTAACCCTAGCCCCATATCGCTGCAATAAAGCCAGTTTTTGGATCAATACCGTATGCCCTAAATGCAAATCTGGAGCGGTAGGATCAAACCCGGCCTTAACGATAAAGCGTTCATTGGTTTCGTAATATTTTCTCACCAATTTTTCAATATATTCCAATCCAATGATTTCATTAGCGCCTCTAGCGATCTCTTTTAAGGCGATAGCGATTTTTTGTTCCATGTTCATTCCTTAATTAGGGCTTATTATGATTCATAAGCATCATCCAGACTGGATAATTCTACAATCCTATCTTGATATTTGCGATTGATTAAGGCTCTGATCCAATCCGCCTTATCTGTAGCTATTTCAAAACTCACTTCACAATGGCTAGAATACTTGTCTTTATAGCCTAAATAAGACACGCCCACAATATTGCATTCATTCCTGTTTAAAAAAGTCAATAAACTTGCTAAAACCGACTTTTTTTCGCCTAAATAAAACATCATTTTATAAATCGTTCGATCCCGCTTGTGCCATTCTATATGAACCATCGGCACTTTAGCATCCACTTCTGCCATCGCTTTTTTGCAAAATTTATGGTGCGCGATCGCTTTTGGATCTTTTAAATCCGTTACAATCGCAATGATTTCATCGCCATATTTAGGGTAACAACAATCATTCAACAACACCTGTTTGATCTCTAAAGCGTTGCTTGAACAAACGCTAAAATATTCTAATTCCTTACACTGCCACTGCCGGTTTGGGGTTAAAAAATTCAAAACGCTGGTTTTAAAACCCAAATACCTTAAACCTCGAGTCCATAAACTCATCTCTTGGTATTCCAAAATCGCATCTTCTTTTAAAGAAAACACCTTATTTTCAATTTCTTCAGTGAGTTTGGCTAAATTTTCAAAGCTTTTCATCGCTTCTGTTAAGGTGGTTTCCACCCCACAATCTGTTAATTTTTCTTCAAAGTTTTTATAATCTTTCAAATCCACATCTTCAAAAACAGAGCGCCCAAAAAAAGTCGCTAAGATATTGATCATGCTCTTAGTGTCAATTTCTTTCAAGCGGTTTCTTCTTTGGATGCGCAAATGGTTTTTAGCCTTAGAAGTTTTAAGCTGATCCATCCAAATGAAACGAGGTATTACTTTATCGCCTTTAACGATTTTAACCACATCCCCACTCCTTAATTCTTGATTGAGTAAGGCTTTTTTACTATTGATATAAGCGTCCGTGGCTTTATCGCCCAAATCGCTATGCACCATGTAAGCAAAATCCAACGCAATCGCTCCTACCGGTAAGGTGTAAGTGTCCCCATGAGGCGAAAAAACGACAATATCTTCACGATACAAATCGTTCTTAGCGAGTTCGTAAAATTCTTTAGGGTCGTTTTTTAGATCGCTGTCATGGTATTTAAAATTTTGCAACCACCTCATGCCCTCATGGTGATCTTCATGATCTACGCCCCCGGCTTTATATTTCCAATGGGCTGAATTACCATACTCCGCCCCCATATGCATATCAAAAGTGCGGATCTGCACTTCATAAACAGAAGATTCATCAAAAATGGTCGTGTGTATCGTCTTATAGCCATTTTCTTTGGGTAAAGCGATGTAATCTTTAAAACGAGAAACAATGGGTTTGAAATTCAAATGGATAATCCCTAAAACCTTATAGCAATCAATCGGGTTTTTCAATAAAATCCTAATGGCTAACAAGTCCAAAATTTCATCAATATTAACCGCGCCCTTTCGTTGCATCTTAAGATAGATAGAATAAGGGCGTTTCACCCTTGTAACGAGTTTAAAATCCGAATGGCTAAACCCGCTATCAAAAAGTTTTTTTTCTAACTTGCTCGCAAAAGCGTTGAGCTTTAAGAGTAAAGACTGCTTGTTTTTGTGCAAATATTCCTTGATATTTTTATACTCTTCTGGATAAATATAATAAAAGCTCTTATCTTCTAATTCATTTTTGATTGAAGACATGCCCAATCGGCTCGCTATGGGGGCATACACCGCTAGAGTTTCTTTAGAAATACGCACTTGTTTGTCGTGAGGCAAGGCGTCTAAGGTGAGCATGTTGTGCAACCTGTCGCTAATCTTTACCACTAAGGCTCTTGGATCTTGTATCGCGCTAATTAGGATCTTTCTAAAAGTGAGCGCTGAAACTACCATTCTGGGATCTTGAGAGCTCACTCCTAACTCTTCTTTCCTGATTTCAGTGATTTTAGTGAGCGCATCCACTAAATTAGCCACATCTTGCCCAAATTCTTGCTCAATCGTTTCAATTTTACAGGGCGTGTCTTCTACTACATCATGCAAAAGCGCTGCACACACCATCGCCTCATCGCCCCCACAAAACGCTACCAAGCTTGCCACACAAATAGGATGGACAATATAAGGCTCGCCGCTTTTTCTATACTGCCCCTTATGGCTTTTGGCCGCTAAATTTAGGGCGTTTTCAATTTTGGGCGTGAAATCAATTAAAGTCCTTAAGATTTCAATGCCGCCCTTTGGGGTCGTAACTTTTTTAATAACATCAAGAATCCGTAAGAATCCGATATCAACGGATTTATCAATTTCGTTCATCTATCCTGTCTATATCAATTTTCCCTTCAGCGATTTCTCTAATGGCAATATCCACTAATTTATGGCGTTTAGGGTCCATATTCACTAAAGTTTTGGCTCCGGCGTTTAATTGCTTCACACGAGCGAAAACTAAATTATCTAGCATGTAGCGGTCGTTCCCAATATTTTTTAAGGCTTGAGCGACCAAACTCTCTGTTCTCTCTTTTTTCAAACTGATCCTTTTATTTTAGAGTTCTATCCAATTTTAAAGGGCTTATTTTACCATAGAAAATACGCCTTGTTGGTGCTTGATCACTTGCAATAAATTCCCTTTTTTGAACATGTTACACACCACAATGGGGAGCTTATTGTCTTTAGCTAAAGAAATAGCGGTATCGTCCATCACTTCAATATCCCCTATCAAAGCATCGTTATAGCTTAAAGTGTCTAATTTTTTAGCGTCTTTAAACTTGTTAGGGTCTTTGTCGTAAATGCCATCCACTTTAGTCGCTTTAATGATTAAATCCGATCCAATTTCAATCGCTCTTAAAGTGGCAGCCGTATCCGTAGTGAAAAACGGGTTTCCCGTGCCAGCGCCAAAAATCACCACCCTACCCTTTTCTAAATGCCTGATCGCTTTTCTGTAAATGTAACTTTCACAAATCTCTTTGATTTCAATCGCGCTTTGCACTCTTGTGTCTAAGCCGATATGTTCTAAAGCTTCTTGCATGGCTACTGCATTAATCACGGTGGCTAACATGCCCATATAATCCCCACTGGTGCGTCTGATAATCCCCCCTTGAGCCGCGCTAACCCCCCTAATGATATTGCCTCCACCAATCACAATACCCACTTCAATAGCGTTTTCCACTAAGCTTTTGATCTCTTTAGCGATGTGATCTAACACATGAATGTCAATCCCAAACTGGTTGTCCCCAGCTAACGCTTCCCCAGAAAATTTCACCAAAACCCGTTTGTTTTTTATTTTTGCTTGCATGATCCCTTCTTAATCCATTAATAAAACTTTAATAAAACTTATGATTGTAACCTAATCTCGCTTAAAAACACTTTCTGGGTTTTTTAAGCCCCTGTTTTCAGCGAATCACTAAAAGCGCTTGGGTTTTTGAATGCGTTTGAATAGCAATTCACGATAGAACGCTTTAAGGCCTGATTGTTCTTTTTTGCCTAAAGTGTAGTAAATTTTTTGCAAGTAATTTAGAATGTCTTGGCGTTTTAAGTTGGTTTTTAAAGCGGCTTCTTTAAGGATGTAGTAAGGGATTTTTGTTTTTTGATGTTTGAAAGCTAAAGACAAGCGCTTGTAAAAATCCTTGTTTTGGTAATAACACAAACGCCCAAAAACAAACGGCAAGCGTTTTTTTTCATACCAAAGAGCGGCTAAATCTATAAAATCTTTTTTAGGGTTGGAATAGTAAAATTGCAACGCTTTATTGCCGATTAACACTTCGCCCTTTAACCCTAGCGCTTGAGAGAGGGCGTTTGAAGAAGCGCTTTCTTTATCAAAAGCGTTTTTTGTATCTACAACCAGCACGCTTAAAACTTCCTTGTAAGCGACAATGCCTAGAGAATAGGAATGAAGAGCGAATTGATAGCCAGCGATAGAAGAAATAAAGCCTGCATCAATGCGCCTGAATAAAAAACTCTCATTGAGTTTGGAAGGGTAGGTTTTTTTAAGCCGTAAAAATTGTTTGAAATAACAAGGGGTGGGGTAGGATTTGATAAACACATCAAAAGGGAGCATGTTTAAATAATCAATTTTACCAAAACGCACTTAAAATCCTTTTTTGTATCGCATGGTAGCTAAAGTTTCTTACAACTTAACTAAAAGTAAAAAGAGTTTTGTTATCATGGGGCGAATGATTAGGGCATTAGCAAATAATGCTATTTAAAAAGGAGAAATGATGAAAGATTTTTTAGAAGATTACAAAAAAAGCGTTTCAGAAAGAGAAAGTGAGAATATCCCACCACTCCCCTTAAGCGCTAAACAAGTTCAAGCTGTCGTTGAGATTTTGATGAAAGATCCCACAAATGCTGCTTTCGCTAAAGAATTACTCATTCACAGAGTGAGCCCTGGGGTTGATGAGGGGGCGAAAGTGAAAGCGGAATTTTTAGCCAAATTGTCTCAAAAAAAACTAGAATGTGCACACATTAGCGCTTTAGAAGCGACCACTCTTTTAGGCACGATGCTTGGGGGTATAATGTAGAGCCTTTGATTATGGGATTAGAGAGTCAAGACAAAAACATCGCTAAAGAGAGTGCAAAAGCGTTAAAAACCACTCTTTTAGTCTATGGATCGTTTGATAAAATCGCTGCAATGAGTAAAACTAACGCTCTGGCTAAAGAGGTGTTAGAGTCTTGGGCGAACGCCGAATGGTTTTTGAATAAAGAGCCTTTGAATGAATGCATTGAAGCGTGCGTGTTTAAGATTGATGGCGAAACCAATACCGATGATTTAAGCCCGGCGAGCGATGCTTTCACACGAAGCGATATTCCTTTACACGCCAAAGCCATGCTAAAAAACCGGATTGAAAATTACGAACAACGCATTGAAGCTATTAAAACTAAAGGCGTTCCTGTAGCGTATGTGGGCGATGTGGTTGGCACAGGAAGCTCTAGAAAAAGCGCGACTAACTCTATCATGTGGCATTTTGGTAAGGACATTCCTTTTGTGCCTAATAAAAGGAGTGGGGGCATTGTGATTGGGGGGTGATCGCTCCGATTTTCTTTGCGACTTGTGAAGATAGCGGGGCATTACCCATTGTGGCTGATGTTAAGGATTTAAAAGAGGGCGATTTGATTAAAATCTATCCTTATAAAGGCGAAATCACGCTGAACGATAAGGTGGTTAGCACTTTTAAGCTAGAGCCTGAAACTTTATTAGATGAAGTTAGGGCTTCTGGGCGTATCCCTTTAATCATTGGTAGGGGTTTGACGAATAAAGCGCGTAAATTTTTGGGGCTAGGCGAATCTGAAGCGTTTAAAAAGCCATCCGCTCCTAAAAGCGACGCCAAAGGCTACACTTTAGCCCAAAAAATTGTAGGACATGCTTGTGGGGTAAAAGGGATCTTACCTGGCACTTATTGTGAGCCAAAGGTTACCACCGTGGGCAGTCAAGACACCACAGGGGCGATGACTAGAGATGAGATTAAAGAATTAGCGAGTTTGAAATTTGATGCGCCTTTTGTGTTGCAGAGTTTTTGCCATACCGCCGCTTACCCAAAGCCTAGCGATGTGAGTTTGCATGCAACCTTGCCTAGCTTTATCACTCAAAGAGGCGGTGTGGCGTTGCATCCAGGCGATGGCGTGATCCATACATGGCTAAACCGCATGGGATTGCCTGACACTTTAGGCACAGGGGGGATAGCCACACTCGTTTCCCTTTAGGCATTAGTTTCCCGGCAGGGAGCGGGTTAGTCGCTTTTGCAGCGGTTACAGGCACGATGCCATTGAACATGCCAGAATCCGTGTTAGTGCGTTTTAAAGGGGAAATGAATCCTGGGATCACCTTAAGGGATTTAGTGAATGCAATCCCTTATTATGCCATTAAAAAAGGGTTACTCACGGTGGAGAAAAAGGGTAAAATCAATGTCTTTAACGGGCGTATTTTAGAAATTGAAGGCTTGCCTGATATTAAAATGGAGCAGGCTTTTGAACTAAGCGATGCGAGCGCAGAAAGGAGCGCGGCTGCTTGCGTGGTGCGTTTGAATAAAGAGCCGATGATTGAATACTTGAAATCCAATATCAAGCTGATTGATGAGATGATTGCGAGCGGTTATGAAGACAAAGAGACTTTGAAAAAACGCCGAGATGCGATGCAAGCTTGGGTGGATAATCCGGTGTTGTTAGAGCCAGATAGTAACGCTCAATACGCCGCTGTCATTGAAATTGATGTGGCAGAAATCACGGAGCCTATTTTGGCATGCCCTAATGACCCTGATGATGTCGCTACTTTGAGCGAAGTTTTAGCGGATACGACCGGCAAAAGACCCCACGCTATTGATGAAGTGTTTATTGGCTCTTGCATGACGAATATCGGGCATTTTAGAGCCTTTGGCGAAATCGTTAAAAACGCTCCTCCCAGTCAAGCACGTCTTTGGGTAGTGCCACCCAGTAAAATGGACGAACAAGAGCTTATTAATGAGGGCTATTATGCGATTTTTGGGGCTGCTGGGGCGAGGACTGAAGTCCCAGGCTGTAGCTTGTGCATGGGCAATCAAGCGAGGGTTAGGGATAATGCAGTCGTCTTTTCCACTTCCACACGGAATTTTGATAATCGTATGGGTAGAGGGGCTAAAGTGTATTTAGGCAGTGCGGAGCTTGGGGCGGCGTGTGCTTTACTAGGGAGAATCCCCACTAAAGAAGAATACATGAATTTAGTGAGTGAAAAGCTAGAGAGCCAAAAAGACAAGATCTATCGCTACATGAACTTTAACTTAATGGAGAATTTCAGGCTCTAGTTTTGTTTTCATTAAAAGGGAATGATCCCTTTTATTTGGCTATGGCTGAGTGTTGGGAGAGGATAAAAAAGGAGAGTGGCGATGAAAAAAATCGTTGTGAGTTGGTGTGCGGCGTTGGCTTTTTTGAGCGCGGATCCAGAACAAGCCAATAAAGCGATCAGTAATGCGGATTTGATTAAAGAGATAAGGGACTTAAAAAAAATCATCAGCGCGCAAAACACTGAGATCAACAATTTAAGAAAAGTGCAAGAAGTGTTGTCTAGGCAATTAGGGGATATGCGTAAGGATATATTAAGCACTAGAGATTATTGCATTAGCTTAAGGCCTTATATCTATAATTGGCGCTAGGGGATCATCAAAGCATGAGAGCATGTGCCATTTGATCCTTTGATGCAATCCTTTAATGGTTGAAAAATATGGTTGAAAAATTAAAGTTGGGGGGTTTGTTTCTCGCTCTGTATCTTGTAATGGGG
Organism: Helicobacter pylori; assembly: GCA_008033015.1. Classification (GTDB taxonomy): domain Bacteria; phylum Campylobacterota; class Campylobacteria; order Campylobacterales; family Helicobacteraceae; genus Helicobacter; species Helicobacter pylori_DH. The sequence goes on from CP032042.1 coordinate 489,045, forward strand.
ATTTTATAGGGTTTGAGTGTTTAAAAGCGCGTTTGATCCCACACGCCTTGAAAAAAGCTCTCTTGTTGGATTGTAGGGGTAAAATTAGTCCCCTTATTAGATATTCTATAATAAAATTTTAGGAAATTCATTTTAAAGATATTAAAAAATGCCATACGCCTTAAGAAAAAGATTTTTCAAACGCCTTGCGCTGATTGTTTCCACTTTTTGCGCGATAAGCTTGAGTGCTAAAAGCTATCTGTTTTCCCCTTTGCCTCCAGCACACCAGCAAATCATTAAGACAGAGCCTTGCTCTTTGGAGTGCTTGAAAGACTTGATGCTGCAAAATCAAATCTTTTCTTTTGTGTCTCAATACGATGACAACAACCAAGATGAGAGCCTTAAAACTTATTATCATGACATACTCAATAAACTCAACCCCGCATCCATCGCTTCTCAAACTCCAGCTAAAGAAAGCTATGAGCCTAAGATTGAATTAGCGGTTTTACTGCCTAAAAAGGTGGTGGGGCGTTATGCCATTTCGGTGATGAACACCCTTTTAGCGTATTTGAACACCAGAAACAACGATTTCAATATTCAAGTCTTTGACAGCGATGAAGAAAGCCCTGAAAAATTAGAGCAAACCTATAAAGAAATTGAAAAAGAAAAATTCCCTTTTGTGATAGCCTTATTGACTAAAGAGGGCGTGGAAAATTTGCTCCAAAACACCACCATCAGCACCCCTACTTATGTGCCTACGGTGAATAAAACGCAATTAGAAAATCATACCGAGTCTTCTTTAAGCGAACGATTGTATTTTGGGGGGATTGACTATAAAGAGCAATTAGGCATGCTCACGGCTTTTATTAGCCCTAATTCGCCCGTGATTGAATACGATGACGATGGCTTGATAGGCGAACGCTTGAGGCAAATCACGGAGTCTTTAAATATTGAAGTCAAACACCAAGAAAATGTTTCTTACAAGCAAGCCACGAGTTTTTCTAAAAATTTTAGAAAAAACGATGCGTTTTTTAAAAATTCTATTTTGATTTTAAACACCCCTACCACTAAAAGCGGTCTGATTCTTTCTCAAATAGGGCTTTTAGAATACAAGCCCTTTAAAATCCTTTCCACACAAATCAATTTCAACCCCTCTTTACTCTTACTCACCCAGCCTAAAGACAGAAAGGATTTATTCATCGTCAATGCCTTGCAAAATAACGATGAAACGCTGATAGAATACGCCTCCTTATTGGAGAGCGATTTAAGGCATGATTGGGTGAATTATTCCAGCGCGATAGGGCTAGAGGTGTTTTTAAACACGCTGGATCCGCATTTTAAAAAATCTTTTCAAGAAAGTTTAGAAGACAATCAAGTCCGTTACCACAATCAAATTTATCAAGCTTTAGGGTATTCTTTTGAGCCGATAAAAAATGGAACAAAAAAAGAATAATATTTAGATAATTATTTGAATGCTTTCATTTTTAATAGGTTTTTAATAAAATTGGAGTATAATACGAACGAGAATTAAACAAGGTTATTCTGTGTTAAAATTCCAAAAATTACCTCTATTGTTTGTTTCCATTCTTTACAATCAAAGCCCTTTGTTGGCTTTTGATTATAAGTTTAGCGGGGTAGCGGAATCCGTTTCTAAAGTGGGGTTTAACCATTCCAAACTCAATTCCAAAGAAGGCATTTTCCCTACAGCCACTTTTGTAACCGCCACAATCAAGCTTCAAGTTGATTCCAATCTGCTCCCTAAAAACATTGAAAAATACAGCCTAAAAATAGGCGTTGGCGGGATTTTAGGAGCGCTCGCTTACGATTCTACAAAAACGCTCATAGACCAAGCCACGCATCAAGTCTATGGCTCAGAACTTTTTTTCATGATGGGGCGTTGGTGGGGGTATTTAGGCAACGCTCCTTGGAAAGACTCTCGCATAGAATCTGACGCTCACACTCGTAATTATGTGCTGTATAATTCCTATTTGTTCTATTCTTATGGCGATAAATTCCACTTAAAATTAGGGCGTTACCTTTCTAACATGGATTTTATGAGCGGTTATACAGAGGGTTTTGAAGTAGAATATAAAATCAAACCTAAGGTGGCGTTAAAATGGTTCAGCTCTTTTGGGAGGGCGTTGGCTGTGGGGCAATGGATTAGGGATTGGTATGCCCCTATTGTTACTGAAGATAACAGAAAAGATGTTAATGACGGCATTCATGCGGTGCAACTCTATTTTTCTAGCAAACATGTTCAAGCCACGCCCTTTTTTTATTTTTCACCTAAGACTTATAAAGCGCCCGGGATTAAAATCCATATTGATAGCAACCCAAAATTTAAAGGTTTAGGGTTACGATCTCAAACCCTTATCAATGTGATTTTCCCTGTTTATGCTAAAGATTTATACGATGTGTATTGGCGTAACTCTAAGATTGGCGAGTGGGGTTCATCGCTTTTAATCCACCAACGCTTTGACTACAATGAATTTAACTTTGGCTTTGGTTATTATCAAACTTTTGGCAACGCTAACGCAAGGATTGGCTGGTATGGTAACCCGATCCCTTTTGATATAAGAAATAACAGCGTTTATGGTGGGTTTTTTAGTAACGCTATTACCGCAGACGCTGTTTCTGGATATGTCTTTGGTGGTGGGGTGTATAAGAAATTTTTATGGGGTATTTTAGGCAGATACACTTATGCCACCAGAGCGAGTGAAAGATCCATTAACTTGAACTTGGGTTATAAATGGGGTTCTTTTTTCAGCGTTGATGTGAATTTAGAATACTATGTGGTTACCATGCACAACGGCTATAAATTAGACGATCTTATCGGCCCTTTCAACAAAGCCTTTAAGGCTGATGCGCAAGACAGGAGCAACCTTATAGCTAGCGTGAAGTTCTTTTTTTAAACCCTATCAATTAGGCTTGGTAGAATTGAGCCATTGTTTTTGGAAATTAATGGCTTTTCTCAATTCGGCTTCTAGCTGGGCTAAAACATCTTTTAAGGGCTTAACATCAATCAAATTGTCTTGCTTGAAGGAATCTAGCTGTTTGTCAATTTGCAAAGCGGCGTCTAGCGCGTCTTGGGGGAATACCGGCTCGCCTAAAGCCTTCTTAACCGCTTCGCCGATTTCAATCGTTTCAGAGCCTTGATGATCTTTTAAGTTAGGGTTATTTTCTTTGTCCTTAGGCTTAGGCTCTAAAATCAAGCGCAAATGTTTGATTTTTTCATGCAAATCGCTAAGATCTTTTAAGTGATCGGTGTTTCGCCCCCTATCCACCGCTTTTTCTAAAAGCTTATCGCTCAGGCTTACTAACTGATCGCTTAATTTCACGCTGTTAGCTTGAGCTTCTGTCACTTCATCAATATCAATCGCTGCTAAAGCGCTCACAAAATAAAAGGGCAACGCCCACCTTCTAAAACGAGAGAAAAACTTCTGCATTTACCTTCCTTAAATACGCTATAAAAATGATACTTTTTAATATGGTGGAGCTGTGGGGAATCGAACCCCAGTCCAAAAATCTTGTCCTAAACACAAACTTCTACAATGCTTAGAAAATTGGTTAGTTTTTTAGCCTTAAAACTAGCTCTGGTCCAACTTTCTAAAACCTTGAGGTAGTTTCAAGAGTTCTTGTTCTTAGTTTAAAAGGCGAACCACCTTTTAAAAGCGTCTAGCTTAAGGTTATGGAGTGATTAAAACGCTAGAAATTCTAATCAGTCCAGCTCCAAAAGGAGATTAACTTACGCAGCTTTAGCGTAAGCTGGAGCGTAATCTGTGTTGTTTACAGTTATTTTTGTTGCTGTTTTACAAGCAGCACTTGGCATGCTATCTGTGCGACAAGAAATCTGTCGAAATCCAAGTCAGCCCCATGATTTCTAAAGGCTTGTCTATTTTAGCTAACTTTTGCTAACAAAACGCAATGAATCATCAAAAATCATTGGCGCACAATATCAATATTTTCATCTTTAGGCTTAAAAACAAAGATTTCATTAGCAATGGTGGGGTTAATTTCTGCTTGAGAAAAAGTGATCGTTACAAGATTATTCATTTCATCTTTAAATTCCAGCGAAAAAGGCTTGCCGTCTTTAAAAACCAAACGATAAGTGGTTTTATTGATAGTCGTTTTAAAAGAGCCGTCATCTTGCTTTTTTAAGCGCTTGAGAATGGTGAAAAAATCCGTCTTGTCTTTTAAGGGCGTGATAGTCGCTTGAAACAAATTAGGCTCATAAACCACCACTTCCTTATCGTTCATGTAAATTTCTTTTTTTAAGGGTTTTTCATAAACCCATAAAGCCCAATTAGGGGCTTTAGCCTTTAAAATCCCATAATAAACTAAGGGTTTTTCGTTTTTTAAAACCTGCTTGAAATGCGCGCTAAAACTTTGCAAATTTTGTAAAACTTCTTCTTCTTTAGAAAGGGTTGGAGAATTTTTAGCGCAAGCAACGCCCATAAAAATCAAAACCATGCAAATCTTTAAAAAAGCTTTCATTATTCAAACCTTAAAACAATCTCTCATCTTTAATAAAACCTTTTATTTTACAAGACTTTTATTTTATCCATGCTAAAATGGGATTAAAAACTGACGCTTTAATCAAATAAATGGGATTGAAGCACTCTTAAAAGGTTACTACTACCATGATAAAAGCAATCATTGGAAAAATCATTGGCACTAGAAACGATCGCTGGATCAAACAATACAAAAAACAAGTCCTAACTATCAACGCCTTAGAGCCTACTTATGAAAAAATGAGTGATGTTGAGTTGCAAAACGCTTTTGAAGAATTAAAAAAACGAGTGCGATCCACAGAAAAAGATTTGCAAGAAAAAACCCTTTTAGAAGTCTTGCCTGAAAGTTTTGCTATCACCAGAGAAGCGAGCAAAAGGATCTTAAAGATGCGCCATTTTGACGTGCAACTCATTGGGGGCATGGTCTTAAACGATGGCAAGATCGCTGAAATGAAAACTGGAGAGGGTAAGACTTTAGTCGCTACTTTAGCGGTGGCTTTGAACGCTTTAAAGGGCGAGAGCGTGTATGTGGTAACGGTCAATGATTACTTAGCCCATAGGGATTCTAAGGAAATGGAGCCGTTGTATCAATTCTTAGGCTATAGCGTAGGCACGATCACTGCGAGCGTGCGAGACGATGATGAGCGATTAGAAATTTATTCTAAAGACATTGTTTATGGTACTAATAATGAATTTGGCTTTGATTACCTAAGGGATAACATGAAATATTCTTTAGAGCATAAGGTGCAAAAATCCCATGCGTTCGCCATTGTTGATGAGGTGGATTCCATTTTAATTGATGAAGCGAGAACCCCTTTAATCATTTCAGGGCCTGTGGATAGGCGCATGGAAAATTACAACAAGGCTGATGAAGTCGCTAAAAGCATGCAAGTGGAAACCGATTTCACCATAGATGAAAAAAACCGCGCGATTTTAATCACTGAAGAGGGGATTAAAAAAGCCGAAAATCTCTTTGGCGTGGATAATTTATACAAGATTGAAAACGCCGCCCTATCGCACCATTTAGACCAGGCTTTGAAAGCGAATTACCTCTTTTTTATTGATAAAGATTATATTGTAGCCAATAATGAAGTGGTGATTGTAGATGAATTTACCGGCCGCTTATCTGAGGGGAGGCGCTTTAGTGAGGGCTTGCACCAGGCTTTAGAGGCTAAAGAGGGCGTGAGCATTAAAGAAGAGAGCCAAACCTTAGCCGATATTACTTTCCAAAATTATTTCAGGATGTTTTCTAAACTTGCTGGCATGACAGGCACGGCCCAAACCGAAGCCACAGAATTTTTAGAAATCTACAATTTAGAAGTGGTGTCTATCCCTACTAATTTAGCGATCAAGCGAAAAGACTTGAACGATCTCATCTATAAGAGTGAAAAAGAAAAATTTGACGCCGTGATCCTTAAAATTAAAGAATTACACGATAAGGGTCAGCCCGTTTTAGTTGGCACGGCCAGCATTGAAAAGAGTGAAACCTTGCACGCTTTACTCAAAAAAGAACGCATCCCTCACACCGTTTTAAACGCCAAGCAGCACACCAAAGAAGCTGAAATCATCAAAGACGCCGGGCTTAAAGGGGCGGTTACGATTGCGACTAACATGGCAGGCAGAGGCGTTGATATTAAGCTCACTGATGAGATTAAAGAGCTTGGGGGGCTGTATATCATTGGCACTGAAAGGCATGAGAGCCGCAGGATTGACAACCAATTAAGGGGGCGAAGCGGGCGACAAGGCGATCCGGGAATAAGCCAATTTTATTTGAGTTTAGAAGACAATCTGTTACGCATTTTTGGGAGCGATAGGATTAAGGGGGTGATGGAAAAATTAGGGCTTAAAGACGGCGAACACATTGAATCAAAACTTGTAACAAGAGCGGTGGAAAACGCGCAAAAAAAAGTGGAAAACTTGCATTTTGAAAGCCGTAAGCATTTGTTAGAATACGATGATGTCGCTAATGAGCAACGAAAAAGCGTGTATAAATTTAGAGATGAATTATTAGATATTAATTACGATATTGGCGCTAAAATCGCTGAAAACAGAGAATACGTGCTCAATCAAATCTTTTCTAAACTCAAAACCTTTGACCATCAAAACCTGTCTGAAGAGGAGCTTTTAGGGCTTAAAAATGTCTTAAAAGAAGATTTTAACGCTCATGTTGCATTAGAAGATTTAGAAAAAGCCGCTCCTATTGAAAAGTTTGTGGCTGAAAAACTAAAAAGCGATTATGAAAACAAAATGAAAGTTTTGGATAGCGAACAAAGAAGCCGGATCGAACGCATCGTGTATTTGCAGATTTTAGACAACGCATGGCGAGAGCACCTTTACACGATGGATAATCTCAAAACTGGTATCAATTTGAGAGGCTATAACCAAAAAGACCCTCTCGTAGAATACAAAAAAGAGAGTTACAACCTTTTCTTAGAACTCATTGAAGACATTAAAATAGAAGCGATCAAAACCTTTTCTAAGATCCAGTTTGAAAACGAGCAAGATTCTAGCGATGCGGATCGTTACTTAGAGAACTTTAGCGAGGAAAGAGAGCATGAGAGCGTAACTTACCGCCATGAAGAAGCTTTAGATGAAGATTTGAATGTGGCCATGAAAGCTTTTTCTAAAACCCCTAAAAGAAACGAGCCTTGCCCTTGCGGGAGCGGGAAAAAATACAAAGATTGTTGCGCTAAAAGCGGGCCTAAAAAGGGCTTATTTGCCAAATAGATCCTTAATCTTTTTCCTTATCAAGCGTTATTTGCGTTTTGATAAAAGCCAGCCTTTTATTAGCATCACTGCTTTGTTAGCTTTTTTTGGCGTGGCGGTTGGCGTGATGGTTTTAATTGTGGCTATGGCGATCATGAACGGCATGAGTAAGGAATTTGAAAAAAAGCTTTTTGTGATGAACTACCCCTTAACGCTCTATACCACAAGCCCTTATGGGATCAGCGAAGAAGTGGTTCAAGCTTTAGAAAAAAAGTTCCCTAATTTGCTTTTTAGCCCCTATTTGCAAACTCAAAGCCTGATTAAAAGCGTACATTCCATGAATGGTGGCGTGGTGTTTGGGGTTGATTTTTCTAAAGAAAGGCGCATCAATGAAGTTTTAAACGACGCTTTAAAAAACACCAATGAAAACGATCTTTTTAAAAACCCTTTTAATTTGATCGTGGGGAAAAGCTTGAGATACAGCTTGAATTTAGATCTCAATCAAAAAGCCGATTTGTTTTTCACCGAATTAGAGCCAACCGGTCTCACGCTCTCGCCTATCATGAAGCGTTTTACTATCAAAGGCGATTTTGATTCAGGGCTAAAATCTTATGACATGAGCTACATGTATGCGAGCCTTCAAGCCATAAGTGCGATCAGGAGGTTGCCCTTAGGGCTTTATGATGGGGTGCATGTCTATTCTAAAACGCCCATGAAGGATATTGAAATTTTACGCAACGCTTTAAAAACCATCAACCATCATGGCATAGGCATTGAAGGGTGGTGGCAGCAAAACGGGAATTTTTTCTCGGCGATGGAATTAGAAAAAAGAGCGTTATTCATTGTTCTCATGCTCATTATTTTAATGGCGTCTTTGAATATCATCAGTTCGCTTTTAATGGTGGTGATGAACAGGCGTAAAGAAATCGCCCTACTCTTTAGCATGGGGAGCAGCCAAAAAGAAATCCAAAAAACCTTTTTTTATTTGGGCAATATCATTGGTTTGGGCGGTGTGATTCTTGGGGTAGTTTTAGCGTTTATAAGCATGTATCTTTTAAGCGTGTTCCCTATCATCTCGCTCCCGGCAGATGTTTATGGCATTAACACTTTGCCTTTAGATTTGTCTTTAATGGATTTTACGCTCACTCTAATAGGCTCTGTGATTATCGTAGCCCTTTCTTCTTATTACCCGTCTAAAAAAGCTTCTACTATTGACGCTTTAAGCGTGTTAAGGAATGAATAAATTAAAAAATTAAATAATATTGAGATGAAATAAGGCTTTGAGTGTCTGTATTTGACTAACAAAGAAAAATTTTATTCTCAAAATTAAAAAAAAACCATAATATTATGCTAGTATTAACGCACGACTTAGTTAAGAATTAACTTTGTAAGTCGGACTTCGTAGAAAAAAGGACGGAAGATGAACAGACTGATTAGATGTTTAAGATCTGTAAGAAAAAATTTTCTTTGAATGGTGTTGGCTTACTCTATTTAGAATTTTTGGTTTATACTAAAGGTTAAACGCATGAACTATAAGGTTGCATCTGCTAAAAATATCGTAACGCTTCTTTTTTTATTCTCTTATCAAAGTGAAGCTCTTGATTTGGGTAAAATCGCTAAAATTAAAGCGGGTGCTGAAAGTTTCTCTAAAGTCGGTTTCAATAACAAACCTATCAACACTAATAAAGGGCTTTACCCTACCGAAACCTTTATGACGGTCATGGCTTACATGCAAGTGGATTTTACGGAGCTTTTGCCCAAAAGCGCTACGGCTAACGGGCACCATTTAGACGGGAGTCTTGGAGGTTGGGGGGGTGCTGTGATTTATGATACCACTAAGGATTTTATTAACGAAGTTACAGGGAAACCCTATGGGGCTATGACTTGGAACTATGTGGGCTATTGGGGCGGTCTTGTGGGGCAAAAACCATGGGCTAGTTGCGGGTTAGCCACAGGGAATTTGACTCAAGGCCAATACGATAAGATGACTCAAGCTGAAATGACGCAGTTGTCTAATCAAGAAGCTTTAGCGGCTTCCACTTGCGCTAAAAGTTATGCCGATCACACCAGAAACTATGTGATTTATAACGCTTACTTGCGCTACAACTACAAAGATATTTTTGAAATTAGGGGCGGGAGATACGAATCCCCAGCGGATTACATGAGTGGTTACAACCAAGGCTTGGATATGACCTTAAACTTAGGGAATTTCAAATTCTGGTGGTTTAGCTCTTTTGGTCGTGGCTTTGCCTATAACGAGTGGCTTTATAATTTCTATTCGCCTAAAACCTACACTCTTAAAAACGGGCAAACCATAAACCCTGGGGTGCATGCCTTTTATATCATTTGGAATTACAAGGGTTTCAGCATTCAGCCTTTTGTCTATTTTTCACCCTTTAACGAATACGACCCCAACTTCACGATCACTTATGATAGTAACCCCACTTTTACCGGATTAGGGTTTCGCTCTCAAACGGATATTACCGTGCTTAATCCTTTTTACGCTAAAAGATTTTGGGGCACCTATCAATTTGGCATGCCAGCCGGTAAGAACGCGCACAGCTTGATGATTAAACAAAAGTTTGAATGGAATGAATACAATTTTGGTTTTGGGATTTATAAATCCTTTGGGAACGCTAACTGGATGATAGGCTACCATGGTAACCGCTTGGGCTTTGACTTTTGGACGAACACCGTTTATGCAAACACCCTTAACTCTTTGTCTTACATGATGGACGCGAACGCTTTTACTGTGTTTGCCTTTGGCGGTGGGGTGCATAGGAAATTCCTTTGGGGTTTATTAGGGCGTTTGACTTATGGGCCTAGGGCGAACGAACAAGTCCTATCGCTCAACTTGGGCTATAAATTCACTAAAAATTTCTCAGCCGACATTAAATTTGAATATTATAATGTGTTGATGCATCAAGGCTATAAAATGGGGTGGAACGGGCCAAAATTAGACAGCCAACCCGCCACCGATCAAGACAGGAGCCATATTTTCACCGAGATCGTGTGGAAGCTTTAAACTCTCCTTAAATAACAACCCTTTAAGGGTTTGTTAAAACGCCTAGCCATAAAACAGCCATTAAAACCGCTTTAGCACCTATTTTAGGGCTTGTTTTTAAAAAACATTAGAATTTTTAAACTTTTTTATTACGCTATTTTTGGCTCTGTGATACTAAAACTTTTTAAAAATGGGCTTTTTTTGCTTTGTCATTTTAAAACTCATTTTAAAAATATTTAAAACTCATTTTATAAGGGGATAGGGGGTATTTTGAAATAATTCTCCCCCTACAACCTCCAAGATCCCCCTAACCCCCCAAGACCGCCTTAAAAAATTATCGCTTGATTAAAATCAAGCTCTTTTATTATTGATTTTAAAAACGCCTCTAGCCTTTTTCACCTTCTTTATTGGGGGTTAGGGGTTTGAAGGCCAGTAGTTTTTCTCGGTAATATTCGTATTGCTTTTTCCTGGCTTTGATTTCAGCGGGGATACCGGCTAATAAATCGGTGGTTAAAATTGAAAATTGATCCAAAATCTTAACGATCTCTTGCTGGATCTCTAGGGGCGGGATGGGGATGGTTATTTGCATAATGTTATTACTAGAAATGCTATAAGGTATAGCGCTTCTATTTGAGATAGAATATAAATAATTTTGCATGTTTGTTAATACATAATAAAGGTATCTATTGATTAGGGTTTCTTTTGGAATGACAGAAAAACAAACATCATTCGCCCAAAACTTTTGATTTTGCCAATTGACAAATCCGGCAGTTCCATATTGAGCTATAGTAATTGTATTTTCCTCTCTGTTATATTCATTTAAATACCCCATAAATCCTATTCCACCAGATACAACGGGATATTTTCCTTTATCTAATATTTCTTTTTTTGTAACCCTTTTACCTCTAATTATTTCGCACACCTCCCCCAACTTCCTAAACTCCACCCCCTTAGGCGCTAAAGTTTGGAGGAGTTGTTTCAAGCGTTTGGGGTAGGGTTTTTGCGCCAATCTTTCTTTGGCGTCTTTGCGGCTTTGGTTAATATCGTTAAAGTCTAAAAGCATGTTTTGGTAATACTGGTATTGCTTTTTTCGGGCTTTTAATTCTGTGTTTAATTCTGTGTTTAATTCTGTGAAGGCGTCCAAAATCTTAACGATCTCTTGCTGGATCTCTAGGGGTGGGATGGGGAACTTATATTTTTTAAAAGCGGTCATATCCACAGAAGCAAAACCTGAAACATTAGTATTATTTTTACACCATTCCCCCAAAAGAAAGCATTGGTAAAAAAAGAATTTCATGTCTAAAGCAATATCACAATTCGCTTTTTTGCTTAAAAAAGTGAATTGTTGATTCGCTAGCGACTCAACGATTAAAAGGGCATGCTCTCCTATCGTCGCTGTTGTAGAAATAATAATAGAGTTTTTAGGGAATAATTTCTTACCTTTCAAAGCCTTTGGGGTAATGTGTTGGATAGAGTCTTTTAAAATCCTCCCATTTTCTCTAATGTCTTCAATTCTAAACCAAGGGATAGTCCCATTTTTCCAAAATTCAGGATTGTTTTTTGATGGGGTGTAACCATTTCTAATTTCAAAAACCTCTTCAAGCGTTTTAAACTCCACCCCCTTAGGCGCTAAAGTGTGGAGCAATCGCTCTATTTTATTCATTTGGTTTCCTTTAAATTTCTAAAATGTTAGCGATAAAAAGGCTCTTTTTTAAGCCCTCATCGCGCGCATGGAGTTGGCTAAGGCTAAAAGCGTAACCCCCACATCGCCAAAGACCGCTTCCCACAAGCTCGCTACCCCCATAAGCCCTAGCACGATAAAAACCGCCTTAATCCCTAAAGCGAACAAGATATTTTGCCAAATAATGCTTTTAGTTTTTTTAGCGATCGCTAAAACTTTCACTAACGAATTTAAGGAGTCATTAGTGATCACAATGTCTGCACTTTGCTTGCTCAATTCTGAGCCTTTCCCCATGCCAATCCCCACATCAGCGCTCGCTAGAGTCGGAGCGTCATTGATGCCATCGCCTACAAAAATCGCCGGGGCTTTATAGCGTTCTTTAAAGGTTTTAAACACGCTCGTTTTTTCTTCAGGCAACAAGCTCGCATAATATTCACAGCCTAGAGTTTGAGCGATGCTCTCAGTTGCACTTTTCCTGTCCCCGCTCAAAATGCAAAAATTTTCTATCCCTTGCGCTTTTAAATCCCTTAAGCACTCTATGGCGTCATCTTTAATCTCATCGCTAATGACGATATAGCCGATATAAGTTTGGTTAAAAGCCACATGCACGATCGTGCCGTTTTCTTTGGAAGGGCTGTGCGCGATATGGAATTGATCGAGCATTTTTTCATTCCCTACGATGATTAGATCCGTATGGCATTGCGCTTTAACCCCCATCCCGCTCAATTCTTCGTAATTTTTAATGTCATGCTGGTGCTTATCGTCCTTTAACATTTCTTCGCATGCTTTTTGAATGGATAAAGCGATCGGGTGTGTGGATAAGAGCTGCGAACAAGAAGCGTAATGCAAAACTTCTTCTTTAGAATGCCCGTTTTGCGGCACAATATCTGTTACTTTAAAAACGCCTTTAGTCAAAGTGCCGGTTTTATCAAAGGCGATGCTTTTAGCTTGGGTAAGCACCTCTAAAACATGCACGCCTTTCATTAAAATGCCCTTTCTGCTCGCCGCTCCCACGCCTCCAAAATACCCTAAAGGCACAGAAATCACTAACGCGCAAGGACAGCTCACCATTAAAGCCACAAGCCCCCTATAAATCCACTCATCAAAGCTCCCCATAGAAAACAAGGGCGGTAATACAGCGATCATTAAGGCGATGAATAAAACGCTTGGGGTGTAGTAGCGTGAAAATTTAGTGATAAATTTCTCGGTTTCGCTCTTTTCATTCGTGGCTTGTTGGACCAAATCCACCACTTTAGCGATAGAAGAATCTTTATACATTTTTTCTACTTGGATTTCAAGGACCGCTTTTAAATTCAAGCTCCCCCCTAAAACTTTAGAGCGTTCGCTGACATTAACAGGCATAGACTCCCCACTCAACGCCCTTTCATCTAGCAAACTTTCGCCCTTAACCACCACGCCATCCACAGGCACTTTTTCGCCGACTTTCACCACCACGATGTCATTAATTCTTAAATCTTCAGGAGCAACACTCACTAATGCATCGCCCTTTTTCAAATAAGCCAAATTAGGAGCGACATCCACTAAAGCCTTAAGGGATTTTTTAGAGCGAGCGATAGCGAGTTTTTGCAAAAATTCGCCCGCTGAATAAAACACCATAATAGAGACGCTCTCTTCATAAGCCCCCACGCAAAAAGCCGCAATAGTCGCAATGAGCATCAAAGCGTTTTCATCAAAAAATTGCCCTTTTCTAAGCCCACGAAGCGCCCCTAAAATCACATCTTTACCGCTCACTAGATACACTAAAGCGAGAACCACAAACACCGCTTTTTCAATCAAAGGGCTAGGGTTTAGGTGTAAGATTAAAATCGCGCCCAAAAAGACCATGATCGTAATAATGAGTGGGGTAAAACTCAAGGGCTTTTCTGCGGTCTCTTTAAAAGACAGGCTCAAATGCGGTTCATTTTGCTTGATGAAAGCCTTAACTTTTTCAAAATCGCTCGTGTCCAAAAACAACTTACTGGTGCTGAAATTGATTTGAGCTTTTTTCACATAGTCTAATTTGTTTAAATCCCTTTCTAATTTAGACGCGCAATCAGGGCAATCCAAATTATGAATGTGGTATTCTTGCATTTTCTCTCCCTTATAAAAATCCTTTTAAGAAATCTTTCTAAAACTCAACGCTTTAAGCATGTGAGATTTTTCTATATTCTCGCAAGCGTTTAAATCCGCAATCGTCCTAGCGACTTTTTTGACCTTATTAACAGAACGCATGGACAGATTAAACCTTTCAACCGCCTGCTCTAACAACTTTTGCACTTCAAAATTTAAAGAGCAAAATCGTTCGATCTGCTCTTCATTAAGCTTACCATTAAAAGCACTCTGTTTCCTTAACTTTTGCTGTTTGAAAGCTAATAACACTAATTCATGCATCTCTTTTGAAGTCCAAGAATGCGACGGCGTGTCTTTATAATTCCCCTCTTCCATTTGCACAAACAAATCAATCCTGTCTAAAAAAGGCTCGCTCAAGCGGTTTTTATACTGCGTGATTTCTCTGTCTTGGCAACGGCATGCTTTGGTGGCGCTGAGTAAATTCCCGCACAAGCAAGGGTTTTGAGCCCCCACAAATAAAAAAGAGGTGTCGTATTCAATCTTGCTATGCACTCGTGAGATCACCAATTTATTGTTTTCTAAAGGCTCTCTCAAAGCTTCCAAAATATCCTTTTTAAAATGGGGCAATTCATCAAAAAAAAGCATGCCGTTATGCGCTAGCGCGATTTCGCCGGGTTTTGGCTCTCTTAGAGAGCTTGAGCCTAAAATGCTGGATTTTGAAGCGCTTTGGTGGGGATTTCTAAAACTCCTTAAGGGGTAATAGGCGCTGTCTTGCTCGCTTAAAATGCGTAATTTTGTCGCTTCTAGGATTTCATTCAAGCTTAATGGAGGCAAGATATAACGCATGCGATTAATGATCATGCTTTTCCCACACCCTGGACTTCCCTCTAAAATCAAGTTATGAAACCCAGCGCTAGCGATCAAAGCGGCTTCTTTAGCGACAGCTTGCCCCTTAACTTCTTTAAAATCTAAGGCATAGGCGTCTGAAAAATAATACTCTTTATCGTTCAATTCTATCGTTTTAAAGGGTAGTTTTTTCGTGTGGGTGTCTGCTTTGATTTCAGGGTTTTGCAAGATTTCTAACGCTTCTTTAAAATGCTCCACAAAAAAGCATTGCAAATTAGGGATGAGCGAAAAAAGCTCTTCATTCGCCTTAGGCGCAATGACTTTAGCATGGGGGCGCTTAATGGCAATGTCTAAGAGCATGGGGAAAATGTTAGGGTTGGGTTTGATCTTGCCATCAAGCCCTAACTCCCCAAAAGCAAACCACTCTTTAAAAGCCAATTCTTGTTTTTGCAAAGCGATTAAAAGAGCGATAGGCAAATCAAAATGGCTCCCGGATTTAGGCAAATCTGAAGGAGAAAGGTTGATGGTGATTTTTAAAGGCGGGAAAGTGAAATCGTTATTCTGTAAAGCCGATTGGACTCGTTGCTTGGCTTCTTGGATAGAGTTATTAGCCAGGCCTGAAATCACAAACGCCGGCAAAGCCCTTGTGAAAGTCGCTTCCACGGCCACGATTTCTGCCACCCCCCTTTGCATGGTCGCGCAAAATATCGTGTTGATCATGGTTGTTACTCGCGTTTTTGTTTTTTTTGCAGCTCTTTGAGTTCTTTTTCAAATTTCTTACGCTTCAAAATGGATAATTTATCCACGAATAACACGCCGTTGAGATGATCTATCTCATGTTGAATGGCTACCGCTAAAAGTTCGCTCGCTTCTAAAATTTTCACTTCAGCGAAGCGGTTTTGATACTCTATTTTAACCTTTTCAAAACGCTCCACCTCTTCATAAAACCCCGGCACAGACAAGCACCCTTCTCTATACATCATTGACCCCTTAGTTTCTATCCATTTAGGGTTAATGATTTCTAGGCAATCCTCTTTGTGTTGCACGCCGTCTTCTTGTGGGAGATTGATGATGAGCATTCTTAAAGGCAAGCCCACTTGAATAGCGGCTAACCCTATCCCCTCACTAGCGATCATAGTCTCATGCATGTCGTCTAGTTGTTGGTGGAGTTTTGAATCAAAAGAAACGACCTCTTTAGAAATCGTTCTTAAGATTTTAGAAGGGTAATGGATAATCTCTAATAACGCCATGCAATCACTTCATGTTTTTCTGTAACACTTTATCAATCAAGCCATACTCTTTAGCTTCTTTAGCGCTCATGTAAAAATCCCTATCCGTGTCTTTAGCGATTTGTTCCAAACTCTGCCCTGAGTTTTGAGCCAAAATAGAATTCATCAAACCTTTAAGCCTAAGGATCTCGTTAGAAATGATTTCAATATCGCTCGCTTGCCCTTGAGCCCCCCCTAAAGGCTGGTGGATCATAATCCTTGAATGGGGCAGTGAAAAGCGCTTGCCCTTAGCCCCACAGCTTAGTAAAAACGCCCCCATAGAAGCCGCTTGACCGATGCAAATCGTGGAAACATCAGGGCGGATAAAATTCATCGTATCATAAATGCTAAGACCGCTTGTTATCACCCCACCGGGAGAATTGATATACAAGCCAATGTCTTTTTCAGGGTCTTCAGCTTCCAAAAACAAGAGTTGGGCTACGATAGAAGACGCCACGCTATCATTAATTTCACCGCTCAATAAAACAATGCGATCCTTTAAAAGGCGTGAGTAAATATCATAGCTACGCTCCCCACGATCGGTATTCTCTATTACATAAGGAATG
Source organism: Helicobacter pylori (assembly GCA_008033015.1). Lineage (GTDB taxonomy): Bacteria > Campylobacterota > Campylobacteria > Campylobacterales > Helicobacteraceae > Helicobacter > Helicobacter pylori_DH. The sequence continues at coordinate 505,676 of CP032042.1, forward strand.
TATCCCATCATCTCTCCTTTTTGGCTGTTCAACCCGCTTGAGTTTTTTGAGCGTTGGGTCTCATCTTTTCCAAAATTTCTTGTTGTTCTTTAGGCAGGTTTTTATCCAACAAATAAGCTAACACCCTATCTTCAATCATCGCCATTTTCACCGCCGCTAACATGTTATTTTTGCGGTATTGCTCAATGAGATTTTCTGGGTTTTGCCCTGTCATCATCGCTTCATAATACAAAGTTTGAAAGACTTCATTGTCATGCACGCCAATTTTTTCTTCCTTCGCTAAAGCGTCAATGATAAAAGTGATTTTCACGCTTTTTGTCGCATCATTCCTAAAGCTCTCACGCTTTTCTTTGGCTTTTTCTTGACTTTCTTGTAAGGATTTGACTTCCGTAGCCTGCATGGAATAAAGAGCGTTCCTGAACAACAAATCCATTTCTTGCTCTATGATCGTTTTAGGCAAATCAAAAACGATCTTTTCGTCTAAATTTTCAATCAATTTTTCTTTCAGCTCTTCATTATAGAGCCTGGCTTTATTTTCTAAAAATAACTGCCCTTCAACCCTTTCTTTTAAAAGCTCTAAAGTCGCATTTTCTTCATTGGCTAAGACGATTTTAGCGAGTTCGTCATTGATTTCTAACGCTTCACGCGCTTGAATCTGGTGCAATTTCACTTTAAAAAGGGCTTCTTTGCCGGCCAAATGCTCTGCGTGGTATCCGCTAGGGAAAGTCAAAGGGAATTCTTTTTCTTCACCCGCTTGCATGCCTAAAAGAGCCTTTTCAAAATCTTCTAGCATTTGCTTACTGCCTAAAATCAAAGTAAAATTCTCAGCCTTGCCCCCTTCAAAAGGCACATTATCTATAAAGCCTTCAAAATCAATCGTCAATTTATCGTCGTTTTGGGCTTTTCTTTGAGCGTCAGCATCCACAAATTTTGCGTAATCTTTAGCGAGCTGTTTCAAACGCTCATTAATTTTTTCTTCATTTGGAACTTCCACTCCCACGCTAGGCACACACTCTTTGATCTTGTCTAAAACAATCGTGGGTTTTAAGCCGATGTCCGCTTCTATTTCAAAATGCGTGTCTTTTTTTTCAAATTTAGTGAGATTGGGGCTGCCGATGAGATCCTTATTTTCAATCCCTAATTCCTTAAAAGCGTTTTTTAAAACCTCTTGAATCATTTCTTCTTGAGCGTCTTGTTCAATTTGGGCTTGATAACGGGTTTTCACTAAACTAAGGGGGACTTTACCTCTTCTAAAGCCATCAATTTTAACTTTTTGGGCGATTTTTTGAGCGATTTTATCATAACGCTTTTCTAAATTTTCAATGGAAGGTTTAGCACTCAAACGGGCGTTAGCGGTGTCAATCTTTTTCACTTCAAGATTCATTTTTTTCCTTAATGGTTAAAAAATTAAAGTTTTGTATCATTATAGCTTAATTTGTTTTAATTCCGGTTGATAAAAAGCGGTTTTAATTCTGGTTTTCAAAAATTTAAAAAACTAAAAATCATAAGTTGAAGTGAGATAGACAGAAATATTGCGCTTGAAATGAAGGGTGTATAAAGGGGTTTTAAAATAATCATTGGTTAAAAAAGGGATGCGCGCGCCAAATTCTATCGCCCAATTCTTATACCTTGAAAAGCGGTAACGATACCCCACATTCAACATCACTTGAAACATGTAAGGGTGATAAACGCTCAAAGGATCTTTAGCCCACTTTTTAAAAATCTTTGTTTCATAAAACCAGGTTTCTCCCACGAAATTCATCCCTAAAATCAGCGTCCCGAAAGCGCGTTTGTATAAAAAGTCAGCTCCCGCACCATAAAAAATAGCGTTGATAAAAGTCTCTTTTCTTTGCAACTTTTCTCTATAACTTTTAGGGATTTGCGAACTCTCCCTCAAACTATCGCCTAATACGCCCTTATTTTTAAGAAAAAAGCCATAAGCGTAATCCAAAGAGACATAAAAACGGAAGCCGTAGCGCTCTTTTTTAGGAAAAAATTGTTTATAGCCATAAATCAAACTGACTTCAGCAAAAGGAATATTTCGGTATTTTGAATGGTTTTCAAATTTTTCCCTACTCTGTAGCCATGACATTTGCACCACGCTTGTGCCATAATAGTGGGAGCTTTTGTCTATGTTAAAAAGTTTTCTTTTAGGCTTTTTAGGCTTAGTAAAACACGGAGAGTGGGTTTTACCCCTTAAACACTTCTTGGCTAAAAACCGCTGGTATCCTAGATCTTCTTCTTTGGCGATCGTATAAGTAACCAAATCATCAGCCCTTAAATACACGCTCAAAAAGAACGCTAAAACACCCCCTTTAAGCAGTTTGTTCAAGCGTTCTTTATCTTATGCGTATTTGTCTTTATCGGTTTCTTTTGCCTTTTAATTCTTTGGCGTCTTTTTGATAAGATTCTAAATTCTTTTGAGTGAGCTTTTTGTCTATTTCTTGCATGATATTTGCAAAAATCTTGTTCAAAGCGCTCTTGATCGCATCATTAGAATTATCCGTTCCCTTAACCATAGTGCTAACTAACCCCCCGCTATGGCTTGAATGGGTGGTTTTTAAGAATTTTTCTTGAATGTCCAACTCGCTCAAATCCATCGTAAAAGAATCCAAAGATTCCCCACTCATAGGCTCTAGTATGGTAACCTTGACAAACCCGGCCGGGATTAAAACCCCTTCCATTTTGTCCAAACCAGTGGAGAATAACAACCCGGGTTCTGATTTTTTCTGTATGGTCCTTTTAGGATCGGGGCGTAAAACAATTTCGCCATTCATAGCAACAGCCAAATACCCTTCTTTTTTTTGCGAAAAAGAAAGATCGTCTTTATCGCTGCTATCTACGCTAATAACCTTATAGCCCTGATTTTGCAAAATCTGTTCAACCTTGAGCGCGGTTTGATTCTTGAATTTGTTTTCATACTCTTTAGCAATATTATCGCTGTATTGAAAAGCTGGCCTTAAAAGCAAAATCTTTTCATCTAACGCTTGAACTTTCTCGCTAGCTGGATGGTAATTCAACTTCAAAGCGACTTCATTGGTTTCAATAATATGCGGGCTGCATCCCACCAACAAAGCCACCACGCTCGCGCCTAAAAGGCATTTTTTCCATGCAAAATCTTTAAAATGATTATTTGCTTTCATCGTTCTATCCTTGATTGTAATATTTTAGACTTCTATAACAACAAACCCGAAGCAACCAACACGCTTTTGTTGTCAAAATGTTATTTTACCCTAACATCTTTAGATTATCAGTCTTTTTCTATTTTTTAGCGTTATAATCCCCGCTTTTGCCTCCACTCTTATGCTCTAACATCACACCGCTAATTATCATGCTCTTATCAATGGCTTTCACCATGTCATAAATGGTTAAAAGCCCTATGCTCACACTCATTAGCGCTTCCATTTCTACGCCCGTTTTAGCTTGAGTTTTGACTCTCGCATAGAGTTTAAAACTACAAGTCTCTTTTTCTTCTAAAATATCAATATCCACCCCATTGAGCATGATTGAATGGCACATGGGAATGAGCTCGCTTGTCTTTTTAGCCCCCATAATCCCAGCAATAATAGCGGTTTGTAACACCGGACCCTTTTTGACGCCATGATTGATAATAGCGTCATAAGCCTCTTTATTCATGCTGATACGACCGCTCGCTAAAGCGATTCTTTCAGTAGTTTCCTTATCCCCTATATCCACCATTTTAGGCTGATTTTCTTCATTCAAATGAGTGAGCGGCATTTTTTACCTTATTGTTTGGGGCGAAACGCTTGAATGTTTTTTTCATTCACTTGCATATAATTCCCTAAAATCAAATCCACGCAATAAGGAATCGCTGGAAAAACCGCCTCTAAGCATTCTCTAATACTTTTTGGCTTACCAGGAAGATTAATGATCAAACTCTTATTCCTAATGCCAGCGCTCTGGCGCGATAGAATCGCTGTAGGCACGTATTTTAAACTAGTCATTCGCATAAGCTCTCCAAAACCAGGAAGCATTTTTTGGCACACTTTTTCTGTGGCTTCTGGGGTTATGTCTCTTAAAGCAGGGCCTGTGCCTCCTGTAGTAACGACTAGATCGCATTGGTATTCATCGCACATTTTAATCAGCGATTTTTCAATCAAATCCCTTTCATCAGCGACAATTTCATAATGAAATTCTAAAGGATTGAGCAGGTATTCGCTCAACACTTCTTGTATCGCCTTGCCGCTTAAATCTTCATAAATCCCTTTTGACGCTCTATCGCTCGCGCTCAAAACGCCTATATGAATCGTTTGCATTTGAACTCCTTTTTAAGCTAAAAGCCCACTCCCTTTTAAAGGGTGGCTTCTTTCTTTAGCGTAAATGCGTTTATTATCAATCAAATCGTATTTCCAAATAGGAGCGTTACGCTTAAAATCTTCAATAAAATCTTCGTATAGTTCTAAGGCGTTTTTTCTATTCTTTCCCATTAAAACGCATAAAAATGAGCTTTGTCCTATCAAAACATCGCCCAAGCTGTGCACCATTTTTAACACCACGCCCAAACCTTTGGCTTTATGGTGCCATTTTTCAAACCAAGTCTTTAATAGCGCTTCATAAATATCAAAACTCAAGCCTTGAATGTTACCCTCTCCTCTCACAATCCCCACAAACACACAAAACGCTCCAAAGTTTTTTGCGCAAGCTTCCTCTTGATAGGCTTTCAAAAGCTCACTAGTATCCAATGCCCCTTGAATGATTTTTAACACCTAACCTCCACAAACCGGTGGCAACAAACTTACCACATCGCCATCTTTTAAAGGCGTATCCAAATTGTCTATTAAATGATCATTAAGGGCTATCGCGCAAACGCCCAACCACTCTTTTAAGCCCTCTTTTTCTTGTAAAATCGCTCTTAATTCCTTTAAATCATTCGCTTTGATGAAAAAATTTTCTTCTTTTATGGGTCCAAAAAATCGCACTTCTATCATTATCTTACCCCTATATTGCGTCCTTTAAAGCATGATTTTAAAAGGTTTTTAAAGCTTATTTTAAAAGAGTTTTCACAATAAATGCCCCATTTTGAGCTTTTTGACTTCCAAATACCCTTGATTGTGCTCATTAGCGCACACGATCAAGCTCTCTCTTGTTACCTCAGCGTATTTTTCTAAAGCGGCGATTTTTTTAGGATTGTTTGTGAGTAAGCGCATTTTTTTAATATGGTAATATTCTAAAATCTCACCCGCAACACTATAATCCCTTTCATCGTCTTTAAACCCTATCATTTCATTGGCTTGAATGGTATCATAGCCTTTATCCTGTAAAGCGTAGGCATTGACTTTGTTAAATAGCCCTATCCCACGCCCTTCTTGGCGCAAATAAATCACTAGCCCCCCTTCTTTAGAAATCCTTTCTAACGCCATTTGCAACGCCCCCCCGCAATCGCATTTTTGAGAGCCTAGAGCATCACCCGTTAAGCATTCTGAATGCAAGCGCACTAAAGGGTTTTGAGAAAAATTAGGGGTGAAAATGACTAAATGATCTTTAGAGCCATTAGAACCCTTTTCTCTAAAACACTGGATATAAAACTCCCCAAATTGAGTGGGTAATTTGGCTTGGTTAGAGACTTCTAATCGTTTCAAGGATACTCCTAAAATTAGTTTTAAAACGCGTCTTTTAAAAAAAGGTATTCTATCAAAACTCTTTATAATTTTCTTAAATTTTAAGCTCTTAAAATTTGTAAGTCAAATTCAAACCATTGGAGCTTAAATTAGAACGGATTTCATGTTTATTATAAATCCCTAAAGCTTCCCCAAGCCCTAAATCTCTAATGATAAAACCGATAGGATCCATAAGAGCGATAACCAAACGCCCTAAAAATAAAGAGCCAAAAAGCTTGCCTTCGTTGCGTTGGATATAGCGTGTGAGCTGATAAAACCCCTCCCCTAAAATGGAGCCTAATAAAGGCGTGATCACTAAATCCTGCCAGCTAGGCACTTCCACAAACGCTTCCAAGCCATATTCCCAAAAAAGCGTGGAAGTGATAAAAGAAAAAAACGCTGATGCCATCCAGCCAAACCCAGCCATGCGCGGTTGCATATAATACATAGCCCCAAAATAAGGGTGCAAAATTTCATTGAAAATAAAACTATCGTTGTCCAGTTTTGGCCCCATGCGGACATTTTCAAACCAGCTTTTGACGCCAAACTTTTCTCTATCCCAATTCGTTACGCTCTCTGGCATGAGATACAACCCCACAATCCCTATCACCAAAGACACGCCCAAAATCCCTATACTTGCGCCTAAATATTTCCAACGGCTATTTGGGGCATAAGGGATCGTGTTGCTCTTTTTAAACTTCTTTTTAAAGTGTTGCCAAATAAGATTTTTAGGGCTTCGTTTGAGCGTTTCTTCTAATTGAACGCTGTTAGCGTTTAAAAAACTACAGCCTAACCCCCAAATAATAACGCAAACTACCCAAATCTTTTGGAAGGTTTTTAGGAATATTTTCAATAATATTTTTAGGAATGTTTTTAATGAAATCAGCATAAACTCTATTATTACTCTCATCAGGTTGCAAACTTTATTGCTTGACTTAAAAAGAGTTTATTATACCTTAAAAACATTACAACACATTCAATAAAACTTAACAAGCCTCTTAAAGGCTAATCGTTTCTACAAGCTTAAGCCCAAACCCGCTCAAAGCCTTATACTGCCTGTCTTCACAAGAGCTTAAAAGCCTGAAATCCTTTATCCCCAAATTTTTTAACACTAACGCCCCGATCCCAAAATCTTTAACGATATTGTTTTCTTTAGAATGGGTGTTCATAAAGATCAAATAACCCCCTTCGCGCTTTAAATATTCTAACGCTTTAAAAAACGCTTCAAACGCATCAGTCGTTAAAAAATCAAAATCCTCTTTGATAGGGTGGAAACGCACTAAAGGGGCTAAACCATTGGTTTTTGCGCCCTTAAACTTAAAAGCGTAATGGTTTTTTTGCTGGTGGTCTAAAAAAGTGTAGCATTGCGTTTGGTGTTTTAAAAATTCTCTCTCTTCTTGGCAAAACATTTTCAGCAAACTTTCATTTTCCAAACGATAGCTAATCAAATCAGAAACATAGAGGGTTTTAAGGTTATGTTTGAGAGCGAAATCGCTCAAAAATTTATCCCCTCTCCTCGCCATAGAGCCGTCTTCTTTCATGATTTCACAAATCACGCTCACGGGTTTTAATCCAGCCAATTTGCACAAATCCACGCTCGCTTCAGTATGGCCCGTGCGCGCTAACACGCCTCCATCTTTTGCAATCAAAGGGAAAATATGCCCTGGGCGCACAAAATCGCTCGGTTTGGTGGTGTCTTTACACAATAATTCAATCGTTAAATGCCTTTCAAAAGCAGAAATCCCGGTTTTGGCTTCTTTAGCATCAATGGACACCGTGAAAGCGGTCTCATGATTAGAATCATTCACGCTAACCATAGGGGGTAATTCAAATTTTTTCGCTAAATCTTTGGTTAAAGACACGCAAATCAACCCCCTAGCATGCGTGGCCATGAAATTGATTTTTTCAGGGGTAGAAAAAATTCCGGCTAAAACCAAATCCCCCTCATTTTCTCTGTCTTCATCGTCCATGACAATGAGCATTTCGCCATTTTTATACGCTTCTAAAGCTTCAGTAACTCTTCTTAAGATCATTCTAACTCCCTTTTATTCGATAATATTGAGTGTTATAAAAACAAGAAATATAGCATGTTTAATAACGATTATCACTTGATTATTGATTAGGAAAAAACGATTTCAAAATATTCCATTGTTTAATTGCACCCTTATGCAAAAAACGGCCAATCCTAATACTTAAAGGTAATTTTTTAGGCCTTTGTTTTTCTGTGTTGGAGTTTTGAGTATTCATCCCATCGCAAGCGATCGCAAATTCTTCTAATACATAGTTTTTGACCCCATGCCAATAATGCCTATCCATCACGCAATCTATAGGCATCACCCATTCTTTCGCGCTGTATTTCAATAATTTTTGCGCGGCTTTGGGGGCTAAAACATACCCTTGAGTGCCAATGCCATCTTTAAAATTTAAGATTTGAGAAACCCCTTTAACGGGAGTTTTTTGTTTAGCCACATTTTCTTCTAAATGCATCAAGCGGATATAACCTAATTCGTTGATGTGCTGGCGGCAAAATTCTAGGCTTTCTTTAAAATGTTCTTTTAGGGTTATATCGTCTTCTAAAATACAGATCGCTTCATTGAGTTCTATGCATTTTTGCCACAAGGAATAATGGCTCGCATAGCACCCAAGCTCCCCAAACCCCATTCTCTTCCCGCAATGCTTGATCGCATGAAAGAAATTTTTTAACGTGCAAGGGGGGTGTTTTTTATTTTCACAAAAAGCCAATAAATCTTCAACCATAAAAGAAGGGTGCAAATGCTCTAAAATCAAGGGGTGTAATTGAGTGGGAGAGATTTTAGAATAGATCGCATCAAAAATTTCATAAGAGATCCCTTGAAGTTTAAGGCTCTCTAAAAGGGGGGTTATATGAGTTTCTTTTAAAGAAAAATTGTGACAGGTTTTGGGGCTTAAATGAATAATAAAAACACGCATGTTAGCCTTAATTCTTAATACAAATAAAATCAATGTTAAACAGATTTACATTCTAGCGCAAATTTTAGTAAAATACGCATCATGCTAGATAATATTCCTATTACCATTCAAAAAAGTAAAAAAATCAAAACCCTGAGCTTGAATATCACGCCTTCTTTAGAAGTGATTCTCAAAATGCCTGATTCTTGCTCTCAAGCTAGGGCGAACGCTTTTTTAAAAGAACAAGAAGCTTGGCTAAAAAAAACCTTTTTAGCGATGCAAGAAAAACACTCGCTCTTACGCTCGCGCCTAGAAACCTATCAAAACAAAATCCTTGTGTTTGATGAGGTCAAAAACGCCAACGATTACACCCTAACAGAACTTAAAAAAATCTTAAAAACTTATTTGGAGCAGAAACTCCCTTTGATCTCTCAAAAAATGCAAACTTCATACACCCATTTTAGCATTAGAAACAACGCCAAAGTTTTAGGGAGTTGCTCCTATCATAACCGCTTGAGTTTCGCTCTTTTATTGGTTTGTGCTCAAAAAGAAGCGATTGATTATGTCATCATCCATGAACTCGCCCACACGATCCACAAAAACCATTCTCAAAATTTCTGGCGTTGCGTTCAAATCTTTTGCCCTAATTACCGTGCTCTAAGAGATCATTTAAAACAAAAGGTTGTTTTTTATACCCAACTGCTCAAGCCATTACAGCCATAAAGATTAAACCTTAAAAATGATAGCTCACATACGCTGTGATGCTTCTAGGAGGTGCGGCTTCTTTACCATTAGGGCTAGTGCCTATCCCGCTAAACCAATATTTCATGTTAAAAATGTTATTGATTTGCAAGCTCGCGCTAACGCTTTGATTTTTGCGTTCCCACAAAGTGCTAGAAATTTGCAAATTCCACACCCAATAGTACGGCGTCATGCCCGCTGTTCTTGTGGTAATGGCCCCATTTTTAATCGTGGGTGCGTATTGTGTGAAAGGCACGGTGTTTAACACATCGCTATAAGCGCGGCTATAAAAGAAAGAACTCAACCCAATCGTGGTTTTAGCGTAAGTGTAGCTCGCGTCTAAAATGAATTGGTGCGGGCTGACAAAAGGGAGCTTTTTGCCAAAAATATCTTTTTTAGGCCCTTTAGGATTAGCAGGGTTAGTGATCATCGTGTGGCTGGTGATATTAGCGTCTATAAAAGTGTAAGCCGCATGGAAATTAAGCCCCCTAATAGGCGTGTAATACAATTCCAACTCCACGCCTTGCGATCTCGCATTGACCGGCTCTCTGTTGTCCCCATAGCGCCCAGTAAAATAATGATTCGCAAAAATCACAAAATAATTCGCGTTAAAACTCACTTGATGGTTGAAATAATATCTTGAGCCGCCTTCCATGACATTAAAAATTTGAAAATAATCCGTGCTTGTGCCTACAAAATTACCGATATTGCTGAATTGGGGCGGAATGTAGCTTCTTTGATAGTTGAAATAAAACAACCAATCCTTAATGGGTTTATAGCCGACATTCAGCGCCGGATTCCATTGGTTATAACGATCTTTAATGGTTTTTCCTGTTTGGCCTGCCTTAAAAGGAGGAGCGTCTTTTTTTTCGTAATTTAAAAAAGTGTATCTCAATCCTGGCGTGATCGTTAGCATGCCGTTATTGAAATTGATTTCATCGCTGGCATACACGGCGGTATAATTGTTGAAATTATTGAGCGAAGTTCCTGCATCAAACCCACTGCCATTATTAGGCATGCTAGGGTTTTTCCTGGTAATGGATCGGCGGTATAAATCTTCGGTTAAAAACCGCATTCCCATGTTAAAAGTTTGTTTGACTTTACCGGTATTGACGACGAGATTGAGTTTTGGCTCAAAGGCATTCACCACGAAGCGGCGGATATTGTCAAAAAATTGCCAACAAGGGCTATTCGTGTCGCTATAAGAATACAGACCGCAATTAGGGTTAGTCGCGCTAATCTCCCCCTTGCCTTTAAAAGGTAAAATCTTGTTTTGACTGCTCATATACACGCTTTGGTATTGGTTAGAAAACCCAAAATCCCTACTCATGTCATGCGTGAAATAAGTGAATTTAAAATCGCCCCCCACTTTCCTATCCGGATCACCAAAGTAGTTTTGATACACGATCCCAAAGCGCTTGGCTCGCCCTCCATCTTGATTGTCAGGGCGTTCGTTCATGAAGCGGTTATAGGCGTAATCTTGCGCGCTCAAAGTGCCTGGATGGTAAGAATTGTATTGATAATACTGGTAATAAGCTTTAAAAGTATTGGTCGCATTAATCTTATAAACCGCATCCAACAAGTAGTTTTGCACCTTTGTGGGGCTGTTTTGCCTGAAACCTTGCCCGTTAATCCAATTGCCTTGGGCGCTAATGCCTATATACTTACCCAACATTCCAGCCGTTCGCCCGTAAGTGTTAAACAGCATCTGATTGCCTAAAGTTTGGGCTAAAGGCTTGCCTTTTTCTTCAGGATCGACAAAATTCCCATTAGAAGATCGCCCCCAAAAAGTGATCCTTTCAGCCGCTTGATTTTCCCACTCTTTAGGGATTTCTTTAGTGATGACATTCACCACGCCTCCAAAAGTGTTAGGGCCGTATTGAACGCTCGTTCCCCCCTTAATCACATCAATCCTATCCACTGACTGGAAAGTAACAGGGAAAATTGCTAGTTCAATATTGGAATACGGCGCGCCATAAATGGGGATACCATTGACTAAAATCATGCCCGTATTGCTATGCCCGTTACCGCCCCCACCAAAACCGCGCACCGAAATTTTAGGCAGCACGCCCGTGCCTGTAGCGTCTCTGATTTGAATCCCTGGCACATTTTGCAAAGCGTTTTCAATATTCAAATTCCCCGTTTTTTTGAGTTCTTTGTTGGAAATCACCGTGCGAGAGCTTGTGGAATTACGCACTTCTTCGCTTTGCCATGAAAGCGGCGCGCTGGAATTGAATTTTTGCTCAGTGGTTGTAACTTTTTTTAAAAAATGGTGCTTATCTTTTGCGCCCACCAAAGAGTTAAAAGACAAAAAAATCAAAGTGTATAACGCTAAAAAATACGGGGTTTTTACTCTCAAATAACCATTCATTATGATAACCTTTCTCATTTAATTCAAACCGATGCATACTATAAGAATAATCATTATAATCACCTTAAATTTTGAAGTTTGATTTTATTTATTTAGAATTTGTTATCAAAACGATTTGAAAAAGGTTTTTAGTGTTTTTAAACAAGCTACTAAGCGCTTTTTAAAACAGAATGTTATGGGAGTTTTAGAATGCGTTATTTATCTATTTGACGAAGAAACCATCACAACCGCTATCGCAAAGCCAGCGTCATGGCTGATGCTCGCGCTCAAGCTTTGGATATTAAAATAATCCATTTTTTCTTTGGAAAGGGTGATTAAGGGGGCGTTTTTAGAGCTTTTAGAGATTCGTATATCCAAAAAGCTCAATTCCTTACCGATGCCCACTTGAAGGGCTTTAGAGCAAGCCTCTTTAAGTGCGAAAAACCCGGCGATACTGCTGGATTTATCCTTGCATAAAATAATCTCACTTGGCGATAAAAAACGCTCCAAAAACCTCATTTTAAAGCGTTTCACGCACTTTTCTACCCTAGCAATAGAGACAATATCTATGCCAATCATTTAAAATTATTGGATGATAAAATCAGTGAAAAAGACATTTTTAATAAAACCATCAATCAAAAACGAATTCAAATGGCTCTTGATCTCGTCTTTAAGCTTGTTTTTGCCTTTGTTAGTAACCACTTCTTCCACGCTTTTAGACGATAGAATTTCTATAATCGTGTCCTTAATCGCGGTGTCTTTAACCTTGACTTCATTTAAAAGCTTTTCATTACTCAATTCTAACGAAATAGAAGCCTTAAGGTAGCGTCTGCCATTTTGAGAGACCAAATTCACCGCAAAAGGCGCATCAATCGCATACAAAGGCCCAAGCACCAGGTATTGCTGGATATTAGAACCTTCTTTAGCCTCTTGATTTTTGTTCGCCATAGGATTAGCTTGAACTTCTTGGGTGTTTTTAGAAGCGTTTTCTTTAGATTCTTCCTTATTCCCCATAAGCAGCATGATAATCACCCCTACCAATAAAAGCATCACTAACACGCTTCCAATAATGACAAATAAAAGGGCTTTGCTTTTTTTGGGAGGTTGTTGCGCGGTATTTTCTTGTTCTTCTGCCATGCCTATTCCTATTGAAAATAAGTTAAAGTGGTTTTTCCAAATTTTTTCTGTTTGATTATAGCTAAAGTTGCAAGACTTTTAGGCATTTCATGCACGCTTTCATGCTCAAAAACCGCTAAAAGATTTTTTGGATTAGAGCGTTTCAATAACATTTCTAAAGCTTGAAAACACTTTTCATAAATCCCTAAAAACCCGCTTGTTTCAAAAGGAGGATCAAAATAAAGGATATTCAAAACGCCATTTTTTAAACACAGCGTGGGCAAAAGCTTGAAAGCGTCATCTAAAAAGGTTTGAATTTCAATTTCCTTTTTCAGGCGGTTTTTAAAAAGAGAAATATTTTCTAAAAGCGTGGCATAAGCGCTTTTGTTTTGCTCAAAAAACACCGCGCTTTTAGCCCCCCTACTCAAAGCCTCTAAACCCATAGAAGCGCTGCCTGAAAACACTTCTATAAAATGCACCCCCCTAATTTCTGCTTGCAAGGTGTTAAAAAACGACTCTCTTACGATCGCTTTCGTGGGGCGCGTGCTAGAAATTTTAGGCAAATTCAAGCCCAATCCCTTACAAGCCCCCCCAATAATCTTAATTTTTTTTACTGGCTGATGATTTGGCATAATTTTTGGGTGTATTCTTCTAGTAATTGCTGGATCTTTTGCTCTTTAGAAAATGGGATTTCTTCGCAAGGTTTTTCGCTCGTCTTTAAAGCGTGATAAAAATTTTTTATATCTTCTTTCACGCTCTGTTTAGTGAAAGGCTTTCTTAGACGCTCTTCTATAAAGCATAGGGGCTTATTGGTTTCTAGCTTTCCATCATCGCTTAAAACAAGATCGCAAACTTCCATAGGAGAAAGGCAATCGCTCAAATAAAATTCCAAACTCCTTTGGATCAACAAAGACTTGCAAGAAAGAAAAATTTTCAAAAAACCCCTTTTATCCCATCAATAGATTTAAATTGTTTTAAATTATAGCAATTCTTTCTTTTAAGCACCAATACTAAATAAATAAATTCAAAAAGTGTTTCATTTTGTAAAAAAAAGAATGTTGAAAATAAAGTTTAAATAACATCATTTTTTTTTTTTTGTATAATGCTCGGCGAAGGTAAGAGCAAAAGGCATATTATATTTATTCCTTCCTTCTTTACTATAACTTATAATAAACTTTTTCATTAAAATGCCTTGACGCTCTTACCTTTCCCCCTTTAAAAACACGCAAACTCTTTATTATTATTAAATTATTATTAGATTGTCAAAATGCTTTTAATTTACATTTTATTTTTTTTCACAAACTCTAACGCTTTGAAACGCTCCCCCAAGCCCCCAGGGCTAATTAGGGGCTTGATTTTAGCCGCTTCTTTTAAATACCTTTCATAACCCACGCTCTTTGAAAACGTTTCCAATAATCCCATAAGCCCCATATCCAGCAAAGCGTTAGCCTGCGTTTTAAAGAATGAAAATTGTGCATGGTGTTTTTCAAGCAAATTGCGCACCAGAGAAAAATTGACATCATAAGTCAAATCGCTTTGCTGATACAAAGAAGCCAGATGGTTTAAAATATCCTTAAAATCCAGCGCTTGGTGGTTTTTAAAAGCCCTTAAATGCATGTCTTTCCTCTCTATTTCATCGCCATAATCAAAGCTCAAAAACACCCAAGAAGGAGCCTCATCCAATTTCTCTAACAAATCCTTAATGAAAGCCTCTAAAAATAACGGCGCGCACCCTTGTTTTAAATTCAAATTTTTAAGAAGTTCTTTAGTGGGTTCATCAATACCGCCCCAAACGCCCTGATGATCATGGGTAATAAAAAGCATTTGATTGTCTTTAATGATCTCGCAAGCGAACGCGTCAAACAATTCATTAGAGATAACAAACGCATTTTCATGCCCCTTGAAATCTAGATCTTTCAGATCGCAGATCATCAGATCCAATTGCGTGGCTTGTTTGAAAATAGTTCGTTGGAGTTTTTGCAATTCCTTTAAAGGTTCGCAGCTGATAAACGTGCATTTTTCCATTACGCCCACGCTCAAAGCGTTTAAAAAACTGGCTATATCGCTCAAAAAATGCCCATGATGAGAGCCAATTTCTACAATTTTTAAAGGCAAAAATAATTTTTCTTCTTCTAAAAGCCTAATGATATAAAACGCAATAGCGCCCCCAAAAAACTTACTCAAAGACACCGAAGTGTAAAAATCCCCTTTTTGACCGATTAGCGCCTTTCTGTAATACCCTTTTTCGCCATAAAGCCACTCTTGCATGTAATTCCCAAACGAACGCACGATTTTCCTTTCATTCAAACTCATATCAACCAACAATAATAGAAGCGCTATTCTAGTCAAAATCGCCTTATTTTTGCGCTATGATATTCAATAATAATGACTTTTAGGCTAGTTTGAAGGGAGTTTAGAGTGTGGAAATTTTAAGGCGAGAATGCGGGGCGGTTGAAGAAAACGCTTATATTGTGAAGCTTTCTAGTGGGATAGATTTTATCATTGATCCCGGATTTTCTAGCAGCGAATGGGTGTTAGAAAACGCCAAAAACCCTAAGGCGATTTTAATCACGCATGGGCATTATGATCATGTATGGGATAGTGCTCAATTGTCAAAAACCCTTAAAGACACCCCCATTTACGCCCCAAAAGACGATGTGTTCATGCTAGAAAATGATATTTTCCATTTGGGCATGCCGGTTTTTAGCCCCAATTTTAGCGTGCCTTGCAATAAAGGTTGCACCACTTTAGAGATAGCAAACACTACCATTAAATATTGGCATTTTCCCGGACACACGCCCGGTTGTTCCATCATAGAAATTGAAGGGGTGATTTTTAGCGGGGATTTTATTTTTTATCGCAGCATTGGCCGTTATGATTTCCCTTATTCTAATGAAAAAGACATGAAAGAGTCCCTATTAAGGTTTCAAAATTTAGATTTCCCTAAAGACATAGAGATTTATCCAGGGCATGGGGATAAGACAAGTTTTTTTGCCGAAAGAGAGCATTCTAAAATTTGGGTTTCAAGGATGGCTTAATTGTTAAGCCGGCTAGACAAAGAGCGTTATTTGCGCCATATCATGCTAGAAGATGTGGGCGAAGAAGGCCAATTGAAGCTTTTAAAATCCAGCGTTTTAGTCATTGGGGCTGGGGGGCTTGGATCAGCGGTTTTGATGTATTTGTGTGCCGCTGGGGTAGGAAAAATAGGTATTGTAGATTTTGATGTGGTAGATATGAGTAATTTGCAACGCCAAATCATCCATTCACAGGATTTTTTAAACCAATCTAAAGCCTCTAGTGCGAAAGTGCGCTTAAAACAACTCAATGCTAGCATTGAAATAGAGGCTTTTGAAGAACGCTTTAAGGCTCATAACGCTCTTTCTCTTATAGAGCCTTACGATTTTATCATAGACGCTACAGACAATTTTAACGCTAAATTTTTGATCAATGACGCTTGCGTGTTAGCCCAAAAACCCTATTCGCATGCCGGGGTTTTAAAATATAGGGGGCAAAGCATGAGCGTTTTACCCCATAGTGCATGCTTAGCGTGTGTTTTTGATAAGCCCCCTAAAAAGGGATTGAATCCTACTTCAGGGCTTTTTGGGGTCTTACCTGGAATTTTAGGGTGTATCCAAGCGAGCGAATGCCTAAAATATTTTTTAGGGTTTGAAACTTTACTTATAAATACTTTACTTATAGCCGATATTAAAACAATGGATTTTAAAAAAATTCAAACACCTAAAAACCCTGAATGTAGGGTTTGTGGCACGCATAAAATCACGCATTTACAAGATTATGAAATTTAGATTAAGGGGTAAGTTTTGGATTTATCAACCATACTAGGCTTGGTATTGGCGGTCGCTTCTATTTCGCTAGGCGATATTTTAGAAGATGGCAACCCGTTGCACATTATCCATTTGAGTTCAGTCATTATCATCGTGCCTACTTCGCTTTTTGCCGCTATGACAGGCACGCACGCGCGTTACGTGAAAGCCGCTTACAAAGAGATAAAAATTGTTTTTTTAAACCCTAAAATCAATTTAAACGAAACCATTAAAAATTTAGTGGAATTAGCCACTCTAGCTAGAAAAGATGGGGTGTTGAGTTTGGAGGGGCGAGTGGCGCAAATTGAAGACGATTTCACCCGTAATGGTTTGTCTATGATCATAGATGGCAAGGATTTAAAATCCGTTAAGGAAAGCTTAGAAATCAGCATTGAAGAAATGGAAGAGTATTACCACGGCGCCGCTCATTATTGGGAGACGGCCGGTGAGACCGCTCCTACTATGGGGTTAGTGGGGGCGGTTATGGGGCTTATGTTAGCCTTGCAAAAACTAGACAACCCGGCTGAAATGGCAGCAGGGATCGCTGGGGCATTTACGGCCACTGTTACAGGGATTATGTGCGCTTATGCGATTTTTGGCCCTTTTGGGCATAAGCTCAAAGCTAAATCTAAAGACATTATCAAAGAAAAAACCGTTCTTTTAGAGGGGATTTTAGGCATCGCTAATGGGGAAAACCCAAGGGATTTAGAAAACAAACTCTTAAACTACATCGCTCCCGGTGAGCCTAAAAAATCCCAATTTGAGGGCTAAAGATGGCTAAGAAAAACAAACCCACCGAATGCCCCGCCGGCGAAAAATGGGCGGTTCCTTATGCGGACTTTTTGTCGTTGTTGCTCGCGCTTTTTATCGCTCTTTATGCCATTTCAGCGGTCAATAAATCCAAAGTGGAAGCCTTAAAAACCGAATTTATTAAGATTTTTAATTACGCTCCCAAGCCAGAGGCGATGCAGCCGGTTGTAGTGATCCCGCCTGATTCAGGGAAAGAAGAAGAGCAAATGGCGAGCGAAAGCTCCAAACCGGCTTCGCAAAATACCGAAACAAAAGCCACTATCGCTCGCAAAGGTGAAGGCAGTGTTTTAGAGCAAATTGATCAAGGCTCTATTTTAAAGCTCCCCTCTAGTTTGCTGTTTGAAAACGCTACATCAGATGCTATCAATCAAGACATGATGCTTTATCTTGAACGGATCGCTAAAATCATTCAAAAACTCCCTAAAAGGGTGCATATCAATGTAAGGGGTTTTACAGATAATACGCCTTTAAATAAAACCCGTTTTAAAAGCCACTATGAATTAGCCGCCAATCGCGCTTATAGGGTGATGAAAGTCCTTATGCAATACGGCGTGGATCCTAACCAATTGTCTTTTTCTTCTTACGGCTCTACAAACCCTATCGCGCCTAATGACTCCCTAGAAAACAGAATGAAAAACAATCGTGTGGAAATCTTTTTTTCAACCGATGCGAACGATTTGAGTAAGATCCATTCTATTTTAGATGAAGAATTCAATCCCCACAAACAGCAAGAATGAATCGCATGAATAAAAATTATCTTTTAATCTTTTTGTTGTTAGCGAGTCTTGTTGCTAGAGAAAAGGACGCTTCTTCAAACCTTTTTGATTTGATTGATAAGGGGATCAACAGAGAACAAGAATTAAAAGAGCAGGAGCAAAAAACGCGCTTAAAACTGGCTCAAAGCCCTTTAGTGGCGTTAGAGATTGTCCCACAAGAAACGCCCTATTTAGAATGGCAAGGGGCTAGGGAGTCGTATTATTTAAAGGTGAGCGCTGTAGTGGAGAGCGTGGTTATTTTAAAGATTGACATCAATCAAGGGCGTTCTTGCTCGCTCTACCCCACGCCTAAAAGCGTTTCTTTAGTGAGGAATCAAAGCGTAGCCTATGAAATTTTATGCGAAAACCAGCCGCTATGGATAGAAGTGAGCACGAATTTAGGCAAACGCACCTTTCAGTTTTAACCTGCAACCAACATTAAAGAATGCCTTTAGCATTTTAAAACCCCTTTATTCAAATAAGTTTGGTTATAATGCTAGGCATGGGCGTTTTTAAACAATGGATCAAAGAATTGTATGAATGGTTGCTCCATTCTATAGATGTGGCTACGCAGCATTTAGTTGCTATGGTGTTAAAAATAAGCGTGGTAAAATATTTGGTAAAAGAATTTCATGATCGCTTCATTTATTTTATAGATTTGATCGCGCAGCATTTTATCATCGTTGCACTTTCTGGTTTTCTCGTGCTGGTGTTTGGGGTTTTGATTGGGGTTTTTGTGTTTTATAACTCAAAGGCTAGGGCGTTCTTGCTCCCTGTGGTGAATTTCCTCTACACCATCCCATCGCTGGCGTTATTCGCGTTATTCATTCCTGTGATTGGGGTGGGGTTAAAAAACGCGCTTTTAGTGTTGGTCTTATACGGCTTATTACCCATTGTCCATAGCACTTATAACGCTTTAAAAGAGGTGCGAGAAGAGGTGATTAAGGCCGCTATTGGGCTAGGGTGTAACCCCAAAGAGTTGTTTTTTAAAGTGCGATTCTTGCTCGCTATCCCCCAAATTTTGGTGGGTTTAAGGATTGCGGTAGTGATGCTAGTGGCGATGGCTGGGATCGGGGCGCTCATTGGGGCAGGAGGCTTAGGGCAAGCGATTTTTAGAGGGCTAAACACACAAAACACCACGCTTTTAGTGGCGGGCAGTTTGATTATTGCTCTTTTTAGCGTTTTAGCGGATCAATTTGTGAGCGTCTTTCAGCATGAAAACGCTTTGCAACGCCTATTTTCTCAAAACGCCACCAAAAAACAAAAAAGAAAAGTTTATCTTAATTTAGCGGTGTTTCTTTTTTTATTGCTAGCGAGCGCTTTATGGCTTATTCCTAGAAACGCCATAGAAGAAAAACCCTTAGTCGTGGCCACAAAACCTAGCAGCGAGCAGTATATTTTGGGCGAGATTTTAAGCCTTTTGTTAGAAAAACACCATATCCCTATCAAGCGGGCGTTTGGCATTGGTGGGGGGACGATGAATATCCATCCGGCATTAATTAGGGGCGATTTTGATTTGTATGTGGAATATACCGGCACCGCTTGGGTGAACACGCTCAAAAACCCTTTGACGCAAAAAGTGGATTTTGAAACGATTAAAAAGCGTTATGAGAAGGAATTCAATCTTTTGTGGGTGGGGCTTTTGGGCTTTAACAACACCTATTCCTTAGCGATTTCTAAAGAAGACGCTCAAAAATACGCGATTGAAACTTTCAGCGATTTAGCCTTTCATAGCCAAAATTTTGATTTTGGAGCGGAGTTTGACTTTTTTGAAAGAGAGGACGCTTTTAAGGGCTTAATGAAAGCTTACCGCTTTCATTTTAGAAGTTTGCATGAAATGGATATTAATTTGCGTTATAAAAGTTTTGAATCCCATAAGATCAACGCTTTAGACATCTTCACCACAGACGCTCAAATCAAAGAATTGGATTTAAAGGTGCTTAAGGATGATAAAGGGTTTTTCCCTAATTATCAGGCCGGTATTGTTATAAGAAAAGAAACTATAAAAAAGTATCCTGAAGCACTAGAAATCTTAGAAAAATTGGATTCAAAAATTAACGATGAGAAAATGCAGGATTTAAACTATCAGGTGGAAGCGTTGAAAAAAAGCCCCCAAATAGTCGCTAAAGATTTTTTAGAAAGCTTGGGGTTATAGCATGAAAGAAATCGTTACAATAGAGAATGTGTCTTTTAACTACCACAATCGCGCTGTTTTTAAGGATTTTAATTTAAGCATTGAAAAAGGGGATTTTTTATGCGTTTTAGGGGAGAGCGGGAGCGGCAAAAGCACGCTTTTAGGCTTGATTTTAGGGCTTTTAAAACCCAGTTTTGGGAGCGTTAAAATCTTTAATGAGACCCTTTCAAACAACGCTTTTTTACGCCAAAAAATAGGCTATATCGCTCAAGGCAATTCCTTATTTTCTCATTTAAACGCCATGCAAAACATGACCTTTTGCCTTAATTTACAAGGCATAAACAAACAAGCCGCTCAAAAAGAGGCCAAAGCTTTAGCGTTAAAAATGGGGTTAGATGAGAGCCTTATGGATAAATTCCCTAATGAATTGAGTGGGGGGCAAGCCCAAAGAATGGGCATTATTAGGGGGATTATCCACAGACCAGAACTCATTTTATTAGATGAGCCTTTTAGCGCTTTAGATAGTTTTAATCGTAAGAATTTACAGGATCTCATCAAAGAGATACACCAAAATTCTTGCGCTACTTTCATTATGGTAACGCATGATGAGGAAGAGGCGCAAAAGTTAGCCACAAAAACCCTAGAAATCAAAGCCCTTAAACAAGAGCAATGATTTTAAGGCTGATTTAAAAATTCTGGCGTGGTGTTATTGGTGGGCGTTTGCATAGAAGAATTAGAGCTGTTTGAAGTTTTTTTAGCGGGTTTTTCATTGAATGGGGGGGCTTTATAGCCGCAAGCTTGAATCGTTATTGCCACAAGCGTTAAAAAGCATGTTAAGATCAGTTTATGGAACAAAATATTTTCTCCTTACTCATTCAAAAAAAGTCTTATAAAAAGCTTGAAACTCTTTTGAAACTCAAAAAGCTTAAGGTTTTTATGCCTTTAAGTTTACAAGAAAATTTGCTTTTTATCTTCATAAAAGACTCTAAATTGCTTTTTGCGTTTAAAGATCTTTGGGCTTCTAAGGAATTTAACCAGCGATTCGCTAAAGAAATCAGCCATTTTTTAAACACGCAAGGGCATGCTTATGGGTTTGATGAGTTAGACGGGTTAGAAATTTTAGGTTATGTGCCTAAAGACTCCTTAGAAAAAGCCAATTTTTATGCCCCCATTAAAAAACAAGCCCGTTTTTTTCGCCCTAGTGCTTTAGGGTTGTTCCATAACCCCATTAAAGACGCTCGTTTGCATGAATGTTTTGAAAAAGCGCGCGCTTTGATCCACTACCAACGAAGTTTTTTTGAGAAATGAATGGCTGATTTATTGTCCAGTTTGAAAAACCTTCCTAATAGCAGTGGCGTGTATCAATATTTTGATAAAAACCGCCAATTACTCTATATCGGTAAAGCGAAAAACTTAAAAAAGCGCATCAAAAGCTATTTTTCCATCCGTAATAATGAAATCACGCCCAATCCTCGTGCAAGCTTACGCATCCAAATGATGGTCAAACAAATCGCTTTTTTAGAAACCATTTTAGTGGAAAACGAGCAAGACGCTTTGATTTTGGAAAATTCTTTAATCAAGCAGCTCAAGCCTAAATACAATATTCTTTTAAGAGATGATAAAACTTACCCTTATATTTACATGGATTTTTCCACTGATTTCCCTATCCCTTTAATCACACGAAAAATTTTAAAACAGCCTGGCGTTAAATATTTTGGCCCTTTTACGAGTGGGGCTAAGGATATTTTGGACAGCTTGTATGAATTGCTCCCGTTAGTTCAAAAGAAAAATTGCATTAAGGATAAAAAGGCATGCATGTTTTATCAAATAGAGCGTTGTAAAGCCCCATGCGAGGATAAAATCACTAAAGAAGAGTATTTAAAAATCGCTAAAGAATGTTTAGAAATGATTGAAAATAAAGACAGGCTCATCAAAGAGCTTGAATTAAAAATGGAGCGCCTTTCTAGTAACTTGCGTTTTGAAGAAGCCCTAATTTACAGGGACAGAATTGCAAAAATCCAAAAAATCGCCCCTTTCACTTGCATGGATTTGGCCAAACTCTACGATTTGGATATTTTTGCTTTTTATGGCGCAAGCAATAAGGCGGTGTTAGTGAAAATGTTTATGCGTGGGGGTAAAATCATTTCTTCTGCGTTTGAAAAAATCCACTCTCTCAACGGGTTTGACACTGATGAAGCGATGAAACAAGCCATTATCAATCATTACCAATCGCATTTGCCTTTGATGCCTGAACAGATCTTATTGAGCGCTTGCTCTAATGAAACGCTTAAAGAATTGCAAGAGTTTATCTCTCATCAATATTCTAAAAAAATCGCTCTTAGCATTCCTAAAAAGGGCGATAAGCTCGCTTTAATAGAAATCGCTATGAAAAACGCTCAAGAGATTTTTAGCCAAGAAAAAATCTCTAATGAAGATCTGATTTTAGAAGAAGCGCGATCGCTTTTCAATTTAGAGTGCGTGCCTTATAGGGTGGAAATCTTTGACACAAGCCACCATTCAAACAGCCAATGCGTGGGGGGAATGGTCGTGTATGAAAACAATGCATTCCAAAAAAACTCTTACCGGCGCTACCATTTAAAAGGCTCTAACGAATACGCTCAAATGAGCGAATTGCTCACCAGAAGAGCTTTAGATTTTGCTAAAGAGCCACCGCCTAATTTGTGGGTGATTGATGGAGGGAGGGCGCAATTAAACATCGCTTTAGAAATTTTAAAAAGCAGCGGGAGTTTTGTAGAAGTGATCGCTATTTCTAAAGAAAAAAGGGATTCTAAGGCTTATCGTTCTAAAGGGGGCGCTAAAGACATCATCCATACGATTAGTAATACTTTTAAATTGCTCCCTAGCGACAAACGCTTGCAGTGGGTGCAAAAATTGCGCGATGAAAGCCACCGGTATGCGATAAACTTCCACAGATCCACTAAACTTAAAAACATGAAACAAATCGCTCTTTTAAAAGAAAAGGGCATAGGAGAAGCCAGCGTGAAAAAATTATTGGATTATTTTGGGAGTTTTGAAGCGATAGAAAAAGCGAGCGAGCAGGAAAAAAACGCCGTTTTAAAAAAACGAAATTAAAGGAAAAAGCATGAAAAAAAGATTGAATATAGGGCTTGTGGGTTTAGGGTGTGTGGGGAGCGCGGTCGCTAAAATCTTACAAGAAAATCAAGAAATCATTAAAGACAGAGCCGGTGTGGAAATTAAAATTAAAAAAGCGGTGGTGCGAGATATGAAAAAGCACAAGGGCTATGCTTTTGAAATCAGTAATGATTTAGAAAGCTTGATAGAAGATGAAGAGATTGATATTGTCGTGGAGCTTATGGGTGGGGTGGAAGCGCCTTATCTTTTAGCTAAAAAAACTTTAGCCAAACAAAAAGCCTTCGTTACAGCCAATAAAGCCATGTTAGCGTATCACCGCTATGAATTAGAACAAACCGCTAAAAACACCCCCATAGGCTTTGAAGCGAGCGTGTGTGGGGGTATCCCTATTATCAAGGCTTTAAAAGACGGCTTGAGCGCTAATCATATCCTTTCTTTTAAAGGGATTTTAAACGGCACGAGCAATTACATTTTAAGCCAGATGTTTAAAAATCAAGCGAGCTTTAAGGACGCCTTAAAAGATGCGCAACATTTAGGCTATGCGGAATTGAACCCTGAATTTGACATTAAAGGCATTGATGCGGCGCACAAATTATTGATTTTAGCGTCTTTAGCGTATGGCATTGACGCGAAATTAGAAGAAATCTTGATTGAAGGCATTGAAAAAATAGAGCCAGACGACATGGAGTTTGCTAAAGAATTTGGTTATAGCATTAAACTTTTAGGCATCGCTAAAAAACACCCAGATTGCATTGAATTAAGGGTGCATCCAAGCATGATTAAAAATGAATGCATGCTCTCTAAAGTGGATGGGGTGATGAACGCTATCAGCGTTATAGGGGATAAGGTGGGCGAGACTTTGTATTATGGGGCTGGGGCTGGGGGAGAGCCTACCGCAAGCGCGGTCATTAGCGATATTATAGAAATCGCAAGGAAAAAAAGCTCTTTAATGCTGGGCTTTGAAACCCCTCAAAAACTCCCCCTAAAACCCAAAGAAGAAATCCAATGCGCTTATTATGCGCGCTTGTTAGTGAGCGATGAAAAAGGGGTTTTTTCTCAAATCAGCGCGATTTTAGCTCAAAATGATATTTCGCTCAACAATGTCTTACAAAAAGAAATCCCGCAATCCAACAAGGCTAAAATCTTATTTTCCACGCACACCACCAACGAAAAATCTATGTTAAACGCCCTTAAAGAGCTTGAAAATTTACAAAGCGTGTTGGATACCCCTAAAATGATCCGTTTGGAAAATTGAATGCGTTTTTTAAATAACAAGCACAGGGCAAAGGGCTTGAAGGCTGAAGAAGAAGCTTGCGGATTTTTAAAAACGCTGGGTTTTGAAATGGTGGAGAGGAACTTTTTTTCACAATTTGGCGAAATTGATATTATCGCTTTGAAAAAAGGGGTTTTGCATTTCATTGAAGTCAAAAGCGGGGAAAATTTTGATCCCATTTATGCGATCACGCCGAGCAAATTAAAAAAGATGATTAAAACGATCCGCTGTTATTTGTCTCAAAAAGATCCCAATAGCGATTTTTGCATTGACGCTCTTATTGTGAAAAATGGTAAATTTGAACTTTTAGAAAATATCACTTTTTAGATTTTTATCCAAAACCCATGCGTTTTCATTAACATTCTTAAGCTAATATAATTCTCGTTAATCAAAATCATATATTTAGGAGTAACTAATGAGTCACTATATTGAATTAACTGAAGAAAATTTTGAAAGCACCATTAAAAAAGGGGTTGCGTTAGTGGATTTTTGGGCGCCATGGTGTGGTCCTTGTAAGATGCTATCCCCTGTGATTGATGAATTAGCTAGCGAATATGAAGGTAAGGCTAAGATTTGTAAAGTCAATACCGATGAGCAAGAAGAATTGAGCGCGAAATTTGGGATTAGAAGCATTCCTACGCTTTTATTCACCAAAGATGGCGAAGTCGTCCATCAGTTGGTGGGCGTGCAAACTAAAGTTGCTTTAAAAGAGCAATTGAACAAACTTCTAGGCTAGTAGCCATGATAGATTGCGCGATTATTGGAGGTGGTCCTGCGGGTTTGAGCGCGGGGCTTTATGCGACTAGAGGCGGTGTTAAAAACGCCGTTTTGTTTGAAAAAGGAATGCCTGGGGGGCAAATCACTGGCAGTAGTGAGATTGAAAACTATCCGGGCGTTAAAGAAGTGGTGAGCGGGTTGGATTTCATGCAGCCATGGCAGGAGCAATGTTTCCGCTTTGGCTTAAAGCATGAAATGACCGCTGTTCAAAGGGTTTCTAAAAAAGGCTCTCATTTTGTTATTTTAGCAGAAGATGGCAAGACTTTTGAGGCTAAAAGCGTGATTATCGCTACCGGTGGTAGCCCTAAACGCACAGGCATCAAGGGCGAGTCAGAATATTGGGGTAAAGGCGTTAGCACTTGCGCGACATGCGATGGCTTCTTTTACAAAAATAAGGAAGTAGCGGTGCTTGGTGGGGGCGATACCGCCGTAGAAGAGGCGATTTATCTAGCCAACATCTGCAAAAAAGTCTATCTCATCCACAGAAGAGATGGTTTTAGGTGTGCACCTATCACTTTAGAGCATGCTAAAAACAATGATAAGATTGAGTTTTTAACCCCTTATGTGGTGGAAGAAATCAAGGGCGATGCTTCTGGCGTGTCTTCTTTAAACATTAAAAACACAGCCACTAACGAAAAAAGAGAATTAGTCGTGCCGGGGTTTTTTATTTTTGTGGGTTATGATGTGAATAACGCCGTGTTGAAACAAGAAGATAACTCCATGCTATGTAAATGCGATGAATACGGCTCTATTGTCGTGGATTTTTCCATGAAAACGGATGTTCAAGGCTTGTTTGCGGCAGGAGATATTCGTATTTTTGCCCCTAAACAAGTGGTTTGCGCTGCAAGCGATGGTGCTACGGCAGCCTTAAGCGTGATTTCTTATTTAGAACACCATTAAATCAAGCTTATAACCCTAGATTTAGGGTTATGAGTCCTCGCTTCAAACATTCATTGGATTTTCAAAACTTGTAAGGTATTTTAGTTTTTTGTTTAGTTGCAATGCGATTTCGTTCTCTTGCTTTGTTTTGATTAAATATTGATCACAAAATTTAAAAACGATCAAAACATTTTTTACAATCAATATAATAAAAGAACTTGTTTAATCAAAAAAGTGCTCCTTAGGGGGTTGTGGGGATTTAGTTGGGGGTTGTAGGGGGGAGAACTATTTTAATACCCCCCATTCTCTTTAAAATTTTTATTGTAAAACAGAGCCTAAAAACGATATACTCTATTAAAAATTATGGGAGTCTAAGCTTTGCGTGTTTTTATCATTTCTTTAAATCAAAAAGTGTGCGATCAATTTGGTTTGGTTTTTAGAGACACCACGACTTTACTCCATAATATCAATGCCACCCACCACCAAGCACAAATTTTTGATGCGATTTATTCTAAAACTTTTGAAGGCGGGTTGCACCCCCTAGTGAAAAAGCATTTACACCCTTATTTCATCACGCAAAACATCAAAGACATGGGGATTACAACCAATCTCATCAGTGAGGTTTCTAAATTTTATTACGCTTTAAAATACCATGCGAAGTTTATGAGCTTGGGGGAGCTTGGGTGCTATGCAAGCCATTATTCCTTGTGGGAAAAATGCATAGAACTCAATGAAGCGATCTGTATTTTAGAAGACGATATAACCTTGAAAGAGGATTTTAAAGAGGGCTTGGATTTTTTAGAAAAACACATCCAAGAATTAGGCTATGCGCGTTTGATGCATTTATTGTATGATGCCAGCGTGAAAAGTGAGCCATTGAGCCATAAAAACCACGAGATACAAGAGCGTGTGGGGATCATTAAAGCTTATAGTTATGGGGTGGGGACGCAAGGCTATGTGATCACGCCAAAGATTGCCAAAGTTTTTAAAAAATGCAGCCAAAAATGGGTTGTTCCTGTGGATACGATAATGGACGCTACTTTTATCCATGGCGTGAAAAATTTGGTGTTACAACCTTTTGTGATCGCTGATGATGAGCAGATCTCTACGATAGCGCGAAAAGAAGAACCCTATAGCCCTAAAATCGCCTTAATGAGAAAACTCCATTTTAAATATTTGAAATATTGGCAGTTTGTATAGCCAATAATAAACATACTAAAGAGCGTTTTAAAGCGTTAGTTGCCCCTATTTGATTAGAACAAAACTGGTTTTTAATCGCTTTTCTAAAAATGGATTAAAATTTTAAATGGATTTTAAAGGGGTTTAACCCCTTTTAGCTTCTATGCACAAATTAAGACGCATTAAAAGAATGGAAGCGCATTAGAAAATTATTTTCTAATGCTACTAAAACTTTTTAGGATTGGCTTCGGTTACCCTAATCGTTCTGCCCATAAAATCCGTATTATCCAATTTAGCAATCGCTTCCCTAACGCCCTCTTCTTGCATTTCTACAAAGCCAAAACCTTTAGGTTTCTTCGTTTCTCTGTCATAAATCAGTTTGACATTAAACACTTTGCCAAATTGACTGAAAAGCTCCTTGACTTGCTCACTAGTAGCACTATAAACCAAATTCCCTACATAAATGTTTTTCAAGATAAAATTCTCCGGTAAAAAAATGACAACATACCCATAAGAATATGAAAAAGTTATAAAAAAGTAACACTTCTAAAACCCAAACACATCCAAAACAGAAGTATGGTGGATTTTATCTAATGATTGCTTAAAAAATTATAAAAGCTATTAAAATTGGGTATTGATAATAAAATAGAACTTACACAAGCAAGCGGTAATTTTAAAAAGCGTTATTAAAGAATAAGGGGGAGCATGGTTTCAAAACCACCCCCTATCCTTTTAAAAGCTTTACCATGAAGCAAAGTTTTAAAAAACAATATTAAGCCAAACAAGAACGCTTTGTTTAATGCCCTTCATCGGTTAAAACAGCCCCTGCCAAATACACATAAGTGAGGATCATAAAAACAAAAGCTTGTAAAATCCCCATAAAAAACAACACCATAAAGGGCGCTACAGGAACCGCCCAAGGCACCAATAAAAGCATGATGAGCAAAAACATGTCATCGCCCTTGATATTCCCAAACAAACGAAACGATAAAGACACGATCCTAGAAAAATGCGAGATGATCTCAATAGGGAACATGAAAGGGGCGAGCCATTTCACAGGGCCTGCAAAATGAGCGAAATACTTAAAAAAGCCCTGCACTCTAATGCCTTCAAAATGGTAATAAAAAAACACAATCAGCGCTAAAACCAGCGTAAAGCTCCAACTAGCCGTAGGGGATTCAAAACCAGGAATGATGCCTATCATGTTAGAAAAAAAGACATACAAAGCGATCGTGCCTGCTAGTGGGAAGTATTTGCGGGCTAATTCTTCGCCTATAATATCCTTAGCCACGCTCAAAATCGCGCTAATGATGCTCTCATACACATTCTGCAAACCCATAGGCACCATCTGCATTTTGCGCGACGCGCCAAGCGAGATTAAAAACATCAAAACCGCTGTCAAAACAACAAAAAACCCGGTGATAAAATCATGATTGGAGCTAAAAAAATTAGCAATAGTAAATACTCTGTGTTCCATGAAAAAGTTTCTCTAAGCCTTATTGAAATTTCCTTAATTGTAGCAATTAAGTTTTAAAAACTCATTAAATTAAGCTTTTTAACGAGTTTTTTAACGATTTGTCTTGTTTTCTTTTACAATTCACCCATAATAATTGGGGGCTTCTTTAGTAATATCCACGCCATGCACATGGCTTTCTTTTAACCCCGCGCTAGTGATTTCTACAAATTCAGCGTTTTGATACAATTCCAAAATATTCTTCGCCCCCTGATACCCCATAGAAGAACGCACGCCCCCTACTAATTGGAAAATCATATCCGAAACCCTACCACGATAAGGCACACGCCCCTCAATGCCCTCTGGGACTAGCTTTTCACTCGCCACGCCCTCTTGAAAATACCTATCAGAGCTCCCTTTAGTCATCGCCCCAATGCTGCCCATGCCCCTATAGCTTTTATATTGCCTCCCTTGGTAAATCATAAAATCCCCAGGAGATTCTTCTGTGCCAGCGAGTAAAGAGCCTATCATCACGCTTGATGCCCCTAAAGCTAGAGCCTTAGCCACATCGCCTGAATAGCGGATCCCTCCATCTGCAATCACAGGAATATCAAATTTAGACGCCACTTCCACGCAATTATCAATCGCGCTCACTTGGGGCATTCCCACCCCGGCCACAATCCTAGTGGTACAAATGCTTCCTGGCCCAATACCCACTTTAATAGCGTCCGCTCCTGCGCTAATCAAATCGCTTGTGGCTTCTTTAGTCACCACATTCCCCACAATCACATCCACTACCAAGCTTTTTTTAATCTCTTCTAAAGTGTGTAAGATATTGGCTGAATGCCCATGCGCGCTGTCTAGCACCAACGCATCCACCCCCGCTTTAACCAGCATTTCAGCCCTATCCAACTGCCCCACTCCAATAGCCGCCCCCACTCTCAACCTCCCAAAATCATCTTTATTGGCCTCAGGGTATTCAATGCGTTTTTGAATGTCTTTGATCGTGATCAAGCCTTTTAAAACATTATCTTTATCCACAATGGGCAATTTTTCAATCTTATGCTTGTGCATCAAATCGCTCGCTTCATCCAAGCTAATACCCACATGAGCGGTAACTAAAGGCATTTTAGTCATCACATCGCCCACTTTTTTACTCAAATCGGTTTCAAAGCGCACGTCTCTGTTGGTTAAAATCCCAATCAACAACCCCTTATCATCTACCACAGGCACGCCTGAAATCTTGTAATTGTCCGCTATGACTTTAGCGTCCGCTAGCGTCCTGTGCGCGTGGATAAAAATAGGATCATTAATCACCCCGCTCTCGCTTTTTTTAACCTTAGTGATTTCTTTGACTTGCGTTTGAATATCCATGTTTTTATGCACGATGCCAATACCCCCAAGGCGTGCCATAGCGATAGCGGTTTTATGCTCTGTAACCGTATCCATAGCCGCACTAATAAAGGGGATATTCAAACGAATGTTTTTAGTTAGGCGAGACTTTAAGCTCACATCTTTAGGTAAAACGCTGGATTTTCTAGGCACCATCAACACGTCTTCAAAAGTCAAGGCCCTTTGTAAAATTCTCATTTTCTATCCTTAATCTAATTTTAAATCTAATTCTTGCTCTAAAGCGTAAGAAACGTCTAAAAGGCTTTGCTCATCAAAAGCCTTAGCAATGAATTGCATCCCTATGGGCAAGCCTAAAGGATCTTTAGCGACCGGCAAGGCAAGGGCTGGCAAACCGCTCAAATTCGCCCCAATCGTGTAAATATCGCTCAAATACATTTCTAAAGGGCTTGCATGGTAGTTGAATAAATGAGCGCTCGTAGGGGCTACAGGGGTAAAAATCAAATCCACTTCTTCAAAAATCTTGTTGTATTGCTCTTTAATTATCAAACGCATTTGCTGGGCTTTCAAATAATAAGCGTCATAATACCCACTGCTTAAGACAAAATTCCCTAACATGATGCGCCGTTTCACCTCATCGCCAAAACCTTCACTGCGGCTTTTGAGATACAATTCTTTCAAATCTTTAATATTTTGAGCCCTTCTCCCATAACGCACCCCATCAAATCTGGCCAGATTCGAACTCGCTTCAGCCATGCTGATAATATAATAAATAGAGATTTGATAATGCGAATCCAACATCTTTTTTTCCACAATCTCATGCCCCATTTCTTTCAAGGCTTTAAGGGTGTTTTCATAAGCGAGTTGCACTTCATTGCTCGCGTCTTTAATGTGATCTCTTAAGATAGCGATTTTAAAGCGTTTGTCTCTGTTAAGGTTTTTAAAGGTTTGCGTGGGTTTGAGATTCGCACTCGTGGAATCCTTGCTATCATACCCACTAATTGCGTCAAATAAAATAGAAGCGTCTTCTACATTTTGCGTGATAGGCCCGATTTGATCAAAACTAGAGCAATACGCGATCAAACCATAACGGCTCACCCTCCCATAAGTGGGTTTTAACCCCACGCACCCGCAATAGCTTGCCGGCTGCCTGATAGATCCGCCCGTATCGCTCCCTAAAGCCGCCACCGCTAAGCCACCCGCTACCGCTGCTGCACTCCCTCCGCTACTCCCTCCAGGCACTCTGTTTTTATCTCGTGGGTTTTTAGTGATCCCATAGCAACTAGACTCCGTGGTGCTTCCCATCGCAAACTCGTCCATGTTAGAAAGCCCAAACCCTGCCATGCTGTTTTGGTGCAAGTTTTCAATCGCGCTCGCATGATAAGGGGCAACATAGCCTTCTAAAATCTTACTGGAGCAAGTGATTTCCCACCCCTTAACGCTGATATTGTCTTTAATAAGGATAGGCACCCCCTTAGCGCTAGCGCCATTAAGGCTAGGGGCTTTAATGTAAGCGTTCAAATCTGAAGCTCTAACCTTAGCGTCAATTTCGTTTTTAAGGGTTTCTAATTCATCTTGGGATAAAGAAAGGGCTTGTTTTAAAGTGATCATGTGTTTAGCCTTACAAAAAATTTAATGGTAGTTTAACATGCTTACATATAAAACGAGCTTATAAGAGCGTTTTTAAAAAGCGTTCAACTTGCTTATTTAAATCTTTTAAACTGGAGCCGTTGTCTATAACATAATCGCTCATGGCGCGTTTTTGCTCTATATCCATTTGACAAGCTAAGCGCTGCAAGATTTCAGCCTCTTTGAGTTTGTCTCGCTCTAAAAGGCGCTCAATTTGTAAAGCCCTAGGCGCATAGATTAAAACCACTTTACTCACAGGGTAGCGCTCTTTTCCCCCCACTTCAAAAAACAAAGGGATGTCTAAAAAATACGCTTGATGATTCTTTTCTAATTCATAGGCTTTTTTAAGCATGCACTCACGGATTAAGGGGTGTAAAAAATCCTCTAGCCATTTTAACTCATGAGCATCTTGAAACACGATCGCGCCAAGTTTTTTTCTGTTTAAAATATCTTTTTCTAAAATATCTGATCCAAAATGTTGGGCGATTTTTAACCGATGCTCTTGCAATAATTGATGAGCGATCTTATCCGCATCTAAAATTTCATAACCTTGCGATTCCAATATTTTAAGGGTGGTGCTTTTACCAGTGCCTATCCCCCCTGTGAGAGCGATAGCGTTTTTTAAGATCATTTTAAGATTTGATATTGTCTTTAAAGACTTCTTGTAAATTTTTAGGCAAAGCGAATGCGGCCCTATGAATGTCTTCGTTATAGTATCTCACGCTTTTTAGCGCTTCTATTTTTGGCGTCATTAGATCTTTTAAGGGGTGGGTTTTAAAAGAAGCGTAAATATAACCCTTATTGCTCAAAATCCTTAAGGGTGCTACAAAAGGGATAGTAATAGGAAAAAAGTCGCCCAAGTTTTTAAGGGCGTTTTGCATGCTCACATGCTCTAATAACGGGTGTTTGGCTACCGAAATAAACACCCCATCTTCTTTAAGCATTCTTTTTAAACCATCCACTTTATGAATATCCGGCTCTTGCAAGCAAAGGATCAAATCGTATTTTTTAATGTCTAAATCTAAAAGTTGTTTAGCGTGCGTGAAATTCTTGTTGTTTTTCACTTCATGGAAATGGGGGAAAAAACTAATGAAGCTGTCTAAAATCTTTTCATCCGCTTGCACAAAATCTATATGCGTGTCGTATTTAAAAAGCTGGTGGGCTAATTCCAAATCAAACCCATCCACGATTAAAACCTCTTTAAGCTCTTTCTTAGTGCAACCCCCCATATGAGCGAGCAACTCGCTTTCAATGTGCAAAAAATTCTTGAACAACAACTGGCGGTTAAGCATCGCAATTTCACCAAAATCCTTAGATTTAAAAATCTCTAAAATATTATGCTCGCTTCTAACATCTAATAATTTCGCTTCTATGGTGTATTCTTTACGCAAATACGGCGTGATTTCTTGGGTGATCCACATAAACATTCCTTAGCTTACTTTTTAACAATATCCATGCCTTTGAAATGCTAACATGCTACCCAAAAAAATCTAAATTGTCGTAATAAACGCCCTAACTTTGGCATTCTAAAAAAAGTTCCGTATCGCTCTTAAAGCGCTCTTTTTTAAAGTCCAAATCAATACTGATGGCTTTATGCTGGCTGTCTAATTTATCGGTTGAATGCTTTTTTAACACCATTTGACACTTTGAAACCTCAATGGCGTCTAAAGCCTTATCCCCTATCGCCCCTATCGTATAAAAATCATCGCTCTTTTTTTCTAACAAAAAGGATTCATAAAAAGGCCTTAAACTCAAATCGCTGTTATTGGTGGTATAAACATACGAAGAAATCTTGCCCTTAAATTGCGCGATTTGCGTTTTAGTGTCATTAAAAGTGAAAGTTTGGATCTGGCGATCTTTATCGTTTTGAGCTTTTAAAAAACGCTTCAAGGCTTTGGATTTGATTTCTACCAACCATTGATCCCTTTCTTTACTCATCACAATATCCCCATCCTTTAGGGGGTAGAAATTTTGTTGGGAATATTCAATGAGTTTTGGATTTTTGGCTTTTCTTTTCGGTTTGTAAAGGAACGGGTTTTTTGTATCGTTATTGGCAGTGTTGTTATGGGGATCATTTGGGTATAAGGGCGGGTTTTTTTCATTATTATCGCTTGGCTCATTCAATAAAATCACAGAAGTTTCAGGGTTAAAAGAATCATCTTCATCTTTAGTTAGTTGGAAAAAAGCGTTTCTTTCCTCCATAGGCTGATACACCATGTTTTTTAAAAAAATCGTTTCGCTAAAGACTTCGTAATCCGAATTCACATAGCTAGGGCGTTTAGAGCCGTCATTTTCTTGCTCTTGGGCTTTTTTTTGCAATTTGATAAAGCTCTCTTGCGAGCAAGCTAAAAAGCATATTAAAATCATTATTACCACGCCTATTTTTTTGACTAAAAACAATGCCAAACCCTTATTTAAGTTTTAAATAACTATAATATTGTAATCTAATTTTGATTAAATTGAAGCGATAAAAAAGATGAATACAAGCCATAAAACTTTAAAAACCATTGCGATTTTAGGCCAGCCTAATGTGGGGAAAAGCTCACTATTTAACCGCTTGGCTAGAGAAAGGATCGCTATCACTTCAGATTTTGCAGGCACTACACGAGACATCAACAAACGAAAAATCGCATTGAATGGTCATGAAGTGGAATTGCTAGATACAGGGGGCATGGCTAAAGACGCTCTTTTGTCTAAAGAAATCAAAGCCCTTAATTTAAAAGCCGCTCAAATGAGCGATTTGATTTTATATGTTGTGGATGGCAAGTCTATCCCTAGCGATGAAGACATCAAGCTTTTTAGAGAGGTTTTTAAAACCAACCCTAACTGCTTTTTAGTGATCAATAAAATTGATAACGACAAAGAAAAAGAGCGAGCTTATGCGTTTTCTTCTTTTGGCATTCCCAAGAGTTTTAACATCTCCGTTTCGCACAATAGGGGCATTAGCGCATTAATTGATGCTATATTGAATACGCTGAATTTAAACCAAATCATAAAGCAAGATTTGGATGCGGATATTTTAGAAAGTTTAGAAACCCCTAATAACGCTTTAGAAGAAAATAAAGAAGAAGAGATCATTCAAGTAGGCATCATTGGGAGGGTGAATGTGGGCAAAAGCTCGCTCTTAAACGCGCTCACGAAAAAAGAAAGGAGTCTTGTCTCTAGCGTGGCTGGCACGACCATTGACCCCATAGATGAAACCATTCTAATAGGCGATCAAAAAATCTGCTTCGTGGATACCGCTGGCATCAGGCATAGGGGTAAAATCTTAGGCATTGAAAAATACGCGCTAGATCGCACGCAAAAAGCTTTAGAAAAATCCCACATCGCGCTTTTGGTGTTAGATGTGAGCGCTCCTTTTGTGGAATTGGACGAAAAGATCAGCTCCTTAGCGGATAAACACTCTTTAGGCATCATTCTTATTTTAAACAAATGGGACATCCGCTACGCCCCTTATGAAGAGATCATGGCAACCTTAAAAAGGAAATTCCGCTTTTTAGAATACGCCCCTGTGATCACAACCAGCTGCTTAAAAGCGCGCCATATAGATGAAATCAAGCATAAAATCATAGAAGTCTATGAGTGTTTTTCCAAACGCATTCCCACGAGTTTGCTCAATAGCGTGATTTCTCAAGCCACCCAAAAACACCCCTTACCAAGCGATGGAGGGAAATTAGTGAAAGTGTATTACGCCACGCAATTTGCCACCAAACCCCCTCAAATCTCTCTTATCATGAATCGCCCTAAAGCCTTGCATTTCAGTTACAAACGCTATTTGATCAACACCTTAAGGAAAGAATTTAATTTTTTAGGCACGCCTTTAATCCTTAACGCTAAAGATAAAAAAAGCGCCCAACAAAATTAAATTTTTTATGTGTTAAACCCCCTTAAAAAAGCGTTTTTTGCTTGATTTATCTTTAGGATTTGATTATAATTACCGCTCAATCAGCTAGGCTAAGCGTTTAGATCGCTTGGTTTTGGCATCCATTAAAAAAGGGGTTATCCACATGAACAAAGCGGAATTTATTGATTTGGTTAAAGAAGCGGGTAAATACAACAGCAAAAGAGAAGCCGAAGAAGCGATCAGCGCCTTTACTTTGGCGGTAGAAACAGCTTTAAGCAAGGGTGAGAGCGTGGAGTTGATTGGTTTTGGCAAATTTGAAACCGCAGAGCAAAAAGGCAAAGAGGGTAAAGTTCCAGGAAGCGATAAAACTTATAAAACCGAAGACAAACGAGTACCTAAATTCAAACCTGGCAAAATCCTTAAACAAAAAGTTGAAGAAGGCAAGTAAATTTGATCCACTCAGCAAGGGGCTTATCAATAGATGGTAAGCTTCTTGCTTTCTTATGTCCTTGTAGCTCAGCTGGATAGAGCGTATGATTCCTAATCGTAAGGTCGTGGGTTCGAATCCCGCCAAGGACACCATTCGCACTATTTTTACTATCACAGGAATTTAAAAAAATTTTATTTTATTTCCAATCTTATTTAAAAAATATTCAAAGCATTTTTTGCAATTAAAAAAATCTTGCAAAAAGCAAGCGATAACCTCTTAAAAAAGCGCTCTTTAAGGGGGTTTTAGTTGTGGGTTGTAGGGGGAGAATTTTTCAAAATGCCCCCTATCCTAATTAAGAAATGAATTTAAAAATCAAACTTAAAAAATGGGTTTTATCATAAAATAAAATCTCAAAACGATACAATCAAGCCGTTAAAATCCCTTTTTTTAAAAAATTGAGTTATCCCTATTAAAAATTGAGAAAGCCAAAATAAATCATAATCCCCTAGACTTTAAACTTAAAGCTCACTAGCCTTATAAGATTAGTTAAGAATATCCGCATGACAAATCCATTCAAAAATGATATAATACCCCTTAATGAACTCATTTTAAGGAAAATGCCCATGCGTTTGCACACTGCCTTTTTTGGTATTAATTCGTTACTTGTCGCCACTCTTTTGATAAGCGGTTGCAGTCTCTTTAAAAAGCGTAACACTAACGCCCAGCTAATCCCCCCTTCAGCTAATGGCTTGCAAGCCCCCATTTATCCTCCAACCAATTTCACCCCCAGAAAGAGCGTTCAGCCTCTCCCAAGCCCACGCTTTGAGAATAACAATCAGCCCATCATTAGCTCTAACCCCACTAACGCTATCCCTAACACCCCCATTCTCACGCCTAATAATGTCATTGAGTTGAATGCGGTGGGCATGGGTGTGGCTCCAGAATCCACCATTTCGCCCTCTCAAGCTCTAGCTTTGGCCAAGCGAGCGGCTATTGTTGATGGCTACCGCCAATTGGGTGAAAAAATGTATGGTATTAGGGTGAACGCTCAAGACACCGTCAAAGACATGGTTTTACAAAATTCCGTGATTAAAACCAGAGTCAACGCTCTCATTCGTAACGCTGAAATCACTGAGACCATCTATAAAGACGGCTTGTGTCAGGTGAGCATGGAACTTAAATTAGACGGCAGGATTTGGTATCGTATTTTGAGCGGAGCGAGAGGATAAACCCTCTTACTCTATAACCATGCGGTATTTTAGAAGCGCTTTTTTATTATTTTTCATGACGCTTCTTTTTGTCTCTTGCTCCAAGCACCCTTTTTCTAAGCAAACCCCCAAAACTAGGGAGCAAATCAGACAAGAAGAAGCCAATAAAAAAAGAGAAGAAACTTTGAATGCCTTGCGCCAATTCAGGCTCATTTATATTAACACGCCGGTTTTTCGCTTTTATGATTACGGCACGATTAAAACCGATAAAGACCATAATATTGAAGTAACCCTTTATAAGCTCAGCCAAAGAGTGGGCGATATTTACATGACTAAACGAAACATTTGTTTTAGCCAAAAATGTTCGGCCAAATGGATTGCTGCAAGGGATTTGTTTGGTAAGGTGAGCTATGGGGATTTGTTTGATGATATTGTTTTAGGGAGGGATATTTTTAAAGGCTTAGGCAAGCGCCATTTAACCCCTGAATACGTGATCCAAAGGTTTCAAAAAAGCGGGGAAATTATCCTTTATGAAAGAAAAAATGGCCTGATTTCTTTCCAGAATTTGACGCAAAAAATTGCTATTAGGATTGAACCCTATGAGCCTTCTTTGCAAGATTTAGAAGACAATGAAAACGCTGATAGCGAGCTTCAATGAAAAACTTTTCCCCACTTTATTATTTTAAAAAACTCAAAAAACGCCATTTAATCGCTCTGAGCCTGCCTTTGTTTTCTTATGCCAATGGCTTTAAAATCCAAGAGCAAAGCCTAAATGGCACGGCTTTAGGCTCGGCGTATGTCGCTGGGGCTAGGGGCGCTGACGCTTCCTTTTACAACCCGGCGAACATGGGCTTTACTAACGATTGGGGTGAAAACAGAAGCGAATTTGAAATGACCACCACCGTGATCAATATCCCAGCCTTTAGCTTTAAAGTCCCTACGACTAATCAAGGCTTGTATTCGGTTACGAGTTTAGAAATTGATAAAAACCAACAAAATATTTTAGGCATCATCAACACTATAGGGCTTGGCAATATCCTTAAAGCGCTTGGCAATACGGCCGCTACCAATGGCTTATCACAAGCAATCAATCGTGTTCAAGGGCTTATGAATCTAACCAATCAAAAAGTCGTAACCCTCGCTTCAAATCCTGATTCTCAAATCGTGAATGGCTGGACGGGCACGACTAATTTTGTTTTACCCAAATTCTTTTATAAAACGCGCACGCATAACGGCTTCACTTTTGGGGGGAGTTTCACCGCTCCTAGCGGGTTAGGCATGAAATGGAATGGTAAGGGGGGGGAATTTTTGCATGACGTGTTTATCATGATGGTAGAGCTTGCCCCTAGCATGAGCTATACTGTTAATAAGCGCTTTTCCGTGGGCGTGGGCTTAAGAGGGCTTTATGCGACTGGGAGCTTTAATAACACCGTTTATGTGCCTTTAGAGGGCGCTTCGGTTTTGAGTGCGGAACAGATTTTAAACTTACCCAACAATGTTTTTGCCGATCAAGTGCCAAGTAATATGATGACTTTATTAGGCAATATCGGCTACCAACCGGCGCTTAATTGCCAAAAAGCCGGTGGGGATATGAACGATCAGAGCTGTCAAGAGTTTTACAACGGCTTGAAAAAAATCATGGGCTATAGCGGCTTAATCAAAGCGAGCGCGAATCTTTATGGCACGACTCAAGTCGTGCAAAAATCCAACGGGCAAGGCGTATCAGGGGGCTATAGAGTGGGTTCGAGTTTGCGTGTGTTTGATCATGGCATGTTTTCTGTGGTGTATAATTCTTCAGTTACATTCAACATGAAAGGCGGTTTAGTGGCTATCACAGAGCTTGGCCCTTCTTTAGGGAGCGTTTTGACTAAAGGCAGCTTGAATATCAATGTTTCACTCCCCCAAACCCTAAGCCTAGCCTACGCCCACCAATTTTTTAAAGACCATTTAAGAATAGAGGGGGTGTTTGAGCGCACCTTTTGGAGTCAAGGGAATAAATTTTTAGTAACCCCTGATTTTGCGAACGCTACTTACAAGGGCTTGAGCGGAACGGTGGCTTCACTAGACTCTGAGACGCTTAAAAAAATGGTAGGCCTAGCGAATTTTAAAAGCGTGATGAACATGGGGGCTGGCTGGAGGGATACTAACACCTTTAGATTAGGGGTAACTTACATGGGCAAAAGCTTGCGTTTAATGGGCGCTATTGATTATGACCAAGCCCCAAGCCCCCAAGATGCGATAGGTATCCCAGATTCTAATGGCTATACCGTGGCTTTTGGGACTAAATACAATTTTAGGGGCTTTGATTTAGGCGTAGCGGGGAGTTTCACTTTTAAGAGCAACCGCTCTAGTTTGTATCAATCCCCAAGTATTGGGCAATTGAGAATCTTTAGCGCCTCTTTAGGCTATCGCTGGTAAAACATGCCAAATCATCAAAACATGCTAGACAACAAAACGATTTTAATCACCGGTGGCACTGGGAGTTTTGGCAAATGCTTTGTTCGTAAAGTTTTAGACACCACCAACGCTAAAAAAATCATCGTTTATAGCCGAGATGAATTGAAGCAAAGCGAAATGACCATGGAATTCAATGATCCTAGGATGCGTTTTTTTATTGGCGATGTCAGGGATTTAGAACGCTTGAATTACGCTTTAGAGGGCGTGGATATTTGCATCCATGCAGCCGCGCTCAAGCATGTGCCTATCGCTGAATACAACCCCCTAGAGTGCATTAAAACCAATATCATGGGAGCGAGCAACGTGATTAACGCATGCTTAAAAAATGAAATCAGTCAGGTCATCGCCCTAAGCACCGATAAAGCCGCTAACCCCATTAACCTCTACGGCGCGACGAAATTGTGCAGCGACAAGCTCTTTGTGAGTGCGAATAACTTCAAAGGCTCTTCTCAAACGCAATTTGGCGTGGTGCGTTATGGTAATGTGGTGGGGAGTCGTGGGAGCGTGGTGCCGTTTTTTAAAAAACTAGTCCAAAACAAAGCGAGTGAAATCCCCATTACAGATATTCGCATGACACGATTTTGGATCACCTTAGATGAGGGGGTTTCTTTTGTGCTTAAAAGCTTGAAAAGAATGCATGGGGGTGAAATTTTTGTGCCTAAAATCCCTAGCATGAAAATGATTGATCTCGCTAAAGCCCTAGCCCCCAATACCCCTATTAAAATCATAGGGATTCGCCCAGGCGAAAAACTCCATGAAGTGATGATCCCTAAAGATGAAAGCCATTTAGCCCTAGAATTTGAAGACTTTTTCATCATTCAGCCCACTATAAGCTTCCAAACGCTTAAAGATTACACGCTCACCAAACTCCACGAAAAAGGCCACAAAGTCGCCCCTGATTTTGAATACAGCAGCCATAATAACAGCAAATGGCTAGAGCCTGATGATTTATTGAAATTGCTATGAATTTTTTAGAAGATTTGTTTTACCCCTTAAGATTGTTAGAAAACAAGCACGTTTTATTGCTTGTGAGCGGCTCTATTGCGGCGTATAAATCCCTAGAATTAGTGCGTTTGTTGTTTAAAAGCGGGGCTAGTGTTCAAGTGGTGATGAGTGAGGGTGCAAAAAAATTTGTTACGCCCTTAAGCTTTGAAGCCTTGAGCCATCACAAAGTCTTGCATGATCATAATGAAAAATGGTATTACAACCACCAAAACGCCTTACACCATAACCACATCGCATGCGCTGCTAATGCTGATTTACTCATCTTTGCCCCCTTAAGCGCTAACAGCCTGTCTAAAATCGCTCACGCTTTAGCGGATAATATCATAAGCGCGACTTTTTTAGCTTGCACTTCCCCTAAA
Source organism: Helicobacter pylori (assembly GCA_008033015.1). Classification (GTDB taxonomy): domain Bacteria; phylum Campylobacterota; class Campylobacteria; order Campylobacterales; family Helicobacteraceae; genus Helicobacter; species Helicobacter pylori_DH. The sequence goes on from CP032042.1 coordinate 546,909, forward strand.
ATCCTAGCCCCTAGCATGAACACTAACATGCTCAATTCCCCTATCATTCAAAGCCATTTAAAACGCTTGAAAGATTTCAACCACATTATTTTAGACACCCAAAACGGCCTTTTAGCATGCGATACCAAAGGCGATGGGGCGATGGCTGAGCCTTTAGAAATCCTTTTTAAAGCCGCTCAAACGCTCTTAAAAGACGCTTATTTTGAAAACAGAGAAGTCATCATCATGGGTGGTGCGAGTATAGAAAAGATTGACAGCGTTCGAACGATCAGCAACCTTTCTAGCGGGATTCAAGCGAGCGCTTTAGCTCTAGCGTTGTATTTTAAGGGAGCGAAAGTAACTTTGATTGCATCAAACTTCCCTACCCCCTTGCCTAAAGAAATCGCAAGCGTTCCAGTCAGCGATACTAAATCTTATGAAAACGCCCTAAATAACGCCGCTAACAACCTGCAAAAACATGCCTTAAAACCCCTATTTTTTAATTTAGCCGCCATTAGCGATTATGTGCCTAAAACTTCTTTTAATTATAAGCTTAAAAAAAGCGAACTGGGCGAAATCCTAAACATTGAATGCGTTCAAAATAAGGATTTACTGGCTTCTATCAATCCCAATCAATTCGTTAAAATCGGCTTTAAAGCCGAAGACGATCAACAAAACGCCATCAAAAACGCTCAAAATCTTTTAAAACCTTCTCAAGATAACGGCAAGGGTTGCTCCATGGTTGCTTTGAATCTCATTAAAGATTCACGCCCTTTTGGCTCATTAGAGAATGAATTGTGGCTCCTTAGCCATCACAAAACCCAAAAAATCCCTTCTATGAACAAATTAGAAGCGAGCTTTAAAATCCTTGATTTTATCAAAGACAACGCCCTTTAATGCTAGAAGCCCTAAACGCCATAAACCAGCTTAACGCTCTTCATTCCAAAAACGCCGCGCACCATTTTAACGCTACCTTACCCATTCTTTTAAAGGTTTTAGAAAAACAAGATAAAGATCTTTTTCTTTTGCAAGTGGGTAATAGGATTATCCCCACCAAAAGCGAACAGGAATTGAAAATCAATCAGCCTTATTTTGCGACCATGCAAAGAAACCAGCTGGGCGATATTGTGCTTAAAAATTTAGTGCCTGCCCCAAAAATTTTAGACGCATTGGACGATTTGAGCGCCCTTGAAATGAATAAAATCAAAGAAATATTGAGCGCTAAAGACAATACCCCTTTAAAAGAATATAAAGAACTTTTGAGCGAAAAATTAATCCATGCTAAAAATCCGCAAGAGTTTTTGAATACAGCCAACATGCTTTTAAGCTTGCAATCGCAGGTGTTAAGCTTTGTGATTGAAAACGAACGCAAAAAAGCTTTTTTGCAAGTGAAAGCCAAAAAACAAAGCGTTGATTTTTACGCTCTGTATCCTAATTTGGGCGAAATTGGCGGCGTTATTTATTTAAAGGAAAAAGAAAAACAGCTTTTTTTAAAAACCTCCCTCCAAAGGACTAAAGAAATTTTAAAAGAGGCTCAAAACACCCTTTTGGGCTTTTCTTGCGTGGAAATTTCGTGCGAAAAAACCCCCATGCTTTTTGCCTTTGAAGAGCGTTTGTTGGACACGATAGGGTAGAAAAATTTGGGATTTTAGAATCCCTCACGCATCGTTTAAAAGTTTTTTAACCGCTAAGGCTTTATCTTTGGCTTGCGTGATTGCGCTAATGACTGCGATACCCCCATATTCTCGCAATTTTGAAGCGTTATGCGTCGTGATGCCCCCAATCGCTATGAGGGGTTTTTTTACCCCGCTATCTTTTATTTTTTTTAAAAGCTCCACGCCTACAACTTGTTTGTCTTTTTTAGATTGTGTGGGAAAAACAGGGCCTACCCCAAAATAGGCTACGCCGTCTAAATGGCGCGCTTTTAGGGCTTGCTCTAAAGTATTGACGCTCAAACCTATAAAAAGGCGCTTTTTGCATAAAGTCATTACCTCTTCTATAGCCATGTCTTCTTGCCCCACATGCACGCCATCAGCCTTTAATTCTAGCGCGAGTTGCACCTCATCATTGACAATAAAAGGCGTGCCGTATTTTTGGCATAGTTTTTGACACTCTAGGGCTAATTGTTTGATTTCAACAGGATCTTGTAGGGCTAAATCGCCTTTTTGGCGGAATTGAAACGCTGTGATTTGAGATTGTAAAGCTAATTCTAAAGCGTCTAAAAGCGCGTTTATCCTATCGTTTTTGCCGCCCTTTATGTGGTAGAAGTCTTGCGAACCAGCCACAAACATGAGCTTCAAACAATTCGCATCAAACATGCTTTTTAACGCTCCACAAATTCAAAGGCCCATGCCCATGCCCAATGTTTAAAGGGTTTTGAATGATGATAGTTAAAAGCTCTTTAGCCTTTGAAATAGCGTTTTTCAAATCCAACCCTTGAGCGAGTAAGCCCACTATCAAGCTAGACAGAACACAACCCGTGCCATGCGTGTTTTTCGTGTTGAATCGCTTGGCGTTTAGGATAAATTCAGCGTCTTCTAAAAACACCCAGTCGTTGCTAAATTCCCCTTGAAAATGCTCTGTATGCCCCCCTTTAATCACAGCGTTTTTAACGCCTAAATCCCTTAAAATGCCCATCGCTTTTGAAGCGCTTTTATTATCTCGCACTTGAACGCCTGTGAGCGCATAAACTTCAGGGAGGTTAGGGGTTAGTAAATGGGTTGTAGGTAAAAGGCATTTTTTTAAGCTTAAAATCGCTTCTTCTTCTAAAAGCAAAGCCCCATTCTTTGCCACCATCACCGGATCTAAAACGCACAACCCAAAATCGCAAGTTTCTAAAGTGTCCGCTACGCATTCAATGATTTTAGCGTTGCATAACGCCCCCATTTTGAACGCTTTGATAGAAAAATCATCTCTAATGGCTAAGATTTGCGCTTTTACGCTCTCTACACTTAATGGATAAACCCCATGCACGCCCTGTGTGTTTTGCGCGGTGATGCAAGTGATCACGCTTGTCCCAAACACGCCCAAAGTTTGGAACGCTTTCAAATCAGCCTGTATCCCAGCGCCCCCACCGCTATCGCTACCAGCAATGCTTAAAACCTGTGGGTAAATTTTCACCACTCTTCCTTAATAAGGCTATTTTCTAACTTTATGGGCAAGCTTAGAGCGTCTAAAAAATAAAACAAGAACGAACCATTAGAGCCGTTATTTTCTGACACTTTTTTTTGCGCACTAAAAGCGGCTTGTTTATAGAAAGCACAAAGTTGTGCCATAGAATCTAAGGGGTCTTTTTTCAAACTCAAAAAGCTCGCGCACGCTGCGGCATGCAAACACCCAGCCCCAGTAATCACAGCCAAATATTCGCTCCCCCCAGTAATACTCAAAACTTTTTTCCCATCGCTCACGTAATCTGTTTTACCCGTCATTACCGCTATCACAGAATACTTTTGAGCCGCTCGTTTGACAATTTCTATAGGCGTAGCGGAATGCTTGGAATCTAACCCCTTACTTTCGCAAGAAATACCCACTAAAGAGCCTAATTCGGCAGTATTGCCCCTAAGCGCGCTAATCCCACCACTTTTCAAAAGCTCTAAGCTTGTGTCATAGCGTAGAGCGCTCGCTGAACACCCCACGGGATCTAACACGATGGGTTTATTCAAAGCCTTGTAACATTTGATAGCCTCTTTAGCGCATAAAATGGTGCGTTCATTAAGGGTGCCAATATTGATAGCGAGCGCATCAGAAATTTTCGCTAAATCTTGCATCTCATCAATCGCATCACTCATTAAAGGCGATGCCCCTAAGGCTAACAAACCATTAGCCACAAATTGCGCCACCACATAATTGGTGATATTATGCACTAAAGGGCGTTTTTGGCGTAATTCTTCTAACATAACAAGCCTCCTAAAATTTCTTTTATTTTACAAGAAAATCCATTAAGCGGCGCTTGTCTTTGAGTTTTAATGCAAAAGCGTTCATGAACTATTTTTCATTAACCTCATCTTTTTTAACCCCATTTTTCTTAAATATAGCGCTAGTGAGATCACAAAAGAGGTGGAAAAAGCTAGAAAGGCTTGCAGCGACTCTTTCTTTCACCTCTTGATAGCGCGAATTCTTGTCAAACCTGGAGGGTTTTTCTTCAATGATTTCAGGAAATTTTGTCCCGCTGAAATTGATTTCGCCCCCCTTAAAGGCATGCTGCATGAACGAATAGGCTTTTTCTTCATTCAAGCGGTTTTCTTTTATGATATTTTGGAATCCCTCTTCTCTTTTTTGGTGGATATAATCTTGAAAATGCGCATGGACTTCTTGGTCTTTGTTGTATTTGTCAATGAAATCCATGATCAAATCTTTTTTATTCCTTAACTCTATGCTGGAGTTGATGATCGGCTCTATTTTGTTTTTAACGCCTTGAATTTCCACCCCATGCTCTTTAGCGAACTCTTCAATCAAATTCAAAATGTAGTCAATATTGACTTCCACTTGCTTAATGAGTTCAATTTCAAAAATCAAATCATAATTAATCTCTTCTTTATCCCTCCCTTTTTCTTGCCTCATTGCATCGTAAAAATCAAGGTATTTGCTTTGATAGTCTTGAAAATCCCTGGGGTTGATGTAATCGTCTTTTTTGAAATTTTCAAAGCTGTTTAAAATATTTTCCAATTTCAAAATCTTGCCAAAAAGCTTAATGAAATCCTTTTTCTGGCTTTCTGAAATAATCGGCTCTTTCAACGGGAATTCGGTTAAAAGCCTTCCAATCAAACCCTCATAGCCCTCGTATTCTTTGTTGTTATCCGTGTAGCCTTTCAAATAATCTTCATATTTTCTTAATAGCACAATAGATTGAGCGTCCTTGTTGCCAAAAAGCATGAGCGCATCATTTAAATCCTGCTCTAAATCCCTAAAACACACGATATTCCCATGCGTTTTAACGCTATCTAGAATGCGGTTTGCGCGAGAAAAAGCCTGAATTAGCCCATGGTATTTCAAGTTTTTATCCACCCAAAGGGTGTTGAGCCTTGTAGCGTCAAACCCGGTCAAAAACATATTCACCACCATTAAAAGATCGATTTCACGCTCTTTCATTTTTTGAGAAAGATCCTTATAATAGCTTTGGAATTTTTGATCCGAAGTGTCAAAAGAAGTTTTAAACATCCCGTTATAATCCGCAATCGCGCCCTCTAAAAAATCCCTTGAGCTTTTGTCTAGCCCGCAAGCGCTTTCATTGTTTTCATCTTCTAGCGCTTCAATTTCTTCATTAGCGCTATAGCTAAAAATGGCAGCGATTTTAAGGTCGTGTTTTTCTTCTTTAAAGGCTTGGTAGTATTTTTTCAGCGCTTCTATACCAGAGCATGCCAGAATGGAATTGAATTTTTTATTTTTAGTGGCTTGATTAAAACGCTCTACAATGCATTTAGTGATTTCTTTGATTCTCCTATTATCTAAAAGGGCGCTTTGTTCATCAACCGCTCTAACCTTATTATCTTTAATACCCTCTTTAGCTTTAATGGTGTTGTGGTATTCCACTCTAAAGGGCAAAACGTTTTTATCCCTGATCGCATCAATAATGGTGTATTGGTGGAGGCATTTCCCAAACTTCTGCTCTGTCGTGCCTAACGGGTTGTTTTTATCGCAATTAGCTGCAAAAATAGGCGTGCCAGTAAAGCCAAAAAGGTGGTATTTTTTAAACGCTTTAGTGATAGTTTGATGCATAGAGCCTAACTGACTCCTGTGGCATTCATCAAAAATCATCACCACCTCTTCATTAAAAATCGCATGCCCTTTAAGGTGGGATTTAACGAATTTGTCTAATTTTTGGATCGTGGTGATAATGATTTTAGCGTTAAAATCTTCAAGCTGTTCTTTTAAAATCTTAGTGCTTGTGTTGGAATTGGCGCAATCTTTTTGGAATTTATCGTATTCTTTCATGGTTTGATAGTCCAAATCCTTCCTGTCCACCACAAACAAGACTTTTGAAACGCCTTCTAATTCTTTAGCCAAAGTCGCGCTTTTAAAGCTCGTTAAGGTTTTACCGCTCCCTGTCGTGTGCCAGATATAGCCTCCGTTCTGGCTCCCATAAGTTTTACTATTTTGCGCGGCTTTGATTTTTTCTAAAATCCTTTCGGCCGCCACGATTTGATAAGACCGCATCACCAATAAAACCTCTTCGCTTGTGAAAACGCAATAGCGCGTTAAAATATTCAAAAGGCTGCGCTTTGCAAAAAACGCCTTAGCAAAATCCATTAAATCCTCAATATTGTTATTCTTGCTGTCCGCCCAATAATTCGTGAATTCAAAAGTATCGGCTTTATGGTTTTTTTCCAGCTGGGCTATTCTGGTGGTGTTTGAATAGTATTTAGAGCTCGTGCCGTTACTGATGACAAAAATCTGCACGAACTCAAAAAGCCCGTCTTCAGCGCTAAAACTATCCCTTTTATAGCGCTTGATCTGGTTGAACGCCTCCCTGATCGCCACGCCTCTTTTTTTCAATTCCACATGCACTAAAGGCAAACCATTCACAAGGACGCTCACATCATAGCGGTTTTGATACTTCCCCCCTTTATTGCTGTATTGGTGGATCACTTGCAAGGCGTTTCTATGGATATTTTTCTTATCAATGATTTTAATGTTTTTGGTTTTCCCGTTCTCTAGCGTGAGATTAAAAATCGGATCTTCTTGGATTTTTCTCGTTTTAGCCTTATAGTCATCGTTTTTATTAGCGATGAATTGGGAATAAAGAGCGTCCCATTCTTTGGGCGTGAAATGATGATCGTTAAGCTTTTCTAACTGCTCTTTTAAATTGTCTTTTAATTCCTTTTCGTTGTGGATTTTTTTAAACTCATAGCCTTGTTTTTCTAAAAGCTTAATAAACGCCCTTTCTAGCTCTGCTTCGCTCTCATAAGCGCTTTTCCTTTCACTATCGCTATGAAATTCCGCTACTACCGTGCTTTCATTGCTTTCTGCGATAGTCTCATAATTCATGTTATTCCTTGTCAACTTCTTTATTTGGGGTTAGGGGTTTGAAGGTCAGTAGTTTTTCTCGATAATATTCGTATTGCTTTTTTCGGGCTTTTATTTCAGCGGGGATACCGGCTAATAAATCGGTGGTTAAAAGTGAAAATTGATCCAAAATCTTAACGATCTCTTGTTGGATCTCTAGGGGCGGGATGGGGATGGTTATTTTTGAAAGTAATTGCTTTGAAACATTGAAGCGTGTTACACCATTAGCAACTTTTGAAATATTTTTCCTAAAATTGTAGTCCCTTAAAAAATGTTTAAGAAACGATGGATTAAATAAATTCTTATCAAAAAATCTAAAACCAAAACAAAAACTATTAAGATAAATATCTTTTTCAATCTTTTGAGTAACTACGCAAGACATCGCACAATCCTCTAAATTTTCAGATGAGCCGGTAAAAAGCACATCGCCCAATTGAATTGTATTTTGTTTTTCTTTATCCCCTATTTGAACGCTTTCTAAAGCATTTAGATCTAATTGTGGATTATTAAAAACATTGATATAAGGAACATAAAATTTATTCCCTTGAGAGAAAGATTTTTTACTTTTTCCAACAAGTCGGCCATAAAATTCCCCAATATCCCCCAACTTCCTAAACCCCACCCCCTTAGGCGCTAGAGTGTGGAGTAGTCGCTCTATTTTATGCATGTTGCCCCCTTTAAGCTTCTAGCTCTTTGATGATGGATTCAAGGCGGTTCCTTAAAGTGCTCTGTTTTTCCACGATTTGAGCAATCTCACCATTAAGCGCTTTAATGTCAATGATTTCTTTCGTGTCTTCTTGCTCCACGTAGCGGTTCACCGATAGGTTGTAATCGTTTTCTTGGATTTTCTCTATATTAGCTAGAGCCGAAAAATGCTTGATGGCTTTCCTTTTAATATAGGTTTGCAAAATCTTTTCTCGGTTATGCGCTTTGAGCTTGTTTTTCTTGCCCTCTTTGACAAATTCCTTACTCGCATCAATAAAAAGCGTGGTGTCGTCTTTTTTGTTTTTCTTAAGCACTAAAATGCAAGTAGCGATATTCGTTCCAAAAAAGAGGTTATCCGGTAAAGCGATCACGCAGTCAATGAAATTTTCCCTCACTAAATACTCTCTGATTTTCTTTTCGGCACCGCCTCTATAAAGCACCCCGGGAAATTCCACGATCGCAGCAGTGCCTTGATTGGATAAATAAGAAAGCATGTGCATGGTGAAAGCGAGATCGGCGGCGTTTTTGGGCGCTAGTGCACCGGCTTTGCTAAAACGCTCGTCATTGATTAAAAGGGGGTTGTTATCGCCTACCCATTTAGTGGAATAGGGAGGGTTGGAAACGATCGCATCAAAAGGCTCATCGTCTTCATGCTTGGGGTCTAAAAGCGTGTCCCCATGTGCGATGTGGAATTTAGAGTAATTGATGTCATGCAAAAACATGTTGATACGGCAAAGGTTGTAAGTGGTCAAATTGATTTCTTGCCCAAAATACCCTTTTGAGACGTTTTTATCGCCTAGCACTTTAGAAAATTGTAAAAGTAAGCTCCCGCTCCCACAGCATGGGTCATAAACTTTATTGACGCTCTCTTGATTGTGCAGGGTGATTTTAGCGAGCAGTTCGCTCACTTCTTGGGGGGTGAAAAATTCCCCTCCGCTTTTGCCGGCGTTGCTCGCATACATGGCCATTAAATATTCATAAGCGTCGCCAAAAACATCAATCCCGCTTTTTAAATAGTCGCCTAATTGCATGCCCCCTATGGCTTGAAGGATTTTAGTCAATTTTTCCACCCTAATTTTATGAGAGCTCCCTAATTTATTGCTATTGACATCTAAATCCGCAAACAAGCCTTTGACGTTTTCTTCTGATGGAGTGCCAAGGCTGGATTTTTCTATTTCGTTAAAAATATTTTGTAGGGTTACATTGAGATCTTCGTTACTAGGCGCGTTTTTTAGCGCGTTACAAAATAAAGCGCTTGGCGGGATGAAAAAGCCTTTTTCTTCAATAAGGTGTTCTCTTGCGCGCTCGGCTTCTTCATCGCTTAATGAAGCGTAATCAAAACTCGGATCGCGCTTTCGCTCTTCTTTATTGATGTAATGAGTCATGTTTTCTGAAATGTAGCGGTAAAAAAGAATGCCTAAAACGTATTGCTTAAAATCCCAGCCATCCACTGAGCCTCTCAATTCATTAGCCACTTTCCAAATGGTGTTGTGCAATTCGTTGCGCTCTAAAAACGCTTGGTTATTGTTTGGGTTGTTTTCCATGATATAAGCCCCTTTTTTGTGTTTTGATTGGCGGTTTTGTTTGGCGTTGGGCGCGCACCCTTTAAAGGTTTCATTATAGCAAAGAATATTATTTTTTTTATTCCTTGCGTTTTTCCATGCGTTTGTGGGGTAAATAAGCTATAATCCCATTTTTCAAAAGTCATTTTTTTAAAAGGGGTTTGAATGGTATTTGACAGAACAATCAGCGTAAGAGAGAAAAAAGCGGCTAAAACGCTTGGGATTGTGGGGATCATCTTTTTTATTTTGTTTGGCATAATGATAAGCGGGGTGGCTTTTCAAAAAGAGTGGGTGCAACAATTGGATTTATTTTTTATAGACTTGATCCGCAACCCTGCCCCCATTCAAGGGAGTGCATGGCTTTCTTTCGTGTTTTTTAGCACATGGTTTGCGCAAAGCAAGCTCACCACTCCTATAGCCTTACTCATTGGCTTGTGGTTTGGGTTTCAAAAACGCATCGCTTTGGGGGTGTGGTTTTTCTTTAGCATCTTATTAGGTGAATTCACCTTAAAACTCCTTAAGCTTTTAGTGGCGCGCCCACGGCCTGTAACCAATGGCGAATTGGTTTTTGCGCATGGCTTTAGTTTCCCTAGCGGGCATGCTTTAGCTTCAGCGCTTTTTTATGGCTCTTTGGCGTTGTTGTTATGCTATTCTAACGCAAGTAATCGCACTAAAACTATTGGCGCTGTGGTTTTACTTTTTTGGATTGTTTTAATGGCGTATGATAGGGTTTATTTGGGCGTGCATTACCCTAGCGATGTGTTAGGAGGGTTTTTATTAGGGATTGCTTGGTCGTGTTGCTCTTTAGCGCTCTATTTAGGGTTTTTGAAACGCCCTTATAATCAATAAAGGCTTTATTTAACCAAACACTGACAACTAAAATTTTTAAAATTCTATTTTTTTGATAAAACTCATTCTCTTAAGGGGATAGGGGGTATTTTGCGATAATACCCCCTTAACCCCCTTAAGAAACCCCCTAACCCAAGAAGACCGCTTTTTAATAAGCTATCGCTTGATTAAAATCAAGCTCTTTGCTATTTTTTACAAAAACGCTTAAAGCGTTTTTTAAAATCTCGTTTTTTAAAAAGAAAGCGATGAGTTAGGGTATAACTCCTCTTTCTTTTTAACCTCATCAAATTCATCTTTATAGCGGTTTGGGAAATCCGGGTCATAATCCACAACGCTCTTTAAAAAACCGCTGAATTTTGGATTTTTATCGCTAAGCTCTAACGCCACGGTGTAATCAATCTTTTCTTTGTGTTTAGCGTTCAATAAAATAGCGCTTTTATCCTCATCAGTTCTCAAATCAATCACGCCAATCCCAAAACTCGCATGCAAACGCTTCAACAAATCCATGAGTTGGGGATTGTGCGTATCAACATGACGGCCCACCAAATACCCCTCATTAGCCCACGAGCTGTTAGAAATGGCTTGAAAATAACACTCCCTGCAATTATGCACGCTGATTTCTTTTTTCAATTCAAAACTCACCAGTTTAACGGGCAAAGTGTCAAATTTCTTAGAAAAAGCGATTAAATTTTCATTAGACAATTCAGCGTGTAAAAACCTAACCCCCACCATGTCCGGATAAAGCCACCTGTCCATGCCTTTTGGCGATTTTGAACTCTTTTCATGAAAAATGGTTTTCGTGTAGCATTTCAAATTTTCGTTATGAATAGCCATGTAGGTTAAAAAGGGGTGCAAATCCCTTTCATGCGCGATTTTAACGCTTGGAGCGCTTATTTTTTCAGCGCTTAAAACCGGCTCTTTAGCCGCGCCTTTTAAAGCGATTAAAACCGGCTTTTCTTGCGTTTTCAAAAAAGGTAGTTCTTCGCCCTTGTTTAAGGCTGTATAAATATAAGCGCTAACGCTTTGGTGTGGTGTGTTGCCCCCACAATCAAACATTTTTGTAATCTCGCCTTTTTCAAAAAGCTCTTTGGCTTTATCATACACTTTAGTAGGGCTAATCGGTCCTGTGATCTCTAAAACGCTTTGAACGATTTCAATATCTCGTGGTTTCATTTTTTGCTCGCTAAATACTCTTCATAACTGCCTTTAAAATCAATGATTGAAGCGCCTTTAGGGCTTGGGACTAATTCAATAATCCGATTCGCATACGCATCAATGAGCTCTCTGTCATGGCTTATGCAAATCACTGCCCCATCAAATTTAAAGAGCGCTTCACCTAGTGCGATAATCGCTTCTAAATCCAAATGGTTGGTTGGCTCATCTAAGATTAAAAAATTCCCCCCCTCTAGCATGAGCTTGGATAAAACCATTCGGTGTTTTTCGCCTCCGCTTAAAGCGTTCACGCATTTTTCTTGCTCTTCGCCATTAAAAAGCATCCTCCCTAAAGCGTTTCTCACCTCAGCGCTTTCAATCTTTTTATTGAAATTAAAGAGCCATTGATACAAAGTCTCTTCGCCGCTAATTTCTTCGCTCACGTTTTGAGGAAAATAGCCTTTTGAAACGGTCGCTCCCCATTTCACCACGCCCGTATCCGGCTTTAACTCTTCTACTAAAATTTTACAAAGCGTGGATTTACCCACGCCATTTGGCCCTATGAGGGCGATTTTATCTTTAGGCATCACTTTCAGGCTCACTTGATTTAAAATCATTTGGTCGTCATAACTTTTAGAGACGTTTTCGCATTCTAAAGCTTCATTCCCAATGGTGCGTTTGGGTTTAAAAATAATGCTAGGATCCCTCCTGCTAGATACCGCTAAACTTTGAATGTCTAATTTATCCAGTTGTTTTTGGCGGCTGGTGGCTTGCTTGGCTTTAGAAGCGTTAGCGCTAAAACGAGCGATGAATTTTTCCAGCTCTTCTTTTTCTTTGAGTTTTTTATTGCGTTCGGCTTCTTGCTGTTTAATAATCAGAGTGGAAGCGATATACCAATCGTCATAATTCCCGCTAAATTCGCGCACGCTGTGAAAATCCAAATCCAAAATATGCGTGCATACCGCATTTAAAAAATGCCTGTCATGGCTAATGACTACCATAGTGCCTTCATGGCGTTTGAGGTTGTTTTCTAGCCATTCAATGGCGTTTAAATCCAGGTTGTTGGTCGGCTCATCTAACAGCAAAATGTCCGGTTTAGGGAATAAGACTTGAGCGAGAAGGATTTTAAATTTATCGCTGCTTGGCAAGGTTTTCATCAAATCGTTGTGCCTAGAGCTAGGAATGCCTAAATCTTCTAGGATTTTTTCAATCACCACTTCGCATTCATACATGGGATCTTCTTCTACGCAAATGGTTTCTAACTCCCCTAATCTGGCATTCACTTTATCATCGCTCAAATCGCCTTCGGTGTATAAGCGCTCTTTTTCTTTGATAGCGTCATACAAACGCTTATTGCCTATCAAAACCGCATCTTTAAGGCTCAAATCTTCAAAAGCGTATTGATCCTGCCCTAAAACCCCCATTCTCATCCCGCTTGTGATGATGACTTCCCCACTGCTGCAATCAATACTCTTGCTTAAAATCTTTAAAAAAGTGGACTTTCCTGCCCCATTAGCCCCAATCAGCCCGTAGCGCTTGTTTTTATCCAGCTTGATATTCACGTTTTCAAACAATTTTTTAGTCGCATAGCGTTGCGTTAAGTTGATGGTTTGCAGCATCTTATGATTTCCTTATTTTTTGTAATTAGAGAAAGTTTATTGTAGCGTTTTCTTTGCAATATTGTAACCCTTGCTTATTATGGTTATTCATAAGGCCTTTGACGCCCAAAATTTGATCGAGCCCATATCATTTCCTCTTGATTTTTTATTCAATTTAAGGTAAAAATAATGTTTTAAAGTAAAAAAGGATCATGTCATTGAAAGTATTTGATTACGAAGATGTCCAACTCATTCCTAATAAATGCATCGTGAATAGCCGTTCAGAATGCGATACGACCGTTATTCTAGGCAAACACGCGTTTAAAATGCCCATAGTCCCGGCCAACATGCAAACAATCATCAACGAATCGATCGCAGAATTTCTAGCAGAAAATGGCTATTTCTATATCATGCACCGCTTTAATGGATCGGCAAGAATCCCGTTTGTCAAAAAAATGAAAGAACGCCAGTGGATCAGCTCAATCAGCGTTGGGGTGAAAAAGGAAGAATATCTTTTGATAGAAGAGTTAGCCAAACAAGGATTAACGCCAGACTATATCACAATCGATATTGCGCATGGCCATTCAAATTCTGTCATTGAAATGATCCAACACATCAAAACGCATTTGCCAGAAACTTTTGTGATTGCCGGGAATGTTGGCACGCCAGAAGCGGTCCGTGAATTAGAGAACGCTGGTGCTGACGCTACAAAAGTTGGCATCGGGCCTGGGAAGGTGTGTATCACTAAAATCAAAACAGGCTTTGGCACGGGTGGTTGGCAACTGGCAGCTCTTAGGTGGTGCGCTAAAGCAGCAAGAAAACCCATTATTGCAGATGGCGGCATTCGCGTGCATGGGGATATTGCAAAATCCATACGCTTTGGCGCGACAATGGTGATGATTGGCTCGCTTTTTGCAGGGCATGAAGAATCATCTGGAGAAACAAAAATAGAAAATGGTATCGCATACAAAGAATATTTCGGTTCGGCATCAGAGTTTCAAAAAGGTGAAAAGAAAAATATAGAAGGTAAGAAAATTTGGATCCAACATAAAGGATCACTAAAAGACACGCTGATTGAAATGCAACAAGATTTGCAATCTTCAATCTCCTATGCAGGTGGGAGAGATCTTGAAGCGATCCGGAAAGTGGATTATGTGATTGTGAAAAATTCAATTTTCAATGGGGACGCAATCTAAAAAAATCAATGAAAAACAATTTGCTCTGACTTGGGTTTTTTGTTATTTTTTGATCCTTTCTTTGATTTCACTGCATTTTGTGGGATCATTTTTTTAAATTCAAGCACATAGCCTTTAGGGCTAATTTTTATGAGCGAAATGCCTTTCAATGCAATCGCATAAGATGTGGATCATAAGAATGTGCATTTCTTGGATTCGTGGGGTATCATCGCTAGGGACAATCAAAGCCATATCGCTTAAAGGCTTCATTTTCCCCCCATCACGCCCCGCTAAACTAAGCGTTTTCATCCCTAAATCTTTGGCTTTTTCATAAGCTTTTAGGACATTTTTGGAATTACCGCTTGTAGAAATCCCTATCAAAACATCGTTTTTTACCCCTAGTGCTTCCACTTGTCTGGCAAACACTTCTTCATAACCATAATCGTTCGCAATGGCGGTGAGAGCTGAGGTATCCGTGCTTAAACTTATCGCACTCAAGCCTTTCCTTTCTAGTTTATAGCGCCCGGTCAATTCAGCGGCAAAATGCTGCGCATCGCTCGCGCTCCCCCCATTACCGCAAATAAGGATTTTCCCTTGATTTTCTAAAGTTTCTATCAAAAGATAAACGCTTTGCTTTAACGCTTCTTGCAAACCCTCTAAACTTTTTTCTAACGCTTCCTTATGGGCTAAAAATTCTTTTTTAATTAAACCATCAATCATTGCATGTCCTTTTAATTTTTTCTATGATAGCGCTTGTGGAATAACCTTCTCCAAACTCCATCAAGCGGGTTTCTTTAGCAAACTCGCTCCCTATGACTTCTTTATTGAGATAGTCCGCTCCCTTGACTAAAATATCAGGCTTTAGGGCTTGAATTAATTTGATGGGCGTGTCTTCTTCAAACACCACGACATAATCCACGCAAGACAGACTCGCTAAAAGAAACGCTCTGTCTTTTTCGCTCACTATGGGGCGTTTATCCCCCTTGAGCCTTTTAACGGAAGCGTCGCTATTTAACCCCACAATGAGAATATCCCCCAAAGCTTTAGCCTTTTGCAAATAACTCGCATGCCCTTTATGGAGGATGTCAAAACAGCCATTGGTGAAAACGATTTTTTGCTGATCTAAAGTTTCTAACAGCTTTTCTAAAGAGAGGATTTTAGGGTGCGTTTGGTTCAAAATCAAAGCGATTTCTTCTAAACTCGCTAATGCGCTCCCCATTTTACCCACCACCACCGCCGCAGCCGCATTGGCAAACTCGCAAGCATCTTTTAAGCTCTTTGATTCTAATAAAGAAAGCGTTAAAGACGCGATCACCGTATCGCCTGCCCCCGTTACATCATAAACCTCTTTAGCGATAGTGGGGCAATTGACTAACTCGCCTTGTTCTAAAAAAGCGATGCCTTGTTCGCTCAAAGTTACTAAAGGCATAGCGATTTGATAAGTTTCTTTTAAGATTTGGAGCGCTTTTGATAAATTCGCATGGCTGTCTAATTTCAAATGGAGTGCATGCTCTAATTCAGCGCGATTAGGCGTGATCAAACTCGCATGGGAATATTTGCTATAATCCTTCCCTTTAGGGTCGCATAAAATGAGCTTGTGGTGTTGGTTGGCCAGAGTGATCATTGTTTGAGTGAGTTCAAAATCCAACACGCCCTTATTGTAATCTGAAAGGATAACGCCATCTATTTCTTGGATTTTTTCTGTGAAAAAATCTAAAAGTCTTTTTCTTAAATCAGCGTTTAAGGGGTCTTTGATTTCCTTATCCACGCGCACGATTTGCTGGTTTTGCGCGATAATGCGCGTCTTAAGCGTGGTGCAACGGGTTTTATCTATCAAAATGCCTGAAGTGTCAATCCCTCTTGTTTTTAAAGCGCTAATGAAATGCTTGCCCTCTAAATCATCGCCCACTACCCCACATAAAAAAACTTTGGCTTTTAAAGAGATAAGGTTATTAGCCACATTAGCCGCTCCGCCTAAATTCTTGCTCTCTTTTTTGACTTCTAAAACAGGCACAGGGGCTTCAGGCGAAAGGCGTTCGCTCTTCCCCCACAGGTAATAATCAGCGATTAGATCGCCTACGACTAGGATTTTTTTCATGCACGCTGTCCTTTAAAAATCGCATGGATATGGGGCAAATAATCTTTAATACCGCTTTCTAAATCGTATAAAGGGGTGTAATCTAAATCCAAAATAGTAGGCTCAATGTGCGCTTGGGTGTGCTTTTGGAAGAAAGCATAAGGGTTTTTGATATAACTCACTTTAAAATCCCCTAAATGCTCTTTTAAAATGCTAACGATTTCATTATAACTTCTGGCTTGGGAATAACCCACATTATAAACCCCGCTTTTTTGAGCCTTCATCGCTTTCACGTTCGCTTGGATCACATCTTCAATATAGACAAAATCCCTTAATTGCTCGCCAAATTCAAAAAGCTTGACTTCCTTAAACGCCATTGCCTGTAAAGCGAGTTGCAAAACCATGGAAGCGGTTTTTTCTTTATAAAATTCCCTAGGCCCATAGACATTAAAAAATCGTAAGCCCACTTGAATATTATCGCTTGAATGCGAAAGAATAAATTCGTCCATGCAAAGCTTGGAAAAGCCATAGACATTTTCAGGGCTTTCGTTTTTGCCTACCACATTGGGGGCTTTGGTGTTGCCATAAACGCCCGCTGAAGAAGCGTAAATCACTTTAGCCTTTTTTGAGCGAGCGATTTCTAAAAGGTTTAAAAAAGCCTGGTAGTTGGTTTTCATCACTAATTCTTGATTGAGCATGGTCGTATCAGAGATAGCGGCTTGGTGGAACAAATAATCAAAATGCAATTTTTCTAAACGCCTTAAATCTAAGGGGTTGTTAATGTCAGCTACAATCACCTCACCCTTAAAACCGATTAAATTCTTAAAATGCCCTAAAGAACTGGGGCGGTTATTACTGAAAAGCGTGTTACTGCGGAATTTATCCAAAATTACTACTTTAGCTTTAGGGTGGTTCTCTTGAAAATAAAAGGCCAAATTACTGCCCACAAAGCCAGCCCCACCGGTGATTAAAATCGTTTGATTTTCTAATCCATCATCAATATAACGCATGATTTATCCTTATTTAATCCAATCAATCATCTCTTTAAGATTTTTACATTGTATCCAAGAATGAGGAGTTTTTAAAAAATTTGTAGTCAATAAAAGGTTATTTTTAACTTTAGCGTTCAAGCCGGCTAACATGTCGCTCTCCTTATCGCCTATCATGAAAGATTGCTCCAAGCAAATTTGATGCTCTTTAGCGGCTTGTAAAATCAAAGAGGGCTTTGGCTTTCTGCAAGTGCAATTTTCTTCTGGGGCGTGCCTGCAAAAATAGACGCCATCCAAATTAAAACCTAATTCTTTAAGCAAGCTTTCTTGGAGGTATTCGGTAAGGTTTTCAAAATCTTTAAGGGTGTAATAGCCCCGGTTGATCCCGGATTGGTTGGTGATTAAAAGCAGTTTGTAGCCCAAAAATTTCGCATGCTTTAGCAATTCAAAAATCCCTTTTTGAAACTCAAAATCTTCTTTTTGACTCACATAACCTTTGTCAATATTGATAATGCCGTCTCTGTCCAAAAAAAGGGCTTTGTTAGTGTTCATGCAAATGCACTCCTTTATGATCATGCTGAGTGGTGCTGTTTTGATGATGCATCGTATGAGGCATTTTGTGGTTAATGAGCATGATCCCCATATAAAGGACATAAAGCCCAAAAACCCCCATTAAACCTTTAGACAAAAGATTGAAAAATTTCCTGTAAGAAATGGAAATTTTACTTAAAAAAATCCCCATTACAAACAACGGCACGCTGGTGCCAAGCCCAAAAGAAAGGCCTAGCATCGCTCCCATAAACGCGCTATGACTGAGAATCACGCTCGCTAAAAATGAATACACCATCATGCAAGGTAAAAACCCGTTCAGCACGCCTAAAAAATACAGCCCTAGAATGTTTTGAGATTGCAAGGTTTTTTTCATCAAAAAAGAGATGAAAGGGATTTGAAAGCTTAATTTTTCCGCTTTAGATCCCAAGAGCGCTAAAAGGATTAAAACAATCCCCATGCTCATCAATAAAACACCCCTAAAGCCCATACCCACGCTAAGACTACGCCCTAAACCTGCCGTTATAGCCCCTAAAAGCATGTAGGTGCTGATCCTTCCTACATTATAAAGGGCATGGCAAGTGAGCTGGTAAGAAAAGCTCGTAATTTTAGAAAATCTTATTTGACTAAACGCGCTCACAATCCCCCCACACATGCCCACACAATGCCCTAAAGACATGCTCAAAGCGGCTAAAAACATGCCCAAAAAACTCAAATTCTGCATCATTTGCATTCTAGTATCCCTGCTTTTTTAAGAGCGATTTCCATCCCGTCAAAAACCAAACGCTCCTTGCAAACAGAATGGGGTAAAAACGCGCTCAAATACTTCGCATCGCCCCCACAAAGATAGATTTTTTGATTTTTGGCTAAATGCTGGATACAAGAAATGACGCTCAAAATCATGCCGTAATTCACAGCGTCTCTGGTGTTTTTAGGTAAAACTTCTAAAGAATCTAAGGCCTTGAAAGGTTGCTCTAAAATTTTAGCGCTTTTTTTATACGCATGAATATATTGGGCTAAACCGGGCAAAATACACCCTCCTAAATGCTTGCCCTCTTTGACTAAATCAATCGTAATCGCACTCCCCGCATCCACCACCACGCCATTATTTACCGCCAAACACGCCATTTGCCGGTCTATCCCAAGCCCTATATAGTCGGTTTCTAAATGAAAAAATCCTGCAATATTTTTAGCGTTAGGGTAACAATTTAAAAGGGCTTTTTCATTTTCTTCATTCACGCTAATGTAAAAAATTTCCTTTTGAATACCCAAACGCTTTAAATCTTCTTTAGCGCTTGAAAAGAGCTGGTAGTTTTGCGCGAAATGGATGTGCGTATTACCTATATCGCATAAAACCAGGTTTTTCAAATCTTTGAAAGATTGCCTAGCTGGCATAGACTCACTTCTTATTCATTTCTAAAGCTTTTCTTCTTTCTTCAAGCTCTTTTTCATCTCTTTCTTGATGCTCTCTCGCTCTTTGTTCAAATTCTCTCGCTCTTTGTTCGGCTTTGGCTTTTTTCTTTTCTTCTTTCAAGCGGCGTTTTTCTTCTTTAGGGCTGAGTTTTGGCGCTTCTTTTTTAACGGCGTTCTCTTTAGGAGCGTTTTTACTTTCATTGTTTTTTGTTTCGCCTTGTTGAATAGCGTTATTTTGATCCTTAATAGGCTCAGGCCTTCTGGTTTTAACCTCTTCTTCTTCAAACCCGCTATTTTTTGGCTTAACTTTGTTTTCTTCTAAAGGCTTTTCTTTAGCTTTATGCCTTTCTTGCAAATAAATAGGAGCGTTCCCTTTTTCGCCTTTTTGAGATTTTTTAGATGCCGATTTTTCCACAACGGGATAAAGTTTTGGTTTAAAATCGTTATAATCTAAATAGTAGCGATCGTAATACACCCGATTTTTATCATAAAACACCCCTTTATCCAAACGATTGGATGAAAAAAACTTAAAACTGCCTATAGTTGGCGTTTTATAGACATTATACGAATCAAAATCATTCAAATCCACCTCTATCACATACCCACGCTTTTCTAAAGAATACAATTTATTATGGTTTAATACAATGGTATTGAGCGAAGCGAAGGGCAGTTTCACGCTGTTTAATTCCCTCAAACTCTTATCCATTTGCAAAATCTGCCCATCTAGCGTGAGCACGTATAAAGTCCCCTTATCATAGAGCAAATCCACAATATCCCCATCATAGTTGAACTCTTGACCGCTCACGACTGAGAGTATCCTTTTCCCTGTAGAAGCGATCATGTTATTGCCATCTACGATAAGGTAAGTGATATTGTTAAAAAACTTATCGCTGCTGATAACAATGTTTCTAATAGGCGTAGGGTTTCCATGCACATAATCCACGACTAACAAGCGCCCATCTAGCATGGGGAACACCACGACCGTATCCATAAAAATAGGCATCGCCATTAAAGAATTGATCGTGATGCTTGGGGAACCTTTCTCACTAAAAAGCAATTTTTGAGAAGTGATGTCGTATAAATTCGCTGAATTGTCCGCTAACACCACCGCTAAAAGATTCCCTTTAACGCTCGCGCTCAAGGCAAAAGTCTCCAAAGGAATAACGATAGATTGTTGGCTGGCGTTAGGGTTATTGCTAATCAATTCCACTTGATGACAGACTTTATCTTGGACTTCCGCTTCAACGCCTTTTAATTTCAATTCCGTTTCTTCAGTTTTAGCCACCTTTCTTTTGCTTGTTTTTTTATCAATTTTGTTCAAACAATCTTGCGCAAGGATGAAAAACCCCTGACTCTCATTTAAAAAACTGCTTTCGTAATTGAAATTCTTACCGATTCTTAGCTGCGTTAAACCTTTATCGCCTATAACCGCTCCATTTTTCAAAATGGCTCCATAACGATTAGACGAAACGATACTTTCTTGCAAATGGTTAGGGAAATACGCTTCGCCTTTAACCTGGTGTTTAGCGGGTTTGAAGTATTTTTTCATGTTACAGCCGCTAAAGACAATTAGGGCTATGAGTAAGATTAAAAATGGTTTATTCATCAAATCAATGCGTTCCTTGAATGGTTTCTTTCTTTAGATTGGTTGGTTTGGAAGGGTTTTGCTGAATATCTTCTAACATTCCATAGTGTTTTAAAACAGAGATTATAGCATAGAGTGAAGAACTTAGAGGGATAGCGGATAAACTTTGATGCGCTTTTTTGATCGCGTCTTTAGAATTTTCCTCATACAACAAGTTCACTTCTTGTAAAGCGCTCATTTCTTTAAGAATGGGGCTTTTTTCAAGTAGGTTTTTATCTCTAGAGAGCGATGCGTAAGAATATTGTGCAAAAGTTTTAACGACTTCATTAGAAGATTGCGAAAGCCTTTTAAACTCGTTTGCATCGTTTCTCTCACTCGCTCTGGCGAACTGATACAAGTCATACAACTCTGGGGCGACTTCTTTCAATCTTTTTTGCAAGGCTATATTATTAGGGCTCTCTAGCACTTCATTATAAATTTGAGTGATCCGCTCTCTCGTTTGCTCATGCTTATAATCTTGCAATTTTGTATCCCCTAAATAAGCGATAAAAGCCACCACAATAAACAACAACACCCACTTGTAGCGTTTGAAAAACTTTTCTAATCTAAACGCCCCCTCTAAAAGCTTTTCATCGCTTTTGAATTCGTTTTTAACTTGCTCTAAATTTTCCTTAATACTCATGCCTTGCTCACTCCTGTGCTGCCAAACCCCCCGCTACCCCTTGAAGTTTCATCTAATCGTTCGCATTCTATAAATTCGGCTTTATAAGTTTTTTGAACCACCCCTTGAGCGATCCTATCCCCTACCTGGACTTTAAAATCTTTATCGCTTAAATTCGCTAAAATGACCTTAATTTCGCCCCTATAATCATTATCCACCGTGCCAGGAGAATTTAACACCATCACCTGATGGTTCAAAGCCAAACCGCTACGGGTGCGCACTTGCAATTCATACCCCACTTCTAAAGACAAACAAATCCCTATTTTCACCAACCCCACGCTATGAGGTTTGATCGTTACTTCTTCTACAGCATGCAGATCAAAGCCTGAAGAACCCTCGGTTTGGTATTTAGGGATAAGGGCGTTTGGGTGGATTTTTCGGATTTTAATTTTCATCAAAACAAATCTCTTTATAATAAATGTCTAAAATTTCAAAATCGCTCTCGCCATTAGGCAATTGAATGCTTACCGCATCGCCCTTACTTTTACCTATCAAGCTCTTAGCGATCGGTGAACCAAAAGAGATTAACCCTTTAGCCGGATCGCTCTCCACGCTCCCTACTATCGTGTAAGAAAACTCTTTATCGTTATCCAAATTAAGGATTTTAATCGTGCTGCCAAAACTCACTTTATTATGGGCTAAAGCGCTCGGATCAATCACTTGAGCGTTAGCGACAATTTCGCTTAAATCCACGATCCTCGCTTCAATGAAGCGTTGTTTTTCTTTAGCGGCATGGTATTCAGCGTTTTCTTTCAAGTCCCCATGCCCTCTAGCAATATCAATTTCTTTCACAATATTAGGCCGTTCCACCTCTTTTAATTGCTTTAATTCTGCACAAATCTTATTGTATCCATGCATACTCATAGGTTCTTTATTCATTTAATCTCCTAAGCTTATTCAGTAGAGATTATAGTAAAAATTAAGTTAAATTCAGCAAAAAAGCCATTTCATTAGCGATTTTTCTCGCGCTCCCACTGGCTAAATATTCCCTTAATCTCAAACTTTCTTTAAAATAGCGTTCTCTGTCCATTTCTTTATACGCTTTTAACAAACCCTCTACGCTCAAAAAATGCTGGATCAATTCTGGGTGCAATTGGCTCTCCCCAAGCCCTGGAGTCTCATCATTTAAGGCGTTATAAAAGATATTCGCTAAACCTATATAATGCAAATTGACAAGCATTCTAGCGATCAAAAAATCCATCGTTTTAACCCTATACGCTAACACAAAAGGCGTGCCAATCAAAGCGGCCTCTAAAGTCGCTGTGCCGCTGCAAATGAACGCAAACTCCGCTTCAAACAAACTCTTATGCGCATCATAAGAAATTTCAAATAATTGAATGTCTTCTCCATAAAGGGCTTTCAAATCCAACCCCTTAAAGAAACTCGGCACCACTAACACACGCCTTTTAAACCCTTCGTTTTGTTCTAAAATTTGAGCCACTTTGACAAACAAAGGGAACATTTTAGCGATTTCGCTTTTTCGGCTTCCTGGCATAAACACCAGAGTTTCGCCTTTAATATCTTTTTTATAATATTTAATTTCATCTAATAAAGGGTGTCCCACATATTGGGCTTTTTTTTGGTAATAGCCCACTTCAAAAGGCAAAATCGCTCCCAAAAAATCGCAGTATTTTTCAAGACTTTTAGCGCGCCATTTTTTCCATGCCCAAACTTGCGGTAAAATATAATACATGATTTTTTTATGCGGATCTTGTTTTTTGATTTTTTTGGCTAGGGGGATATTGAAAGAAGAAGAATCCATTAAAAGCACCATATCCGCTTGTTTGGCTAATTGGACCATTTCTTTATGGGCTTTGAGTAAAAACCCCAAACGGCCTATCACGTCTCTAAAACCCATGACAGAAAATTCCCTAGGGCTATAGAGCGCCTCTTTGCTTTCAAACACGCCAATAAAACGATAATCTTTAGGCAAATTGTGCCGTAATTCCTCTAAATGCATATTAGAGCTCGCTTCTAAAGCGCTCACTAAAATCGTGGGCATTATTTGTCTTTCAAAAGGTTTTGGACTTGATAGAGCTTGATTTCTTTATGCAAATCCCTTAATTCAATTTTGAGTAACGAATTTTCAAAATCTTTTTTAGAGAGATGGTTTTTTAAAAGCCTGTTTTCGCGCAAAACGCTGCGGTATTGCAAATAAATCCCTTCATCAAACACGCGCTTGCTTGGTTTTGCCATGATAACCTGATTGTCCTTAGTGTAAATCTCCACTTCTTCAAGGGCTTTAGGGAAAATTACATCCTCTTCTGTATTTTGCGCTTCTTTGTTTAAGCGAGAGTTTTCTTTTTCTAATTTTTTTTGATAAATTTCTTGCTTCAAACCTTTTAAAGCACTCTTTTTCTTACGCAAGATTTCTTGGACTTGTTTCAATTCCAAACGGATTTTTTTTAAAACTCCTCTAGTGTCTTCAATTTCTTGCTGGTAAGCGTTCAATTCTTCTTGCATCGGTTTTTATTCCGCTAACATTTCTAAAGACAACAAACGCATTTCGTTGCCTTGAGTGATAATAACATTCTTGCTGTGGCATTTCTCACACACCCCATAATCTAGTGCGTTAGGCTTAAAAACATGCGAACAATCCTTGCATTCTAATTCAACCTTTTCATCCACGATGTCTAAAATAGCGTCTTTACACACCAAAGATTCTTCTCTAAAAGTCTCAAACGCGCTCACAAACAAGCTCTTATCCATAGCGCTTCTTTCGCCAATACCGACCACCACTCTTTCAATCTTATGGGCTTGATTTTTCTTTGCATGCTCTTCGCAAAGAGCGATTAAAGAAGAAACGACCGAGTATTCATGCATACTAAACCTTAATCTTTAAATTAGCCCCTATTATATTGTATTAGAGTAATCCTTTGGTTTATTGCTTAAGATTCAATAGGGTGTTAAGGATTTGATCGGATGTGGTTACCGCTTTAGAGTTCGCTTGAAAACCCCTTTGAACCACAATCAAATTCGTTAAACTCCGGCTCAAATCCACATTACTAGACTCCAGTTTGGATCCTGAAATTGAACCCCTACGCCCCGTATTAGCCGCACCGATTAAGGCTTGCCCAGAGTTACCGGTTTGAGAAAAGACATTCCCGCCCAAAGCCTGTAAACCCGCATCGTTAGCGAAATTCGCTAAAGCCACTTGAGCGAGCGCTAAAGTCCTGCCATTACTGAACGCCCCTAAAAGCACCCCATCAGAATCAAAGCGGACATCCATCAAATCGCCCGCTTGATAGCCGTTTTGCTCAATCGCATACGTTTCAGAAATCTTATCCACGCTTGTCAATCCATCAAAGCTCCCTGAGGAACCAAAGGCTAAATTGATGCGTTGGGGAGCGTCAGCGCCATTTTTAGGATCAAATTGCAAAAGAGGCGGGTTCATGCCTGCAAGCGATCCGTCGTTATTAAAATGCAAACGGCCTCCCTCAAACACATTAGGCCTAGCCGCTGACCCCCCTACTAATTCCCCAGGCTCAGGCACAATCACTCTAAAATTCCATTCCGCTCCCCCACTCCTATAAAACTCAATGCGCATAGCGTGTTTGGTGCCTAAGCTGTCTATCACATCAATGCTTGTCGCATGCGTAGCGTGGGTGAATTTAGAACTGCTCGCTGACGCTCCCCCTTCAATTAAAGAAGCGGTATTAAGCCCTTTCATGGCGTTTTTAAACAAAACATTGTTCGTTACGCTGTCTGAAGAATACCCACTCACAAAGATATTGAGATTTTCTTTAATGACATTTTTATTGTCTTTATTGTTGATTTCAAACATGCCGTATTGGTTGACGCTAACCCCTATAGAAGCGGCTGAGTCCTGGTAATTGTCCGCTAAACTAGGATCTTTAACGATATTAGCGTCATGCTGGATTAAGGCACGCAAGTCTTCAGTGGTCCTAAACTGCCCAATATCCGCATTAGGGCTGATAGAATGCGTATAGCTGTATTTGAAAGCCGTTACATCTTTATCGCCGTCTAAAAAGTTAGCGAACGCTCCGGTCCCGGCTTGAGTAACCACAATGTTTTTAAGCTTTTCATCGCCGTCTAATTCATTGGTGTTTTCCAAACGCAATTGCTTGCCGTCCAAATAAGCTTCAATGCCCGTTTGGCTTTTGACCGCATTGATCGCATTTTTAGCCGCTACTAAGCTTGAAGTCCGGCTCACCGCTGAATCGTTCGTGAAAGAAATCTTAACCCCATTCAACTCAAGCGTGCTGTTTTCTGCAGAAGGGAGGATGTCTTTAACCATTTTCGCACTCTTATAACTCACCCAAATCCCTTGGTTTTCATTCAATAAAAGAGCGTCGCCATCTTCATTGTATAAAGATCCCATGTCTTCGGCGACTTGAGCTAAATTCGTGCCTGAATCATACACCGGATTGATGCCATCTGAAGGGGTTTTGGCCGAAGAATCCAAAGCAAATATCGCCGCTGTTTGATCGGCATGCCTTCCAGCGTTTAAATTCGCCCTCATAGAAATGCGGTTACTCGCTCTGGCTGGCATCACCATTCCAGGATCAATTCTAATGTTTTCTAAAGGACCGGTGTTATCCACTTTTAAAGCGTCCGTATCGCTCCCTTTATTGCCAGTATCGCTCCCGTTTCTCACCCACCCTTGCACCACAAGCCCGCCGGTGGTAACCAAACTCCCTTGCGAGTCAAAAAGAAACTCCCCATCTCTTGTGAAATTGCGCGTGATCCCCCTATCAGGGCTAATGATAAAAAAGCCATCGCCTTGAATCGCTAGATCGGTTTTGACATCTGTGTTTTGGATATTGCCTTGTGAAAAGATTTTAGTCGTCGCATCCACGCCTACCCCAAGCCCCACAGAAAAGTCATTCTGCCCTGCTAACCCGTTTTTATAGGGTGCGGTAGCGATGAGTTTGACTTGAGAGAGCATGTCCACAAAAGAAGCCCTAGAATATTTAAAACCAGTGGTATTCACATTCGCAATATTATTACTCTCAATATCCAAAGCGATTTGGTGGGCTTGCATCCCATTGACACCAGACCATAAAGACCTAAGCATGGTTATCCTTTAATTTAAAGAAATTCAATCTATGCAAAATAAAGCAAAAGTTGTTCCTAAATAGCTTTTTAGAATGATTGATTGTGGATTTTAAGTTTTGTTAATCAAAAAGATCAGTCAAATTCACAAAAAAATAGGGGGTTTTGGCAACACTACCCCCCATAACGCTTTTTAAAGGTTGCCGTTCAAGCTTAAGAATCTAACTTACCTTAACGCAAAATCGCGCATTCATGATCTTGAATCTCTTCGGCTGAAGCGCGATTGGAAGTCAATGGGTTAAATCGTGTCGCTAACAAGACAAAGGAGTTATCGCTTTGTTGCACCACCGCCAAGCCATAGTCTCCCATGCGTTTATGCGCATTAGGCACTTCTTTAGCAAGCATGATAAAGGGGCTTTTTTGCGCCAACTCGCTTTCTGTTACCCGACGCGCCAGATATTTATGCCCACTCAAGCCACCTGATAATGGCGACCAACGGCTGTTGATTTTTTTTAGATTATTATCCAGCTGTTTGCGCGCTTCAAGGCTAATGCAAGAGATGTGGATATGAAAATGGTTTTGCGATCGCCCCTTATGAGAGTTAATCGTCAAAGAGATCGCGCTATCAGGAATGGGTTTGCCGTATTTTTTACTCATAAAATCCCGCGCTTGCCAGGATAAATAAAAAAAGTTAGGCGTGGAAGGATCAAGCAACAAAGGGCTTTCAATACCGCTAATGTGAGTTGTTGGCATCAACAAATACTGCAACGGGCCGTTAATATCTTTTAAAACCACATAGCCGGCATCGGGTTTGACTTCTATGCATGGCGAAGGATTCTGATTTTTCTCATAATTAGGCAAACATTTCTCAAAAACAATCTTACGCAACACGTTCGGATCTTTAGCGTTTAAACTCATAACAACGATAGCTATCATCACTAAAAAAAGAAAGCCCGCTTTTTTCATCTTTTTTGCTCCTTGTTTTTAATGGGAGTTTTTACAAACCCTCTTGTTATTTTTCTACAATAGTGGTTAAAATCTTTAATCATTATGATTATTTTAACGAATTTTAACTTATTAGTAACTTTTAGTAACCTATTTCTAAAAAGAGCTTTTTGAATACTAACCAGAAAAAACTTAAATTGATGGCATTAAAAATGCTAAAAGAATTTTTTAAAATATTAAATAGCTTGCGCTAAGCAGGCGATAATTTTTCGTCATGCGATCTTAGGGGGTTGATACTTGTCAAAATAAAGCGTTTTATAACCTTGCTTTAGATAACATGGTAGCACTAACACCACGATAAGGATAATTATCATGCAAGATTTACCCCCATGCCCTAAATGCAACGACTCCTACACCTACCATGATGGCACGCAATTAGTTTGCTCTAGCTGTTTGTATGAGTGGGATGAAAATGAAGTTAATGATGAAGAATTGATCGTTAAAGATTGCCATAATAATCTTTTACAAAATGGGGACTCGGTCATTCTCATTAAGGATTTAAAGGTTAAAGGTTCATCTTTAGTGCTTAAAAAAGGCACCAAAATCAAAAATATCAAACTTGTCAATAGCGATCACAATGTGGATTGTAAAGTGGAAGGGCAGAGTTTGTCTTTAAAATCTGAATTCCTCAAAAAAGCTTAGGAAATACAAAAGCTTAAGAAAAAGCTTAGTGGCTTTTTAGGCTTGTAAAAATCATTTTTTAGAAAAAATCAACTTGTCCAGCTTGAAAAAAATCACCGCTCCAATGGTTTGCCCCAAGAAAAGATTGAGCCACAACGGAAAATTGAAATAATAAAAAACCTCCATAAAAGGCAGCATCACCAACGCGCTCAACATCCATCTAAGCCAATAAATTAAAAACAGCTTGGAAGCGTATTCTGTGCCAAGTTTCTTAAAAAATTCTCGCATAAAGACAACCCTTTATAAACCCTTTTTGCAAACTCTCCCTTAAAAAGGAAAGCCCGCTATCAAGGAATATTCCTAAATTTCATGCCTTTAGACAATCGTATAGGACACTCTTTTTTCAAAAAGTTTGCTCTCGTAATTGCCTAAATCCCTACCATCCACAAGGGCGAAGGCATCGCCAAAAGTCGCCAATAAGGCAGAATCTAACTGCATGTCTTTATGACGATTCAACGGGATAAAGACTTCCTTGTGGTTATTTTGAAAATCAAACGCTAGAAATGAATCTTTCAAATACACTTCTACCCTAGAAGCGTTTTTCACTACGCTGTTTTGAGCCAATTTCAAGCCTTGCACTTCAGCGCTTTTAATCCCGCATGCATGGCATAAGGACACAAACATGCTCTCTTTTGAAATGGTTGCAAACCAAGGCAAACTATCTCGTTTAGGTAAATTTTCTTTACCCTCTAGAGCCTTTTGTCTCTTGGGCATCTCATGCTTGATGAACGCATAAAAGTTACGGACGCTTTCTTTGGGGGTTGTTCCTTTGAGCTGGTTGGCAATGTTAGCCACGCTCGCATCATCTCTTTCATAACGCCCCATTGCTACAAAATCGCTCGTTTCAAACAAACGCTCATTCAATTGATAGCTAGCGATCTCATAAGACAAATGGACTTGCTTTTTTTGAGCGCTTTTTAAAAAATCCACTTGCAAATAAGGCACGCCAAAATTGAGCATGCTTTTATAGCTAGCATGATTGCCTTGTAAATGCACATTGCTCGCTACAACACTCGGCATGGGAATGAAAAGTGAAGTGTGCTCTGCAGAATCAAAATCAATGCTGTACTCAGCCTCTATTTTATATTTTGCAACACTCTCTTGGCTTTCCTTTGCCTGTAAAATCTGTGCTCCTAAAACAGCACTTGTAGCGCCCAAAGCAGTCGTTTTAATAAAATCCCTTCGTTTCATAACTATAACTCTTTATTGTAATTTTTAAATTCGTTGAATGAATGAAAAAGTAGGACACACCACCAACCCTAAAGGATTGATAAGTATCCAAAAACCTAAATTGTGAAAGACAAAGCGTTCCTAAAAAATAAGAACGCTTAAAGAAAAGGATTACTTTTTCTTTTTTGTGTGGTGCATGTCTTTTCCATGCATGTCTTTCATCATTTTTTGGTGTTTTTCAAGAGCTTTTTTAACTCCCTCAGCGTATTTGGGGTCAGCTTTCTTGAAATGCTCCAATTGTTTATCCACAATTTCTTTATGGGTAACATGAGCTAAAGACTCTCCAATAGTGTCATGCAACCTTTCTTTTTCATCAGCTGGCAATGAGCGGTAGTAATCGCCTGGTTGGGTGTAGTAATCGCTATCTTCAGCTCTGTAATCCCAATTCCACACTTCAAACTCTTTCTCAATATGAGCTAAGTTGAACTTAGGATCTCTCGCACTCTTATCTTCTTTATAACCCGGCAATGAGCTAGGCGTATAGTTTTGTAAAGAGCCATAATACCCGTTTTGCATGTAACCATCTCTGCTAGAAGAGTGGAACGGGCACCTTGGTTTATTGACCGGTATCTGAGGATAATTAACCCCTAAGCGGTAGCGGTGTGTGTCTCCATAAGAGAACAAGCGAGCTTGTAACATCCTATCAGGGCTATAGCCAATTCCAGGAACGACATTAGCCGGACTGAATGCCGCTTGCTCCACTTCTGCGAAATAGTTTTCAGGATTTTTATTCAACTCTACAATGCCCACTTCCATCAATGGATAATCTTTGAGATACCAAATTTTAGTCACATCAAACGGATGGAATCGATACTTTTTAGCATCTTCTTCTGGCATCACTTGAATGCTTAATTTCCATTTTGGGAAATCCCCTCTAGCGATCGCATTGAATAAATCCCTTTGATTGGAATCAGGGTCATGCTTTCTGATTTCTGCAGCTTCTTCATTAGTCAAGTGCTTAACGCCTTGCATGGTTTCAAAGTGGAATTTCACCCAAAAGCGTTCGCCTTTTGCGTTGATAAGGCTGAAAGTGTGGCTGCCAAAACCATCCATGTGGCGGAAAGATTTAGGAATACCTCTATCGCTCATAACCCATGTTACTTGATACAAACTTTCAGGAACATTACTCCAAAAATCCCATACCATGTCAGGATTATGCAAATTGGTTTGAGGATCTCGTTTTTGAGTGTGGATGAAATCAGGGAATTTGATCCCATCACGGATAAAGAAAACAGGCGTGTTGTTCCCCACTAAATCCCAGTTACCTTCTTCAGTGTAATACTTCATCGCAAAACCTCTAGGGTCTCTCACCGCATCCGCACTGCCTTTTTCCCCAGCCACAGTAGAGAATCTGAAAAAGCATTCGGTTTTTTTGCCCACTTTAGAGAAAATTTTCGCTTTAGTGTATTTAGTGATGTCTTTAGTCACGGTGAAAGTGCCATAAGCTCCGCTTCCTTTAGCATGCACTACCCTTTCAGGGATCCTTTCTCGATCAAACGCCGCTAACTTTTCCAAAAACCAAGTGCTTTGCAATAAAACAGGACCTCTAGGGCCAGCCGTAATCACATTGTTATCATCCCAAACGGGAGCACCAAAAGCAGTGGTTTGTTTCACATCTTTATTAACCATCTTCTTTCCTTTATTCCTTTATTTTAAATCTTCGTAATCTATCACTAAGCCAATTACTAGTGGTGATTATTACATAATTTGTTATACAAAGACTAACAAGATTCAATTTCCTTAAAAAATCTTTTTTTTAAGAATAAAAAACCCCCTTAAGTATTTCTATTTGTAACAATTAATGAAAATAAGAAAAGTTAAAAACAAAATTTTATTTTTAATCTGGTTTTAATAATAATTATCATACTATTCTATCTCAATGCATTGACGGATTTTGTTTTTTTTATTTTTTAAATTTTCAGATTAAGGAGAGTTGTTTGATGTTTTTAAGATCATACCCAAAGCTTAGATACGCTTTATGTTTCCCCCTACTCGCTGATACTTGCTATAGCGAGGAGCGCACTTTAAATAAGGTTACCACCCAAGCTAAAAGGATTTTCACTTACAACAATGAGTTTAAAGTAACTTCTAAAGAATTGGATCAACGCCAAAGCAATGAAGTCAAGGACTTGTTTAGGACTAACCCTGATGTGAATGTGGGCGGAGGGAGCGTGATGGGGCAGAAAATCTATGTGAGAGGCATTGAAGACAGGCTTTTAAGGGTTACGGTGGATGGGGCTGCGCAAAATGGCAATATCTTCCACCACCAAGGCAACACCGTGATTGACCCTGGCATGCTCAAAAGCGTGGAAGTTACCAAAGGTGCAGCGAATGCGAGTGCAGGGCCAGGAGCGATTGCAGGAGTGATTAAAATGGAGACTAAAGGAGCGGCTGATTTTATCCCTAGGGGGAAAAATTATGCAGCCAGTGGGGCGGTGAGTTTTTATACCAATTTTGGCGATCGAGAGACTTTTAGATCGGCTTACAAAAGCACGCATTTTGATATTATCGCTTACTACACGCACCAAAATATCTTCTATTATAGAAGCGGCGCTACAGCGATGAAAAACCTTTTCAATCCCACACAAGCCGATAAAGAGCCAGGAACTCCTAGCGAGCAAAATAACGCTTTAGTTAAAATGAATGGTTATTTGAGCGACAGAGACACGCTCACTTTCAGCTGGAACATGACACGAGATAACGCTACACGCCCTTTAAGGAGTAACGCTATAGGGTTAGCCTATCCTTGTGAAGCCCCCTTTAGCCCTGATAGCGACCAAGGGTGTCCTAATGTGCTAGATAGTTTCACTAGATACATGTATCACTCCATTAATAGCGCTAACAATCTTTCCTTACAATATAAAAGAGAAGCGGGAAATTCTTTTGGCGACCCACGATTAGATTTTACCCTTTATACAAGCATTAGAAACGCCAAGTTTGATCCCCTATTTGATCCTAATGGCGTTTATGCTAAATTCCCCACTTCTCAAGCGAGTGCATGGGAAAAAGAAAATTACCCATGCGTGGAAGGTGGGTATTGCACCCCAAGCTTTTCAGATGTGGATAAGCCAAGCTCACAGCCTAGGAATTTGTTTTTAAACAACACCGGGTTAAACCTTAAAGTCGCGCATGTGATTGATGAAGCCACAGACAGCCTTTTTGAATACGGATTCAACTACCAAAATTTAAGCGTTTTTGACGCTCGCATCCCTAAATCAGAATTATACAGGCCCAATCAAGTTTATACTGATGATAAAGGGCAAAAACAAATCGCTTGCTCTCTTGTGGATAATAACCCCAATGACCCTACTTTGTGCCAAAGAGGGAAAGCGAACGGGAATATTTATGGAGGCTATGTGCAAGCGAATTACTCGCCTCATAAAATCATCACTTTTGGAGCCGGGGTAAGGTGGGACGCATACACGCTTTATGATAAAGACTGGAACCACCGCTACACTCAAGGCTTTAGCCCTAGTGCAGCCCTTGTGCTAAGCCCCATTGAGCCTTTATCTTTAAAAATCACTTATTCTCAAGTTACAAGAGGGGTGATGCCAGGAGATGGCGTGTATATGCGCCAGAATGATTTGCGATACGCCAAAAACATCAAGCCTGAAGTGGGCTCTAACGCTGAATTTAATATTGATTATTCAAGCCAGTATTTTAGCGGGAGGGCTGCGGCGTTCTATCAAGCTTTGGATAATTTCATCTCACAATACGCGCAAAGTTTGATTGTAACCAATTTAAATCAAGCGATTAGGATTTATGGCTATGAAGTGGGTGGGACTTTTAGATACAAGGGCGTGAGTTTGAATGTGGGGATCTCGCGCACTTGGCCCACCACTAGGGGGTATTTAATGGCGGACAGCTATGAGC
Organism: Helicobacter pylori; assembly: GCA_008033015.1. Lineage (GTDB taxonomy): Bacteria > Campylobacterota > Campylobacteria > Campylobacterales > Helicobacteraceae > Helicobacter > Helicobacter pylori_DH. The sequence continues at coordinate 580,070 of CP032042.1, forward strand.
TTGCCGCAAGCACCGGTAATGTTTTTATTATAAAGCTAGATTACACCATCCCCAAAACAGGGATCAATCTTGCATGGCTTAGCCGCTTTGTTACCGGTTTGGATTATTGCGGGTTTGATATTTACTTGCCTGATTACGGGACGGCTGAAAAACCCAAAACCCCTACCGATTTAGCCAAATGCGGATCTAAATTAGGGTTGGTGCATATGCACAAACCGGGCTATGGCGTGAGTAATTTTTATATCAATTGGAGCCCTAAAACCAAAAGCCGCTGGAAAGGTTTGCTGCTTTCAGCCGTGTTTAATAATGTTTTCAACAAATTCTATGTGGATCAAACAAGCCCTTATGTCATGAGCCCGGATATGCCAGGCACTGACGCTATTAAAAGAGCGATCGCCGAGCCTGGGTTTAATGCGCGTTTTGAAGTGGCTTACAAATGGTGATTAGTGGAGCTTTAAGCGTTGCGCATGCGTGATAGCAACGGCTATCGCATCGCTAATATCCAAAGGCTTGATTTCGCTTGTGATGTTAAGCAAGCGTTTGACCATAAAGGCCACTTGCTCTTTAGCGGCTTTCCCGTTACCGGTAAGGGCTTTTTTGACTTGTAGGGGCGTGTATTCGCTAAAATTACCGATCCTTTCTAAAATCTTTAAAGACAACGCCCCCCTGAATTGCGCGAGCTTGATCACGCTTTTAGGGTTATACCCAAAGAAAATATCTTCAATCGCCACTTCATTAACTTCGTAACGATCCAATAAGCAATCTAAGGCTTCTATCAAATCTAAAATCTGTTCTTGCAAGCGTGTCGTGGTGATATTAATGAACCCGGCCGTGATTAAAGAAAACTTGTTAGAAGCATGAGAAATGATAGCATACCCGCATTTCCTACTGCCCGGATCTATTCCTAAAATACGCATCAATCATTCCTATTATTTAATTGCAAGGTTTAAAAAACGCTATTATTATATCCATGTTTCTTGTTGGCACAAAATACAAGATTGCATTAAGAACTTTTAAAAAATTTAGCGTATAAATAAGGGAGCAATAAATGAAAGCAAACACAATCATACTAGTGGATTGGGAGAATTTCAGGCGCGATATTAAACAAACAAAATGCGTTAATTACAATATCGCTTTAGATGTGATCGTTACTATCAGAGCTTTTTTACTAGATGATGAATGGATCAGTCGTATTTACTTTTATACCACCCCACCCTTTGATTTTGAACATGCGTTATGGGATAAGAGGAACGACACTCTCCAAAATGAAAAAAATCCGGGAACAGAAATGAAAATCTTCACGAGCAGCGACATTGAAGAGATCTTACAAAGCAGTGAAGCGACTAAGTGGGAGAAGATTTATAGCGATGTGGAAAATTTCCAACACGATCTGGCTTCATTGGATCAAGTGGAATTAAGGTTAGGGAGGACTAAGTTAAACGCAATAAGAGTGGAGTTTGATGGGAGTTATAGAGCGTTATTAGAACAAAAGCAGGTGGATATGCTCATGGGTCTTGACATTCAAAGAATAGCCTTTAAAAAAATAGCTGACAGGATTTTGATATTTTCAAAAGATACGGATCTAATCCCAGCGCTCAAATTAGCCAGAGATGAGGGGTTAAGGGTGGATATTGCCGATTTGTCTAACAGGTTGTCTCTTCTTAGTCAGGATTTGAAATACAATTCAGATAAAGTGAGGAAATTGAGCAGTAACGAAGTCAAAGATAAGCTGTTTTCCATCAGAGAAAGTCTCACTAAAACCAACTGGGCTTTAAACTAAACCATAAAAAGGGTTATTTCATTTTTATAGAGTTTAAAAAATCATTTTTTAAAAACTCAATTATTGGCGTTTAATCACAACGGAGTCAAAATTTTTAAAGGGGTTTTTAGGCTTATTTTTCTCACACTGACTGGGTAAGCTCGGGTAGTTCGTTACTTCTTGCTTATTTTTTTGTGGTAGGATTGGGGTTATCAAGGTTTAGGGGATTAGTATCTTTCCCCTTGTAATTTGGTGCTAAAGGCGACTCAATTAGCCCATTCCTTGTTTTATCTGCTTTAAACTTTGTAATAACCCACTCACTCTTTAATGATTCGCCTTATCCATTATCGTTCTCGCTTTTTCTAGGATTTGGTTATAACTTTCGCTTGTTTTCATTTCTTGACTTCCTTGATTTATTAAAGCTTTTGTTTTATAGTTTCAATGGTAGCCCACTCATTGCTTTTTAGCATTTTCAGCTATCCTGCGGAATGAAAGAGTGGATAATGTCCGCCTTGTCAATCTCTGCTTTAACATCATTTTTGTTTTTCATTCATTCTCCTTACACTCTCAAAAGTTTAAGCCGTTATTTTGCTTTGTTGTGGTTTTTGTGGTAGCATTCTTGCGGACATCGCTATAGGAACTCAACCTATGGTTGCCCCTTAGAGGGTTTGGTGTCTTGTATTAAAGCTTTGATTGATGCATCATTTTTAAGGTTAATTCATTTTTTACCCCTTGACTTGTTGTTTCTTTTTGTGTGATTATTAAAGTATGGGTTGGAGAATAACTTTCTAACCCATACTAAAAACACTTTGAGTGTGCCAATAGACCCTGACACATAAGACGCAAGGGCTTGTGTATGGTCAAGGTGAGGCTTTTTAATGCTTTTCATTGCTTACTCCTTGTGTTTAATTTTTTATGTTAAAGTTTCAAAATGCATTAGCTTTATCAAATATGTCTAGCACTCAGCTCATAACTGATGGTCAATTGCTATTCTGAGATTTTGCTAATGTTTTTCTATGGGCTACACTATCCTTATAATTTCATTTTATGCTTCGTTTTATGCATTTTTTGCATTGTTTTTAGCGTTAACTCATGTTTTTCGGCGTTGGCTTGCTCAAGGGGGCTTAAATTTTTAACTTCTTGGGTGGTTTCGTTCTCTAATTCTGTATTTTTTAATAAATCCTCTTGACTATTTAGCGGTTTTGTTGTAGGATTATTTTCATAGGGATGGTTTCCAGAGTGTAGACTGGCATCCCTGAAATCTGTAAAATTCCTATCGCTATGAAAATCAAAAATCTTATTCCCATTATTTAAATCATCTACGACTAACCTAAGCTTAACGCCGTTATTATCCCATTCGTAAGCATATCTAAACCCGTTTTTAATCCTTTCAAAACTCTCTAATAACACGCTTCCGTTTTTGATTACTTCGCTCATGTTAATGAGTTCTTCATTAGTTAGTCCGCCTGTGTTCTCTTCTCCGTAATGTTTAACTAAAATCTTTTTAGCTCCCGCATGCCTTGTGCCTTGATCTAAAATGTAAAGGTCGTTTAAATCTATCCCTTTAATCTCTGCTTGATCTAGCTCGCCCTTAAAAACCTTTAAAACCTGTTGCTGTTCTTTAGTAAGCTTGCTTTCATCAATCTTTTGTAATTCTTGTAAGGCTTTTTCGTATTTAGTCGCTTTTTCTTTGATTTCTTCGCTCGCTTGCTTAACGCCATTATTAAGCTCTTCAATGATTTTAATCGTGTTGTTGCTAAAGTGTGATTTTTGCGCGCTTAATTCTAAATTCTTACTAAATTCGCTTATAGAGTGGCTTCTCTCAAGCGCTCTTTTAATGTGGTATTTTAAAGCCGCTCCTGCGGTGGCTTCGTTTAAAGCGTAGCCGCTAAACTAAAAGCTTTTTTTAAGAGCGCAGTTGTTGTAAGGCTTCTTTAATCGCTACTTCTATGCTGAGATTGGGTTTTAGGGTTTTTAAAACTGGATTGATTTCGGTGCTTTTAAAGCCTAAACTCTCTAGGGCTAAAAAGACTTCATTGCGCGCGGGTCTGTTTTCATCTTGAATGAAAAAGCCAATCAAATCCACCATGATCTTATCAGCGAGCTTTTTGCCAATGCCTGGGACTTGCTGGAGTCTTTTGACTTCTTTGGTGGCGATAATGTTTTCAAATTCGTTCGGCGAAAAGCTTGAAAGAATGGCTAAAGCGATACGCCCCCCTACCCCATTGATTTTCAAAAGCCTTTCAAAAAGGATTTTTTCGCTCTCTTCTAAAAACCCGTATAAAAGATGTGCATCTTCTTTGATCACTTGTAAGATTTTCAAACGCGCTTTTTGGCCCGCTTGAAGCAAAGCAGCCGTTCGCATAGAAACTTGCACCCCATAAACAACCCCTTGCACTTCTATATGCGCTTCTAAAGCAGAGATTTTTTCCACAACCCCTATCAAACCCACTATCATTTTTATCCCTTTTTTATTTCTTGTTCTAGCCTTTTATCGCGCTTTTAGGGACTTTTTTGATTTTATGATCTTCATAGATCACGTTCACGCTTTCATTATGGCTTAACATGGCGGTTGAATTGCTCACTTTAGGGTAATTGCGATGATAAATCACGATATTTTCTTGCTTGAAAGGGTTTTTAGTCATAATGCTTGCATGCTGGAAGCTGTTTTCTATGCTGATGAGTTTAGCGTAACATTCGTTATTGATTTTTTGCAATTCTAGCATTTGAGCTTTTAAGATTTTCAAACGCTTGAGAGCAAACATAAACTCGCTATAAGCGTCTTTCACGCTTTCTTGCTGCATTAAAGAGCGTTTGATTTCTTCGGTAGCGTTTTTAAGCTTTTCCATGATGGCTTGATGGTTTTTGACTAAATGGTTTAAGGACTGGTGCTGAGCGATGATTTTTTTAGATTTTACCCCTAACGCATTGAGTTTTTGTTTAGCGATCTTCAATTCTTCTTGGTTTTCTCGCCCCCCAAAAGCGTAAAAAATAAAGCGGTTGCCATTACCATCCACCTCATCAATCAAACATTGCTTGGAAAAATACAGCTTGTTATCGCTTTTGAGCTTTTCTAAAGCGATTTCTTTCGCATAGACCACGCTCCCCGCGCTCGCTTCCACTTTAACGCTATTGGCATACACCTTAGCGCGCTCTAAATACTTGCACTCAAACTCTTTAGCGTAGCACACGCCCTTATGGTTAGTGATGCGCGCTTGATTGGCATAGACATAGCTTTCAGGGTGGATTTGCCCCTCTATAGTGATTTCTTTGGCCACTAAGATCACATTCTTGCCCACATTGCCCTTAATGTTAATCGCGCTCGCTTCTAAAATGAGGTTAGAATCAATCGCATCGCTCAATTCGTCTTTAGCTTGGATCTCTAAAGCTAACCCGCTTTCCACTCCCCCTAAAAGATTAGGCACTTCAATGGATTTGATCCCGTTTTTAAAGATAAAATTTTGCTTAGAAACCAAACGCCCCTTTTCCATTTTAACCCCTTGTAAGGCTTTGGAGTAATACACTAAAGCGTTATTTTCTTCTCTTTCTTCAAAAGCGTTTTTGTCATGCCCTATGGGGGTGGGCGAATGGGCGACTTTGGGCAATTCAATATAAAGGCCTTTGAGGTTGCGGCCGTCTCTGCCTTGTTTGGGGCAATTCACGCAAGCGACTTTTTGGTTTTCTTTAGCGATATAGTAATTTTCTTTAACAAACGATTCTTCTTGATCGCTTAAAGGGATAGTATGGGTTGGAAGGTATTCTTCTTCTAATAAAAAATGCGATTTTTCTTCTGTATTAGGGATAAAAGTTGGAGAAGCGTATAAAGTAAAGCGCTTGTTTTGGGATTCTTTTTGATATTTTCTCAATTCTGTTTTTAAATTTTCATACATTTGTGAAAAATGCCTAAACACCACGCCTTGAAAGGCTAAACACTCTTTAATATACGCAAACATTTCTTGGTAATGCTCTTCAGTGTCTAGGACAATAAAACACTCGTCTAAAATAATTTCTATTTTGCTTAAATCTTCATCCACTTTTACTTCAAAAAAGCGTTTATAGGCGTTTGATTTGATCTTAATGTCATGGGTTTGATAGAGGGTTAGCTCTTTTTTTTCATAGTATTCCTCTTCTTCTAATTGCTGCAATTCCCCACCAAAAGCCTCGCTAAAATCGTCTTTAGCGCTGTTTTTGATAAAAATAGAAGTTTTTAAAATCTCAAACCACAGATCTTCTGTTTGTAATTTATTTTCAGCGGCCGCTTTTTTTAATTCTTTTTGAATGTCTTTGCACCGCTCAACTTTTATAGGGGCAAAACGCTCCAAGCTCATTTTTTAATCCTTAAATGGTATAATATAAGAATTTGAAAAAAGAAATATGCTAACAAAAAAACGCTGAAAATTAGGTAATAAATACAACTAGTATGCTAAAAAAAATATTTTTAACCAATAGCTTAGGGATTTTATGCTCTAGGATTTTTGGCTTTTTACGGGATTTGATGATGGCCAATATTCTAGGGGCTGGGGTGTATAGCGATATTTTCTTTGTGGCTTTCAAATTGCCTAATCTATTCAGGCGTATTTTTGCGGAGGGCTCTTTTTCTCAAAGCTTTTTACCAAGCTTCATACGAAGCTCCATTAAAGGGAGCTTTGCGGGTTTGGTGGGGCTTATTTTTTGCGGCGTTTTATTCATGTGGTGCTTATTAGTAGTGCTCAATCCCTTATGGCTAACCAAACTCCTAGCTTACGGCTTTGATGAAGAAACGCTCAAATTATGCGCCCCTATTGTAGCGATCAATTTTTGGTATCTTTTATTGGTGTTTATCACTACCTTTTTAGGCGCGCTTTTACAATACAAACACAGCTTTTTTGCCAGCGCTTATAGCGCAAGTTTACTCAATTTATGCATGATTTTAGCCCTTTTCATTTCTAAAGAAAAAACGCATTTAGAAGCGTTGTATTATTTGAGCTATGGCGTGCTTTTAGGGGGCGTGGCTCAAATTTTATTACACTTTTACCCTTTAATAAAATTAGGCTTATGGGATTTATTATTTAGAGGGTTGTTGGGTTTTAAGACTAAAAACGCGCTCAAAAAAGAATATCGTTTGAATAGAGTTAAAAAGGATTTGAAAGGATTTTTCAAGCAATTTTTCCCCAGCGTTTTAGGCAATTCTAGCGCTCAAATCGCTTCTTTTTTAGACACCACGATCGCCTCTTTTCTAGCGAGCGGGAGTGTGTCTTATTTGTATTACGCTAATAGAGTCTTCCAGCTCCCTTTAGCCTTATTTGCTATCGCTATCTCCACAGCCCTTTTCCCCAGCATTGCAATCGCGCTTAAAAACAACCAGCAGGATTTAGTCTTACAGCGCTTGCAAAAGGCGTGGTTTTTTTTGGTGGGGGTTTTGCTCTTTTGCAGCATTGGGGGGATCATGTTAAGCAAAGAAATCACCGAGCTTTTATTTGAAAGGGGGCAATTTAGCCCTAAAGACACTTTAATCACTTCGCAAGTCTTTTCGCTCTATCTTTTAGGCTTGCTCCCTTTTGGGCTAACCAAACTCTTTTCTTTGTGGCTTTATGCGAAATTAGAGCAAAAAAAAGCGGCTAAAATCTCTTTAATTTCGCTTTTTTTAGGTTTAGCGGCTTCTTTGAGCTTAATGCCTTTGTTAGGGGTTTTGGGTTTAGCGTTAGCGAATAGCTTGAGCGGGTTATTTTTATTTGTTTTAACGATAAAAGCGTTTGGCTTTCAACCATTCTTGGGTATAATCAAGAATTTAAAATCATGGCTTGTAATCCTTTTTCTCGCTTGCGTGGAAATCTTATTACTCTTAGCGTTCAAATCGTGGGTTACACATTTATATTTATTTTATTATTTTCAAGGTTTTTAAATGTTTATTTATGATACCAAATTAAAACAAAAAGTCCTTTTTGAGCCTTTAGTTGAAAAAAAGGCGAATATTTATGTGTGCGGGCCTACGGTGTATGATGACGCTCATTTAGGGCATGCCAGGAGCGCGATTGCTTTTGATTTGTTAAGGCGCACGCTTGAGTTGAGTGGCTATGAAGTGGTGTTAGTAAGGAATTTCACGGATATTGACGATAAGATCATCAACAAAGCCTTAAAAGAAAGCAAAAGCATTCAAGAATTAAGCAGCATTTATATTGAATCTTACACGAGAGATTTGAACGCCCTGAACGTGAAAAAACCCAGCCTAGAGCCTAAAGCGAGCGAATATTTAGACGCTATGGTGCGCATGATTGAAACGCTTTTAGAAAAAAATTTCGCTTATCAGGTCTCTAATGGGGATATTTATTTAGACACGAGCAAGGATAAAGATTACGGCTCTTTGAGCGTGCATAATAGCAGTATGGAATTTGGCCGTATTGGTTTGGTGCAAGAAAAACGGCTTGAGCAGGATTTTGTGTTATGGAAAAGCTATAAGGGGGATAATGATGTGGGCTTTGATAGCCCTTTAGGCAAAGGGCGCCCTGGCTGGCATATAGAATGCTCTAGCATGGTTTTTGAAACTTTAGCGCTCGCTAACGCCCCTTATCAAATTGACATCCATGCTGGCGGAGCGGATTTGTTATTCCCCCACCATGAAAATGAAGCGTGCCAAACCCGTTGCGCCTTTGGCGTGGAGATCGCTAAATATTGGATGCACAATGGCTTTGTGAATATCAATAACGAAAAAATGTCTAAAAGTTTAGGGAATAGCTTTTTTGTTAAAGACGCCCTGAAAAACTATGATGGCGAAATCTTGCGCAATTACTTGCTAGGGGTGCATTATCGCTCTGTTTTGAATTTCAATGAAGAAGACTTGTTAATGAGTAAAAAACGCTTGGATAAAATCTATCGTTTGAAACAGCGCGTTTTAGGGACTTTAGGAGGAATAAATCCAAATTTTAAAAAAGAAATTTTAGAATGCATGCAAGATGATTTAAACGTTTCTAAAGCGTTGAGCGTTTTAGAAAGCATGCTTTCTTCCACTAATGAAAAACTGGATCAAAACCCCAAAAACAAGGCTTTAAAAGGCGAAATTTTAGCGAATTTGAAATTCATAGAAGAACTGCTTGGTATTGGGTTTAAAGACCCTAGCGCGTATTTCCAGTTAGGCGTGAGTGAAAGCGAAAAACAAGACATTGAAAACAAAATAGAAGAAAGAAAACGCGCCAAAGAACAAAAAGATTTTTTAAAAGCCGATAGCATCAGAGAAGAGCTTTTGAAACAAAAAATCGCTTTGATGGACACCCCACAAGGCACGATTTGGGAGAAGTTTTTTTAAGCTTTTCAAATTTTACCTATTTACACGCTCTAGCCACAAATTTCCGCCATGTTGCTTTTTAATCTTGTTAAGTTTTATGTTTATTTACCTTAATTTGATAAAAGTTTAATATTGGTTGTAGATACTACATATTTATAACCTTAATCGTAAAGAAATTTTCTAGTCTAAAGTCGCACCCTTTGTGCAAAAATCGTTTTACAAAAAGAAAGGAAAGAAAGGAAAAAAATGGAAATACAACAAACACACCGCAAAATCAATCGCCCTTTGGTTTCTCTTGTTTTAGCAGGAGCGTTAATTAGCACCATACCGCAAGAAAGTCATGCCGCCTTTTTCACAACCGTGATCATTCCAGCCATTGTTGGGGGTATCGCTACAGGAACCGCTGTAGGAACGGTCTCAGGGCTTCTTAGCTGGGGGCTCAAACAAGCCGAAGAAGCCAATAAAACCCCAGATAAACCCGATAAAGTTTGGCGCATTCAAGCAGGAAAAGGCTTTAATGAATTCCCTAACAAGGAATACGACTTATACAGATCTCTTTTATCCAGTAAGATTGATGGAGGCTGGGATTGGGGGAATGCCGCTAGGCATTATTGGGTCAAAGGCGGGCAATGGAATAAGCTTGAAGTGGATATGAAAGACGCTGTAGGGACTTATAACCTCTCAGGGCTAAGGAACTTTACTGGTGGGGATTTAGATGTCAATATGCAAAAAGCCACTTTGCGCTTGGGCCAATTCAATGGCAATTCTTTCACAAGCTTTAAGGGTGGCGCTGATCGCACCACGAGAGTGGATTTCAACGCTAAAAATATCTTAATTGATAATTTTGTAGAAATCAATAATCGTGTGGGTTCTGGAGCCGGGAGGAAAGCCAGCTCTACGGTTTTAACTTTGCAAGCTTCAGAAGGGATTACTAGCGATAAAAACGCTGAAATTTCTCTTTATGATGGCGCCACGCTCAATTTGGCTTCAAGCAGCGTTAAATTAATGGGTAATGTGTGGATGGGCCGTTTGCAATATGTGGGAGCGTATTTGGCCCCTTCATACAGCACGATCAACACTTCAAAAGTGACAGGGGAAGTGAATTTTAACCATCTCACTGTGGGCGATAAAAACGCCGCTCAAGCAGGCATTATCGCTAGCAACAAGACTCATATTGGCACACTGGATTTGTGGCAAAGCGCGGGGCTAAACATTATCGCCCCTCCAGAAGGCGGTTATAAGGATAAACCTAGTAACACCACGCAAAATAATGCTAAAAACGACAAACAAGAGAGCAGTCAAAACAATAGTAACACTCAGGTCATTAACCCACCCAATAGCGCACAAAAAACAGAAATTCAACCCACGCAAGTCATTGATGGGCCTTTTGCCGGTGGCAAAGACACGGTTGTCAATATCAACCGCATCAACACTAACGCTGATGGCACGATTAGAGTGGGAGGGTATAAAGCTTCTCTTACCACCAATGCGGCTCATTTGCATATCGGCAAAGGCGGTATCAATCTGTCCAATCAAGCGAGCGGGCGTTCTTTATTAGTGGAAAATCTAACCGGGAATATCACCGTTGATGGGCCTTTAAGAGTGAATAATCAAGTGGGCGGTTATGCTTTGGCAGGCTCAAGCGCGAATTTTGAGTTTAAGGCTGGTGCGGATACCAAAAACGGCACAGTCACTTTTAATAACGATATCCATTTGGGAAAAGCGGTGAATTTAAGAGTGGATGCTCATACGGCTAACTTTAATGGCAATATTTATCTGGGAAAATCCACGAATTTAAGAGTGAATGGCCATAGCGCTCATTTTAAAAATATTGATGCCAGTAAGAGCGATAACGGGCTAAACACTAGCGCTTTGGATTTTAGCGGCGTTACAGACAAAGTCAATATCAACAAGCTCACTACATCTGCCACTAATGTGAACGTTAAAAACTTTGACATTAAGGAATTGGTGGTTACAACCCGAGTTCAAAGTTTTGGGCAATACACTATTTTTGGCGAAAATATAGGCGATAAGTCTCGCATTGGTGTCGTGAGTTTGCAAACGGGATATAGCCCGGCTTATTCTGGGGGCGTTACTTTTAAAAGCGGTAAAAAACTCGTTATAGATGAAATTTACCATGCCCCTTGGAATTATTTTGACGCTAGGAATGTTACCGATGTTGAAATCAACAAAAGGATTCTTTTTGGAGCCCCAGGAAACATTGCCGGCAAGACAGGGCTTATGTTTAATAATCTAACCCTAAACAGCAACGCAAGCATGGATTATGGTAAGGATTTGGATTTAACCATTCAAGGGCATTTCACCAACAATCAAGGCACGATGAATCTTTTTGTCCAAGATGGGCGTGTAGCGACCTTGAATGCAGGCCATCAAGCAAGCATGATATTTAATAATTTAGTGGATAGCGCAACCGGATTTTACAAACCGCTCATTAAGATCAATAACGCTCAAAACCTCACTAAAAATAAAGAGCATGTTTTAGTGAAAGCGCGAAACATTGATTATAATTTAGTGGGAGTGCAAGGCGCTAGTTATGATTCTATTTCTGCAAGCAACACCAATCTGCAAGAGCAATTCAAAGAGCGCCTAGCCCTTTATAACAACAACAACCGCATGGATATTTGTGTGGTGCGAAAAGACAATCTCAATGATATTAAAGCATGCGGGATGGCTATCGGCAATCAAAGCATGGTGAACAACCCTGAAAGTTACAAGTATCTTGAAGGTAAGGCATGGAAAAATACAGGGATCAATAAAACGGCTAACAACACCACAATCGCTGTTAATTTAGGCAACAATTCTACGCCCACTGAGAATGGTGGCAATACCACAAATTTACCTGAAAACAAAATTAAAAATGCGCGTTTCGCTAGCTACGCTCTCATAAAGAACGCTCCTTTCGCTCGTTATAGCGCCACTCCTAATTTAGTCGCTATCAATCAGCATGATTTTGGCACTATTGAGAGCGTGTTTGAATTGGCTAACCGCTCTAAAGATATTGACACGCTTTATACTCATTCAGGTGCGCAAGGTAGGGATCTCTTGCAAACCTTATTGATTGATAGCCATGATGCGGGTTACGCCAGAACCATGATTGATGCTACAAGCGCTAATGAAATCACCAAGCAATTGAATGCGGCCACTACCGCTTTAAACAACGTAGCCAGTTTAGAGCATAAGACAAGCAGCTTACAAACTTTGAGCTTGAGTAATGCGATGATTTTAAATTCTCGTTTAGTCAATCTCTCCAGAAGGCACACCAACAATATTGACTCGTTCGCCCAACGCTTACAAGCTTTAAAAGATCAAAGATTCGCTTCTTTAGAAAGCGCGGCGGAAGTGTTGTATCAATTTGCTCCTAAATATGAAAAACCTACCAATGTTTGGGCTAACGCTATTGGAGGAACGAGCTTGAATAATGGCTCCAACGCTTCATTGTATGGCACAAGTGCAGGCGTAGATGCTTACCTTAACGGGGAAGTGGAAGCCATTGTGGGCGGTTTTGGAAGCTATGGTTATAGCTCTTTTAGTAATCAAGCGAACTCTCTTAACTCTGGAGCCAATAACACTAATTTTGGCGTGTATAGCCGTATTTTTGCTAACCAGCATGAATTTGACTTTGAAGCTCAAGGGGCGCTAGGGAGTGATCAATCAAGCTTGAATTTCAAAAGCGCTCTATTGCAAGATTTGAATCAAAGCTATCATTACTTAGCCTATAGTGCTGCAACAAGAGCGAGCTATGGTTATGACTTCGCGTTTTTTAGGAACGCTTTAGTGTTAAAACCAAGCGTGGGCGTGAGCTATAACCATTTAGGTTCAACCAACTTTAAAAGCAACAGCACCAATAAAGCGGCTTTGAAAAATGGCTCTAGCAGTCAGCATCTATTCAACGCTAGCGCTAATGTGGAAGCGCGCTATTATTATGGGGACACTTCATACTTCTATATGAACGCTGGAGTTTTACAAGAGTTCGCTCATGTTGGCTCTAATAACGCCGCGTCTTTAAACACCTTTAAAGTGAACGCTACTCGCAACCCTTTAAATACCCATGCCAGAGTGATGATGGGTGGGGAATTGAAATTAGCTAAAGAAGTGTTTTTGAATTTGGGCTTTGTTTATTTGCACAATTTGATTTCCAATATAGGCCATTTCGCTTCCAATTTAGGAATGAGGTATAGTTTCTAAATACCGATCTAAAACCCATGCTCAAAGCATGGGTTTGAAATCTTACAAAACATTTAACCCCTACAACGCATACACCACAAGCTTGTTATCATGCCAGATCGCTTCTAGGGGCGTGTCATAGAGTGCACTTAAATTGTGTGAAGTCATAGCGATTGGCGTGGAAGCTTGCAAAAAAAGTTTTTTATCTTTGAGCATGACCACATGCGTGGAGTGCCTGGCAACCAAATTCGGGTCATGGATATTGACTAAAACGCTCAATTCTCGTTTTTTCATCTCATCTTTAATCGCATCAAAAAAAAGGGCTTGGTTTTTTAAATCTAACGCACTCGTAGGCTCATCCAGTAACAATAAAGGCGTTCTTTGCAACAAACTTCTGGCTAAAAGCACCATTTGCCTTTGACCGCCGGACAAATCGTTAATGCCTTGATCTTTTAAGGACTCTAAATCCAAGCGCTCTAAAACGCTAGTGGCTTCTTTAATGTGCTTGGCTTTAGGCATAGCGAATAGATTCAAATGCGTCGCTTTCCCCATTAAGACAAAATCCAGCACACTGAAATTAAACGCGTAATATTCCACTTGGGGGATATAAGCGATTAGTTTGGCTTTTTCATAAGGCTTTAAGGGTAAAATATCTTTGTTACACGCTTTAATTTCGGTTTCTTCTAAAGGCTTTAAAAGCCCTAAAAGGCATTTTAAAAGCGTGGTTTTACCCGAGCCATTAGGCGCTAAAATGCTTGTAATGCTGTTTTTTGGCACGCTAAAACTCAACTTGTCTAAAATGAGTTTTTGAGAATATTTAAAGGACAGGTTTTTAACTTCTAAGACCATCACACCCCCCTAGTTCTAAACAAAAGCCACAAGAAAAAAGGCGCTCCTAAGACGCTTGTCGCAATGCCTACCGGTAAATCATAGGGGGTAATGGTTTTAGCCACCACATCCGCTAAAAGCAAGAAAAACGCCCCCATTAACAAAGAGCTTAAAAGCAGTTTTTGTAAATTCGCCCCAAAAAACAATCTCGCCACATGCGGGATCACTAACCCAATCCAGCCGATCGTGCCGGACACGCTCACCGCTAAAGCGCTTGCAACGCTCACGCACACCAAACAAAGCGATCGCAACAGCACCGGGTTAATCCCCAAACTCAAACTTTGCGCATCGCTCAAGCTCAATAAATTAATGCGCCACCTTAACAAAAAGAGCGGGATAAAGCCCAAAGACAGCCCTATGAAAGCGATCAAGCAATCCTTATAACTGCTCAAAGACAAGCTCCCTAAAAGCCACACGACAATCGCTTGCGCTTTTTGGGGAATCACAAAGAATTTGATCGCCCCGGCAAGTGCGCTTAAAAACGCGCTCAACACCACCCCTGAAAGCACCAACGAAAGGACGGAATTGCCTAAAACCCTATTCATCGCCAAGACAGCAAGGCTGGCTAAAATCGCCCCAAAAAACGCTAAAATCGCAATGTTAGACTCCACTACCGCTATCGCCATCGCCACGCCTAGCATCGCCCCGCTAGAAATCCCTAGTAAAAAGGGATCGACTAAGGGGTTTCTAAAAATCGTTTGCATCACCACCCCACTCCCGGACAAACTCGCCCCCACTAAGAGTGCTAAAATCACTCGTGGTAGTCGTATTTCTAAAATAATAACACTTAAAGAGCTCAGCTCTTCATTGTGTAAAAAGTGGTTTTTCACATTCAGGCACACTTCTTGCCATTCTTCCAAACTCAAAGACTCCCCTCCAAACAACAGCACCACCACCGCTAAAATCACGCAAGCTAATGCAATATGATAGGTTTTAAGCATCACGCTTCCTTTTAAGAACAATTAATCTAAACAAAGAATCATACCAGCTACTGGGGAGGATTTGATACAACGCTAACAACAATTGGGTTTTTAAGCCGATCAAATAACGGGCCTTGATTTTTTGACTCATGCTAAGAAAAACGATTTTTTGCGCCACGGCTTTAGGGCTTAGAGCGTTTTGATACACGCTCGCGTAAAAAGTTTTAGCCGCATTCACTTCTAAGGCATAAAGGCTATCTTCGCTCTCAAAATTCTCAACTGAAAAAGCGGTTTTTTCCCAATTGCTTTTCACCGGGCCTGGCTCAATCAAACACACTTGAACGTTAAAGGGTTTAAGCTCTAAACGCAAGGCATCGCTATAAGCCTCTAAGGCATGCTTACTCGCGCTGTAATGGCCTAAAAAGAGCATGCTCACACGCCCCGCTATGGAAGAAAGGTTAAAAATCTTAGAATGGGGCTTGTTTTTTAATAAGGGCAAACAGAGTTGCACCACTTCACAAAGGGCGAAAAAATTCACGCTAAATTGCTTTTTAACCTCTTCAATAGGCGTGTCTTCTACGCTCCCAAACACCCCATAACCGGCGGAATTGATCAAAACATCGCAATGATCTTCTTTAGCACTGATGTTTAAAAACACTTCTTTTAAAGCGTTAGAATCGCTCACATCAATATCAACGCACTCGCATAACGCATGGTTTAGTGCTACGCACAAAGTCGCATGCCTAGAGAGCGCATAGACTTTATACCCTTGATCTAACAGCATTAACGCACACTCCAACCCAATCCCAGAACTCGCTCCGGTGATAATTGCCACCTTTTGGCTTTCTTTTTTCTCGCCCATTATCTAACGCCAACTCTCTTATTATTTTTGTAATTCCTCTAATATTCACTTAATATTACTTAATTTTTACTAATATATAGTTCTTGGAATGTTTTTTACCAAAGACATTTTCAACACCAATTTTAATTCAAGGAGAAACAATGCCTCACATACAATCATCGCATTTTAGCCATTTTGATTTCACTATAGACACAGCCGATTGCACTAAATTATTGATGAGCTATCTGGTCGTGCCTACAACCGCTAATTTCAACAATGTCATGCATGGGGGGGAATTATTGAATTTATTGGATAAAGTGGCTTATGTGTGCTCGGCTCGTTATTGCGCTAAAGGAACGGTCACTTTAAGCGTGGATGGGGTTACTTTTAAATACCCCATTCCTGTAGGGAATTTGCTCACTTTTTTAGCCAGCATCAATTACGTAGGCAACACCTCGTGCGAAGTGGGGATTAAGGTTTTGAGCGAAGATATTAAAACTCGTGAAATCATGCACACTAATTCATGCTATTTCACCATGGTGGCTGTGGAAAATGGCAAACCCACCCCCATGCCTAAATACGAGCCTAAAACAGAGGTTGAAATCCGCCGTTATGAAGGGGCTTTGAAGCGTAAGGAAATGCGCACACGAGGGTATCTAAAAAGCGGGAAACACGAGAGCCTTTAAAAAAAGTAAAAAGTGCAAGCGGTGTTTTAACCCTAAATTTTATCCCTAAAAAAGGGGGTAGCGTTATAAGTTGTGCGGGTGGATTAAAACAGCTCGCTATGACTGCCTAGTCTTACTAAAAAAAGCGTTGCTTTTCACTCTATAAGTGCCAAGAATTTTAAAAATTTGGCTAAACACTAGGATTTCACAATCTCAGTAAAATCGCTAAAGTCCTCTACCTTAAACGCTCTAATATCCCTAACAGACTTTTTAAACCACTCAATTTGAGAGAGTTTATTGATCGCTTTATAGACTTGTGCTAGAGTGTTTTCTTTAGAATAATTAACATAAACGCTCCCTTGAGTGTTTTCAAACCCTAATAGCTCTAATTCTTGCCTTAAATCATCATAGGCTTTATTGTAGGGTTCTTCCGTATTCTTTTTTTAAAATCTCAATCTTTAAATCAAACGCTAGAGCATACATTTTCAAAACCTTTATTATTTTCTCTTTTTAACTCGTTTGTAAGATCATCTAAACTATCAATTTGAGTGAGATTAACCCCATTTAACGCATCTCTCATGGCTTGTTGCGTTTGAATGTTTGGGATCTCATGCCCAAAACAACAATCATTAGCTCTTTTGTTGATCTCTTGTAAGATTTTATTCAA
Source organism: Helicobacter pylori (assembly GCA_008033015.1). Taxonomy (GTDB): domain Bacteria; phylum Campylobacterota; class Campylobacteria; order Campylobacterales; family Helicobacteraceae; genus Helicobacter; species Helicobacter pylori_DH. The sequence goes on from CP032042.1 coordinate 597,253, forward strand.
TTCTTCTAATTTGATAGTGAAACCTTTATCTTTTTTCTCTAGCTCTTTAGCCATTTTTTTTCAAGATACGCCCTATCTCTTTTTAGTTTTTCAATTTCTTGTTCTTTTTTATTCATGAGATTAAAAAGCTGTCTTTGGCTGTATTTTGTGTAATCTTTGTTGGTGGTGTTTGGCATGCTTTATTCCTTTAAAAATATAAGATGAGTTCATTATAACAGCCCAGTCAAAACAGCTCGCTATGACTGCCTAGCCTTACTAAAAAAGAGTGTTTTCTTGTTTTTTAATTTGACAGACAAGCAATAAATCCGGTTTTAGGTAGCACTCCCTAAAATCTTTTAAAGCGCCTTTGAGTGGGTGGTCTTTGTATTTGGGTTCTAGGGGTTGCTCTGTGGCTAAATTTTCAACCACTTTATACAAAAGCTTTAAATCAAACCCATTTTTAATAAGAATTTTAAGATCCTTATCAAATTTTTTACTGGTTTCAATCGTCAGCATTTTTAAATCTCATTTACAAGTTTTCACAATGCTTCTTAAAACCCTCTATGCTTTTAAAACAAATGCGATTCTTAGTGTCCTTAGCCCTTGCTAAGATTTCTCGCTCTTCTTCTATGGTGTATCCATTTTCGGTTAGATTTAGCACTTTAAATTGGAGCACTTTTTTGATTCTTTGTTTTTGAGCTTGGATTTCCTTCAATTTTTCTAACGCTCTTTTTTTGTTTGGTCTTGATAGAATTTAAAAAATTAAAAAGCTGTTTTTCGCTGTATTTTGTGTAGTCTTTTTCTGCGGTGGTGTTAGGCATGCTTATTCCTTTTTTAAAAATATCAGCTCATTATAGCGCAAGCGATAGAGTGGGATTAAAAAGGTTAGAAAAATAAAACTCAAAGATTAAAAAGCGCTTTGAAACCATTCTCCCCCTTTTAATCTCCAACTTAAACCCCTAAAGGAGCACTTTTTAATAGATTATCGCTTGAATTAACGCCAAGTTTCCCACTAACTAATACAAAAACGCTAAAAAAGATTTTTTCATTTTTAAAATTATCGCTTGCTTTTGGCAAGCTCTTTTATCATTGGTTATAAAAAATACTAAAAAAGATTTTTCATCAAACTCCCCAAAAAAAAGAGCTTAAAAGAGGGTTCAAAATAAGAAATCCCTTAAAAAGAAGTCTCCTAAAACAAAGGGAATTTAAAAACAAAGAATTTAAAAACAAAGAATTTAAGAAAGAGAGTTCAAAACAAAGGGTTTAAAAAAGGGTTTAAAAAAGGGTTTAAAAAAGGATTTTGCATCAAACCCCCCAAAAATAAAACTCAAAGATTAAAAAGCGAAAGCAGTGGGGATTGGCAAAAAGAAAAAGATCAAACCCCCAAAAAAAAAGAGGATTTAAAAAAGTGGATTTAAAAAAGAAAGTTTAAAAAAAAAGAAAGTTTAAAAAAAAAGAAAGTTTAAAAAAAAAGAAAAAAGAAAGTTTTAAAAAAGAGAGTTTAAAACAAAGGGTTCAAAAAAGAAACTCCCAAAAAGGGAAAGTTTAAGAAAAGAGGGTTCAAAAAAGAGAATTTAAAAGAAAGGCTTTAAAAGAAACCCCTTAAAAAGGGAGTTTCACAAAGGGTTTAACGCAAGCTTCTAGTAAGCGAACACATAATTCAAATACACGCTATAGAGCCTTCTGTATTTGAGTTCAGCCCCCATAAAGGAATAATAGTTCGTGTTGATGGTAGGGATTTTCACGCCTAGTTCAATGCCATGCTGAGCCGCATGATCGCTGCCTTTTTTCTTAGGCCTGGCTAAATTCATCCTCACTCCCATGTTGAATAAGAATTGGAAATTCGCCACGTTCATTTTAGCGTTATAGACATTATTCATGGTGGCTAAATTCACATACTCAGAATTAAGCCATGAAGTGCCCGCTAACGCAATGCCACCAAAAAGCCCCACAGAAAGCTTGTTGTTTTTGCCTAAGAAATTGGTGGCTTTATCGTTGATGAAGTTATAGAGAGCGTCCGCTCCAAAGCCATAAGTCCACACGTCAGAAGCCGAGTTGAAGAAGCTGGATTTGATGAACGCATGGTTGTAATCAAAAAAGCCGTAATACCTAGCGCCCCACTTTCTTTTTTGGCCAAAGAATTGCTTGTAGCCCACCTGAATACCGATCCCATTCATGGCACCATTGTTGGTTTGAGAGCTGACGATGCCCACTTTCCTAAAGGGGTTACGCCCTAATTCTTGGTTGATGGTTTGGATTTGGTTGTAAGAATTTTGATTCAAGTAGTAATTGGTTTCTATGCCTTGCGGGCTATAGGGGTTATTCTTTTTGCTCACCGCATTTTGCAAGCTTTGCGCGTTAGGGATCTTTGAGAGCGCAGTAGTGATGCTGTTATAAGTGTTGCCTAGTTCGCTGTATCTAGATTTGAAATTCACCAAAGTGTCAGCAATATTCTCCGCTTGCTGTATCTGCTGCGCTTGAGTGCCAAAATGGGCGATGCTGTTGGTTAAAGCCGTTATCGTCTCTTCCACATAGGCGCAACCAGCTCCCCAAGTGTTACTGGTAACCCCTTGATTAGGCAATGTCCCACCCCCATCTCTGCAACTTGCCAAAAAGGCGCTAACAAAATTGGTCATTTCATCCCTCTTAATACTAACATTATTGTTGTTTTTCATGACTTCCAAATTTTTTTTCACTTGCTCGCTCAAATTGAACATATTCGCTTGCGCTCTAGCGTTTTTGAGCATGTCTTGCGCAAAGCTGGCGTCTGTGAAAGGGTTGAAGTTACTGGGGTTAGCTATTTCTGCATTTTGGTTAGTGTTAGCGATCTTACTTTGCGCGACGATTTCTTGGGCGTTTTTGATCATGCTAGTAACCTGGCTAAATTCCTGTTGGAAGATTTGGCACGCATTCCCGAATGTGCTTAAACCCCATGGGCTGCCATTACCCTGAACGTTTTCATTATTCGTGGATCGCACCAAAGGGCATTGCGTGTTAAGGACTTGCATGATGTTTGCCGCTTGATTTAACAGCTCTTGAGCGTTATTGGTGATGCCAAATTTGACGGTGGCTTCGTTATTATTATAGGTAGTGGTGATCGTTACGCCGTCTTGAGTAGTCGTTTGCACGCTAGTGCCATTACTACCACTGTTACTACCATTTTTAGCTTGGCAGAACTGATTTACACCGCCGTTAATGCCAGCAGTTTGTTTGCATTCGTATTTATAAGTAACATTCACTTCTGTGCCGTTTCCGCCTAATTCAGGAAACCCATTTTGACTTTTTAAAGCTTGTTGGATGATTTGATAGGCTTCATTGAGTTTCTTGAATTCATCAATAGACATGCTTTTACCAGGCCCAGTCGCTTCATACCGGTTGCAAGTGATTTGCGTGGATTCCTGTCCTGGTTGGCCATTAAAGATTACGCTGCCAGGCCCGCTACCTGTGCCGTTCCCGTTCCCACACATGACCGCATAGCCAATGGTATTCCACAGCCCCACCGCCGCGTTTAACGCTAAAGAGACGGCTTGATAAGCCGGGGAGTTGGTTTTTTCTTTGAGCAAACCCGTCGCGCCCGCATTCAAATTGTTGATCGCGCCACTGACAGCGCTCGGATCAGCGGATAATTTGATAAGGGTGTTTAGGGTGTTGTATCGGGTCAAAAGGTTGTTCAAACTTTCATAACGATCTGAAAGCTGTTGGATGCCTTTGGTGTTTGTTACCATTTGAGCGGCTTCACCGATTTGATAACCAACGCTTGTGTAAAAGCCGTCGTCTTCAGCGTGGAGCAAAAACGAGAGAGAGAGAGAGAGAGAGAGTAAAAGGGTTTTTTTCATCACATTCTCCTTTTTTGAAATGAGTGTTTTAATGTATTAAACATGGGGCGTATTATAGCATGAAAGCGTTTTTTTTTTTTGTAATTTTGGAAAAATTTTGTGATTTTTTTGTTTTTGGCGCTTTTTGTTTCGTTTGGTGGTGTTGGAACTCATTTTCTTCATTTGAAATTCGTTTTCTTGCGTTAGTGTCTCATGCGAAGCTTATTTTTTAATTGAAATTCGTTTTCTTCATTTGAAATTCGTTTTTTTAAGGGGATAGGGGGGTATTTTGAAATAACTCTCCCCCTTAACCCCCAATTAAATCCTCCTAACCCAAGAAGACCGCTTTTTTAGTAAAGTTATCGCTTGCTTGAGCTTTTTAATTATTTATCTTAAAAATGCTAAAGCATTTTTTAAATTCTATAAATTCTATTAAACAGAGTTAAATTTAAAAAAAGGGATTGGTTGCGGAGAATGGATTTGAACCACTGACCTTTGGGTTATGAGCCCAACGAGCTACCGGACTGCTCTACTCCGCGACACGCTAATAAGAACGCGCTAAAAGGAAAAATGGCTGGGGTGCAAGGATTCGAACCTCGGAATGCCAGGACCAAAACCTGGTGCCTTACCGCTTGGCGACACCCCAACAACAATAAAAGAAGCATTATACAAAAGCTTTTAAAAAAAGTCAAGCTAAAACGCTATAATTTCATCATGGAAAACAATTTTGACCCTCTCATTTATAAACGCTATTTGAAAAAGAAAGAAACCTTTTTGCTGTTTAAAAAGATCGGCCAAATGTCTGCGTTTAGAAATCTAAAGCTCCAGCTCAAGCGAAGAGAGGTGATCAATCGTTATGTGGCTGGAATTTTAGGGGATTTAAAGAAAGGGTTTAGATACGCCAAAATTGAGCATCAAATCCTAAAAATCTATTTCACGCACCCGAGTTTCTTGAAAGCTTTTAAAATAGAGGAAGATTATTACACCAAGAATTTAAAAGCGCATTTTTTAGAAACGCAAAAGATTCTAAAAGCCTTAAATTACCCCTTTGATTTTAAGACTATCCAAGCGAGCGTGAAAAAAAGGGCTTATCAAAAACCAGTTGTTAAAAAAGAAAAACCCCCTAAAAAACCGGTTAGCATCAATGTCAATTGCTGGGGTTTGAGCGATTTCACTAAAAAGCAATTTTTAAAACTCAAACGCGCTTGTAACGATAATACGCCGCGCACGCCCCCTCAGAGCTGACCATGCAACTGCCAATCGGATTTTGCGGGGTGCAAGTTGTGGCGAATAACGAGCAATCTAGGGGCTTAGCGATGCCTTTTAAAATCTCCCCGCACTTGCATGCTTTGTTTTCTTTGGAGGTTTTGTGGCTTAAGCATGCTTTAAAGACTTTTTCAGCGTCATAAGAAGCGAATGTTTCTTTGAGCTTGAGAGCGGAATGTTTGATATTCCCCAAACCTCTCCATTCAAAATTTTCTCTCACTTCCATGCATGCATGGACTAACTCTTGCGCTTTCACATTCCCCTCATAGCTAACCGCTCTTTTATACTGGATTTCTAGCTTGGCTTCTTTTTTTAAAGCTTGTTTGATAAGCATCAGCACGCTTTCTAATATATCCACCGGCTCAAAACCGCTCACAATAATGGGGAGTTTAAAGCGATCCACTAAAGGAGAATAGATTTGAGCGCCGTTCATCACGCTCACATGGCTAGGGGCTAAAAGAGCGTTAATTTGGCAGGCTGGATCTTCTAAAATCGCGCTCACGCTGGGAGGCACTAGAATGTGGTTAATGTGGAAAAAAAGATTTTTTAATTTTTCTTTTTTGGCGTTGAGTAAGACGCTCGCTGTCATGGGCGTGGTGGTTTCAAAACCGATCGCAATGTAAATAACTTTTTTAGTAGGGTTTTCTTTAGCGATCTCTAAAGCTTGCATGGGCGAATACAAAAAGCGCGCATCCAGCCCCTTTTCTCTCGCTTGTATCAAACTCCCATAGCTCCCGGGGACTTTCATCATATCCCCTAAACTCAAAACAATGCTATCTTTCATGATAGCGAGTTCATAAGCTTCATCAAGGCGTGCTCTTGGCATCACGCACACCGGGCAGCCCGGCCCATGCACAAACTCTAAATTGTTAGGCATCAAATCTAAAAGCCCGTATTTCATGAGAGAATGCGTATGCCCTCCGCACACTTCCATGATGACTAATTTTTTTGTGAGTTTGGAAGCGAGTTTTTTAATCTCATTAGAGAGCGCTAAAAGGGTTTGCTTGTCTCTAAAGGGCGAAATGAGGTGATCAACGCTCATTGTTTTTATTGCGTTTCGTTCATTTTGGCGATCATTTCTTGGTAAAGCTCAATGGACTCTAGGGCTTCTTTTTCATCAATCTTACTCATCACATAGCCGATGTGTAACAGCACATAATCGCCCACTTTAACGGACTCGCCCATTAAATCCAAGCTCGCTTCTCTTTGAACGCCCAAAGTCTCCAAAATAGCCACATTATCGTTAATGGCTATGACTTTAGAGGGGATCGCTAAACACATTAAAACGAATGCGTGGATTGGTAATTTTCACGCTTTTTTTCTAAAAGGAAATTTTTAAAATCTTCCAAGCTTTTAGGGTCTTTGGAGCTCATTAAAAAAATAGGCGCTTCAGGCTTTAATTTTTGCATGTCTTCTTTGACTTGAGAAACCCTAAAATTAAACACTTCAATCATATCCGCTTTACTGATAATCACCGCATCCGCGCACATGAACATCGTAGGGTATTTTAGCACCTTATCATCGCCCTCTGGGACAGAGAGTAAAACAATATTCATCGCCGCCCCTAGATTATAGCTTGAGGGGCAAACCAGATTCCCCACATTTTCAATGATTAAAAAATCGCTTTTTTCTAACGCTCCCTCATCTTTTAATAAATCAAACGCCCCCTCAATCATGCTCGCTTCCAAATGGCACGCTTCGCCGGTGGTGATCTGATGCGCGCTCACGCCTTTTTTACGCAATCTGTCCGCATCTCTGTTGGTTTGCAAATCGCCCTCTACCACGCAAAACTTGAAGTCTTTAAAATCCGCTAGATTTTCTAGCATCGTGGTTTTACCGCTGCCAGGAGAGCTCATGAAGTTTAACACATACAGCCCTTCTTTTAAATAGCGTTCTTTCATTTCAGCGGCTTTAATGTCGTTCTTGCTCAAAATCTTTTCCACGATTTTGACATCTTTTTTACTCAAATTAGGGTTATTTTGTAAAGATTCTTTTCGTTGTTCGCTCATGCTTGTTCCTTTCTTTTAAAATTTTCGTATTGTAGCGTGCTTAATTAAACGACTATGATTTAACAACTTCTTTTATGGCTCATCTTTTTAGATCAAAAACATGCTTTACCCTAACCCCTTATCGCCGCTGTCGTTTTTATCTTTTAACACTAATTTAATGATCCTCCATATGATGATTAATAAAATGATGGTTAAAAGCAAATACCAAACATTGATAAAAACGGCTTTCATCATTTGATTTTCCTTATTTTTTACTCAAAGACAATCTGATAACGCTATTTTCTAAAGCGTCCAAACGATGCAAAACTTGGGCTTCTAGGCTAATTAACGCCCCCTTTGGCATTTCTATTTTTTCATTTTCTACCTCAAAAATGATTTTTCCCTCTAAAACCTGCACGCTAATCGCTCCCGGGGCCTTGTGTTTGTCCATGACAGCTCCTTTGGGCATGCAAATGCGGATTTCTTTATTGGAAGAATTTTCACTCAACGCTTCAATGTGGAGCTTTTCAAAACAAACGCCCTCTAAAAAATGAACCACTTCCATCAAAAACTCCTAGTGTGATATTTTCTTAATTTAGAACTTAATTTAAGAAAGCTAATTTTTTACCCAAAAATTTCTTATAGATTTCTTAAACAATTCTTTATTCTGTTTTTTCCAAAACCTTTTTGGTTTGTAAAGCGATTTCTAGCTCTTCATCAGTAGGGATTCGTAAAACCTGGATTTTGGTGTTAGGCTGGCTTAAATTCACTAACCCACTGCACGGATTGTCGTTCGTGGGCTTGTGTAAAGCGATCCCTAAATTTTCTAAGCCTTCACACACGCTCTCTCTTAAAGCCGAGTAGTTTTCCCCTAATCCCCCTGTAAAGAGGATCGCATCTACTTTTTTTAAGACCACCATGTAAGCTCCGATATACTTTTTAATGCGATAAGTGCACATTTCAAAAGCGAGCTTGGCTTCTTTATCGCCTTTTTCCTTTCTGGCTTCTATGTTTCTCATTATCCCCACAAATGCCTTTCAAACCGCTTTCATGGTTTAACATTTTCATCACTTCTTCTAAGCTCTTATTCGCGCATTGCGCAGTATACACCTTGTGCCCATAATCAAGCCTTCTAAAGGGGTTAGCCCCATAGAAGTGTCCACGCTTTTACCCTTTTGAATGGCGGCCGCGCTTGAGCCGTTCCCTAAATGCAAACTGATAGCGTTAAATTCCTCATAAGCGGTATTCAAAAACTTCGCCGCTTCTTTAGCCACATAATGGTGTGAAGTCCCATGGAAACCATAACGGCGGATTTGATACTTTTCATACAATTCATAAGGTAACGCATACATGTAAGCGTAACTAGGCATTGTGGCATGGAATGCGGTGTCAAAAACAGCGATTTGAGGGATATGGGGGTGTGCTTTTAAAACAAACTCAATGCCGGCTAAATTCGCTGGGTTGTGTAAGGGGGCTAAAACAGAAAGATTGCCAATTTCTTGCATGACTTTTTCATTGACTAGAACTGGGGCATGGAATTTATCCTCCCCTTGAACCACACGATGCCCTATAGCGTCAATTTGATTGAAATCTTTGATGATCCCCATTTTCGTTAAATTCTCACGAATCATTAAAAGCCCGCTCGCATGATCTTTAATCACAAGCTTTTCTTTTAATTCTTGATCGTTATGGTGCAAATGCGATTTGATTTTCAACTGCCCTATTTCTTCGCCGATTTTTTCGGCTAAACCGCTCGCTAAGGGCTTGTTTTCTTGCATGTCAAACAATTTAAACTTAATAGACGAACTGCCCAGATTCAACACTAAAATTTCCATCATTTCTCCTAATCAATAATCTTGCGCTTGAATGGCGCTAATCAAAACGGTGTTGATAATATCTTCCACTAAAGCGCCCCTACTCAAATCGTTAATGGGCTTGTTCAAGCCTTGTAAGATAGGCCCTATCGCCACGGCTTTAGCGCTCCGTTGCACCGCTTTATAAGCGATGTTTCCGGCGTTTAAATCCGGGAAGATAAAAACGCTAGCTTGCCCGGCCACTTGGCTGTTAGGCCTTTTTTTCTTCGCTACGCCTTTATCAATGGAAGCGTCAAATTGTAAAGGGCCATCAATTTCTAATTTTGGATCTAACTTTTGAGCGATTTCTCTAGCTTCGTTGATTTTGTCTATCATTTCGCCTTGAGCGGAATTTCCTGTCGCATAAGAAAGCAAGGCCACTTTAGGCGCAATATTGAATTGCTTCGCTGTTTGCGCGGAAGTGGTAGCGATTTCAGCTAATTCTTTAGGGCTAAGGTTAGGGATAATCGCGCAATCCCCAAAAACTAGCACTTGAGTGTCCAAACACATTAAAAACACGCTTGAAACCAAGCTCACGCCAGGCTTAGTTTTAATGATTTGTAAAGCGGGCCTAATGGTCTCAGCTGTGATTGACCCCAGAAACCATGGCATGCGCGTAGCCTAAATGCACGAGCATGGTCGCAAAATAAGTCTTATCCAGCACTAATTGTTCGGCTTCTTGCTCACTCAATCCCTTTGATTTTCGCAATTCATACAAGCTTTTAGCGAATTCTTCTCTATAATGAGAAGTGTTGGGATTAATGATTTCTGCATTTTCTAAATTCAAGTTCAAATTTTTCGAATTAATGGCTTCTTTATCGCCCAATAAAATCAATCCTACCGCGCCCATAGCGTTCAAACGATGCGCGGCTTTTAAAATCCTTTCATCTTCGCTCTCTGGTAAAACCACTTTTTTAATCTGTTTTTTAGCCTTTTTTTCCAAACTCCTTTGAAAGGCTAAAGGGGTAATAATCTCGCTTTTTGTTTGCAACACGCTTTCCATCACGCTCGCTTCTAATTCGCATTGCTGCTTGCAAAGAGACGCGCTTAAAAAATGTGGTTTTTCAAGCATTTCGCCCACAAATAGCCCTACAGCGAAAGGGGCTTCTTTTTTAATGATATGAGAATGCATGGCTTTCAAATATTCCAAACTCGTTTGCACGACAGCCACCACAGGAGCGTTTAAATGCTTGGCTAAAATGGTGTTTAAATCTAAAAGAGCGTTTAAGAAAAACTTCGGCGCATACCCTAAACCAATGACAAAATCATGCGTGGTTTGTAATTCATCATAGCGTTTGAGAATCGTTTCAAATAGTAACTCTTCTTGAGCAGCACTCACAAGCTCTAAAGCCTTTTGTTTGTCTATGGCACTATGGATCTCTAAAGAGCTTAGACCCTCGCACCCCCCAAGCTCTCACACCCCCCACTAATGGGTGAAAACAAGGCGATTTTTTGATAGCGTGGCGTTATCGCTTTTGAAAGGCTCTTGCAAGCAACCCCTAAAACTTCCGTATCCTCTGGATAAATCCACAAACTTTGCATGCCAATCTCCCTTAAAATTATCGTTTTTATTTAATTGTAGCAAAATTTAATTAAACCTAAACGAAACCATAGTTCTGTAAAAAGGCTTTTAGTATTTTTACAACACTAATTATAAAAGAGCTTGACGCTAGCTATAAAACAAAATTTTAAAAACCAATTTTTTAAAGATTAAAAATAAGATTTTAGAATATTCAATGAAAACAGAGTTAAGGAACTCTTTTTGCTTGTCTTCCACCATGTAAAATAAAAGAGTTGTTTTAAAAAGGATAATCATGCCATCTCCTGTTAATCCCCTTCACACCAACGCAAACGCTTTAAATAGCGGAGCGAAAAACGAAGTTAAAGACACCAAAAACGCCCCTAAAAGCGCGTCAAAGGATTTCAGTAAGATCTTAAACCAAAAGATCTCTAAAGACAAAACCGCCCCTAAAGAATCGCCAAATCCTAACGCTTTAAAAGCCACGCCCAAAGACGCTAAAGAGGACGCTAAAGCACTTGAAAAAAACCCAACCCCACCCCACCAACACGCTCAAAATCTCGCCAAAGACCAACAAACCCCTACCCTAAAAGATTTGCTCAACCACAAAAAAACAACCGCCTCGCATGAAGCTCAACATGAAACCCATGAGCATGAAACTAACCCCAAAACCCCTAACGAAACTTTAAACAAGAATGAAAAAAAGCCTAATGGAGTCACTTCTAACGCTCATCAAACAAACTTGCCTAATAAAAACCCTATAACCCCTACTAACCGCGCTAACAACGCTATCAAAACCCCCACCACCCCAACCCATAACGCTAAAGATCCAAAAACCCTTAAAGACATTCAAACGCTCAGCCAAAAACATGACCTAAACGCCAGCAACATTCAAGCAACCGCTCCGTTAGAAAAAAAAGAAACCCCCTTAAATGCAAGCGATCATCTTGCTTTAAAAACAACGCAAGCATCTATTAATAATACCCTTGCAAAGAACGACGCTAAAAACACCGCCAACCTTTCTAGCGTTTTGCAATCTTTAGAAAAAAAAGAATCGCACAATAAAGAACACGCAAACCCCCAAAATAATGAAAAAAAAACGCCCCCTTTAAAGGAAGCTTTACAAATGAACGCCATTAAAAGGGATAAAACACTTTTTAAAAAAAAGTCAGAAAAAACCCCTACTAAAACCCAGACCACAGCCCCAAGCGCGACGCCAGAAAATGCCCTTAAAATCCCTCTTAAAACGCCCCCTTTAATGCCTTTAACAGGAGCTAACCCTCCTAACGATAACGCTCCAACGCTATTAGAAAAAGAAGAAACAACTAAAGAAGCAAGCGATAATAAAGAAAAAACTAAAGAATCTAATAACAGCGCTCAAAACGCGCAAAACGCCCAAGCTAGCGATAAGACAAGCGACAATAAAAGCGCTGCCCCTAAAGAGACGATCAAGCATTTCACCCAACAATTAAAGCAAGAAATCCAAGAATACAAACCCCCAATGAGCAAGATCTCTATGGATCTATTCCCTAAGGAATTGGGCAAGGTTGAAGTGATTATTCAAAAAGTGGGTAAAAACCTTAAAGTGAGCGTGATCTCTCATAACAACAGCTTGCAAACCTTTTTGGATAACCAACAAGATCTTAAAAACAGCCTGAACGCTTTAGGTTTTGAAGGGGTGGATTTGAGCTTTTCGCAAGATTCTTCTAAAGAGCAACCCAAAGAGCAACTAAGAGAGCCATTCAAAGAGCAAGAATTAACCCCCTTAAAAGAAAACGCCCTAAAAAGCTACCAAGAGAATACAGACCATGAAAACCAAGAAACGAGCATGCAGATCACTCTTTATGCGTGATTTTAAGCGAGTTTGCTCTATAATAAGACATCTTTAATAAGGAAGAGATCATGGCCATTGATTTAGCAGAAGTTACAGGAGCTAAAGCCGCACAAGAAAGGAAAAAAGAGCAGCCCACCATCGCTAACGGGTTGGATAAAAACGCTTTCATGAAACTCTTTTTAGAGCAATTGAAAAATCAAGACCCCACCGCTCCTATGGAAACGGATAAAATCATCACCCAAACCGCACAACTCACGCAAGTGGAAATGCAAGAAGAAAACAAAAAAACCATGCAAGAAGTCGCCAGTGCGATGAAATCCAATAAAGAAACTAACGAGTCTTTAAAAGACTTTCAAGGCGCTTTAAAAGACACCATGGAAAACCTTAATAAGGGCATGGACGATAGCTTGAAGGCTAACAACGCTTTAAGGGAAGTAAGTGCGCTTAATTCTGTGAGCATGATAGGCAAAATCGCTGAAACCGATGTGAGCGGGGCGAATTTTGACGGCAATAACAAGCTTTCTTTTTCGCTCTTTTTTGATGAAAAAATTGACGCTTCTAAAGGAGTGCCAGCGATTCAAATCCTAAACGAAAACAATGAATTAGTCAAAACGATTCCTTTAAAAGATTATAACGGGCAAAAGGGGTATATTAATTTTGAATGGGACGGCACAAACGAAAAGGGCGAAAAAGTCCCTAAAGGCAATTACAAAATCAAGGCTGAATACAATTTGGACTCTCAAAGCAAGCAGTATTTGCAAACGCGCATTGGTAGGGGCGAAGTGGAAAGCGTGATTTTTGATAAAGGCAAGCCCATGTTAAGAATGGGCGAAATGATTTTACCCATAGACAGCGCGATAGAGTTTTATAAACCGGATCAAAAACCGCTTGAACAAAAACTCTCGGATCAAAAGCCCATTGAACAGAAACCCATTGAACAGGAAATCTCTGAACAGAAACCCCTTGAACAAAAAGCCCTTGAACAGAAAATCTCTGAACAAAAGCCCCAAACCCCCCCTAAAGAGACAGCATGAACGACACCTTATTAAACGCTTACAGCGGGATTAAGACCCACCAGTTTGGTATTGACAGCCTTTCCAATAATATCGCCAATGTCAATACTTTAGGCTATCGCTCCAATGATCCGGAGTTTAAAACCTTGTTTTCTTCGCATTTAGACGCTTTGAATGCCAAATCCGTTGTGGCTAACGACCGAAATTACGGCGTTACAGGCTCAGGCAATGTCCTTTCTAATAAAGACGGGGAATACATGCCAAGCGAGGGGGAATTCCACATGGCGTATCAAGGCAAGGGCTGGTTTGTGATAGGGCCCAATAAAAATGGGGAAATGACTATTAATAAAGACGGCTTTAGCAAAAAACAGGATAATTTCTTAACCCGCGCCGGCAATTTCGCACGAGACGCTGATGGCTATTTGGTAACCCCTGAGGGCTATTATGTTTATGGGATTGATTTGAAAAAAATCAAAGACGGCACGCTCAATTCCACCGCCAGAGATGAAGACATTGAAAAATTGCATGGCAACACCCTTTCGCCCTTACAAATCCCCCAGGATTTGACTTACCAGCCGGTGCTTAGCACGAAAGTGAATATCAGCGTGAATCTAAACCCTAAAGACCATTTAAAGGGCGTGCAAGATTTTTTCTTAAACGACAAGGGCGAAATCATTAAAGAACGCTTTTTAAACCAGGATATTAACGCTTTGGCGAATGACGATAACGAGCCAATAGACGCGATCACGAATCGCAAATTGAATGTGAGTATCCAAAAAGAAGATGGCAAAAAAGAGGATTTTGTTTTCACTTATGGGGACGCTGAAAAAGGCGAAAACCAATTCAAAACCTTAGGCGATTTGCAAAAACTCCTTAAAGAAAAAACCGGGCTAGACCTAAACCTCATCAAAAGCGAAAAAGACGCCAAAAGCCCCCCCTTTTGTTAGAGATCGCTAATCCTAGCGAAACGCCTATCACATTCAGCTTGAGTGGAGGCATTGCGGATAAATTGGGCTTGAACGCGAATCAAATGGAATTGAAAAAGGGCATTAGCAGGGATTCAGTAGCGATTAAAATCCCTTATTACAGCACAGAAGTGGATATTTATGACAAGGCCGGGGATAAATACTTGCTCCAAAGCGAATATTACATGACTAATTCCAACGATCCCACATCAAGCCCCACGAGTAAAAGGAAAAACCAAACTTGGGAAGTGAAAAGCTACATCGTAGATCCCAAAAACAAAGCCCCTATCAATGATCCTACTTGGGAAATTGTCGGCTTTGATTCAGCCACGCACAAAATGAAATCCGCCCCCATGACTTTGGATTTTAAGGGTAATAAGCTCACCTATTCTTTAGATAAGAGCGAAAACCATGATTCTAGCGATTTGTCTTACCAAGACTCTAAACTTTTAGAAGCGAGTCAAGATGGCAAGCCTAGGGGTATTTTTAGAGACATGCGCATTGAAGAAAATGGCGTGATTTCTCTAGCCTTTAGTAACGGGGTGGTAGAGCCGGTCGCTCGCATCGGTATTTTAGCTTTCACTAACGATCAAGGCCTAAGGAAAATCGGCGGTAACCTCTATGAAATGCAAGAAGGCACCATTAATGGCGAAAACAGACCCCTAAGCGGTAACCCTATTTTAGGGTGGGACGAAGAGGGCAAGCTCAAGTTTGGGAAAATCAGGCATAAATATTTAGAAACGAGCAATGTGAATGCCGGGAACGCCCTAACCAATCTCATTTTAATGCAAAGAGGCTATTCTATGAACGCTAGAGCCTTTGGCGCGGGCGATGACATGATTAAAGAAGCCATTAGCTTGAAAAAATAAGGGGCTAAAATAAGGAGTGTGGTAGAATATCCTTTTTAATAAGGATATTTAATGATACCCACACAGCTTAATGAAATTGCAGAATTTTTAAAAACAAACCCCTATAATTTGTCTCAACCCTTACAAGATGGGCGATTGAATTCATCTGTCAATGAAGAAGAAATTTTAAATACCATTAAGGATTATTTTCCTATCCAACTACCAAAAGCTAGGGAGTGGTGGGATTTTAGTTTTGAAGAAAACGATATTTTTTATCCTGTTAACATTAAAACCACCACCACAAAAACCGCTGACAATCTTAATTGCAAATTAGGGATTTATTACGCGTTGTGCGGCTTAGTGCCGGAGTTTAATAACGAAATCGCATGGGAAAAATACTTTCAAAAACTGCATAAAGACTTAGGCAAAAACACCAATAGAGATTATTATTTTTTAATTATCAACAAAAACGATCCTAAAGATATTTTTATCAATTCCTTAAAAGGTATTCAAACTCTTCAGCCAAATGGCAATAACTTGCCCTTCCAATGCAAGTGGGATAACAACAGAGAAATCGTTCAAAGAGACTTTGATGGAAGTAAAAACTTTATCTTAAGCGCTTTAGCTAAAAGTGTAACTCTAAGGGCTAATATTTATTAAGAGAAGTTTTTGGAGAATTTTTTGCATCAATTAGAGATTAAAACTTTAGGGCAGGTTTTCACCCCTAACAATATAGTGGATTTCATGCTCACTCTAAAACAAAATCATGGAAGTGTTTTAGAACCAAGTGCGGGCGATGGGAGTTTTTTAAAGCGCTTAAAAAAGGCTGTAGGGATTGAAATCGATCCTAAAATCTGCCCTAAAAATGCCCTTTGCATGGACTTTTTTGACTACCCTTTAGAAAATCAATTTGACACGATTATTGGTAACCCGCCTTATGTCAAGCACAAGGATATTGCACCAAGCACGAAAGAAAAACTCCATTACAGCCTTTTTGATGAAAGGAGCAATCTCTACCTGTTTTTCATAGAAAAAGCGATCAAGCATTTAAAACCTCAAGGGGAATTAATCTTCATCACCCCAAGGGATTTTTTAAAATCCACTTCTAGCGTGAAATTAAACGAATGGATTTACAAAGAAGGCACGATAACGCATTTTTTTGAATTAGGCGATCAAAAGATTTTCCCAAACGCCATGCCTAATTGCGTGATTTTTCGTTTTTGTAAGGGCGATTTCAGTAGAATCACCAACGATGGTTTGCAATTTATGTGCAAAAAAGGCATTTTGTATTTCCTCAACCAATCTTATACGCAAAAATTAAGCGAGGTTTTTAAGGTTAAGGTGGGGGCAGTGAGCGGGTGCGATAAGATTTTTAAAAACGAAAAGCATGGGAATTTAGAATTTGTCACCTCAATCACGAAAAGAACCAATGTTTTAGAAAAAATGGTTTTTGTCAATGAGCCTAATGACTATTTACTCCAGCATAAAGACAGCTTGATGCAAAGAAAGATTAAAAAATTCAATGAAAATAACTGGTTTGAATGGGGGAGAATGCATCACATATCCCCTAAAAAACGCATTTATGTCAACACCAAAACGCGCCAAAAAAACCCCTTTTTCATCCACCAATGCCCTAATTATGACGGCTCTATTTTAGCGCTATTCCCTTATAACCAAAACTTGGATTTACAAAACCTCTGCGACAAACTCAACGCTATCAACTGGCAAGAATTAGGCTTTGTGTGCGACGGGCGTTTTTTGTTTTCGCAACGCTCTTTAGAAAACGCGCTTTTGCCTAAAGACTTTTTAAATCTAGGATAAAACTTGTTAGAAACTTTGCAATTAAACCCTGAGCAACTAAAAGCGGCCAAGGCTTTGAAAGGGTATAATTTAGTCATTGCAAGCGCTGGCACAGGAAAGACTTCTACGATTGTGGGGCGCATTTTATACCTGCTTGATAACGGCATCAAGCCTGAAGAAATCTTGCTTTTGACTTTCACCAATAAAGCGAGTAATGAAATGATTGCCAGGGTGGCTAAATATTCCAAATTAAGCTCCAAAATTGAAGCGGGCACTTTCCATGCGGTGGCGTATCGCTATTTGAAAGAGCATTACCCAAACTTAAGCCTAAAGCAACCTAAGGAATTGAGAAAACTTTTAGAAAGCATTGCAGACACTAAAAACGCGCTAACAGATGACGATAAAAAGCCCTACACTTCGCAGCATTTATACGCCCTCTATTCTCTTTACACTAACGCTCTAAAACAAGAAGATTTTAGCGCATGGCTTTCTAGTAAAAACCCTGAACACACGCCATACGCCGCCTTTTATGAAAACATTTTGGAAGAATTTGAAAACACTAAAAAAAAGCATGATTATATTGACTATAACGACTTACTGCTGCTCTTTAAAAAAGCGATGCTAGAAAGACCCAGCCCTTATAAAGAAGTGCTTTGCGATGAATTTCAAGACACTAACCCCTTACAAGAATCCATTTTAGACGCTATCAACCCCCCTAGTTTGTTTTGCGTGGGCGATTACGATCAGAGTATTTACGCTTTCAATGGGGCGGATATTTCTATCATTTCTAATTTCACCCAAAAATACAAAAACGCCCGAGTTTTCACGCTCACTAAAAACTACCGCTCTTCTAAAGAAATTTTAGATCTCGCTAATCAAGTGATACAGCGCAATGAGCGCATTTACCCCAAAAATTTAGAAGTGGTGAAATCAGGGAAATTCAATAAACCCACGCTTTTAAATTACAACGACAATATCGCGCAATGCCAAGACATCGCTAAACGCATTGTCATGCGAAAGGATTTTAAAGAAGTGGCGGTGATTTTTAGGAATAACGCCAGCGCAGATCAATTAGAAGCCGCTTTAAGATCCCACAACGTGCCAAGCAAAAGAAAAGGGAGCGCGAGCTTTTTTGAATCCAAAGAAGTGGCGTTAGCGTTAGATATTTGCGCGCTACTATTTAACCCTAAAGACATTATGGCAGCGATTCACATTTTAAGCTATATCAGCGATATTGGCTCTAACACCGCTAAAGACATTCATGAAGCCTTAATGCTTTTAGGCAATGGCGATCTCAAATCAGCTTTAATTCAGCCTAATCAAGAAGCCAAAATTTACACCAAGAAAAAAGAAATCACCTCTATGGGGCTTTTTGAAGAAATTTTTGCCCTAGAAAACAGCTCAAGGTTTAATGGCGTGATAGATAGAGCGTTTCATTCGCACCCGGTGTTGATGCACCCTAAAATCTCACTCAATGGGGCTAAAACGCTGAGCGATTTTTTCATTCTTTACACTAAAGCCCCTACCCATTCCCCTAGCGCTTTAATCAAACACATTCTGGAAAGCATGTTTTTTCAAACCTTTAAAACACGCCTTTTAAAAGAGCGATCCAAAAATAAGGACGGCTCTTATAACGAATTTAAAAAACTCCAAGCGCAAAAACGCTTCAATGAAAAAATGGACTTGCTGAGTTCTTTAGCGAAAAATTACCAAAATTTAGGGCGTTTTTTAAACGGCACTTTAATAGGTTCAAATGAAGCCACGCAAGGTGAGGGCGTGAATTTATTGAGCGTGCATGCTTCTAAAGGCTTAGAATTTAAAGACGTTTATATTATAGATTTAATGGAGGGCCGTTTCCCTAACCACAAGCTCATGAATACCGGTGGGGGCATTGAAGAAGAGCGGCGGCTTTTTTATGTCGCTATCACAAGGGCTAAGGAAAATTTATGGCTTTCTTATGCGAAAAACGAATTGAGGGAAAACGCCAAACCTAAAGAGCATAAGCCTTCGGTGTTTTTGTATGAAGCGGGGCTTTTGAAACCTGATTCAAAATAAAATTGGTTTTGTATTGTTTGTTTAAGCAAAAGATGATATGATTATAGCGATAGTTAAGCTCCTAAGAGCTAGGAACTCTTAAGAGCTTGTTTTTAATAAAGTGGCAGTGTTAAGATAACCACTAAAACTATCGCTATAAAAATGAATTTCCAAAAACGAATTTCATGGTAGTGTCTCCTAACGGAGTGCCACCCACTGCAATCTCCCAACCCATTAGATCAGAAACCACTAATTGCTCCAAATTCGCTTAACACTAGAATTACTACCATGTCATATCATTGGAGTATTATAGTATTATAATGGGATCTTTATGAGATGTAAGAAAAATACAAAAAACGCTAGCAATCATAGATTTAACTCTAGCTTGCACTAGAGCCAAAATTTTAGTATAATGGCGTTGTGAGGACCATTAAAACTATGATTGCTAATAGTAATTTCATAGTTGGTTATCTCCTTTCGGGGTAACCGCCCACTATTAGACCCTAACATGCTCCAAATTTTCGCAACAAAAGAGATAACTTAAAATGACTACTTGGGTTGGCGTGATTATAGTTTAAAAAACCTAGAAAGATGTTGAAAGTGTGTTTTTTATAATCAACAATCAAAGAGATTGACGCTAGTCAAAAAATACAAAAAAACGCTAGTAACCATAGATTTTAACTCTAGCTTGCACTAGAGCCAAAATTTTAGTATAATGGCGTTGCGATGGTCATTAAAACTATGATTGCTAATAGTAATTTCATAGTTGGTTATCTCCTTTCGGGGTAACCGCCCACTATTAGACCCTAACATGCTCCAAATTTTCACAACAAAAGAGAAACCTAGAAATTACTATTTGCGTTGGCGTGATTTTACATTAAAAAACCTAGAAATGCCAAAAAGCGTTTTTAAAAACCCACCAAAATTTAACGCTAATCCCCCCTAAGATCCCGTTTTTTTTTTTTTGTAAAAAACGCTCCAATTGTTGTAACTTTATTTCCTTGATAAGGGGTTTTAAAAGGGGTTTTTAAGGTTAGTTTAATTTTCATTATGTGAAAATATCACAATTACATCTAACAATTTGTATTACTAAACATTATTTACAAGCTCTGATGTAACTAAATCCCAAATTTAATCTCAATCAAGGAGCATCCCATTGATAAGGAAAATCATGATAAAGAAAAATAGAACGCTGTTTCTTAGTCTAGCCCTTTGCGCTAGCATAAGTTATGCCGAAGATGATGGAGGGTTTTTCACCGTCGGTTATCAGCTTGGGCAAGTCATGCAAGATGTCCAGAACCCAGGCGGCGCTAAAAGCGACGAACTCGCCAGAGAGCTTAACGCTGATGTAACGAACAACATTTTAAACAACAACACCGGAGGCAATGTCGCAGGGGCGTTGAGTAACGCTTTCTCCCAATACCTTTATTCGCTTTTAGGGGCGTATCCCAGGAAACTCAGTAGTAACGATGTGCCTGCGAACGCTCTTTTAAGTGGTGCGGTAGGCAGTGGGACTTGCGCGGCTGCAGGGACGGCCGGTGGCTCAACTCTTAACACTCAAAGCGCTTGCACCGCTGCGGGCTATTACTGGCTCCCTAGCTTGACTGATAGGATTTTAAGCACGATCGGCAGCCAGACTAACTACGGCACGAACACCAATTTCCCCAACATGCAACAACAGCTCACTTACTTGAATGCGGGGAATGTGTTTTTTAATGCGATGAATAAGGCTTTAGAGAAGAATGGGACTGCTAGTGGCACTAGTGGAACTAATGGTGCGACTGGTTCAGATGGTCAAACTTACTCTCAACAAGCCATTCAATACCTTCAAGGCCAACAAAATATCTTAAATAACGCAGCGAACTTGCTCAAGCAAGATGAATTGCTCTTAGAAGCTTTCAACTCTGCCGTAGCCGCCAACATTGGGAATAAGGAATTCAATTCAGCCGCTTTTACAGGTTTGGTGCAAGGCATTATTGATCAATCTCAATTGGTTTATAACGAGCTCACTAAAAACACCATTAGCGGGAGCGCGGTTAATGGTGCTGGGATAAACTCCAACCAAGCTAACAATGTGCAAGGGCGTGCTAGTCAGCTCCCTAACGCTCTTTATAACGTGCAAGTAACTTTGGATAAAATCAACGCGCTCAATAATCAGGTGAGAAGCATGCCTTACTTGCCCCAATTCAGAGCCGGGAACAGCCGTGCAACGAATATTTTGAACGGGTTTTACACCAAAATAGGCTATAAGCAATTCTTCGGGAAGAAAAGGAATATCGGTCTGCGCTATTACGGCTTCTTTTCTTATAACGGAGCGAGCGTGGGCTTTAGATCCACTCAAAATAATGTAGGGTTATACACTTATGGGGTGGGGACTGATGTGTTGTATAACATCTTTAGCCGCTCCTATCAAAACCGCTCTGTGGATATGGGCTTTTTTAGCGGTATCCAATTAGCCGGTGAGACCTTCCAATCCACGCTCAGAGATGATCCCAATGTGAAATTGCATGGGAAAATCAATAACACGCACTTCCAGTTCCTCTTTGACTTCGGTATGAGGATGAACTTCGGTAAGTTGGACGGGAAATCCAACCGCCACAACCAGCACACGGTGGAATTTGGCGTAGTGGTGCCTACGATTTATAACACTTATTACAAATCAGCAGGGACTACCGTGAAGTATTTCCGTCCTTATAGCGTTTATTGGTCTTATGGGTATTCATTCTAAGAAAGGGGGGAAGAGACAAACATGAAACAAAATTTAAAGCCATTCAAAATGATTAAGGAAAATTTAATGACACAATCTCAAAAAGTAAGATTCTTAGCCCCTTTAAGCCTAGCGTTAAGCTTGAGCTTCAATCCAGTGGGCGCTGAAGAAGATGGGGGCTTTATGACCTTTGGGTATGAATTAGGTCAGGTGGTCCAACAAGTGAAAAACCCGGGTAAAATCAAAGCCGAAGAATTAGCCGGCTTGTTAAACTCTAATACGACAAACAACACCAATACCAACATTGCAGGCACAGGAGGCAATGTCGCCGGGACTTTGGGTAACCTCTTTATGAACCAACTAGGCAATTTGATTAATTTGTATCCCACTTTGAACACTACAAGTATCCAACAATGTGGTGCTACTAATAATGGTAGTAGTGGTGGTGCGACTGCTGCTACTACTACTAGCTCTAGTAGTTCTACTAGCCCTTGTTTCCAAGGTAACCTGGCTCTTTATAACGAAATGGTTGGCTCTATCAAAACTTTGAGTCAAAACATCAGTAAGAACATCTTCCAAGGCAACAACAACACCACGAGCCAAAATCTCTCCAACCAGCTCAGTGAGCTTAACACCGCTAGCGTTTATTTGACTTACATGAACTCATTCTTAAACGCCAATAACCAAGCGGGTGGGATTTTTCAAAACAACACCAATCAAGCTTATGGGAATGGGGTTACCGCTCAACAAATCGCTTATATCCTAAAGCAAGCTTCAATCACTATGGGGCCAAGCGGTGATAGCGGGGCTGCCGCAGCGTTTTTAGACGCCGCTTTAGCCCAACATGTTTTCAACTCCGCTAACGCTGGGAACGATTTGAGCGCTAAGGAATTCACTAGCTTGGTGCAAAATATCGTCAATACTTCTCAAAACGCTTTAACGCTAGCCAACAACGCTAACATCAGCAATTCAACAGGCTATCAAGTGAGCTATGGCGGGAATATTGATCAAGTGCGCTCTACCCAACTATTAAACAACACCACAAACACTTTGGCTAAAGTTAGCGCTTTGAATAACGAGCTTAAAGCTAACCCATGGCTTGGGAATTTCGCTGCCGGTAACAGCTCTCAAGTGAATGCGTTTAACGGGTTTATCACTAAAATCGGTTATAAGCAATTCTTTGGAGAAAACAAGAATGTGGGCTTACGCTACTACGGCTTCTTCAGCTATAACGGCGCGGGCGTGGGTAATGGCCCCACTTACAATCAAGTCAATTTGCTCACTTATGGGGTGGGGACTGATGTGCTTTACAATGTGTTTAGCCGCTCTTTTGGTAGCCGAAGTCTTAATGCGGGCTTCTTTGGGGGGATCCAACTCGCAGGGGATACTTACATCAGCACGCTAAGAAATAGCTCTCAGCTTGCGAGCAGACCTACAGCGACAAAATTCCAATTCTTGTTTGATGTGGGGCTACGCATGAACTTTGGTATCTTGAAAAAAGACCTGAAAAGCCACAACCAGCATTCTATAGAGATCGGTGTGCAAATCCCTACGATTTATAACACTTATTATAAAGCTGGTGGCGCTGAAGTGAAATACTTCCGCCCTTATAGCGTGTATTGGGTCTATGGCTACGCCTTCTAAAAAAGCTCAAGGCCTTTTATAGGCTTTGATTGAACCCTTTAACCCCCACTTTAAAAACAACCCAAAACCCTTATCCAATAATCAAATAATGGGATTAACCCCCTTAATAACGCTTAATTAAAAGCTAGCATTCACAAAAAGCTTAACGCTCAAGGCTTATTGAGATTTTAAAACGCTTGATTAAAAACTTTTAAAAAGCTTTAGCGCTTCAAAATTTTTATACTTAGAAAAACAACCCAAAATCTTTATTAAATGTTGAGATTAACCCCCCTACTAATAACGCTTAAAAAATTTGCTTGCGCAAGCTCTTTTATATTTTAATGGTGAAGTGATCAAACGCTAAAGGCGTTTGGGATTTCTGTGGTTTAAAACTTTGTTTTATCATTCTAAAATTTTATAGTAAAACTCATTTTTTAAGGGGATAGGGAGCATTTTGAAACCCCCCAAGCAGAAATCCTAAACATCTTTAGTGTTTGGGGTGAATGCCGCTAATTTGCAGTATAACACCCCCATACATTTGCATCTAGCGTAGGAAGCGCGCAAAGTTACGCCTTTATAGATATGATGCGTGAGAGCTGTAAGGAATGCGTTGGAGCTCAAACTCTGTAAAATCCATTAGGCACACAGAACAAGAACCAAACTCTCCCCCAACATCAGGAAGCCCCATCGCTTTAGCGTTTGATCACTTCACAAAACTAACTACGCAAAGTATTAGATTTTAAAAAAGGCTTTGGAGTGTTTTTAACTTGCTGTGATTAAAAATCAAAACTTCAGCGTGAGGT
The DNA here is from genome assembly GCA_008033015.1 of Helicobacter pylori. Classification (GTDB taxonomy): domain Bacteria; phylum Campylobacterota; class Campylobacteria; order Campylobacterales; family Helicobacteraceae; genus Helicobacter; species Helicobacter pylori_DH. The sequence continues at coordinate 621,300 of CP032042.1, forward strand.
TGGTCATCATGTAACTTCTGTCTTGGTAATTAGCGCTAAAATCGCCATCAGGGTTATTGAATTTGGGCGCTCCAAAATACCCCGCTTGATACCCTTTATTGATCCTAGCCCCATAATAAGTGATCCTAAAGTTAAGAAGAACCGATTCAGTGAACGCATAGCTCGCATTGAATTGCAAGGAATATTCATTAGCCCTCCCCACTTGCCCTAACGCATTTTTATTCGCATGAGAGACGCGCCCAAAAACATGCCATGCAAAACGCTTATGGATCCCTCCAACAGAAGTGTAAAAAGTGAAAGTGTTCGCATTAGTGATCGCATCAGCCAGCCCGTCATAAGCCGTATTATCCCAAAAATCATAGCCAATCATTCCGGCATGCCTAGTCGTTATGGAGATTTCACTACCAATATAGGAAGTGTTATTACCCCTTGGCATCGTGTGAGAGCCTAAAAAAGCGTCCGAATTGCCAAAGGTGTTATAAAAGCCAATGGACCAGTTGAAATTATCCCACCAAAAAACCTGGCGGATATTTAAAGTAACGCCATTCCTCCCCAACAACGATCCATGAGGCGTGCTGTCTTCTAAACTATAAGTGTTTGTCTCTGGGTTATACCACCCCCTATAGTATAAAGGAAAGGTTGTCATTATCATGCTTTGAGAGCGAAAGCCTACATTTTGAAAATTCCTGTTCGTGTCATAGACTAGTTTAAAACCAGGAGCGTTATAAGTCTTAGGTGCAAAATAATAAAAAAATTGAGCGTCTAAACCTTTATAAGAATAAGTCGTGGTGATCCCATGCCAGCCATAATTGATGAAATCGTTGCTGTTATTAGGATTGCCTCCCTTTTTCAAATAAGGCACGGTCGCAAAAAACTCATAAATCCAAGAGTTAAACGCCAAACCTCTCCCAAAAGAACTCCACCACCAAAACCTTAACCTTTGCGTTTCAGTCTTATAGGGCTGATAATACACTTCCCACCCTTGATTCGATCCGCTCATAAAATCAATATTCGCTTCATAACGCCCCGCTTTAAACCCAAAAACATCTTTGTAATCGTATCGTAAAAAAGCGGTATCCACCACATAAGGCCTTGCATGATAGCTCGCTGATTGAGAAGTCCCCGCATAAGCAGGGCCAAGATACTTATTAAAAAAGTATCCATGATAGCCCCCAATGAAATTCTCCACAATTGAGCCAAAAACCTTCCCGTTAGCCTGGTTAATATCATACTTAGTCTTATCATAAGGAATGGCTGCAATCGCCCCACCCAAAGAGACAGAGAGCCTATGGTTTTCGGTGCCTTTAGGGAGTAAATTGACTTTGACTTGCGCTAAAGTTACAATATCTATAAAACTTTCAGTAGGATAAATCCCTTTTTTAGTATTGATTTGAGAATTGTTAAAACCAATCTTAGAAAAGTTCTCCACACGACCGCTAAAGCGATAATCAAAAGCTTCTACAGGACATAATAAAAACGATAAAAGCGATAAAGAAGAAGTCAAAAAATACTTTTCTTGTCTCATTAAACTCTCCCTAATCTTAATGGTATGATCTTTTTTGTTGAGATTATAATTATAATCAAAAAAAAAAAAACAGCATAAAGTTAAAATATTAATTAAAACCCACAACCCTATTTTACAAAAAATAACCCTTTATTGTAAATTGGTTTAAAATTAAAGGATTAAAATCATATATTCGTTACTTTTAAAGAATGCGTTATTTTTGATTGGGCTTATTACGCATGAAATTCTCGCTTCTTTTAACCCTCCTTTTTTGTTTTTGCGCGGGCGTTTTTATTTCTTCGCTTCTTTAATCGCTTCAAAGAAAATAGCCCCCCACGCGCTCAAATTTTAAAACTTATAAGAAACTTCAAATCGAGCGTTAAAGCCAGGCTCTGCCATGCCCCTTGCGTATTTGTCTTGATTGGGTTCATCAGGACTCATCACTGGGCTTGCTTGATCAATGTATTGTTGGTTAAAAACATTGTTAAACACTGCGTTCAGGCTCAACCCTTCAAGCTTCTTATAGGTGGGTTTGTAGGTTACAAAAAAACTGCTCACCCCATAACCCGGTTTATGCACATGAAAAATCCCGGGCGTTTTAGGGCAATTACTAGGCCGTCTGTCAATATCCGTAGGGCCGTTACGATAAGGGCTATAAGAGCAATAACTCAAATTAGTAACGAAGCGTGAAAGCCAAGTGATGCTAAGGCCTGTGCGTGGGATTATATAGCTTGCCGTTAAAATAAACACATTGCCGGTTGTGGCCGCCAATTCATACACATCAGCGATCAAACGCCCTTTTAAAGAAGGCCATGATCGCGCCACGCTCAAGCCTAAAGAAAAGCCCTTGTATTTAGCTATCCCTGAAACTTCATAACCCGGCACATAAATAATATCTTGTGCGGGCAAGTTGGTTACAAAAAGCGTTGAAGAAAATTGATTGATGTAATTAGAAATCAATTGGACAAAACCGGCAGCTCTGAAATCAAAATACTGACTGCTGTATTCGGTGTTAAATTCCACATTTTGCCCAATTTCTGGCTTTAAATTGCGGTTATAGCGCAAATTATCTTGACGCATCCACACCAAACCTCCAGGCATAGGGCCTCTGGTTACATACGCATAAGAAAGCCTGAAATTCAAATTTTCTAAAGGCGAGACATTTAAAGCCGCGCTAGGGCTAAACCCTTGAGTTATGTGCAATTGCCAGTCTTTATCCACTAAAGTATAGACATCATAACGAGTCCCTGCCCCTAAAGTAACCATAGGGTGCAAGGTGTAATTCGCTTGCGCATACACCCCAACCACATTCGCCGTAGCGCCATTTCGTTGGCAGCGCCCGTTCATGTTAGGATCATCAGGGCTTGTAACCCTTAAGCATGCGTCAGGGGCATCGCCCGGTTTGACTAATTCGCTATTTGGGATCGCTTTATCAAAAGTGGTTAAGTTTTGGTAATTCAACCCGTATTCCAAAAGATTGTCATTTTTATGATCTATGGTGTGGATCACGTTCGCATTAAACCCGGAATTGATGATGAATAAATTTTTATTAGCCACCACAGAACCCCCTCCAAGGCTTTTAAAAGTGATGGAGCAAGTTTGTTTAAGAGCGTCATAAATACCCCCTTGCGCCACGCATTCATTTTCTTCGCCGAGTTGTGGGTTTGGGGTGAAAGGGATGATAGCCGCTATATCGTTAGGCTTAAAAAGCGGATCAATTTGGACATTCCTGATGCTTGTATAACCATTGATTTTTAATTTAGGATCACCAAAGCGACTCCCCCCTTCTCTTTCATAATTCAAACTCACGTTATGCACTAAATTGACGCTATAAGTTTTAAACAAACTGGCGTCATTTTCAAACAAACAATCGCTAGGGTTTTTCTCGTTAGGGAAAGCGTTAAAATCGCCGCAAGAATAGGGTAAAAAAGTGCCGGTAAAATTCGCTCTTAAAGGGCGGTTAGCGTTATCTCTGGTCATGTTATAACTGAGCGTTAAGGTATCTCTATCACTCAAATAACCATTGATCTTAGCCATCACGTTGTTTTGCTCGCTAGGGCTTGCTGTAACTTTATTATCCGCTTTAGGGTCAAAAAGATTTTTCATCGCATTATCCCCATCACGATAGTAAAAAATATTTTGGTGCGTGTAATACAAAAGCATATCAAAATGATTATGACGATAAGCGCCCATAATGGTTTCCCTGTCCCCAAAGTTGGTTAAAAAAGTGGCAGCCCCACTTATGGCGTAGTCTTTGCCTTTAGGGATAAAATCGCTCGCACTTTTAGTTTCCATTTTGATCGCGCCAATCAAAGCCATAGGCCCCGCACTCGCTTGAGCCGCCCCTTTAGTAACCACCACGCTTTTAAGCATTCCAGGGTCAATGATCGTATTGCCTTGATGCCCATAGCTTGCGCCCATTTGCGCCGCGCCATCCACCGTAACCCGAGCCAATCTGTCTTCAATACCGCGCACATAAATTTTTTGCGCTATCACCGCACCACCGCCCACATTGATATTGGGGTTTCTTCTAAACATGTCGCTGATCTGGTTGGCTTGCCTTCTTTCTAATTCCTTACTTGAAATGGTTGTCTGGTTGTTGTAATTAAAGATTTTAGCCGCTTGAGTGATAACCTTGCCCAGAGTGTGTTGGGCGTTCTTTTCTTTTTTCCTTTCTGTCTTTCTTCTTTTTCTTCTTTAGCCTCTAATTCAAACATTCCTAATAAGGACAAAAAAATAGAAAAACTACAATACTTTCTAAAACGCTTGTCATTCATTCTTAAAATCCTACTTATTATAATAATTTCTCTTAAAAAATAAAGGTGTTATTATAATCAAAAAAATATTACAATCACCTTAAAAAAGTTAGCTATTTTTAATAAACGAATGATAAACTTTTAGAAAAATCCCACAAAAACCCCTTTCAAAACGCGCAGAATGCGAAAGGTCTTTTTTATCTTATTCTCACTTTTTTATCTTTATAGAGTTTGAATATTTTAGAACTAGCGCTTTCAAACAAACCCCTTTCATCGCTCACAATGACATCAGCGAGATTGGAAGCGATCTCTTTATCATAAGCGTATTGGGTGAGGTTGGCTGAGGTGCTATAGAGCGTTTTAAAACGCTTTAAAAAATCCCCATGCCTGCCTTTAATCACACGAACGGCTTTAGAGTTAGGGTAAATAAAAGTGGTTTTAACGCTTCTTCTAATGAGATTTTTAAACGCATTGGGCGCGCGCACTAGGCTTTTTAGGGTGCTAAAATCAGCGCTTTCTATTAAAACGCTTTGGTTTTTAGGGCGCTTTTTTAAAGCGTTGAGCTTTTCGCTGTCTTTAGAAAGCAATCCTATCGTGGTATCGCTTTGAACGAGATACACTAACGCCATCAAGCTACTTTAAATAGTCTTGTAAGGCTAACAACTCGTCTTTTTGAGAGCTTTCTTCTAACGCTAAAATCAAAACTTCTATCGCGCTTAAAGTCGTGAAATAACTCACATGGTTTTTAAGCACAGAAGCGCGAATGAGTTTGGCGTCATCTTGAGATTTGTGATCGCTAGTGTTGATAGCCATGCTGATTTCCCCATTCATCATTAAATCCATGACATTGGGGCGGCCTTCGGAGATTTTAAGCACTTTCAAAGACTCCACCCCGGCTTTTTCCAAAGCTTTATGCGTGCCTTCTGTAGCGCACAATTCAAAGCCTAACTGAACCAAGCGCTTCATTAAAACGCATGCTTCTTCTTTATCCTTATCTTTAATAGAAACAAAAATAAGCCCCTTGTTTTTAATGGGGTTAAAGCAAGCCGTTTGAGCCTTGAAAAAAGCCAACCCTAAAGATCTAGCAATCCCCATCACTTCGCCGGTGCTTTTCATCTCAGGCCCCAAAATCAAATCCGATCCATAAAGTTTATTAAAAGGGAAAACCGCTTCTTTTAAAGCCACAAAATGGGGCATTTTAGGCTTATAAACGCCTTTAGAATATCCCACGATATTTTTTTTATCATAGAACTTCAAGGCTTCTTTCAAATCTTCTAACACCATAACCCTAGTCGCTACTTTCGCTAAAGGAACGCCTAAAGCCTTGCTTAAAAAAGGCACGGTTCGGCTGGCTCTGGGATTGACTTCAATCAAATAGAGCGAATTTTCATAAACAGCAAATTGGATATTCAATAGCCCTACTACGCCTAAATGCAGAGCGATTTTCGCGCTCACTCGCTCAATTTCATCTAAAATTTCAGGGCTTAAAGTGGAAGGGATAAAGCACGCCGAATCGCCTGAATGGATTCCGGCTTCTTCAATGTGCTGTAAAATGCCGGCAATATAGACCTCTTTTTTATCGCAAATAGCATCCACATCTAATTCCACCGCTTTTTCTAAAAACTTATCAATGAGGAGCGGATTTTTAGGGCTAACCTCTAAAGCATGCGTAACGCTTTCTAAATAATGGCGCAGTTCTTCAATATTTTCTAAAATTTGCATGTGTTGGCCGCCTAGCACATAACTAGGGCGCACAATAATTGGGAAACCAATCACATTAGCGATGCTATAGGCTTCATCAACACTCTTAGCCATGCCATTTTCAGGCTGCTTGATGTCAAGCTCTTTTAAAAAGAGGGAAAATTTTTCCCTGTCTTCTGCAATATCAATCACCTTAAAAGGCGTGCCAATAATGGGGGCTTGCATTTTAGCTAGATCTTTAGCGAGTTTTAAAGGGGTTTGTCCCCCAAAATGCACGATAATGCCATCCACTCGCTCCCTTTGAATGATGCTTTTCACGCACTCAAAATGAATGGGTTCAAAATAGAGCGTATCGCTTGTATCATAATCTGTGCTCACAGTTTCTGGATTGCAATTAAGCATGACGCTTTTGATGTTTAAATCTTTCAAAGCAAAGCTCGCATGCACGCAACAATAATCAAATTCAATGCCTTGACCGATGCGATTAGGCCCAGAGCCTATGATTAGGATTTTCTTTTCTTGTTTTTCTTGTTTGTTTTCAATAGGAGGCAAAGGGTTAGGGGCATAGGTGGAATACAAATAAGGCGTGAGCGATAAAAACTCCGCCGCGCAAGTATCCACCTCTTCAAAATTAGGCGCGATTTGCAAATTCATTCTGGCTAATTCCACTTCAAAAGGACTCACCTCTAAATTTTCATTTTCTTTGATTTTAGCGGCAATCCTAGCATCGCTAAAGCCTAAATTTTTAAGCCCTCTTAATTTTTTGGCATCCGTTAAAACGCTAGAATTGATGCCCTCTTCTGCTTTGACTAGCTTTTGAATTTGAGATAAAAACCACCTGTCAATCTGGCATAATTCAAACACTTCATCAACGCTAACGCCGAGCCTGAACGCATCAGCGATATAGAGCAAGCGCTTGGGATTGGGCCGGCGGATTTCCTTTTTGATCGCTTCTAAATCTTTGCTTAACGATTCAAACCCTAGCCAATTATTTTCCAAAGAGCATAACGCTTTTTGTAAGGCTTCTAAGAAATTCCCCCCTATCGCCATCACTTCGCCAATGCTTTTCATAGAAGTCCCTAAAGTGCTAGAAACACCGGCAAATTTTTCAAACGCAAAGCGAGGGATTTTCACCACGATATAATCCAAACTAGGTTCAAAACTCGCCGGGGTGTTGGTAATATCGTTTTTGATTTCATCTAAGCTAAAACCCACCGCAAGCATGGTAGCCACTTTTGCAATAGGAAACCCGGTCGCTTTTGAAGCTAGAGCGGAGCTGCGGCTCACCCGTGGGTTCATTTCAATCACAACCATTCTTAAAGTCTCTGGGTGGATCGCAAATTGCACATTACTCCCGCCCGTATCCACGCCAATTTCTCTCAAAATCGCAAAGCTCGCATCGCGCATGCGTTGGTATTCTTTATCGGTTAAGGTGAGACTTGGAGCGATCGTGATGCTATCGCCGGTATGAACGCCCATGGGATCAATGTTTTCAATACAGCACACAATGATGCAATTATCCTTGCTGTCTCGTATGACCTCCATTTCGTATTCTTTCCACCCCAACAAGGACTCTTCAATCAAAATTTCATTAATGGGCGAAGCGTCTAGGGCGTTTTTAGCCAATTCTTGAAACTCTTCAATATTATAAGCGACCCCACTCCCCCCACCAGCCAGCGTGAAACTCGCTCTGATAATGGCTGGAAAGCCAATTTCATTAATGGCTTCTAGGGCTTCTAACTCGTTATAAGCGTAACGCCCTTTAGGCAAATCCATCCCGATTTTTAACATCGCTTCTTTGAAAGCCTGCCTGTCTTCGCCTTTTTTAATCGCTTCAATCTTAGCCCCCAAAAGCTCCACGCCTTCTAACATGCCCTTTTGGTGCATTTGCATGACCGCATTCAAAGCGGTTTGCCCGCCCATTGTGGGTAAAATAGCGTCAATCTTTTCTTTTTTGATGATAGCGGCGATGTTTTCTCCAGTGATGGGTTGGATATAAGTTTGATGAGAAAATTCAGGGTCAGTCATCACGGTGGCCGGGTTAGAATTGATTAAGATCACTCTATAACCTAAAGATTTTAAGGTTTTACAACTTTGAGTCCCTGAGTAGTCAAACTCACAAGCTTGCCCGATCACAATAGGGCCTGAGCCTATCAGTAGAATGTTGGAAATATCGGTGCGTTTAGGCATAACCAATCCTTAAAGAAAGAATATAAAATGAAGTGTTATTAGTTTTAAAATATTTTTTATTAGGTTTTTGCGTGATGTCCCCCCCCTATTTTTTCAAACTATTTGTCTCTGTCTGAAAAAATACCAATAATTTGCAAGATAGAAATGAAGACATTCAAAAAGTCTAAATACAAGCTCACCGCCGCATCAATGGGGCTATCATACATGCCTTTAACGATGTTTTGAGTGTCATAAGCGATATAAAGACTGAATAAAATCGCACTCGCTCCCGCAATGACAACCTGGAACATGGGGCTACCCAAAAACAAGTTAATGAGCGAACACACCACCACTACAATCAAAGCGATAAAGAGCATTTTACCCATATTCGCTAGATCGTTTTTAGTCTTAAGGGCATACACGCTCATCAAACCAAAAACAATAGTTGTCATGCCCAAAGCCTGCCAAACCGCCCCTAAACCAGCTTTTGCAATCACCATACCCAACAAAGGCACTAGAGTAACCCCTGATAATGAAGTGAAAGCAAACAGCATGAATAGATTCAATCCGGGTTTGGATTTAGAAAACATCAAACCAAAAAGCGCCGCAATTTCAGCGATAAAAAACACCCATTTATACTGCACTACGGCTTGAAAGTTCATTAAACCTAATAACGCCCCAATAGTCGCTAATAACAAACTGCCTGCAAAGAACTTGTAAGTCGTTTTAACAAAACTTACCAGCTCGCTTTCATGCAATAAAGAATCTTCTGCATACGCATTACGAGAATTAGCTCTGTCATACAATGCCATGTTTTACTCCTTGATTTCAACTCAATAAATAATTTTAATTAACCCTACAGCTAGGTCCAATATAATAGCACAAAATGTAGTAAAATACCAAACAAAACCCCCTAAAATTGAAATTGAAGTCTGAAAATAGGATAATAGTTACGATGAAAATTTTTATCAATGGATTTGGCCGCATTGGGAGATGCGTTTTAAGAGCGATTTTAGAGCGCAATGATACAAACCCTCAACTAGAAGTGATAGGCATCAATGACCCTGCTAATTGGGAAATCCTGGCTTACCTTTTAGAGCATGACAGCGTGCATGGGTTGCTTCCTAAAGAAGTGCGTTACTCTAATTACAAGCTTATTATCGGCTCGTTAGAAATCCCTGTTTTTAATAGCATCAAAGACTTGAAGGGCGTGGATGTTATCCTAGAGTGTTCAGGGAAGTTTTTAGAGCCTAAAACGCTAGAAAATTACCTTTTGCTTGGGGCTAAAAAGGTGTTGTTGTCCGCTCCCTTCATAGGCGAATACGATGAAAAACAATACCCTACTTTAGTGTATGGGGTTAATCATTTTTGCTATCAAAACCAGGCCATTGTTTCTAACGCCTCTTGCACGACTAACGCTATCGCGCCCATTTGCGCTATTTTAGATAAAGCTTTTAATATTAAAGAGGGCATGCTAACGACTATTCATAGCTACACGAGCGATCAAAAACTCATTGATTTAGCCCACCCTTTGGATAAACGGCGCTCAAGAGCGGCCGCAAGTAACATTATCCCTACCACCACTAAAGCCGCTCTAGCTTTGCATAAAGTTTTACCCAATCTCAAAAACAAAATGCATGGGCATAGCGTGAGGGTGCCTAGCCTTGATGTGTCCATGATAGATTTGAGTTTGTTTTTAGAAAAAAAGGCCTTCAAAGATCCCATCAATGATTTGTTGATTAAAGCTTCCAAAGGGGTTTTAAAAGGCGTGTTAGAAATAGATTTAAAAGAAAAGGTGAGTTCTGATTTCATTTCTAACCCTAGCAGCGTCATCATCGCGCCTGATTTGACTTTCACGCTAGAGAATATGGTCAAAATCATGGGGTGGTATGATAATGAATGGGGGTATTCTAATCGTTTGGTGGATATGGCGCAATTTGTGTATCATTATTAAGTCATTTTGCGAATCTTTTTGAGTTTGTTTAACATCAAGCTGTATAAATGTGGGATTTAATAAAAACGATTGGAGTTTTAATGGCGTTTAAAAAGGCCAGATTGATTTCTAGGTTTATTTCAAAAGGATCTTTCAAATTGAGTAAGATCTCAAAAAAAATTTTCACATTGAATCAAATCTTAAAGCGTGAAAAGCCCTTAAAATGCCATAAAAAAGCTTTAAAACCTATTAAAAAGCTCTCTAATCGCAACAAATCTTTTTTAAAAGCTTCGGTTTTATTGATAGGAGCGTTAGGGGGATTATCTCACCTAAGGGCTAACGAATGCACTTATTGGTCATGGTCGTCTTGGAGTTATCATGACAATATTGAGAGCGGTTCTAATTCGCCCACGCACAACTCCTATTGTCTTTTTAGCAGCGCTCAAGGCTCTGGGACTTATTATTTAAACACTCTTACCACTTATAGTGCTGGTGGGGCTAGTTTCACGCAAAAATTCAATGGCGGCACGCTTAATGTGAGAGGGAATATCCGCTTTGGAGGCACAGGTATTAATGGGGGTGATTTAGGGTATATCACAGGCACTTATGACGCTCAAACGATTAATTTTAATTCTAGCCATTTAACAACCGGAAACTCATACGCTGATGGTGGTGGGGCCACGCTCAATTTTAATGCGGCTAACAATATCACTATCAATCAAGCGAGTTTGGATAACAGCGATGCAGGGACACAAAAATCTTACATGAATTTTAAAGGCTCTAATATCAAGGTCAGTGGCTCTAGCTTTACAAATGACACGAATGGGGGCTTTAGTTTCAGCGGTAATAACAATAATAGCGCCATCTCCTTTAATCAAACGAGCTTCAATCAAGGCGCTTATAACTTTAGTAACAGCACCACTTTAAGCTTTGATAATAGTAGTTTCAATCAAGGGACTTACAACTTTAATAGCGTCCAATCTGCTTTTAATAACAGTGCTTTCAATCAAGGGACTTATAATTTTAATGACAATGTTAGCTTTAATAACGACACCTTCAATCAAGGGACTTATAGCTTTAATACTAGCAAGGTGAGTTTTTCAGGCACTAACACTTTAAATTCAAGTTCGCCTTTTGCCAGCCTTAAAGGCAGCGTGTCTTTTGGTTCTGATGCGATTTTTAATCTCAATCAAACCCTTAATAGCAACCAAACCTATGATATTCTCACTACAAACGGGGCGATCCAGTATGGGGTTTATCAAAGCTATTTGTGGGATCTAATCAACTATAAGGGCGATAAAGCCATTAGCCATGTTGGAGTGGGCAATAACACTTATGATGTAACCTTTGATATTAATGGGCAAGATGAAACCTTACAAGAAACCTTTAACAACCAATCCATTATTACCCAATTTTTAGGAGACGATTTACAACAACAAGCCCAACAAACCTATCAAGAGGATCTCACTCATTCCCAAAACGCTTTGAATGATGTGGCTAGTGATAATAAGATCGCAAGCAATGATACAAGCTACACTCAAAGCAAAAATGCTACTATCGCTAAAGACGCTCAAAACTTAGAAAACACCAACCAACAAATCGCTCAAGATGAGCAAGCCTTAGAAAAAGATTTAGCTCAAATCAAACAATTAGCCAACTCCACCACAGGCTTTAACGAACAAGCTTTCAATCAAGCTCAAAAACAAGAGCAACAAGATGAACAAACCTTACAAAACGATGAAAACGCTTTTAACACTGAGCAAGAGGGATTAGAACAAGCGATAGCTAACGCTAAGCCTACAAGCCCCACACCAAGCCATGCACCCACTCCCACAAAACACACAGCGCAAAACACACCTCCTAGTCAAGTTCCACCCACACCCCCTACTCAAAATTTACCCACAACGAATGTGTGGAATAGGGTCTATAACCTCCAAAATCAAACTTACTCAAACAAAGGCATTTATTATATTGATCCTAACCTTTCAGGACAGAGCGGTCAAAGCGGCAACACGCTCAGCACTTATACAGCTAATTTGTTTGGAAGAAGTTTTAGCGTCAATATCCAAAATGGCACTTTGATCATAGGGAACAATACAGAGAGCGCGAATGATAATGGGTTGATTTGGATAGGGCATGGAGGCTTTGGTTATATTACTGGGACTTTTAATGCGGCTAACATTTACTTGACCAATAATTTTAAAACCGGTGAAGGCGTTTCAAATTCAGATGGTGGGGGAGCGAACATTACCTTTAAAGCAAGCGACAATATCACTATGGATGGCTTGAATTACAATAACGCTGAAACCGTTACTAAAATGATTCAAACGGGGGCCAGTCAGCATTCCTATGCCGCTTTTGACGCTCTAAATAATATCAGCGTAACCAATTCTAGTTTTAGCGATATGACTTGGGGGAAATTCAGTTTTAGCGCTAAGAATATTTCGTTTTCTAACGCTTCGTTTAGCGGCTTTACAAACCCTGGAGGATCAAGCGTTATCAGCGCTAATGCCGCTAATTCTTTAAGCTTTGTCAATTCTCGTTTGAATGGTGGAGCGATCTATAATTTGCAGGCCAATAGCCTTATTTTCAATAACACGCAAGCGGTTTTTAATGTCTTGTATTCTAGGGGGACAAGCAATTTTAACGCTACGACACAGCTTTTAGGCAACACGAGTTTTACGCTTAGCTCTCAAAGTTTGTTGAATTTTAATGGCGATACAACCTTGCAAAACAACGCTAATATCACGCTTGGTAATAAAAGTCAAGCCGCTTTTAAAAATTCTTTAACGCTTGACAATAATTCTAATTTGAGTTTAGACAATCAAAGCGTTTTGAATGCGAATGGTGCGAGTGCTTTTAACAATCAAGCGAGTCTCAATATTTATAACGGGAGTCAAGCGGCCTTTAATAATCTCTTTTTTAATGGCGGGACACTCAGTCTTAACGCTAGCAGTAAGCTCAACGCTTCTAACGCTAGTTTTTCAAACAACACCACTATCAATTTAGACGATAGCGTTTTATCGGCTAGTAACACAAGCTCTTTAAACGCTAATATCAATTTTCAAGGCGCAAGCCAGGCTGATTTTGGAGGCAACACGACTATTGATACAGCAAGCTTTAATTTTGACAGCACAAGCTCATTGAATTTTAATAACCTTACGGCTAATGGAGCGTTAAATTTTAATGGTTATACGCCCTCTTTAACTAAGGCTTTAATGAGCGTTAGCGGGCAGTTTGTTTTAGGGAATAATGGGGATATTAATTTATCTGACATCAATATTTTTGACAACATTACAAAATCTGTAACCTACAACATCCTAAACGCTCAAAAAGGGATTACTGGCATCAGTGGGGCTAATGGCTATGAAAAAATCCTTTTTTATGGCATGAAAATCCAAAACGCTACCTATAGCGATAATAACAACGTTCAAACTTGGTCGTTTATAAACCCTCTCAATTCCTCTCAAATCATTCAAGAGAGCATTAAAAATGGGGATCTAACCATAGAAGTTTTAAATAACCCCAACTCGGCTTCTAACACTATTTTTAATATCGCTCCTGAGCTTTATAATTACCAAGCTTCTAAGCAAAATCCTACCGGCTATAGCTATGATTATAGCGACAATCAAGCAGGCACTTATTACCTGACAAGCAATATTAAAGGCCTTTTCACCCCCAAAGGCTCTCAAACGCCTCAAACCCCAGGCACTTATAGCCCGTTTAACCAACCTTTGAATAGTTTGAATATCTACAATAAGGGTTTTTCTAGCGAGAATTTAAAAACGCTTTTAGGGATCCTTTCTCAAAATTCCGCTGCCTTAAAAGAAATGATTGAATCCAACCAATTAGACAATATCACTAATATTAATGAAGTGTTGCAACTCTTGGATAAGATTAAAATCACCCAAGCGCAAAAGCAAGCACTCCTAGAAACGATCAACCATTTGACTGACAACATCAATCAAACCTTTAATAACGGGAATCTCGTTATAGGCGCTACTCAAGATAATATTGCAAACTCTACCAGCTCTATATGGTTTGGGGGCAATGGCTATAGCAGTCCTTGCGTGCTAGATAGCGCCACTTGTTCTTCTTTTAGAAACACTTACTTGGGGCAATTATTAGGCTCAACTTCCCCTTATTTAGGCTACATTAACGCTGATTTTAAAGCTAAAAGCATTTATATCACTGGAACATTGGGAAGCGGTAACGCTTTTGAAAGCGGAGGGAGCGCGGATGTAACCTTTCAAAGCACTAATAACTTAGTGTTGAATAAAGCTAATATAGAAGCTCAAGCCACAGACAATATCTTTAATCTTTTGGGCCAAAAAGGGATTGATAAAATCTTTAATCAGGGGAATTTAGCGAATGTCCTTAGTCAAGTGGCTATGGAAAAAATCAAGCAAGCCGGCGGTTTAGGGAACTTTATAGAAAACGCTCTAATCCCTTTGAGTAAGGAATTACCCGCTAGCTTGCAAGATGAAACCTTAGGCCAACTTATAGGTCAAAATAACTTAGATGATTTATTGAATAATAGTGGAGTCATGAATGCAATCCAAAATATTATCAGTAAAAAACTAAGCATTTTTGGCAATTTTGTTACCCCATCCATCATAGAAAACTACCTTGCTAAGCAGTCTTTAAAAAGCATGCTAGACGATAAAGGGCTTTTGAATTTTATCGGTGGGTATATAGACGCTTCTGAATTAAGCTCTATTTTAGGCGTGATTTTAAAGGATATTACTAACCCCCCTACAAGCCTGCAAAAAGACATTGGTGTGGTAGCGAACGACTTGTTGAACGAGTTTTTAGGACAAGATGTTATCAAAAAACTAGAAAGTCAAGGTTTAGTGAGTAATATCATCAATAATATTATTTCTCAAGGCGGGTTGAGCGGCGTTTATAATCAGGGTTTAGGGAGCGTGTTGCCACCCTCTTTACAAAACGCGCTCAAAGAAAACGATTTAGGCGCTCTTTTATCGCCTAGAGGCTTGCATGATTTTTGGCAAAAAGGGTATTTTAACTTTTTAAGCAATGGCTATGTTTTTGTCAATAATAGCTCTTTTAGCAACGCTACAGGGGGCAGTTTGAATTTTGTCGCTAACAAGTCTATTATTTTTAATGGCGATAATACAATTGATTTTAGCAAGTATCAAGGCGCATTGATTTTTGCTTCTAATGGTGTTTCTAATATCAATATCACAACTCTAAACGCTACTAACGGCTTAAGCCTTAATGCGGGTTTGAATAACGTGAGCGTTCAAAAAGGGGAAATTTGTGTTAATTTAGCCAATTGCCCCACAACAAAAAACAGCTCTTCTACAAATTCTAGCGTAACCCCCACTAACGAATCTTTAAGCGTGCGCGCTAACAACTTCACTTTCTTAGGCGCAATCGCTTCTAATGGGGCTATTGATTTGTCTCAAGTAACAAATAATAGCGTTATAGGCACGCTCAATCTTAATGAAAATGCGACCTTGCAAGCCAATAATTTAACGATCACTAACGCTTTTAACAACGCCTCTAACTCTACAGCTAACATTAATGGTAATTTCACCTTAAACCAACAAGCGACCTTAAGCACTAACGCTAGTGGTTTGAATGTCATGGGGAATTTTAATAGCTATGGCGATTTGGTGTTTAATCTCAGCCATTCAGTTAGCCATGCTATTATCAACGCTCAAGGCACAGCGACAATCATGGCTAATGACAATAACCCCTTAATCCAGTTCAACACTTCTTCAAAAGAAGTCGGCACTTACACGCTGATTGATAGCGCTAAAGCCATTTATTACGGGTATAACGACCAAATCACAGGAGGCAGCAGCCTAGATAATTACCTTAAGCTTTACACTCTTATTGATATTAATGGCAAGCATATAATGATGACTGACAACGGCTTAACCTATAACGGGCAAGCCGTGAGTGTTAAAGATGGCGGTTTAGTTGTAGGCTTTAAGGACTCTCAAAATCAATACATTTACACTTCCATTCTTTATAATAAAGTGAAAATCGCTGTTTCTAATGATCCTATCAATAACCTACAAGCCCCCACTTTAAAACAATATATCGCTCAAATTCAGGGTACTCAAGGCGTGGATAGTATTGATCAAGCTGGAGGCACTCAAGCGATTAATTGGCTCAATAAAATCTTTGAAACTAAAGGAAGCCCTTTATTCGCTCCCTATTATTTAGAAAGCCATTCTATAAAAGATTTAACCACGATCGCTGGAGATATTGCTAACACTTTAGAAGTCATCGCTAACCCTGATTTTAAAAATGACGCCACTAATATTTTACAGATCAACACCTACACGCAACAAATGAGTCGTTTAGCCAAGCTCTCTGATACTTCAACTTTCGCTCGTTCTGATTTCTTGGAACGCTTAGAAGCCCTTAAAAACAAGCGATTCGCTGATGCGATCCCTAACGCTATGGATGTGATTTTAAAATACTCTCAAAGAAACAGAGTCAAAAATAATGTATGGGCGACAGGAGTTGGAGGGGCTAGTTTTATTAATGGAGGCACTGGGACTTTATATGGTATCAATGTAGGGTATGACCGATTTATTAAGGGCGTGATTGTGGGGGGTTATGCCGCTTATGGGTATAGCGGGTTTCATGGAAATATCACGCAATCAGGCTCTAGCAATGTCAATGTGGGCGTTTATAGCCGAGCGTTTATCAAAAGAAGCGAATTAACCATGAGCTTGAATGAGACTTGGGGATACAATAAAACTTTCATCAACTCCTATGACCCCCTACTCTCAATCATCAATCAGTCTTACAGATACGACACTTGGACGACTGACGCTAAAATCAATTACGGCTATGACTTCATGTTTAAAGATAAAAGCGTTATTTTTAAACCCCAAGTAGGCTTAGCCTATTATTACATTGGTTTGTCTGGTTTAAGGGGTATTATGGATGATCCTATTTACAACCAATTCAGAGCCAATGCTGACCCTAATAAAAAATCCGTTCTAACGATCAATTTTGCTCTAGAAAGTCGGCATTATTTCAATAAAAACTCTTATTATTTTGTGATTGCGGATGTGGGCAGAGATTTATTTATTAATTCTATGGGGGATAAAATGGTGCGTTTTATTGGTAATAACACCCTAAGCTATAGAGATGGTGGCAGATACAACACTTTTGCTAGCATTATCACAGGCGGGGAGATAAGGTTATTCAAAACCTTTTATGTGAATGCGGGCATTGGGGCTAGGTTTGGGCTTGATTATAAAGATATTAATATTACCGGAAATATTGGTATGCGCTATGCTTTTTAATGGTATCATTAAACCTATTTTCAACAAGCCCAATTCATAGCAGGATCACCCATGCCAAAAACCTTATTACATTCATCATTCTTTTTATCTTTACTTTTATCTTTTTGTATCGCTGAAGAAAATGGGGCGTATGCGAGCGTGGGGTTTGAATATTCCATCAGTCATGCCGTTGAGCATAATAATCCCTTTTTGAATCAAGAACGCATCCAAATCATTTCTAACGCTCAAAATAAGATTGATAAACTCAATCAAGTCAAAAATGAAATCACAAACATGCCCAACACCTTTAATTACATCAACAACGCTTTAAAAAACAATGCTAAATTAACCCCCACTGAAATGCAAGCCGAACAATACTACCTCCAATCCACCCTTCAAAATATGGAAAAAATAGTCATGCTTAGTGGGGGCGTTGCATCTAACCCACAATTAGCCCAAGCGTTAGAAAAAATGCAAGAACCCATTACTAACCCTTTAGAATTGGTAGAAAACTTAAAAAATTTAGAATTACAATTCACTCAATCTCAAAACCGCATGCTTTCTTCTTTATCTTCTCAGATCGCTCAAATTTCAAATTCCTTAAACGCGCTTGATCCTAACTCTTATTCTAAAAACATTTCAAGCATGTATGGGGTGAGTTTGAGCGTAGGGTATAAGCATTTCTTTACCAAGAAAAAAAATCAAGGGTTTCGCTATTATTTGTTCTATGATTATGGTTACACTAATTTTGGTTTTGTGGGTAATGGCTTTGATGGTTTAGGCAAAATGAATAACCACCTCTATGGGCTTGGGATAGATTATCTTTATAATTTCATTGATAATTCACAAAAACATTCGAGCGTGGGTTTTTATGTGGGTTTTGCTTTAGCGGGGAGTTCGTGGGTAGGGAGTGGTTTAGGCATGTGGGTGAGCCAAAGGGATTTTATCAACAATTACTTGATTAATTATCAAGCTAAAATGCACACGAGTTTTTTTCAAATCCCTTTGAATTTTGGGGTTCGTGTGAATGTCAATAGGCACAATGGCTTTGAAATGGGCTTGAAAATCCCTTTAGCGGTCAATTCCTTTTATGAAACGCATGGCAAAGGGTTAAACACTTCCCTCTTTTTCAAACGCCTTGTCATGTTTAATGTGAGTTATGTTTATAGTTTTTAGGGGGGTAGGGAAATAAACACCCCTTAAATGTTGGTGCACCGCAACCTTTGAATTTTAAAAACTAGATTTAGTTTTTTGCCTCAAATGATGGACACTCTCTCCCCCAAGACCATAATTATTAGAATCCACCTCATCTATAATGACCACAACAGAAGCCTTATTTTTGTTTAACACCTTAACCATCAAATCTGAAACCCCTTCAATCAATTGCTGTTTTTGCTCGTTTGTTGGCCCTCCATTTTCTGGCACAAGTTTGATATTGATAAACGGCATGTTATTCCTTAAAATTGAGATAGCGTATTGTAGCGCTTTCATCTTAAACCCTCTTTTAAAAAACAATAAAATAAAAACAATAAAAGCCCTTTTAGTGGCTTTCAAGTCAAGTTAAGTTTGATATACTAACAGAATGAATACTTATAAAAACAGCTTGAATCACTTTTTAAATTTAGTGGATTGTTTAGAAAAAATCCCCAATGTGGGTAAAAAGTCCGCCTTTAAAATGGCGTATCATTTGGGTTTAGAAAACCCCTATCTGGCGCTCAAAATCACGCACGCTTTAGAGAACACCCTAGAAAACCTTAAAACATGCGCATCTTGTAACGCGCTCAGTGAGAGTGAGGTTTGTGAGATTTGCTCTGATGAGAGTAGGCAAAATTCTCAGCTTTGCATGGTTTTACACCCAAGAGATGTGTTTATTTTAGAAGATTTAAAGGATTTTTTAGGGCGCTATTATGTGTTAAATTCCATAGAAGAAGTGGATTTTAACGCCCTAGAAAAACGCCTGATTGAAGAAAACATTAAAGAAATCATTTTTGCTTTCCCTCCCACTTTGGCTAATGATTCTCTAATGCTTTATATTGAAGATAAATTACAGCATTTCCACCTCACTTTCACTAAAATCGCTCAAGGCGTGCCTACTGGAGTGAATTTTGAAAACATTGACTCCGTTTCGCTCTCAAGGGCGTTTAATTCAAGGATCAAAGCATGAATTTAAATTTTATGCCCCTATTGCATGCTTATAACCATGCGAGCATTGATTTTCATTTCAATTCTAGCGCTAGGGATTTTTGCGTGCATGAAGTGCCTTTGTATGAATTTAGCAACACAGGCGAACATGCCGTTATTCAAGTGAGGAAAAGCGGTTTAAGCACTTTGGAAATGCTTCAAGTTTTTTCTCAAATTTTAGGGGTAAAAATCGCTGAATTGGGTTATGCGGGCTTGAAAGATAAAAACGCGCTGACGACTCAATTCATCTCACTCCCTAAAAAATACGCCCCTTTATTAGAAAAAAATACGCATAATTTGCAAGAAAGAAACCTTAAGATTTTATCTTTGAATTACCATCATAATAAAATCAAATTAGGGCATTTAAAGGGTAATCGCTTTTTTATGCGTTTTAAAAAAATGACCCCCCTAAACGCTCAAAAAACGGAGCAGGTTTTAGAACAAATCGTGCAATTTGGCATGCCTAATTATTTTGGCTCACAACGCTTTGGGAAGTTCAATGACAACCATAAAGAGGGGTTAAAAATCTTGCAAAATAAAACGAAATTCGCCCATCAAAAATTAAACGCTTTTTTAATTTCAAGCTATCAAAGTTATTTGTTTAACTCGCTTTTAAGCAAACGATTAGAAATCAGTAAAATCATTAGCGATTTTAGCGTCAAAGAAAATTTAGAATTTTTTAAACAAAAAAATTTAAGCGTTAATTCAAACACCCTAAAAGCCCTTAAAAACCAAGCCCACCCCTTTAAAATCCTAGAAGGCGATGTGATGCGCCATTACCCTTATGGGAAGTTTTTTGACGCTTTAGAATTAGAAAAAGAAAGCGAAAGGTTTTTGAAAAAAGAAGCTGTGCCTACGGGGTTACTAGACGGCAAAAAGGCTCTTTATGCAAAAAATTTGAGTTTAGAAATTGAAAAAGAATTCCAGCATAATCTTTTAAATAGCCATGCTAAAACGCTAGGCTCTAGGCGGTTTTTTTGGGTGTTTGCAGAAAATATAACTTCTCAATACATCAAAGAAAAAGCGCAATTTGAATTGGGATTTTACTTGCCTAAAGGGAGTTATGCGAGCGCGTTGCTCAAAGAAATCAAGCATGAGAAAGGAGAAAATAATGACGAATTTTGAAAAGATTATCGCGCAAAACAGGCTCAAAACGAATGCGGTTTTAACCACTTATTGCGCGATTTTTGCTTTTATCGGTTTGTTGGTGGATGCTATTAGAATCAACGCTAATGATTTAGGCGTAGCCCTTTTTAAACTCATCACTTTTCAAATTTTTCCTACGATCACCATTATCATGTTTTTAGCGGCTTTTGTCATTATTGTTGTTTGTATCCAAAATTTTAGCTCTATCATGTTAAGCGGTGATGGATACAAGCTTATTGACACAAGCAAGGTTTTAAGCTCTAAAGAAAATCAAATCCATCGCCTTTTGTTAGAGCTTTTAGAAGAGGCTAAGCTTCATTTTGAGCCTAAGCTTTATATCATTAACGCCCCTTACATGAACGCTTTTGCGAGCGGGTGGGATGAATCTAATTCCCTTATCGCTCTTACAAGCGCTTTAATAGAAAGGTTGGATAAAGACGAATTAAAAGCCGTGATCGCTCATGAGCTCAGCCACATACGGCACAACGACATCCGCTTGACCATGTGCGTGGGGATTTTGAGCAATATCATGCTGTTAGTGGCTAATTTTAGCGTGTATTTTTTCATGGGGAATCGCAAGAATAGCGGGGCGAATTTAGCCCGAATGATTTTATTGGTTTTACAGATCATCTTGCCTTTTTTAACGCTTATTTTGCAAATGTATTTGAGCCGCACACGAGAATACATGGCCGATAGCGGGGCGGCGTTTTTAATGCATGACAATAAGCCCATGATCAGAGCCTTGCAAAAAATTTCTAACGATTACACCAACAACGATTATAAAGAAATAGATAAAAATAGCACCCGATCAGCGGCCTATCTTTTTAACGCTGAAATGTTTAGCACCCACCCTAGCGTTAAAAATCGTATCCAATCCTTAAGAAAGCGTGTGATTTAAATGGAAAATTTTTTCAACCAATTTTTTGAAAATATCGGCGAAGACAAGAATCGAGAAGGTTTGAAAGAGACGCCTAAAAGGGTTCAAGAATTATGGAAATTCTTGTATAAAGGCTATAAAGAAGACCCTAGAGTGGCTTTAAAAAGCGCGTATTTTCAAGGCGTTTGCGATGAAATGATAGTAGCTCAAAACATTGAATTTTACTCCACTTGCGAGCACCATTTGCTCCCTTTTTTGGGGAATATCAGTTTAGGATACATTCCTAAAGAAAAGATTGTAGGCATTAGCGCGATCGCTAAACTCATTGAAATTTATAGTAAACGCCTACAAATCCAAGAAAGGCTGACCACTCAAATTGCAGAAACCTTTGATGAAATCATAGAGCCAAGGGGCGTGATCGTGGTTTGTGAAGCCAAGCATTTGTGCATGAGCATGCAAGGGGCGCAAAAACAAAACGCGATCATTAAAACAAGCGTTCTAAGAGGCCTCTTTAAAAAAGACCCTAAAACCAGAGCTGAATTTATGCAACTCTTAAAATCTTAGGTTATAATTCCATACATGAATAGCCCTAATTTATCCTTTTATTGTAATGAGTGCGAGCGTTTTGAAAGCTTTTTAAAAAACCATCATTTACACCTTGAGGGCTTCCACCCTTATTTGGAAAAAGCCTTTTTTGAAATGGTGCTTAATGGGGGCAAGAGGTTTCGCCCTAAGCTTTTTTTAGCCGTGCTTTGTGCGTTAGTGGGTCAAAAAGATTATTCTAACCAACAAACAGAATATTTTAAAATCGCTTTAAGCATTGAATGCTTGCACACTTATTCGCTCATCCATGACGATTTACCATGCATGGATAATGCCGCTTTAAGGAGAAACAACCCCACTTTACACGCTAAATACGATGAAACCACAGCCGTTTTAATCGGCGATGCGCTCAACACTTACTCTTTTGAACTGCTTTCAAACTCTTTACTAGAAGGCCGTATCATTGTGGAATTAGTTAAAATCTTAAGCGTTAATGGGGGGATTAAAGGCATGATCTTAGGGCAGGCTTTGGATTGCTATTTTGAAAACACGCCCTTAAATTTAGAACAACTCACTTTCTTACACGAGCATAAAACCGCTAAATTGATTAGCGCGAGCTTGATGATGGGGCTTGTTGCAAGCGGTATTAAAGATGAAGAGCTTTTTAAATGGCTTCAGGCTTTTGGGTTAAAAACGGGTCTTTGTTTTCAAGTGTTAGATGATATTATAGATGTTACGCAAGATGAAAAAGAAAGCGGTAAAACCACTCATTTAGACAGCGCTAAAAACAGCTTTGTGAATTTATTGGGGCTAGAAAAGGCGAATGATTACGCTCAAACTTTAAAAACAGAGGTTTTAAACGGTTTAAACCTACTAAAAACCGCTTATCCTTTATTGCAAGAAAATTTAAACGCATTATTAAACACTCTATTTAAAGGCAAGACATGAAAAAAATTCTACTCACCAATGATGATGGCTACCATGCAAAAGGCATTAAAGCTTTAGAACAAGCTTTAGAAGAAATGGCAGAAATCTATGTGGTCGCCCCCAAGCATGAAAAAAGCGCATGCTCGCAATGCATCACTATCACTGCGCCTTTAAGAGCGGAGAAAATTAAGGGCAAAGAAGGCCGGCATTACAGGATTGATGATGGCACGCCGAGCGATTGCGTGTATTTGGCGATCAATGAGTTGTTTAAACATGTTTGTTTTGATTTAGTAATTTCAGGGATCAATCTTGGATCTAACATGGGCGAAGACACGATTTATTCGGGAACGGTGGCCGGAGCGATTGAAGGCACGATTCAGGGTGTGCCTTCCATTGCGATTTCTCAAATCCTTTCTAACAAAAATAAAAACACTCCCTTAAGTTTTGATCTGGCTCAAAAGATCATCCAGGATTTAGTCCAAAACATTTTCAAAAACGGCTACCCTTTAAAAGGGCGCAAACTCCTGAATGTGAATGTCCCTAATTGCTCCTTACAAGAATATAAGGGCGAACGCATCACCCCTAAAGGCTATAGGCTGTATAAAAAAGAAGTGCATAAACGAACAGACCCCAAAAATGAAAGCTATTTTTGGCTAGGGCTGCACCCCTTAGAATGGCAAAAGCGCGAAAATGAAGACAGGCTCTCTGATTTTGACGCTATTGCTTCAAACCATGCCTCTATCACGCCTTTAAATTTAGACTTAACCAGTTATGATGATCTAAAAAGCTTGGAATCTTGGCATGAGGGAATGTTAAAGTGAATAAAAAGCACCGCTTGGCTTTTTTAGGGCTAATTGTTGGGGTTCTATTCTTCTTTAGCGCATGCCAACACCGCTTGCACATGGGGTATTATTCAGAAGTTACAGGGGATTATTTGTTCAACTATAATTCCACTATCGTGGTGGCTTATGACAGAAGCGATGCGATGACTTCTTATTATATCAATGTGATTGTTTATGAATTGCAAAAATTAGGCTTTTACAATGTCTTCACGCAAGCGGAATTCCCATTAGATAAAGCAAAAAATGTGATCTATGCGCGCATTGTCCGTAATATCTCGGCTGTGCCATTCTACCAATACAATTACCAACTGATTGATCAAGTCAATAAGCCTTGTTATTTTCTTGGGGGGCAATTTTATTGCTCCCAAACCCCTACCGATTACTACGCTATCAATGGCTTTAGCGAGCAAATTTTAATGAGCGCTAATTCGCATTTTATTTTGGATTGGTATGATGTAGTGCTGCAAAAACGGGTTTTATATGTGGATGGGAGCGTGAGCGGAAAGACTTGTGGCTATCAGATGCTTTATAGGGATTTGATTAAAAGCACGATCAAACGCATTGATTTTAACCGCCCTGAACGCTACTACTACAATTTAAGACTGCCCCTTTATCAGCCATGTTATAGGGAATGAAATGGTTATCAGGCGATTGTATAAATTTTGCGCTAGCCATGTGGTGCGTAATTGCTCTTCTTTAAGATGCGCTCAAAATATCCATGGGCATAATTACGAAGTGGAAGTCTTTATTGAAACCAACCGCTTAGATAACGCGAACATGGCACTAGATTTTGGGCTGATGCAACAAGAAATGCAAACCTTTATAGACTCCTTTGATCATGCCCATCATTTTTGGGATAAAGAAAGCCTTGAGTTTCAGCGTTTTATAGAAAATCATTGCGTTCGTTATGTGAAATGTTCGTTTAATTTGAGCGCAGAGAGTTACGCCCTCATGTTTTTATACTACTTGACAAGGATTTTACAAAAAAGCGTTTTTTCTAATAATGAAGGGGAGTTAAAGGTTTCTAGCGTGCGCGTGCATGAGACTAAAAACGGCTACGCTGAAAGCTTTTTAAACGATTTAGAAAACCCTCATTTTAAATCTTTAGTGCATCCAAATTGCGTCTCTTTTTCGCAAGGCATTCAAAATTTGTGGCATGATAAGGACTTTTTCCATAAAATCATTAGCGATGAAGAAAAATGCTTTTTTCACGCTAAGCCCTTACACCAAATCCCATGAAACTCCCGGTCGTTGAGAGCTTTTTTTCCTTACAGGGTGAAGGCCAAAGGATAGGCAAGCCCAGTCTTTTTTTGCGCTTAGGGGGGTGTAACCTTTCATGCAAGGGCTTTAATTGTAAAACCCCATTCAATGATGAAATCCTAACAGGTTGCGATAGCTTGTATGCGGTGCATCCTAAATTCAAAACATCTTGGGATTATTACAATGAGCCTAAGCCCTTGATTGAACGATTAGTTAATTTATCCCCTAATTATAAGGATTTTGATTTCATTCTTACAGGCGGGGAGCCAAGCTTGTATTTTAATAACCCTATTTTATTGAGCGTTTTAGAGCATTTTTACCATAAAAAAATCCCTTTATGTGTAGAGAGCAATGGCTCTATTTTTTTTGAATTTAGCCCTATTTTAAAAGAATTGCATTTCACCCTAAGCGTCAAACTCTCTTTTTCTTTGGAGCAAGAAAGCAAGCGGATCAACCTTAAAGCCTTACAAAATATCTTAAATAACGCTAAAAGCGCGCATTTTAAATTCGTATTGGAGAGTCAAAACGCCGCTCAATCTATCGCAGAGATTCAAAGCCTTTTGAAACAACTCTCCTTAAAAAATAATGAAATCTTTTTAATGCCCTTAGGCACAACTAACAACGAGCTAGACAAAAATCTAAAAACCCTAGCCCCCCTAGCCATAAAGCATGGTTTTAGGCTGAGCGATAGGCTTCATATCCGCTTGTGGGACAATAAGAAAGGGTTTTAAAATCCATCATATCATACAAAGCGTTATTATTTTAAGCTAAAAATTGTTATCATACACCATTAAGGGATTATTTTACCTCTAAAGTTAGGAAATCATGACCATCAAAATTTTTTCGCCCAAATACCCCACTGAATTAGAAGAGTTTTACGCTGAGCGCATCGCTGATAACCCTTTAGGGTTTATCCAACGCTTGGATCTTTTGCCCAGTATTAGCGGATTTGTTCAAAAATTGCGCGAGCATGGCGGGGAATTTTTTGAAATGAGGGATAAGGGGAAGCTCATTGGGATTTGTGGGCTTAATCCTATCAATCAAACAGAAGCCGAGCTGTGTAAATTCCACATAAATACCGCTTATCAATCCCAAGGGTTGGGCCAAAAACTCTATGAGAGCGTGGAGAAATACGCTTTTATTAAAGGCTATACTAAAATCTCTCTGCATGTGAGCAAGAGTCAAATCAAGGCATGCAACCTCTATCAAAAGCTAGGTTTTGTGCGTATCAAAGAAGAGGATTGCGTGGTGGAGTTGGGCGAAGAGACTTTGATTTTCCCCACTCTTTTTATGGAAAAGATTTTGTCTTGATTGGCGCATCCATTTGACACACGCCTTTTAACCATCAAACTTTCATTAACACAGCCTAATTAATGTTAAATAAACTATAAAACAAACGCTCGTTGTTAAAATTTTGTTTTAATATGAAACACTAATCCCTTGTAAAAGCTTTAAATTGTGAAAAATAAACAAACAACCCCCTTAATATTGTATAATGAAAACACTATAAACTGAAAAGAGATAACCATGAGAAAACTATTCATCCCACTTTTATTATTCAGCACTTTAGAAGCGAATGAGAAAAATGGCTTTTTCATAGAAGCTGGGTTTGAAACTGGGCTATTAGAAGGCGCACAAACGCAAGAAAAAAGACACACCACCACAAAAAACACTTACGCAACTTATAACTATTTACCCACAGACACGATTTTAAAAAGAGCGGCTAATTTGTTCACAGACGCTAAATCCATATCACAATTAAACTTTTCATCTTTATCTCCTGTTAAAGTGTTATATATTGGTGGTCAATTAACTATAGAAAATTTCTTACCTTACAATCTAAGTAATGTTAAACTGAGTTTTACAGACGCTCAAGGCAATGTGATCGATCTAGGGGTGATAGAGACTATCCCCAAACACTCTAAGATTGTTTTACCTGGGGAGGCGTTTGATAGTCTAAAAGAGGCGTTTGATAAAATTGGTCCCTATACTTTCTTTCTTCCAAAATTTGAAGCCACTAGCACTTCTATTTCTGACGCTAACACGCAGAGAGTGTTTGAAACGCTCAATAAGATTAAGACAAATCTTATAATGAAATATAGTAATGAAAATCCAAGCAATTTCAACACTTGTCCTTACAATAATAATGGTAATACAAAAAATGATTGTTGGCAAAATTTCACCCCACAAACCGCAGAAGAATTCACCAATTTAATATTAAACATGATCGCTGTCTTAGACTCCCAATCTTGGGGCGATGCGATTTTAAACGCTCCTTTTGAATTCACCAACAGCTCAGCAGATTGCGATAATGATCCTTCAAAATGCGTAAATCCCGGAGTAAATGGGCGTGTTGATACTAAAGTCGATCAACAATATATACTCAACAAACAAGGTATTATTAATAATTTTAGAAAAAAAATAGAAATTGATGCGGTTGTTTTAAAAAATTCAGGGGTTGTAGGGTTAGCCAATGGATATGGTAATGATGGTGAATATGGCACATTAGGGGTAGAAGCCTATGCCTTAGAACCCCAAAAACTCTTTGGCGACAACCTTAAGACTATCAATTTGGCTGATTTAAGAACCATCTTGCATGAATTCAGCCACACTAAAGGCTATGGGCATAACGGGAACATGACTTATCAAAGGGTGCCGGTAACGAAAGATGGTCAAGTGGAAAAGGATAATAATGGCAAACCAAAAGATTCTGATGGCCTCCCCTATAATGTGTGTTCGCTTTATGGGGGTTCTAATCAGCCAGCTTTCCCTAGCAACTACCCTAATTCCATCTATCACAATTGCGCGGATGTCCCGGCTGGGTTTTTAGGGGTAACAGCAGCAGTCTGGCAGCAGCTTATTAATCAAAACGCTTTACCGATCAACTACGCTAACTTGGGGAGTCAAACAAACTACAACTTAAACGCTAGTTTGAACACGCAAGATTTAGCCAATTCCATGCTCAGCACCATTCAAAAAACCTTTGTCACTTCTAGCGTTACCAACCACTATTTTTCAAGCGCATCGCAAAGTTTTAGAAGCCCTATTTTAGGGGTTAACGCTAAAATAGGCTATCAAAACTACTTTAATGATTTCATAGGGCTAGCTTATTATGGCATCGTGAAATACAACTATTCTAAAGCCGTTAATCAAAAATTCCAGCAATTGAGCTATGGTGGGGGGATAGATTTGTTACTAGATTTCATCACCACTTACTCCAATAAAAATAGCCCTATAGGCGTTCAAAGAAACTTTTCTTCATCTTTTGGTATCTTTGGGGGGTTAAGGGGCTTGTATAACAGCTATTATGTGCTCAATAAAGTCAAAGGGAGCGGCAATTTAGATGTGGCTACCGGATTGAATTACCGCTATAAGCATTCTAAATATTCTGTAGGGATTAGCATCCCTTTAATCCAAAGAAAAGCTAGCGTCGTTTCTAGTGGTGGCGATTACACGAACTCTTTTGTTTTTAATGAAGGGGCTAGCCATTTTAAGGTGTTTTTTAATTATGGGTGGATATTCTAAAACGCTAAAGTATTAAAAAGCTCAATCAAGCGATAATCTCATTGCGATGCGCTCCATAGGGATCTAGGGGGGATTTTAATGAGGTTGCAGAAAGGAATTATAATATCCCCCCACCCCCTTAAGAGTTTTACAACAAAATGAAACTTGAAACGATAAGTTCAAAAATCTTTGCAAAAATCTTTGAAGGTTAAGAATTCCATTGCTACCAAAATCCACCAACGCCAAGCGTTAAACCCTTACAACAAATGGTGCTAAAACACCCTATTAAAACTTAAATAATAACGCTTCCTTTTTAGCTTTTTCTCTCTTTTTCCACGAAATTCCTCTATATTTTTAATTCTAGGGTCAATACGATTTTTTTAAAATATGGTTTAATGAAAATCGGCTCAATCTTGGTTGAATGATTCAAAGGTTTGCGTTTCTTTCATGCTGTGGGCGACACTTCGTGTTGGGTATTAGATTTGTTGTAAATTGGTGCCATTAAAAGCGATGCGAGAAAAGCGATTGAAGCAACCACAAAAATATAAAAGCTTAGACCATAACTTTGCAAGCTTTCAGGCGCTGCTATGGCTTTTGCATTCAACCAGCTTGAAAGTTGAGGGGTAAAGCCAGCGGTTATAGCATAGGCTATATTATAAGCGAAAGAAATCCCACTAAAACGGATTCTAGCGCTAAACACATCGCTCATAAAAATAGGGCAAAAATTCATAATACCTGCACAAAAACAAGCTAAAAAGTATAAAACTATGGTATTGACTAAACTTGGCGCGTTAGAATAAAATTCTTTAAAGAATAAAAAGCCAAAAAACCCAAAGGCCACACTAAAAGCCATACAAACTTTGTGCGGTTTGATTTTATCGGCCAAAAACCCGGTTAAAATAATAGAACTTACAATACCAACAAGTCCTAAAATTTGAAAATAGGTTTTTTCAAACGGAGTGAAATTAAAATTAGGATGCGTAAGGGTAAAATTGGGAACAAAAAGGATAAAAATCAAAATACAAGCGGTTAAAACCCAAGTGATAAGCATGGAGATTGATATACCAAAGAGAGAGTTTTTAAACACCTCTTTAAGCGGGAATTTGACTAAGGCATCGTCTTGCTTCATTTGCTGAAAAACAGGAGTTTCTTCTAAAAAGCGTCTCAAATACACAGAAATGATACCAAAAATCCCTCCAAGCCCAAAGGCAACCCTCCAAGCCCAATCTTCAACAACAGGCTTGTCAAAAACCATGTAAATCCCAATATAAACCAAACTCCCAAGCAAAATCCCAGAAACTACAGAAGCGGTTAAAAAACCGATATAAGTGTTTTTTTGTCCTTGCGGGGCATGTTCATGGACAAAAACCCAAGCGCCAGGCAATTCACCACCCACAGCGACGCCTTGACAAATCCTAACAAACACCAAAAAAACAGGAGCTATATAACCAAGATAATGAGCGTTTTTTAGGCTAATCCCCATGCTATCAACGCCAAAACCCACCAAATGATCAAAAGTTGGCATCAAAGCTAACGCAAAGGTTGGGATCACCATCAATAAAATAGAGAGCATGAACATGTTTTTACGACCGAATCTATCCCCAAAGTGGGCCATCACTATGCCGCCAAGCGGGCGCGCCAGATAGCCTGCAGCAAAGATACCATAAGTGTTGATTTCAGACCAAATAGGGTTGAGCGTGTTTGGGAAAAAGTGTTTGGCAATGATACTCGTAAAAAATACAAAGATGATAAAATCATAAAATTCTAAAGTCCCCCCAAGCGAAGATAATCCTAAGGTTTTTATCTCTTTTTTGCCTAAATGTTTTATTGATTATCCTTTCACTAAGGCTATCGCCCTGTTTTAAATTTGTCATTTTGAAATTAAGATTAATAAGATTGATTTTAAACTACCTTACACCTTAATGGCATTTTTAGATAACAAATATTAAATGAAATTTTATTAGCGCTCAAAAATTGAATCATTTTATCTTTTTTATCATTAAGCATCACTTAAAAGGATTTAAATTTTGTTTTACCCGTTTTGTCAAATCGCTTACTTGATTGTATCAGCCACGAAAACACCCCCTATTAAGACTGGGGTAATAACACTTCTTTTAATTTTGTAATGATAGCCTCTTCTCTTTTCTCACGAAATTCCTTTATATTTTCCCATTCTAATTTTAGTTTAGGGTCAATATAATTTCTTTTTTTATACTCTTCTATGGCTTGCTCATTTTTATATTCTTCTTTGAGCCACACTTCAGGGTCTTTATCCTTTTTGGCGCTGTTTTCTTGGCCTTCTAAAAGCTGGAGGTTGTATAAATGATTCCCACACTCATAGAAATCTTTATCCAATTTTTCATTTTCCTTTTTAAACTTGGACTTTGGGTAAATATGGTCTATATGAAAAGTGGTGGTTTTGTAGTTCAGATTGGGGTATAAGATTTGCAAAACAGGAAAGACTCTAGCATGGCGATTAAAAAACACCATGCCTTCTATAGCATCATTAGTGATTTTTAAAGGGTTTGTTTCATGTTTGGCTAAATTGTGGTTGAATGCTTCAAAAGTGCGAACTTCTTTGATGCTATGAGCTATGATACTTAATTTTGCATCCGTTGATTGACTAAAATAACCCATGATTTGAGCGTTGCGGACAAATTTTAGGGCTTGTTCTTCATCGTTTTTATCCATTTTTTGTTTTAAAAAATAAAAATAGGCTAAACTGGATAAAATATAAGCTGAATTTAGATGGCCGGCATAACCAAAAGTTTCTAATAGTTTTGCAGCGTCATAGATGCTTTCTGTAATTTTTTCCCAATTTTCTTCAATCTTTTTGACATTATTTTTATTAAAATTTTTTAATTTAAAAATAGTGTCTTTACCAATGAGAAGCAAGCAAGTTTTTAGCACCTGGTCTTGCCCCACATTTGGAAAGCCTTTGTCTTTTAAAGCATCCACTAACTCGTTCATTTTTTCTCTAATATCGCTTGAAAAGCTTGCTGTCAAAATGGACATCAATAAATCTGAATAGCTTAACTTAACCCCGCCACTATTGACACGGATAAAAATATTTAAAACTTTATTAAGATTTTTTTCTTTTTCTTCAAAAAATGAAATGAGTTGTTTGTCGTGAAAAGCTTTGTTTAGTGTTTCTAGTAATTCTGACTCTCCATTACCTAAATTGCGTTCTCTCGTATAATTTACAACACTTTTTAATTCTAAAATATCCCCCACCTTAAACCACCAATGTTTTTTATCGTTTTCAGGCTTTTGAGCATGAAATTCAAACTGGTAATTGTCTTCTGGGTTGTCCATGTTTGGCTGGTATTTCAAGTTCAAATACAAACGCTTCTCTTCATAAGCGTTATCGCTTCTAGCCCCCTTTTTCTTAAGCGTTCTAGTACCCTTAAGCCCGATGTAAAGCGAGGTCAAGCGTTGTTGGCCACAATATACAAATCATCACGCCTGATTTGTTCAATACGGATTTTTTCATTGTGAGGCTTTCGCTCATCGTAATTTGTGATGAATTGATAAAGTTGGAAATTGAGTTTATCGCTATCTTGTTCGTCGCTCCTAGCTATATCCTCCTTTTGTAATTTCCAAAATAAAAAAGAGCCAATAGGATAGCCCCTAAGAATGGAATCAAAAAGTTGCTCTATCTTTTTTTCATCGGCTTTTTTGAGCCACACGTATTCACGCTGAATGTCAGGCAAAAAATAACAAACATTCAATCCATCTACCACATCTTTAATGCTCTTATCTAAAAACACACCCATGAGAATTCCCTTATTTTGTATTATTTAGGCTGTATTATAATCAAATATTAGAATGAGCCAACCTAATTTAAGATTTTTTCCACGCGTTTTTGAATCACTTCTAAAACCAAGCAAAAAAGCCAATAAATCAAAGCAGCTTCCAAGTAAATAGGCAAAAAGTCATAGCTGGCGTTCGCTTTTTGCTGCGCGATTCTAAAAACCTCTGCGATAGTTACCACAGACGCCAAAGAAGTTTCTTTAAAAAGGCTGATGAAGGTGTTACTCAAGCTTGGCGTGGCGATTTTGAGCGCTTGAAAAAAGATGACATGCCAAAAGGTTTGCAAGTAATTCAAGCCCAAACTCAAGCTTGAATCCCATTGATCTTTAGGGACAGAAAGAAAGCTCGCCCTTAAAGTCTCTGAAGCGTATGCCCCCACATTAAAGGAAAACGCAATAATGCCTGCTGGGATTGGATCCATATAAACCCCAAGGGCGGGCAAACCATAAAACACCACCACGATTTGGACCAATAAAGGCGTGCCTCTAATGATTGACACATAAAAATTCACGCCCGCTAATAAAGCCTTATGCATGAAATGTTTTGGGGGTGCGATTTTAATGAGGGCCACCACAATAGCAATGAATAAGCCCAAAATAAAAGAGATAACCGCTAAAGGCAAAGAAATGCAAAAAGCGGCTTTTAACATGGGGTAGAAAGCCTCTAATAATAATTCCAAACGCTCCTTGCTCAAATCTAAAGATTCAAAAAACAAAGACAGATTAGGGCTGGCTGACATCTTTTCCAAAAAATTGTTCGCCTAAGCGTTTTAAAACCCCTTTATTGATCAATCTTTGCATCGCCTGGTTGATAAGCTCTAAGGCTTTTTCTTGGTGCTTGTTAATGACAAAGGAAGCGCCCCCATCTTTTTCTTGGGACTCCCATGCGATTTTAAAGGGGCTGTTTTTATGGGTGTTTAGGTAGTTTAAGATCGCTAAAGAACTATTTAAGGTCAAATCGGCTCGTTTTTGCGCCACTAACAACAAGGCTTGCGCCATAGAATCCACCGAAACGATTTGAGCGTCGTATTTAAAAGCGATTTCCCCATAAGTGGAGCTTAAAGTGTTAGCCGCCTTTAAGCCCTTAATGTCTTCAATGCCTTTAATGCGGTTTTCATCTTTTCTGACCAGCATGATCGTGCCTGAATAGCTATAAGGCAAGCTTTTGTCAAAAGCCGCTTGGCGTTTTTTAGTCGTCAAACTCACTTGATTAGCGACCATGTCAAAACGCCCCGATTTTAGGCCTGTAAGCATAATATCCCATGAAGTTTCGTGGAATTTGATTTTCACGCCAAGCTCTTTAGCCAACTCCCTAGCCACCTCCACATCATAGCCGGTGAGCTTGCCTTCTTTATTGTGGTAAGTGAAAGGGGGGTAAATGCCTTCTGTGCCAACGCTGATAGTCTCTTTATTGACAAGCTTTTCATACAAGCTAGAAGCGTTCAAAAAACCCAAAAAAAAGCTTATTACCAATAAAAATAAAACTTTTTTCATTTTATATTTTAATCCTGAATTTTTTCAAGCATTCTAACACAAAATAAAAATTTTGCATGGTTTGATTTTAGATATAAACGCGCTCCAAGCGTTTGGATAGGGTGCTGATGGTTTCATAAGCAATGGTGTTTAAAAGCGCAGCGATCTCGCTTGCGTCATTAGCCTTAGCGCTTTTATCCCCAAACAAGATAACTTCATCACCCTCTTTGGCTTCAATACCATTAAGTTTGACAAAGCATTGATCCATGCACACCTTGCCAATCAAAGGGGCTGATTGGTTATTGATTACTACTTGAATGCGATTGCCTAAAGCGCGTGCTAACCCGTCCGCATACCCTAGAGCTAAAACGCCCACTAAAGTCTCTTCATTGGTGTAAAAATGCTCGCCATAGCCAATAAATTCGCCTTTTTTAACGCTTCTGATTTGAACGATTCGCGCTTTTAAACTGATAACATTTTTCAAGATGGTTGAGCATGATTCTTTCATTTCATTAGAGGGGTAAAAACCATAGAGCATGATGCCTGGGCGATAAAGGTTTAAGAAGCGGTTTTCATTCCCGTTACACAAAGAAAGGATGCCGGCAGAATTGTAGGCATGGCGGTATTGGAACTCTATTTTTTGATCCAAAAGCTGCTCTAAAAAAGCGTTAAAGGCTTTCATTTGGTTTTTAGCATGGGTTTTAATCTTAGCGTCAGCGTTGCTTAAATGCGTGAATATCCCCTCTATTTCCAAACCTTTTAAAGCGCGGATTTTTTTAATGATTTCTATGCTTTTAAAATTAGGCTCTAACCCCAAGCGGTGCATGCCGGTATCAATTTTAAGATGAATTTTTAAGCGTTTTTGAGATTTTAAAGCCATTTGAGAAAAAACTTCCGCTTGTTCAAGGCTAAAAACCATAGCGCTCAAATCGTTATCAATCAGCATGGAAGCGTTAGTATTAGGGCTATAGCCTAAGATCAAAATGGGGGTTTTAGGAAAATGAGAGCGCAATTCTAAAGCTTCATCTAAGGTCGCCACCCCTAAATAATTAGCCCCTTCTTGCAAAAAAATTTCGCTCGCTTTAATCGCCCCTGCCCCATAAGCGTTCGCCTTGACAACCGCCATGACACAAGCGTCTTTAGGGACAATGCTTTTGACTGCACTAAAATTATGCCTTAAAGAAGCGCTATTCACTTCTACAAAACTCGCCCTTTTTAACATGCCATTTTACTTGTTAGAATGCTTGCTAAAATACCAACGAGTTTCAGAATAAACCACTTTATGCAATAAAATCAACGCAATCAAATTAGGGATAGCCATAAGCCCGTTAGAAAGATCCGCTAAATTCCACACAAAATCAATTTTAGCCATAGCCCCCACCATCACACTCGCTAAAAAGATCAAGCGGTAATATTTCACTTTTTTTTCACCAAAGGCGTATTCAGTGCATTTTTCCCCATAATAAGCCCAACCAATGATCGTAGAGTAGGCAAAAAAGATCATGGTTGTAAAAATCACCACCGTCCCTAATGAGCCTAAAAAATACTCCGTGCTTTTTAGAGTGAGCAAATTAGCGCTTAATTTTTCCCCACTAGGGAGCAAGGTGTTGTATTCTGGTGCCATTAAAATCACGCTCGCTGTCGCCGAACACACTATTAAGGTTACAATAAAGGTTTGGAGCATGGACACCAAGGCTTGGCGCACCGGGTGGCGCGTTTGAGCGCTTGCAGCAATAATAGCCGAACTCCCTAACCCCGCTTCATTAGAATACAACCCCCTAGCCACGCCCGTTTTTATCATCGTCGCTATCAACGCACCGCTCGCTCCGCCCACAACGGGTTTAGGGTTAAAGGCTTCTTCAAAAATGAGTTTGACTGCTTGAAGGGCTAAATCAAAATGGCTAACAATAATATAAATAATAGCGATCAAATACAAAAGCACCATAACAGGAGCTAAATAAGAAGTGAATTTACCAATGGATTTGATCCCCCCAATGACAATGAAAGCGGTTAAAATCGTGAGCAATAAGCCTGAAACCCAACTGGGCAAGTTCGCTTGTTCGCTCAAAATGGAAGAAACCGCATTAGATTGCGTCATGTTACCGGTGCCAATGCTCGCAATAATCGTAAAAATCGCAAACGCCATGGCGAGTTTGGGCATGTTAAGGCCGTTTTTGATGTAATACATGGGGCCTCCATTGTATCCAAACGCCCCTTTTTCCCGGTATTTCACCGCTAAAATCCCCTCAGAATACTTAGTCGCCATGCCAACAAGCCCAGTAACCCACATCCAAAACACCGCTCCTGGCCCTGCAATGCTGATAGCAGTCGCTACGCCTACGATACTCCCAATGCCTACAGTCGCCCCCAAAGAGAGCATGAGAGCGGAAAATTGCGAAATGTCGCCCTTAGATTGGGACTCTTTGTCAAAAAGGATCTTGATCGCATAAAAAATCTTACTGAATTGCAAACCCCTAAGATAAAAGGTTAAAAACAAGCCGGTGCCTACTAATAAAATTTGCATGGGAATCCCCCACACCAAATTAGATAAATAACGCACCACCGAATCAATCGTTTCCATAAAAACTCCTTAACAAACTAGGGTTTAAAAAAGAAATTCCTTAATCCCTAAAAAATGCAGAAAAAAGCATAATATCGGCATTTTTTTCATTCGCTCCGTCTTGGCTCAAATTGGCGATGATTTTACCAATGGCTGGGCCAAAAGTGATGCCAAGCCACCCAAGCCCTGTCGCATGGATTAAGTTTTTGTAGCGTTTGTCATAGCCCAAATAAGGAATATCATTAGGGGTTAAGGGCCTGAAACCGCACCACTCTGTGGCGTCTTTCATTTCAAAAGGCTGCGTGAAAGCGACTAAATTCTTTTTCATGTTAGCGATTTGCTCTTTATCAATGAGAGCGTTATTGGTGTTTAATTCTAATTTAGAAGTGATCCTTACAGTGTCTCTTCGTGGGGTCATCGCCATGAAAATATCCGCAAATAAGGAGGAAGTTTTGGGCTTTAATTCTTCAGGCATTTTAAAGGTGATGCTATATCCTTTAGCCCCCATCATTAAAAAATCGTTCTTGGTTTTTTTAATAAGGGTGGGGTTAGCCCCAGTGGCTAGAATGATTGTTTCTGTTTGGATTTTTTCCTTATGCGTGATAACGCCCTCAATAAGGTTGTTTTTAAACTCAAAATCGATCACTTCTTCATTGTAAAGAAACTCCACGCCCGCGTTTTGCAAATATTGTTGCAAAGAACGCACCACTTCGCCCGGATCCACATGCGCGTTTTCAGTTAAAAGCACGCTCCCACAGATATTGTCATTAGCAACAGGCATGTATTCTTTGGTTTCTTTCACATTCAAAATCTTATAAGCGCCGCTGTTATCGCAAGTTTTAATCTTTTTTTCAAAACTTTCTTCTAAAGTGTAGATCATCAA
Source organism: Helicobacter pylori (assembly GCA_008033015.1). Classification (GTDB taxonomy): domain Bacteria; phylum Campylobacterota; class Campylobacteria; order Campylobacterales; family Helicobacteraceae; genus Helicobacter; species Helicobacter pylori_DH. The sequence goes on from CP032042.1 coordinate 658,645, forward strand.
CAACCCATCTTCTTTATACCAAAAGTCCATGCCGTCTTTTAGCATTTGATGATACATATCAACACTCAGCCACCCGTAGCGTTCAAATAACGCCATGGTGCGGTGCGTGGATTTGGCGTTCGCGCTTTTCATAAACTTTAAAATCCATTGATAAAGCTTTAAATTAAGCCCAAAGTGGAATTTTAAAGGGGCTTGGTTTTTGAGCATGAGTTTTAGGGTGTCTAACACCACACCTGGGCATGAGAGTGGGGCTTTTTTAAACGCAGAAATAAGCCCGGCATTCCCAAAAGAAGTGCCGTTTGTGCCATCGCCTTTTTCAATCACGCAAACCTTATGCCCTAACTTGTGCATAGAATACGCACAAGAAAGCCCTACAATCCCACCGCCGATTACCACAACCTCTTTTTTCATGCTGATAGTCCCTTTAATAAATCACTTAATGGCTATCGCTTCAATTTCTACTAAAGCGTCTTTAGGCAATTTAGCCACTTGAAAAGTCGCTCTAGCCGGATAAGGCTCTGTAAAATAGCTCCCATAAATTTCATTCACCACCGCAAAATCGTCTAAACTTTTCAATAAAATAGTCGTTTTGACCACGCTATCCATCCCTAACCCTGCTTCTTTTAAAATCGCTTTGATATTTTCCATGGACTGCGTGGTTTGAGAATGAATGTCTGTGCCTTTAAATTCGCCGGTGCTCGCATCAATGCCTAATTGCCCAGAGACAAAAACAAGATCGTTAGTAGCGATAGCTTGAGAGTAAGGGCCTATCGCTTTTGGGGCTAGCGTTGAATGGATGACTTCTTTCATGATTGAAACTCCTATGATGATGTGTTATGTCAGCTATTATTATGCAATCAAATTAAAAAGAAATAAAAAATGAGCGCAAAACGCCATGAATTTTCATCTTATTATAAGGTATTGTATATTTTTTACCCATATTTAGAAATTCTTAAACGGGTTTTGTTTGAATGGAAACTCAAAACATTATTGTTCATTTTTTAAATAAAAGGGGTTTTGGCTGTTTTTGATTGGTTTTAAAATCAGTTTTGAAATTTTTCATAAGCCCTTGACTTTTATTATTGAGTTTAGATACAATAACAATCGTCTTTTTGAATAAAGAGTGCGGGAATAGCTCAGTGGTAGAGCACGACCTTGCCAAGGTCGGGGCCGCGGGTTCGATCCCCGTTTCCCGCTCCATATTTTGATTTAACTTCTAAAGCATGGTTTCTATTTAGTTTGCCCAGGTGGTGGAATTGGTAGACACAAGGGACTTAAAATCCCTCGGTAGCAATACCGTGCCGGTTCAAGTCCGGCTTTGGGCACCATCATTGCAAATTAAACCAAATTAATATATGGTTTGATTTTGTTATCTCAATGGACGCACTAGTGCTAAATTTAAGGCGACATAGCCAAGTGGTAAGGCATGAGTCTGCAAAACTTTGATTCCCCGGTTCGAATCCGGGTGTCGCCTCCATTTATTGTAGTCATTTAGGGACTTTTGCAAGGGACTTTTATGAAAATAGCGGGAGATGGCTGAGTGGTTGAAAGCGGCGGTCTTGAAAACCGTTGAGGGTCATACCTCCGGGGGTTCGAATCCCTCTCTCCCGGCCACTTGATTAAAATCTTTTAAGCGATTTGTTTTGGCAAATTCATCTCTTCTTTTAACAAAGAATTTTGTGAATATTGATTGTCTCTTTTAATTGAAATTTAAAGATTAGTTTAAAGGATTTTATTCGGTGGGATTGTCAGCGTTAAGTCTTATTGTTCCTCTTAGCGTTATTTTAATGGTGGTTTTCACTAAAAGAGTCGCGCTCTCGTTGTTTGTGGGCATTTTAGTGAGCGCTGTTTTAATGCATTCGTTACACCTTTCTCAACTTGTAGAATATATTTATCATAAAATCACTTCCGTTTTTTACACTTATAAGCCAGAAAAGGGGCTTAATTTCAATCTTTCCAACCTTTATGTTTTTGGGTTTTTAATCTTTTTAGGCGTCTTAAGCCAAGTGATTTTAAAATCCGGTAGCGTGCAAAACTTTGTCAAAAAAGCTAAAAAATACTCAAAAAACGCCAAAACCCCCGAATTTATCGCCTTTTTTTCAGGCATTATTATTTTTGTAGATGATTATTTTAACGCCCTAACCGTGGGGCAAATCTCAAAGTCTTTAAACGACGCTCATAACTCCACACGAGAACGCCTAGCTTATATTATAGACTCCACTTCAGCGCCGGTGTGCTTATTAGTCCCCATTTCTAGTTGGGGGGCGTATATTATGGGGATCATGAATAACGACAGCTCGCCCTTATTAAAAGATAGTTTTTCGGTGCTTGTGCAAAGCTTGAGCAGTAATTATTATGCGATTTTTGCGCTCATTGCAGTGTTTCTTACTATTTTATGGCAAATCAACCTCCCTGGCATGAGGAAGTATCAAAACATAGGCGTGAAGGATTTTTATAGCGAACAAGAAGAAAGCTCTTCAAAACTAGCCCCCTTGAGTTTGTTACCCCTTTCTATTTTATTATTGATCGTGTCCATTTCATCGTTGCTTTTTTATACCGCAGTGATCTTAAAAAACACTGATGCGAGTTTTTCGCTCTTTTATGGGGGGTTGTTTTCGCTCATTGTTACCTATCTTCTAGCTTATAAGTTTTTAGAAAAAGGGAGCTTTTTTAAACTCATGTTGGATGGCTTTAAAAGTGTGGGGCCAGCGATACTAGTCTTAACGCTCGCTTGGGCTATTGGGCCTGTGATTAGAGATGACGCTCAAACAGGGCTTTACTTGGCCCGCATTAGCAAGGAGTTTTTAAATAATGGGGGAGGTGCGTATATGCCTTTAATCTTTTTTTTAATCTCTGGGTTTATCGCTTTTTCTACCGGCACAAGCTGGGGAGCGTTTGCAATCATGCTGCCCATTGGAGCGGGCATGGCTAATGAAAGCGATATTATTTTGATTATTTCAGCAATCCTCTCAGGCGCGGTTTATGGCGATCACACAAGCCCCATTTCTGACACGACTATACTATCGGCTACGGGAGCAGGGTGTTCGGTGCAAAGCCATTTTGTCACACAATTCCCTTATGCGACTATTGCGATGCTTTGTAGCGTGGTGAGTTTAGGGGTGGCAAGTTTTATGCATTCGCGCTCGCTCGCGTTTGTAATCGGTGCGGCTTTGCTTGTTGGGGTGTTCTATCTTTTAAAAAAATTTTATGGTGAAAATCTAAAAACTTGAATTGGGCATTGACCTAAAAATTTAAAAATCCCATTTTTTAAAATTAAAATAAGGTTTTAGCGATCCATGTTGGACTAAAAAAGAGTCTTATTTCATTATCAATCAATTTAAAAAAATTATTCAAAAATAACCATCAATTATAAAAATCTTCACAAATCCCTAAAGAGTAACGCTTTTTAAAAAAATACATTTTTTTTAATTTTTTAATCAATCGTTAAGGTGTTTTAAGTTAAATTTCCTTATCTGTTAAACATGCGGATAATGTTATATCTTAAGGAAAGAAAATGGGGTTAGGACACTAATAAGTTTAGGGATTTTGTTAAGCGTTTTGAATGGCGATGATCTGAGATTGTATTCAAAGCCTTTAGTCTATTCGGCTGGAAGTGGGATTATTGGGATTGATATTGACAAACGGACATTCTATAAACGAGCGTTCGTTTTCACGATGAAATCGTTGTTCGGTGAAAACTTGCTTCTGTTTGTCAAATTGAAGCATTCTGCGTTGATGAGCAAACACATGAAAGGGCCTTTAGAAAACCGCCATCATCATTCTTTCACTAAAAATTATGAAAAAGCGGTTAATGGTTGTCAAAAGTATTTCCATATCAAATTGCCTGAAGGCGCTCCTAGCAACTTCAAATCAGGTTCATACATGGCCACTATGGTGGTGCGTTTTTAAAGCGTTATTTGGGGTATTCTTTAATACCCTTATCGTCTTTTAAAATACCATCTTTCAAAAGCACAAATTTATTTTTTAGCCCTTTTTTAAATCTTCTTAAAACTCTTTTGTTGTATTGATTGAGCAAAGTATTTTTAAAATACGGATAAAATTCATAAAAAATTTAAAAAATAAAAAAAGCTCTGTTTTCATCAAATACGGGTTACTAAAACTTTTTATGGTGGGTTATAGCGTATTTTTGGCTTTAGTTGTCTCTTTTAGGATCGGTTCCATCAAGGTTTAAAAGCATTAGCGTCTTTCCTCTTGTCATTTGGCGTTAAAAGCGATCCAATTAGCCCATTTCTTGAATTTTTTGCAACCATCTATTTTTATCTGCCCTAAAAACATGAAGCCAAACAAGCCCCCTACAAAAACGCTTCTAACTTATAGGCTTTTTTATGCTCTTGTTTCAAATCCATATAAGCGTTTAAAAGCATGTATTCTTCAAAAGATAAAACCGCTAAATGCTCCTTAGCGAGATCGTTCATTTCTAATTCTAACAACACGAATAAAAAGGCTTTTTGCGCCTTATCGTCTTCTTGGCTTAAAATCTCAAAAAACTGGAACCATTGATCGGGGACAAGAAATTTTTGCGCTTTTTGCGCGAGCTTTAAGTAATCGTTCTTGTCATAACCCACCTTTTTGCAAAGCTCTGAAATTTTTAAAGTGTCTGTGTTTAAAGATTTTTCAAAAAAGGCTTTTAAAAAAGACTTCACGCACTCTTTATCCAAGTTATCCTGCATCGCATTCAAAGCCTTTAAAATCTCTTTTTTGTTGCCTTTTTGGGTGATTTCTATAAAAGCGTAGCGGCGTAATTCCAAAGGGATTTGCGCGTTTGTTAAAACTTCAAAGGCGTTTTTTAAATCGTTATGAATGAAAGCCTTCAAGCGCTTAGAAAAATAAGCATGATCATAAGCCAGAGAGTGCTTAGCGTGATCTTTAGGCTCAAGGGTGTTATTTTCTATATTGTGGTAATGCTTAAAAAGGTTATCCACTTTTTCGCACCCGCTACTTGGCGTGTTTAAATCAGCTTTTAAATCATAGCGGGCTAAGATTTGAGAGAGGTTTTTAGCGAGATCGCTTTTAAATTTCGTTTTTAAAAAAGTCTTTTGAGTGTCTTGGGATAGGATTTGTTTGAGCAATTTGTCAAAATCCCTTTTTTCATGGTATAAGCGGATTTTATGGCTGAGATTGTGCTTGAATAAAAAAACCCATGAAAAAAAAGCGAACATGCCTAAAACGCCCATAAGCCATACGGCAATGGGAAGATTAAAGCTGTAGCTCCCTAAATTGAAGGCGTAAGCTTGCGGATCGATACTATAAACAAACACGCCAAAACCCACAATGAACAAAAATGTAAAAATAATATAAAAACGCATGCGTACCTCCTATTTATGGTATGGATGCTTAAAAATAATGCTCAAAGCCCTATAAATTTGCTCGCATAAGACAATTTTAGCCACTTCATGGCTAAAAGTCATCTCGCTCAAACTCCAAGCTTGACAATCTTTTAAAAAATTTTCTTCAAACCCATACGCTCCAGCGATAAAAAAATTAATATTAAGATGATTTTCTAACATTTTACTAAACGCAAAACTATCGCCCCTTTGAGCTTTAGGGTGTAAGGCAATATTTTTTGCCTTAGGGTTTAAATACGGCTCAAAGGCTAGAGAGTAGCTTTTTTGAGCGAGTTCTTTAGAAACTTTTTGAGCGTTTGCGGTATTTTTAGGGAACAAATCCACTAATTCCAGCTCGCAATCAAATCGCTTGCATTGCTTTTGATAGATTTTCACTAACTCTAGGGGCGAACTTTTAGCGATAGAATACACCACGCAACGCATCAATGTTAAAACTTTAAAAAATCTTTGAAGTCTTATGCGTCATCATAGCGATGAGATCGCTCAAAGTTTTTTTCAAATCCTTCCTGTGCACAATCATATCAATCAAGCCATGCTCTAATAAAAATTCCGCTGTTTGAAAGCCCTCAGGCAAATCCGCCCCTATGGTTTGTTTAATCACCCTAGGCCCTGCAAAACCTATCATCGCTCCAGGCTCTGCGATGATGAGATCCCCTAAAAAAGCAAAAGACGCGCTAACGCCCCCATAAGTGGGATCGCTTAAGAGCGAAATGAAAGGGAGTTTAGCCTCACTCAATCGGTTCAAAGCCGCGCTCGTCTTAGCCATTTGCATGAGCGAATAAGTGGATTCTTGCATCCTAGCCCCCCCACTCGCTGAAACAATCAATAACGCTTCTTTTTTGGCGACCGCGCGATTGATCGCTCTTACGATCTTTTCGCCCTCCACAGAGCCTAAACTCCCCCCCATAAAGCTAAAATCAAACACCACGATCTGCAAAGGCATGCGGTTGATTTTAGCCTCACCGCTGATCACGGAGCTTGGGCGGTTAGTCCTTTTTTCGTATTTTTTAATGCGTTGCTTATAGCTCTCTTTATCCACGAAATTTAAAGGATCATTAGGCCGTAAGTGCTTGTCAAACTCTTCAAAACTCCCCACATCGCATAAAAATTCAATCCTTTCAGTTGCGTTCATGCGGAAATGGTAATGGCATTTCAAACACACGCTGTATTTACCAAACACTTCTTTATGATACATTAACGCATAACATTTAGGGCATTTCACCCAATGGCTTGGCTGTTCTTCCTTACTTGGCGCTGTCCGCAATTTATTGATCTTAAAATTTTTAAAGAAATCTGCAAATCCCATGTTTTTCCTTAATTTTGCAGTTTTGTTAGGATTGTATCCAAGTTTTGCTTATAATAAACCAAATTATCTTAAGAGTAGTGATGCAAGGGTTTCTTTTACAAACACAAAGCATAAGAGATGAAGATTTGATCGTGCGCATTTTAACCAAAAACCAGCTCAAAACCCTCTACCGTTTCTATGGCAAACGCCACAGCGTGCTGAATGTGGGGCGTAAAATTGATTTTGAAGAAGAAAACGATGATAAATTTTTACCCAAGTTAAGGAATATTTTGCATTTAGGCTATATGTGGGAAAGAGAAATGGAGCGCTTGTTTTTTTGGCAACGCTTTTGCGCTCTTTTATTCAAGCATTTAGAGGGCGTGCATTCTTTGGATAGCATCTATTTTGACACTTTAGATGATGGGGCTAACAAACTCTCCAAACAGCACCCCTTAAGAGTGATTTTAGAAATGTATGCAACGCTTTTGAATTTTGAAGGGCGCTTGCAAAGTTACAATTCTTGTTTTTTATGCGATGCAAAATTAGAGCGTTCTGTCGCTTTAGCGCAAGGGTTTATTTTAGCGCACCCCTCTTGTTTGAAAACTAAGAGCTTGGATTTAGAAAAAATCCAGGCTTTTTTTTGCACTCAAAGCACGATTGATTTAGAATTAGAAGAAGTGGAAGAATTATGGCGCACGCTGAATTTAGGGTTTTGAAAGGTTAAAAATGAAGTTTAAATTTTTGAATATGGATAATGAGAGCGGTTTTATTTTGATTGAAAAGGAATTGAAACGATTGAAAATCACCGCTCAAGTCAAAGAAGATGGCATTGAATTAAAAGGCGAAAACACAGAACAAGCGAGAATTTATCTTCAAACGCTTTTTAACTCCAATATTGTGGAATTAGACGGCCATCAAAAAAGCGCAAACGCTGTGATAGAGCGCTTGAAATCTTTAGGTTTAAAAATTGCGGTGGCTGAAAGCTGCTCTGGGGGGTTATTATCGCATGCATTCACTTCCATTAGCGGGGCTTCAGCGGTTTTTATGGGGGGTGTTGTGTGTTATAGCGAAGAGGTTAAGCGCGAGTTATTGAAAGTCAATGCCACGACTTTAAAAGTCTTTGGGGTTTATAGCGAAGAATGCGTGAAAGAGATGCTATCAGGCGTGTTTTTAAATTTTAAAGTGGATTTAGCGCTAGCGATTAGCGGGGTGGCTGGCCCTAATGGGGGGAGCAAGGCTAATCCTGTAGGCACGATTTATATTGGCACGCAAAAACTAGGATCTCAAGCTTTAATCGATCGCTGTTTTTTTGAAGGCAATAGAGAAAGCATTCAAAATAAAAGCGTAGAGCATGCCCTAAACATGCTCGCTAGAATGCTATAAAATTACCTTAACGCGCAAACGCTACCAAATTCTTTTTGAGCAACCTTAGCGATGTAAGCGATTTCGTTATCGTTAAGGTTTTCAACGCTCGCTTTTAAATACCTTTTGATTTGCTCAATCTGGCAACCCACTAGCTTGATTTTCACCACAGCCACCTCCGATTTTAAATTCGTGTAAGTGTAGGCTACTTGGATCTTAGTCGCTAGGTAATTATAGATAGCGTAGCTGATATTCGTAGTCGTTTGCTCAGACTCATGGAATTGCTCCATGAAGCGTTTTTTATACTTCAACATGATTTCATGAAAAACCACGATCAGGCTCAATTTAGCGTTTAAGGTCGCTTGCTCAATCCCTAAATATTTATTATTAACAGGGATATACGCCACGCCCATTTCTTCATAGGGGACTTTAGGGTCTTCAAAAACCCAAGCAGGAGCATCAGATAATTCTGATTTCATGTTCTTTAAATCAGAAACCAAAATCCCATCATCTCTTAAAAGACTCTTAGCGCTTAATGAGACGCTTGAAAACACCCCTAAAAGAGCGATTAAAACCATTCTTTTAAACAAAATGCCACTCCTTAAACTTTAATTTAGGTTTGATTATAATTAAAAAGTTTTTGATTTTGTTTAATCACAACCAAGTAATCGTATCAACTTTTGATTTTCGTGATTTTTGGCTCGCTTCTGCCACCCTCTTACCCAATGCGATCAAACATGCGATTTTAGGCTTATTGATACGCTCTTCTAAAACTTCGCCCACTTTTAAAGGATCAAAGCCTCCAATAATGCAACTATCCAATCCCATTAAGCTCACGCCCATGCAAATTTGCCCCACAGCGATATAGCATTGCTCCAAAATATAGCTTTCTAATTTTTGCATGCTGTGGTTGAATCTCACGCCAAGCATTTGAGTAAAAGAGGGGATCACTCTAACTTTATAAGACTCCGGATAGAGATTTTGCATGTAGTGGCTGTGCGGTAACAATTCGCTAGGTTTTAAAGAGCATACCACCATTAACGCTGAAGCGCTTTTAATCATCTCTTCATTAAAATAGCTGTGTGCTGCAATTTGTTTTTTTAAATCCTTATTAGTAACCATCAAAAAATGCCATGGCTGCGTGTTGTAAGAGCTTGGCGATAGCCTGGCGATTTCAGCGATTTCTTCTAATTCTTCACTAGAGAACTCATAATGGCTATCAAACATCTTGCAAGAATGGCGCTCGTTCAGTAATTGTCTTCTTTTTTCGTGATCCAAAAATTTCATTATTCTTCCTTTATTTTTTTAGAATTTTTCGTAGCATACAATAAAATCCCTAACGAAACAATTACCATAAACAAGCTTAAAATCTGCCCCATGCTCAAATTCAAAAAATAAACCCCCATTTGGCTGTCTGGCTCCCTGTAAAACTCCGCAATAAAGCGCATCAAGGAATACCCCAAACCATAAACCACAATGAGCAACCCATGCGTTTTGGTGTGTTTTTTAGCCCACATCACCATTAAAAACACGACAACCCCCTCTAAAAACGCTTCAATCAATTGGCTGGGATAACGCAACTCGTTATCCACCATAATGCCTATGATTTGCCCTAAATGGCTGTCTTTGGGGACAATCCTCCCCACAAGCTCCTGATTTAAAAAATTCCCAATCCTCCCAAAAACATACCCTAAAGGCAGGCTAATTGCAATCAAATCCAAATAAATCAAAAGCTTTTTTAAATCCTTACGGCTATAAAAATACGAAGCGATCAAAAACCCCACCAACCCCCCATGATAGCTCATCCCACGAATGCCTACAAAATCCCCATTGCTATCAAAAGGGTTAAAGATTTGCCAAAAATGCGTCAAATAATAGCTGGAATTAGGCTCATAAATAAGAATGTATCCTACCCTTGCCCCTAGCACAATGCCAAGCTCCGCCCATAGAAAATAACTCTCAAATTCCTTCCTTTCAATGGGGAATCGCTTGGGGTCTTTTTGAATCATTCTTAACGCCATATAAAAAGCGGTAACAATCGCGCACGCATACGCCAAACCATACCAATGCACTTCAATACTGCCAAGACTAAAAGCGATAGGGTTAAATTGATCATAAATCGTATTCCAAGCGTTCATGATCAATCCTTAAATTTCAAATTCTTTAGGGGGGATCGCTTCAAATTCATACCCTAGTAGCGCGATTTTATGCGCATGGAGCATCAAGCGTTTGGCTGAACCTGGTTCATTATTATAAAGCGTATCGCCTATAATGGGGTGGTTGATGTGCTTTAAATGGACTCTGATTTGATGCGTTCTTCCGGTTTTGATTTCTACTTTTAAAAGGGTTTTTTTATTGATGATTTTTAAGGGCGTGATTATCGTAACCGCTTCTTGCCCTTTTTTAGAGATTTTACTGAAAGCTTTAGTGGTTTTAATCGTAAGAATGGGAGCGTTAATTTCTTGCTCTTCTTCTATAATGCCTTGAGCGAGCGCTAAATACTCCTTTTTAAGCGCCCTGTCTTTAAAAGCCTTTTTAGCTTTTAAGTGGAATTCTGAATTTTCTTTCACCAATAAAATCACCCCGCTTGTTTCTTTATCCAAGCGGTGCAACAAAACCCAACCTTTGAAAAAAGAAACTAAATCATAGCTCTCTATAAAGGGGGGTTTAAAAAGGGCTAGAATGTTTTCATCTTCAAAAATCACGCTGGGTTTTTCAACCTTTTGGACGCTAAAATGCGTGTTTTTGGGCAATTCTTTTCTGGCGACCATCAATTTCTTCCCCCCTACACTCACTAACCCCAAATCAATCAAAGCTTTGGCTTTTTTATGCGAAATGTTTTCTTGAACGCTCAATATTTTATAAGCTTTTTCCATGTTTATCCTTATCCTTTTTGTTTAATGAATGCGAGCAATTCGTTTAAATCATGCCCATTCTCTAAAAAACGCGCCACGCCTAAATTTTTGTAATCTAAAAGAGCGTCTAACAGATCCTCTTTTTGAACGATTTTATAAGGCTTGATTAATTCAAACAACGCTACTTGGTTGAAAATATACTCCCCTGTGATCAGACGCGTATTAAAAAACGCCGGCTCTAAAGGGTTATGCCCCCCCATTTTGACAAACGAACCCCCTAAAATGACAATATCTGCGATTTGATAGAAGTTATTCAATTCCCCCAAGCGATCCACTAACAAAATATCGCATTCCACAAAACCCTTTGAAGAAAAACACTCCCAACTAAAACGAGTCGTTTTTAAAGCGTCTTGCAATAAATTCTGCACGCTTTTAAAACGCTCAGGGTGGCGCGGCACAACAATTAGCCTTGCGTTTTTAAAAGTCTTTTTGAACTCCAAAAACGCTTTTAACCCCAATTCCTCCTCGCCCTCATGCGTGCTGGCTAAAACAATGTTTAAAGCGCTTGGGTTTTTAGGGTAAAACGAAGCGGTTATGGGCTTTGAAAAACGCTTGATATTCAAAAAATCCACCACTTTTTTTGCCCCTAGATTCAACAAGCGCTTTTTATCGTCCTTGCTTTGCGCTAAAACCAAATCAATGCGTTTGAATAAAAGCGCATAAAAAAAAGAAAAACGCTGGTATTTAGGGTAAGAACGAACGCTGATGCGAGCGTTAATGAGCATGGTTTTTGCCCCTAATTTTTGAGCCGTATCAAACACATTAAACCACAATTCCGCTTCTGTAACCACCAAAGTTTTTAAGCGTTTTAAGTTTTTTTTCCATGCAAATAATAGGGTTTCAAAAGGCAAGTAACGCACTTCTATATGCTCCAAATTCTGGTAAGTTTGAGCGGCTAATTCAAAGCCGGTATTAGTGGTAACGCTGATTAAAATCGGCTCTTTTAAAGCTTGAATGATTGGCTCTAAGGATTTGACCTCCCCATAAGAACATGCATGAAACCAAAAAACCGGCTCGCTTTTTAAAAGATTGTCTTTGAGAAAAAAACGAGCCTTTAAAGAATGGCGGTATTTTTCCTTAAAACTCCAAAAAAAGATGAAAGGTGCACTAAAAAGATGCCCCAAAGTTAACAATAAAAGGTAGAAAAACTTAAACAATCAAACTAATTCTTGGCTTTCTTCTTGGCTTTCTTTTGGTTGGCTTTCTTTTGGAGATTGAGCGTTACTTTCATACGCGCCCTCAGCGTATAAAATACGCCCGCAATACGGGCAAGTGATCATGTCCCCACTCGTTAGCACTTCGGTATAAATCTTATCATTCAATCTGATAAAACAACCCCCACAAGCCTGTTTTTTGATCGTTACAATGCTCGTGTTTTTCGCCCATCTTCTAATCCTTTCATAAAAGCTATAGATTTTAGGCTCGGTTTTTTCCACGAGTTCTTCTTTCTTTTTGAAGATAACTTGTTGGGTTTCTTTGATGTTTTTGATTTCGTTTTCCACTAAGTTTTCCAATTCCAACGCTAATTTTTCAAGCTCTAGCATTTCCTTTTTCAAAGCTTCTTGTTTTTCGCTTTTGTGCTTGATTTCATTTTGCAGGTTTTCAATTTCTCTGTTGGCTTGGTTGGATCGCTCTTTAGCAATATCTTCTTCAATGTTTAAAGAGCGCAATTCCCTTTCGGATTTGATCTCGCTCATTTTCTTTTGGATACTAGCGATTTTAGCATTCGTGTCTTGTAAGGTTTGCTCGTTTTTAGAAACCTGTAATTTTAGGGCTAATTTTTCCTCTTCTAAATTCAAAATCGCTTTATTTTTAGCTTCTTTATCATTCAAGGCTTTATCCAAGTCTTTCCGTTTTTCTCTGATCAACGGCTCTAAGGAGTCAATTTCTTTATCCAAATGCGAAATTTCAATCAATTGTTTGAGGTGGGTGTTCATCGCTTTCCTTTAAATGATTTGCAAGGGGTTTTTAAAATTCTCTATTGTAACCAAATAATCAAAAGAATGCAAAATTTCAGCCACAATCAGCGCAAAACCCCTTTCGCTATAATAATGCGTGGCGTCAACCAAACTTATCCCTAGAGATTGAGCGATCATAGCGTCATGGTATTTCACATCGCCTGTAATCAAACAGCTTTGCGCTTTTAAAGAAGAAAACATGGACGCTCCCGATCCGCACACAAACGCTAAATCTTTAATCATTTGAGAACTTTTGACACACGCTAATTTTCCCACCCCTAAAGACAATTTGATTTTTTTCACCAACGCATCAAATTCTATATTAGCGTTTTCTTTCACTAACATAAGGCCTTTTTCTATCAAACCATCAAACCCTAAAAGCGCACTAGCAAAATGCTTGTTTAAATGCGTTTTGTCAAAATTCGTGTGCATGCTGATGACTGAAATGTTTTTTTGGATTAGGATTTTTAAAATATTCCCCGGATACGCCTCATAATTTAGCATTTTTAAGGGCTTGAAAATTAAAGGGTGGTGCGTGATGATTAGGGCGTTTTTGGGAGCGTTTAGAGCGATTTGAAGCGTGATTTCTAAGCATGCGATAATCTCGCCAAACTCGCTATTTCCACTCCCCACATTCAACCCGCTATTATCCCACAATTCTTGGAGTTCAAAAGGCGAAAGGCGACTCAAAACTCCCAACACTTCCTTAACTAACGCCATTTTAAGCCTTTATTAGAGCGTTTTTTAAACGCTCTTCTCTTTCTTCTTCTTGCTCTTTATAAAGAATGGCACACCCTTTGGCTAAATCCCTGATTTGTAAAATATAATTTTGCCTTTCGGCCACTGAAATCGCTTTTCTGGCGTCTAAAATATTGAAAAAATGCGAGCATAGCATCACAAAATCATAAGCCGGCAAGGGGAGCTTGTTTTTTAAGCAATGCAAGGCTTCGGCTTGGGCGTTTTTAAACATTTCTAACAGCCTTTTCACGCTCGCTATTTCAAAATGATACTTGCTAAATTCGTATTCGCTTTCTAAATGCACTTGCGCGTAATTCACGCTGTCATGATTGTTTTTAGCCCATTCAATCTCTAGGATATTTTCCACTTTTTGGACATACATCGCCAATCTTTCTAAGCCGTAAGTGATTTCTACAGGGATAGGGTTACAAAGAATGCCCCCCACTTGCTGGAAATAAGTGAATTGCGTAACTTCCATGCCATCAAGCCACACTTCCCAGCCAAGCCCCCATGCCCCTAAAGTCGGACTCTCCCAATTGTCTTCTACAAATCGTATATCATGCTCATTAAGGTTTATCCCTAACACTTCTAAGCTTTTTAAATAGAGTTCTTGGATATTAGAAGGGCTTGGCTTAATGACCACTTGGAATTGGTAATAACTCCCCAAGCGGTTAGGGTTTTCCCCATAGCGCCCATCAGTAGGCCTTCTAGAGGGCGCTACATACGCCACATTCCACGGCTTTTTATCCAAACTCCTTAAAAGCGTGGCCGGGTGGAATGTCCCAGCTCCTGCAGGAATATCATAAGGCTGGATCACCAAACAGCCTTGATTCTTCCAATACTCTTGCAATTTTAATAATAAACTTGAAAAATCTTGCATGCTCTCTTTCCTTTTTAAGCGCGTCTGATCAAATCGTTCATGCTCTCTAGCACACTCTTACCCTTTAAAAGCAAGGCTAGTTCGCTCGCAATGGGCGTATAAATGCCGTATTTTCTAGCGATTTCCACAATGGCGTTGGTCGTTTTCACCCCTTCAGCCACTTCGCCCAATTCTTCTAAAACCACCTCTAAAGGCTTGTTTTGGGCTAGCCCCAAGCCCACACGATAATTCCTAGATAAAATAGAATTAGCGGTTAAAAACAAATCCCCAGCCCCAGAAAGCCCTAAAAAAGTCTCTGTCTTGCCCCCAAAGAACGCCCCAAAGCGTTGCATTTCCACTAAACCCCTAGACAATAAACTCGCTTTAGCGCTATTACCTAATTTCAAGCCATCACAAACCCCCCCCGCAATGGCTATCACGTTTTTATACGCGCCGGCGATTTCACCCCCTATGATGTCTTGTTGGGCGTAGGCTCTGATAAAAGAGGGGGTTTTATTGGCAAATTCTAGCGCTAAAGCCTGATTATTAGAATGAATGACTAGCGCACAAGGCAGGCCCTGAACGATTTCAGCCGCAAAACTCGGCCCCGCTAAAAAACACAAAGAATTAGGATCGATAAAATCCTTTGCGATCTCGCTCACAAACGCCCTGTTTAAAACCTCTATCCCTTTAGAAGCGATTAAAACCTTAGCGTTTTTGGGTAAAGAAGCGTTTTGGAACCATTCCCTTAAATGCTGCACGCTAATAGCGATGACATAGAGCACTGCTTTTAGGCCTCTTTGTAAATCCACTTGCTCTATGGGGGCAGAACCTTTAGAAATCAAGGCGTCATTGAGCTTTTTTAGCGGCTCGTTTAAATCCCGCCTTGAAATGATTTTGACTTCATTCTTTTCTCCAAAAGCAAAGGCTAAAGCTCTCCCCCACGCCCCGCCACCAAATACTGCAATTTCCATTAAATTCCTAATCTCATTGATTGTAAAACTCACCATTTTACAATAATAAGTTTAAAATAGCCCTTACATTCAAAACGCTGTCTTTGATTAAAACATATACATGTTAAATAATATTTTAAAATTAAAAAGCGTTAAATTAGTTGTTTCTCAATATATCTCATTACATCGCCCACATTGACGATTTTTTCCGCTTGCTCATCAGAAATCTCAATGCCAAACCTTTCTTCTAACGTCATGATCAATTCCATAATATCTAAAGAGTCCACACCCAAATCCTTCACAAATTTCGCTTCTGGCGTAACTTGTGATACATCTATGTTCAACTGATCAGCAATAACTGCCCGAATAGTTTCAAATAAATTCGTATCATTCGTATTGAAAGCTTTATTGTTATTTTGTTAATTTTTTGATCGCCTCCACTCCCGCAAATCGTTTTGAAGCTCCTCATCGTTTAAGCACTCTTGATAAACTTTCTCATTTCTTTCTTTATATCCTTTAAGTATTGACAAATTTTTTAAAGAATAGTCTAATTGGAGCAATCCATTACAATTATCCAAATCTTCTCTAGTTTCTTGGATCTCTTCTTCACTCCATTCATACCAATCCAAGAAAAACAAAGCACAATCCCTAAAATACAGCACCATTTTTTTGATTTCTTCAAATTCTCTGTAGTTTGCTTCATCGTCCTCTTCGTCGTCGTTTTCTGCTTTGTATTTTTCCCAAGTGAAAGCGCTCACGCGATCAAAAACCTTATCAATGCTCTTTTTAAACAAGCCAATCACTTCGTTCAATCGCGCTAAATTCTCTCTTTTGGATTCTTCTTGCTCAGAAAATTCTTTTTTGAGCGAATGAATTTTACTAAAGGTAGCATCGTTGAAATCATCAAAGCCCTTTTGCATCAAATCCAGTTTGACAGAATGCAAAGCCTTTTGGTAGCGTTTGAATCGGTTAGCGTCTTGATTAATAGCCCTTTCATACATAGAATGCATCTCGTATAAATATCCTAAAATTTCGTTTTGTTTCTCGCTCCTTTGATTTAACTTCATTAGAAATTTTTCAAGCGAGTTAAAAACTTTGCTTTTTTCACTGAATTCTTTGTATTCTTGATACCTTGTAGCGCTATAAGCGCCAATCCCTAAAAATTCAATGCCATTATCTTTTAAAGTCTCTCTAATTTTAATAGCGACTTCTTCTAACTGGCTTTTGGTGCGCCTATCAGCCCTACTCAATACGATAAAAACCTGCTTGCCCTCTTCTTCGTATAATTCTTGCAAAAACTCTAAATCATCGCTTTCAATGCCCCCACGCTCGCAACTAACGAGCCATAAAATGTGTTTGGCGTGCTTTAGGGATTCTTTAGAGGCTTGTTCGTCCCCACCCGTATAGCCTTGATTGCCGGGGTTATAGCCAGGCGTGTCTATGAAGCATAAAAATTCAAAAGGCACGCTAGGAGTGCTCAAAAGCATGAAAGGCATGATTTCTTTCAAATTAAAGCCAAGGGAGTTTAAAAACTGATGGTCAAAAGTGAGATGTGGCAATTCCACCATGCCCCCATTTTGAGAAAACCCCATTAAAACTTCTCTTTTACCCTTTAAGCAATAAGTGGGGATAGCTGTGGTGGGATTCATGTCTTCAGGGAGTTTTAATTTCAAGCCCAACAAATTGTTTAAAAAAGTGGATTTGCCCATGCTAAACCCTCCCCCAACCGCAACGATGGTTTTTTGGAACAAACTAGGGTAGCTCGCTACTAATTGCAATTCTTTTTTAATTTCTTGGAGCGTCAGTAACGCTATTTCCTTTTCTTTGAGCGAATCCACGCCGCTAGCGAACTCTAAAAACTCGTTGTCTAAAATGCTCTGGTATTCCTCTAGCCCCTCATTTTCCATTTTAGCGTTTAAAATACGAGCGATTAGATCGTAGCGTTCTTTTAAACCCTCTGTATTGTGGTGGTTTTCAGCTGCACTATTGTTATTAAAAATACCATTAAAAAAGTTAATCATTGGATCCCCCTTAAAGCTTGGATTTGTGCGTCTAATTGAGCGATGGATTGCTCTTTGTTTTGCGCTTGATTGTGCAAGTTTTGCATGTCTTTTTGGAGTTTTGAAAGCACCCCATTAGCAAAATCTTGTTCGCCTAAATTCTCTCTTAAACCTTGGATATAGCCTTTCACATCTTTTTTAGTCTCATCTTTAAAATTTCTCACATGCATTTTCACGCTTTGTATGAAAGCATCGGCTTCATCGCCTTTTAAATCACCCGTTTTCCCCCCTATCTCGCCAGGAAGCTTATCAGCATAATCAAACTCTTCAAATTCAATGCGATCCAAGACAGCCATCACGCTTTTTTTGAAAGCCACCTCATCAATCAAATCATCAGAGATGATTTCGCGCAATTGAGAAAAAACTTTAGCGTAGAGTTCTTTTTTAAAAACGATTTTAGAAGAATGAGCGCTGTCATTCAAAGCATTTTCGCAGCGTTCATGCATCTCTGTCAAATAATCAAGCACCGTTCCGGCTTTAATGGTTGTTCTTGTGCGTTCTACTTCATTATAGCCCCAATCTTTTTCACCAACAATGCTACCAAAAAATCTTGCCCAACCTCCCAAACCGCCTTGCTTCACTCTTTCAATATAATGCTCTTCTTCCTCTTCTTCTCTAGAGCGCGTTTTAGCCGTTTGGATAGCTTTCTTCAACGTTTCTTCCAAGCCAGCTCTAATCTTGTTGATGAAATGCAGAATAAATTCTTCATACGCTTCCCTAAACTTCATTTCAATGTTACCAGAAAGGTTTTCATAAGCCTCTATTTGCTCTTTGATAGCGCTAATGTCAGCGTTTTTGATCCTCTTTTTTTCTTCTTCTAAGTCTTGCAACAACTGCACTATTAATGAATGGAGGTTGTTTGCTTGACTCTCTGCATAATTTTGCAATTTTTGAGAAATGATTTTTTCTTTCTCTTTTGCGGCTTTTTCTAAACGCTCTTCAATCGCGCCCATATTGCTTAAAAACAATAAGCTTTCTTTAGACTTATCATCGCTACTAAAAGCGTCAGGGTAAGCGTCTCTTAAATTCCGTAAGGCATTGTGATACTCTTCTGTTTTTTGGCTTCTTTCCCAAGAAGCTTGGTTGTTGGAATCTTTATACATGCTAAAGCAAACCCCTGAAGCCAAAATGACGCCATTTTGTTTCGCTTTTTCAAAAACCTCTCGTTGGTTAGGGTAGTTTTCAATCAACGCTCCCATGATGTTATTTAATTGAGATGAAAGGGCTTTTTGCGCGTTTTCTAAGGCTGTAGGGAGGTGTTGGCGAGATTTTTCTACCTCACTCATAGAAAGAACAGCGCTATCGGCTTGGCTTGCCACGAAATAAATTTCTTGAAGGCCTTCTTTATGAGAAACCCTGTCAAACAAACTCATATCGCTATCCGTTAAAAACTGACCAGAAGGGCTTACGATAAACACCACATCGCAATCTTTCAATAAGGCTTTGGTGCGCTCTTCCCTGGAAGCGATCGGATCGTTCACTCCTGGGGTGTCAATCACTTCCAAATCTTTAAGATTGGGGTTATTCAAAGAAATTTGCACCGCTTTAGTGTAGGGCATGAACTTCCCGTTTGCGCCCACGAATTGGAGCAATTTTTGATTCAGCTCTTGTAAGCTGTTGGCTTGAATGCGCGGATCTAAGTTTTTCGTGTTGAGCGATCCGCTTTTTTTCATTCTTTCGTATTGATCGTGTGATGAAACGAGTTTTTCGTCCCCTTTTAATGTATCTTTAGCGATCCTTTCAGCCCTTTTTACTATTTCTTCATCGCTTAAAACCCTCTCTTTGGGCGCTGCTTCAGTGCTTTTATTTCTGCTAAACTTGTTGCCAAGACTCTTAACTCCCTCTTTAGCCCTATTTGACAAACTCTGTTTTTCTTTTTGCTTTTTGACTTCTTCTTCAACAATTTTGTTAAACTCCCTTACATATCTTTCATGTTCGTTTTTAAGCTCTAAAATATCCTTTGGGCTATAAAACTCCACTTCAGCGCTCAGGGTATTGGCGTATTTTAAAATGGTAAGGCTAGCGGTCATGGGCGTTGCAGCTTTGGGTAAAACCTCTACACCCTCAAAAATCAAAGCGTTTAAGAGCGAGCTTTTACCCGCTTTCACGCGCCCGATGATGCCGACTTTAAGATTCCTATTTGTATCTTGCATCTCTTTTAGCGTTTTTTCTAACTCTTCGGTTTTGATCGCAGAGTTATCGCTGATAAAAGGCCCAGCTCTTTCTTGCAAGCCTTGTTCTTGTAGCGTTTTTTCAATTAAAGCGCTTTTTTTAATGAGTTCTTGCGCGTTCATTATTAATCCTTTAAATATTGTTGTTCTAGATCGCTTAAAGCGTTGATCTTGTTTTCTAAGATTTGTTTTTGATCTTCTAAATCGTTTAAGTGTTTTTCTTTTTCCTTTTGAGCGAGCGCGATTTCTTGTTTTTTATGCGTGATTTCTAGCTCGCACCGATCTTTTAAACCTTTTAGGGAATTTTCCAAGCATTCATTAAACAAGCCCGGTAAAACTTTTTTAAGCTTGTATTGAACCTCTGGTATCACTTTGACTTCAATCAGATTTTCTAATTTCGCCCGTTCTTTTTCCTCATTTCTAAAGAATGAAGCGATGATATTAGGCAACAAAGTCAATAAATCTTTTAAAAGAGGTTTTAACCCTTGCAAGATCAGCGCAAAGGGTCTTGTAACCGGGTTTTTGGATAAAATCACGCTTAAGGCGTTGATCCCTAGTTCAAGGTCATGCTCTAAATTCACAGAAAAATCGCTAGAAAGCTGCGTGTTGTTCAAGCTTGCAAATTCCGTGCAAAAATCTTTTGAAAAAGAAAGGTTGATCTTTTCAATCTCCAATTTAGCGTTTTTGATCAAGCTTTGTTGCATGATACTTTCTATTTCGCTATTGAACTCGTTAGGCTTGTTGATAAAAGTGGCTAAATAGGATTTTTGCTCCCTGACCTCTTCTATGACTTTTTTAACCACCGATCCCACAGCCACGCTAGAATATTCTTCTTCTAAATTAGCCCTTAATTTTTCATAGGTTTTTTCAATGTCTTTAACGCCCAAATCCAACGCTTGTATTTCTTCTAAAGCCTTTTCTTTAGAATAATCAAAGCTTTTAATCACGCTTTTTAAGCTGTTTTGTAACTGGGAATTTAAAAACTTCAATCGTTTCAAATACAAAGCACTAAAAAGCTTTTCAGCGTCTATTTTATCCGCTACCTCTAAAAGAGCGTTGTTGTCTTTATTAGAATAAATAAGATGCGTTGTCAAATCAAGGTGATCTTGGATTTGATCTTGAATGTAGCGAGAGATTTCTCCCACTTGCGAAGGCGTTCTTAAATTCGTTTTACTCAAAATAAAGCTAAGGCCTTTGTCAAACTCTAAAAGGTTTTTTAATTCCCTAACCATGCGTTTAGTGAGGTTACCCTCTTCTACGCTTGTGAGGATGACAAAATGCACGCCCCTTTCCAAATATTCCAAAATGGCATGGGTGTGGCTTGAAATGGGGCTATCAAAGCCTGGCATATCCACAAACACCAAAGGAGCACTATCTTTTAGGGCTTCATTATTCAAATAAACCTTAAGGTAGGAATACTTCGTGGCATTGTCTTTAATCGCTTCAAAACTTCGCTCATTCAGTTCAAAACTTTCTGCTTTTTCATCATTGTTTGAAAAAGCCTCTATGCGTTCGTTAGCGCTATAGTGTAGTTCAGTGGCTAAAGAAGTCTCTGGCGTGATACCGGTAGGCAAAACGCTACTGCCTAAAAAGCGGTTTAATAGCGTGCTTTTGCCTGTGCTAAAATTCCCCATAACGGGTATCACAAGCTGTTGTTTTTGAACGCTTGCTAAAAGCGTGGAGCATTCTGTTTTATCGATCTCCACTTCTTTTAAAACTTCTAAAACCTGTTCTAAAAACTTCACAAAATTTGTCTGTGCGCGTAAAATCATACCAATCCTTTAAAATTAAAAATTAAAATCTAAACAAGACGCAAAAATCCCTAAAATATAGATAGGGTTTATATGGGTATGGGTTTATATGGGGGTGAAAAGATAAAACGACTGACTAGAGAGAGAGAAAGAAAGAAAGCGGATTTTTAAGAATAATCATCATTACAAACTCCTAGCACCATTTAATGGTTGGTATTATACTTGATTTCATAAAACAATCTTGATAGCCGGCATCAAATCGTTGTTTTCTTCTATTTTTAACATTCTCACATCTTTAACACAAACCGCAAAACTTGGTATTTGCTTGGCTAAAATTTGCACCGTAGCGACGCAAGTAACAGCGTTGATGGTCTCATCGCCAAAATACACGCCACCTTGTTGCCATTTAAAGCCGTATTGTTCCATGAATTTAGCAATATCCGAATAAACTTTTGAGAGATTCACTGCGTTTTCATTCAAGCAATTGGTGTCAAGATCAAAAGTTACAGCATACATTTTAACTCCTTTATTGATTTGTGTTATAGCATGTTTTTACTTAGAATTTCGTTTGATAACTTTTGCGTTTTACAACCCATGCGTTTGAGAATAAAACAATTTCATTTCTTTAGAAGCGAACTGATTTTTTAGCGCTTTGGCTAGAGATAAAGCGATCTCATCGCTTAAAAAAAGCTTGAATTTGGCGTAGTCTTTACGCCCGCTCACCTGCTCTTTTTGGCTTAAAAGCAGCGAAGAAGCGGCGTATTTATAGCATTCCACATAAAAAAAATCATCAAAGCCTTTTTCAAATAAATAATCTATTAAAGCGTCTTTCAAACAAATATCAATATAAATTTCTAAAGCGAGCATGTGAAATCCCTTAATTGATTTTAATCTTTTTAGCGATGAGCATGAACATGGGTGGCAGTAAGAGTAAGGTTAGAGCGCTTGAGGTAACCAAACCTCCAAGCACCACGATCGCTAAAGGCTTTTGGACTTCGGATCCCACGCTATGAGAAAATAATAAAGGGAGCAAACCCAAACCGGCAATGCAAGCGGTCATTAAAACCGGTCTCAAACGCCTTTTAGCGCCCAATAAAACGCATTCTTCTACGCTTTTTCCCTGTAAGAGAAGCTCTTTAAAATAGCCTATCATCACCACGCCGTTTAAAACCGCAATCCCAAAAAGAGCGATAAAGCCCACGCTCGCTGGCACGGAAATATACTCCCCTACCGCAAACAACGCAATAAGGCCTCCGGTAACCGCAAAAGGGATATTCAAAAGAATGAGCAAAGCTAAAGGAATGCTTTTAAAAGTGAAAAAAAGAATGAAAAAAATCGCTAAGATGCTTAAAGGGATAACGGTGGAGAGCCTTTTATTAGCCCGTTGTTGGTTTTCAAACTGCCCCCCATAAGTGATATAGTAGCTAGGGGGGAGTTTGACGTTTTGAGCGATGACTTTTTTAGCCTCTTCTACGAAAGAGTTTAAATCGCGCCCCACCACATTGCTGCGAACGACGCTCATGCACCTTGAATTTTCACGCACGATAGAAACAGGGCCATCCACTTCTTCAATTTTGGCGATAGAAGTGATAGGCACTAAAACGCCATATTTGGAAGTCAAGGCTAAACTTTTGATTTTAGTGATAGAGCTTGCAAAATCGCTCTCTTGGCGGATCATCACCGGAGTGCGTGAAATCCCTGTAGGGATCACATCCACAACCAAGCCCTCTAAAGCGGATTTTAAAAACTTGGAAAATTCATCGCTACTAATCCCCACATCCGCCATCGCTTCTTTATTAGGGGTTACATACAAATAATTCACGCCCTCATTGAGCGTGGTTAAAACCTCACTAGAGCCTTTAATCCCTTTTAAAACTTGCGCGATTTGAAAACTCAACTCGTTTAAGGCGCTAATATCATCTCCAAAAATCTTAACCGCTAAATCCCCCCTAACCCCTGTAAGCATTTCAGAAATCCTCATTTCAATGGGTTGGGTGAAAGAAAAATTAATCCCCTTAAAGTCTTTTAAAGAATCCATGATTTTTTCTAACAATTCGTCTTTATTTTTCACGCTCCATTCTTTTTTAGGGATGAAAGAAATAAAGGTATCGGTTTGATTCAAGCCCCCCAAATCCAGCCCCAATTCATCGCTCCCTGTGCGCGCGACAATGCTTTTAACTTCCTTGACATGCTTTTTAATCGCGCTCTCAATGTTTAACATGAGATCTTTAGATTGATCTAAAGAAATAGAAGGGGTGGTTTCCACGCTCAAAACCACATCGCCCTCATCTAAAGCGGGCATGAAATTCTTCCCCACAAAAGGGAATAAAGAAAGGCTTGCGATTAAAAAAACAAACGCTCCTAAAATCACTTTTTTAGGGTTATGCACAAAAAATTCCAATAAAGGGGCGTAGATTCTGTTTAAAAACCTCGTTAAAAAGGTTTCGCTATGGGGCGTGGCTTTTAAGACAAGAGAGCTCACTACAGGAATGATAGTGATGGATAACACTAAAGTGCCTAAAAGTGCATACACAATGCTTTGCGCTAAAGGCCTAAACATCTTACCCTCTAACCCCTGTAAGGTTAAAATCGGCACAAAAAACACAATAATAATCACCACCCCGCTCACCACTGAAACGGCGATTTCTTTACAAGAGCGATAGATCGCATGGAGTTTAGTGGTTTTAGTGTTAGCGCTCAATTTTTCAAAAGCGTTTTCCACCACCACCACGGCTGAGTCAATGAGCATGCCTATAGCGATAACCAACCCCCCTAAACTCATCAAGTTTAAGGTCAGATCGCTAAGTTTGATAAAAATAAACGCCACAGATAAGCTTAAAGGTAAAATCACCCCCACAGCCACGCTCGCCCTCAAATTCCCTAAAAATAAAAAGAGCGTGATGATGATTAAAACAACGGCTTCAATGAGCGTTTTAGAAACGGTGGCAATGGCTTTTTGCGTGAATTCTGAGCGATCATAAAAAACATTAATGGAAACGCCACTCGGTAAAAAGGGTTTTAATTCCTCTAACTTTTGATACACTTGAGTGATGATTTCTTTGGTGTTAGCGTCTTTTAAAGAAAGCACTAATCCTTCTGTGGTCTCGCCCACGCCATCTTTAGTAACAAACCCCAAACGGGTGCGAGACTGGCTGATGACTTTCGCAAAATCCTTAATGTGCAAATGCCCTAAATTAGTGGAAACGGTGATTTTGCCAATGTCTTCTAAACTCAAAGAAGCGGTTTGGATTTTGACTAAAAAGGTTTCGCCATCCCTATCCACACGCCCCGCTCCGCTGTTTCTTAAATTCACTCTCACAGCCGATTCTAAATCAGAAATGCTCACCCCAAGCCTTGCCATGTCATTAAAATCCGGCACGATCACAAACGCTTTACTAAAGCCTCCAATAGAATTGACATCCGCCACGCCGCTAATCATTCTTAGTTGCGGGCGGATCACAAAATCTAAGAGCTGTCGTTTTTCTATTTCGGTGGTATTGCCATCAATGGTGAACATAAAAATGTCCGATAAGGGCGTAACAATGGGTGCCATGCCCCCTTCAACCCCAACGGGTAAGTCTTTCATCACGTTGCTCAAGCGCTCATTGACAATATTCCTCGCTAAATAAATATCCACGCTGTCATCAAAATCTATCGTAATGTCTGAAATAGAATATTTTGAAACGCTCCTTAAAGATTTTTGCCCTTTCAAGCCTAAAAGCTCTAATTCTAAAGGGCGCACGATGTTATTTTCCATTTCTTCAGGGCTAGAGCCGGGGAGTTTTAAAATGATTTTGACTTGAGTGGGCGAAATATCCGGGAAAGCGTCCACTGGAGTGTTGATAAAACTATAAGTCCCAAAAAATAAAATCAGAATAGAGCCAACAATCACGATCACCCGTTGGCGTAAGGAAAATTCAATGATAGAAGCGAGCATCATTCTTCCCCTAAATTGTTGATCATGCCTTTTAACCCTATCAATGAACCCACTGCCACGCTGTCATTGGGGTGTAAATTTTGAGCGTTCACGATAAAAATCTTGCTGCGCTCTTCTAAAACTTGAACCACCACAGGCTTAAAACCTTTAGGCGTTCTCACAAACACTAGGTAATCTTTCCCATTCCTGATTAAAGCGTTTGAAGGGATTAGCACCGAATCTTTGGGCTGTGAGCCTTGAATATACATTTCTACCATTTCCCCCACATGGTAATTGCCCTCATCTAATAAGGCGGTGGCTAAAATCGTGTTAGAGCCTTTGTCTAAAACCACCGAAACGCTTTGGATCTTGCCAATTTCTTCCCCCTCTTCATTATACACCGGCGAATCTTTTTTAATGGATTTAGAAACGCCCACAGGCAATTTGATTTGAGCGATCAGATCGTCGCTTTTTGAAATGCGCACATAACTAGTGAAAGCTAAAATCTTCTCGCCCACATTTTTAGGCGCTAACGCTAAAAGACCGCTATCTCTAGCCACAATCCTAAAACCATACTGCCCTTTAGGGTTTTTGGGATCCACGCCAAAGCTTTTAAACTCACTCTCTAATTGTTCCACCTTTAAGCCCATTTCCTGGTTGGCTAAAAAACTAGTTTGATACTCCCTTTTAGGGATCACCCCAGCCTTATAAAGCTCTAAATCTTTTTTAGTAATATCTTTAGCGATTTTTAATTTATTTTGGTTGTTTTGCAATTCAAAATACAAATTGCTCAAATCAATAGAACTCACTTCACAGATCGCATCTCCAGCTTTCACCTGCTCGCCCTCTCTTTTATAAACAGCGACCACAGACGCATCAAAACTCAAGCTCTGCACCACAGAGCTTTTACTATCAAAATCAATATAAGCGTTAAAAGGAAGCCCTTTACTAAAAATTTCTTTATCTAATTTAACAACCTTTAACCCCATAGGTTGCAAGTTTTTTTCTTCTAAAACAATTTCTGGATACTCTTTGGCCTCTAAAGAAACGCCCATTGAAAAAACACCCATTAACATAAGCCACAACAGCGCCCGCTTCAATGCAATACTCCTAATCTGGTCAAGCTCTCCCCTAAAGTCTCTTCTAAAAGCGCGCTAATATCAATGTATTCAATCTTAGCTTCCGCTAGAGTGATGAGGGCGTCCATGTAAGAATTTTGATAAATCAAGTATTCAAAAAGCCCGATTTTTTGGGCTTCATAAGCGATGTGCCCCATTTCCATCAAACGCTTCTTATTGGCAATAGCTTCTTTTTGGGTTTCAATGTATGCTTCTTTGGTTTTGAGCTGGTTTAAGTAGGAGTTGGCGTTGATTCTAATGTTTCGTTTCATCACTTCATTTTGCGCGAGCGTCCCGCTTTGCAAATCCAAGAATTTACGCTTTTGATAGATATTTTTAGGCGTTACCGGTAAAGGGATACGCACTTCCACGGAAAGATTGGTTGAAGAGTTATAGCTTTCAGAGCCAATCCCAAATTCAAATTCATTAAACACATCTCTATTAGCCAATTTCGCATTCACCTGATAATCTTTAGCCGTCAAATCCAAAATATCCACATACAACGAGCGATCCAATTTGAACTTTAAGGCTTCAGGCTCTAAGCGCACGTATTCAAAATCCAAACCGATCACCTTGACATCATGCAAATGGTCTAAATAAGTGTCAAAATGCGCCCCCTCTTTGACCGGCTCCACAATCGCTAGCATCGTGTCTAGCATTTTTTCTAAATCTATGAGTTTTGTTTCCACATTGGTTTTAGCGAGTTTGGATTCCAAATAAGAATTATTGAAGTTGATATAATCTTTTTCGCTCATGCTGCCGGCTTTGACTTTTTCTTTAGCGATTTTGAGCTGCGAATAAAAGTTCGCTTCCCGCTGCGCATACACCTGATACTTTTCCTTAGTCATCACATAAGTCAAATAAAGGCGTTTAGCGCCAATAAAAGCGAGATTTTTATTCAATTGATAGCTTTTATCGTATTGAATGGTTTTAATAGAAAGGCTTTTAGATAAAAGCGAACTCACCCATGGGAGCTTGGGCCTTACCATTAAAAGGGTTCTGGGCTGCGCTTCTACAATGCCTTGGAAGTTTTTCACCATAGAAGTTTCATTATAAATATAGGGGAAATCCCAAGCGTTCACGGAGCGTTGCTCATTCAAACGGCTTTTAAAATCGGCTTTTTTGCCGATCAGCTCCATAGAATTGGTTTCCACTTCTTTAAAAAACTCTTGTAGGGTAAAGATTTTCGCATCAAGCACGCCCGTACCGCTTATTAAAAAAGCTACCCCCAAACAAAAACGCTGGACTTTGCGTTTGACAGCATTAAATCGCAATTTCTTTAATATCCCCAATTTCTAAGAAACTTTGATACACGCCCCATAGGAAATTTTTACGATTTTTTTGGATTTCTATATCTTTATCCATCACTAACACGCTTTTAAAATATTCTTCTAAAGGCGCATGCAAACTGAAATAAGCTTCTATTTTGCTATCCAAACTCTCAAAATCGCTCGTTTTGATCGTATTGAACGCTTCAAAAAGGGCATGCTCTTGCGATTCTTTGAAAAGACTCGTAGAAAACCCGCTTGATTCGTTAGGGTTTCTGTCTTTATTGATATTGGCTAGGCGTTTGAAAGCGCTAAAAAGCAACTCTTTTTTTTGAGCGTTCTTGGGATCGTCTAAAAAGTGTTTTAAGGCTTTGACTTTTTGAATGATTTTAGCAATGTCTCGCTCGTTGGTGTTTAACACGCTTCTTATAATAGAGGGGTTACAATCTATTAAATTATTAAAGCGCTCTAATAAAAACTTCTCTAAAATTTCTAAATCAAAGCGTTGATAAACGCCCACTTCTTCAAAGAGGTTTTTTAAATCCGCTTTTAAATCAAATTCTAACCCGTAATGCGCGATGATTTTCAATAGCCCAAAACTCAAGCGCCTTAAAGCAAAAGGATCTTTAGATCCGCTAGGGATTTTACCAACGCTAAAAAGAGAAAACAGGCTGTCTAATTTCAAGCTCAAAGCCACGATTGCGCTAAAAACACTAGAGGGCAAGGGAGCGTTTTCGCTTGCGGGCAAATACTGCTCTTTCAAGCTCAAGGCGACTAACTCGTTTTCATTTTGTTTTAAAGCGTAGTAATAACCCATGATCCCTTGAAGCTCGCTAAATTCATACACCACTTCACTGAGTAAATCCGCCTTAGCGATTTGAACGGCTCTTTTAACCAATTCAAGGGCTTTTTCTAAAGGCATGTTTAAAGATGAAATATATTTTTGCGTCAAGTATTGAGCGATGATCGCTTCGCGCTCCATTTTATCTTTTAAAGTCCCTAAACCTTGCACAAAAACCACGCTCTCTAAAGGGGCGTTATCTAAAGGCTTTTTGAGATCGTTTTCATAAAAGAAAACCGCATCGCTCAAGCGGGCTTTTAAAACCTTTTGATTGCCTAAAATGATTTTTTGCTTGTCTTTATTGATAGCGTTACTCACCACAATAAAGCCGTTGTGCAATGTTGGGCTTTCTTCTTGGCTTTTTTGACTAAAGGCCGCAAAATAGCGTTGGTTTTCTTTCATGGAAGTGGTGATGATTTCACTGGGTAATTTTAAAAACGCCTTGTCAAACTCCCCTAAAAGCGCACTGGGGTATTCCGTGATCGCTACAACCTCATCTAATAAATCCCTATCTATTTCTACGCTAATGTGATGCTTTGTTTCTAGCTCTTTAATTTCTTGCAAGATTTTAGCTTCGCGCTTTTTAGGGTCTAAAATGACATGGTTTTTTTCTAAAACTTCAAAATACGCTTTAGGGCTATCCACTTCAATAAAATCAAAACCCTCTTGTCGGTGCGTTTTCGTGGCTTGCTTGGTTTTAAAACCATACTCTTTGACTTCAATATCGTTAAAATTTTCCCCATTAAACAACACGCAAATATTATGAATGGGTCTGATAAAGCTTTTTTCCACATTGCCCCAACGCATAGACTTCCCGAAATTCAAACCCTCTAAAAACTCTAACACAATGGGCATGATTAAATCTTTTGTAGGCTGTTTGGCGTGGATTTTAGCATGATAAAGCACTTCTTTATTGTTTTTAAACGCTGTTTGGAAATGCTGGTGATCCTTTAGTCCTAATTTTTGATAAAACCCTAAACCTAGAGCGTTCAGCCCTTGCGTTTTATCTTCATTGTTGCATGCGATTTTAACCGGAGGCCCAAAAAATTCCTCTTTGGTTTCTTGGGTTAAAAGGGGAAAATCTTTAATGAGCAAACACAAACGCCTGGGGGTGTAAAAAATCTCTATAATTCCCACTTCTAAAGCGCGTTTTTGAAAAAGAGCGTGGAGTTTTTTAGGCATTTCTTTATATTCATTCAATAACGCTTGTGCGGGCAATTCTTCAACTAAAATCTCTACTAACAATTCATCTGAATGCAAAATCTCAATTCTCCCTAAAAAACAAAATCACTTTTAAGACTAAATCATGTTAGAATTATACTTGAATTTATTTTTAGTTTAGTTTATTTTTTAAATACAAAAGGTAGGCGTTTTGAAACATTTAACCCCACTCACTCACACCCTTTTTAAAGCCTTATGGCTAGGCACGGTCTTAAGCACATCTTTAAGCTTAGTTGCAGCAGAAAGCCCCACTAAAACAGAGCCTAAACCCGCTAAGGGGGTTAAAAACAAGCCCAAATCGCCCGTTACTAAAGTCATGATGACCAATTGCGACAATCTTAAAGATTTTAACGCTAAGCAAAAAGAAGTCTTAAAAGCCGCTTATCAATTCGGCTCTAAAGAAAATTTAGGCTATGAAATGGCAGGCATTGCATGGAAAGAATCATGCGCAGGGGTTTATAAAATCAATTTTTCGGATCCGAGTGCGGGCGTGTATCATTCTTATATCCCAAGCGTTCTAAAAAGCTATGGGCATAATGATAGCCCCTTTTTGCGTAATGTGATGGGGGAATTGCTCATTAAAGACGATGCGTTTGCTTCTGAAGTGGCCCTAAAAGAGTTGATCTATTGGAAAACACGCTACCATGACAATCTAAAAGACATGATCAAATCTTACAACAAGGGCAGTCGTTGGGAAAAAAACGAGAAGTCTAACGCTGATGCTGAAAAATATTACGAAGAGATACAAGACAGGATTAGGCGTTTGAAAGAATCTAAAATCTTTGATTCTTACTCTAACAACGAAGAAGCCTTGCAAAAAAGCGCTAATAGCAACCTAGATTTAGACCCTATCGGCAACGCCATGCCCCAAACTTTAGCTAAAACAGAGACCAAAGAAACTCAAACAGAGGAAACCCAAGCAGAAAAATCCCAAGAAATGAAAGAGGCAACTAGCGAGCAAATAACCAACAAGCCAGAAAAAACAAAAGATAAACCCATGTATTTCGCTCAAATCAACAGCACTGATTTCACACCCGCTAAAAAAAGCCCAAAAAAACCAGCTAAAGCGAGTCCAAAACGCTCCTCTAAAAATAACATTAAAAATAATGTAAAAAGCAACACCAAAACCGCTTCCAAAAAACAAGAAGTGTGCAAAAATTGCTCTCCAGGGCAAAGGAATGCGATTTTAGCCAACCACATCACTCTCATGCAAGAGCTTTAAAAGTCTGAAAAATGGCGCAAAAAACTCTTTTGATTATCACTGATGGCATTGGGTATCGTAAAGATAGCGATCATAACGCTTTCTTCCATGCCAAAAAACCCACTTATGATTTGATGTTTAAAACCTTGCCTTATAGCCTGATTGATACGCATGGCTTGAGCGTGGGCTTACCTGAAGGGCAAATGGGAAATTCTGAAGTGGGGCATATGTGCATTGGGGCTGGTAGGGTGCTCTATCAGGATTTAGTCAAAATTTCTTTAAGTCTTCAAAACGATGACTTAAAAAACAACTCCGCTTTTTTAAACACGATCCAAAAAAGCCCTGTGGTGCATCTTATGGGTTTGATGAGCGATGGAGGCGTGCATTCACACATTGAGCATTTTATCGCTTTGGCTTTAGAGTGTGAAAAATCCCATAAAAAAGTCTTTCTGCATTTAATCACCGATGGGCGCGATGTCGCTCCTAAAAGCGCTTTAACTTATTTAGAAACCATGCAAAATATCTGCAATGAAAACATTCAAATCGCTACCATAGGTGGCCGTTTTTATGCGATGGATAGGGATAATCGCTTTGAAAGGATTGAGATTGCGTATAACAGCCTAATGGGGCTTAATCACACGCCTTTAAGCCCTAGCGAGTATATCCAAAGCCAGTATGATAAAAATATTACCGATGAATTTATCATGCCCGCTTGTTTTAAAGATTATTGCGGCATGCAAGATGATGAAAGCTTCATTTTTATCAATTTCAGGAATGATAGGGCTAGAGAAATCATGAGCGCTTTAGGCCAAAAGGAATTTAGCGGCTTTAAGCGTCAAGTTTTTAAAAAACTCCATATCGCTACCATGACCCCTTATGACAACGCTTTCCCCTACCCTGTTTTATTCCCTAAAGAAAGCGTTCAAAACACGCTCGCTGAAGTGGTCTCTCAACACAACCTGACCCAAAGCCATATCGCTGAGACTGAAAAATACGCGCATGTAACCTTTTTCATCAATGGTGGAGTGGAGACGCCTTTTAAAAATGAAAACCGAGTGCTTATCCAAAGCCCTAAAGTTACCACCTATGATTTAAAGCCTGAAATGAGCGCTAAAGAAGTAACCCTTGCGGTGTTAGAGCAAATGAAACTAGGCACGGATTTGATCATTGTGAATTTTGCCAATGGCGACATGGTGGGGCATACAGGGAATTTTGAAGCGAGCATTAAAGCGGTAGAAGCGGTGGATGCATGCTTAGGCGAAATCCTTTCACTGGCTAAAGAATTGGATTACGCCATGCTTTTAACAAGCGATCATGGGAATTGCGAACGCATGAAAGATGAAAACCAAAACCCCTTAACCAACCACACCGCTGGGAGCGTGTATTGCTTTGTTTTAGGGAATGGAGTCAAATCCATTAAAAACGGGGCGTTAAACAATATCGCTAGCAGCGTGTTAAAACTCATGGACCTTAAAGCCCCAGCAACGATGGACGAACCCTTATTTTAAACTAAAGGAAAAGAATGCAAATTGATGATAAACTATTGCAACGCTTAGAAAAATTGAGCATGCTAGAGATTAAAGACGAGCATAAAGAGAGCGTTAAAGGCCATTTGGCGGAGATTTTAGGCTTTGTAGAAAACATCTTCGCTTTAGAAACTCATGATCTAAAAACAGATACGCATCTTAGCACCCCTTTAAGAGAAGACGAACCCAAAAGCCAACCCCACATCGCTAAAGAGATTTTAAGCCAAAACAAACACAGCCAAGATTATTATTTCGTTGTGCCTAAAATCATTGAATAGGTTTGATTGAATAGGTTTTATATCGAGTTAAAAACTTGATTTTTGAAACCAAACAAACAGAAAAAGCTATCGCTTGACTAAAATTCAAGCTCTTTACTATTTGTTTTCAGCCTTTTTTAACTCATCAATCACTTCCACTAACCCCGCAATCGCCTTTTTGACTTCTTCATGCGTGATAATATAAGGGGGCATGAGGTAAATGGTGTTATTTAAAGGGCGTAATAACAGGCCTTTTTTTAGAGCTTTTTTAAAAACCGCCAAACTCAAACGCTCTTTGGTTTGAATAAAGGCTTCAAAGGCAAAGACCATGCCCAAATGCCTTAAATCAGACACCACTTGTTGCTCTATCAAGGGTTTTAACGCGTTTTGGAGCGTATTAAAAATCAACTCGCTTAAAGCCTTGTTCTTTTCAATAACATTTTCTTTTTCAAAAATATCCAGCGTAGCGTTCGCGCATGCACATGCTAGGGCGTTTCCTGTGTAGCTGTGCGAATGCAAAAACG
This sequence comes from Helicobacter pylori, assembly GCA_008033015.1. Taxonomy (GTDB): domain Bacteria; phylum Campylobacterota; class Campylobacteria; order Campylobacterales; family Helicobacteraceae; genus Helicobacter; species Helicobacter pylori_DH. The sequence continues at coordinate 691,935 of CP032042.1, forward strand.
CTTTATTTTCTTCATAGGGAGCGTAAAATTGGTTATAGATTTCATTGCGGGTTAATAGCGCGCTTAAAGGCAAATACCCCCCACTAATCCCTTTAGACAAGCATAAAAAATCAGGCTCGATCCCGCATTGTTCATAAGCAAACATGCTCCCTGTGCGCCCAAACCCGGTAGCGATTTCATCAAAAATAATGTGGATGTTTTTTTGCTTGCACAACAAAACGGCTTGTTTTAAATACTTCGCGCTATAAATATGCATGTTCCCTGCACATTGCAAAAGAGGCTCTGCAATGAAGGCGCAAATTTCTTCACTATGTTTGTCTAACAAACGCTTTAAAGCGTTCAAACTATTTTCTATTTCATGGTCGTTTTTAGGCACGGGTGTGGTGAGATTCTTGAGCAATAAAGGGGTGTAAGTGTCTTTATAAAGTTTCACATCGCCCACGCTTAACGCTCCCAAAGTCTCGCCATGATAGGAATTAGAAAGCGATAAAAAAAGCTTTTTAGGGCACGTTTGATTCTTTAAAAAATGGGCGTGATAACTCATTTTCAAAGCGATTTCAACACAAGATGAGCCGTTATCCGCATAAAAGCATTTATCCATACCGGTGAGCTGGCAAAGCCTTTGAGAGAGCGTGATGATGGGCTTATGGCTAAAAGAAGCCAAAAGGACATGCTCTAGATTATCAATTTGATTTTTAAGCTGCTGGCTGATGTAGGCGTTATTATGCCCAAAAAGATTCACCCACCATGAGCTGATTAAATCCATGTAGGCGTTATCGTTAAAATCATAGAGATAAATCCCTTGAGCCTTTTTAATGGGGATAATGGGGAAATTTTGATGCTCTTGCATTTGCGAGCAAGGGTGCCAAAGGTATTCTAAATCCAAAGCGGCTAAATTTTCTTGAAAATTCATGTTAAAAACTCTCTATAATAAGGATAATTTTAATAACCTTTGGTTAAAATAGGGTTATTTGATTTTACTATAAGGTTGTTTAAACCTGAATTTCACATTTTTGATTTTTTAAAAGGGATTAGAGTTCTTATGATTGAATGGATGCAAAATCATAGAAAGTATTTAGTGGTTACAATATGGATAAGCACGATCGCTTTTATTGCTGCTGGGATGATAGGTTGGGGGCAATACAGCTTTTCTTTAGATAGCGATAGCGCTGCCAAAGTGGGACAGATTAAGATTTCTCAAGAAGAATTAGCCCAAGAATACCGCCGCCTTAAAGACGCATATGCTGAGTCTATCCCTGATTTTAAAGAACTCACTGAAGATCAAATCAAAGCCATGCATTTGGAAAAAAGCGCGCTAGATTCGCTCATCAATCAAGCCCTATTGAGGAATCTCGCTTTAGATTTAGGGCTTGGTGCTACCAAGCAAGAAGTGGCTAAAGAGATCAAAAAAACGAGCGTTTTTCAAAAAGATGGCGTTTTTGATGAAGAATTGTATAAAAATATCTTAAAACAAAGCCATTACCGCCCCAAGCATTTTGAAGAAAGCGTTGAAAGGCTTTTAATCCTTCAAAAAATCAGCGCTCTCTTCCCCAAAACCACCACCCCTTTGGAGCAATCCAGCCTATCGCTTTGGGCAAAATTGCAAGACAAATTAGACATTCTTATCCTAAACCCTGATGATGTTAAAATCTCTCTCAATGAAGAAGAGATGAAAAAATATTACGAGTCCCATAAAAAGGATTTTAAAAAGCCCACAAGCTTTAAAACACGCTCTTTATATTTTGACGCTAGTTTAGAAAAAACTGATTTGAAAGAGTTGGAGGAATACTACCATAAAAACAAGGTGTCTTATTTGGACAAAGAGGGGAAATTGCAGGATTTTAAAAGCGTTCAAGAGCAAGTCAAGCATGATTTAAGCATGCAAAAAGCGAATGAAAAAGCCTTAAGGAGCTATATCGCTCTAAAAAAAGCGAACGCACAAAACTACACCACGCAAGATTTTGAAGAGAACAACTCCCCCTATACTGCTGAAATCACGCAAAAACTCACCGCTCTCAAACCCCTTGAAATCCTAAAGCCAGAGCCTTTTAAAGATGGTTTTATTGTGGTGCAACTCATCTCTCAAATTAAAGACGAATTGCAAAATTTTGATGAAGCTAAAAGCGCTCTTAAAACCCGCCTAACTCAAGAAAAAACCCTTATGGCGTTGCAAGCTTTAGCTAAAGAAAAGCTTAAGGATTTTAAAGGGAAAAGCGTGGGCTATGTAAGCCCTAATTTTGGAGGCACTATTAGCGAACTTAACCAAAAAGAAAGCGCTAAGTTTATCAACGCCCTTTTTAACCGCCAAGAAAAAAAAGGGTTTATCGCTATTGGTAATAAAGTGGTGCTTTATCAAATCACAGAACAAAATTTCAACCACTCATTTAGCGCAGAAGAAAGCCAGTATATGCAGCGTTTAGTCAATAACACTAAAACGGATTTTTTTGATAAAGCGTTGATAGAAGAATTGAAAAAACGCTATAAGATAGTCAAATACATTCAATAAATGCAAGGGGAAATCATGGAACATAAAGAAATCGTTATAGGGGTTGATATAGGCTCTAGAAAGATTTGCGCGATAGTGGCTGAATTTAAAGAAGGGATTTTGCGCATCATTGGCACCGCCCATCAAGACTCCAAAGAAATCAATTCAAAAGCCATTAAAAGAGGGCGTATCAATAGCCTTGCTCACGCTTCCAACGCCATTAAAGAAGTGATCAATAGCGCTAAAAAAATGGCGGGTTTGAACGCTGATGAAGACAGGAATAACCCCATTTCATCCTTTAGAGAATCGTATTACCCTAAAACTAAGGCGATTGTTTCTTTTTCTGGGGCTTATACTGAAAGCATTAGAGATATCACCGGTGTGGCTAGCACTAAAGACAATGTGGTTACTATAGATGAAATCAATCGCGCTATCAATAACGCATGCGCTAAAGCAGGCTTGGATAATGATAAACACATTTTGCATGCCCTCCCTTATCGCTTCACTTTAGACAAACAGGAAGTGAATGACCCCTTAGGGATGAGCGGGACTCGCTTAGAAGTCTTTATCCACATTGTCTATACAGAAAAAAACAACATTGAAAATTTAGAAAAAATCATGATCCAATCCGGGGTAGAGATTGAAAACATCGTGATCAATTCTTATGCAGCCTCGATTGCCACCTTGTCTAATGATGAAAGGGAATTGGGCGTGGCTTGCGTGGATATGGGCGGAGAGACATGCAACCTTACGATTTATAGCGGCAATTCCATACGCTATAACAAATATTTACCCGTAGGCTCTCACCATTTGACCACGGATTTGTCGCACATGCTCAACACCCCATTCCCTTACGCTGAAGAAGTTAAGATCAAATACGGGGATCTTTCTTTTGAAGGCGGAGAAGAAACACCCTCTCAAAGCGTCCAAATCCCTACCACCGGCTCTGATGGTCATGAAAGCCATATTGTGCCGCTTAGTGAAATCCAAACTATCATGAGGGAAAGGGCTTTAGAAACTTTTAAAATCATCCACAGGAGCATTCAAGATAGCGGCTTAGAAGAGCATTTGGGCGGGGGCGTTGTTTTAACCGGTGGGATGGCCTTAATGAAAGGGATCAAAGAATTAGCCAGAACCCATTTCACTAATTATCCTGTGCGTTTGGCCGCCCCTGTGGAAAAATACAATATCATGGGCATGTTTGAAGACTTGAAAGATCCTCGCTTTTCAGTCGTAGTTGGCTTGATTTTATACAAAGCAGGGGGGCATACCAATTATGAAAGAGACTCTAAAGGGGTTATCCGCTACCATGAAAGCGATGATTACACAAGAACAGCCCATCAATCAAGCCCTACCCCCCATATCCATTCATCGCCCACAGAAAGGAATTTGAGCGATTTAAAAACCCCTAACGCTCCTTTAAACACCGCTAAAAACGATGATTTTTTACCTATAAAACCCACCGAACAAAAAGGTTTTTTTAAAAGTTTCCTTGATAAGATTTCTAAAATCTTTTAAGATACAGCCATTTCTTTATGCGATAAAACGGCTTGATAGTTATCAAAAGCTAGAAAACATGGTATAATCCCTAACTATCTATACAAAGTTTAAGATTTGCAAAAATCGTCTCAAGGGGAAAGTGGCTATGGTTCATCAATCAGAGATGGAAAATTATAATATCGGTCAAGCGAGCATTGAAGAAGTAAGCGATCCAGCTTACAAAGGGGCTAAGATTGTCGTCATCGGTGTTGGAGGTGGGGGGTCTAACATGATTAAACACCTGGTTGAATACGGCGTGCATCAAGATGTTACCCCCATTGCAACGAACACTGATGGCCAACATCTCAAAAACAATCCCGCTCCGGTTAAAATCCTTTTAGGCAAAGAGTCTACTGGAGGTTTAGGTGCTGGAGGGGTTCCTGATATTGGTAGGAAAGCCGCTGAAGAAAGCGCTAATGAAATTAGAGAAGCGATTAAGGACGCCAAATTAGTCATTGTTTCTACAGGGCTTGGAGGAGGGACTGGGACTGGAGCCACCCCTACTATCGTTAAAATCGCAAAAGAAGTGGGAGCGCTCACGATTGCTATCGTTACTAAGCCTTTCAAATACGAAGGGTCTCAAAAAAGCAAGAAAGCCGAAGAAGGGTTAAAGGAGTTGGAGCAATCTAGCGATTCTATTTTGGTTATCCCTAATGATAAAATTCTTTTGACCATGAAAAAAAACGCCAGCACCAAAGAATGCTATAAAGAAGTTGATGATGTCTTGGTTAGGGCTGTGAGCGGTATTTCTACGATCATCACTAAGCCCGGTGATATTAATGTTGATTTTTCCGATTTAAAAAGCGCTCTTGGTTTTAAAGGCTTTGCGTTAATGGGTATTGGTGAAGCCACTGGCGAAGAATCCGCTAAATTAGCGGTGGAAAATGCGATCCAATCGCCTCTTCTTGATGACGCTTCTATTGATGGGGCTAAGAGCATTATTGTCTTTTTTGAACACCACCCTGATTATCCTATGTATGCTTATTCTCAAGCTTGCATATCTATTCAAGAACGAGCCAATCAAGATGTTGATGTTAAGTTTGGCCAACACACGAGCGATAGTATCCCTATTGATCATGTGCGCGTTACTATCATTGCAACCGGTGCTGAAAGAAACAGCGGTGGAGCGGGTTTGGAATCTATCGCTACGCCCTCTCAGCCTGTGGTGAAACAAACAAGAAAAGTGGGTAATAGCGATTTTTTAAGAATCCCTACTGAAGAAGAACTATCCACACCCACAGCCATAAGGATCCAGCAAGATTGATTGCAAATCTCGCTTTCCCCCCTATTTTTATAGGGTCATAATAAAGCGGTTTGTTGGGTTTGCTCTCATTCGTTTTTTAGAATAAATTAAAAAGCTTTGATTTTAAAACTTTGATTTTTCGTTATGCTGATTTTTAGAGCGTTTAGAGAGATTTTAAAGTGCTTAAAGGGGGAAATTATCCCAAAATACCCCCTAATTCTTATAGTTAATAAAACGCTATAACTCAATCTAGTATAAATCCAGGTGTTTAGTATTCACTCCTATACGCATCATCTCTAAAACTATACGCCCCATTATGAATTTGTGAGATCAATGCATTTTTAACTTGATTGAGTTCTGCATTCTTAAGGACGGATTTGGGGGACTTCAATGACTAGATGATTGAACGATTCACCGCTTTATCAATCTCAAAGATAAAATCATATAAGTGGTATCTTTAATCAAAGCATAAACTAGGTCTATGTTCTCTGTTTGTCTTATCGCTAATGAGGTGTCGTGGGATAGTTTCGCACTCACATTGATGAACTGATTGAGTAGGTCTTGTTCGTTAATGGAACAATACCCAGCGTTAGTATCAAATTGATTAGTTTTAAGGGGTTTGGGTTTGTATGTGTTATCTAGAACGCTATCCATAGTAAAGGAAGCGTTCAAGTCGTAGGAGTATCCAGGAACCCACTTGCTCCAATTTTCCCAACCACCCCTAGTTCCTCTTATTTTTCTCTGTCCGTTCTCTATCAAATTGGCTTTTAATTTAGCAAGAACACTGTTAGCGGTAATGTCTTTTTGTTCGGTTACCTTATAAGTTCTTGCTATACTTTCATAGGTAGAGAACCCAAACCTAGCGGATTTAGATTTATCATCTCTTTTGATTTTATCTTTTTTAGTTTCGCTGTAGCTGTGTTTAGCAACGCTACGCATAAACTCCGTGAAAGCAATCAAAAAGTCAGGGTTTGACTGACCATTAGGTAAGGTTTCATCAGCGATAGAGTTCCTAAATTTAGGGTCTTTTAATTCAGCAAAGGGTTCTCTAAGTCTTGTTTTTTCCCATCAAGCATCAAGTAGGGGTAATGGGTGGTGCATATTAAAGTGAATACAGCCCCACGCTTATCTTTAGGGCTGTTGATAATAATGCTGTCTTGGTTGAACTCCCTACCCAAATTCACTATGATGTCTTTGAATTGATTTTTATTATGGAATGGTTTGAGTTCAAAACAAATGAAGCTAGTTTCTATGTTAGCTTGTGGCATACCTGCTTCTCTGTAATAACCTTTAACAATTTTGTATCCTATGTAGCCCTTGTATAGGTCTAGCTTTTTTCTCAACCACTTGGTTCTTTTTTCGTTATCAGTGTTAGTGAGCATAAAGGGTTTTAAAAGGGCTTCAACTTCCTCTTTTTTCTCGCCCTCTATTGTCGCATTCAGTTCTAAAATCTTGGTGGCTTCTTTTAATCCATAATCCGCAATAATGGCTTTATCGTTATAAGTCCTACAACCAGAGATAACCGCTACTGGGCAGTTTAGCATCCGATCGCATAATCGGCTCATAGATAAAGCGGTGGTATTCATTTTTTGAGCCATAGTCAAATCATCATAATACACCAGGTTATTGTCTCTTTTTGACCTTGTGTTTAAAACGGCTCTTAACACTGACTTTTTCTTATCATACTCGTTTAATTGAGCGGATAGGGATTAGTTAGGATTGACAGAGATTTTAAAGAGAGGTAGTTTGCTTTTAGCCCTTGTATTCCTTAAAGGCGAGCATCAATGAGAGATGATAACGAGTTAGAATTGATAGGGGTTTTTTCACTATCCAATAAGTTAGACTTGGTGCGTTTAGAATTATCCGCACCGATGAAAAGGTTTTTAAAATCGCTTGACACAAGGTCTCCTTTAAATTTCAAGTATCACTACAATCAATGCATCTCGCACCAATCACTTAGAAGAGTCTTGATTTTTAATAGCAATATCTAGCTTATTGAAAGGGATTTCAATGTGGTTAGCGTCTAGGGCGTTTTTGATGCGTTCAATGAGTTCGCTCCTCACATTAAAGATCCCGTCTTCAATCTTTGCCCAAACCCTAATGGTGAAATTCAATGAACTTTGTCCAAAATCCGTGATCCCAATAAAAGTGGGCATGTTTTTATCAATTTTTTCCATTGAGTCAATAACATCTTTTATAGTCTTATGCACCAGTTCAATATCGCTCTCATACCCTACCCCACAAACCCATTCAATGCGCCGACACGCCGTGTTATTGCTATTGATAATATTAGAATTGGCGACACTTCTATTGGGTAAAACCGCCAAACGTCCGTCATGCAAGCGTAAAGAAGTGTTAAAAAAATTAAGCGCTTCTACTTTGCCCTCTAGGCCAGAGATTTCAATGATATCTCCTTTTTTGAAAGGGTGTAAAATAATAAGGATTATCCCTCCAGCAATGCTTGAAAGGTAATCTTTTAAAGCCAACGCCACCGCGATCCCCACCGTTCCTAAAACAGTGATAATAGAGGTGGTTTGCACGCCTAGCGTGCTGAGCGCAATGATTGTGGTGATGATAAGGATTAAGATAAAAGTAACCTGCGCAACAAAATTTGCTAAAATCTCATCCTTTTTGGATAAAAGCTTCATGGTTTTGTTCCGTAAGAAAAACGAAAAATAAAAACCTATACAAAAGACAACAATAGCCTTGATCAAGATTATCCCAAAATGCTTTGCCTGTGGAAAAAAATCCACTAACAGCGTTTTAATTTCATCCATAAATTTTTCCTTGCAAATCACAAAATCGCTAAAAGAGACAAGATAACTTACCCTAATGTAGCTAATTTTGACATGTTAGCATGTTTAGGACTAACCTTATTACCACAACTCAAACGCCTAACCCAATGCCAGTGTCAAAGGGATTGGTTTTTAGCGTGCTGTCTAATGAAGAATGGGGGTTTTTTAGTGTTGAACCTAGAGATTACTTTACGCACACCCTCTACTTGATGGCTACCGCTTACTTTATGGTAATGGTTACCCCCTAGCTTGGCTTTAATGGATTTTATCGTTACGCTATCAACAGATACCGCTCCATAAGATTTTCACATAAAAGCTATGGTGTGTTTAAAAGTCTCTGAGTAATTCTTTAAGAATTTAGGGGAGTTGGGGCTTTCTCAATTTTGGTCAATGTTGATGCGGTTAGCAATCCTAATTTTTTGACCCCTTTTGTAAGGCTTATAACCCGCTCCTTCCTTTTTCTCAAACAATAAAACAATAAAACAATAAACCCTCAAACCAAAACAACTAAAAATAAAAAAAATGAAAAAAACAACAGAAAAATAAAGCACTAAAATATAATCAATAATGAAATTAAATAAAAAAGCAAGACTAAAAAAACATTTCCCTATCCCTGCACCGACCTACATTCCCACTCTTGAAAAGAGCAGTATTATCAGCGATGAAGAGCTTGACTTCCAGGTTCGGAATGGTTAACTGGGTAGTTCCTCTTCTCTAAAGGCACAAGGAAAAGGGAGCTAAAGATAAAAACGCATTTATCCTTAACTCCCCTTTCTCTTTATAGGGAGCTGTTTTTCAACAAAGAAGATCGTTAATAGCCTTTAACTTTAAAAAGAATGGATAATATCTCATTTCCAATTAAAGTTTAACCCTATAAAAGTCTTTATAAAACTCCAACTCTCTTACACTCAGTAAGGCAGTGGTAACTTATCCGCACTTATTGTCGTTATCTTATCAAAAAGCAAAAAACAAGCCAAACGCTCTATTAGTAGTAGTCAGCTAAACGCATTACTGCGCTCACACATCTACCCTATCAAGCACATAGTCTTTGTGCGAGCTTCAGGGAAAGTTCATCTTGGAGTTGGCTTCCTGCTTAGATGCTTTCAGCAGTTATCACATCCGTGTGTAGCTACCCAGCGATGCTCTTGGCAGAACAACTGGTGCACCAGTGACACGTCCATCCCGGTCCTCTCGTACTAGGGACAGCTCTCCTCAACTTTCCTACGCCCACGGCAGATAGGGACCGAACTGTCTCACGACGTTCTGAACCCAGCTCGCGTACCGCTTTAAATGGCGAACAGCCATACCCTTGGGACCTGCTCCAGCCCCAGGATGCGATGAGCCGACATCGAGGTGCCAAACCTCCCCGTCGATGTGAGCTCTTGGGGGAGATCAGCCTGTTATCCCCGGGGTACCTTTTATCCTTTGAGCGATGGCCCTTCCACACAGAACCACCGGATCACTATGACCGACTTTCGTCTCTGCTTGACTTGTATGTCTTACAGTCAGGCTGGCTTGTGCCATTACACTCAACTTGCGATTTCCAACCGCAATGAGCCAACCTTTGCAAGCCTCCGTTACTTTTTAGGAGGCGACCGCCCCAGTCAAACTACCCACCAAGCATTGTCCTGCCTGTGGATGACACAGGCCAGTTAGCTAACAGAAACATCAAGGGTGGTATCTCAAGGATGGCTCCATAAGAGCCAAAGCCCTTACTTCAAAGCCTCCCACCTATCCTGCGCATGATATTCCCATTAGCAGTGCTAAGTTGTAGTAAAGGTCCACGGGGTCTTTCCGTCTTGCCGCGGGTAGGAGGAATTTTCACCTCCACTACAATTTCACTGAATCTCTGGTTGAGACAGCTCCCATCTCGTTACGCCATTCATGCAGGTCGGTATTTAACCGACAAGGAATTTCGCTACCTTAGGACCGTTATAGTTACGGCCGCCGTTTACTCGGGCTTCAATTCAACGCTTCATCTTGCGACTGACGCATCCTCTTAACCTTCGAGCACCGGGCAGGCGTCACACCTTATACTTCCTCTTACGAGTTGGCAAAGTGCTGTGTTTTTGGTAAACAGTCGGGAGGGACTCTTTGCTGAGACCGCATTGCTGCGGCACACCTTATCGCGAACTTACGGTGCTAGTTTGCAGAGTTCCTTAACCAGAGTTCTTTCACGCGCCTTAGAATACTCATCTCATCTACCTGTGTCGGTTTGCGGTACGGACGACTATGGATATGCTTAGAGGCTTTTCTTGGCACGACGGTATCAGCGATTCTCCCTTTGTCCTAAAAGGACTCAAAGAGCCTGTTTGGGTTTCAAATACAGAGGTGGATTTGCCTTCCCTCCAATCTACGCCCTTAGACTAGCGCTTCCATCAGCTAGCTCGCTTAACCCTATGCGTCCCCCCATCACGCTCCATAGTCGGTATTGGAATATTAACCAATTTGCCATCACCTACCCCTTTCGGACTCGGCTTAGGACCCGACTAACCCTACGATGACGACCATCGCGTAGGAAACCTTAGATTTACGGCGGATACAATTCTCATATATCTTATCGTTACTCATTCCTGCATGCTCACTTCATACCGCTCCAGCACTCCTTACCGGTATACCTTCAACGCTGGTATGAACGCTCTTCTACCACTGTGTCAAACACAATCTACAAATTCGGTGTCTATCTTAGCCCCGTTATATTTTCAGCGCATGACCACTAGACCAGTGAGCTGTTACGCTTTCTTTAAAGGATGGCTGCTTCTAAGCCAACCTCCTGGTTGTTTGAGTAGCCACACATCTTTTTCCACTCAGAATAGAACTTAGGGACCTTATTTGGTAGTCTGGGTTGTTCCCCTTTTGACGATTGATTTTATCACCCACCGCCTGACTCCCAAGATACGATAAAAGGTATTCGAAGTTTGATAGGGTTTGGTACCGCGGCGAGCAGCCCTAGCCCAATCAGGGCTCTACCCCCTTTTATTATCACTTGAGGCTATACCTAAATATATTTCGAAGAGAACCAGCTATCACTAAGTTTGTTTGGCCTTTCACCCCTATCCACAGCTCATCCCAACCCGTTTCAATGGGTACGAGTTCAGTCCTCCACGCGCTATTACACGCGTTTCAACTTGGCCATGGATAGATCACTTAGCTTCGGGTCTGCAGCATCTGACTCAAGCGCCCTATTAAGACTCGCTTTCGCTACGGCTTCGCATTCGCTTAACCTTGCCAGATACCACAACTCGCAGGATCATTATGCAAAAGGCAGTCCATCACCCTGATAAATCATAGGGCTCTGAATGATTGTAAGCAGATGGTTTCAGGTTCTATTTCACTCCGCTCACTGCGGTTCTTTTCACCTTTCCCTCACGGTACTTGTTCGCTATCGCTCAAAGAGTAGTATTTAGGGTTGGAGAGTGGTCTCCCCGGCTTCAACCTGGATTTCTCGTGTCCTGGCCTACTCTGGATACTGCTACCTAAAAACGCCTTGTCGCATACAAGGCTATCACTTTCTATGGCTTACCTTTCCAGGTAACTCTGCTAAAGCGTTCTCTTGGATGTTGCAGTCCTCAACCCCGAATGCAAGCACTCGGTTTGCCCTTTTCCCCGTTCGCTCGCCACTACTTAGGGAATCTCGTTGATTTCTTTTCCTCTAGTTACTGAGATGTTTCACTTCACTAGGTTCGCTCTCTGTTAGAGTAACTAATATCTCTATTAGTTGGGTTGCCCCATTCGGACATCTACGCATCAAAGCTCCTTGACAGCTCCGCATAGCTTATCGCAGTCTAGTACGTCCTTCATCGCCTCTCTTTGGCAAGGCATCCGCCATCTGCTCTTAAAAGCTTGTTTTAAATTTTAAAATATCCTTTAAAACCCGCCCTTTTATAATGAATAACGACAATTGCACGAATATTCTTCAGCGCTACCACTGCCTTAATGAATATAAGACAGAGTTATTGTAGTTTTACTTTACTTTTACATAGGCTATTAACAATATTAAATCAAATAACTTCGTTTTTCTTTAAAAACTTGCTATAATCGCTCTTGAATATTAAACCCTTTAAGAAGACTAAAAATGCTTGATCCCTAATCTTTTTATAACGCTCAAGTTTTACCAACTAGTGGGCTTTTATATTTTTATATTTAAAGCTTTTAGCTTTTATAACTTGTTTGAGTGGTTTCAAATTAAAGAACTTTTTAAAGCTTGTCTTTAAAAACGAAATGTAATTATAGACATGCAATGCTTAAAGTTTGCTTAAATATTTTGGAATTTGAAAGAAAATTTAGAGTTTGAAAGAAAATTTAGAATTTGAAAGAAAATTTAGAATTTGAAAGAAATTTGAGAGCTTGAAAGGAATGGATAAGAGTTATTGGAAATGAGCGATTTGAATTAAGGGGTAGAGAATAAAGCTTTAAAATAAAAAACACATCATTAAAAAATAAAAACACATCATTAAAAAATAAAAACGCACCATTAACCATTGATTAAACACCGCTAGATACAATACCCTGTGTCATATTTTTTTAAAAAAGGGGTAGAAATGGCATTCAACCATTCAACCATTCAACCATTCAACCATTCAACCATTCAATCATCCAATCATCCAATCATCCAATCAAGCAATCAAGCAATCAAGCAACCATTCAATCAAGCAACCATTCAATCAAGCAATCAAGCAACCATTCAATCAAGCAATCAAGCAATCAAGCAATCAAGCAACGCTACCCTATTGTTATCACTTTTACCAAAATCCGCTTAAAAATCTTTTACTTTTTATTATTCTCTCTTTTATTAACCCTATTATTCCCCCTTTCATTAACCCACGCTGCAACATTTTCAAACCATTTGATTCCATAAGCCCCATTTTTAAATCAGTGGGGCTTACAGAGTTAAATTCAAAGGAGAAGACGATGGCAAAAGTAGAAGTGGAGTTAAAAAAACTCTATCAAATTTTAGTGGATGCTGAATATTTTTATCAGGTTCCCGATTACCAACGCCCTTATGTGTGGGATAAGGATCATTTAGGGGCTTTGATTGATGATTTAGTGGGCAGCTATACAAACAATAGAGAAGATGAATATTTTTGCGGCTCTATTGTGATTGCTGAAAATCCAAAAGATAAAAGATGGGATGTTGTGGATGGCCAACAGAGGCTAACAAGTTTTATTATCTTGGCTTGCACGATTTTAAGGCTTTATAAACACAGGTTAGGGCAAAAATCTAAAGATTTTATTGAAGGGAGTATTTATGATAAATACGATAAAGAAAAAGGGCGTCTGAAGTTTTTAACCGCTCAAAATTACAATAGTATTTTTGAAAACACGGTGTTAAAGAATTTAGAGTTTGAAGACAACATTAAAAAGAGCGAGTGGAATAAGAAATTTGAAGAAAACACTTATTTGCGTAACGCTTATTATTTCAAGGAGCTATTGAATGAGAGCATGGAAAATGGTTCCATAAGCGATATGGATGATTTTGTCAAGTGGTTTTATGAACACATTGCTTTGACTAGGATCATTTGTTTTGAGCAAGACAGCGCGATGCAAATCTTTCAAGTGTTAAACGACAGAGGCCAACCTTTAAGCCCTATTGATATTTTAAAATCCAGTTTGATGCAAGAAATCAAGCAAGATAGTGAAAAGCGTAAGGATTTTATAACCACTTGGGACAAATTGGTTGAAGCTTGCAAGAGCGTTGAAGGCATAGATATTGATTTGGAAGACTTTTTTAACATGTTTTTAGAATACGCCGATCCTAGCGCTTCTAAAAAGAGAGCCGATAAGGGATTAAAAAAGGTGTTCAAAGACAGCAAAAAAGACGCTTGCGGGTTCATTTATGATGTGAGTGCTTTTATGAAATCTTATACCGATTTGTTAAAAAAACAAGACCGATACATTTATTTATTAAGATACCTTCCCTCCAGATATTGGGCCAGTATTTTAACGACAGCCCTTTATGTCAAATACCCTGATTTTGACGCTTTGAAAAGGCTTTTGGTGTCTTATTATTATCAAACTTGGATTGCAGGAGGCACGATCACGCGCATCAAGCAAACGAGCATCAACATTATCAAAAATGTTAAAAGCAATAAAGACATTGAAACCATCCAAGAGCTTATACTGGATAACATAGAATCTTATAACACCTTTAACCAATACCACTATAACTTATGGGATAGTTATTCTGTTTATCCTAGCAAATGGTTACGCCCTGTCTTAGCCCTAGCTAATTATTTCATGACAGATGAAGAGAAACCCCATTTTATCGTTATGGATGCCGAAACCCAAGTGGAGCATATTTTGCCCCAAACGCCCAAAAGAGGCAGTCAATGGAACGCGGATTTTGACAAAGAAAAAAGAGAAGAATGGGTGAATAATATCGCGAATTTAACCCTTTTAAAGCGTAAAAAGAACGCAAAAGCCTTAAATGGGGATTTTGATGAAAAAAGAAAAATTTATGGTGGCAAAGACCCAAGCAAAGTGATTAGCTGTTATGACATCACTAAAGAATTGTATAGCAATTATAGAAAGTGGAATGAGAAGTCCCTCCAAGAGCGATACAAATCTTTGTATAACAAAATCACGCCTGTTTTACACATAGAAGGGCAAGAAGAGGAAATTGAAGAGGAATGTGAAGATGATTTTGATCTAGAATGATTAAAAAACCATCAAGCATCAAAACAACAAAGGGATAATCAATGCCTAAAAAAGAGCTATTAAAGATGTCAAAGAAAAGGATTTTTAAAGACTTCTTAAAAGAAGCCAAACAACACCGCCCCATTATTTTCTATACAGATAATGATTGTGATGGCATGTTGGCTGGCAGCGTTTTAATGTCTATGTGTTACAGATTGGGTATTAAAGATTTCTTTTTCTTTAGCCCCTTAAGGAATGCGCATGGCTATGGTTTCACTGATTTAGCCATAAACGATTTATTGTCTCAACCTTGTATCTTTAACCCTAAAACCAATCAATTAGTCCGCCTAGATTGCATTAAAAACCAATTTCAAAAAGACCCCTTATTGTTTAGCGCTGATTTGGGGGCGGATTTGGCCGCTGATACACAATTGCAAGAAATCTTATTAGAGCGTTTTGAACAATGCATCATCACAGACCACCATAAGAGTTTTGAAGTTGATTTGATTGATGGAAATAAAATCGCCTACATTAACCTGAATGATGAAAAAGACGCTAACTATTATAGCGGGGCTTTCACAAGCGCTTTAGTGTTTAATCAAATCTTTCAAACGCAAACCACTCCTTTAGAAGAAGAATTGATCGCTATCACGCTTTTAAGCGATCGCATTGATTTGGATCATGGGGATAATTTGGATATGGTTTTGAATTTAGCACAACCTAAACATGACCGCATTGAATGCTTTTTCAAAGATAAAGATCTTTCTTTAGCCCAAGACGATTTAGATGGAATTTCTAACTTATACGGCTTTAATTGCATCAATTATATCAACGCTTTAAGCCGTTTGAGCGGGGCTAGAGAGTTTAAGGGTTGTTATGATAGCTATTTGCATTATCTGGTTTTAAAGCATTTCAATCCCATAAGCGATCCGCGCTTAAGCGTCTTTAATGTTAAGGAATTCAAAAGATACAACGATATTAAAAAGAAAATGGTGAAAGAAAGCGAAGAAAACGCTCAAATTTTTTCTTGTAACAAAATATTAGTGGCTATTTTAGATGAAAGCTGTTCTATTAAAGTGGGTGTCAGCGGTTTAGTGGCTAATAACTTTTTAAAAAAATACCCTTTCAATCATTCCCTTTGTATCTATAAAGATAATAAAGATGGGTATAGCGGTAGCGCTAGGGGTGATGGGACTTTTTTAAGCCAGATTAAAACCATTCCTTTAATACAAGCTGGCGGGCAAAAGGAAGCTTTTGGGTTGAGCTTTGCAAAAGAGGATTTTAGAAAAGTGATGAAAAGCTTACAAGCCTTATAAGGTCAAATAACGCTAATGATGAATTTTAAAAAAAAGGACTTGACATGTTGTTGGATTATGATTTTTTATTGTTATTGAATGATGAGAGTGGGAAGCCAACCAGATACTACTATTTGTTACAAGATTTTGAAAAGGATTTTGTGGCTAGTAAAGTGGCTCAAAATAGAGCGAGGCAATTCGTTAAGGAAATCATTGGGAGGAAGAAAGTCTCTAAAACTAAAAACAGCGCCATTGAAGTTTCTAACACGAAAGCTTCTGCTATTGAGAACGAAACGATTGGAAACGGCGATCTTAAAAAGGCATGTGAAAAAATCAAAAGCGGACTACCCTTTGGGATCATCTCAGCCTTTAAACCCTTTAAAGACGCTTTTTACAGAGATTTCAATCATAATGAGCAAAAATTACTGATAGGGGCAGCTAAAAGTGGCTGCATTCAATCTAGCGCTGACAAACTGGCTCAGTTAAAAACGCGCTTAATCTACTGGCAGGACAAATCCGTTAAAGTGGATTGGGATAAACCCATTTGGATTAAGGACTTCTTTAAAGGCAATAATTACCCTTATAGGAGGCTTTGTTTTTTATTGGGGAAGCATTTTATAGACAGATTTTTAAAAAATAACGCTAAGGCGAGCGTGAAAGACTTTATGTCTAGTAAGGAGTTTGTCGCTAAATACCGATACACCCCCAAGCAAAATACAGAAAGAGCGAAAAAGCTGCAATCGTATTTAGAGAATAAGCGTGATTTTATAGGGTTTGTTCAAGCGCTTAACTCTTTAAAAGACAACCCGCAAGATCCTTTTTTACCCAATGAAGAAATAAGCTTTTTGGTGTTCGCTAATGAGCCTACTATCGTATTTAATTTAAGGGACTATTTATTGGTGTTAGCGCAAATATTCAACCAACAAGCGATCTGTTATTGTGAAAACGCAAAAAAATACCCTATAGAATTGATCAACGCTTCACCGGGTAAGGACTTTAACAAAACACAAGACAGCTTCTCAGACATCAAATTTTCAACACCCAATCAATTAGAACAATCTCTCAACGCTCTTAAAAACAAGCTAGCTGCATTCTTTTCAAAACACCCTGATAAACATAACGGCATGGAGTTTAATGAAATAGCTAAAACTCAAATAGAAGCGCTTTATCTTCCGCAATCTAGCGATGGTTTTGATGATTTTCGCAAGCATCTTGAAGATAGTATTAAAAGTTTTATCAGAGCGAAAAAAAATCGTTATGGTTTTCCTAGAATCTTTGATGTTGCAGACATAGAACAAGAAGAGAGGGAAGTCATTGAATGGCGAGAAAAAGAGAGAGCGTCAAAACAAAGCTATAAACAAAACCTTCAAATCAATAAAATCGCTAACGATTTAAAGCGTGATAAGATAGTGGATAAAAGAGCGATTTTAAGCGTGATAGACGCTGATGCAGAGCGTGGTTTTATCCCGCCTAAAGATTTGTTAAAACAATTAGAAACGATTAGCGCTTCTCTTTCTAAAGACATCGTAATAGCGATAAAGCAAGTAGAAAAATTAGAGCTTAACTATGCGTTAATAGACAATATCCAACATAACGAGCTTGATGACACGCTTGATTTTACCTTTATTGTTGGGGATTCTTTGAGCGTTCAGTCGCTTTATGTTACCTTTAATCTTGTGATTGACATGGATAGACCCATGAGCGAGCAGTTTCTCAACCATATTGGGAAATTGGGGAGTTTTAAATCTAGAGAGAAAGCGTTAAAGTGGGTGTGATTATCGCAAACTAAACTGATCATTGAAGTGCCTAGGGAAGCGCTAAAGAATGCGGAATTATCGCAAATTGAAGAAATATTGACCGGCTGTATTTTTAATGGCGCTTACCGCCTTCAAAACGATCTTAAAGGCAATAGACATGAAAATTTTAAGTAAAATTAAAACCACAACAAGGAGGAACAAGCCATGCCAAAAAGATAAAAACATTAAAAAAACATTGAACGACCGATTATAGCGGAATTTAAAACAAATTTTACCAAGGAGTATTTTATGGGTTTTCAAAATGAAAATAAGTTAAAAGTAGGGGCGTTAGTCAAAGCCACGATCAATAACAAAGTGGTGGAGGCTAAAGTCATTAGTATTGGGTTTAATCGTGTAACCTTAAGGAGCGAAAAAGGCAACGAAGCCACCTACGCTTTCAATAGCGATAAGTTCTTAAAGTGGTTCAATAAAGTTCCATTGACCGAGCATATGAAACTTCACGCTGAAAATAAAAAAGCGGACATTTTAGATGGCGTTAAAGTGGTAACTAGTGGACCAAGTGTTAAGGACAGGACTTCTACTTCTAAAGAGCCAAAAGAAAAAGAAAGCAAGTTTAAGTTGGACTTTGATTTCGCTGACCAATCAGAGACTTCTTTCCTTTTAATGGCTGATTTGTATGCTAACGAGGAGCGTAAGAAAAGATTGAGCGGTTTGTTTGCTCCTATGCTGTATGAGACTAGAGGTTTTCAATTTAGTATGATTGTTATTCATGCTCTGTCTTATATGGCGGATTTAAAACACCATAGCGACCAAGAATGGAATGCTATGATTGAAAATCGTAATGTTGATGACGCTTTCTTTGAAAGCTTTGATGATATGGATATTACTGATTTGACTTTGTTTATTCGTGTGATTGAGGCTTATGCGAAAAAGTTAAAACGAGAAGAGGGAAAAGGGAGCAATGGTTATGGGGTTACTTTGGAAGAGTGGGCGAGATTTTTACCTAAAAATCAAAAAGAGACAAAATTTGTCGCTCAACTCTTATGCGATGGCGGTATCAATAAGTATGATTTAACATGCGCGGGCTTAACTGCTAATTTATTAGCCGATAATCTTTGGTCTTATGGACTACGAGATGAGGACTATGATGATGAGAGTAATGTTATCGAGCCTAAAAATGAAAACGAGAGCGAGGCTGAAAACTAATCCCCCCCCTTTTTTTTGGGGTGGCTCTCCTTTTTTAATCTCTCTTTTCTTTGCTCTCTTATTTTTCTTTTTTCATTCCCTCCCTAACCTGTCCATTTAATTTTGTTTAAAATATATTATGTGTATAATCATAAGAAATTTAATCAAAGGTAGTGCCATGTATAAACGCTGTCACAGAAAAAGATGAGAATGGGTATTTTGCTTTTGTCCCCTTTCTAAAAGGCTGTGTATCACAAGGGAAAAGTTATGAAGAAGCCTTAAGAAATATTAAAGAAGCCATAGAGCTTTATTTGGAAGCTTTAGAAGCCGATGAGTTAGCTTTTCTTTCTAAGAAAAATTCTGTAATAGCACCCATTGAGATAGCTTTTGCCTGAATTGCCACGACTCACAGCTAAAGAAGCAGAGAAGCTATTATTATAGAATGGATTTGTTTTCTCTAGGTAAAAAGGCAGCCATAGAATTTATGTGAAAGATAAAATCAGGCAGGTTTTGCCTTTTCATTCTGGCGGAATTTTGCACCCTAAAATAGTGAAAGAAATCATGGAAAATATCCTTAAATGAAATCTCAAAGAAGTCTTAAAGATCTCAAACAATATAAAAACCCAACAAAAAGCGTTTTTAGTGGGTTTTTGCGTTTAAGAAATCGTGCGCAAATACCCGTTTTCGCTCAGCATGACATACAAGCGCCCCATGATTTCTTTCTTTTCTTCCATGTCCAGTTGGTTGTTGTCTTCAATTTTTTGCTTTAAAAGGCGCTCGATCTCTTTAGTGTCATAGTCCAAATCGTCTAGCACATCTAAAATCGTTTGGGCTTCACAAATATCTTCCACTTCATAATCGCCTTTTTCATCAAAAACCACGCTAAATTCCGTAGGGTGCGTGAATAAATTGTGTTTCATGCCTAAAACTTCTTGATACGCTCCCACTAAAAAGAACGCTAAAAAGTATTCTTCTTCATCTATGTCTATATCATGCAAAAACAAGGGCTTCGTGGAATCAAAAGCGATTTCCCCATCGCTATCGCAAGTAATATCCCACAAGCTCGCGCTCCTGGTGGGCTTTTCGTCTAATTTATTCAAGGGCATGACCGGGAAATTCTGTCTCAAGCCCCAATAATCCGGCAAGCTTTGGAAAAACGAGCAATTCAATAAATAGCGCTCTTGGACTTGCTCTTGAATGCGTAAAATATCGTTATGATCCTTAACATAAAGCAATTGCACCGCTTTTTTGACGATCAAATGGGCTAAAACTTCAGTGTTGCTCCTGTCAATCAAATCAATATAGCCCAAATCAAAAAGCGTGAATAGCGACTCGGTGTGATCAAAACTATCATGCAAGTATTCAATGGCGTTTTTTTCATTGATATTAGCGAGCAAGTCTAGCATTTCATCAATCAAAGGGGGGTTATTACTTTCTTTGATTTTTAGGGATTTTTCATTGTATTCATGCGAAAACAATTCTAACACCGGGGCCACTAAAACGGCATGGTTAGCGGAAATATAACGGCCTGATTCAATGAAAATGTCCGGCTCGATTTCTTGCTTATTTTTCACAATTTCTCTCAATAAAAACACCACATCAGCACTGAATTCCTCTAAAGTGTAGTTTTTATCTTGGTGGTGCTTGTGTTGGGTGTATTCTACGGCTAACCCCCCTCCAATATTCACGCTATTAAGATTTTTAGCGCCCATTTTACGCAATTCTGCATACAGGTTACCCGCTTCTCTTAAAGCCTTTTTTAAGGGCGAAATATCGCTGATTTGAGAGCCTATATGAAAATGTATCATGTGGAAATGCTCTAACAAGTCGTTCTCTTCTAAAAGGCGCATCGCTTCTAAAACTTCAGTGCTGCTAAGGCCAAATTTAGAATTGATCCCCCCACTCTTTGCCCAAACGCCAGTACCAGTGCTGTGCAAACGGATGCGAATACCAATTTTAGGGCAGGCTACAAAATCGTTTTGTTTAGCCACGGCGATAATGGTTTTTAGCTCATTCAAACCCTCAATCGTTAAAGTGATCTCATGCTGCATGCTTTTAGCGATAAAGCCAAGCTCAATCATTTCCTTGTCTTTAAAGCCATTCACGGTGATAGGGGCTTTAGGGTTAGTGTAGCTCATCGCAATGATGAGTTCGGATTTGCTCCCAGCCTCTAACCCGTAATTCAAACCCTTAGCCCCTTGCACTAAAGGCAAAACAAACGAGGGCATTTGATTGACCT
This sequence comes from Helicobacter pylori, assembly GCA_008033015.1. Lineage (GTDB taxonomy): Bacteria > Campylobacterota > Campylobacteria > Campylobacterales > Helicobacteraceae > Helicobacter > Helicobacter pylori_DH. The sequence goes on from CP032042.1 coordinate 713,109, forward strand.
TTAAAGGGAAAACCGCCTTAAAAGCCCCGCTGTATTGATACTCTTTAATCGCTGAAGAAAACGCATCAAACAGGCTTTTGATTTGTTTTTGCACCAAATGGGGGAATCGCACCAACAAAGGCCCTCTATAGCCCTTATCGCGCACGCTTTGAACGATTTCTAAAAGCGAGGGGTTTTTGCCATGACAAACTTTAACCAAGCCTTTTTCTATCTTAAATTCGTTATTGCTCCAAAATTTAATCCCATAATCATGGACTTCTTGCATTTTTTATCCTTTTATTACGATAAGGTTTTAAAGAGATGGGGGTTGTTTTTAAAATCTTTGATCGCTTCTTCATAAACTTTTTCAATTTGAATGACTGAATTTTCTAAAGTGTAATTTAAAGCGCTTTTAGCGTATTCGTTTTGCATTCTTTCTCTTTCAAGCTTGTTTTCTAACCACCAGTCTATTTTAGCGCTCAAATCTTTAGCGTTATTAGGCTCAAATAGCGATCGTTCATCTAGCGCGAATTGCCTGGTCGCGCTTAAAGGGCTATTGGCGATAACAGGCACAATCCCCACGCTAATGGCTTCTAAACACGCAATCGCTTCGCTTTCCACATTGGCTGTGTGCACATAAAGGGTGCAAGTTTTTAAAATCTCTAACAATTCATTGGAATTGACAAACCCAAACTCCGTTTTTACGCCTAGTTTTTGGGCTAGAAGTTTGATTTTTTTCTCATCAGGCCCTTTGCCTTTGAGCAATAATACAATATCTTGTTTGTATCGGCTTAAAGCAATCGCCTTAATGAGAACGCTTTGATTTTTTTCATTAGAATAGCGCCCTACCATAGCGATTTTAAAGGGTGTGGTGTCAAAAAGGCTTTTTTGTGGGTGTTCGCATTTAAACATGGGATCAAAGCCGTTAGAGATAGCGTATTTTTTTCCTCCATAGTTGTATTTTTCTAATTCTTCTACAATGAATTTTGACGGGCAATGGATATGGTGGATATAGCGGTAATGCGAAGATTTAAACCACGAAAAAAGCATCATGTTAAACCAAGAAAATTGCCCCAATTTCATGTTATAAGAAATATGCTCTGGCTGTAAATGGAAAGAGCCAATATAAGGCACTTGCATTTCTCGCGCGATTTTTACGGCTGTTTTTTCTAGCAAAAAAGGCAAATAAGTATGGATCATATCCGCTCCCTTAAAAGCCTTTCTTAAGATTTTTTCATCCGGTTTAGCAAAAAGGATGTGTTGTTTGTGTGAGATTTCTGTAACTAGGGGGATATAGCGCTCTTTAAGGTTGTAATACCCTTCTTCTTCACTCCCTAAATTATCCACATGGGGGGCAACCACTCTCATCACATGCCCTCTTTTTTTCAGCGCTTCAAAAAAACGAAACGCTGTCATAGAAGTGCCATTACTGGTGTCTTTAAAGCTATCCACGACTAAAACAATAACCATTTAACTACTCTTCTTTAAAATTGAATTTAAAAGGCTTTTTATCAAACACCACGATTTCTATCATCCCCTCTAAAACCTGAATGTCTAACACAAACGCCTCTATTTTTATTTCAGCTTTTTTCACGCCATCTTGAATGACTTGCGCTTTAATGAGTGCTTCTTGATTCAATTCTAGGGGGGCGTAAAAATTGATGTTATTAGAAACCACTACGCTGTGTCTTTTATTCAACGCGCACAAGGCTGCATAATTGCACGCAATAAGCACAAACCCGGCATGCACAAAATTTTCTTCATACACCATGCTTTCATTGCCCTTGAAACGCGCATGGGCTATATCTTTTTCTAAAACGACCAATTCAGTGCCAACGCTTGGTTTGAAATTCTTACAAGTTTCTAAAGAGTCATAATCCACACGAACGACTGATTCTTGCACTATCTTATCCTTTATTTAAAGCTTGCTTGGTTTAAGCATTTTAAAATACCCCCTTAAAGGAGCGTCATACCCCTCTAAAGTTTTAGAGGGATCCGTTTTATCCAAAAAATCTTCCAAACTCTGCCCCAAAATAAAATCCGTTTTACGCTGCTCTTTAGGCGTGGTCTTTAAAACGCTAAGAATCTCAAAATTTTCAAACCCCACCCTTTCGCACCACCCTTTTAAAGCGCTAACGCTAGGGATAAAATAAACATTTTTCATTTTAGCATAAGTTTTTTTAGGGCAAAGGGCGATGTCTAGGGGCGAATCAATGATTAGAGTATCCAACACCAACTCCCCATTTATCTTTAAAGCATGATACAAGGCTTTTAAAGCCTCTAGCGGGCTTTTTCTATGGTATAGCACCCCTAAGCAAAAAATAACATCAAAAGCGTTAGGGTATTTTTCATGCAAATCCTCTACCCCTAAAGACTCGTAAATGATTTTTTTTTCTTTGTCAAAAAAGGGGGCTAAAAATTCAAATTGTTTTTTGACTAAAACGCCCGGATCAAACCCCACCAAACTTTTAGGCTTATATTCTAGCATCTTAAACAAGTAATAGCCGTTATTGCAACCCACATCAGCCACGATTTTGTCTTTTAAAGGAGTGGCGTTTTTGACTAGATCCCATTTAATGGAGCTATCCCATTCGCTATCAATCTTGATTTGAGAAATTTCAAAAGGGCCTTTACGCCATGGCCTTAACGCCATGATTTCTTCTAAAAGGGTTTTTGGATTAATTTTATCGTTACAAGTGAGCATGACTTACCATAGCGTGGGGGTTTTTTTAAAAAGGGGGGGTTTAAAAGGGATTCTAAATGATGAGAGCTAATCCCATAAATAAAAGCGAAATTAAACGCTAAATTTTTTAATTGCTCTTTTAAGTTGTTTTGGGTGGTGTAACAATAAGGGTTGGTTTTTTTAAAGAAAGCCGCGCTGTTTTTACGACAAAACACGACAATTTTCCCCCACGATAAAGTCTCAAGGGCTTTTTGAAGCATCATTTCAAACAATTCTTTTGAACTCTCAGCGACAACCACCCTTGCCGTTGCGCCATAGGGGGCTATTTCTAAATTTTTATTCACAAAAAAGGGTTTGCAATGATCTAGTGGGCATTCTTTTTTGCCTAAAAGATTCAAATCAAATTCAATTTGTAATTTCTCGCACAATTGAATCACCCTTTTTAAAGGCTCTAAAAAGATGCATGGCATTTTGAATTCGTATTCTTGTTTTTCATAGACTAAAGCGCTGCAAAAAAAGGATTGGTTGAGAATGATTAAACGGCTTTCTTTTAAATCTTCTTTCAAGCGCTCTTGCTTATAAAACAAATGGAGCCACTCCAATTTATCAAAAAAGGCTATTTTACACCCCTCTATAATGAACAAATCTTCAAGGCTCTCTTTCAAGCACCACACAAATCCGCTCACCATGATTTTAGAAGCGATCTCTAATTCTATGGGGCTTAACAGCACCCCGACCACACGCTCATTCAGCAAGCAAAATTTAAACAAATGGTTCAAAGAATGCTCTATATCTTTAAGCTTGATCCATGCAACATCTCTATCGCTTAAAGGATACTCTCCTGCGTATAAAATCCCATAAGCCCCCAACTCTAAAGCTTTAGGGATGAGCGTGTGATCTTTAGCGACAAATAAAGAGCCTTTTTGGACTTTGTTTAAAGACAAAACAATAGAATTAAAATAGCTGATTGAGGGCGTGTTTTGCAATTCGCCCAAACTCAATTCTACGGCTTCATTCACCCCTAATCGCATTTAGCTGATCAAACTTCCTGCAATTTTTTCTCTGGTAGGGCTAATTAAAGCCAGATTATCATTATCTCGCACCGCTAAAATCATGCCCTCACTCATTTCACCCATAAGCTTTGCGGGTTTTAAATTAGCCACCACGCACACCATTTGCCCCACTAAGCTTTCAGGCTCATAATCCAAAGCGATCCCTGAGATGATCTGCCTCAAACGGCCTTCGCCTAAATCCACTTTTAGGCGCAGTAATTTATTGGATTTTTCAATCCTTTGAGCTTCTTTGATAAGCCCCACTTTGATCTCTACTTTTTTGAAATCCTCAATGCCGATATAGTTTTCTTGTGTTGGTGGGGCTTTTTCTTTTCTATCTTTTTTTTCTTTTTCTTGATTTTCTTTTAGTAGGGCTTCTCCCCCTTTTTCAGTCTTTTCAATTTTCTCCATTTTGGAAAATAAAGGCTCGGTGTCTTGTAAAATCATATCTTGTAATTTTTTAGCTTTAAAAAAGCGTTCATAATTATTGGGCGTGATTTCTGCATGAAAAGTGCTCGCTAATTTCATAGCGCTCTTTGGCATGAACGCATAGAGTAAGAAGCTTGATTGTAACAGCACGTTTGCGATCAAACTCAATAAGGCTTCTAGTTTTTCTGATTCGTTGTTTTTGTGCAAAACCCATGGCTCTTCTTTAGCGATGAGTTTGTTTAAAAAATCATAAACATTAAACAATTCCTCTAAAGCTTTATGCAATTGCATTTTAGGCACGAAAGAATTAGCGTTATCTAAGATTTGATGCACTTTTTCTAGCTCTTTAGAATAATAAGCGGTGATTTTGTCGCTTTTTAGAGAATAATTGAAATATTTTTTAGCCATGCCTAGCAAACGATTCAGCAAATTCCCCAAATCGTTATTCAAATTCGCGTTGATCCTTTCTATTAACGCTTTTTTAGAAAAATCCCCATCTTGCCCAAAAGGCACTTCACGCAATAAAAAATAACGTAATTCTTCAATCCCATACTCCATGGCGAGCTTTTGAGCGTCTAAAACATTACCCAAGCTCTTACTCATTTTCACGCCCTCTATCGTCCACCACCCATGCACGCAAAGCTGTTTGAATAAGGGCAGATTCAAACTCATCAAAAAAGCTGGCCAATAAATAGCATGGAAGCGTAAAATATCCTTACCCACAATATGCCTAGCGCATTCAAAATGCACCATTTTATTGTCTAAACCATTCAAATACCCTAACGCGCTCGCATAATTCAATAAAGCGTCCAGCCAAACATACACCACATGTTTAGGATCGTTCATTTTTTTAGGCAAAGGAATGCCCCATTCAAAGCTCGTGCGCGTGATAGACAGATCCAATAAACCCTGCTCAATAAAAGAAGTTACCTCATTTTTACGATAAATAGGCAAAATCGCTTCAGGATTTTTAGCATAAAATTCCAATAAAGGTTTCTCATACGCGCTCAATCTGAAAAAATAACTCTCTTCTTCTAAAAGCGCAGTCTCCCTCAAGCAATCAGGGCATAGGACTTTATCGTTCGTGTTGTCCGTTTTAGAGATCGCACAATAACTCTCACAGCTCACACAATAATACCCACTATAAGCGCCTTTATAAATATCCCCTTTTTCAAACATGATTTCAAAGGCGTTTTGCACGCATTTTTGATGCTCGCTGTCTGTGGTGCGGATAAAACTATCATAATCTAAATTGAAAAAATCCCACTGGTCTTTAAAAATCGCGCTAATGCTATCGGCGTAAGCTTTAGGGCTTTGATTCCTAAGCCTCGCGCTTTGTTCGATCTTTTGCCCATGCTCATCGGTGCCGGTTAAAAAAAAGACTTCTTCGCCTTGAAGCGTGTAATACTTCTTTAAAGTATCCGCAATCAAAGTCGTATAAGCATGGCCAATATGAGGGATGTCATTCACATAATAAATGGGGGTTGTGATCAGTGATTTTTGCATCTTTATAATCGTGTTACCTTAAATTTGTTTAAATCTCTTAATTTTAACATGCTTTTAAAAATTTAGAGAATAGAGGTTGAATTTATGCTTATTTGTGGGGTGTTTTTAGCTTAAAATTCATTATAATTAACGCTCAAAAAATTGAAAAATGAGTTAAGGAATAGACAGATGATTTCAAAATTTTTGCTCAAAAGCATGTTCAAGCAGTGGAAAAACGGCGATTATCAGGTCGTTTTTTGGGATAATAGCGTTTATAGGAATGGCGAACATTCGCCTAAATTCACCCTTAAGATCCACCGCCCCCTAAAATTTAGCGATATTAAAAAAGACATGTCTTTGACGATTGCTGAGGCTTATATGGACGGCGTGATTGATATTGAAGGCTCTATGGATGAGGTGATGCATTCTTTGTATTTGCAAACCAATTATGAGCATTTGCACAAACATGACAACGCTAAAGCTATCCAAAAACCGATCAAAGAAAGCTCCAACATCTCTAAGCATTACGATCTAGGGAATGACTTTTATTCTATCTGGTTAGATGAAACCTTAAGCTATTCATGCGCTTATTTCAAAAAAGACGATGACACTCTCCATGCCGCCCAGCTCCAAAAATTAGATCACACTTTAAAAAAGCTCCACCTAAAGCCTGGCGAAAAACTGCTGGATATAGGCTGTGGTTGGGGCTATCTCTCTGTAAAAGCGGCGCAAGAATACGGGGCAGAAGTGATGGGGATCACCATTTCTAGCGAGCAATACAAACAGGCTAACAAACGAGTCCAAGAGCTAGGCTTAGAAGATAGAGTCACGATCAAATTATTGAATTACCAGGATTTAGACGGGCGTTTGTATCGCTTTGATAAAGTGGTGAGCGTGGGCATGTTTGAGCATGTGGGTAAGGATAATTTACCCTTTTATTTCAAGAAAGTTAAAGAAGTGTTAAAAACGGGTGGGATGTTTTTACTCCACTCCATTTTATGCTGCTTTGAAGGCAAGACTAACGCATGGGTGGATAAATACATCTTTCCAGGCGGCTACTTGCCCTCTTTAAGAGAAGTGATGAGCGTGATGAGCGAATGCGACTTCCACTTGCTCATGGCTGAAAGCTTACGCATCCATTACGCTAAGACTTTAGACATTTGGCGAGACAACTTCAACCACAATCTAGACCAAGTGAAAAGACTCGGCTATGACGAACGCTTTATCCGCATGTGGGATCTGTATTTAAGGACTTGCGCATCCGCCTTTAGGGTGGGGAGTGCGGATTTATTCCAATTGCTTTTAACCAACAGCGTGGATAACACTTTCCCTTTAACCAAAGAATACATCTACCAATAATTTTAGATTTTAGCCCTTTCTTTCAGGCTAACTTCTGGCAAACTCTCCACATACAAGCTCTGTGATGGGAAAGCAAAACTCAAATGGTGCTTTTCTACAATCCCCATGATTTTTAGCATCACGTCTTCTTTGACTTCTAGCCACTCTTCCCAAACCACCGTCTTAGAAAAGCAATACACTAAAATATTAATAGAGCTGTCCGCAAATTGATCCAAAAAGACAAACAAATTGTTTTTATACCCTAAAAAATCGTCAATAGAAACAATATCTTTTTTAAACATGTAGCGGTAATCGCTCGCATTTTGCAAAGCGCTATCGGCTCCATTAGCGATTTTAGGGTGGTTTTCTAACATTTCTTTAATGTCTTTCACGCAAAGCTGTAAAGCGCTTTGGCTGGAGCTATAGGTTAAGCCTATTTCCATTTTAATACGCCTTCCCACTTTACGCCGGCTCCAATTCCTGATGGGTTTTCCGGCTAATTCTGAATTAGGCACGGACAAAAGAGCGTTATCAAAGGCTCTGATCGTGGTGCGTCTTAACCCCATTTCCACCACCGTGCCTTCCACTTCACCGCACACAATCCAATCTCCTTGAGAAAACGAATTGTCTAACAACAAAATGACCGAAGCAAAGAAATTCGCCAACACATCTTTAACCGCCAAAGCCACCGCTAACCCCCCAATCCCTAAAGAAGCGATGATGGCTGAAACGTTAAACCCTAGTTGTTTCAAAACCCCTAAAAGCGCGACAATAAAAATCAAAAAATACACGACTTTTAAAATCAAGTTGATCACTTCTTTTCTAAAATTGTGCGTGCTTTTGGTAGCCATATTCGTAACTAACGCTTCCCCATAGCCTTTAAAGAGTGCTATCACTAACCATGCTAAAAGCATGATATACACCGCACCCACCCACATAGAAACTTTAGGAGGCGATGCGTTAGGGTAGTAGAAAATATCTAAAGCCACATCGCAACTAAATAACGCTAAAAAGACAGAAACCGGCGAAACAATGCTGCTTTGCACATTGACATGCATTTTTTTATTGCGCTGCATGATTTCAAAAATACGATCTAACAATAAGGCTAAAAGCCAAGTGATCAACTTCCTTAAACCCAGCAATAAGGCTAAAATCATCAAAGCTAGCACGATCTTACTCACTTGCAAGCTATGGGTTGTGAAAGGCAAAACCTTACTGATTTTGTTTAACACAAAATCCATATTCACTTCCATGATCAAGTTTTTAGGAAGCACTTCTTTAGGGTGGTTTTTAATGTAACGCAAGACTTCAGTGTAAGTGTTCAAACGCAATTCATAATCGCTAAACATCTGCTCTAATTCATGCATTTTGACATTGCCTAAATTTTTAGGGAAAGTGTAGAGTTTGAATTGTCCTAAACGCAAAAGAAAAGCATCGCTGATACTTTCCACATCTTTTTGTTCGCTAAAAATATCAATACTGCTCCTGATTTTATCTATAAAACGATACAAAATTTCATCTATCAACAAAATATCTAAAGACAATCTATCTTTCATGAAAGTGTAGAAATCATCGCCCTTAATGCTTTTAGACAAACGCTTTTTGATTTTTTCCTGCTCTTTTAAATTTTGGTTTATATCAATCCCGATCTTATCCCTTTCATTCAACACCTTAGAAGTCAAACTTTTAATCAAATCATTCTTTTGGGTGTTATACAGAGAGATTTCAGCGCTTCTTTCAGGGTTTTTTTTGTAAGTTTCAATGACTTGATTGAGTTGGTTGATTTGATTGAAAATCAAAAACAAATCCACCGCATCTGTTTCATGCTCTTCAACCGCCCTCAAAGGATTTAAAAACAATGACAACACCAATACCCACCACAATAATAAACGCATGCGAAACCCCACTAAAACAAGATAAAATCTTTCTCATAATTTCTAGCGATTATACCAAAAATTAGAAACGCTTCGCCCCATAAAGTTACCCATGCAATTTGAAAGCGCTTTTTAATTTATCCCTAAAAAGCGGGCTTTATCCCAATTGTGAGCCTCTTTTCAGATCGCTATATTGCTTGATGCGATGCTTTGAGTATTTTTGCATTTTATGATTGAAATTCAATTAAAAACGGAGCCTTAATTTTTAACAAATCTTGCCTTATTTAATATTTTTATAGTAGGATTTTGCATAGGCCGTAGTCAAAAAGCTTTCCCTGTTCGGTGCGATAAAGTCACGGATAATGTGCATGTCTTTTATTCTTACATATTTCTCATTTTTTAGATTTTTGTAACCGCTTTTATTAATATTTTCATGTAAGATTTGTGTTTTAGAGATTTCCAACCCTATCTCTTGTCATTGGGCTATTTTGATGATCAATCTTTAGAAGAAAAAACCATAAAGATGTAGTATCCTATGCCTATAAGAAAAACAAGAATTAAGAAAATGAGTAATCCCCACTCTAAAGAATCCATAACTCCTCTTTAAAGAATGTCAAAAGTGGTGCGCTTGGCAGGACTCGAACCTGCGACCTACGGCTTAGAAGGCTGTTGCTCTATCCAGCTGAGCTACAAGCGCATTGAATGGTATTAATGTTAGGTGGTACGCCCGAAGGGAGTCGAACCCCTAACCCCCAGATCCGAAGTCTGGTGCTCTATCCAATTGAGCTACGAACGCTTACAATTCAAATAAAGGAATAACTAACATAAAACTTGGTAAAACGCTTATTTATAAGATGGGGTGGAAGATGGGAATTGAACCCACGACCCTCAGGACCACAATCTGATGCTCTAACCGACTGAGCTACTCCCACCATTCAATGAAAGGAAGCGATATTCTACCAAAGAATTTTAAACAGAACAATAAATTATGCAAAAAAGTGGTCGGGGCGAAAGGATTCGAACCTTCGACCCCTTGGTCCCAAACCAAGTGCGCTAACCAGACTGCGCTACGCCCCGAAATTTTCACATGAAGCGTTATTATAGCTGAATTTTCTAATTTTTGAGCGTAATTTTTCAAAAATACCGCTAAACTCAAAAGCAGTACTCAAAAATTGTATTAATTCCAACTCCCCCACCCTTTTAAAAAGCTACTTTTTTAAAAACAGCTCTCAATGATTTAAGCTTTTTTCTTAAAAACTACTTTCGTTTTTTCATTTCACTAGAAACTTTTTCATAATGTTCCATGTGTTTTTTGCTTAATTCTTTGGTGATATTCACCATCACTTTGTGATAGGCTTGATTCATGATTTTTTTAATGGCTTGGTCATGGTCGGTTTCCTTAATCTTATGCACAAAAGTTTTGGGGACAAAACCTCCAGAATTGGTGCGCCGCAATTCCACCCTTTCAATCACGGCTTTAATCTTTGAAATATCAATACCAAAACTATGGATAATATCTTCACTTTTTGGCTCAACAAAATTCAAATTCAAATACCCTGAAGACATGTCTATCACTCTTTCTTCGCTAAGCGCATCGCTCTCTTCTACAATATCTTCTAAGATAGCCACATTCCCGTCCATGCGTAAAACGAGCAACGCTTTTTCTTTGATGTCTTGAGGGATTTCGCTAACATCTTTAAATTGCGAAACGCTATAGCCTTTCCTCTCTAAAAAACTACTCAATTGGAGGACTAAAGATTTTTCAAACTCTTTTTGATAGCTTTCAGGGATAACCTTATTGATCTCTATTTTAGGATCGATTAAGACAACTAAATGGCTGTTTTTAGGCTCTTGCTTGCCTTTAATGGGGTAATGGAAATGCAAATCCACGGACTCGCCCATGTTATTGTGCTGCTGTTGCTTTGCAGGTATTCCATCAGCCAGAGCCGTATAAAACGCCCCACTCACTAATAACGATCCTAAAACGATTGCCAAACTACCTTTTTTCATTAAATTCCTTTCTTTCTTTTTCTTTAAAATCAATTCCTAATCTTACCCAAAAAATCCCACTTTTAGCACTATTTTTAAGATAATCATTCCCATTCAATCGTTCCTGGTGGTTTAGAGGTAATATCATACACCACCCTATTGATACCGCTCACTTCATTAGTGATGCGATTAGAAACCTTTTCTAAAAAAGAATGCTCTAAAAATGAAAAGCTCGCCGTCATGCCATCGCTCGCATTTACTGCTCTCAAACAAATAGCGTTTTCATAAGTGCGATTATCCCCCATAACCCCCACAGAATTGACATTTAACAGCACGCAAAAAGCTTGCCAAACCTTGTCATACAAATTGGCTTTTTTAAGTTCCTCTATAAAAATAAAATCCGCTTCTTGCAAGCACTTGATCTTACTCTCACTGACTTCTCCTAAAATCCTTACAGCAAGCCCAGGCCCTGGAAAGGGGTGGCGCATTAAAAAATCCTGGCTAACGCCCAATTCCTTACCCAACAAACGCGTCTCATCTTTAAACAATTCCCTTAAAGGCTCTATGAGTTTAAAGTCCATCCATTCAGGCAGTCCGCCCACATTATGGTGGGTTTTGATCACTTTTGAAGGCCCTTTAACGCTCACGGATTCAATCACATCAGGGTATAAAGTGCCTTGGGCTAAAAACTCAATTTTGCCTTTTAAATGGTGCTTCTTGGCTTCTTTTTCAAACACTTCAATAAAGGTTTCGCCGATGATTTTTCGCTTTAATTCAGGCTCGCTCACGCCCTTTAATTTAGACAAAAAGACTTCTTTAGCGTCTATCGTGTTTAAAGGGATTTGCAAGTCTTTAAACATCGCTTGCACCCTTTCTTTTTCATTTTTACGCAACAAGCCATGATCCACAAAAACAGCGATCAAATTATCCTTAATGGCTCTGTGCAATAGCGTAGCGACCACCGTAGAATCCACGCCCCCACTCACCGCGCACAAAACCTTAGCGTTAGCGATTTTTTCTTTCAATCGCGCGATTTCTCTTTGAGCGAAATGCTGCATGCCCCAAGTTTTTTCACAGCCGCAAACTAAAAGGGCAAAATTTTCTAAAATCTTACCCCCTTCTTCGCTTTGAATGACTTCTGGGTGGAATTGCAAGCCAAAAATCTTGCCGTTTTCAATCGCACAATGGGGGGAATTAGGGCTTTTTGCAAGGGTAGTAAAGCCTTTAGGCAATTCTATGACTTTATCCATATGGCTCATCCACACAAGGCTTTTAATCTTCACGCCTTCAAAAATCACAGAATTTTGAGCGATTTCTAAAACAGCCTTACCAAATTCTTGCTCATTCGCACCAACCACCACGCCCCCAAAAAAATCCACCAAATACTGCATGCCGTAGCAAATCCCTAAAATCGGCACATTCAAATCAAAGATTTTCTCGTTAGGCTTGTAAGCATCTTTAGCATACACGCTCGCTGGCCCCCCACTCAAAATCAAACCTTTAGGGGCTTTTTTTTGAATGTTTTCTATGCTTTCAAAAAAAGGGACTATTTCTGTATAAATCCCGCTCTCTCTCAATCTTCTAGCAATCAGCTGTGTGTATTGGCTCCCAAAATCTAATACTAAAATCATCGCTCATTCTTTATTTTTGTGGGATCTGTGTTTTATTGTATTGATTTTTGTAATTCACCCTATAGCTTTCAGCCAACTCAGGAGCTTTTTGCACAAACCAGCGTTCTAATTTTTCTAGTTCGTATCTGTAATTTCCACCTTTTGAGCAATATTGAGAATCAATCAGCGAAAACGCATAGAGCGTTTTATTTTCTTTAGACTGGAATAAAAACTCCTTATGGAATAGTGCTTTTTTAGGCATGCCGCTCATCAGAGTCTCAGGCAATAAAAAAGCGTCAAAATCACAAAGCACTTTTTTACTCAACTTATTGCTTTTGGTAACCACAAAAATGATCTCTTTTTTCATGTCTTGTTTAAAAGCTAATGAAAGCACATTCAAAAAGGGCGGAGTCAAACTTTTATCCACCCTAACCTTAAAAGCTTTAGAATCCCCTAATAAGACCCCCATAAATAAAACCAACCCCACGCAACATTTCAAACTCGTTTGAAAAATATTCATCTTTTATCCTTTAAGTGTCAATATTGAAAACAGAAATTAAACGCATTGATTGGGTATTATAATATAAAAATTGAGAATTACGCTTTAGCTTGGCTAGTAGTCAAGTCTTTAGTTATTAAGTCTTTATTGGGTAAAAACACTCTCATGCTAGTATTTTCACTCCTTTTAAGCCCCAATGATGCTTGGTGTTGAAATAGAATGGTAGGGCTTGACTAATTCATACCTTCTAAGTCTTCTGATATTGACTAAGGCGGTATTGGCTGAAATGGCTTGTGTCATGCTGCTTGTGGGGTGCAAAGAAGTGAGCGTATTCACATGCCCCGCATTGCATCGCGGGTTTCTAACCCTCTCATCTTCTGGGTCATACCACGCCCCTTTTTGGATACTCAAAACCCCTTGACGGATATTCTTAGTTACAAACGCCCCTGCTAACAATCTCCCCCTAGCGTTAAACACTTCTACAATTTCACCATGCCTAATGCCTAATTTATTAGCGTCTAGTTCGTTGATCATTACAGGCTCTCTGCCTTGAATTTTATACACATTCCTAACCCAAGTGTTATCAAGCTGTGAATTGACACGGTATTTTGGGTGCGGAGAGATTAAATGGAACGGATAAATCTCAGCCATTTTAGAGCCTAGCCACTCAGCTGGCTCAAACCAAGTGGGATGCCCTTTAAAATCGGCCAGTTTAAAATCCGCGCATTTTTGAGAAAAAATTTGAATTTTCCCGCTCTCTGTATCCAGCTTGTTAGCGATAGGGTCTTGCCTGAATTTCGCATGACGCACAAACTTTCTCGCATTTTCAGGGATTTCAAACTCCACAAAGCCATCCCTCCAAAATTGATCAAACGATTTCAAAGTAGGGCCATCGCTTTTTTCATAAAGGCCCTTAATCCATTCCATGTAACTCTTAGATTCAGTGAATTTCTGCTCTGTTTCATTGCCCCCAATGCGTAAAGCAAGCTGCCTGAAAATCTCATAATCGTCTTTGGATTCATAAACAGGCTCTACCACTTTACGCATGGCATAAACCACATTCTTAGAATAACTCCCCCCAAAAGTAATATCATCTCTTTCCATAGTGCTAGTGGAAGCAAAGACAATATCAGCAAATTTCGCTGTAGGCGTCCACCAAGGCTCATGCACGATCACGCAATCTAAGGTCCTTAAAGCGCGAATCAGCTCGTTTGTATCAGCTTCATGCCCTAATAAATCCGTCCCGCAATTGTAGATCATTTTGATTTTAGGCAATTGGAGTTTTTTACCCATAAAATCAATTTCTTTATCCGGATTCAAAATCGCTTCAGAAATTCTAGATGCTGGAATAACGCTTTTTACAGAATTATGCCCTTGTGAAATCATAGGAACAATTCTTGCCCCTGAGCTCGCTTGAGCGTTCCCTCCATAATGCATAGAAAAGCCAAAGCCCCCACCCGATAAGCCCACTTGACCAATCATGCTGGCTAAAACAATTAACGCCCAATCCGGTTGCTCGCCATACTGAGCTCTTTGCATGGCCCAATTGCCCGCTAAAAAAGTGCGTTTAGAGACAAATAAATCCGCTAATTCTTTGATTTTTTCTGCGCTCACTCCAGTGATTTGGGACGCCCATTCTAAAGTTTTAGGCGCATTATCGCTCTCTCCTAGCAAATAGGGTAAAAATTTATCAAAACCATCAGTGTATTTAGCGATAAACACTTTATCGTATTGATTGCTTGTATAAAGATAATGCATCATGCCTAGCATTAACGCTACATCAGTATTAGGGCGAATGGGTATCCATTCAGCGTTAAAGGCTTGAGCGGTTTCGGTATAAATGGGATCAATACTAATGAATTTAATACCGGCTCTTTTATACTTAGGGTAGTAGCTGTCATTGACATGGTTTGGCACAAAATAATCAATGCGGTTGCACTTGAATAAATCCGCCCCCCACATGACATACACCTTACAATTTTTAATCATCTCTTCATGCGTGGTTTGTTGCGAATAAACTTCCATATCCCCTACAATCATAGGGTTTATTCTTGCAGCCGCACCATTGCCATATTCCCCATCAGTGCCAATAGCCCCCCCTAAAGTCGTATTAAAAAAACGCCATGCTAAATGATGGCAACGATGCAAGCTGCCCGCATGCCCCCAACCACCATAACTGGCATTATAAATGTTTTCTTTAGGGATTTCTTTAAGCTTTTTAGCCGCTAAATCCAACGCCACATCCCAACTCACACGCACAAACTCTTCTCTCCCGCGCAATTCTTTGTGGTTTTTTTTGTTTTCTAAAAAGCTCTTGCGCACGCAAGGATACTTCACCCTACTATCTGAATACACCCTATCTGCCATCGCTTTTAACATCATGGTAGGGTTATAATCGCTCTTTTGGGGGATAATATCTTTAATTACTCCATTTTGAACCTTTGCGATAAAGGGGCCAAAATGCGTTGCATGCGGAATGGATTCTACTTTTTCAAAAACACCAACAGCTTTCAAAACATTAGCGCTAGCGAGTGCGATTGGGATTTTTGTTAGGATACTTCTGCGTGAAATGGACATGGTTCTCCTTCAAGCTTGCATTCTGTTAAAATACCCCAAATTCTAACATAGATTCACCTAAAATTACCGCTAATAAGCCCTCAAAGCATGGGTGTTAATTGAAAACTATTTTTTATTCACGCTGCTCATGTCAGCGACTTTCCCCCACATCAAGCGGTATTTCCTCTTCATAAATTCAATTTCTTCTCTCGCTTGATTGAGTTCATCTCGCAAAAGATCGATGGTTTTTTTATCTTCTTCATAGACTTCTTGCATAGAGATTAAAGCGTCTTTTAAAAACATGTTTTCATTTTTAAAGGCTGAAATCGTTTCATCTTTAGCGCCAATGACCTTATCATGCAAGTTTAAAATCGTGTTAATGGTTTTTTCCACAAACACAGGCTCTAAAGAACGCCCGTTCATATCCATAGAAATCAAATTGTTTTCTACCTTTTTGATTAGAGCGTTTGTCCCGCTGCTCGCATCAATTAAAAGCTTGTTGTGGCTTATTTTGCTTTTGATTTTACCAAGATTCACTAATTCCAAAATCCTTTCTTTAGGAATCCCTGAAAGGCGGCTAAACTCTTCTAATTCAAGCCATGCTAAAGCACTCAAATCTTCTAAAACCACCGGCTCTTTAGACTCTCGCTCTTTATCCTCTACCTCTTGTTCATTTTGTTGCACCGCTTGCGCTTTGTTCAAATCTAAAATATCCAAATTTTTCCTTAAAAATAGTTTTAGCTTAACGCAATTTTTTAACCGCTTTTTTCAAGCTGTCTAGCAAATAATCAATATCGTTTATGGAATGCGTGAAGTGCAAGCTCACTCTAAGCCATCCGGGTTTAGCGTTAAAATCGCTTGACTTTTGAGCGTTAAGATTCAATAAATCATGCCCATAAGGCCCCGCGCAAGAGCAACCTGCCCGGGTCTCAATAGCGTATTCATAGCTTAAGATTCTCGCTAAATCATAGGGCGAAATCCCTCCAATATTAAAAGCCACTACCCCCACACGACTCGCTGTTAAATTCCCATAAATATTAATAGCGGGCAAGTCTTTTAAGCCATGCATAAGCACTCTTAAAAGGTTGTTTTCTTTCTTATGGATAAAATCCAAACCGCATTCATCTCTTAATTGATACGCTAGAGCGCTCCTGTAAAATTGCAACAATCCTGGCGTGCCAAACTCTTCTCTCAAAGGCAATTCATCAATAAATTCATGCCGTGTGCGATTAGCGTATTTAATCACGCCCCCTGCGCTAAAACTCGGGGCGATCTGCGTGTCAATCAAATCTTTAGCAATGCCTAAAAGACCGCACCCTCCAATACCCCCTAAAAGCTTATGAGGCGCATAAAAACCGGTTTGGTACTCGCAATCTTTAGGGTTAGCATGCGCGCTAAAATTCGCTAAATCCAAAGCCAAATCGGCCTTATATTTCTTACACAACAATGAAACTTCTTTTAAGGGCGTAAGAATTCCCGTTACATTAGAAGCCGCGCTCACAGAAACCAAACTATTGGGGGATTTTTTTAAAATTTGCTCTAAAATTTCTAAATCCAACAAACCATGTTCATTTAAAGGGATACGCACCACTTCACACAAGCCTTCACGCCAGCTAATTTCATTAGAATGATGCTCATAAGGCCCCACAATCACACGCTTTAAAGCCATATCTTTCAAATACGGCTCTAAATTTTTCTTCGTTTTTGAAGGGATACACACCCCTAAAATTTCTTGAAATTTCTTAATCGCTGAACTCGCCCCATACCCCGCACTCAAGACGCAATAACCATCGCTCAAATTTAAAGAACGCTTCAACTTTTCTTGGCACTCTTTTAAAAGCATGCCCATTAAAATCGCATGTTTAGAAGCGACAGAATGAGCGTTCGCGTAATAAGGCAGTAAGGATTTCACGCGCTTTTCCACTAAAACGCTCGCCAAACCTGAAGCCCCCCAGTCAAAATAAGACACCCCTTTTTTTAAAATAATACTGGATTTAACTTGCTCTAAAGGACTCTCGTTAGGGTTGAGTAAGGGGGCAAAACTCCTGTTTAAAAACGCTTGCACGAACTACCACCAACGCTTTTAATGTTTGTCTCCGCTTAAAATATGAAAATGCAAATGCATCACCTCTTGCCCGGCGTTTTTACCCACATTGGTTAAAAGCTTGTAGCCCTTCTCTTTGACGCCTAATTTTTCCACCACTTCAAAAATAAAACTTGTCATTTGCGCCATAAGCTCTGGGGTGATGCCATTAAAATCCTGAATGCTTTGCTTAGGGATCACTAACGCATGCACTTTGGCTTTAGGGTTAATGTCATAAAAGGATAAAAAACGCTCGTTTTCTAAAATCTTAGAACAAGGGATTTCGCCTTGGATTATTTTTTCAAACACATTCATGCTCTTTTTGCTCCCTTTTAAGGTTTTTCTTTTATTAAAGTTGTATTATAGCTTTTTAAAAATAAAATATAAGGATCGTTATTGCACACCTTAATAGAACGCTTAGAAAAGGTTACTAACAGCAAAGAATTAGAAGAAGTGCGTTTGAATGCTTTGGGTAAAAAAGGGGTTTTTGCGGATAAATTCAACCAGCTCAAACATCTAAACGGCGAAGAAAAAAACGCCTTTGCCAAAGAAATCCACCACTATAAGCAAGCGTTTGAAAAAGCCTTTGAATTGAAAAAAAAGGCTATTTTAGAGCTTGAATTAGAAGAACGCTTGAAAAAAGAAAAAATTGATGTGAGTTTGTTTAACGCTATTAAAACAAGCTCTTCTCACCCTTTGAATTATACTAAAAATAAAATCATTGAATTTTTTACCCCATTAGGATACAAGCTTGAAATCGGCTCTTTAGTGGAAGATGATTTCCATAATTTCAGCGCTTTAAACTTGCCCCCTTACCACCCTGCAAGAGACATGCAAGACACTTTCTATTTTAAAGATCACAAGCTTTTAAGGACTCACACTTCGCCCGTTCAAATCCACACCATGCAAGAACAAACCCCACCCATTAAAATGATCTGTTTAGGCGAAACCTTTAGGCGCGATTATGACTTGACCCACACGCCCATGTTCCATCAAATTGAAGGGCTTGTCGTGGATCAAAAAGGGAATATCCGTTTCACGCACTTAAAGGGCGTGATCGAAGACTTTTTGCATTATTTCTTTGGCGGCGTGAAATTAAGATGGCGCTCTAGCTTTTTCCCTTTCACAGAGCCAAGCACTGAAGTGGATATTAGCTGCGTGTTTTGCAAGCAAGAAGGCTGTAGGGTTTGCTCGCACACAGGCTGGCTAGAAGTGTTGGGTTGCGGCATGGTCAATAATGCGGTGTTTGAAGCCATAGGGTATGAGAATGTGAGCGGGTTTGCTTTTGGCATGGGGATTGAAAGATTAGCCATGCTGACTTGTCAAATCAATGATTTGCGCAGTTTCTTTGAAACTGATTTGAGAGTGTTGGAGAGTTTTTAATGAAACTAAGCGTCAATGATTTGAATGTTTTTGTCAATGCGCCTAAAGATATAGCCAAACTCTGTGAGGATTTGAGCTGCTTAGGCTTAGAAGTGGAAAGCTGTGTTTCTTATATCGCTCCTAAAAATGTGGTTGTGGGTAAGGTTTTAGAAAAAGCCCCCCATAAAAACGCCGAAAAACTCAGCGTGTGTCAAGTGGATGTGGGTAAAGAAGTGTTGCCAATCGTGTGCGGGGCTAAAAATGTCGCGCCAAACCAATTTGCGCCAGTCGCCCTCAAAGGAGCGATCATAGGCTCAACCCCAATCGCTAAAACCGAGCTTAGGGGGGTTGAAAGCCATGGCATGATTTGCTCTAGCATTGAATTAGGCTTCCCTAAAATCAATGATGGCATCTTGGAATTAGATGAGAGCGTTGGGGAGTTGGTTTTAGGGAAGGAATTAAATGAATACGCCCCTTTCAACACGCATGTTTTAGAAATTTCATTGACTCCCAATCGTGGGGATTGCTTGAGCGTTTTAGGTATTGCCAGAGAAATTAGCGCCTTTTATCACACGCCCCTAAAACCTATCAAGGCTTTAAATTTTACACCCAAAAGCGATTTGATCACGCTTAGTGTGGGTGAAAATATTGAATCGCATCTGGCTTATTATTTGATTTATAATCATTCTTTAAAAACCCCTTTAAATATCAAGCTTTCGCTCGCTCACAATAATGCCTTAAGTGAGAACGATCTGAACAATTTCATAGAATTTAGCACGCATTTTAGTGGGGTAATAATGAACGCTTATAGCCTGAATACAACCCCTGTTGATTTGAGCGTGAAAAACGATGAAAACAACCTTGAAAGCGTTTATATCAACCATCAAAAACGCTCCACTATCGCTATCAAGCATCAAGATCAAAAAGATTTGAGCGAGTGTTTGCTTTTAGAGGCAAGTTATATTGATCCGATAAGCCTGTCTTTAAAATTACACGCCCTAAAAGATAAAACGCTTCAAAAAGACAACGCCCTTGTTTATAGGAGCGCTAGGGGGAGTAACCCTAATTTATCAGACGGCTTGAATTTTTTAAGCACCCAGTTAAAAGCCACGATTTTAGAAAGCAAGCAAACCAAGCATTCTTTAAAAGATCGCGCCCTTAAATTCCAACTTGAAGACATTACTGAAATTTTGGGGCTTGTTATAGAAGCAGAAAAAATTCAAGGCATTTTAAAAAATTTAGGTTTTAAAGTTAGCATAAAAGTGTCAAACTCAAAACCCCAAATTTTAGAGGCTATCGTTCCCAATTTCAGGCATGACATTAAAACGATCCAAGATATTGCTGAAGAAATCTTGCGCTTTGTAGGGATTGATAATTTGATCTCAAAGCCCCTTGATTGCGTCAGTAGCAAAAATTCAAACCCCCATTATGACACGCACCGCTTTTTTGAAAACCTTAAACACAAGGCTCTCGCTTGCGGTTTTAAAGAAGTCATTCATTACGTGTTTTATTCTAAAGAAAAACAGCAAAAACTAGGCTTTGAAGTTTTAGAAGATCCCCTAGAATTGCAAAACCCTATCACAACGGAGTTAAACACCCTAAGAACGAGCCTTGTTTGTGGGCTTTTAGACGCCAGTTTAAGGAATAAAAATTTAGGGTTTAAAAGCATCGCCCTTTATGAAAAAGGGAGCGTGTATAACTCTAAAAGAGAAGAAATCCAAAAACTAGGCTTTTTAGCGAGCGGCTTACAAAAAAAAGAAAGCTACCCTGACGCTAAAGGCAAGGCTTGGGATTTTTACTCTTTCGCTGAATGCGTTTCAAGAATTATAGGGGATTTTAGCTTGGAAAAACTAACCACTCAAACCCCCATTAACCACCCCTACCAGAACGCTAAAATCATTCAAAATCATGAAATCATAGGCGTAATCGCTAAAATCCACCCTAAAGTGATCCAAGAATTAGATTTGTTTGAAAGCTATTACGCTGAGATAGACGCTTCCAAACTCAAACGCCCCGCCATGCTGTTAAAACCCTTTAGCATTTACCCTAGCAGTGTGAGGGATTTGACTCTCATCATTGATGAAAATACCGCTTTTAGCAAGATTAAAAAAGCTCTAAAAGACGCTCAAATCCCTAATTTAAGCGAGATTCTACCCCTTGATATTTTTAAAGAAAGCAATAATACCATAGCCTTAAGCGTGCGTTGCGTGATCCATTCTTTAGAAAAAACCCTGAACGATGAAGAGGTCAATTCAGCCGTGCAAAAAGCGCTTGAAATTTTAGAAAAAGAATTTAACGCCCGCCTTAAAGGGTAATATAAAGGATAATATGTGATAGAGCTTGACATTAACGCTAGCGATAAATCGCTCTCACACAGAGCCGTTATTTTTAGCCTGCTCGCTCAAAAACCTTGTTTCGTGCGGAATTTTTTAATGGGAGAAGATTGTTTAAGCTCTTTAGAAATCGCTCAAAATTTAGGGGCTAAAGTGGAAAATACCGCCAAAAATTCTTTTAAAATCACACCCCCAAAGACTATAAAAGAGCCTAGTAAGATTTTAAATTGCAACAATTCTGGCACTAGCATGCGTTTATACAGCGGGCTTTTAAGCGCTCAAAAAGGCCTTTTTGTTTTAAGCGGGGACAACTCCCTAAACTCACGCCCCATGAAAAGAATCATTGAACCTTTGAAAGCTTTTGGGGCAAAGATTTTAGGGAGAGAGGATAACCATTTCGCCCCCTTAGCGATTGTAGGGGGTCCTTTAAAAGCTTGCGATTATGAAAGCCCTATCGCTTCAGCTCAAGTCAAAAGCGCTTTTATTTTAAGCGCCTTACAAGCTCAAGGCATAAGCGCCTATAAAGAAAGCGAGCTTAGCCGTAACCACACAGAAATCATGCTTAAAAGTTTGGGGGCTAACATTCAAAATCAAGACGGCGTTTTAAAAATTTCACCCCTAGAAAAACCCCTAGAATCCTTTGACTTTACCATAGCCAATGATCCGTCTAGCGCGTTTTTTTTAGCTCTCGCTTGCGCGATTATGCCAAAAAGCCGCCTTCTTTTAAAAAATGTCTTGCTCAACCCCACTCGCATAGAAGCTTTTGAAGCGTTGAAAAAAATGGGCACTTCCATAGAGTATGCGATTCAATCCAAAGATTTAGAAATGATTGGCGATATTTATATAGAGCATGCCCCTTTAAAAGCGATCAATATTGATCAAAATATCGCCAGTCTTATTGATGAAATCCCCGCTTTAAGTATTGCTATGCTTTTTGCAAAAGGCAAAAGCATGGTGAGAAACGCTAAAGATTTACGAGCTAAAGAAAGCGATAGGATTAAAGCGGTTGTTTCTAATTTCAAAGCTTTAGGGATTGAGTGCGAAGAGTTTGAAGACGGGTTTTATGTAGAGGGATTAGAAGATATAAGCCCATTAAAACAGCGCTTTTCTAGAATTAAACCCCCTATTATCAAAAGCTTCAATGATCACAGGATTGCGATGAGTTTTGCTGTTTTAACTTTAGCGTTGCCTTTAGAAATTGATAATTTAGAATGTGCAAACATTTCTTTCCCGCAATTCAAACGCTTACTCAATCAATTCAAAAAAGGGAGTCTTAATGGAAATTAAAATGGCTAAGGATTATGGTTTTTGCTTTGGCGTCAAAAGAGCGATACAAATCGCTGAAAAAAATCAAAACAGCTTGATTTTTGGCTCGCTCATTCATAACGCTAAAGAAATCAATCGTTTGGAAAAAAACTTCAATGTGAAAATTGAAGAAGATCCTAAAAAAATCCCTAAAAATAAGAGCGTGATCATAAGAACCCATGGCATTCCTAAGCAGGATTTAGAATATTTGAAAAATAAGGGGGTTAAAATCACTGATGCGACTTGCCCGTATGTGATCAAACCTCAACAGATTGTGGAATCCATGAGCAAAGAAGGGTATCAAATCGTACTTTTTGGGGACATTAACCACCCTGAAGTCAAGGGCGTGATAAGCTATGCCACTAACCAGGCTTTAGTCATCAATTCGTTAGAAGAATTGCAAGAAAAAAAGCTCCAACGAAAAGTGGCTTTAGTTTCTCAAACCACCAAACAAACCCCAAAACTCTTGCAAATCGCTTCTTATTTGGTGGAAAGATGCACTGAAGTGCGTATTTTTAACACGATTTGCAACGCTACTTCTTACAACCAAAAAGCCGCTTTGGATTTGAGTAAGGAAGTGGATATTATGATAGTCGTGGGCGGTAAAACTTCTTCAAACACCAAACAGCTCCTAAGCATCGCCAAACAGCATTGCAAAGACAGCTACTTGGTAGAAGATGAAAACGAATTGGAGTTAGCGTGGTTTAAGGATAAAAGATTGTGCGGGATTACCGCTGGGGCTTCCACGCCGGATTGGATTATAGAAAATGTCAAGCAGAAAATCAGCACGATTTAACACATTTTGAAAATTTTCTTTAAAAAAACCGCTAATTGTTAGTTTTTAAACGATTTTGTAAGCCAAAAAAGGATACAATGCCCTTAAGGATTTTATATTTATTTTATAGTAAGGCAGTCAATGAGCAAGATAGCAGATGATCAGAACTTTAATGACGAGGAGGAAAACTTCGCAAAACTCTTTAAAAAAGAATTAGAAAAAGAAGAAACCCTAGAAAAAGGCACTATTAAAGAAGGGCTAATCGTTTCCATCAATGAGAATGATGGTTATGCCATGGTGAGCGTGGGCGGTAAGACAGAAGGCCGTTTGGCTTTGAGTGAGATCACCGATGAAAAGGGGCAGTTGCTGTATCAAAAAAATGACCCCATTATCGTGCATGTGTCCGAGAAAGGTGAACACCCTAGCGTTTCCTACAAAAAAGCCATTTCCCAACAAAAGATTCAAGCTAAAATTGAAGAATTAGGCGAAAACTATGAAAACGCCATTATTGAAGGCAAGATCGTAGGCAAGAATAAAGGGGGTTATATCGTGGAGTCTCAAGGCGTGGAGTATTTCCTCTCCCGCTCGCACTCTTCTTTAAAGAATGACGCAAACCATATCGGCAAACGCATTAAAGCGTGCATCATTCGTGTGGATAAGGAAAACCATTCTATCAATATTTCTCGCAAACGATTCTTTGAAGTCAATGACAAACGGCAACTTGAGGTTTCTAAAGAATTGTTAGAAGCTAAAGAGCCGGTGTTAGGGGTTGTGCGCCAGATCACCCCTTTTGGTATTTTTGTAGAAGCTAAGGGGATTGAGGGCTTGGTCCATTATTCTGAAATCAGCCATAAAGGGCCAGTAAACCCTGAGAAACACTACAAAGAGGGCGATGAAGTCTATGTCAAAGCCATCGCTTATGATGAGGAAAAAAGACGCCTTTCACTCTCTATAAAAGCGACCATAGAAGACCCATGGGAAGAGATCCAAGACAAGCTAAAACCCGGATACGCCATTAAGGTGGTGGTGAGCAACATTGAACATTATGGGGTGTTTGTGGATATTGGTAATGATATTGAAGGCTTTTTGCATGTTTCTGAAATCTCTTGGGATAAAAATGTCAGCCACCCTAGCCATTACTTGAGCGTGGGGCAAGAGATTGATGTGAAAATCATTGACATTGATCCTAAAAACCGCCGCTTAAGGGTTTCTTTAAAGCAACTCACTAACAGGCCTTTTGATGTTTTTGAATCCAAACACCAAGTGGGGGATATTGTAGAGGGCAAAGTGGCGACTTTAACGGATTTTGGGGCGTTTTTGAATCTGGGTGGGGTGGATGGTTTGCTCCACAATCACGACGCTTTTTGGGATAAAGATAAAAAATGCAAAGACCACTATAAAATTGGCGATGTGATCAAAGTGAAAATCCTTAAAATCAACAAAAAAGATAAAAAGATTTCTTTGAGCGCGAAGCACTTGGTGACTTCCCCTACAGAAGAATTCGCTCAAAAGCATAAAACAGATAGCGTGATTCAAGGCAAAGTGGTGAGTATTAAGGATTTTGGCGTTTTCATTAATGCTGATGGCATTGATGTGCTGATCAAAAATGAAGATTTAAACCCCTTGAAAAAAGATGAAATCAAAATAGGCCAAGAAATCACATGCGTGGTGGTTGCGATTGAAAAATCTAACAACAAGGTGCGTGCTTCTGTGCATAGGTTAGAGCGCAAAAAAGAAAAAGAAGAATTGCAAGCTTTTAACACGAGCGATGATAAAATGACTTTAGGGGATATTCTTAAAGAAAAACTCTAAAGAGTGATTTTAAAAGCATGAGAATGGCATGAGATTTAAGGGTGTTGTTGCTTTTATTTCCCTAGCTGTCGCTCTTGGCGTTTTAGCCTACTTGTTTTTAAGCGTTAAAAAAGAAATGCCCGCTACTTCTCATGCGATCTCTCAAACACATGCGATCTCTCAAACCAATGAAGGCCTCTCTCAAACCAATGAAAAAAGCCATGAAATCAACCTAGAAGAAAGCCCTAATGAAATCTCTCATAATGAAAAAGCCTCCCATAACGAAGAAGATCATAATAACACCCTTTCTCAAAACCTTGATGCGCAAGAAGTTATCAATTACCCTGTTATAGAGCATCATTTTGAAATCCCTTTTGAAGAAAAAAAAAGGGAGTATTCAAAGCTTATCATTAAGGATTTAAAGGACTATCAATGGTGGTGTTTAAAAGAAATCCTCAAAAAAGAACAAATTGATTACGCTTACGATAGCACCAAAAACCAACCTAACCTCATCATCTATTTAGATAAAAACAAAAAAGAACGCTTTTTAGCTGATTTAGACTATTATAAAATACGCTATCATGCTGTTTTTTAAATTCAAAGGATAAAAATGTATCAAGTAGCCATTTGCGACCCCATCCATGCTAAAGGCATTCAAATTTTAGAAGCTCAAAAAGACATTGTCTTGCATGATTATTCCAAATGCCCTAAAAAGGAGCTTTTAGAAAAACTCACTCCCATGGATGCGCTCATCACTCGCAGCATGACCCCTATCACAAGCGATTTTTTAAAGCCCCTAACCCACTTAAAATCCATCGTGAGAGCGGGCGTGGGAGTGGATAATATTGATTTAGAAAGCTGCTCTCAAAAAGGGATTGTAGTGATGAATATCCCTACCGCTAACACGATTGCCGCCGTGGAATTGACCATGGCGCATTTGATCAATGCAGTGCGCTCATTCCCTTGCGCGAACGATCAAATCAAACACCAAAGGTTATGGAAAAGAGAAGATTGGTATGGCACGGAATTGAAAAATAAAAAGCTGGGCATCATTGGTTTTGGAAACATTGGCTCTAGGGTGGGCATTAGAGCAAAAGCTTTTGAAATGGAAGTTTTAGCCTATGATCCTTATATCCCTTCTTCAAAAGCCACTGATTTAGGGGTCATTTACACAAAGAATTTTGAAGACATTTTGCAATGCGATATGATCACTATCCACACCCCTAAAAATAAAGAAACCATTAACATGATAGGCGCTAAAGAGATTGAACGCATGAAAAAAGGGGTTATTTTAATTAATTGCGCTAGAGGGGGGCTTTATAATGAAGACGCTCTTTATGAAGCTTTAGAAACCAAAAAAGTGCGTTGGCTTGGCATTGATGTCTTTTCTAAAGAGCCTGGCATTCACAACAAACTTTTAGACTTGCCCAATGTGTATGCGACCCCCCATATTGGCGCGAACACTTTAGAGTCCCAAGAAGAAATTTCCAAACAAGCCGCTCAAGGGGTTATGGAATCTTTAAGGGGTTCAAGCCACCCGCATGCTCTGAATTTACCCATGCAAGCTTTTGATGCAAGCGCAAAAGCCTACTTGAATTTAGCGCAAAAATTGGGTTATTTTTCCAGTCAAATCCATAAGGGCGTGTGCCAAAAAATTGAGCTTAGTCTTTGTGGGGAGATCAACCAATTTAAAGACGCCCTTGTCGCTTTTACACTAGTAGGGGTGTTAAAACCCGTTGTAGGGGATAAAATCAATTACATTAACGCCCCCTTTGTGGCCAAAGAAAGAGGCATTGAGATTAAAGTTAGCCTTAAAGAAAGCGCTTCGCCCTATAAAAACATGCTCTCTTTAACTTTAAATGCGGCTAATGGCGCAATCAGCGTGAGCGGCACGGTGTTTGAAGAAGATATTTTAAAACTCACCGAGATTGATGGGTTTCATATTGATATAGAGCCAAAAGGTAAAATGCTTCTATTTAGGAATACGGATATTCCAGGCGTTATTGGGAGTGTGGGGAATGCGTTCGCTAGGCATGGCATTAACATCGCTGATTTTCGTTTGGGGCGTAACACGCAAAAAGAAGCCCTAGCGCTCATTATTGTAGATGAAGAAGTTTCTTTGGAAGTTTTAGAAGAGCTTAAAAACATTCCTGCGTGCTTAAGCGTTCATTATGTGGTTATTTAAGGTAGTTGGATGCGAGATTTTTTAAGGCTTTTAAAAAAGCATGATGAATTAGAAATCATTGACACCCCCCTTGAAGTGGATTTAGAAATCGCTCATCTAGCGTATATAGAAGCGAAAAAACCTAATGGAGGCAAAGCCCTTTTATTCACGCAACCCATAAGAAAAGAACATGACCAGATCAAAACCTTTGGCATGCCTGTTTTGATGAACGCTTTTGGCTCTTTCAAACGCTTAGATCTTTTGTTAAAAACCCCCATAGAAAGCCTGCAACAACGCATGCAAGCGTTCTTGCACTTTAGTGCTCCTAAAAATTTCACTGAGGGTTTGAAAGTCTTAAAAGATTTATGGGATTTAAGACACATTTTCCCTAAAAAAACCACTCGCCCTAAAGATCTCATTATCAAGCAAGACAAAGAAGTCAATTTGTGGGATCTACCCGTTTTAAAAACTTGGGAAAAAGATGGCGGGGCTTTTATCACTATGGGGCAAGTCTATACCCAAAGCTTGGATCATAAAAAAAAGAATTTAGGCATGTACCGCTTGCAAGTTTATGATAAAAACCATTTAGGCTTGCATTGGCAAATCCATAAAGACTCCCAACTCTTTTTCCACGAATACGCTAAGGCTAAAGTCAAAATGCCTGTCAGTATCGCTATTGGTGGGGATTTGCTCTACACATGGTGCGCGACAGCCCCCTTACCTTATGGGGTTTATGAACTCATGCTCTATGGGTTTATGAGAGGAAAAAAAGCGTGCGTGATGCCATGCTTGAGCAATCCTTTGAGCGTGCCAAGCGATTGCGATATTGTGATAGAAGGGTTTGTGGATTGCGAGAAATTAGAGCTTGAAGGGCCTTTTGGGGATCACACTGGCTATTATACTCCTATTGAGTCTTACCCTATTTTAGAAGTCAAAACCATTAGCTATAAAAAAGATTCCATTTACTTAGCCACTGTGGTGGGTAAGCCTCCTTTAGAAGACAAATACATGGGGTATTTGACTGAACGCCTGTTCTTGCCCTTGCTTCAAACGCACGCCCCCAATCTCATAGATTATTACATGCCAGAAAATGGGGTGTTTCATAATTTGATTTTAGCCAAAATACACACGTGCTATAACGCTCATGCAAAGCAAGTCATGCATGCTTTTTGGGGTGTGGGGCAGATGAGTTTTGTCAAACATGCGATTTTTGTCAATGAAGACGCTCCCAATCTAAGGGACACCAACGCTATCATTGAATATATACTAGAGAATTTTTCTAAAGAAAACGCGCTCATCTCTCAAGGCATATGCGACGCCTTAGATCATGCAAGCCCTGAATACGCTATGGGAGGGAAACTCGGTATTGATGCGACCTCTAAAAGCAATACCCCCTACCCCACGCTTTTAAACGATAACGCCCTACTAGCGCTTTTACAAGATAAAATGCCAAATATCGTTCTTTTGAAACAATATTACCCGCACACCCGTAACCCCATTTGCGTGATCAGCGTGGAAAAGAAAGACAAAAGCGTCATTGAATTGGCTAAAAACTTGCTCGGTTTTGAAGAGCATTTACGCATTGTCATCTTTGTAGAGCATACCAGCAACGATTTGAACAACCCTTACATGCTGTTATGGCGCATCGTTAATAATATTGACGCCAAGCGCGATATCCTCACCTCTAAACATTGTTTTTTTATAGACGCTACCAATAAGGGCGTTATGGATAAACATTTTAGAGAATGGCCCACCGAAACCAATTGCTCCATGGAAGTCATAGAAAATTTGAAAAAGAAAGGGCTTTTAAAAGATTTTGAAACTTTAAATCAAAAATTCCATCTCACGCATTCTTTCAGCACGCACAAAGAAGATCTATAAAGAATAGCCATAAAGAAGAATTATGTTAGATTATCGCCAAAGGATTGATACTCTCATCACCAAAATAGAAAAGGCTCGCATCGCCTATTCAAGGCATCATATTGTCAAAATCGTGGCTGTTTCAAAAAACGCTTCCTTAGAAGCTATCCAACATTACTACAACTGCTCTCAAAGGGCTTTTGGAGAAAATAGAGTTCAAGATTTAAAAACTAAAATGCATTCTTTAGAGCATTTGCCCCTTGAATGGCACATGATAGGCTCTTTACAAGAAAATAAAATCAATGCGCTTTTGAGTTTAAAACCCGCCCTTTTGCATTCTTTAGACTCTTTAAAACTCGCCCTAAAAATAGAAAAGCGTTGCGAAATATTGGGCGTCAATTTAAACGCTCTTTTACAGGTTAATAGCGCGTATGAGGAAAGTAAAAGCGGGGTGGTGCCTGAAGAAGCGCTAGAAACTTATTCTCAAATCAGTGAAACTTGCAAGCGCCTCAAGCTTAAGGGGCTGATGTGTATAGGGGCTCATGCTGATGATGAAAAGGAAATTGAAAAATCCTTCATCACCACCAAAAAACTTTTTGACCAAATAAAGAATGCGAGCGTTCTTTCAATGGGCATGAGTGATGATTTTGAATTAGCGATTGCTTGCGGGGCGAATCTTTTAAGGATTGGCTCTTTTTTGTTCAAAGAGTAAGATGCTAGAAACTTATACGCTTAAAAATGGGGCTGTTTTTATCTCTGATGTGCATTTTTTGCCCAAAAGCCCTCATTTAATCCATACGCTTCAAGAACTTTTAAGCGCCAAACCCCCACAAGTCTTTTTCATGGGCGATATTTTCCATGTTCTTGTGGGCTATTTACCCCTAGATAAAGAGCAGCAAAAAATCATTGGCTTAATCCATGCGTTAAGCGAAATTTCACAAGTCTTTTATTTTGAAGGCAACCATGATTTTTCCATGCGTTTTGTATTCAATTCTAAAGTGGTGGTTTTTGAGCGCCAAAACCAGCCCGTATTATTCCAATATGATAACAAACGCTTTTTGCTAGCCCATGGGGATTTATTCATCACTAAAGCGTATGAATTTTACATCACGCAGCTCACTTCCACTTGGGCTAGATTTTTTTTAACTTTTTTAAATTTTGCGAGCTTTAAAACCTTATACCCTTTTTTGAAAAAACGCATCTATCAAAAACCTGTCCGCCTTTGGGAATTAGAGCCAAAAGAATTGCAATCTTTTATTGAAAAGCGTCTAAAAGCCTATCAAAATTATATTAAAGATCTTAACCTTGATAGCATTGATGGCATTATAGAGGGGCATTTTCATCTCAAAAGCGGCGCAAAAATCCCCTTGAATGCGCCGATTTATTGCCCACTGCCCTCCTTTTATTACGAACAAAGCCTTTTTAAGGTATCATCAAGCGTTTTAGAACCATCTCAAAATAAGGACGCCTAAATCATGGCAGAAAAAACAGCTAACGATTTAAAACTAAGCGAGATAGAACTCGTGGATTTTCGTATTTATGGCATGCAAGAGGGCGTCCCTTATGAGGGGATTTATGGCATTAATGTGGCTAAAGTCCAAGAGATTATCCCCATGCCCACCCTTTTTGAATACCCCACGAATTTGGATTACATTATCGGCGTGTTTGATTTGCGCTCCACGATCATCCCGCTTATAGACTTGGCCAAATGGATAGGGATTGTCCCAGATAAAAGCAAGGAAAACGAAAAAATCGTCATTATCACTGAATTTAACAATATTAAAATGGGGTTTTTAGTCCATTCCGCTAGGCGTATCAGGCGCATTAGCTGGAAAGATGTGGAGCCTGCATCCTTTAGCGCCTCTAATAGCATCAATAAAGAAAATATCACCGGCACGACACGCATTGAAAACGACAAAACTCTACTCATTTTGGATTTAGAAAGCATTTTAGACGATTTAAAACTTAATGAAGACGCTAAAAACACCAAAGACACCCCTAAAGAGCGTTTTGAAGGCGAAGTGTTGTTTTTAGACGATAGCAGAACGGCGAGGAAAACCTTAAAAAACCATTTGAGCAAATTGGGTTTTAGCATCACGGAAGCTGTGGATGGGGAAGACGGGTTGAACAAATTAGAAATGTTATTCAAAAAATACGGGGACGATTTGAGGAAACATTTGAAATTCATTATTTCAGATGTTGAAATGCCTAAAATGGATGGCTATCATTTCTTATTCAAGCTCCAAAAAGACCCCAGGTTCGCTTATATTCCTGTGATTTTTAATTCTTCTATTTGCGATAATTATAGCGCTGAAAGGGCTAAAGAAATGGGGGCTGTAGCGTATTTAGTCAAGTTTGACGCAGAAAAATTCACCGAAGAAATTTCTAAGATTTTAGACAAGAATGCATAATTCTTTTTATAAAATTGTAAAATACTCTTATCTCAAACGCTAAAAAGGGTTTTAAATGGATGATTTGCAAGAAATAATGGAAGACTTTTTGATTGAAGCCTTTGAAATGAACGAGCAGTTGGATCAGGATTTAGTGGAATTAGAGCATAACCCTGAAGATTTGGACTTGCTCAATCGCATTTTTAGAGTCGCTCACACCATTAAAGGCTCTAGCTCGTTTTTGAATCTTAATATCCTTACGCACCTCACGCACAACATGGAAGATGTCTTAAATCGCGCCAGAAAGGGCGAAATTAAAATCACGCCGGATATTATGGATGTCGTGTTGCGCTCCATTGATTTGATGAAAACCTTGCTCGTAACGATTAGAGATACCGGCTCTGATACCAATAACGGCAAGGAAAACGAGATTGAAGAAGCGGTCAAACAGCTTCAAGCTATCACGAGCCAAAATTTAGAGGGCGCTAAAGAAACTTCAGGAACTAAAGAAACCCCCCAAAAAGAAAATAAAGAAGAAGCGAAAGAAGAAAATAAAGAAAACAAGGCAAAAGCCCCTACTGCAGAAAATCCCGCAAGCGATAACCCGCTAGCCGATGAGCCGGATTTGGATTATGCCAACATGAGCGCTGAAGAAGTGGAAGCGGAAATTGAACGCCTGCTTAACAAGCGCCAAGAAGCCGATAAAGAACGAAGAGCCCAAAAAAAACAAGAAGCCAAACCTAAACAAGAAGAACAAGCCAAACCTAAACAAGAAGAACAAGCCAAACCTAAACAAGAAGTTACCCCAACAAAAGAACCCCCCAAAACAGAAACCCCCAAAGCCCCTAAAACCGAAACTAAAGCTAAGGCTAAAGCCGATACTGAAGAAAATAAAGCCCCTTCTATTGGCGTGGAGCAAACCGTTAGGGTGGATGTGCGCCGCTTGGATCACTTAATGAATTTAATCGGTGAGCTTGTGTTAGGGAAGAATCGCTTGATTAGAATTTATGGCGATGTGGAAGAACGCTATGATGGGGAAAAGTTTTTAGAGGAATTAAACCAGGTGGTTTCTTCTATTTCAGCGGTAACGACAGACTTGCAGCTTGCGGTGATGAAAACCCGGATGCAACCAGTGGGCAAGGTGTTCAATAAATTCCCTCGCATGGTAAGGGATTTGAGCCGGGAATTAGGCAAAAGCATTGAATTGATCATTGAGGGCGAAGAAACCGAGCTTGATAAATCCATTGTAGAAGAGATTGGCGATCCACTCATCCACATTATCCGCAACTCATGCGATCATGGGATTGAGCCTTTAGAAGAAAGACGAAGGCTTAACAAGCCTGAAACCGGTAAGGTGCAATTGAGCGCGTATAATGAGGGCAATCACATTGTGATCAAAATCTCTGATGATGGCAAGGGGTTAGACCCTGTGATGCTTAAAGAAAAAGCGATTGAAAAAGGGGTGATTAGCGAAAGAGACGCTGAAGGCATGAGCGATAGGGAAGCGTTTAACCTCATTTTCAAGCCAGGCTTTTCTACCGCAAAAGTCGTTTCCAATGTTTCAGGCAGGGGTGTTGGCATGGATGTGGTGAAAACCAATATTGAAAAGCTCAATGGGATCATTGAAATTGATTCAGAAGTGGGGGTAGGCACGACTCAAAAGCTTAAAATCCCTCTCACTTTAGCTATCATTCAAGCTTTACTCGTGGGCGTTCAAGAAGAATATTACGCTATCCCGCTTTCTTCAGTTTTAGAAACCGTGCGTATCAGCCAAGATGAAATCTACACCGTTGATGGCAAGAGCGTGTTGCGCTTGAGAGATGAGGTGCTTTCTTTGGTGCGCCTTTCTGATATTTTTAAAGTGGATGCTATTTTGGAATCCAACTCAGATGTGTATGTGGTTATCATTGGCTTGGCTGATCAAAAAATTGGCGTGATTGTGGATTATTTAATCGGTCAAGAAGAAGTGGTCATCAAATCTTTAGGCTACTATCTTAAAAACACTAGAGGCATTGCTGGCGCTACGGTGAGAGGCGATGGGAAAATCACTCTCATTGTAGATGTGGGGGCGATGATGGATATGGCAAAAAGCATCAAAGTCAATATCACTACCTTAATGAACGAATCAGAAAGCACGAAAAGTAAAAATTCCCCTAGCGATTATGTTGTCTTGGCGATTGATGACAGCAGCACGGACAGAGCGATTATCCGCAAATGTTTAAAACCATTAGGCATCACGCTTTTAGAGGCCACTAACGGGTTAGAAGGCTTAGAAATGCTTAAAAATGGCGATAAGATTCCAGACGCTATTTTAGTGGATATTGAAATGCCTAAAATGGACGGCTACACTTTCGCTTCTGAAGTGCGTAAATACAATAAATTCAAAAACCTGCCTTTGATTGCAGTAACCAGTCGGGTAACTAAAACCGATAGGATGCGCGGCGTTGAATCCGGCATGACTGAATACATCACCAAACCTTATAGCGGCGAGTATTTAACCACCGTAGTGAAGCGCAGTATTAAATTAGAAGGAGGCGAATCGTGAGCAATCCATTAAAAGATTTATTTGAAAAACAAAAAGAAGCTAATGCAGGTTCCAAACAAGAAGACAATGAAGAAATTTTGCAATTCATCGGTTTTATTATTGGCGATGAAGAATACGCCATTCCCATTTTGAATATTTTAGAAATCGTCAAACCCATTGGTTACACGCGAGTCCCTGAAACCCCAAATTATGTGCTTGGCGTGTTCAACTTAAGGGGTAATGTCTTCCCTTTGATCAGCTTGCGTTTAAAATTTGGCTTGAAAGCTGAAAAACAAAATAAAGACACTCGTTATTTGGTGGTGCGCCATAACAATCAGATCGCTGGGTTTTTCATTGATCGCTTAACCGAAGCCATTCGCATCAAGCAAACGGATATTGATCCGGTGCCAGAGACTTTGAGCGATAACAATAATTTAACTTATGGTATTGGGAAACAAAACGACAGACTCGTAACCATTTTAAGAGTGGAAGAAATCTTAAAGAAAGACTTCTAAAAATTTTAGTTTATCCATAGCCCCTATGGGCTTTGAGAAAGACTTATCCCGTTAAAAAGCTTGATTAAAATCAAGCGATAATGTTTGATTAAAAATAGGATCTTTTTCAATATTTTCTTTTAAAAATAGCGTGAAACTTTTTTAAACGGATTAAAAAGAACCCCTTATTTTTAGTTTTTATCACCAACACTTTTTAATAAGCGAGACTTTTTGCATTGAGATTTACTAGATTATAGCCCCCTCCTTTTAAATTTCCTATTTCAACACTTTTAAAAGCGCTTCATAATTGGGCTCTTCTAAAATGTTTTGAACGATTTCTTTATAGATGACCACTCCCTTATCATCAAGAACAAACACCGATCGAGCGAGCAAGCCTTGCAAAGAGCCTTTGCCTAACAGCACGCCGTAATTTTCCCCAAAAGCTTTATACCTAAAATCGCTTAAAATTCTTAAGTCCTTAATGCCTTCAGCGCCGCAAATTTGCCCTTGAGAAAAAGGTAAGTCCATAGAAATAACGCTAAAACTCACAGAAGGCAGTTTGCCGGCTTGCTCATTGAAGTGCTTGGCTTGGAGCAAGCAAACCGATCCGGTTAGACTAGGAAGTGCGCTAACGACTTGAAAACGCACGCCTTGCTTCAATAAATTGACTTCTTGTAAATCGCCATTGACCAATTTCACATCAGGGGCTTTATCGCCCACTTTTAAGGTTTTCCCTTCTAACTGATATGTTTCTTCTTTAAAAGTAACTTTTTGCATGGTTAAATCCTTTCTAATGAATTGCTAATTGCGTTAGAATAGTAGTCAATTAAAATTAACTTTTAAAAAATTTAAAGAGAATTTGTTTAAAAAGTTGTTTTCATTTTAAAAAACCCCTTAAAATCTACAAAATTTGCATAACGATTTAATTTTTAAGAAAAGATTTACCAAAAAGTATTAAAAAATGATTACAATACGGCTATCTGATCACAAGGAGAAAACATGTTTACATTACGAGAGTTGCCTTTTGCTAAAGACAGCATGGGAGATTTTTTAAGCCCTGTGGCGTTTGATTTCCACCATGGGAAACACCATCAAACTTATGTGAATAATTTGAACAATCTCATCAAAGGCACGGAGTTTGAGAAAAGTTCTTTGTTTGCTATTTTGACAAAGTCTAGCGGAGGCGTGTTTAATAACGCCGCTCAAATTTACAACCACGATTTTTATTGGGATTGCCTAAGCCCCAAAGCGACTGCCTTAAGCGATGAGTTAAAAGGGGCTTTAGAAAAAGATTTCGGATCGTTGGAAAAATTTAAAGAAGACTTCATTAAGAGCGCGACCACTTTGTTTGGCTCTGGTTGGAATTGGGCGGCGTATAATTTAGACACTCAAAAAATTGAAATCATTCAAACGAGCAACGCTCAAACCCCAGTTACAGATAAAAAAGTACCGCTTTTAGTGGTGGATGTGTGGGAGCATGCTTATTATATTGACCATAAAAACGCACGCCCTGTGTATTTGGAAAAATTCTATGGGCATATCAATTGGCATTTTGTTTCTCAATGCTATGAATGGGCGAAAAAAGAAGGCTTAGGCTCAGTGGATTACTATATCAATGAGTTGGTGCATAAAAAAGCTTAAGCGTTATTTTGCGTAGAGTGGTTTAAAGGTTTTTAAACCACGCTTCTTTTTTGAATGAAAGACACTCTGTTTAACAAATCCCTAAACAAACGCTTTTGTTTTGATGAGAAAGTCGCCCATGTTTTTGATGACATGCTGGAGCGTTCCATTCCTTACTATCATGAAATGTTGGATTTGGGGGCGTATTTTATCGCTCAAAACTTAAAAGAAAATCTCAATCCTAATCCCTTGATTTATGATTTGGGCTGTTCTACCGGGAACTTTTTTATCGCGCTTAACCGGCAAATCCAACAAGAGATTGAGCTTGTAGGGATTGACAATTCCATGCCCATGCTTAAAAAAGCGCAAGAAAAATTAAAAGATTTTAACAATGCCCGTTTTGAATGCATGGATTTTTTAGAGATTGAGTTTAGAGAAGCGAGCGCGTTTTCATTGCTTTTTGTGTTGCAATTTGTCCGCCCCATGCAAAGAGAGGTGCTGCTCAAAAAGATTTATAACAGCCTTGCGTTGAATGGGGTTTTATTGGTGGGCGAAAAGATCATGAGCGAAGATCGGATATTAGACAAGCAAATGATAGAGCTATACTACCTTTATAAACAAAATCAAGGCTATAGCCACAATGAAATCGCTTTCAAAAGAGAAGCGTTAGAAAATGTGCTTGTGCCTTATAGTTTAAAAGAAAATGTCGCTCTTTTAGAAAGCGTGGGGTTTAAGCATGTGGAAGCGCTGTTTAAATGGGTGAATTTCACGCTGTTAGTCGCCAGAAAAACTTAAGTTTTTTAAAAGAATATAGAAGACTTGAGTTTTTTAAAACAATATAGAAAACTTAAGTGTTTTAAAAAATATCTATAGGATCCATATTCACGCTGCAAGGGATATTAGGGGCGGTTTTTAAAAACGCATGCACGCTTTTGATTAGGCTTAAAGGGTTTTTGGAACGCAATAAAATAAGGTAGCGGTAAGAAGAGGCGATTTTTTCAATGGGGGCTTTGAAATTAGAGAGCGTTACGCCCTTTTCTAAACGCAAAGAAAGGGTTTGAGAGGCCTTTAGGCTCAATTGTTGGGCTTTTTCTTCGTTTTTATGCTTAAACTCTAACAAACACAGCCTTGAAAAAGGCGGGTAGAGTTCGCACCTTTCTTGCAATTCGTATTGTAAAAAATCTTCATAATCTTCTAAGAAATTTTCTAACAGATCCGTTTCAGTGCTTTGAATGAACACTTGGCCAGAAATTTGCCTAGCGCTCCTCCCAGCAATTTGATAAAGTAACGACACGCCTTCTTCTAAAGCCCTGTAACTATTAGATTTAATGATATTGTCTATGCCTAAAACAACCGCTAAACTCACTTTAGCGTAATCATGCCCTTTGCTTATCATTTGAGTGCCGATTAAGATATTCGTTTTTTGAGCGTTGAAATCGTTTAAAATATTATGGAGTTTTTTTGGAGTGCTGGTGTGATCTTTATCTAAAATCGCTATTTTAGCGCCCTTCAAAAGGCCTTCCAACTCGTTCAACACTTGCATGGTGCCTATCCTTTTACCCACTAAAACTTCGCTTTGACACTCGTTGCAAATTTTAGGGATAGGGCTTGAAAAATGGCAATAATGGCACATGAGTTTGTTGGTTTTTAAATGCAAACTCATATTCACGCTGCAAAAAGGGCATTGAACGCTTTTGTAGCAATTTTGACACAGCAAGGTTTTGAAATTAGCCCTTGTAGGCACAAAAATAATGGCTTGCTCGTTCTTGTCTATCACTTGTTGCAGCGCTTCTAGGAGTTTGGGCGTGATAAAACGCTCGGTTTTTTCAAAAATAATGTTTTTTTGCGTGGGGGTGTAGCGCCCCTTTAGGCGCACTAAAGCCTTATCTTTAAAGCGTTGGTAACTACTCAAACTTGGCGTAGCAGAGCCTAAGATCACTTGAATAGGGAATTTATGGGATAAATACAAGCATAAATCCCTAGCGTTATACATAGGGCTTTGATGGGATTTATAAGAAAAATCATGCTCTTCATCTACAATGATCAAACCCAACTCCTTAAGGGGTAAAAACAACGCGCTTCGTGTGCCTACCACTAATTTGATTTCTTGCGAATAAAGCTTTTCTAAAAATTGCTTTTTTTGATTTTGAGAGAGTTTGCTATGCCACAAGCCTAAATTTTCTTTAAAGACCCTTTTAAGGCGTTGTTGCATTTGAGGGGTGAGGGCGATTTCTGGCACTAACAATAAAGCGCTTTTTTTTTGCTCTAATATTTGAGCGATTGCATGCATATAAATTTCGGTTTTCCCGCTGCCCGTATCGCCAAAAAGCAAGCTTGCTGAATGCTTTTGCAGTTCTTTTAAGGCGTTGGTTTGCGTTTGGCTCAACGCATTAAGAACAGGCTCAATTTTTTCTAACCCCACTAAATCGCATTCTTTAAAAGGGGCAAAAAGGCTTAAGACTGAAGAAAGATTAGCCGAGTAATATTGAGCGATAAATAGAGCGAGCTCTATTTGAAAGGGGAGTAAAAAATAAGGGGTTTTTTCTAACTCTAGGCATTCAAAAGAGGGTTTTGAAACTTCTTCAAGAACGACGCCCAAAAGCGTTTTATTCCTTAAAGGGATATTGACTAACACTCCTTTAAGGTGTCGTTCTTTAGAAAAGTAAGTTAAGGGGGGGGTTTTATTTTTTAAAGGAGCGATCAAGTGATAGAACATGATGAGATTTTTTCTAAAAGCTTTTGGAGTTCATTGTGCAAATACTCGTTTTGACAACTTTCATGCAAATAGTCCTTTAAAAGCTCTAAGGCGTTTAATTCTTGGTTATGGAAACGCTCCTTTAGGGTGCGTTTCATCTCATCGCTAAAGGTGTTATTGAGAGAAATTTTATAGCGTTTGCCTAAATAAGTGATTTCTAAGCTATCGTTTTCTAAAGACATGTTTTTAATGGTTTATGACAACAAATCAGAGATTTTGTCATAAAGACCTTGAATGCCCTTATCTTTAGCGCTCAATTCATCGTATAAAATAGCGATTTGAATGTCTTTTTCTTCATTTTGCGCATTCAAGGTGGTGTTTGCTTGGCGTAAAGCGTTCAACTCTTCTTCTTGTTTTTGGATTTTTTCAATCAATTCATCAATTTTAGCACCCAATTGGTTTAACAAACTTAAAGATTGCATCATAAGCCTTTCATGGTTTTTGAAAGTTATTATATCAAAGCTATTAAATTATCGCAAAATACCCCTATCCCCTTAAGGTAATGGCTTTTACTATAAAATAAAGTAACTAAAACCCCATGTTTTAAACCATTCTTATGGCGGTATTTGGTATTTTTGATTACCATAAAGCAACAAGACAGAAAGCTTGACATGGGAGTGGTGAATGCAAAAAAGTATATTAAAAATGACTCTGTTGTTGGTTTTCCTCTTTTTAAGAAACGCTGTTGGTTTAGAGGATAAAAAAGCGGATCTTAAAAGCGTTCAAAATACGCCCAAAGATTTACCCCCTATCCAATTAAGGCTTGACCAAGCCCATGAAGATCTAATTAAAATGTTAGATAATATGGGAAAAAGCACGCAATATGAGTTCCCCAAAATTAAAGAAATCCTAGAGCAAAGCGAAGAAGAATGGCTCAAAGTCGCCCATGAAGAATGCGTGGCGTTGGTTATGCTAATAAGCCCCAAAGCTTCTATTGAAAACAGCCCGATTTATAAGAATTGCTATGAAGCTTATGTGAAGCAAAGAATCCATGATTTATATGATTTTTATATAGAGGGCAAAAAGGTGAAAAGAAAAATCAAGAAAGCCCATGAGCAAGAGACCGCTATTAATCAATCCCAGCCTTTAAAAAAAGAACCGCCTAAAAGCGAGAATAAAGAGAGTTTAGTAAAACCTAGCTTAAAAGATGCGAGTATCCCTAAAGGGTATTACTTGCAAATTGGGGCTTTTTTGAACGTGCCCAGTAAGGATTTTTTGCAAACGCTCAAAACTTTCCCTTACCAAATAAAGAAAAAAGACTCCCTCACGCATTATTTGATTGGCCCTTATAAAACGAAAGAAGAAGCCCTAAAACAGCTTGAAAATGCAACTAAAAGCTTCAAAAATAAGCCCGTGTTGGTGGAAAAATAGTTTTATTGGATTTTATAAAGCCACATGGCTATTAGCGCGACAAACAAACTCGCACCCAAAAACACATAGCCCATCATTTTATAAAGGAGGATAAAGGTTTTTTGAATTTCTTCTTCTGCAATAATGATTTTAGAAACCCCTAAGCGGTTAGTTGGGGCGCTGTCTGTGAGGTAAAAGCCCTGTTTTTTAAGCGCAAAATAAGGGGTTTTGATCAAGGCGTCATTTTTAAAAGAGGCTACAAACGCCCCGATATTAGAAAACTTGACTTTGCTGTCCGCATCTAATAAGACAAAGGGGGTGTTTTTGAATCGTTCTTCTAAGATTTTTAAAGGCTCTAAAGAAGAGGCATTATTTAATTCTAAAAGGCTTTTAGCGATCGCATCAGCGGTGTATTGCATGCGTATTTGGGTGTTTTCTAAAAGGTTATTTTTCGCATAAAAGAAAAATAACGCTAACAAAACCCCCACTAAAAGCAAGGTAGAAAGGGCATAAACGATTAAAAAACGCTTTTTAAAAGAATAGGGCATGACAGACCTTTTTATTGATAGCGGGTTGGATAACACAGCTTTTTACGATTGGATTAAAAACGCTCAAAAACAGCCTCTTTTTTCTACCATACTTATTTAATTTTATGGTAAATTTTTAAAAAATTGTTATAATTCCTACACTTTTATTGGTAAATTTAATGGAGAAAGGAGTTTGGAATATGCTTGACATATGGATAGATATGATAATTTGTATTTTTTATTTGCTCTTTTTTACGACTCCTTACATTGTAGGCGATATTTTGCAATTGAAATTTATCCGTCAAAAGCTCTGCGAGAAGCCTGTTTTACTCCCACAAAAGGATTATGAAGAAGCGGGAAATTATGCCATTAGGAAAATGCAATTATCCATTATTTCTCAAATTTTAGACGGGATAATCTTTGCTGGTTGGGTCTTTTTTGGTTTGACGCATTTAGAAGATCTCACGCATTATTTAAACCTTTCTGAAACGCTAGGTTACTTGGTGTTTGCCTTGTTGTTTTTGGCGATTCAAAGCGTTTTATCCTTACCCATTAGCTACTACACCACCATGCATTTGGATAGGGAATTTGGCTTTTCTAAAGTGAGCTTGTCGTTGTTTTTTAAGGATTTTTTCAAAGGGTTATTGCTCACTTT
The DNA here is from genome assembly GCA_008033015.1 of Helicobacter pylori. Lineage (GTDB taxonomy): Bacteria > Campylobacterota > Campylobacteria > Campylobacterales > Helicobacteraceae > Helicobacter > Helicobacter pylori_DH. The sequence continues at coordinate 754,591 of CP032042.1, forward strand.
AGGCGTGGGATTGTTATTGATTTACACTCTTATTATGATCATTGAACATGTGGAGCATTGGGAGATTAGCTCGTTTTTTGTCGTGTTTGTTTTTATGATCTTGGCTAATCTTTTTTACCCTAAAATCGCCCAGCTTTTCAACCAATTCACCCCCTTGAATAACCGGGATTTGGAGAGTCAAATTGAGAGCATGATGGATAAGGTGGGTTTTAAATCTGAAGGTATCTTTGTGATGGACGCTAGCAAAAGGGATGGGCGTTTGAATGCGTATTTTGGAGGCTTGGGTAAAAACAAGCGGGTGGTGTTGTTTGACACTTTGATCTCTAAAGTTGGGACAGAAGGGCTTTTAGCCATTTTAGGGCATGAATTAGGGCATTTTAAAAATAAGGATTTGTTGAAAAGTTTAGGGATTATGGGAGGCTTGCTCGCTCTTGTTTTTGCTCTGATCGCTCATTTGCCACCATTGGTTTTTGAAGGCTTCAATGTCTCGCAAACGCCAGCGAGTTTGATTACGATTTTACTCTTGTTTTTGCCGGTGTTTTCCTTTTACGCCATGCCTTTGATCGGGTTTTTTAGCCGAAAGAACGAATACAATGCGGACAAGTTTGGGGCGAGTTTAAGCTCTAAAGAGGTTTTAGCTAAAGCGTTAGTGTCCATTGTGAATGAAAATAAAGCGTTCCCCTATTCGCACCCTTTTTATGTTTTCTTGCATTTCACGCACCCGCCGCTATTAGAACGCCTAAAAGCTTTGGATTATGAAATTGAATGACCCTTTCACAAGCCCTAAATAAAGCCAAAAAAGGATTATCGCAAAAAGGCTTTAGGGGAGGGTTAGAGTCTGAAATTTTATTAGGCTTTGTCTTGCAAAAAGAAAGGGTTTTTTTGCACACGCATGAGCATTTGGAATTAAGCCACAAAGAAGAGGCACGCTTTTTTGAATTGGTAGGAAAGCGTTTGAATGACTGCCCCATAGAGTATTTATTAGGAAGCTGTGATTTTTATGGGCGTTCTTTTTTTGTGAATGAGCATGTTTTAATCCCACGGCCTGAAACCGAGATTTTGGTCCAAAAAGCCCTTGATATTATTTCTCAATACCATTTAAAAGAAATAGGCGAAATCGGCATAGGGAGTGCTTGCGTGTCCGTTAGTTTGGCTTTAGAAAACCCTAATCTCTCTATTTATGCGAGCGATATTTCACCAAACGCTTTAAAAGTGGCGTTAAAAAATATTGAACGCTTTAATTTAAAAGAGCGTGTTTTTTTAAAACAAACGCGCCTTTGGGATCATATGCCCATGATAGAAATGCTTGTCTCTAACCCGCCCTATATCGCTAAAGGTTATCCTTTGGAAAAATCCGTCCTCAAAGAACCGCACGAAGCCCTTTTTGGGGGGGTTAAAGGCGATGAGATCTTAAAAGAAATCATTTTTTTAGCCGCTGAGTTAAAAATCCCTTTTTTGGCTTGTGAAATGGGGTATGACCAGTTAAAAAGCTTGAAAGAATGCTTGGAATTTTGCGGTTATGATGCAGAGTTTTACAAGGATTTGAGCGGCTTTGATAGAGGGTTTGTAGGCGTTTTAAAAAGTTTTTTAAGATAAAGTTAAAACTTAATTACCCTTTTAGTGTTACAATAAAAACACTTAAAACAATAAAGGATGCCGCTCATGTATGTTGAAAAAATTCTCCAATCTTTACAGAAAAAATACCCTTATCAAAAAGAGTTCCATCAAGCCGTCTATGAAGCTATCACTTCTTTAAAACCCCTTTTAGACAGCGATAAAAGCTATGAAAAGCATGCCATTTTAGAGCGTTTGATTGAGCCTGAAAGGGAGATTTTTTTTAGGGTGTGTTGGCTAGATGATAACCATCAAATCCAAGTCAATCGGGGGTGTAGGGTTGAATTCAATTCAGCTATTGGCCCTTATAAGGGGGGTTTGAGATTCCACCCTAGCGTGAATGAAAGCGTGATCAAGTTTTTAGGCTTTGAGCAAGTGTTGAAAAATTCGCTCACCACTTTGGCTATGGGGGGTGCTAAGGGGGGGAGCGATTTTGACCCTAAAGGGAAGAGCGAGCATGAGATCATGCGTTTTTGCCAGGCGTTTATGAACGAATTGTACCGCCACATTGGAGCCACGACTGATGTGCCAGCTGGGGATATTGGAGTGGGCGAAAGAGAGATTGGCTATCTGTTTGGGCAATACAAAAAATTAGTCAATCGTTTTGAGGGCGTATTGACCGGTAAAGGACTCACTTATGGGGGGAGCTTGTGCAGAAAAGAAGCTACCGGTTATGGGTGCGTGTATTTTGCGGAAGAAATGTTGCAAGAAAGGAACAGCTCTTTAGAGGGCAAGGTTTGCAGCGTTTCTGGGAGCGGTAATGTCGCAATTTACACCATTGAAAAATTGCTCCAAATAGGGGCTAAACCGGTAACGGCGAGCGATTCTAATGGCATGATTTATGATAAAGACGGCATTGATTTAGAGCTTTTGAAAGAGATTAAAGAAGCGCGTCGTGGGAGAATCAAAGAATACGCCCTACAAAAACCAAGCGCGAAATACACGCCCACAGAAAATTACCCCAAAGGAGGGAATGCTATATGGCATGTGCCTTGTTTTGCGGCTTTTCCTAGCGCGACTGAGAATGAATTGAGCGTTTTAGACGCCAAAACCCTCCTTTCTAACGGGTGCAAATGCGTGGCTGAAGGGGCGAACATGCCCTCAAGCAATGAAGCGATTGAATTGTTTTTGCAGGCTAAGATTTCTTATGGCATAGGAAAGGCGGCTAATGCTGGGGGGGTGAGCGTGAGCGGCTTGGAAATGGCGCAAAATGCGAGCATGCACCCTTGGAGTTTTGAAGTGGTGGATGCGAAATTACACCATATCATGAAAGAGATTTATAAGAATGTTTCTCAAACCGCTAAAGAGTTTAAAGACCCTACTAATTTTGTTTTAGGGGCTAATATCGCTGGTTTTAGAAAAGTGGCGTCTGCGATGATAGCGCAAGGGGTTTGATTACCCCCAATTTTACAAACCCAATTTCTTAACCCATCTCCTTATGGCACGCAACAAAGGTAAGGATTTTTGATAAGCTTTGCGATAGATTTTAAAAGTGGTGTTTTGAGAGAGTTCCAACAAAGGCGGAGCGTTTTGTAAAAGCCGCTCATAATTAACCCTCAAATCATCAATAGTTACTAAAGGCTTATGCAAATCACCCTCCCACATAAAAGATGTTGAGGATTTGTGGTAAATCGTGTCGTTTTCTAAAATCGTTTTAAAAAAATCCAGGATTTTTTTAAAACTCAAATCTTGGTAAAAGTAAGCTTTCCCATCAATTTCATTTAAAGGGTTTTCATAGAGCATGTCTAAATAAGCGTTTGGGTGCGTGTGCAAGTATCTCACGTAATCAATCGCTTCATCAAAATCTTTAAAATCACAAACATTCACAAAACTTTTAGGGTTAAAATCTTTCGCCACGCTGGGACTCCCCCAATAAATAGGAATGGTGTGGCTAAAGTAAGCGTCAATGATTTTTTCGGTAACATAGCCATAGCCTTGCGAGTTTTCAAAACACAGATTGAATTTGTATTGGCTTAAAAACTCGCTCTTGTTTTTGACATTATAGCCTAAAGTGTTTCTCACGCTTCCTCCCCCAGTAACTGGCTCAATAGCGTTTAAAGCGTCATAGAAAGCGTTCCTTTTAGGAGCGTTAGGGTTGCTTGCGACAAAACTCGCAAACCCTCTTTTCAAAGGATCGCTCTCATCATTCACTACTGCGCATAAATTAGGGTGGTTTTCTTTAAAATGATGGGAGGGTTTTTTTAAAGTATAAAGGCTGTTGTCTTTAAGTTTGTAGGGCGCGGTGGTGTCATTCACGCTCTCTGCTTTATGGTGTAGTCTATCATAATATAAAGGCATTCTCAAATAACGATCTCTAAAATCCAATTCATCAAAGCCTATGGCGTAATCAAAGAGGTTGAAATTAGGGACTTCGTTTTCACCGGTATAAAACACCCTTTTAGTGTTTTGATAGGATAGGATTTTTCTGGCTTGTCCAAGGGGGTTACCAAAAACGATGTCTGCAGGTTTATCAGGGTTTCGGTGTAAAGTGATTGTGTAGCGTTGGCTTAAGATGAAATACAGAGCGCTCTTTTTAAATTCTTCAGCACCTCCCCACCAATTCGCCACAGCGATTTTTAGGGGGGGGGAGATTTAGAGGCCATTTTTTCAATGGAAGCGCTTTCTATAAAGGCGTCTAGTAAGGGTTGGAACATTCTTATCCTTTAAACTAATTTCGGCAAACTCAAATGGCGTTTGAAATACGCCAAGATCACGAGAGCAAAAGGTATCGCTACCAAAAAGTATAAAAAAGTAGGGATCGGCAAAGGATCGCCTGCGGCATAGCTGTGCAAGCCAGAAAGGTAGTAATTCACGCCAAAATAAGTCATTAAAACCGAATAAAACCCTAGCACGCTGCTGCTCGCTAAAATAAAGGGCCAATTGTGAGAACCTAAAAAACGCAAATGCAAGATTAAAGCATAGACGCAAATAGAAATCAACGCCCAGGTTTCTTTAGGGTCCCACCCCCAATAGCGCCCCCAAGATTCATTCGCCCACACCCCGCCTAAGAAATTCCCGGCCGTGAGCATGAACAAGCCTAAAATCATGCTCATTTCATTGATAGCGCTAATGGAAAGAATGGTTTTGTCTAAATTGAAACGCCCTTGTTTGCGCAAGATAAACAAAACCAAACTTAAAATCCCTAGCACAAAACACAAGCCCAAAAAGCCATAACTGGCGGTGATGATAGAGACATGGATATTGAGCCAATAGGATTTCAACACCGGCACTAAATGGCCAATTTGAGGGTCCATAAAGCCTAAATGAGCCACAAAGAGCGCGATACCGGCTAAAAAACTAGAAGCCGATAGCGCGAGTTTGGAGCGTAAAACAAACCCTGCGACAACAGAAGCCCATGCGATATAAAGCATGGACTCATAAGCGTTGCTCCAAGGCGAATGCCCGCTCACATACCAGCGCAAGATTAGCCCCATAGAATGAGCGATCGCGCAAAGCAAGATAGCGGCATAAAGGATTCTAGTGAGCCAAATATTAGGAATCGTGTTTTTAACCAGAGAGCTGATCACAACGATAAAAAGCAACAATCCTAGAAGGATATAAGGCAAGGTCAGGCGGTTAAAAAAATTGGTGTGGTTTAAAAAAATTTCAGAATCCACTTTTGAAGAAGATAGATAGAGGTTTTTGGCATGCTCTTGCTGATAGACGCTTAAATCTTTTAGGGTTTTTTCCACTTTATCCCATTGATTGGTTTTTAAAGCGTCATCAAACCCGCTAAAAATATTTTTTAAAAACGCCGTCGCCACGCTTGAAATTTCTTTATTGGGGCTGTTGATCGCTTCAATGGGCGAGAGCCAAGCGCTGGTTTTATCGCTAGGGAAAATGCGTAAAAATTGAGCGCTAAAAAGCGTATAGACTAAGTTGATGCGTTCATCCACTTTTAAGACATCTTTATCCAACTCGTTGCGCGCGTTGGGGGATTTTTGATTGACTTCTTCAACCAGATTTTTTAATTTATACCCACGGCTATCAAAAACATCTCTAAAAGCGATACGGCTTTCGTCTAAAGGCGTGCCGATAAGCTTTCTTAAGGCTTTACTAGAAGTGTAAATCATCTTAATACTGTGCCAATCATTGGGGAAAAACATGATCCCTAAAAGCGTTTGCATGGCGTTTAGCCCTTGAAAATCATCTTTTTTTAAAATCTTATGGATATATTCAATGCTAATGGTGTCTAAAGGTTTGATACGCCCGTCAAAATCCTGGATTTGAAGCCTTTGAAAGGCTTTTAAGTGGTCTTTGGAATACTCTCTCAAATGTTTCAAACGCTCTAAAATCGCGCTTTTAGAATCTTCTTTATTAGCGGAATTTTCTACATTCTGTCGTTCTATTGGAGCGCTTTTGCCCCCATGCATGTCAATTGGAGCCTCATTAGCAAACGAAGAAGTAAAAGGGCTGATTAAAATTAAAGCGAGCAAGAAACTAGCAACTTGTTGGGATTTTAAGAATCGTGAAAGCTTCAAAAAACGCCCGTTTTTATCCAAAAGCAACCACAAAGCCCCCAAAATAAGCATCGCATACCCTAAATAGGTGGGGATTTTACCCGGATCTTTATTGACAGAAAGGATCGTGCCTTTTTCATCCGTATCATAGGAAGATTGGAAAAAGCGATAGCCTTCATAATCTAAAACATGGTTCATAAAAATCCTATAAGGTTTGATTAAAGTGTTATCCAATTTCAAAACTTCCACTTCTGAAGCGTAAGATGAAGGGCTCATAGAGCCAGCGTAGCGCTCTAATTCAAAACGCTTCAGTTTGATTTGAAAGGGCAGTTCAATGTAAGCGGATCCAAAACTTAAAGAGAGCTTGTCGTCTTTAAACACCTCGCTTTCTTCTATGCCTTCATTCCTGTTGTTTTTAATGAGGTTGAATTTGTGGCTCACGCCGTTATAGGTCGCTTTTAACACTAAAATGGTAGCGTCATCTTTTTTAATGGCGTTTTGCTTGTAAATCTCTAAGGGTTCTAAAATTAAAGGCTTGTGATCTAAAGTGGCATGAATGGGTTTTAATCGTTTGGAATAATAAAAAGTTAAAGGCGTTTTTAAAGAAAGTTTTTTTTCGTCGTTTAGGGTGATATTAAGGTAAGTGTCCGCGCTCTCAAAAGAGCTTTGCGCGCTATTTTCTCGCACATGCATAAGCCCTTCTACGCCAAAAAAGCGCGTGATGGCTGCCCCTAAAATGATGAAAATCAAGGAGCTGTGGAAAAAAAGGCTCGCATACCTTTTGCGCTCCAAAGCTTTAGATTTAATGAATGTGCCTATTAAAACCACCAATAAATACGCATGCAAGAAATTAAACCAAGGGGTGTTATACACAATCGCCTTACTCGCGCTCGTGCCATAGTCATTTTCTATAAAAGTGGCTATCGCACACGCTAAGGCATAGAGCGCGATTAAAGGGATAGCGACCCAAAAAGAAGCCAGCAAAAAAGAAAGCAGGCTTTTGAGATTCTTCATTAGACTTTCCTAGTTAGACTTGCTTTTAGAAAGGTTGGTTTTATACTTGATGTAAGCCTTTAATTTTTTAGTGAGATCCTCATCGTTTTTCGTGTCTTGATACTTCCCACCGCCGATAAATTCTAACACGGCTAAAAATTGCGTAGAGGGCATATAGCCGGGCAATTCATAGATGGTTTTGCCGGTTTTATCGGATAAAACAATCGTAGGGGTGGATTGGACGGCATAAATTTGCGCTAATTCTTCTGTAGACATTTTGATTTCTTTTTCATCATTTTTATCCTTATCGCCGACTTTAAAATCATGCTCTTTAGAATAGCTGATATTGACATAGTAAGCGCTAAAATGCTCTTTAACATAGTCGCGCAATTCTTTGACATTTTTAAGATCCTTTTTAAACCTTTCGCAATAGGAGCAACCATTACGCCCAAAAACTAAAAGCATGTATTTATCATTAGGGCTAATGGACTTATTGTCTAAAAAAACATCTTCTAAACCGGCGTAACTCTTTTTGTCTATGTTGTCTCGCTCATCGTTTAATTCTTTGGAGCTTTGAGAGCCAGAGCTTAAAAGATTTTCGTCTAATTTGTCTTTATTATTGGATTTGCAAGCGCTTAAAAACAGCGAAATCAATAGCAACACGCTTAAAAATTTCTTGGAAACATAAGAGAGTGAAAACATGAAATAACCTTTATTTTTAATGGGTTTGAAAACTCAGTATCTTACTACAATAATCGCTTTTTTTATGCAAGTTTCACTCACTTTCAAGATTTTTCACTAATCCAACGATGAATTTAGCGAACTCTATGGAATCGTTTAAGCATGGGCAAACCAAATATTCTTTAACTGCCAAGCGCTCTGCCATCAAGCGGTATTGCATGTCTAATTCATAAAGCGTTTCAGAATTGTCAATCGTGAAAGCCAAAGGATAGATAATAATATGAGACTTGCGGTGCTTTTCTATCAATTCTTCAGTGCTTGGCTCTAGCCATTTCATAGGCCCTAGCTTGGATTGGTAAGAGAGTAAAACTTCTTTAAAAGGGATATTTTTTTGTTGCATCAACTCTTTTAACAAACTCACATGGTGTTCGCATTCTTGCTGGTAAGTATCGCCGGCATCAATAATGCTTTTAGGCAAGCCATGGACAGAAAAGATTAAGACAAAATCCTGGCTTTTGCGGTTGTTTAGGGTGTTTAAAATCGTGTTTAAAATGATTTCATTAAGTTTTTTGCTGGCATAAAAGCGCTCTATGACTCGCACTTTGGGGCGGAAAGTTTCTAAAGATTTTAGGGCGTTAAAAGCATCATTGAAACTAGAAAGGGTGGTGGTGCTAGAATATTGAGGATACATGGAAAAAAACACCAAGCTTTCTACCTCTTTTAAGGCTAAATCTTGCAAGACCATAGACGCATAAGGGGGGGTATAACGCATCGCATAAGTGTAAAAGCGAGAAGGATCCAATTCGTTCAAACGCTCTGTAAGGGCGAATGTGATAGGCGTTAAAGGGGATTTGCCTCCTAATTTTTCATAGATTTTTTTGGATTTTTCTATGCGGCTATTGACGATCATTTTACCCACCATTTTACGCATGAAATTATTTTTAATGGTAAGGATAAAGGGGTCATCAAACATGTTTTTTAAAAACACCCCCACTTCATAAAGGCTGTTAGGCCCTCCCATATTCAAAAGAATGACCGCTTCTTTAGGGGATTTTGTGGCGTTATTTTCTAAATTATTAAGCTTTTCATTGATCAAATTCATTAGTGCATGCTAAAATAAAACGATTAATAAAAAATAAATCGTTAGAAAGAAGTTAATGTTAGAGATGAGTTTGCAAGCATTAAATACACAAGATTCTTCTGTGATGGCTCAATCCTTGCTTGTCCATGCCTTTTTTGCCGCTTTGCTTGCCCTAGCCTTTATGATCAATCTTTACACCCTTTTTAAAGAAAAGAATTTCATCCAATTGAACAAAAAAATCTATCTTGTCATGCCAGCGATTTACATTCTTTTAAGCATCGCTCTTTTGAGCGGGATTTTTATTTGGGCGATGCAGCAATTTGAATTTTCTTTTAGCGCTGTTGCCATGCTTTTGGGGTTGTTGTTGATGCTTATAGCAGAAATCAAACGCCATAAAAGCGTGAAATTCGCTATCACTAAAAAAGAAAGGATGGAAGCCTATATTAAAAAAGCTAAAATCCTGTATTTTTTAGAAACGATTCTTATTGTTGTGTTAATGGGCCTTTGAATGCGTTTTGTCTACCACCCTTTAGCCAAAGAGCCTGTTTTAAAAATAGAAGGCGAGAGTTACACGCATTTATACCGTTCAAGGCGCATCAAAAGCGCGAGCTATTTGGATTTGAGAAATTTAAAAGACGGCTTTTTATACACCTATGAGCATGCAGAAATCACTAAAAAACACGCCCTTTTAAGGCTAGTGGGCGCGCAACCATTAGAGGTTATAGCCAGTAAAAAAACGCATTTGATCTTAAGCGTGATTGAAATCAAAAGCGTTGAAAAAATCCTACCTTTTTTAAACCAGTTAGGCGTGAGCAAGTTGAGTTTATTCTATGCGGATTTTAGCCAGCGTAATGAAAAAATAGACAGCGCCAAGCTAGAGCGCTTTCAAAAGATTTTGATTCATTCTTGCGAGCAATGCGGTAGGAGCGCTTTAATGGAATTGGAAGCGTTTTCAAACACCAAAGAAATGTTAAACGCCTACCCAAAAGCGAGCGTTTTGGATTTTAACGGCGAAACCTTGCCCGCAAGCGCAAATTTTGAAAAGGGCGTTATCATAGGACCTGAAGGGGGCTTTAGCGAACAAGAAAAAGGGTATTTTAAAGAGCGTGAAATGTATCGCATCCCATTAGATATGGTGCTAAAATCTGAGAGCGCATGCGTGTTTGTGGCGAGTATTGCGCAAGTTTAGGGGGTATCTCAAAAGTTTTAAAAACAAATTCTAAAAACTTAAGATCTTAATTTTTTGCTAAAAAGCTTGAGTTAAAGCCAATTTTTAACCCCTAAAACACCCACCCATAATTAAAAAACACTTTAAAATGGCTGCCCCCTTCATTCAAAACAACAGAGTTCGCATAGATGCCATTATTAGAAGCGATTTTAATACCGCTTTGGATTAAAGGAACGCTAATGCCTATGGAATATTTAGAATGCTTGTAGCGGTAATTAAACCCAGTAACTATATCTAAATTACCGCTTCCTTTGACCTGGTTGAAAACATAGTAGCTATTGTATAATCCCCTTAACCCCCCAAACACCCCAAAAGAGGAAGCAAAAACTTTTTTAGTGGGATTGTCTTGCTTTTTATTGGCATAAGTGGTGATGAAATCAAATAACACATCCATTCCCCCACCATAGCTTAATTGCTGGATTTTTTCATCGTTAGCCTGAGCGTAGTTGTATTTGATAATGCCGTAATAGGCTAACCCTATGTAGTCATTAAAATAATGTTGGTAGCCTATTTTAACATTAACCCCTAAAATAGGGCTTCTAAAATTCTTACTTGAAGAGCGGTAAGTGGTGGTGGAAGTGGTGGAAAAATTTTGCGCGATCGCACTGACCATAGAGGTTGCAAAATTTTGCACGTTCAACCCGGCGTCTAAATAGTTGGCTTGGCTGCTCAAATTAGCGAAATTAATGGGCAGGGCGTTTTGATTGATGAGCTGTTGCCAGACAGCGGTAGTAACCCCTATAAGCCCAGCGGGGATTTGAGCACAATTCGTATAAATGGAATTGGGGTAATTGCCCGCTGTATAGACTTGGTGGTTGTCCTTATAAAAAGAACATACATCATAGGTGTAACCATCCTGATCTTTCACTTCTTTCCCATTTGTAAATTTTAGTTCTTCTTTCCCATTGACCAATTCTTCTTTCCCACCCTCACATTCTTGTATGGCTCCGCCGTTTTCTTGACACAAGCGCACCCTTTGATAAGTCATGTTCCCATTATGCGTATAGCCTTTAGTGTGGCTAAATTCATGGATAATGTCTCTTAATTCCACAATATCAACTTTGTTCAAAGTTTTACCAAACAATTTTTCAGGGTTTAATGCAGAAGCCGTTATCGCTAAATTGCCATCGCCATCATCAAGTTCATACCCTAGCCCTACAAACCCTGATTTTAGGATATTCACTTCAAGATTGATCGTTCTTCTAAACGCATCTATAACGGATTGTGGGGTTAGCACGTATTTTTCATAGATGGGAGCGACACGCCCGTTATTGAAAGGATTCACGCACTTAGGAAAGTCAGAGCCGCACTCTGATGGGCTGTTAGAAAATTGGAAAGGAGCGTTTAAAACGGCTTCTTCCCACGATTTAGAGTCAAACACCGCAATCATATCCAACATTAAATTGGTCAATTCTTCTGCGGTTTGTGGGGTGAAATCTGACACACAATCATGGCAATTACCTTTAAAATTGTTAGTATCGGCGTTTTCATAACTCATCGTTACATTGGTCGTGATTTGGCTGAGCTTTTTAAACAAACTTTGCGTGTTAGCATCAGAAAATTGTGTGGCAGTGGCTTGAAGTTGTTGGTAATTAAAGCTATCAGCTTGTTCAAATTCTGAATCATTAAACAAGCTTGCAGGCAAAATGATTTGAGAATCTTTGGGGATAGTCTCTATCACGCCTAAATTGACCACCTTGCCTTGAGCGTCTTTAAAACTCAGTTCAACATTGTTTAAATTATAAGGCAGAAAGTTTTGTATGGTTACGCTCCCATTAACCATATTCGCATACACAGGGTTTTGAGAATAAAAAGTTAAGTCATTTTCTATATTGTTCGTGGTGAATAAAGCCGTTGCGTTTTTTAAAATGGTGCTTTGGGGTATGTAGTATTTTCCGTAAGTGCTTTGTGGGGTGGCCGTATCGCTTTTGTTTTGTTCTTTAGGCTGTTCTTTAGTTTGTGGGTGGGTTAGGGGGTTTTCATAGATTTTTTGGGTGGTTATGACTTCTTCTTTAGTTTGAGTGCCTTCTAATAACCCGGTTTCAAACCCGGCTTCTATAAAAAAGCCGTCTTTTTGGTGTTTTTGAAAGGCTTCTAAAGGGTTGAACAAGCCGATTAAAGACAAACAAATCGTTTTACTAACGAGCCTTAGCATGGTAATTTCCTAAATTTCCTAAATGGTTTAGCGTTTTGTTCTCAAAGAGTTTGTAACTCAATAAAACTGAAGTTTCGTATTATAATACATTTTTAAGAAATTGCGGTATTGTTTGTATTTAAAAATAAACAACGCCCAAAGGATAAATGCTTTTATCTTTCTTCAAATCACTTTAAAATTTTAGGCAAAGTGATGCCCACTTGCCCTTGATACTTACCGCCTCTATCTTTATAGCTTTGCTCGCACATTTCATCGCCTTGTAAAAACACCACTTGCGCGATCCCTTCATTGGCATAGACTTTAGCCGGTAGATTAGTAGTGTTAGAAATTTCAATCGTGATATAGCCTTCAAATTCCGGCTCAAAAGGCGTAACATTCACAATGATCCCGCACCTAGCGTAAGTGCTTTTGCCTAAACAAATCGCTAAGGTGTCTTTAGGCATTTTAAAATACTCTATCGTATGGGCTAGGGCGAACGCGTTAGCGGGCAAGATAAAAAAGCCTTCTTTACTCGCATCAATTTTGGTTGCGTTGTTAGGATCAAAGTTTTTAGGGTCAATTAAAGCGTTTTTGTTATCAAAGAGCATGAACTCACTCCCCACTCTAATATCATACCCGTAACTGCTCAAACCATAGCTGATCACATTCCTACCGACTTGCTTTTCGCAAAAAGGGCTAATCATGCCATGCTCTAAACTCATTTTTTTAATCCAAGAATCCGCTTTCAATCCCATATACACAAAGCCTTTAAAGTTTGTTAGTAATTATGTTATTATAACAATAATTTTTTGCTAAAAACGCTTAGTAAGATTATGTGTTTATGGCATATTTTAAAATAATATCAAGGAATAGATCGTTATGAACCTTTCTGAAATTGAAGAGTTGATCAAAGAATTTAAAGCTTCTGATTTAGGGCATTTGAAATTAAAACATGAGCATTTTGAGTTGGTTTTGGATAAAGAATCCGCTTATGCGAAACATAAAAATGCGTTAAATTCCGCCCATTCTCCAGCCCCCATTATGGTAGAAGCGAGCATGCCAAGTGCTCAAACCCCTGTGCCTATGGTATGCACCCCTATTGTGGATAAAAAAGAAGATTTCGTGCTTTCGCCTATGGTAGGCACTTTTTATCATGCGCCCTCCCCTGGGGCTGAGCCTTATGTCAAAGCGGGCGATACGCTTAAAAAAGGGCAAATCGTGGGCATTGTAGAAGCGATGAAAATCATGAATGAAATTGAAGTGGAATACCCTTGCAAGGTGGTTTCTGTTGAAGTGGGAGACGCTCAGCCGGTAGAATACGGCACGAAACTCATCAAAGTGGAAAAGCTTTAAAACCCATGAATAAAAGAAATAAAAAGGTAGAAAAAAAAGAACTCTCGCGCATTTTGATCGCTAATAGAGGCGAGATCGCTTTAAGAGCGATCCAAACCATTCAAGAAATGGGTAAAGAATCCATAGCCATTTATTCTATCGCTGACAAAGACGCCCACTACCTCAATACGGCTAGTGCAAAAGTGTGTATAGGGGGGGCCAAATCCAGCGAGAGTTACTTGAATATCCCTGCGATCATTAGTGCGGCGGAATTGTTTGAAGCGGATGCGATTTTCCCCGGGTATGGGTTTTTGAGTGAAAACCAGAATTTTGTAGAGATTTGCTCGCACCATTCTTTGGAATTTATTGGTCCGAGCGCAAAAGTCATGGCTTTAATGAGCGATAAATCCAAAGCCAAAAGCGTGATGAAAGAAGCCGGCATGCCTGTGATTGAGGGCAGTGATGGGTTGCTTAAAAGCTATCAAGAAGCTGAAGAAATCGCTGATAAAATCGGCTACCCTGTTATCATTAAAGCGGCTGCTGGTGGGGGCGGAAGGGGGATGCGCGTCGTAGAAGATAAATCCAAGCTTAAAAACCTTTATTTAGCCGCCGAAACGGAAGCTTTGAGCGCGTTTGGCGATGGGAGCGTGTATTTAGAAAAATTCATCAACAAGCCCAAGCACATTGAAGTCCAAATTTTAGCCGACAAGCATGGCAATGTCATTCATGTGGGCGAAAGGGATTGCTCGGTGCAAAGACGCCAGCAAAAGCTCATTGAAGAAACTCCGGCGGTGGTTTTAGAAGAGGGCGTTCGTGAGCGTTTGCTAGAAACAGCGATCAAAGCCGCTAAATATATCGGCTATGTGGGGGCTGGGACTTTTGAATTTTTGCTCGATTCTAACATGAAAGATTTTTATTTCATGGAGATGAACACTCGTTTGCAAGTGGAACACACCATTAGCGAAATGGTGAGCGGGTTAAATCTCATTGAATGGATGATTAAGATCGCTCAAGGCGAAAAATTGCCCAATCAAGAAAGCTTTTCTCTCAAAGGGCATGCGATAGAATGCCGAATCACGGCAGAAGATCCTAAAAAATTCTACCCAAGCCCAGGCAAAATCACCGAATGGATCGCTCCTGGTGGGGTGAATGTGCGCCTTGATTCGCATGCGCATGCCAATTATGTCGTGCCTACGCACTATGATTCGATGATTGGCAAGCTCATTGTGTGGGGTGAAAACAGAGAAAGAGCGATCGCTAAGATGAAAAGAGCTTTAAAGGAATTTAAAGTAGAAGGCATTAAAACGACCATTCCTTTCCATATTGAAATGCTTGAAAATGCGGATTTCAGGCAAGCAAAAATCCACACGAAGTATTTAGAAGAAAATTCTTAAGTTTTAAGGATTTTTTTAAGCATAGTTTAAGGGTTTTAAGCGATCAGAAAGAATCAGCATTAAGTTTTATGGTTTTATAGTAAAGTTTTTTCATGCAAACCTTGTTTAAAGAAATTACCCCTAAACGCTATGTCAATGGCAATGAGATGAAAGAAAATTCTAGCAATGTTCTAGATCAGTATTTCACTAAGCCTAGTGTGGCTTTAAAATGCTTTCAAAAAGCTTGTGAAGTTATTAAAAAATACGAAAATCCAGATGACTTTATTTTTTTAGAGCCAAGTGCAGGCGATGGGGTGTTTTATGACTTGTTTCCTAAAAATAGACGCATTGGTATAGATATTGAACCTAAAAGAAATGGTTTTATTCAATGCGATTTTTTAAATTATAAATTGCCCACGCATCAAAAAGTGATTTGCTTGGGCAACCCTCCTTTTGGGCATCGTGGGGTTATGGCGTTAGAATTTATCAACCATGCTAGAAATTGTGATTTTGTGTGTTTTATCTTGCCCATGTTTTTTGAAAGTCAAGGAAAAGGTTCTATTAAGTATCGTGTGAAAGGTTTGAATCTGCTTTATAGCGAACGCTTAGAAAAAAATGCGTTTATAGATTTTAAAAATAAAGAAGTGGATGTGCATTGCGTGTTTCAAATTTGGAGCAAAAAGTATCAAAACAAAAAAAGTGAATTTTCTTGGTATAAGAATCGCCATAAAGAACCCTTTGGCGAATATATCAAGGTTTTCACGGTTTCATTGGCTAAAAACAGAGAATGCGGTAAAGAGTGGATTTTTAATCAAAAAGCGTCTTTTTACATTTCATCAACTTTTTATAAAAGCACACAAATTGTAGAGAACTTTGAGGAAGTTAAGTATCAATCTGGTATTGCTGTGGTATTTACTAGCGCTGACAAGGTTTTAAACGCTAAATTAAAAAAACTATTCCAAGAAATTGATTGGACAAAATACGCAAGTTTAGCGACTAATTCTTGCTATCATTTAGGCAAAAGCCATATTTTTCAAGCCCTACATGATCATTTGGATAGCTTAAAGGATAATTGATGGACTTAGAACAAACTTTTTTAAAAATTATTGAAAAAAACATAAAGAATTGAATTTAGGGCAAGATTACAACGCTATTTTTTCAAAAATTAGAGATTTTGAAGCCAACGCTATAGGGCAGATTGGCGAAGAGTTTTTAAAAAGCGTGCTTAACGCTATAGATGGAGTGATCAATGATGGCATTATTCATGATGAATACGATATTATGACAAAAAGCGGTGTGTCTTTTGAAGTTAAAACCGCACGAAAAGGCAGAACTAACAACACTTTTCAGTTCAATGGCATAAACCCACGATACAACTATGATTTTTTGATTTGCTTAGGAGTGTGCGAGGACAAATTGCTTTATAGAATTTTTAAAAAAGATGAAATCCATTACATTCATAAAGAAAGAAAATACTTTATGAAACAAAATGAGTTCAAAAAGCAATTGGTGCCAATGAATCCTGATAATCAAGTCAATTATAAACTCACTCTCAATCTTAAAGAATTGAAAGAAATTACAAACCTCATCAAAGAGTTAGAAAGGGTTTTAGGATTAGATTAATATTTTTAGATAGAATTGAGTGGATCAAAATATTTTAGGAATAGAGTTTGCTTATCTTATCTTTAAGAAATAAAATGAAGTGGAGGATAGGATGTCTAAGATTTCAAATCATTATAACCCGTCTTTGATGGTGAGGGATTACCATACTCAAAGGGTTGGTTCGCACACAAAAAATGGAGAAAAAGAAGAAAATAAGGAAATTCAAAATCTTTCAGAGAATGATGAAAAGATCAAATTAGCCAAACAAGCTAAGCAGGATAACCTAGCCATAGGGGATTTAGAAAGCCGCCTCAAAAGCTTAAAGGGCATGGATAAAGACGCTAAAGAATTGGTGGGGATTTCTAAAGCTTACGCTCATAATAATGAAAAAGATCGAAGCGATTTTGAGCGTTTTAAAAGCCGTTTGGATAAAGCGATTGATTCTTTCAATCAAAAATCAGGCAACGATGGTTTGAAACTCCCTAGCAATATTGATATTGACGACACGAAAGCTTTGGAGAAATTTTCAAAATCATTAGAAAGTGAGAAAGAAAACATTCAAAACTCTTTGCACCAGTGGAAAAAACAGCTCGCTGAAACGAATCATTTGAACAAGGAATACAACACCTTAGATAAAACAAGACTGAACGCTCAAAAATTCCAAGATATCCATGACACAAGCAAGATCACCCCATCTCGCTTGCAAGACTTGCTCGCTTGAAAGAGTTTGCTTATAGCGAGCCTTGTTTAGATGAAGAAGATAAAAAGGCTGTTTTAGAGGTTTTAAATTCCAAACAGCTTACGCAAGGCAAACGCTCTCTTTTGTTTGAAGAAGCTTTGTGCGAGTTTCTGGGCGTTAAGCATGCGTTAGTGTTTAACAGCGCGACTTCAGCCCTTTTAACGCTTTATAGGAATTTTAGCGAATTTAGTGCTGATCGTAATGAAATAATCACCACCCCTATAAGCTTTGTAGCGACGGCTAACATGCTCTTAGAAAGCGGCTATACACCCGTGTTTGCTGAAGTTAAAAACGATGGCAATATAGATGAATTGGCCCTAGAAAAGCTCATTACTAAAAAAACCAAAGCCATAGTGAGCGTGGATTATGCCGGTAAAAGCGTAGAAATAGAAAGCGTTCAAAAGCTTTGCAAAAAACATTCTTTGAGTTTTCTTTCTGACAGCTCGCATGCTTTAGGGAGCGAGTATCAAAACAAAAAAGTAGGAGGCTTTGCGTTAGCGAGCGTGTTTAGTTTCCATGCCATTAAGCCTATCACTACGGCTGAGGGGGGAGCGGTCGTTACTAATAATAGCGAATTATATGAAAAAATGAAATTGTTTCGCTCTCATGGCATGATCAAAAAAGATTTTTTTGAAGGCGAAGTCAAAAGCATAGGGCATAATTTCCGCTTGAATGAAATCCAAAGCGCTTTGGGTTTGAGCCAGCTTAAAAAAGCCCCCTTTTTAATGCAAAAAAGAGAAGAAGTCGCTCTAACTTATGATAGGATTTTTAAAGATAACCCTTATTTCACCCCTTTACACCCCCTGTTAAAACATCAAAGCTCTAACCACCTTTATCCTATTTTAATGGATCAAAAATTTTTTATATTTAAAAAACTCATTTTAGAAAATTTGCACAAGCTTGGCATTTTAGCCCAAGTGCATTACAAACCTATTTATCAATACCAATTGTACCAACAGCTCTTCAACACAGCCCCATTAAAAAGCGCAGAGGATTTTTATAACGCTGAAATTTCCTTGCCTTGTCATGCGAATTTAAATTTAGAGAGCGTTCAAAACATCGCTCATGGCGTTTTAAAAACTTTTGAAGGTTTTAATAGAATAAGTTCCGTTTAGGGCTTCAAATCTTAATCATTAAGAATGGTGCGGAAGAAAGGAATCGAACCTTCATGCCTTGCGGCGCTAGATCCTAAGTCTAGTGCGTCTACCAATTTCGCCACTTCCGCACACCATCGCACTCATAAGAGTAGAAAATAAAGAAGCAGTATTTTAGCTTTTTAATCCTTTAAAAATACTGAAAAATTGAAGTTTTTTAAAATTTGGAGTTTTTTCTGGCTTTTAGGGGGTTTTAAATTCTTTTAAGGTATTCTAACAAGACTATATCATTAGGTAGTTTTAAGGAAATTAAGGAACAAAATGGAAGTTTCACGCAAGAAAATTTACAACCCCAATTCTACAGAAAGTGTGAATGAAAGAAAGATTTTTGGGGGTAATCCTACAAGCATGTTTGATTTGAATAAAATCAAGTATCAATGGGCGGATCATTTGTGGAAAACGATGCTCGCTAACACTTGGTTTGCTGAAGAAGTGAGCATGAACGATGACAAAAGGGATTATTTGAAATTAAGCGCAGAAGAAAAGATTGGCTATGACAGAGCTTTAGCGCAACTCATTTTTATGGACAGCTTGCAAACGAATAATTTAATTGATAATGTCAATCCCTTTATCACCAGTCCCGAAATCAATTTGTGCTTGGTGCGTCAAGCTTATGAAGAAGCCTTACACAGCCATGCGTATGCGGTGATGGTAGAAAGCATTAGCGCAAATACTGAAGAAATTTATGACATGTGGCGTAACGATATGCAATTAAAAAGCAAGAATGACTATATCGCGCAAGTGTATATGGAATTAGCCAAAAACCCTACAGAAGAAAACATCCTCAAAGCGCTTTTTGCGAACCAGATTTTAGAGGGGATTTATTTTTATAGCGGGTTTAGCTATTTTTACACGCTGGCTAGGAGCGGTAAAATGCTAGGATCAGCGCAAATGATTCGTTTTATCCAAAGAGATGAGGTAACGCATTTGATTTTATTCCAAAACATGATCAACGCTTTAAGGAATGAAAGAGCGGATCTATTCACGCCACAATTGATTAACGAAGTCATAGGAATGTTTAAAAAAGCGGTAGAAATTGAAGCCTCATGGGGGGATTATATCACGCAAGGCAAGATTTTAGGGCTCACTTCAAGCTTGATTGAGCAATACATCCAGTTTTTAGCGGATAGCCGTTTGAGTAAGGTGGGTATCGCTAAAGTTTATGGCGTCCAACACCCCATTAAATGGGTAGAGAGCTTTTCAAGTTTCAATGAACAGCGCTCTAATTTCTTTGAGGCTAGGGTGAGCAATTACGCTAAAGGGAGCGTGAGTTTTGATGATTTTTAAGGGGCTTGTTTGAATAGTATTAAAAACCATTTGATGTGTGAAGAAATCCATAAGCGTTTCAATTTGCACCCCAAAGTGAGAGAGGCCATGGAAAGCATTGAAAGGGAGGTTTTTGTGCCAGCCCCCTTTAAACACTTTGCCTACACTTTAAACGCTCTTTCTATGCAAGCGCAACAATACATTTCTTCGCCCTTAACCGTGGCCAAAATGACGCAATATTTAGAAATCGATCATGTGGATAGCGTGCTAGAAATTGGCTGTGGGAGCGGCTATCAAGCGGCGGTGCTGTCTCAAATTTTCAGGCGCGTTTTTAGCGTTGAAAGGATTGAAAGCTTGTATTTAGAAGCGCGTTTGCGCCTTAAAAATCTCGGTTTAGACAACGTTCATGTCAAATTCGCTGATGGGAACAAGGGCTGGGATCAATACGCCCCCTATGATAGGATTTTATTCTCTGCTTGCGCCAAAAATATCCCCCAAGCGCTTATTGATCAGCTTGAAGAAGGCGGGATTTTAGTTGCGCCCATTCAAGAAAACAACGAGCAAGTGATCAAACGCTTTGTGAAGCAAAATAACGCTTTGCGCGTCCAAAAAGTGCTAGAAAAATGCTCGTTTGTGCCTGTTGTAGATGGGGTGCAATAAAGATTAAGGCATGATCAAACACTATCTTTTCATGGCGGTTTCGCAGGTTTTTTTCTCTTTCTTTTTAGTGCTGTTTTTTATCTCTTCTATCGTGCTATTAATCAGTATCGCAAGCGTAACGCTCGTGATTAAAGTGAGCTTTTTAGATCTGGTGCAACTCTTTTTGTATTCCTTACCAGGAACTATCTTTTTTATTTTGCCGATCACTTTTTTTGCGGCTTGCGCTTTGGGGCTTTCAAGGCTTAGCTATGACCATGAACTATTAGTGTTTTTCTCTTTAGGGGTTTCGCCCAAAACAATGACTAAAGCGTTTGTGCCTTTAAGTTTGTTAGTGAGCGCGATTTTATTGGTGTTTTCGCTTATTTTAATCCCCACTTCTAAGAGCGCTTATTACGGGTTTTTGCGTCAAAAAAAAGACAAGATTGATATTAACATAAGAGCCGGTGAATTCGGGCAAAAATTAGGCGATTGGCTCGTGTATGTGGATAAGGCTGAGAACAATTCCTATGATAATTTAGTGCTTTTTTCTAATAAAAGCCTTTCTCAAGAAAGCTTCATTCTGGCCCAAAAAGGCAATATCAACAATCAAAACGGCGTGTTTGAATTGAATTTGTATAACGGGCATGCGTATTTCACTCAAGGCGATAAAATGCGTAAAGTTGATTTTGAAGAATTGCATTTGCGCAACAAGCTCAAGTCTTTCAATTCTAATGATGCGGCTTATTTGCAAGGCACGGATTATTTAGGTTATTGGAAAAAAGCCTTTGGCAAAAACGCTAATAAAAATCAAAAACGCCGTTTTTCTCAAGCGATTTTAGTTTCCTTATTCCCTTTAGCGAGCGTGTTTTTGATCCCCTTATTTGGCATCGCCAACCCACGATTCAAAACGAATTGGAGTTATTTCTATGTCCTTGGAGCGGTTGGGGTTTATTTTTTAATGGTGCATGTGATTTCTACGGATTTGTTTTTGATGACCTTTATATTCCCCTTTATTTGGGCGTTTATTTCTTATTTATTGTTTAGAAAATTCATTTTAAAGCGTTATTAAAATGCGGTGTTTTAAGGCTACTATCGCTTATGATGGGGCGTATTTTTTAGGCTATGCCAAACAACCTAACAAACTTGGCGTGCAAGACAAAATAGAAAGCGCTTTAAATGCGTTAGGGATTAAAAGCGTTGTGGTTGCGGCTGGGCGCACGGATAAAGGCGTGCATGCGAACAATCAGACGCTGTCTTTTCACGCTCCAAAACACTGGAATGCTGATAAATTATTTCATTATCTAGCCCCCAAACTCGCCCCGCACATTGTCTTAAAAAAACTAGAAGAAAAAAACTTCCATGCTCGTTTTGACGCTCAAAAAAGAGCGTATCGTTACCTTTTGACGAAGAATTTAAAAACGCCTTTTTTAGCGCCTTATATCGCTTGTGGGGATTATGGCTCATTGGATGCATTAAACACCGCTTTAAAGCAATTCACAGGCAAGCATGATTTTTCCATGTTTAAAAAAGAAGGCGGGGCAATGACCAATCCTAAACGCGCTATTTTTAACGCTTTTGCTTATAAAACCTTTATCATAGGGCATGAGTGCGTGGTGTTTAAAATCATTGGCGATGCGTTTTTGCGCTCTAGCGTGCGTTTGATCATTCAAGCATGCGTTCAATACTCCTTAGAAAAAATCACGCTCGCTGAAATTCAAGCGCAAATCCATAACCTCAAAGCCACTACAAGAACGCCCATAATGGCTAATGGCTTGTATTTGCACAGGGTGTATTATTGAAATCTCAAAAGGTGTTCTTCCCAATCTAGAGCGCTTTTGATAATGGTGTCTAGGTTGTTATAAAGGGGTTTGAAAGAGGTGTTTTGTAAGATTTTAGCGTTATTGGCAATAAGGCTTGCTGGATCGCCCTGTCGTTTGTCTAAAATTTCCACTAAAAAATCGTTGTTTGAGATTTCTTTAACCTTTTCTATCACTTCTTTCACGCTATGGCCTTGATTGTAGCCGACATTATAGATTTCGCTCTTATTTTTTTCTAAAAGAGTGTGATAGCTCGCTAAATGCGCGTTAGCCAAATCATCTACATGGATATAATCCCTAATACAAGTGCCGTCTCTTGTGGGGTAGTTAGTGCCAAAAATCCCCATTTTTTTCCTTTTCCCTACCGCGCATTCGCATGCGATTTTGATTAAATGCGTGGCGTTGAGCGTGCGCTGACCTAGCGTGTAAGGGGTGGTATAATCATTGTGCATGCATGCCCCAGCCACATTGAAATAGCGCAAAATAACGCATTTAAAATCCGTTATTTTAGAAGTGTCCAACAAAATCCTTTCGCTCATCATTTTAGACGCTCCATAAGGATTAATGGGGTTTAAGGGGCTTTCTTCGTTCAAGCTAAAATCAGACTCGCCATAAACCACGGCCGTAGAGGAAAAAATAAAACGCTTGATTGCATGTTTTAAGCAAAGTTTGACAAGCTCTAAAGTGTTGAGCGTGTTGTTGGTGTAGTATTCTAAAGGCAAGCGCGTGGATTCTTCTACTGAGATTTTAGCCCCAAAGTGCAAAATAGCTTCAATAGGGTCTTTTAGTTGCTGCTTATTCAAAAACGCGTCTAATTTGTGCGTTTCATTCAAATTCGCTTGAATAAACACAACCCTATTAGGGTAGTAACGCTCTAACGCTTTGATATGCTCTAAAAAACCGGTGCTTAAGTCATCTACAATAATGATGTTTTCTTTGGTTTTTTCTAAAAACGCCCTTGCGGTATGCGAGCCTATATACCCGCACGCCCCTGTGAATAATAATGCCATAAAACCCCTTTTAAAATGAAAAAATAACAACTATTATAACATCTTAATCCCATTTATCATTTAAGGATTTCTTAAGAAAATTTAATTTATAATTTCATCTTTATTGACTTTAAAGGGCTTATAGCTCAGGTGGTTAGAGCGCACCCCTGATAAGGGTGAGGTCGGAGGTTCAACTCCTCCTAAGCCCACCATTTCTTTTACCATCTTTGGGGAATTAGCTCAGCTGGGAGAGCGCCTGCTTTGCACGCAGGAGGTCAGCGGTTCGATCCCGCTATTCTCCACCATTGTTTTCTCCTTAAATTTTTTTCTTAATTTTTTCTTTTTATCAGTCATTTGGTTGAGAAATCCTAAACGATTGGATCGTCTTTGTTTAACGCTGCAAGTCTTTTAACTCAAAGCTCCTTGATAAGATTAAATTGGATTGAGATTTTTAGATTTTTTGTTTGCTTTGTTCTTTATATTGCACAAAACCTCTTTTGCTTTGTAATCTTTCGCTTTCTATCTTTGGCGGCTTTATCGGCTTATATTTGTTCTAGGGGGCTTAAAATTTTAGGGTTTTGGGTTTTTCAATGATTGTAAGCGTGTTGTTACTAAATTGTGGGTTTTGAGCGCTTCATTCTTTCTTTATCAGCTCAATTCAAGCCTTTCGTTAAGGCTTTATAAAAAATGTTAGAAACCCTTACAAAACAAGCTAATATATTCTATTCAATTTGCTCCGAGGACAAACAAACATGAAAAAACTTCTTTATACCATACTCGTGCTTCTTTTAATCGGCCTTTTAACAACCTATCTCATCCTTTTCACAGAATGGGGGAATAAAATCATCGCTTCGTATATAGAGAAAAAAATCAACCCGAACGAACGCTACTTGAGCGTTAAAACCTTTAAATTGAGATTCAACTCTTTGGATTTTAAAGCTCAAGCTAACGATGATTCCACGCTCATTCTTAAGGGGGATTTCTCGCTTTTAAAGCAAAGCGTAAATTTGAATTACCATATAGATATTAAAAATTTACGCTCTTTTAAAGAATGGATACCCTACCCCTTAAGGGGGGCTATTGTTACTTATGGGAACATTAAAGGGCATAGAAAAGCCCTTGTGATTCAAGGCGTCTCTAATGTGGCTCAATCCCACACTACCTACAACGCCCTTTTAGATAATTTCAAGCTTTCTCACTTAAATTTGAACGCACAAGACGCTAATTTAGAAGATTTGCTTTATTTAATCAACCGCCCCGCTTATGCGAACGCAAAAGTGTCCTTACAAGCGGATTTTAACTCTCTAAAGCCTTTAGAGGGGCATTTGATCCTAACAGCTAATAACGCTTTAATCAATAACGCCCTAATCAATCAAATCTTTCATTTAAACCTTAAAGACACGCTTATCTTCAACCTCTCGCACTCAAGCAACTTTAAAGAGAACAAAGCCATCAGCGATACCACCCTAACTAGCCCTTTAGTTAATTTCACAGCCCTAAAAAGCGAATATCTTTTCTCTGTTTTAAAACTCAACGCCCCCTACACTTTAGAAATACCCAATCTAGCCAAACTCTATAACATTACCAACCACCCCCTAAAAGGGAGTTTGACTTTAAAAGGCGCTATAGAGCAAAGCCCCAAACTCTTAAAAATCAGCGGCCATTCAAATTTATTAGACGGCGCGCTGGATTTCACGCTTTTAAATAAAGATTTGAAAGCCCGTTTTTCCAATATTTCCACTTTAAAGGCCTTAGACTTATTTAATTACCCTAAATTTTTCCAATCCATTGCAGACGCTAACTTGGATTATGATTTTATCGCTAAGCAAGGCGTATTGAAAGCCCGCCTAAAAAACGCAAGATTCCTCAAAAATGCATTCAGCGATTTCCTCTACTCCATTTCTCAATTTGATATTACTAAAGAAATTTATAACGATGCCAATCTGGTAAGCCAAATCAACCAGCAACGCCTGCTCTCTGATCTCAGCTTAAAAAGCCCCAAAACCCAATTGAAAATCCATAACGGCTTGTTGGATTTAAACACCAAGCAAATGGACATGCTCATGGATGCGGAGATTTTAAAATTCATTTTTAAAATGAAGCTTCAAGGCAGCATGCACCAACCAAAATTTTCCCTCATTTTAAACGAAAAAGCCATTCAGCAAAACCTGCAACAAGGCTTGAAAGAGATCCTAAAAAATGACACCCTTAAAAAAGGTTTAGATCATTTGCTCAAAGATGATAAGCTTAAAGAAAAGCTTGAAAAAGGGCTTAAGGGGCTTTTTTAAAATTTTAAAGGACAGAAATGGCACATATTTTAGTTAGCGGGGCGACTTCAGGGTTTGGGTTAGAAATCGCTAAAGCGTTTTTACAAAAAAGCCATGTGGTTTTTGGCACAGGGAGGCGAAAAGAGAATTTGCAAAAATTACAGCTCGCTTATCCCAAGCGTTTCATTCCCCTGTGTTTTGATCTTAAAAACAAGCTTGAAACTAATCGGGCGATAGAGACTATTTTTTCCATGACGGATCGCGTTGACGCTTTAATCAATAACGCCGGCTTAGCGCTAGGCTTAAACAAGGCTTATGAATGCGAGCTAGACGACTGGGAAGTCATGATAGACACGAATATCAAGGGGTTGTTGTATCTCACTCGTTTGATCTTGCCCTCTATGATAGAGCATGACCAAGGGACTATCATCAATCTTGGTTCTATCGCTGGCACTTACGCCTATCCTGGTGGGAATGTCTATGGAGCGAGCAAGGCGTTTGTGAAGCAATTTTCTTTAAATTTGCGAGCGGATTTGGCTGGCACTAACATTAGAGTGAGCAATGTTGAACCCGGTTTGTGCGGCGAAACCGAATTCAGCATGGTGCGTTTTAAGGGCGATAAAATCAAAGCCCAATCCGTCTATGAAAACACCCTTTACCTCAAACCACAAGATATTGCTAACATCGTGCTATGGATTTACGAACAACCCTCGCATGTCAATATCAACCGCATAGAAATCATGCCTATAAGCCAAACTTTCGCTCCCCTACCCACCCATAAAAACCCTTAAGGGGTTTTAAATAAAGGCTTTGTTTTAGTTAAATACTTAAGGTTTTTTTAAACTTTAACGACTCTTTAAGTTTTAAAAAAAAGAATTTTAGTTGCTTTATTTTAAGCTCATTGTCTTAAGGGGATAGGAAGTATTTTGAAATTATTCTCCCCTACTCTCCTAAAACCTTCCTTTTAAAATCCCCTAACCCCCCAAAAGTTCGCTTTTTAAAGCCGTTTGATCAAGCCTTATTCAAACTAAACTTTGATTTTAAGCTGCTTGAGGATATCGCATGCCCCTTTAGCGCCTAATTTACAGCCCTTTTTAAAGTTTTCTATGGCTTGCTTTTCATTCCTTGTTACGCCTTCGCCATTGTATTGCATAGCCCCTAAATTGAAACACCCTCCGCCATTTTCCAATTCGCATGCTTTAGAATAACGAGCGAGAGCCTCTTTAAAATTCTTCGCCGTGCCTTCGCCATGATGATACATATTCCCTGCGTTAAAGCACCCCGGGCTGTCTTTTAAGCCGCAAGCTTTATCATACGAAGCGAGCGCTTTTTTCAAGTCTTTAGGCGTGCCTCTGCCTGCATCATACAAGCTCCCTAATATCGTGCAACCATCGCCATCGTTCAAATCGCACGCTTTAGCGAAATATTCCACCGCTTTTTTAAAATCCCTAGTTACCACTTTACCATCATGATAAATCCCCCCTAAGCTCGCGCACCCTTCAGCGTATTTCAAATCGCACGCTTTAGAGTAGTATTGTAAGGCTTTGTTGGTGTTTTGGGACACGCCTTGCCCGCTGTAATATAAATTCCCTAGCAAATGGCACCCATTGCTGTAATTTAAATCGCAAGCCTTAGTGTAAAAGGAGGCGGCTTTCTTCAAATTCTTTTCCACCCCCTGCCCTTGATAATAAAGCACCCCCAAATTAAAACACCCGCTATTTTCTTTCAGATCGCAAGCTTTTTCAAAATATTTCTTAGCCTGAGTGAAATCTTGCTCTTTGTAGCTCTTTGCCCCCAAACCCACAAGCTCTTTAGGGTCTTGCTCTGCCATTAGCCCCCCTAAACACAACGCACCCAAGCACAAAACCCTAAAAAGGGATTTTTTGACATTTCCTAACATGATGTATCTCCTTATTAAAAATTTTATTATAGTGTTATTAAGCAAATACAAAATGCCATGATCTCTTTGTTATCTTAAAGCTAACGCCCGCTTGCAAATTTCTGTGATCTTATCCCACTCTTTGTTTTGAATTAAATTTTTAGGGGTAAGCCAACTCCCCCCCACGCACACAACGTTTTCTAAAGCCAAATAAGAACGCATGTTATCCACGCTAACCCCCCCAGTGGGGCAAAATTTCACCCCTTTAAAAGGGCCGTTAAAAGCGTTTAAAAGTTTAACGCCTCCGCAATACTCTGCCGGGAAAAATTTCAAAGCGCTATAGCCCCATTCTAAAGCTTGCATGACTTCACTACTGCTAGAAACCCCAGGTATTAAAGGCATGCCTTTTTTCTTTGCGTGTTCTAAAAGCGTTATCGTAAGGCCCGGGCTAATCAAAAACTCTGCCCCCTTATTTTGAGCCTGCTCTAATTGAGTAAGATTTAAGATCGTGCCAGCACCCACGCGCATTTTTGGCACATTCTTAGCGATAAGCTCTATGGCCTCTAAAGCGCAACTGGAGCGCAAAGTAACTTCTATGATTGGAATACCCCCCTCTATTAGGCTTTGCGCTAAAGGCACAGCGTCTTTTATATTCTCAATCACCACCACAGGGACAATGGGGCTGATTTGTAAAATTTCTATTGTTTTATCTTGCATTTTATCTCCTTTATATTTTTATACCTTTATGCCAAAACTCATGCCGCCCTCTTCAGCGGTATTAACATTCAATCTTAAACTCGTAAACAATTCCCTACCCAACCCAAAAGTAGGCTTTTCTAAATTTTCTAAGGTTTCTAAAAACAAGGGGTTGATGCCCCTATTTTCAAAATCCTTTTCAAGCACATTCAAAGCGTTATTAGGAGCGTCTAATTCTATCAAATCGCCATCTTTAATCTTAATGATCGCCCCGTTTAACGCCCCCTCAGGGCTTAAATGGATCGCGCTAGGCACTTTCCCGCTCGCCCCACTCATGCGCCCATCCGTAACGAGCGCGACCTTATAGCCCATATCCTGCAAAGCCCCTAAATTCGTGGTGAGTTTGTGCAATTCTGGCATGCCATTAGACTTAGGCCCTTGGAAAGGCAAGACAGCGACAAAGTCCCTTTCTAATTCTTTATTTTTAAAGCGTTCTAAAAACTCGCTTTGGGTTTTAAAAACAATCGCTCTGGCCTTGACTTTCCTGTGTTCATCTTTAATGGCTGAGATTTTAATCACGGCCCGCCCCAAATTACCTTTTAAGATTTTAAGCCCTCCATTAGCGGCAAAAGGCTCACTAACAGGGCGTAAAATGTCCGTATTCAGGCTATGACTAACAGCGTCTTTATACACCAAGTGGTCGTTTTCTAAAAAGGGGGTTTTGGTGTAATTTTGCATGCCTTTTTGCGTTTCTGTATCCATAATGGTATGAGTGTCCTCAAATAAAAGCCCCTCTTTTAGCAATTCTTTAATCACAAACGCTAAGCCCCCACACGCTTCAAAAGCGTTCACATCCGCTGATCCGTTAGGATAGACTTTAGCTAAAAGAGGTATGAGATTAGAAACAGCGTCAAAATCGTCCCAATTGAGGATCACCCCACAAGATCTAGCGATAGCGATCAAATGCAAAGTGTGGTTAGTAGAACCTCCGGTTGCCATTAAGCCTATAAGAGCGTTAAGAATGCTTTTTTCATCAATGAGTTTGGCTAAAGGCAGAACTTTCCCGCTCGCTAATCTTTTAGCGCTCTCTTCTATTAAAACCTTTCGTAAGGGGTTGTTAGGGTTGATAAAGCTAGAATTAGCCACATGCAACCCCATAAACTCCATCATCATTTGATTGGAATTAGCCGTGCCATAAAAAGTGCAAGTGCCCACATCATGATAGCTTTGCATTTCCACTTTTAAAAGCTCTTCTCTGTTGATCTTTCCCATTGCAAAATCTTGGCGCGCTTTGGCTTTTTTATAATTTTCTATCCCGCTCACCATAGGCCCGCTTGGCACAAACACGCTCGCTAAATTCCCAAAGCTTAACGCTCCTATGAGCAAGCCTGGCACGATTTTATCGCACACGCCTAAAAAAAACGCCCCGTCAAAAACATTATGGCTTAACCCTACGGCGGTGCTTAATGCGATCACATCTCTACTAAACAAGCTCAATTCCATGCCCTCATAACCTTGCGTGATACCATCACACATCGCTGGCACCCCACTAGCGACGCTCGCATAGGCGTTATGCTCTTGCAACTCTTTTTTAATCAAATCAGGGTAATTTTTAAAAGGTTGGTGGGCTGAAAGCATGTCGTTATAAGCGGTGATAATCGCAAAATGCTTTCTTTTATGCGAACCTAAAGGCATTTTTAAATGCTCTGGCATGCTCGCTGTAACATGCGCAATATTCGCGCAACCCAAGCTCTCAATCTTGGGCTGGTTTTTAGGGTTAAAGATATTTTCTAAATAAAGCTCTCTGGTTTTTTTGCTACGCTCTGTAATTTTTTCTTTGATTTGTTCTAAAGAATGCTTAGGCATGAACACCCCTTCAATTAAGATTTAATATATAATAATAACTTAAAAACACTCTAAAAGGGTTATTGATGTTAGATTTTGATTTGGTTCTTTTTGGCGCGACTGGGGATTTGGCCATGCGAAAGCTCTTTGTTTCGCTCTATGAAATTTATACCCATTATGGTTTTAAAAAAGATTCTAGAATTATCGCATCGGGGCGTAAGGAGCTATCCAATGAAGAGTTTTTAGCGCTCCTTTGTGAAAAAACGCAACTGCATTCAAGAGAAAAGGGTGAGGAATTTTTAGCCCATATCAGTTATTTGTGCGTCCGTTTGGATAACCCTAAAGACTTTGAAGAATTGAGTAAAATCGCTACAAACAATAAGCCCTTGATTTTCTACTTTTCTATCTCGCCTAGTTTTTTTGCAACGACCGCTCAAAATTTGGCCCAAAATGCACTCAATCACGCCAACACACGCTTGATTTTAGAAAAGCCTTTAGGGCATGATTTAAAGACTTGTAAAGAAATTTTCCAAAGCATTAGTGCTTTTTTTAAAGAAGAGCAAATCTTTAGAATCGATCATTATTTAGGGAAAAAGGGCGTTCAAAATATCCTTGAATTGCGCTTGAATAACCCTATCTTAAACATTTTATGGGATCAAATCAGCGCGGTTGAAATCTGCGTGTATGAGACTTTGGGGGTGGAAGAAAGGGGCGAATTTTACGATAAAATCGGGGCTTTAAGGGATATGGTTCAAAACCATCTCTTGCAAGTTTTATCCCTTATCGCTACAGATTTACCCAACGATTTAAAAGACTTGAGGCAAGAAAAAATCAAAGTTTTAAAGACCTTACAACCCCCCAAAGATTTCAAAAAACAGGTTATTCGGGCCCAATATCAAGGCTATAGGGATGAAAATAAGGTCCATAAAGAGAGCCAGACAGAGACTTTTGTCGCTATTAAAGCCTTTTTGGATACGCCTAAATTTAAAGGCGTGCCTTTCTACCTTAAGCACGCTAAAAAAATGCCCCACAACCAAGCGAGCGTGAAAATCCATTTTAACGCAGTCAATACGCTAGAATTTTTCCTCTCTCAAGATAAAATCACTCTTACCCTAAAAGATCATCAAAACCCCCTTATTTTAGAAACCCACAACAAACAAGAATTTTTACAGCCCTACGCTAAATTGCTCTATGATGCGATACAAAATAACCACAATAATTTCGCCCACCAGCTGGAATTAGAAGCGTCATGGGTGTTTATTGACACGCTCATAGAAGGTTTTATGAATAACGCCACGCCCTTACATTCCTATGAAAGCCATAATCTCAACGAATCAGAATTTTTAAAACCACTCTATCAATAAAGGGATTTCATGGGTTATCAATTGTTTGAATTTGAAAGTTTAGAAGATTGCCACAAGGCTTTAATAGAGCGTTTTAAAGAATTTTTTAACACCGCTTTAAAAAAGCATCATCAAGTTTCTATCGCTTTTTCTGGGGGCCGTTCGCCCATTAGCTTGTTGCAAAAATTAAGCATCTTGGATCTCAATTGGCATGAGTGTTTAATCAGTTTGGTAGATGAACGCATTATAGACACAAGCCACAAGGATAGCAACACCAAATTATTGCATGACTACTTGTTGCAAAATAACGCTCTAAAAGCTTCTTTCACCCCGCTTTTGCCCAAAAAGATTTCTAGCGATACAAACGCGCTTTTTCATTTTGCTAACCAGCATTTCAAACAGCCCCATTTAGCCATTTTGGGCATGGGGACTGATGGGCATACGGCTAGCCTTTTTCCTGAAACGAGCGCTTTTTTAAACGAAGAAAAAGAAAATATCGTTTTGACTAAGCCCGCTAACGCTCCTTATGAGCGCCTGAGCATGTCTATCAACACCTTAGAAAATTGCGAAAAACTTTTCTTAAGCATTAGCGGGGTAGAAAAAAGGGAGGTTTTAGAAAAGGCTTTAAAAGAAAACGCCCCCTATTCTCTGCCGATTGCTCGGATTTTACATTCTAAAAAAGTTACCACGGAGGTGTTTTATGCCAAAAACTGAAACTTACCCAAGACTCTTAGCCGATATTGGCGGCACGAACGTGCGCTTTGGTTTGGAAGTCGCCCCACGACAAATTGAATGCATTGAAGTTTTACCATGTAACGATTTTGAAAGCTTGAGCGATGCGGTGCGATTTTACCTTTCTAAATGCAAAGAAAGCCTTAAACTGCACCCTATTTATGGCTCTTTTGCTGTGGCTACACCCATTATGGGGGATTTTGTCCAAATGACTAACAACCATTGGACTTTTTCTATTGAAACGACACGGCAATGTTTGAATTTAAAAAAATTGCTTGTCATCAATGATTTTGTTGCGCAAGCCTATGCCATTAGCGCGATGCAAGAAAACGATCTGGCTCAAATAGGCGGGATTAAGTGCGAAATCAACGCTCCTAAAGCGATTTTAGGGCCAGGAACCGGGCTTGGGGTAAGCACTCTTATCCAAAACAGCGATGGCTCTTTGAAAGTCTTACCCGGCGAAGGGGGGCATGTGAGCTTTGCCCCTTTTGATGATTTAGAAATTTTAGTGTGGCAATACGCCCGCTCTAAATTCAACCATGTGAGCGCGGAAAGGTTTTTAAGCGGTAGCGGTTTGGTGTTGATTTATGAAGCTCTGTCTAAACGCAAAGGCTTAGAAAAAGTGGCGAAGTTAAGCAAGGCTGAATTAACCCCACAAATCATTAGCGAACGCGCTTTGAATGGGGATTACCCTATATGCCGATTGACCTTGGACACTTTTTGCTCCATGCTAGGCACGCTCGCTGCTGATGTGGCTCTCACTTTGGGGGCTAGAGGGGGCGTGTATTTGTGTGGAGGGATTATCCCGCGATTCATTGATTATTTTAAAACTTCGCCCTTTAGAGCGCGTTTTGAAACAAAAGGGCGCATGGGAGCGTTTCTCGCTTCTATCCCTGTGCATGTCGTGCTGAAAAAAACTCCCGGACTTGATGGGGCGGGCATTGCGTTAGAGAATTATTTACTGCATGATAAAATTTAGCAAATAGTAGCCGCTTAAGATAAAAGCGATTAGTGTAAGGGGTGCGTTTAAACGCGCCAAACAACGCTACCATATAACCAACAGCTATAAAATTAGTTAAACCTATAAAAACATAAGCAAACCATAAAAACGATACAATAGCGGTATTTTAATCAAACAAGGAGTTTTTATGAGAGTTCCATCTAAAGGTTTTGCTATTTTTTCTAAAGACGGGCATTTCAAACCCCATGATTTTAGCCGCCATGCTGTAGGCCCTAAAGATGTGCTGATTGACATTCTTTATGCAGGGATTTGCCATAGCGATATTCATAGCGCTTATAGCGAATGGAGAGAAGGCATTTACCCTATGGTTCCTGGGCATGAAATTGCTGGGGTCATCAAAGAAGTGGGTAAGGAAGTTAAGAAATTTAAGGTTGGCGATGTGGTGGGCGTGGGCTGTTTTGTCAATTCATGCAAAGCGTGTAAGCCCTGTAAAGAACACCAAGAGCAATTTTGCGCCAAAGTGGTATTTACTTATGATTGTTTGGATTCTTTCCATGGCAATGAACCCCACATGGGCGGTTACTCTAATAATATTGTCGTGGATGAAAACTATGTGATTAGCGTGGATAAAAACGCTCCTTTAGAAAAAGTAGCCCCCTTGCTTTGCGCGGGCATCACCACTTATTCGCCCTTAAAATTTTCTAAGGTTACTAAAGGCACAAAAGTTGGTGTCGCTGGGTTTGGCGGGCTAGGAGGCATGGCGGTTAAATACGCTGTGGCTATGGGAGCTGAAGTGAGCGTTTTTGCAAGAAACGAACACAAAAAGCAAGACGCTTTAGGCATGGGGGTTAAACATTTCTATACTGACCCCAAACAATGCAAAGAGGAATTGGACTTTATCATTTCAACCATTCCTACCCATTATGATTTAAAAGACTACCTCAAGCTCTTAACTTATAATGGCGATCTAGCCCTTGTGGGACTCCCCCCTGTAGAAATCGCTCCAGCGCTTAGCGTTTTTGATTTTATCTATTTAAGCAATCGCAAGGTTTATGGCTCATTGATTGGGGGCATTAAAGAAACCCAAGAAATGATGGATTTTTCTATTAAACACAATATTTACCCTGAAATAGATTTGATCTTAGGCAAGGATATTGACACGGCTTATCATAACCTAACCCATGGGAAAGCAAAATTCCGCTATGTGATTGATATGAAAAAATCGTTTGATTAAAGGTTTTGGCTCTAGCTCTTTTTTAAGAACTTGAGTTGGATTAGGATTTTTTTCACCAGTGCATGGAGTTTTAAAATTTTAAGGGTTTTACTAATAAAACTCTTGAGCGGTATTGAAATGCAATATTTGAATAGTCTCCGTTTTGCGTTTTTAGGAATCTCATGAATGTGTAAAAAATAATGCTTTAAAAATGTTTTAAAAGCGTCGTGGGCAATCTGTTCTTCTGCTTTCCATAAAGGAAAGTAGTAATGATAAGCGGCAATGCTATGGTAGTGGTGCCATTTTTCTCCACCTATCTCCCCACCCCCCGTGATCAAATAAGACCAATCGCTCATAAATGGGGTTTTAGCCAAAGCGTTCAGCCATAAATCCGCTTTCAAACCAAAAGGATAGTCCCAAGGTTTGATTTGAAAATAAGGATGAGAGTCATATTGTATAACGATGGGTTCTCTTAGGGCTTGTTTAATGGTGTTATGATAAATTGCATTGGCTACGCCCTTTAAATGCTCTTCAGAAAGACTATAATAGTGTGGGAAAATGCAATACTCTATTTTTAATGGTGCGATCTTTGAACGACAAAATTCTGTCAATTGCGGTTCTTTATCTATTTTTTGCGTGCGTATGATTTCTAATATTTTTTTACAAAATTGATTTTTTCGCTGGTAAGTTAAGTTGCAATAAAAAAAGCCTTCATACGGGTATATTTTGTCATAAACCCCATAAAAATAATTCTCATCATTTTCCTTAATGTTTAAGAAATCAGCGCTAAATTCATTGCAAAAGATAACGTCCACATCGCTCCACACCATTTTAGAATATTTGGGGAATAAATCCGCCAAAAAATACTTCACTAACACCATTTTAGAAAAACGCTTGGTGAAATCCTCATCAAAAGGGTTAGGGATAGCGTCTAAAAAAGGTTCAATATCTTTTACTTCTAAAACAGCAAATTCTTTAAAAGGCTCTGCGATTTGATTAAGCTTTGCTTTATCTTCTTCATTCAAGCCTACCACTAAAGCGTGTAAGGTGTAACGAATTTTTTTATTAGCCTTAGCGATACTCTCTAGCAAGGAATAAAGACACGCGCCCGCAGGAATGAGGTAATTCTTATCAAAAGCGAAAGCGATAGGAATATGAAAATCTTGTTCTTTAAAAGAATGGCTTGAAGCTGAAGTCATAAAAAATTAAACACCCCTTTTTAAAGCTATTTTATCCAAAAAAAAAAACCAAACTTGAAAGGGTTCTGTTTTTGGTTTTATGTTGTTTTTAAAGCAAATTAATTTAAAGAAAGGTTTTAACCCCTTTACTCTAGCCCTTTTTTAAGAGCTTGAGTTGGATTAGGATTTTTTTAACAATCCCATGAAGCCCTAAAACTCTAAGGATTTTACTAACCGCCCTTTTAACTAACGCTTTAGGCATCAAAAACCCAAAATAAATAAGCTTATTGAAAAATTTTTTCACTAAATTACAAGTTAATTCAAAAACTCTTGAATGGATTTTCCTTTCTTTAAACACAACAAACAGATACGATTTGAAAAACAAATACGGGGTTTTAAAAACAATGTCTTTTGAAGATTTTACTGAAGAAAAATAATGCTGCTCAGCCATTTTTGTGGTATAAAAGCTCTCATTGGTGTGCATTTTCTTAGTGTAATCGCTCATAAAAGGGGTTTTAGCCAAAGCGTTCAGCCACAAATCCGCTTTCAAACCAAAAGGATAGTCCCAAGGCTTCACCGCTCCCCACCAAGCGTCATAGTGGATAATGGTAGGGTTTTCTCGCACCTCTAAAATGGTTTTCTTGTAATTCTCGTTTAAATACGCGTTAGAAAAATCTTTAATGGTGTAATAATAAGGGAAAACGCAATATTCAATCCCTAAAGCTTTCATGTTAGGCCAACACCATTTCGTAAAATCCAACTCCCCTTTAGTCTCATTCCCCTTTAAAATCTCATGCATTCTTAAGGTGAAATTTTTCTTGCGTTGGTAATCTAAATTACAAAACAAAAACCCTTCCATCATGTGGTGCTTTTCAACTTCTAAAACCCCATAAAAATAATTCTCATCATTTTCCTTAATGTTTAAGAAATCAGCGCTAAATTCATTGCAAAAGATAACGTCCACATCGCTCCACACCATTTTAGAATATTTGGGGAATAAATCCGCCAAAAAATACTTCACTAACACCATTTTAGAAAAACGCTTGGTGAAATCCTCATCAAAAGGGTTAGGGATAGCGTCTAAAAAAGGTTCAATATCTTTTACTTCTAAAACAGCAAATTCTTTAAAAGGCTCTGCGATTTGATTAAGCTTTGCTTTATCTTCTTCATTCAAGCCTACCACTAAAGCGTGTAAGGTGTAACGAATTTTTTTATTAGCCTTAGCGATACTCTCTAGCAAGGAATAAAGACACGCGCCCGCAGGAATGAGGTAATTCTTATCAAAAGCGAAAGCGATAGGAATATGAAAATCTTGTTCTTTAAAAGAATGGCTTGAAGCTGAAGTCATAAAAAATTAAACACCCCTTTTTAAAGCTATTTTATCCAAAAAAAAAAAAAACCAAACTTGAAAGGGTTCTGTTTTTGGTTTTATGTTGTTTTTAATGAAAATTAATTTAAAATTTTACCTTATTTTTGCCACCATTTTTAAAAGGCGTTGATGAAAGGGGCTGTGTTTTAGTTTGATTTCCTTAAAAAAATCTCTTTGTGCGTTGTTAATTTCAAGTTTTTCAATACCACCCTTAATGAAAGCGGCTAGTTTTGTCTATGATTTGAAGTTTATGAGCTTTAATTTCAATTTAGTGGCCCCAAATAACAACCCCTATTGGAATAGCCTAACCAAAATGCAAGGTCGTCTCATACCTCAAATCGGCGTCCAATTAGACAAAAGACAGGCCTTGATGTTTGGAGCGTGGTTCATTCAAAATTTGCACACGCATTATAGCTATTTCCCTTATTCGTGGGGGGTTACCATGTATTACCAATACATAGGGAAAAATTTGAGATTTTTTTTAGGCATTGTGCCGCGAAGCTATCAAATAGGGCATTACCCTTTAAGCGCTTTTAAAAAACTTTTTTGGTTTATAGACCCTACTTTTAGGGGAGGAGCGTTTCAATTCAAACCGGCTTATGATCCTAACCGCTGGTGGAATGGGTGGTTTGAGGGCGTTGTTGATTGGTATGGGGGGCGTAATTGGAACAACCAGCCCAAAAAGAAAAATTACGATTTTGATCAATTCTTGTATTTTGTTTCTTCAGAATTTCAGTTTCTTAAAGGGTATTTAGGTTTAGGGGGGCAGCTTGTCATTTTTCATAACGCCAACTCTCATAGCATGGGAGATAATTACCCTTACGGCGGTAATTCCTACTTAAAACCAGGCGATGTAACCCCGCAATGGCCTAATGGCTACCCCTATTTCAGTCAAAAAAATAACCCACAAGGGGGCGAAATAGGGAAATACTCTAACCCTACCATTTTAGACAGGGTTTATTACCATGCTTATTTAAAAGCGGATTTTAAAAATCTCATGCCTTATATGGACAATATTTTTATGACCTTTGGCACGCAGTCGTCTCAAACCCATTATTGCGTGCGTTATGCTAGCGAGTGCAAAAACGCCCGATTTTATAACAGCTTTGGGGGGGAATTTTACGCTCAAGCACAATACAAAGGCTTTGGGATTTTTAACAGATACTATTTTTCCAACAAACCCCAAATGCATTTTTATGCCACTTATGGCCAATCTCTCTATACCGGATTGCCATGGTATAGAGCCCCTAATTTTGACATGATAGGGCTTTACTATGTTTATAAAAATAAATGGATAAGCGTGCGAGCGGATGCGTTTTTTAACTTTTTAGGTGGGGGCGATGGGTATCATTTGTATGGGAAAGGGAGCAAGTGGATCACTACCTATCAGCAATTCTTAACCCTAACCATAGACACACGAGAGTTGATTGATTTTGTCAAATCTAAAACCTCTAAATAACTATACCTAAAAATTATAGATATAATTGAAATAAGCGACCGGTAAGCGGTGCCATAAAGTGGTTGTGCTCAAGCCATCAACGATTTCCGTTCTTTTGTTAGGAATGAAAGGGAATTTCAACCCAAAGGTGATTTCATTGTGGAAAAAGCCAAAACGAAAACCCACTTTCACAAGCAATTGGAAAAGCGAATTTTCTTTGCCTAAATTTTGAGCGATAATCCCATGCATAGCCCCTCCTGGCATGTAAGTCGCCCCAGCGATGCCTAAGCCAAACTCTAACCCTAAAAACATCTTTGGCGAATTGAAAGCGTCCCACAAACCGCTAAATTCTAAACCATAGGTAGAAATATAGGATTTGTGAGAAGAAAAGGTCTGATCATAAAACAACCCGTAACGGAAACCCACATGCTCTACAGCTTGCGTTTTAGCCACAAATTTCCCCCCTAACACCACACCAAAGCCATTGCCGGTCATGAAATACGATTTATCTACAGACTCGGTGCTAAAAGATGTGTTGATCGCACTAAGTTGATACCCAACCCCTAAATAAAATGTATTCCTGTCCGCAAATTTAGGTTTTTTTGATTTTTCATCAAGCTCTGCCTCTGCGGCTTGAAGCGATGATAATAACGCCATGCCCATCAATATTTTAACCGTTGTTTTATTCATAACCCAATTCCTTATGTTATCTTGCCCCACACTTGCCCCATACAGACTAAAATCAAATCACACCCTAAATAATAACAAAGTTTAAAATAAATATCAGTGGTTTTTATTAAGAACGCTTATCTTTTTAGAATAAATAGCCATAATTCTTGTAAGTATGCCCCCATTTTCCTATAAAAATTCCTAAAAAGATATTGTTATAAGACACATTAACAGTTTTTTTTGTATAATTTTAGGCTGAATTCAATTTATCTTATACGATATTAAGGAGACATATTACCATGTTTCAAATTAGATGGCATGCACGAGCGGGTCAAGGCGCAATCACTGGTGCTAAAGGGTTGGCTGATGTGATTTCAAAAACAGGCAAAGAAGTGCAAGCGTTCGCCTCTTATGGCTCAGCTAAAAGGGGGGCTGCTATGATGGCTTATAACCGCGTTGATGATGAGCCTATTTTAAACCATGAGCGCTTCATGCAGCCTGATTATGTGCTGGTGATTGACCCTGGTTTGGTTTTCATTGAAAACATCTTCGCTAATGAAAAAGAAGACACGACCTATATCATCACCAGCTACCTTAACAAAGAAGAATTGTTTGAAAAAAAACCTGAATTAAAAACCCGTAAAGTGTTTTTAGTGGATTGTTTAAAAATCTCTATGGAAACCTTAAAACGCCCCATCCCCAACACGCCCATGCTAGGAGCGTTAATGAAAGTGTCTGGCATGCTTGAAATTGAGGCTTTTAAAGAAGCTTTTAAGAAAGTTTTAGGCAAAAAACTCACGCAAGAAGTCATTGACGCTAACATGCTCGCTATCCAAAGAGCTTATGAAGAAGTTCAATAACATTAAGGATTAAAGATGAAAGATTGGAATGAATTTGAAATGGGAGCGGTGCTCTTCCCTTTTGAAAAAAACGCACAAAGCGAAATGGAAAAACACAATGATGAGCGCCATTACACCGAGCAAAGCTACTTCACCACTTCAGTGGCTCATTGGCGCGTGGCTAAGCCTGTGCATAACAATAATATTTGCATCAATTGCTTTAATTGTTGGGTTTATTGCCCAGACGCTGCTATTCTTTCAAGAGAGGGTAAGTTAAAAGGCGTGGATTATTCTCATTGTAAAGGCTGTGGCGTGTGCGTGGATGTCTGCCCCACCAACCCTAAATCGCTATGGATGTTTGAAGAACAAATTGAGCCCGCTACCGCTCTCACTCAATGGCCGCAAAAACAAGAAAAGAAAAAATCATAAGGAAAAAATATGGCAAAAAGTATTGAATTGCAAGGGATAGAAGTGTGGGATGGCAATACCGCTAGTTCTAACGCTTTAAGACAGGCTCAAATTGATGTCATCGCAGCCTATCCTATCACCCCATCAACGCCTATTGTGCAAAATTATGGCTCATTTAAAGATAACGGCTATATTGATGGCGAATTTGTTTTAGTGGAATCTGAGCATGCCGCCATGAGCGCATGCGTGGGAGCTGCCGCAGCTGGAGGGAGAGTCAGCACTGCGACTAGCTCTCAAGGTTTGGCACTAATGGTAGAGGTTTTATACCAGGCTTCTGGCATGCGTTTGCCTATCGTTTTGAATTTAGTCAATCGCGCTTTAGCAGCCCCTTTAAATATCCATGGCGATCATTCTGATATGTATTTAAGCAGGGATTCTGGCTGGATCAGTTTATGCACATGCAACCCTCAAGAAGCTTACGATTTCACTTTAATGGCGTTTAAAATCGCGGAGCACCAAAAGGTGCGCGTGCCTACTATTGTCAATCAAGACGGGTTTTTATGCTCGCACACCGTGCAAAATGTCCGCCCTTTGAGCGATGCAGTGGCTTATCAATTCGTAGGCGAATACCAAACCAAGCATTCCCTTTTGGATTTTGATAAACCGGTAAGCTATGGTGCACAAGCTGAAGAAGAATGGCATTATGAGCATAAAGCCCAACTCCACCATGCCATCATGAGTGCGTCTTCTGTGATTGAAGAAGTGTTCAATGATTTCGCTAAACTCACAGGCAGACAATACCATTTGACTAAAACTTTCCAGCTAGAAGACGCTGAAATCGCTATCTTTGCGTTAGGCACTACTTATGAATCAGCGATCGTAGCGGCTAAAGAAATGCGTAAAAAAGGCATTAAGGCCGGCGTGGCCACCATCCATTCCTTGCGCCCCTTCCCTTATGAAAGATTAGGGCAGGATTTGAAAAATCTTAAAGCTTTAGCGATTTTAGACAAGAGCTCTCCAGCGGGTGCTATGGGGGCGATGTTTAATGAAGTAACGAGCGCGGTGTATCAAACGCAAGGGACTAAACATCCCGTGGTGTCTAACTACATTTATGGTTTAGGCGAAAGGGATATGACAATCGCGCATTTATGCGAGATTTTTGAAGAAATCAATGAAGACGCTCTTAAAGGCACACTCACGCACCCTACCCAACAATTCGTAGGTTTGCACGGCCCTAAAATGAGCTTTTTTTAAAAAGGAAATATCATGGTAAAAGAAGTCAAAACACTCAAAGGTTTTAGCCAAAGCGCTGAGAAATTTCAAGGCTCGCACTTGCTTTGCCCGGGTTGTGGGCATGGCATTATTGTGCGCGAAGTTTTAAACGCTGTAGATGGGCCTATCGTTTTAGGCAATTCTACCGGTTGTTTAGAGGTATGTTCGGCTGTGTATCCGCACACTTCATGGGATGTGCCTTGGATCCATATTGGTTTTGAAAATGGCTCTACAGCGATTTCAGGGGTGGAAGCGATGTATAAAGCACTTACGAATAAGGGCCGCTATCAAGGTCAAAAACCAAAATTTGTGGCGTTTGGGGGCGATGGGGCTAGTTATGATATTGGTCTTCAATTCATCAGCGGTTGCATGGAAAGAGGGCATGACATGACTTACATTTGCCTAGATAATGAAAACTACGCCAATACCGGCGGTCAAAGAAGCGGCTCTACGCCATTAGGGGCTAGCACTTCTACCACACCAGCGGGATCAGTTAGCTTTGGCAAAAAAGAAAAGAAAAAAGACATCGTCAATATCATGGCAAGCCATGGGGTCCCTTATGTGGCACAACTCTCGCCTAACAAATGGAAAGACATGAATAAAAAGATTAAAACCGCACTAGACACTGAAGGGCCTTGCTTTATCAACGCTCTTAGCCCATGCACGACTGAATGGAAATTTGAATCCAATAAAACCATTGAATTAGCGGATATGGCTGTGGATAGCTTGATGTTCCCTCTATTTGAAATCTTTAATGGCAGGGAATTGAAAATCACTTACCGCCCCAGAAATATCATTCCTGTAAGGGATTATTTAGGGGCTCAAAAGCGTTTCAAACACCTTTTCAAAAAAGAAAACGAACACATCATTGAAGAATTGCAAAAAGATGTGAATGAGCGTTGGGAATACTTGCAACGCAGAGAAGAAGCTAAAGTATAACCCTTTAATTAAATCAAGGGGCTTTTTTGTGCCTTGTGCGATTTTCCCCCTTGACTTTTTAAACCCCTTTAAAGTAACATAAATCCCATTTTGATTTTAAGGATTGTCGGTGTTAGAACGCTATGCGAATGAAGAAATGAAAGCCCTATGGAATGAGCAAACCAAGTTTGAAACCTATTTAGAAGTGGAAAAAGCTGTCGTTAGGGCGTGGAACAAGCTTGGGCAAATCCAAGATAGCGATTGTGAAAAAATCTGCACGAAAGCGGCATTCAATCTTGAACGCATCAAAGAAATTGAAAAAACCACTAAGCATGATTTAATCGCTTTCACTACTTGCGTGGCTGAAAGCTTGGGCGAAGAATCCCGCTTTTTCCATTATGGGATCACTTCTAGCGATTGCATTGATACGGCTATGGCGTTATTGATGACCAAAAGCTTAAAACTCATTCAAAAAGGCGTTAAAAACCTCTATGAAACCCTTAAAAACAAGGCTTTAGAGCATAAAGACACGCTGATGGTGGGCAGAAGCCATGGGGTGTTTGGCGAACCCATTACTTTTGGCTTAGTGTTGGCCCTTTTTGCTGATGAAATCAAACGGCATTTAAAGGCTTTAGATTTAACGATGGAATTTATCAGCGTGGGAGCGATCAGTGGGGCTATGGGGAATTTCGCGCACGCTCCCTTAGAATTAGAAGAATTAGCGTGCACATTTTTAGGCTTAAAAACCGCCAATATCAGCAATCAAGTCATTCAAAGAGACCGCTACGCTAGGCTTGCATGCGATCTGGCTCTTTTAGCGAGCAGCTGTGAAAAGATCGCTACCAATATCCGCCATTTGCAACGCAGTGAAGTCTATGAAGTAGAAGAATCTTTTTCAACAGGGCAAAAGGGAAGCTCTGCGATGCCTCATAAAAGAAACCCCATATTGAGCGAGAATATCACCGGGCTTTGCAGGGTGATTCGCTCTTTTACGACCCCTATGCTAGAAAATGTCGCCTTATGGCATGAAAGGGACATGAGCCATAGCTCTGTGGAGCGTTTTGCCTTGCCTGATCTGTTTATCACTAGCGATTTTATGCTCAGCCGTTTGAATAGCGTGATTGGAAATTTGGTGGTTTATCCTAAAAACATGCTTAAAAATTTAGCTTTGAGTGGGGGGCTAGTCTTTTCGCAACGGGTGTTATTGGAATTGCCTAAAAAAGGTTTGAGCCGAGAAGAAAGCTATTCTATCGTGCAAGAAAATGCGATGAAAATATGGGAGGTTTTGCAACAAGGCGCTTTTAAAAACGCTGATGAAAATTTGTTTTTAAACGCCCTACTCAATGATGAACGCTTGAAAAAATATTTGAGCGAGGACGAAATCAAAGCATGTTTTGATTACAGCTATTACACTAAAAATGTGGGAGCGATTTTTAAAAGGGTGTTTGAATAAGGCGCGTTTTTACAAAAACAAAACTATAAAATAAGCGGTAAAAATTGAAGTTTTAAGGGGTTTTTTGAAACGAGCGTTATACTTAGTTTTAGGGCTTTCTTATGCCTTGCATGCGGATAGTTTTAAAGATGTTTTGACTAAAGGGGATTACACTTTTTTTAATAAAAAGGTGGTTTCGCCCATTAAACGCTATGCGGATAGATCGGCGTTTTATCTGGGGCTTGGGTATCAGTTGGGGAGCATTCAGCACAACTACAGCAACTTGAATTTATCCCAACGATTCAATAAAAGTCAGATTATTTTCAGCGATAGTCTAAGCCCTGTTTTTAAAAATTCGTATGTGTCTAATGGCCTTGGCGTTCAAGTGGGCTATAAGTGGGTGGGTAAGCATGAAGAGACGAAGTGGTTTGGATTTAGGTGGGGGCTGTTTTATGATTTGAGCGCTTCTCTTTATAGCTCTCAAGAATCGCAATCTATCATCATTTCCACTTATGGCACTTATATGGATTTATTGCTTAACGCCTATAATGGGGATAAGTTTTTTGCCGGGTTCAATCTGGGGATCGCTTTTGCTGGAGTGTATGATAAATTGAGCGATGCGTTATTGTATCAAGCGCTTCTTTTAGACACTTTTGGCGGGAAAGTGAATTTAAACGGCTTCCAGTTTTTGGTGGATTTAGGGGTTCGTTTAGGGAATAAGCGCAACCAATTTGGCTTTGGGATTAAAATCCCTACTTATTATTTTAACCACTATTATTCCATGAATAACATTAGCAATAATAGTGAAGATGTCCTCAAAGTTTTACGATTTTTAGAATACGGGATCAACAGCTTGTTGTATCAAGTTGATTTCAGGCGCAATTACTCGGTTTATTTCAACTACACTTATAATTTTTAAG
The DNA here is from genome assembly GCA_008033015.1 of Helicobacter pylori. Lineage (GTDB taxonomy): Bacteria > Campylobacterota > Campylobacteria > Campylobacterales > Helicobacteraceae > Helicobacter > Helicobacter pylori_DH. The sequence goes on from CP032042.1 coordinate 799,072, forward strand.
CGATAGCGTTTAAAGCGTTCTTAATTGAGCGATTTCGTCTCTCAAACGCATCGCTTCTTCAAAATCCAAATTTTTCGCGCATTCTCGCATTTTTTTATCCAATTCTTTAATGATTTTTTCCCTTTCACTTTTAGGAATTTTGTCCTTTTTTAAGGCTTTAGCGATTTTAATCTCATCGTCTCTTAATTTCAATTCCTCTTCTAAAGCGCGAGTAACGGTTTTAGGGGTGATGTTATGGATTTTATTGAACTCTTCTTGCTTGGCGCGTCTGTAACTCGTGATCTCAAAGGCTTTTTGCATGCTTTGAGTGATCTTTTTAGCGTATAGTAAAACCTTGCCGTTAGCGTTTCTAGCGGCTCGCCCCATGGTTTGAATGAGGCTTGTTTCGCTCCTTAAAAACCCCTCTTTATCCGCATCCATGATCGCTACTAAAGAGACTTCAGGCAAATCCAACCCCTCTCTTAAAAGATTGATCCCTATTAAAATGTCAAATTCCTTAAGCCTTAAAGAGCGGATAATGTGATTTCTTTCAATCGCATCAATTTCACTATGCATGTAACGCGCTTTCAAGCCCCATTCAGCATAATATTTGCACAATTCTTCTGCCATTTTTTTAGTGAGCGTGGTGATGAGTACCCTTTCATCTCTAGCCACCACTAACTTGATCTCATCAAACAAATCCTGGACTTGCTTATCGCTGTCTCGCACTTCAAATTTAGGGTCTAAAAGCCCTGTAGGGCGAATGATTTGCTCAGCGACATTCTTTTTGGAAAGCTCTAATTCGAGCTTATTGGGCGTAGCGGACACAAAAAGGAACTGGCAATTTTTATGGATAAATTCATCAAATTTTAAAGGGCGGTTATCTAAAGCGCTAGGCAATCTAAAACCATATTCCACTAAAACGCTTTTCCTACTCATATCCCCTGCATACATCCCCCCAAATTGCGGCAAACTCACATGGCTTTCATCTACAATGACTAAAAACTCCCGCTCAAATATCCCTAAATAATCAAACAAGCAAAAAGGCGTTTCGTTAGGGGCTTTACCGGTAAAATGGCGTGCGTAATTTTCAATGCCCTTACACACACCGGTCGCGCTAATCATTTCTAAATCATGCTCGGTGCGTTGTTTGAGGCGGTTGTATTCAAGCATTTTATCCTGCTCTTTAAAAAATTTCAATCTTAAAGCGAGTTCATCTTCAATGCTTTTAATGGCTAAATTCAATCTCTCACTCCCTACGGCAAACTGACTGGCCGCATAAAGCATGACAGAATCCAAGCGCTTGATTTCATTTCTTTCTAAAGCGTCAAAGACAGCAATCCTTTCTATCTCATCGCCAAAAAATTCAATCCTGATAAATTCAGCGTCATTATAAGCGGGGAAAATATCCACGCATTCCCCAGTCGCTCTAAAGCTCCCCCTATCAAACACCACTTCATTACGGCCATAACCCATTTCCACTAGCTTTAATAAAAAGCTCTTGTAAGTGCGCTTCTCGCCCACTTTGATTTTTTCCATGACTTTTAAATATTCTTCAGGGTTACCCAAACCATAATTAGCCGAAACGCTCGCTATCACGATCACATCATCATAACCTAAAAGCGAAGTGGTCGCGCTCAATCTTAAACGCTCCAAATCATCGTTAATAGAGCTGTCTTTTTCAATGAACAAATCCCTCCTAGGGATATAGCTTTCAGGCTGGTAGTAATCAAAGTGGGAGATAAAATACTCCACCCTATTATGCGGGAAAAACGCCTTAAACTCGCTATAAAGCTGCGCGCATAAGGTCTTATTATGGCTCATGATCAAAGTGGGTTTATTGGTTTGAGCGATGACATTAGCCATCGTGTAAGTCTTACCGCTCCCTGTAACCCCGACTAGAGTTTGATAATGGTTGTTATTTTTCAAGCTTTTCGTTAAGGCTTCTATGGCTTGGGGCTGATCGCCTGCTGGTGGGTAAGGGCTTTTTAAATCAAATAAAGGCATCTTTAAAACTCGCATTTTTTAGGGGTATTATAGTGATTTTTTAACACGCCTTATTCAATCTCAAAAAAATCAATGTTTTGATAATGATCGGTTTTTTTCGCTTCCGTGATCTCGCTATAGGCTTGTTGCTTTTCTTGCGTGATGTGGTTTAAAACTTCTTGCTTATTGGTGTTTATTTCATTGTTAGCGTTCGTTTTAGCTTCGTTAATGTTAGTTATCGCTTGCGTTTGGTTGTTGCTTATTTCATTGTTAGCGGTTGTTTTAGCTTGCGTAATCGCTTCAAGGCTTTGCGTTTTGTTTTCTGTGATCTGGTTATTAGCGTTATCTCTAGCGTTATTTAAAAAAATCTGATAGCTCGTTAAAAGCCTGGTAGTGGTTTCTATGATTTGATTTTCTAGCTTTTTAATTTCGCTTTTGATGTTTTGAGCGTTAGCGTTTAAAATAGCGGTTACTTCTTGCTCGTTACTTCGCATGCTCGTATTGAAATCATTGAAAAAGCGCTCGTATTCTTTCATTTTGTTTTTTAAGCTCTCGCCGGCGTTACTCAGCCATTCAATAGAATTTCTTAAACTGCTATCGATCTCGTTGGCGTTTTTGAAAAAATCCAAACTCAAAAGCACCTCTAAAATCCTAACGATCCCTTTAAGGCTTAGTTCTACTTGCTCAGTAAAAAGACTATTAGAATTTAAAGCGTTCTGTAGTTGTTTTAATAGCTCGTTAGTGATTTCTTTAACCTGTGGCTGTTCAGTGATTTCTAGCGCGCTATTAGGCAAATTAGGATAATTCATTTTTCATTTCCTTTTAAAAACTTCTCATGAGCGTTAAACTTTTTTTCTAACTCTGGCAATAGATCCAGTAATTCCATGCTCTCCTTACTGCTTTTGCCGCTTTCAATGCCATATTTGATGAAATCAAATATATTGATTTGACTAATAGGCTTAGTCGTTCCTGCAAAAATATCGGCTGCGTTTTCTATCATTCGGTCTTTAGCTTTCACTAAAAACTCATAAAACTGCGCGCTAGGGTTTTCAAGGCGTAAAAAGCGCGCAAAAGAACTCCCTAGTAATTGGCTTATCACGCTGTTGTAAGCGTCCTTATTTTCTTTAATAAAAGCATTCATGCCGTTTTCATCTGTTGTATTAACTAGGTAGTCAATGTCATGCGCTAACTTAGAAAAATTATCAGATCTGTTGCCGCTTTCAAGCATTTTAGCGGTAGTGTCTAGCGCATCAGTCAAATAAGGTGAAATCGTGAAATTTTTAATCGTGGTGTCGTTATTGAGATTGTGAAAATTCGCGCTGTTATTGGCAAACATTTCCTTAAACGCCTTAAATTGCTCTCTGTCTAGGTTTTTATAAGCGTTATCAAACACTTCTAAAAAGCTGTTATTTGGGGTGTTTCTGGCGTAATGACTCAAAAGGGAAAGGTTAGCGTTTTCTACTTGATTGGCGCTTGGGATTTTAGCGTCTCTTTCTAACACTCTTGCAACCTGATTGGCTAAATTCTCCACGCTGTCGCTTTCAAATTTGTGCGGCAAATGTTTCAATTTGTCGTTATAACTGCTCATCGCACTCAAAAGCGTATCGCTAAAGCTGTTCGCTCGGTTTTCGTTAGATTTGCTTGCTAATTTAAAAATCTCTTTGTCGTTTAATTCCTGCTCTGGCATTCGCACTAAAAGCTCATTAGGTTTCAATTCAATATTGAAGTTCTCTTTAAGCGCTTGGTCGTATTTTTTTCGGCTCTCTGCGGTGAAGTTTAGCATGCCTTGTATTCTGTGGTTTCCTGCGATCACTTGCCCGTCTGGTAAGATAATAGGCAAATCATCAAAACCCCCGCGTCCTATAATCAATTTAGGATCAAAGCGCTTGGCTATCTCTTCTACTTTCTTGCTATCCACTGCGGTGCGTGTTTGCGTGCCCGTGTTTTTGAAATTGGGCTTTAAATCGCTCTTATTGACGATTACAAACTTTAAGAGGTGTATTTCATCATCGTTTAAGCTAACGCTCGTTTTAGGGACATTTTCTGGCTCTTTATAGGGTATGTTTTCACTTTTGGCGATTTCTCTGTCTAATTCGCTTTTGCCTAGCGTGGCGTTTTTTTGCGCTCTAATTTTATTTCTCAATTCGGCTTCTTCTTTATCTTTAATCTTTTGGGCGCGTTCTTTTTCTGCTTTAGCTAATCTTTCGCTTTCTAGTTTCTTTTGCTTCTCTAGTTGGCTTTTTTCTAATATAGATAAGGGCGGTTCTTGACTTTTTAAGCTTTCTTTAGTAGGATTGTTTTCATTAAGGTTTAAGGCACTATAGTTGCTATTGTCTTTGTAATCGTTAGAAAGTGGCGGTTTGGTTTCTAACTCCCTTAATACTTTTTCATCTCTCTCATAGCTAGTAATCACAAAATGATTATTTAGATTGTTATTATCCCATGTGTTTTTTAGCCCCACTCTTATGTTATTCAATTCCACGCTAACGCGCCCTAAATCGTCTTTAAACAATGCCCCGTTCTCAATGACTTCAGGGATAGATTTCACTAACTCATCCGTTCTTTCTTTAACTTGCTCTGCATTTAATCCTAATCTTGTGTATTGTTTTTCTCTCTTTTCTAAGATGTGCGCTAATCCGTAGCCATCTTTTCCATCCTTGCCCCACACAAAATCAATTCCTCCTAAATCATCCCTAAACGCTGCGCCTGCAACTTGTCCGTTTTTCTCTTGCAATAGCTTTTCTAACGCTTCTTTTGGCCTTAAGGCAAACTCGGGGTAATTAGTGCCAAATTGTTTTAAGGGGGTTATAGCCTCTTGTAACGCTTTCTCTTGCTTAGTGATGTTTTCTTTAGCGCTTTTTACGCCTTGCGTGATCTCTTCAATCTTTCGCATCGTAGCATTAGAAAACTTGGAATTTTTAGCGCTAATTTCTAATCTCTTGCTAAACTCGCTTATCGTGTGGCTTCTTTCTAGCGCTCTTTGAATGTGGTATTTTAACGCTGCGCCTGCGGTGGCTTCGTTTAGGGCTTTGGGTAGTTTAATCCCTAAAATGCGATCGGGTGCATTGCGGTATAAAGTCCCTAGCGTGAATTTAGTCCATTGATATTTTAACGCTCCGCTTAGAGTGGTGGCTAAACCTTGGCTTAAGTTCTTGGTAGTGGCTGGCTTTAGGCTTTCGGCGATCTTAGCGTCGTTTTTAAAAAGCTTATGAAAACCGCTCGCTGTTGTTTGGAGTTGTTAAATTTAGAGATTTGTTAAGAGAATATTTAGGCGAGACAAACAGAGCGTTAAGGTATTTGATAGAAGGTTATAGCAAGCAATGTTTTTTGGCTAAAGTTTTTGGTAGGAAGCCATTTAGCCATGAAAAATGCAATATCTTTAATCTATCGCTTCAAATCAATTGTTCAAAAAACATGCTACTTAGCATAAAACAAAAATCCTTGAATCAAGCCCAAGTTTGAGAGTCATCGGCTTGAAGTATTCTTTTTCTTACAATTTTTATCAATGTCAAAATCGCATGCTTTTTGCATGTATTCTTCAGCCTTTTGTTTATCTTTTTCCACGCCTAACCCATACCGATAAGACTCTGATAACCCTTCATAAGCCCTAGAAGAACTCATATCAGCCGCCATTTTATAATAGACAATAGCCTTATCTTTGTCTGGCTCAATACCCAATTGATCATTCCCACTATAATAAATATCCCCTAAAAGGATATAAGCTTCTACATTACCCTTATGCATCGCTTTTCTAAAGCACTCTGTCGCTTTCACATAGTTGCTTGGAACTCCCCTACCCTCCATATACATGATGCCTAAGTTGATATAGGCGTTAGTATAGCCTTTCTCTGTAGCTATTCTAAAATACTCCACGGCTTTCTTTTCATCTTTAGGAACGCCCCTACCCTCTTTATACATCACGCCTAAATTGTTATACCCTCTAGGTATATCGTTATCAACCGCTTTTTGAAAATATTCAGCCGCTTTCTTGTAATCTTTAGGCACACCCCTACCATTTTCATACATGATTCCTAAAAGAACATAAGCAAGCGGCTCTCCATTTTTAATAGCACTCTTATAAAAAGAAGCCGCTCGCTCGTATTCCTTATTATTATAGGCTTCCTCCCCTTTATAAATATAATTGCTTTTTTGTTCAAGGTGTTCTGCACCAAGAGCACTAAATAAACATAAACTTGCCAAACAAATCTTCAAGGCTAATTTGCTTGCGTATCCCATTGTTACTCCTCTGCTTTAATAAGATCAAACATAATGTCAATGGCTACCAATCTTAAAAAAGAAACTGCATGCGTTCTAGAACCAGCAAACATTCTCAAACTCCATTTTGCATACACCATTTAGATCCAGTATCGTCTCTTGTAATGAGAAATTTTACACTATTTTTATGAATTTTAAAACTAAATTTAAGATTTTCTCGCTAAAAAGTCCCCCCTCCATCCCAAAAAAATAAGGCTAAATAGGATTAAAAACCCGCATATGACAAAGAATTAAAATTCTTTCCTTGGATCCGTTGATCCATAGAAAATGCTCCCTTTAGTTTTAGGCAAAACTTGGATCGCATTCACATCACCCATGACCGGCTTAGTAACGATTTGATAGCCCATTTTAGTGAGGTTATTTTTCACATCAGCGGGCATGCCAAACTTTTCAATCCTTAATTCATCAGGCAACCATTGCATGTGGAATCTAGGGGCTGAGACCGCTTCAGAAATATTCATATTGTAATCAATGACATTGGAAATCACTTGCAACACCGTAGTGATAATCCTAGACCCTCCAGGGCTTCCCACCACCATGAAAACCTTATTGTTTTTCAACACAATCGTAGGCGACATGGAGCTTAAAGGGCGCTTATTGGCTTCAATCGCATTCGCATCGCCCCCTACTAAACCATAGAGATTAGGGTTTCCTGGCTTTATGGAAAAATCATCCATTTCATTGTTCAATAAAAATCCTGCCCCATCAATACTAGCAGCGCTCCCATAAGAAGCGTTAATGGTGTAAGTAACGCTGACTGCATTCCCCCACCTGTCCGCTACAGAATAATGCGTGGTGTTGCTCCCCTCATGCAACTGCCCCATTCCTGGTTTGATTTGAGAGCTTGGCGTAACCGTATCTGGCTGGATAGCGTCAAAAATCTTTTTGGCATACGCCTTATTGATGAGTTTATCCACCGGCACTGAAACAAAATCAGAATCTCCCATATAAACCGATCGGTCCGCATAAGCTTGACGCATCGCTTCTGCAGCAATATGGATATTCTTAGAAGCCCCATACCCAAGGGTGCTTAAATCCGCATTTTCCATGACATTTAAAATCTGGATCAAATGCGTGCCTCCCGAACTTGGTGGCGACATAGAAATGATCTTATACCCACGATAACTCCCCACTACGGGTTTGCGCCATTTCACATTGTAACTGGCTAAATCTTCTTTAGTGATAATCCCTCCATTTTTTTTCATGTCTTTCTCAATCAAATCAGCGACTTGCCCTTGATAAAAGCCTTTAGCGCCTAGCGTTTTGATTTGATTCAAAGTCTTGGCTAAATCTTTTTGGACAAACAAATCCCCTTCTTGATAATCAAGATGGCCTTTTTTAAAAAAATACTTTTTGCTAGAACTGTATTTTAAAAACCGCTCCCTTGCTTCTTTTAGGGTTTCTGCTTGTCTTTGTGAAATCGCATAACCATTTTCAGCCAATTTAATGGCAGGATCAATGAGTTGCGATAGCTTTTTTGTGCCGTATTTTTTCAACATCGCTTCCATGCCCGCCACCGTTCCAGGAACCCCAGCTGCCAAATAGCCATCTTCGCTGAGTTTAGGGACCACATTGCCTTGCTTGTCTAAAAACATGTTTTTAGTGGCTTTTAAAGGAGCTTTTTCTCTAAAATCTAAGGCAACATTTTCACCATTAGCCAAATGGATAACCGCAAAACCGCCTCCACCAATATTGCCTGCTGCCGGATGGACGACCGCTAGAGCAAAGCCAATCGCTACCGCCGCATCAATCGCATTACCTCCCTCTTCTAAAACCTTTTGCCCAATTTCACTAGCTAGCGGGTGGCTAGAAAGGGCTAAGCCTACTTTAGTGTTTTTAATGGGGGGGTAACTCGCCGCGCTCAAAGGGCTCAACAAACCCAAAGAGAGCGCTATCACACCCAAACCAATCGTCTTTAAAAAACTCCGTCTCATCTGTTTTCCTTTCAATCAACAATAATCGTTATTATAACACAAGCTTTACAAAACACCCTCTCGCTTATAGCTTATAATTGCTATTAAGCATTATCGTTTGAGTGTTGGTTATAAAGAAGGCTCAAAAATGAGTTTTAAAATAAATAGAGTTTAAAAAATAAGTTAAATAAGGCTTGTTTGATCAAAACGCTATGGGTAGAAAACTTATTGTTTAATCCCCAATAAAGTGTCTATCATCCGATCAATGGCGGTAATGACCTTAGCGTTAGCGGCATAGCCGCTTTGAAACTTGATTAGATTCACCATTTCTTCATCCACGCTCACTTGCGAAATAGAGAGTTGCTCTTTTTTAATGGTCTCTAACATGCTCTTTTTAGTGTCCAAAATACGCCCTGATTTTTCAGCGTCCGTGTTGATTTTACCGGTTAAAAATTGATAAAACTCGCTGATTTTCATTGGTTTAATGTCAAACTTGTCGTTATAAAAATCCACGCTGTCGTATTGCAATTGCTGCATCATGTTCGCCACATCAAAATTCCCGTTAATGGGGGCAAGCCATGGGCGGATAGTGGTAGGCTCTTTTTTGTATTCTTTATTCAAGCTAATATTAGAAGCGTCATCGCCTTGAAAAAAAGGGTTGAGTTTTAACGCTCCCATAAAATTCGTGCCGTTATCTTTCATGGAGACAAACAACCCTTGCGAAGCGTTTTTAGGCTGGATAACAAACTTTTTAGTCTCATTGTTAAAGCTCGCTGTGAAATAATCATCAAAATCGTTTTCGGTATTGTTGTCTTGATTGTCATCGGTGTTAGCGTTAATGGCTTGGATAATATCGTTCATGGTTGTAATGGGCGTGATAGCAATGGTTTTTCTGGCGATTTCTTTACCATCGGTGTTGTAAGCGATTAAGTCAAACGAGCCGTTTTTGATATTGTAGTTGGTGTCTTTAAAGGCTTCATCGCTATTAAACTCCACAGGTTCGCCTTCAATATGATGGCTCGCGCTTTGAGCGTAAATCGCATTAGTGGATTCTATCAAGCCCCTAGCAAAAGAATCCAACAAATCAATATAATCTTGCAACTTGCCCTTTAAAGTCCCGTTAGAGCCGTCATTATACACATTCAATAACGCTCCCACTTTCCCTTGATTGAGCTTGTCAGTAATATTAGTGAGCTTGAAATCATCGCTTTGAAAATAGATTTGGTTCAAACCCCCTTTATTTTCGGATTCTTTAACCACTAAAGGGTGGAAAATAGAGCCATCAATGATATTGAACCCATGCCCGATATTAAGGTTATAGCTCTCATCAAAATCCGCTGAGTCTTTATCGGTGAGCGAATGAGTCTTAATGCTGCTTTTAAAAACATTCCCCCCTAAAAGCTCTCGCAAATGAAACTCTAATTCATCTCGCTTATCCCTTAACTCATTCGCATGCTTTAAACTCTTGTTATTTTCCACTTCTTTAATGCGTTTGTTGATCTCAGCGATTTGAGAACCCAAGCTATTGACTTCTTTGATAACGCTTTTTAATTCTTCGCTCGCTTTATGCTGTAAGGTCGTTAACCTCTCTCTGGTGTCTTTAATGTTGTGCGTTAAAGCTTCTGTTTTTTGAGCGAGAGCCTGTTTTTGAGCGGAGTCTTTGGCGTTTTTAGACAATTCTTTCCATGAATTAAAATAATCTTGTAAATCCGTAAAAAGGCTCGCTTCATCAATGTCCGGAAAATACGCGCTCGCTTCTTTTAAATGCGAAAACTCTGTATCGTAATAAGTGTTTTCGTAATTAGCCTTCGTGTAACGAGCAAAAACAAACTCATCATGCACCCTTTCAATGGCTTCTACATCCACGCCCATATTCACATTTTTAGTGCCATACATGTAAGCCGCTTGAGGCTTTGCAATCACGCGCTGACGGCTATAAAATTCATCGCTAGCGTTAGAAATGTTATTCCCGGTAACATCCACCATGCTCTGATGGGCTTGTAGGCCCGTGTAAGAAGTGTTGAGTGAAGATAAGATTCCGCCCATTTTACGCCTGCACTCTTAAAAAATGGCTCCCCACATGCCTAGAGCCTTTATAGTCGCAAGTGTCATGGGGAATGATTTGTTGGATGAGCGAAGAATAAAACTCAGAAACAGCAAACGCCATGCGCGAATAAATCAAGTTTTTTTCTTTCAAAACAAGCAAGGACTCTCGCATTTGGTTTAAAAAATCGCTCGTTTTTTCGTCTAACAATTCACTCATTTCTTTATTAGGGAATTGATTTTTTAAAGATAACATTTGCGCATCTATGCCTGCTTTTTCTTGTTCAAAAGCTTGAATCGCTAGCTGTTTTTGATGGTTTCTTTCAAAAATTTCGGCGTGTTTAGCGAGCTTGATGTCTCCTATATCGCGTTCGGTTAAATCAATCAATTCTTTCAATTGGTTTAGCGCGTTTTCTAAATGAGAATGTAAAACGACCATAACAAATCCTTTAGCTCTTGTTTCAGTGATATTCAAGCAAATACTATGCCATTTTTAGTTTCATTATAAAACTCAATTTCTTAAGGGGATAAATCATTTTCCCCTTGAAGCTCCCTTATTAGATCGCCTTTAACATTTGCTTAGCGATAGCAGCAATCACATTCACGCTCATCGCATTCCCCGCTTGGGACAACAAATGGCTTTCTTTAAAGTTAGGGTTGTCTTTAATCTTAGCGATCAAATCTCTAGGAAATCCTTGCAAAAGTAGGCTTTCAATAGCGTTTAATCTTTTGATTTTGCCTTTTTGGGTATAAAACAGACCATGCCGAGAAGTCCTTAAAGTAGGAAAAACATTAAAATACAACCTTAAATCAGATTGTCTTGTGTCTAAAACAGCATTTTCTAAAGTTAAAATATCCTCTAAAGAAACCCGGTTATGGTTGTATCGGTTGTGCAAGTATCTTTGAAAAATAGCGTTACTCACATCCAAATAGCATTCATTATCAGCGTCTAAAAAATCCTTAAAACAATAATCATTGGCTAAACCTAAAGGGAAATGAAATGGGTGTTTCAAATCCTTCCTAAACCCTACGATATAAAGGCGTTCCCTCTTTTGGGCTAATTGGAAATCAGCGCTGTTTAAAATTTGATAATAAGTTGTATAACCCGCTTCTTGCAAGGCTTTGATAATGGTTTTAAAAGTTTCTTGTTGCTTATGATGGATCAAGCCCTTAACGTTTTCAAGCAAGAAACATTCAGGCTGTTTGACTTTTAAGATACGAATAAGCCCATAAATAATAGTCCCTCTTTCATCTTCAAGCCCCTTCCTTTTGCCATTGATAGAAAAAGCCTGACAAGGAAACCCGCTAACCAAAACATCAAAATCGGGTAAATCATTAGGATTGATTCGCATCAAATCCCCAAAATTATGGGTATCTTTAAAAAATAATTCATAAGTTCTAAGGGCTTCATGATTGATTTCGGCATGCCCTACGCATTTTAAATGGCATTGCTCCAAGCCCAAACGGCCTCCACCAATACCAGAGCAAAAATCCATAAAAGTTAAAATCCCCAATCAATCATTCCTAACACACGACTAAAAACATGCCCTATTTAAGAAAGCAACAAACTCATTTTAAAACACAGAGAAACTAAAATTTAATGAAAAGCAAAATCACAGCAAGAATAAACCCCCTAGAAATGAAGTCCCTAGCTTATCCCCAATAAATCCTGTGCCATTTTGTGAGAAGTCTCATGCAAGTTGATCTTATACTGGTTATTTTCAATCGCTTTCTTGATCTCAGCTACCCTATCAAGAGCGGCTTCATTGTTTTCAACTTTTTCATTCTTTTCCACACGCTTGTAATTCCCCAAAGATTGCACCGGAGCAAGAGAAGAAACGGCATTAATCATTGTAAAATCCTTTAATTTGATATTCATTCCATTACAGCAAGTATCGGCAAAAAAGAAAAAAAGTTAATGGATTTTTGAAATCTGTTTTTGCAATTCCTTACCAAATTTCTTGGTGGTGGTGATGGGTTTTTTTCCGGTTTCTGCCACAGAGCCAAAAGATTGCGATTGCAAACTTTTAAACATAAAAAACATTAAAAAAATTAAAATATAACAAAATAAAAAAAAGCAAATGGTAGGGAATAGCCAATTTTTGAGGTTAGAACTATTCATGACCTTGCCTTTTAAAGACTCCTATACCTTACTACCCATGCGAACATGAGCAACCACAACCCCCACCTTTCTTCCCGCCATGACCCCCATGACCGCCACAGCAACCTGTCCCACCGCCATGGTGTGAAGCTAAAATTTCTTCTTCGCTCACTTCCCTAAAACCTAAAACCTTGAAACGAAACGCTAAAGTTTTCCCGGCTAACGGGTGGTTATAATCCACCATCACATGCGTGTTGCTAAAGTCTTTGATAGTGGCTTGAATGGTTTGGTTGTCTTCAGTTTGCCCAAAAACGCTCATGCCTTTTTCTAATTCAATGCCTTCAAATTGATCTCTAGGGACTTCTTGCAAATAGCTGCTTTCATAAACCCCATAAGCTTCCTCTGGGGCGATGACAACCTCTTCCCACTCGCCAATTTGAGCCTTTAATACCGCCTTTTCTAACCCTGCTATGATCTGATTAGCACCTATAACAAACTCTAAAGGCTCTTTAGAAATATTGCCATCTAGCACAACGCTAGAGCCTTGCTCCCTCACTTCATATTCAATCAAAGCGGCTTGTTTGATTGATTCTAAATCATGGTTTTGCATGGTGGTGTTTCTCCTTGTTTTCTAAGATTTTTTGTGCCATTTTAGCTTGTTCGTTTGAAGGATACAAGTGCTGCAAAGTGTTTAAAAATTTATAATAGTTTTGATCGTCTTTGATTTTTTTAAACGACCATGCCGTATGCCACAAAAGAACAGGCATGTAAGACGCTTTTTTATTTAAAAGAGCGCTCTCTTTGTAATACTTGATCGCTTCTCTATACTTTTTTTCTCCATAAGCCACTTCTCCAAGAACATAACGCACATAATAAAGTCTGTAACTATTGGCTTCTAACCACAACAAACGCTCTTTGGCTTCTGCATAGGACTTATTTTTAAAAAAAGACAGAGCTTCTTGAAAAATCTCTTTTTGCTTGGACAAATCTTTATCAAACTCCACTTTCGCCTTTTCTTGGGTTTTTTTCTCTTGATTTTTTGGGGTTTCGGCTTTCAAAGGGGGGTTCTTATTGGCCGGAGCGCTTGATTTGAGCGGCTTTTCAGCTTTTTCCTCTTGTTCTTTGAGGGCTTTTTGGATTAAGGCGATTTGTGAAACCAAATCCTGGCTTAACTTGGTCAATAACTCACTCATCTCTTTGTTTTGCTTGTCTAACTGCTGGATAGCTTGCTGGTTAGTGCGAATCTCATTCCTCAAATCCTCTAAAGTTTGCGATTGTTGCTTTAATGTGTTAGCTTGCACTTCTTGCGAGGCTTTTAAGGCTCGCAAGGATTCTTCTTGGGAAAGGATAGCGTTATTGAGATCTTTAATCTTATTAGCCTGCCCCTCATAAACGCTCCTCAAACCCTCTTGAGCTTGAGTGTTAGCCTCTACTTGCGAATGGATTTTGGTCAAAATATTAGAAAAATTCTTGCTATTGACTTGCAACTGCTTGAGTTCTTTTTTAGTAGCTCCGCTTTGCAAATCAAACGCTGAAGGCTCCCCATTGAGAAAAAAGGGAGCGATAAAAGGGATAAAAAAAAGCCTTTTCATCCTAGAATTACTTCACTAATTTGACATCCACTCTTCTGTTTTCTTTGTAACATTCTCTAGTTTTTTGGGTGCATTTGGGTTTGGTTTCACCAAAACTGATGGTTTTGATCATATCTTTTTCTACCCCTTTAATGACTAAAGCGTTTTTCACGCTTAAAGTCCTTTTAACGCCAAGTGCTTGGTTGTATTCGCTAGAGCCAAATTCATCGGTATTGCCTTCCAAAAGCACTTGCATGTGGTTTTCTTTAGCTTTCTGCACGATCTCATCTAAAGTCTCTTGATCGGATTCTTTGATCTCATACTTGTCAAAATCAAAATAAATAGAAGCGATGATAGTCCCGCTCTCAATAGCCGGTTTTTCTTCAACCACTGGAGCTGGCTCTTGTTTAGGCTCTTCTTTCTCTGGAGCTGGTTCTGTAGTAACAGGTGCAGTCTGAACCGTTTTAGCGCTCACATCGCCAGCCACAGTCTTATTATCCATTTTATGACTACAGCCAGCTACCAATAAAAAAGCTACCAAGAAACTAAATACAGAAGATCTCTTCATTATAAATTCTCCAAGAATCAAATTTTAATAAGTGTAAATATTAACTCACATTCGCTTAATTTAACCTTACCAATCAAAGGCTTGTATTTTCACATTCTTTAAAGGGAATAAAAAACTCTGATTATAGTCTAGCAAAATAAGCCCCATGGCGTATTCTTGGGGTGTCTTTTTGATATACATGATATTTCTCCCATCCGTAGAAAAACGAGGCATCTGGTTAGAGCCATTCACGGTAAGCCTGCGGATATATTTGCTGTTTAGAGTGATCAGATTCAAATTAAACACCGTTTTGCCAAATTCATTAAGGTTTTCTCGGCTCACATACACAATACTATCTTTATAAGCGTCAATAGATTCATTGCTTCTTCCTTCATAAAGGAGTTGCTCCGCGCTCTCTTTTAACCCCAATTTCTTCATATAGATGTTAGGATAACCGGATCTATCCGAAACAAAAGCCATAGACTTGTCATCTTCTAAAAACACTCCTGAAACATCTATCCCAGGATAGCGCGTTATTTTAGTTTTAGTTTTTTTATGCGTGTCATACAAATACACATCCGGTTGGCCATCAGGGGCTAAAGACATTAAAATTTTAGAGCCATCAGAACTCACGCTAGAGACCACAGCCATTCCTTGAGAGCTAGCGATATTCTCATGAGTGGCTTTTTGAATGTTGTATTTTAAAATCATGGGCGTTCTTTCGCCATACTGCGTGTAATAAAACTCCGTTTGCTCAGCGTTCGCCCATTTGGGGAAAATATTGAGTCGGTTATTTTTGATGATTTCTTTTTGATAACGCATCGTATAATCCGCTAGTGCGATGTTTGTGATTCCTGGTCCAATGTATTTAGAAAAAACAATCAGGCGCTTCATCCAAGCGATAGAAGGGGCTTTTAAGTAATCATTCACCACAATGGCCATGTTGTGCGCTGCAAAAGGGTATAAATCTAAACTTACAATGGGGTAGTCAAAAGTCTTTTTGAGCGTTCCTGTATCCACATCATAAAGTTTTAATCGTGAAATTTTATTGCCGTTTTCTAAAGCCACGCTCACCAGCGCTACAAGATGAACTTTTTTATCCTTGAGTTCTGCGTAATTGATAGCGCCTTGATCCTTGTTTTGAGAAACATCAAAATGCTGGCTGGTCCTTAAATCATTCGCCAAGACTTCATGCAATTTTAAAGCGTAATTGGCATCGTTATCTATGGAGTAGCGCACTTCAATCTTAGGAAGTTTTTGAATGGTTTTAATAATATCTAGTGTTTTATCTGTTGCAAAAAGCCCTATAGTATATATTAAAAAAAGCCATAAATACCTCATTGTTCTTCCTTAGTGGTGAAATTAACTTTAATAGAAATCATGTTTCCTCCAGGATATGGGGGGAAATCCACTTTCTTTAAATCATTTAAAAGGGTTATCACACTCTTGTTATAATCCTTAAAATCGGAGTAGCTAAGAATGGTATAATCAAACTCTCCATCTTTAGTGATCATAATCAGCGCGCTCACTGAAGCCTTGTGGTAAAAAACCCCTTTCCAACCTTTATATAAAATCTGATAGATTTGAGCATACCACTCTTGGTAAGCCTTTTCATCAACCCCATCTTGTTTAGGGATTTGCAAATCTAAAGTCTTGTTTTTAACGCTTTCTAGTTTTTGCGCAAATTGATCCAAATTCTGTTGCAAACCTTTCAACATTTCTTGATTTTTTTGGTTTTTTCTTAAGCGTTGCTGCTCTTTTAAACGCCTTTGCTCTTCTTCTTGCTCATTTTTTTGCTCATCTTTTTGAGCGTTTGTGTCCGTCTTTTCTTGAAAATCATTGAGTGAAGAAAAAATATTTTCAAGGCTTTCTTCTTGTTCTTTAGGATCAATAAAATCGCCCTCCTTATCAGTTGCATTTTTTTGAACTATTTTTTCATCTTTTTTTTCTTCTACTTTTTCAACTGCTTTTTCATCTTTTTTTTCATCGCTTGGCAAATCTTCTAAATTCAAATCAATGATTTGTTCGTTTTTTTTACCCAAATCCAAAAGAATTTTCTCCGCTTCTTCATTGTGCCTTTCTAATAACAAGCCATACAACAACAAAGCATAGAGCAAGAACGCTAAAAAGCCAGAAACAACAAAGATCGCGCTCTTACTCATGCAAATTAGCCCTACTTTTTAAGGACTTGTGATTAAAGAAACTTTTAAAAAACCCGCTTCTTTAATCGTTTTCAATAAATAAATCACTTTGTCATAAGTCAATCGTTTGTCCGCACGGATACTAACCCTAGTATCTTTATCGTATTTCTTAGAGAGCAAGTTAAAAGTATCCGGGAAGGAGTTGTATTCATAGGTTTGACTGTCTATATAGATTTTTGCATCTTTATCCATGCGGATCTCTATCATTTTATCTTGAGTGGCTCTAGCAGTTTTTGAGCCAGAAGGCAAAGCAATCTCTTCTTTATAAGTAAGAGTGGGCGTCGTTACCATAAGAATAGCCAATAAAACAAGCATCACATCCACTAAGGGCGTGATATTGAGTTCTGGTTTGTCTTCATCCCAATAGTTATCATAATCCATAAAAACCTTCTAACTCCCTATTTAAGATATTTATACAATCCCCTTAAAAGCTTTATTTTTTAGAAGACAAAATATCCACTTGCATCTGCACATAGACCGATAAATCATACACCTTGCGTTTTAAAATCAAGTAAAAAGAATAGGCTGGAATGGCCGCTAAAATACCTGCAGCGGTGGCGATAAGAGCCTTAGAAATAATGGGCGCGATCACCCCAAAAGAAGCCTGACCTAACGCGCCCAAATTGTTAAACGCTTCTAAAATTTCAACCACCGTTCCAAACAAACCAATAAAGGGGGCTGTAGAAGAGATAATGCTCAATACCACTAAACCTGTCGTGCTTTGCTTAAGAACCTGGTGTTTCCAAGCCTGCAACAATTCATTAGAATACCTTTTGGTCTCATCATTTCTTTTTTTATTAAACATAAAATGCTCTGGAGCGTCTTGCGCCCCATTAAGAATGTTAGACAAAGATTGCATCTCGCGCTTGAGTTCAATCTTTAGCACAATGCTCTTATACAAAAAGACCCATAAAGTCATCACCAAATAGAGCGAAATCCAAACTAAAACAAGCGTGGTAACAAACCCGCTCTTATTGAAAAAATAAACGATTGAATCTAACATGATTATCCCCTTAAAGAGACTCAATCTTAGCCAGCACGCTAGAGACCGCTAACCTGTCAGAGCTTGCGTCCTCTAAAAGCTTTTTAGCCCTAGAGATAGCATCATCTCTGTCGTCTGATTCTTTTTTAATAAAGACCGCCCCATCGGCTAAAATATCCACCCGTTCATTAGTAACTTCTGCATAGCCCCAATTGATCGCAATGTGCTCTTTTTGGTTTTCGGTTTCAATCTCAACCACTCCCGCCTGAAGCAAAGTGATCATGTTGCTATGCCCATAAAGCACCCCAAATTCCCCTTCAACTCCTGGCAACACAACGCTTTTAACCTCTCCTGTATAAACTTCCCCCTCAGGAACTACCACACTAATTTTCAACAAAGCCATCACAAAACCCTTAGGAATTTTTCATGTTTTTAGCTTTTTCTAAAACCTCTTGAATGCTGCCCACCATGTAAAACGCGTTTTCAGGAATATGATCGTATTTACCTTCTAAAATCCCTCCAAAGCCCTCTAAAGTCTCTTGAAGGGTTACATATTTACCGGGACTTCCTGTAAACACTTCAGCCACAAAGAACGGCTGGGATAAAAACTTCTCAATTTTTCTGGCCCTTTCAACCGTTTTTTTATCCTCTTCGCTCAATTCGTCCAATCCCAAAATCGCAATAATATCTTGCAAATCCTTGTATTTTTGCAAAACTTGCTGGATACCGGTGGCGATTTCATAGTGCTTCTCGCCAATCATTTGAGGGCTTAAAATCCTTGAAGTGGAATCCAAAGGATCAACTGCAGGATAAATCCCTTTTTCAGCGATCTTTCTGTTCAACACCGTAGTCGCATCTAAGTGCGCAAACACCGAAGCAGGAGCTGGGTCAGTCAAGTCATCGGCTGGCACATACACCGCTTGAACGGAAGTGATAGAGCCATTTTTAGTGGAAGCGATACGCTCTTGAAGTTTCCCCATTTCCCCGGCTAGCGTGGGCTGATACCCCACCGCTGAAGGGATACGGCCTAATAGCGCGCTCATTTCCGCACCGCTTTGAGCGTATCTAAAGATGTTATCAATGAACATCAACACATCTAAGCCCTTTTCATCACGAAAATACTCCGCCATCGTCAAGCCGGTGAATGCGATGCGGTTTCTCGCGCCTGGTGGCTCATTCATTTGCCCATAGCACAGCGCGACTTTGTCTAAAACGCCCCCTTCTTTCATCTCAAAATACAGATCGTTCCCTTCTCTGGTGCGTTCCCCCACACCTGCAAACACCGAATACCCGTTATGTTTATAAGCCACATTATGGATAAGCTCCATAATGATCACCGTTTTGCCTACGCCAGCCCCACCAAACAAACCTACTTTACCGCCCTTAGAATAAGGCGCGAGTAAGTCAATGACTTTAATACCAGTTTCAAACATTTCTGTTTTAGTGCTTTGTTGCTCAAAACTAGGGGCTTTCCTGTGAATGGGCCAAGTTAAGGACGGCTTAAGAGGTTCTAAATTGTCAATGCTCTCGCCCACAACATTAAAAATACGCCCTAACACTTCTTCGCCCACAGGCACTTCAATCATTTTGCCACGAGCTTTGACGATCTGATTACGCACCAAGCCTTCTGTCATATCCATAGCAATCGCTCGCACCCGATTACCGCCCAAATGGGCTGCCACCTCTAAAACTAAAGATTTTTGAGTGCCATTGACTTCAAAATTAATGTCTAACGCTTCAAAAATCGCCGGTAGATAGGATTCAAACTCCACATCTACCACAGGGCCTAAAACCTGAATGATTTTACCTTCCATCGCTTTCATTGCTCCTTATTTTAATGTAATTTTTATTTTAGGGCTTCTACGCCAGCATTGATTTCCACTAGTTCAGTCGTAATCGCCTCTTGTCTGGCTTTATTATAAGAAATGGTTAAAGTTTTAACCAAATCTTTAGCGTTATTTGTCGCTGTATCCATAGCCTGCATTCTAGCGCTATGCTCTGCGGCTAAAGAATCAATCAAAGCGTAGTATAAACTATACTCTACATATTTTTCTGCTAAGGAGTCTAAAATTTCATCTTCGCTCCCGCTTGGCTCGCTGGTAATGGTCTCTTGTGTCTCACTAGGTTGGGGGTTTTGGTGGATGATTTTATACCCAATAGGCAAAATTGTTTTGACTCTTATTTCTTGACTGATCATGTTTTTAAAGCCATTATGAATGATGATCACCTTATCGGTTTTCTCACTCAAATAATCCTCTACCACTTTTTTCATGAATTCCTGTGCGCGTTCATAATTAGGCATAGAACTCAAATTATTGATCTTGTCTAAAACCTCTATCCCATTAAAGCTAAAATACTCATTACCCTTTTTACCAATACCGCGCAAACGCACTTTAATGTCTTTTTCTTTGTATTCATTCGTGCATGCTAAAACTTTTTTAATGGTATTGGTGTTAAAACCCCCGCAAAGCCCCTTATCGGCTGTGATAAAAATAATATCCACTTTTTTGATTTCAAGTCTTTCTAGTTCCCTAAAATACTTGCTTTGAATGTCTTCAATCCCTTGATTTTTCATCTTGGATAGCACATCATCAAACACAGCGTCTAGTTTCATTGCATACGCTCTGGAATTTCTTGCAACTTCTTCAGCTTTTCTTAACTTGGAAGTGGAAACGAGTTTCATCGCATGCGTGATTTTTTGCGTGTTTTTAACGCTTCCAATTTTCTTTCTAATGTCTCTTAAATTCGCCATATTCTAGCCGTCTCCTACTCGCTATAAGTGAGCTTAAATTCCTCTAAGACTTTTCTTAGCATGGCTTCTAAATCCTTATCTAGCACTTTTTTAGTATGGATTTCTTCTAAAACTTGGGGATATTTTGCTTCCAAGAAAGGGTGCAGTTGCTCTTCAAAATCCACGACTTTTTTCACGCTCACGCTGTCTAAAAAGCCTTTAGCCCCAGCATAAATAATGACCACTTGCTTTTCAATGGGCAAGGGCGAATAAGGGGCTTGTTTCAGCACTTCCACCATGCGTTGCCCCCTTTCTAATTGCTTTTTACTCGCTTCATCTAAATCAGAAGCGAATTGCGTGAAGGCTTGCAACTCTCTGTATTGCGCTAAATCCAGGCGCAAAGTCCCTGAAACCTGCTTGGTCGCTTTGATTTGAGCGGCCCCTCCAACCCTTGAAACCGACAAGCCCACATTGATAGCCGGGCGGATCCCTGAATAAAACAAATCCGTTTCTAAGAAAATTTGCCCGTCTGTAATAGAAATGATATTCGTAGGGATATAGGCTGAAACATCGCCCGCTTGAGTTTCCACAATAGGGAGTGCAGTCAAAGAGCCGGCACCCTTTTCATCGCAAAGTTTAGCCGCTCTTTCTAAAAGCCGTGAGTGGATATAAAACACATCTCCAGGAAAAGCCTCCCTACCTGGGGGTCTTCTCAAAATCAAAGAAATTTCTCTGTAAGCGACAGCATGCTTACTCAAATCATCATAAATGATTAGGGCATGGCGGGCATGATCTCTAAAGTATTCCCCCATAGCCACACCTGAATAAGGGGCTAAATATTGCATCGCAGCTGAATCGGAAGCCGAAGCGTTGATCACGACACTGTATTCCATCGCTCCGTATTCTTCTAATTTGCGGACCACTTGCGCGACAGTGGATTCTTTTTGCCCAATAGCCACATAGATACAGATCACATTTTGCCCTTTTTGGTTAATGATCGCATCGATCGCTACGGTGGTTTTACCGGTTTGTTTATCCCCAATGATCAATTCCCTTTGCCCGCGCCCAATAGGCACCAACGCATCAATGGCTTTAATGCCTGTTTGCAAAGGCTCATGCACCGATTTTCTGTCCATAATGCCTGGGGCTTTTTGCTCTATTAGGCTAAACTCATTCATTTCTATCTCGCCCTTGCCATCAATAGGCTCACCCAAAGCGTTCAACACACGCCCCACAACCGCATCGCCAACGGGAACTTTCATCAAACTCTTCGTGCGTTTAACGCTAGTCCCTTCTTTAATATTGTTGCCAAAACCAAACACAATCACGCCAACGCTATCTTCTTCTAAGTTAGCCGCAACGCCCTTATCCCCTGTTTCAAACTCCAGCACTTCATACGACATCACACCATTTAAGCCATAAACCTTAGCCACACCATCAGCGTATGAAACGACTTTTCCTACTTCAGCCATATCGCAATCAAGTTCAAAATTCTTGATTTTTTCTTCAATAACCGAGCTGATTTCTTCCAATTTTAGTTGGGACATTATCTTTATCTCCTTAGATTGATTAAATAGATTGAATAACCTGTTTTTCTATTTTCTTTAAAATATCTTCTTTAGAAAAGCCTATTTCTAAATCCAGGCTTGAAACGCTCAAAGAAACCCCTTTTTTAGACCAAGTGTCTTGAGTGATTTCTACAGGAGCGTTAAAACGCGCTTGCAATTTTTGTTGCACGACTTCTAGTTCATTATTTTCAAGCTTTTCTGGGACTAAAAGCGTGGCTTCTAAAGTCTTTTTAGAATCAAAGGACAGCTCTTCAGTGATCAATTCCAACACATCAAGCCTATTATTTTTTAACACCACTTCCATTACAGGCTTTAAAACTGAACATGCTTTTCTGGAAGTTATTTTTTCTAAGATTTCAAATACAACCTCTTTTTTAACTTTTAAAGAAACATGAGCTAACACCTGGTTGAGTTTGTGCAATTTTATGGCTTCTGCTACATTTTTAAGCCCTACAACGATTTCTTCCAATAACGCTAGATCGCTTTTAGTGTGGTTTTTCAACGCCTTAGCATAATGCTTAGAGATCACTTTTAAATCTTGCATTTAAAGCCTTTGTTTCAAAATATTCACGCAATCTTGCGCATTGAAAGAGACTTTTTTGCTCTCTCTTAGATCTTTAAAAACGCTTTCAACCAGCTCTCTTTTGATCTTTTTAACTTCTAAATCCATCAACGCCTTAGAATTTTTGATCAAATTTTCCACATCCATTTTGGTTTGCAATTCGTATTTTTGCGTGATCGTGTAAGCTTCTTTATTCGCATCAGAAATAATTAATTCAGCTTTTTCTTTGGCTTGCTCTAATTCTTTAAGGAGTTTTTTCTTATTTTCTTTACTCACTTTAAGTTGGGCTTGAATCTCTTCTAATCGTTTGGAGATTTCAAGGCTTTTGGAGTGCAAAAACGCTCGCAGTTTTTTAGCCAAAAAATACCACAAAATCCCCGCAAATAAGAGGAAATTTAAAGATCGCTCTATAATATCTGTTTGTGAAATATCCAATCCAGTAGCGCACAAAGGGCTTAAAAGGATCAAAAACCCTAACACCATTTTAACTACAAACATCCATCAACTCCCTAAACCCATAGCCACACGCTTGTTTAATTCGTCTTCAAATACCGGCATTTGCACTTGCAATTGCTCTTTTAGTGCTTGCTTTTCATTTTGTAATTGCTTTATAAACGCTTCAAACTCTTGATTGAGTTCGTTCTCTTTTTGCTTGATCACAGCGTCATAGGACTCTGTGGCTTTTTGAATCGCTTCTGCTATTATTTCTCTGCGTTTTTCAGCCGCTTCCTTAAGAAGAGTCTCAATTTGATGACCAATCTCCACACTTTGGGTATTATCCGTTTTGATTTTAGCCAAGCTATCCTTTATCTCTGCCTGTCTGTTATCCATAAAAGCCAACAAAGGCCTATACACCCAAACATTCATCGCCCACAACAATAACACAAACACCACAAAAACGACCGCCATTAAATAGGGGTTAACCGATATATTCATAACCTATTTCTTTCCTAAAATCCTACAAAATATTTGAAACTCGCATTTGTTATAAAAACATTAACTCTATCTTAACAAAAAATCGCTTAAAAATTGAGAATATCTAAGCATTAAGACATCATTTTTTTCATAAAAGCCTCTAAAAGAGAATTTTCATAACATCGTAAAACGATTTTATTCCCTTTCAAAGTGGCTTTAAGCTTGTAATGATCCCACAAACTTTGATTAAAGCGCTCTAATTCATCTTCAGCGATGAGCGTTTGGGTTTCCTTGAAACCATGTTTTTTATTTTCAAAATTTGCGTTTATTTTAAAATCACGTGCTAAATCTTCTGTCTGGCGTACGCTGAGTTTTTGCCCTATAATGGAATTTAAGATCAATTCTTGTTTTTCTTCATCCAAGCCCACCAAAACTTTTGCATGCCCTGAAGTGATTTTTTCTTCTAAAAGAGCGTTTTGAACCTTAGAAGAGAGCGTCAATAAACGCATGATATTAGCCACATGGGCTCGGGATTTTTTAACGATTTTAGACAGCTCTTCTTGGGTCATTTGATAGCTTTCAAGCAATTCTTTATAAGATCTAGCCAACTCTAAAGGGTTTAAATCTTCGCGCTGGATATTTTCAATCAAAGCGACTTCACGCATTTTTTCTTGCTCAATATCCACAACAATCGCTTTAATCGTAGGCATTTTAGCCAATTTGCTCGCTCTTAAGCGCCTTTCACCAGCGATCAAATGGTAACGCCCGTTCTCACTCACCACTAAAACCGGTTGCAACAAACCATGCTCTTTAATGGATTGCGCTAATTCTTCTAAAGAATCTTCGCTAAAGATTTTTCTGGGCTGGTAAGGATTGGGCATCACCTCATCAATACCAAGCTCCACAACCCGATTCGCTCTTTCATACAGCCCCTGCTCATACACTTCATTGATTTCAGGGAAAATATCCGCTAAACCCCTACCCAACACTTTATTTTTTGCCATATGCTACCCTTGAAGAATGCTTTGAGCTAATTTTTGATAAGCGATACTGCCATTAGATTTAATATCATAGAGCAAAATGGGCTTACCAAAGCTAGGCGATTCCGCTAGTTTCACGCTTTTAGGGATCATAATATACTCTCCTGTAGCTGAATCTCTAAAAAACTCTGAGTCAAAATACTTGAACAATTCCGCTAAAACCCCTTTTGTCAAATTGAGCTGAGGGACATGCATTGTGGGTAAAAAACCTCTGATTTTGAGCTTAGGGTTCGTGCTTTTTTGCAACATTCTAATGGTGTTAAGCAATAATTTAGTGCCTTCAAGGGCAAAAAATTCGCATTGGATAGGAATGATCACCGAATGGGCTGCTGAAAGCGAATTGATCGTGAGAGGCCCTAGAGCTGGCGGGGAATCAATAATGATATAATCATAAAGCCCCACCACACTCTCTAAAGCGTTTTTGAGCATGAGCTCGCCTCGTTTGTTCTCATCTTGGCTATCATAAAAGGTTTTTTCAAACCCGGCCAAACCCAAATTAGAAGGCACTAAGTCTAAAAAAGGCATTTGGGTTTTTAAGATCACTTGAGAAATTTGCTTACGGCCAATCAGCACATGATAAATATCATAATCAATTTTATCGCGCCTAAAACCCAAGCTTGAAGTGGCGTTGGCTTGAGGGTCAAAATCAATCAACAAGATTTTTTTTT
Organism: Helicobacter pylori; assembly: GCA_008033015.1. GTDB lineage: Bacteria > Campylobacterota > Campylobacteria > Campylobacterales > Helicobacteraceae > Helicobacter > Helicobacter pylori_DH. The sequence continues at coordinate 824,154 of CP032042.1, forward strand.
CATGCACCGCTAAAGAAGCCGATAAATTAACCGCTGTTGTCGTTTTGCCCACACCCCCTTTTTGATTAGCCACTGCAATGATTTCACTCATCATACTCACATCCTATCATAAATCTTACCTTTAATACAAATGCGGCCGTCTTCTAACAATTCCGCATCTTTCAAACTCACCGCTTCGCCCCAATCATTATGGAAGCTAAAAGAGTGGTTTTTATGGAATTCTAACGCATACTTACTTAAAACTTCCCCCCAAAACAGATTTTCTTCTATTTTTTTTAAAAAGCCCTCTATAATCAAATCGTCGCTCGCGCCAATATCTAAACATGCCCATTTCTTTGAAACCCTATTCACGCCAATGCCGCACACCCGCATGTCTTTATAAACATTAACCAACACGCCCCCTATTTTTTGACCCACCAAATACAAATCGTTAGGCCATTTAAGCCAGGTTTGAGAGCCTAATTCTTTTAAAACTTCTTTGAATAAAAACCCCAAATACAAAGCGTTCGCTTGCACGGGTAAATCTTTAGGCAAATCGCTTGCGTTTAAAGCGAGTGAAAAAGTCAAAGCGCTTTTTGCACCCTCCCAAATATTCCCCCTACTGCCTATCCCAGCGCTTTGGTTTTTAGCCACGATCAAAATAGGGGCTTTGAGTTCATTATTTTTGAGTTTTTCTAAAAGATAGGTTTGCGTGGAAGGCAGGCTCTCAAAAATCCTTTTTTCACATTTTCTCATGCTTTTTCTCATGCCAAAATATCGCCCGCTTTCAAACGCTTGCCATTCAAATAATCCTTCGCTTTCAAAGGCTTTTTACCCACCGCTTGCAACCTTGCTATACGCACGCTACCCTTCAAACAACCCACAAGAACGCCTTTTTCATCAATTTCTAAAATCTCGCCTTCCTTGTGGCTCTTTTCATTCTCCACCAACTCCACTTCTAAAAGCTTAAGGTTACTTTCTAAAAAGATTTCTGGCCAACTCTTAAACGCAAGCGATTTTAAAAACAAGCTTTTAGCATCTTTAAAACCCACTAAACCATCGGCTTTGGTGATTTTTTTACAAAAAGTAGCCTGCGCGTGATCTTGAGGTTTTCTTGTGATGGAATGAAAATTTTTGAGCGTTGAAAGAAGTAAATCCGCTCCCATATGCGCTAATTTTAAACTTAAAGCGTCTAAATCCAAGTATTCCTCCCCCAAAAAAGAAGCGCTCTCTAAAATATCTCCGCTATCCAACTCTAAATCCATAAGCATGGTGCTTATGCCATAAATCCTATCGTCATTGAGTATCATCTCATGAATGGGCGAAGCCCCCCTGTATTTGGGCAATAACGACGCATGCACATTGATGCAAGGAGCGATGGTTAAAACCTCTTTAGGCAAAATCTTACCATAAGCCACCACCACGATAAAATCAGGCTTCAAGTCTTTTAAGATTTGAACTTCAGGCTCTTTCAAACTTTGCGGCTGGAAAATGGGGATATTTAAATGATTTTCCAAAATGTATGTTTTAGTCTCTGGGGCTTTCAATTCTTTTTTGCGCCCAAAAGGTTTGTCCCTTTGAGTGAATAGCCCCACCACTTCTATATGGTTATTTTTATTTTCAACCAACGCCCTTAAGATCACTTCAGCAAACCCCGGCGTTCCCATAAATACGATGTGCATGTTATTCCTTGTTTTTAGTTTTATCTTTTGTAATGCCATACTTTCTTTCACGATCCTTAAAAGCTTTTTCACCTCCCTCTAATTTTAATAAATCCTCTTTATATGCATCGCTCTCAATCATAAAAGACTGTGCAACTATCTTATTATTCTCATTTTTTAACTGAATAATTAGCTCTGCATCAGCATTCAAAACAAAATTAGCGTTATGGGTGGCAAAAATAATTTGTCTTTTTTGTTTCTGCTTTTTAATTAAAGCAACTAAATAATTAGCGATTAAAGCGCTATCCAAGTGTGCTTCTGGTTCATCAATGATGATGGGGTTATTCCCTAAAGATAAAAGGACAACCAATACAGCCGTGCATTTTTGCCCAAAGGACGTTTCGTTTAAAGCTCTTTTGTCATAACGGACTTTAAAAATTTTATATTTTTCAACATTCCTTAAATGTTTGAGAATGAGAAGCCGATAGATTTGAAAATGAATTTCTCTATCAAATATATCCTTCAAGGTTTCATAAAATGCCGCTTTTTTATTGTCAATTGAGTTATAAAGCTCTTCTATAAATTCTGCGTGTTGCATACCTGTAACATTTTTTAATTCAATTTCTTTTAAATATTCCTTGATTTTTGATTGGTGTCTTTGGGTATTAAAACCCTTATCCACCAACTTATCAAAATCCTCAAAAACCTCTTCAAAAATATCTTCATTCAAACGATATTTTATGGTAATTGGTTTCACTTCTTTGTGATTTTTTGAAATTTTTTTAAAAGCCGAATTGATTTTGCTTAATTCCTCATTGATTTGATCTTTAAATTCTTCAATATTTTTATCCATATCTTCATAAGAAAAATTCTCTATTTTGTTAGCGTTCTCTTTTATTTCATGCTTCAAATCATCAATGTTCTTTTTTATGTTTGCCAAATGGTCATTAGCGTTTCTAATATCTCCTATATTTTCATCGCTCACGCCTTTTTCTTTAAGAAATTCCCCAATCTCTTGGCTCAATACTTCGCGTTCTGTTTTTAGCGTCCTTATTTTCTCATCTTCGCTTTTAAAACACCCGTTTTTTATATTTATATCTATCCGTTCAAGTTCCTTACAAATATCTTGTTTGAGTTGGTTATAGACCTTATCATAGCTATTTTTTTCTTCCATGTTTTCTTTTGATTCAAAATTCACCACCCGTTTTAATTCTTTAATAAAAGTCAAAAATCCTTCTTTAGATTGTTCTAAATCAATTAGCGCTTGGTGTTTTGCTTGCAATTTGTCTTTTTTGTCCAAATAGTTTTTATCTGTAAAAGCATCTATAATGCTTTGGTATTTCTTTCTTTTATTCTCGCTCTCCTTTAATTGTTCTTCTAGTTTGGTCTTTTCTTGCCAATATCTAATTTGCTCATCAAATTTTTCAATGCTTTCTTTGATTTGCTTTTCTAGCTCCTTAAGTTTTCCACTTGACTTGCTATCTATTCGGTTAAAAATAGCCTCTGTGAATTTTGAAACATTAGTTGCAAATTCTTCCACTTCATTTTGAGCCAAATACTCTATGTTATCCGCTATGTCTATGCTTGACTGTATTTTTAAAGACTTTTGAATTGTTTCAAGCCTTAAGCCTTTAACAAAACTTTTATTTTTAATTGCTGAAGCTATCAATTGCAATAAAGTGCTTTTACCGCTCCCTCTACCCCCTATCACACAAGTAAAGTTCGGACTAAAAAATAGTGTTTCATTAAATCCTGCATAACAAAAAGGAGTATCGCCTTTTTCATTGGTGATTTTTACATCTTCATTAAAGTGCAACCCCACACAATCTATCTTATACAAAGGATCTTGAGATTTCTCTTCATCAATGCTCACTCTTGTTTCTGGCTCATAAATAATTTGTTTTAACCCCTCAAAGGTTTTTTCAGCCTTTATCCAAGTGTATTTTTTCCCTATTGAATCCTCTTCGTGGGCATCGCTACTCTGTAAGAGAGGCTTGTTTTCTTTAAGCCAAAATTCTCTATCCTCTTTAAGATTTCCCTGATCATCTGATGAGTGGATTAAGAAATGCGACTTCTTGGCTATTTTTTCATAATTACTGCTACTGCGAGAATTACCATGCCCCCTTGATAAAAACCCTAGCAAATACTTGCCCATCAAGTTTAAAGACTCTTCTTCTAAACATTCCAACAATTGATCAAAATTGACTACCGCTTTATCAAAATCATCTTTTTCTAAATCTGCAAGTTTTTTAGCATCCCCACAAACATTGGCTTTCATATTTAATAAAAACTTTTTGATGCCATCACTTGAAACCTCATCTGAAAAAATAATGTGAAAGTCCAAACAATCATCTTGCTTATTTTGATAATCCAACCTGACTTCTAAATTATAAAAAACCCTAATACCCCTCTTTTCTATTTTTTCTTTTAATGCAAATTCTTTCTCATTAAACTTAAAATAGTTCGTTAATCCAATACAATCAATCTCGCTAGTGCATAGTTTTTGTATAAAATCCTCTTCAGAACATTGATACGCCTTATTTAAATGTGTGTATGGCGTATGTGCATGCAAATCCCATTTATGCCAACTTGAACCTTTATTCTTATCTTCATTGCCCATCTTCTCTCCTAAATATTATTATCTCAAAGCACCCACAAAAACTAATCTTCTAAATCTTCCCCATCATACCCAAGCTCCAACGCCTTCACTTGCCCTATCGCATTACCCATAATACCCTTAATAGAGCCATACATGTTAATCGTGCCCTCAAACACTTTTTCCATTTGCTTTTCCCTGCTTTTCCAAATCCTAGCCATCGCGCGTTTTTCGTTTTCTAAATCCGCCCTCAATTGCTCAAACCCCTCTATAATCGCGCTCACTTGCATGGAAAATTCAGAGCTTGTCAAGTAATGATAGAGCAGATTCACTTTATCGCCCTTATTTTCCTGACTTTTTTTAGCCAAACTCACTTGAATAACCCCCTCTCTTAACACCGCGCTCAACCCCTTAAACTCTTCAAACGAACACACCCACACCCCTTCAAATAACCCCATCCTTTCCATCTCTTTAGGCAGCGCTTCACTCACAATGACCCCCACATCAGCCCCAATCTCTCGCATGTCGCTTTTAAGCTTTTCCACCCAAGCTTTTTGGAATTCTTTAGTGCGTTTGCTCTCATAATAAATTTTTCCGCAATTTTGAAATTCCCTAGTATGCACCATTTGAATGCAATCGCCCCCTCTTTGCCCTTTTTTGATTTCTTCAATGCTATCTAGGGGGAATTTTTGCCTCAAAAACTCTTCAATCGCCAATTCTTGCACCTCGCCTTGGAGTTGCTGCGAGCTTAATTCAGCCTTTCTTTGAGCGTTTTTCAACTCGTTTCTTAACATTTCTAATTGCTCTTCTTGCTGCTTGAATTTCAATTCATTTTTTTCATGCAAGGCTTTTTCTATTTTTTCTCTCTCCAAATCCAATTTTTCATTCAATTTTTTTTCATTTTCAGCCTTCAATCGGCTCTCGGCTTCGTTATTTTCTCTTTTTAGCCTTTCAATTTCCGCTTCTTTTTGGTGCAATTCCTGAACTTGTTTGGACTTCTCATCCAATTCTTTTTGCAACAATTCCAAGCCTTTTTGCTGCTCTAAAAAAGCGTTTTTTCTGGCTTCTTCAATGATTTTAGCCCTTTCATCTTGCAAAGCTAAAGCACTCGCTTGTTTGACTGCGTCATCAAATTTGGCCTGTTGCTCTTTCTCTCGCTCTTTTAGGGCCTCTTCTTTTTGCTCTAAATTTTTGAAATAGCTTTGATACTGTGCTCTTTTTTCATTCACTTCTTTTTCAAACACTTTTTGTTGGGCTAAAAACCGGCTTTGATTTTCTTGCTCAATCTGTTTGTATAACGCTTCCCTCACATCAATGAGCGTTTGGCACTTGGGGCATGTGATTTGATTTTCTTGCATGATTTTCCTTTAAGATTTGGTTTTTTATATTTTATAATAGAATGAGATCAATTTAACTTAAGCAGGTTTTATCCAATAAGTTCAGTAAAATAGGGCTTTAAACAAGGCAAAAATACCCTTCGCATAAAAACTACATTATAGATGAAGAAAATGAAGCAATTGAGGTAATGATCGATCAGTTGCAAGTTGTCCAAAAAGCGCAAGTTTTAGAGAACAATAGGGTAGGAAGAAGTCTTACATTGGCATTACAAAAGGCGTCTATCCCAAGACCCATATCGGCACATAGAGTGCCACTCATCAATCATTTTTTAGAACAAGTTATTTTACAAAGCCAATCTGATGAAAACAAAAGTATAAAAACAATTGCTTTTGGAAGTGTTATCAAACTCAACCCACATAATGAAAATCCCCTATTAAAACCTTACAGCGTATTTATTGCACTTTCTTGTGTTCAATTCCATTATTCGGGCATGCACCTAGTTGCCCCCTATGAAAACGATTCTATTATTTTTGAGTTATTGCATTGCATTGATTTTCAAGCACGCAATTTTGAACGCCAACAACTTGTTCAATTAGATCCGAAAGAAATTAAAACCCAAATCCTTGAGCGTTTAAAACTCTAGAAATACAGGGTGTTAAAAAATCAAAAATAACCCCACCCCCCTTATGATTTTCACTATAAAATAAAACTTAAAACTATAAAAATAAGGCTTTAAACATCAATACTTGATGGGAACGGAGTTTTCAAATCCAAACGCATTCAATTACAATCAGATCAGACCCACTAAAAACACCAAAAGCAAAAATCAAACATTAAGAAATAAGAAACAACAAACAGTAAGCAACCAAAACACATGAAAAACAAGGAGAAACAACAAAATCCATAAGCAGTAAAAAGCAAAATCAAGCGATTGAAAACAATCAAACCAAACAACAAGCAACCAAAACACAAGAATGAAAAAACTTAAACGCAACAACCAAAAAACCAAACATTAAAGCATAAGAATTTAAAACAGCAAACAAAAAAGCAAGATCTAAAAAATCCAAAACAACCAACAAACAAGCAAAACACAAGAATGAAAAAAGCAAGATTTAAGAAACAAGAAAAAACCAAAAACAAGTATTAAAATCAATCAAACCAAAATCAAAAATCAAATGAAAAATCAAGATTTAAAAAAGAAAGAAAAGCCCAATCCTTCAAAACTAAGCAACAAGAAGTTCTTTCGTCAGGTAATACTCTTTGGCTTTTAATAAGCGAATATTAAAAGCTTTTCTCTAGAAAGGAGGTGATCCAACCGCAGGTTCACCTACGGTTACCTTGTTACGACTTCACCCCAGTCGCTGTGTGTGCCGTGGGCAGTAGCTAATTTAGCATCCTGACTTAAGGCAAACACAACTCCCATGGTGTGACGGGCGGTGAGTACAAGACCCGGGAACGTATTCACCGCAACATGGCTGATTTGCGATTACTAGCGATTCCAGCTTCATGCAGGCGAGTTGCAGCCTACAATCCGAACTGAGAGGTGTTTTGAAGATTGGCTCCACTTCGCAGTATTGCTTCTCTTTGTGCACCCCATTGTAGCACGTGTGTAGCCCTAGGCGTAAGGGCCATGATGACTTGACGTCGTCCCCACCTTCCTCCTCCTTACGGAGGCAGTATCCTTAGAGTTCTCAGCATAACCTGTTAGCAACTAAGAAAGGGGGTTGCGCTCGTTGCGGGACTTAACCCAACATCTCACGACACGAGCTGACGACAGCCGTGCAGCACCTGTTTTCAAGGTCTAGCAAGCTAGACACTCCACTATTTCTAGCGGATTCTCTCAATGTCAAGCCTAGGTAAGGTTCTTCGTGTATCTTCGAATTAAACCACATGCTCCACCGCTTGTGCGGGTCCCCGTCTATTCCTTTGAGTTTTAATCTTGCGACCGTACTCCCCAGGCGGGATGCTTAATGCGTTAGCTGCATTACTGGAGAGACTAAGCCCTCCAACAACTAGCATCCATCGTTTAGGGCGTGGACTACCAGGGTATCTAATCCTGTTTGCTCCCCACGCTTTCGTGCAATCAGCGTCAGTAATGTTCCAGCAGGTCGCCTTCGCAATGAGTATTCCTCTTGATCTCTACGGATTTTACCCCTACACCAAGAATTCCACCTACCTCTCCCACACTCTAGAATAGTAGTTTCAAATGCAGTTCTATGGTTAAGCCATAGGATTTCACACCTGACTGACTATCCCGCCTACGCGCTCTTTACGCCCAGTGATTCCGAGTAACGCTTGCACCCTCCGTATTACCGCGGCTGCTGGCACGGAGTTAGCCGGTGCTTATTCGTTAGATACCGTCATTATCTTCTCTAACAAAAGGAGTTTACAATCCTAAAACCTTCATCCTCCACGCGGCGTTGCTGCTTCAGGGTTTCCCCCATTGAGCAATATTCCCTACTGCTGCCTCCCGTAGGAGTCTGGACCGTGTCTCAGTTCCAGTGTGTCCGTTCACCCTCTCAGGCCGGATACCCGTCATAGCCTTGGTAAGCCATTACCTTACCAACAAGCTGATAGGACATAGGCTGATCTCTTAGCGATAAATCTTTCCCCCGTAGGGAGTATCTGGTATTAATCATCGTTTCCAATGGCTATCCCAAACTAAGAGGCACATGACCTATGCGTTACTCACCCGTGCGCCACTAATCAGCATTCTAGCAAGCTAGAAGCTTCATCGTTCGACTTGCATGTATTAGGCACGCCGCCAGCGTTCACTCTGAGCCAGGATCAAACTCTCCATAAAAGTGTTTGTCCTAAAGCTCTTTTGTTTTTTGATAGGCTGTTGTTATTCCTAACAACAGCTTTAGCGTATCACAAGAACTCGTTTTATTTGATTACTGAATAAAACGGGTTGTGTTCTTAAGTATTACAACAACAAAACAGAAAGAAACTTTTTAAAAAGGTTTAGCTAAACGCTAACCTTAAAATACTCTCATGCCATTCAGTCATCAATCATAATGATATAATCATCATAATCAATAATATTGACTGGCACTGGTTGGATAAGAATTTCTTATAAAAGAATGAAAGTTATAAAAACTCTCACTCTTTCAAATAAGTTATCCTTAAATAATTTAGAATATCCCTTTAAAAAGAACTTCTATCAATTTGCTTAGTTTTCAAAGATCGTTTGCTTTTAATCAGCTATCCTTGTAAGGTATCAAGCGGCTTTTTAAAAGCCCTTGCTGAAACAAGGAAATGAAAGTATAGTCATAGAAAGCTTAAGGTTTGCTTAAACTATAAAAATTTTTGACAGAGTAAGTTAAAATTTTAAAACGATTGGGTTTTGAGAAATCTAAATACCGCCAAAAACACGCACACATTCCCCATAAAACCACTACTATAAGCGCTAATTTATCTCCGTTTTCAAAAATCACTCCATAGTAGAGCAAAAAATGAAATCATGGATTAGAAAAATCCGCTTAAGCTAACCCTTTTAAATTGGGTGCTTTTTTGTCCCCTTGGTGGGGGGGATCGTGTTAGTTCTTCTTAAAGAGTTGGTCTTTAAATGGGTTGTTAAAAGGCTCGTTGGTGGAAAAGTTCTTTTTCTTGGAGATGTACTGATTTTTTGGCAAGTTATCTACAATGTCAGCGACACTGCGTTCTCTCACATTGCAAGACTTCTTCAAGTCTGAAGGGACAGAATTGGGGCTTTCTTGAATGTTGGCGATGAAGACTTCAAAGCCTTTCTCCCAAGCGGCTTCTAACACAGGCACAAAATCGGTATCCCTGCTGAACAGCAAAATACACCCTCCTTGTTTGGTGCAATACAGCTTGGTAATATCGTGCGCCAACAGCGCATCAACTTGTTTTTGACGCAACTTTAAGTAAGGTATGAAAATCTTGGCTTCTAGACCATTATAGACTTCTTATGTCTTCGAACTTATATACGAATTTGAACTTTACCCGCCCGACTCGCAATTTCACTTGATTTTGTTGGGCGATCACATGGTTGAAAGATTGGATAACCCCTGATTTATTCACTCTTTCCTCATATTCTTTAAAATTATTCTTTTTATACTCCTCAAGTTCTTCGTTTTTATTGCCCTTGATTCTAGGTTCAACTTCTGTGAAAGGCTCAGATACATAAAAATAGATCCGCTTCAATTCCTCTTCAGGCTCCAAAAACGAACGGATTAGCGCTAAGAGTTGATCGGGATTGTTGAAACTAAAATTAGGCTCTTTTAAACGCTCATCCGTTTCTTGGATTGCTTTCAAATCAGCGAGAAGATTTTCCCAATCCACAAAAATCGTGGTTTCAGTTTTTTCCATGCTTTCTCCCAAAATATGAATTTTGCCATAAGGGTTGAGTATAGCATGGGGATTTAAATATGCCTTGTTTCTTAAAAAAATAAAGGTTCTGTTAAAGTTCTGTTCTCATCAAACAAACACCAAAAGCCTTTCATTTTTTAAAAACTTTATAGTAAAACTTTCTTGAGAATATAGGGGGATATTTCGCACTTTAATATTCTTTCAAACCCTTTAAATCCCCTAACTTGATCGCTTTTTTTAAGGAGTTATCGTTCAACTTGCGTCAAGCTTTTTGTATTTTGATGGTAAAAAACGCTTTTTAACCTTTTTTAAATTTTGACAACCAACGCCCCATTAAAAACAGAGCCAAAAATTCAGTTTAACAGACAACAAGCCAGAAAAGAAGCGATTAAAACTTTGCCTTGAAAAAACGAACGCCAACGCCAAAAAGAGTTTATAGTTTTAAAAAAGTTGGTAGTAAAACTAAAATAGGGATTAAAAAACTCTTTTTCAAGCCAATCCAATCCATTTAAAAAGTTTTACGCTAATTTTAAGAGAAGCGGTTAAAAAACGGATTTCAAGCCCTAAAGAGCGTTCTACCCATCAGCATTGATTGAAGCATGACTGATAAAAAGCCTTGAAGTTAATGGCGGACTTCTTTAATCCTTGCTGCCTTACCTCTCCTATCGCGCAAATAGTAGAGCTTCGCGCGGCGCACCCTGCCCACACGCAACACCTCAACGCTCGCCAAACTTTCGCTATAAAAAGGGAAAATTTTCTCCACGCCGATATTGTTAGCCCCTATTTTACGCACGCAAAAAGTCTTATCCACGCCATTGCCTCTAATCGCAATGCACACGCCTTCAAAATACTGGGTTCGTGTTTTTTCGCCTTCTTTAATGGTAATACCCAATCTCAAAGTATCGCCGGCCTTAAACGCTGGCATGGTCTTGTCTTTTAATTGAGCGTCTTCAAACTGCTGAATGTAGCGGTTTTTCATGTGTTTTCCTTAATGTCAATTTCATGATTTGTGCTGTTTGAATAAATCAAGGCGGTAAAATTTTGTCCTTAATTTTGACAAATCAAGTTTTAGTTGCTCAATTTTAGCATGATTTCCTTTAGAATATTCTAAAGGGGCAGGGATTTTATTGATTTCTTTGGATTTAAAAACAGCGTTAGCGAAATTAGGGGCCTCCAAATAATGGTTTTCAAAGCTCTCATTTTCTAAAGATCGGGCATTACCCAAAACCCCTTGAATGTGGCGAGCGATACTATCTATCAAGCACAACGCCCCAAGCTCGCCCCCTGTTAAAATAAAATCGCCTATACAAAAAACCTCATCAGCGCTCAATTCAATAGAGCGTTCATCAAATCCCTCATAACGCCCGCACACCAAAACGACATGCTTTTTTTGAGCCAAACGCATCGCATCTATTTGCTTGAAAGGCTTGCCCACCGCGCTTAAAAAAATCGTGTGTTTAGGGTTTTTAACAGAATGGAGCGCGTTTTCTATCATCTCAGGGTCTAAAATTTGCCCCGCACCCCCACCAATGAGCGTGTGATCCGCTTTTTGATATTTATTAGCGCTAAAATCTCTAAGGTTTAACACTTCCAATTCAAAAAGATTTTTTTCTAACGCTCTTTTTAAAATAGAATCTTCAAAATAAGGCCATACGAGTTGCGGGAAAAGGGTTAAAACGCTGAATTTCACTCAACTATTCTCTAAAAGCGTTTTAGCGTTATGGGTGGTTATTTTTTTGTCTTGCAAAAGGATTTCTTGGATATAAAAATCCCTATAAGGGATTAAAAAAATCTTAGCCAAACCTTTTTCAACCAAGTTCAGCGTGGTTTCAACCATGAAATAATCTGTTTGAGAAATCCTTTGGATTTCTACAACTTTTCCTAAAATCTCGTTTTCTTCCACCACGCTAAGCCCTACTAAATCGCAATAAAAAAACTCCCCCTCTTTTAAAACACAGAGTTTCTTGCTCTCTGCTTCGCTCATAAAAAGCCCTAAATTAGTCAGCTCTTTAGCCTTTTCTAGCGTATGGATAGTTTCTAAAAACAACAGGTTTTTAGCATGCTCATAAGAATGGATTGTATATTCTTTAAAAGAAGAAGCGCAAAAGAAAGCATTCAAGGGAGCGACGCTCACCTTAACGCCTTTTTTTAAACACTCCGGAAAATCGCTCTCCAAATGAAGCTTTAACCCCCCATTAAGCCCTACGCTTTTACCAATTCTGCCCACTAAAAGCATAGAAACCATTCAAGGCGTCTGATCGCCTAAAACATGGGGATTTTTATCGCCATTTTTATTAGCAAAAACAACGATTTTATAAGAAAACCCGTCTTTGGCTTTCACGCCAGAAACAAACACCTTAATCGCGCTCACCATTTTGCCCTCTTTACCGATCACATGCCCCATGTCTAGGGGGTGGGTATAAATAGTGATTTGTTTGACTTTATCTTCTAAAAGCGTGTATTCTACGCTCAAAGCTTGAGGAAAAGAAACAACCTTTTTTAAATATTTTTCTAAAAAAGTTGCCACGCAATACGAATAGTCCTTACACTCAGCTTGAGAAAAAGGCGTGTTCAAAGGATCTAATTCGCGCATTTAGCCTCACAAAACCTTAGGCTTTTTGAGAAAGCTTTTCCACCCTCTCGCTCATTTTAGCCCCCACGCCTTTCCAATAATCCAAGCGCTCCTTATCAATCTTAATATCTTTAGGCTCGCTTAAAGGGTTGTAATACCCAATGGATTCAATCCAGCCTCCATCCCTTCTTTTCCTAGAATCGGTTACCACCACTCTGTAAAAAGGCTTTTTCTTTCTCCCAATGCGCGTGAGTCTGATGACTGTCATTACAAAAATCTCCTAAAATATTCATATTAAATTTAAGATTATACAACAAAAGCGCCTAAAACATGCTTAAAAATCAGCGCATTTTAGGGGGTGTTTGATTTTTAGCCTGACTCATTAGATTCATCAAATCGCTAATGCCCTTTTTATTCGTTAAGCGTTTCGCCATTTTGCTCGCTTGATCAAAGCGTTTGATGATGCGATTGATTTCAGACACTTCTAAGCCGCTCCCTAAAGCGATCCTTTTTCTTCGGCTGCCGTTTAAAATCTCGGGGTTTTCTTGCTCTTTTTTGGTCATGGAATTGACCATAGCTTTGATTTTTTTCACTTCTAAAGAGCTTTCCAAATCCGTGTCTTTCAGCGCGTTTGCCATATTCCCTAAACCTGGAATCATAGAGATTAGAGAACTCATAGAGCCTAATTTTTTCACTTTTTCAATCTGGTTTAAAAAGTCATTGAAAGTGAATTGCCCTTTTTTGAGTTTTTTGCTCAAATCTTTGGCTTCATTAGGGTTTAAAACGCTGGCGGTTTTTTCAGCGAGCGAGATAATATCTCCAGCCCCCATCAAACGCCCCACAATCCTTTCAGGCACAAACACATCTAAATCAGGGATTTTTTCCCCACTCCCAATAAAACGCAAGGGTAAGCCTAATTGGTAAGTGATGCCTAAGGCGATACCCCCTTTAGAATCGCTATCAAATTTGCTTAACACCACCCCACTCACGCCTATTTCTTCGTTAAATGTGTTCGCGCTTTTGACCCCATCTTGCCCGCTCAAGGCGTCTGCAACATACAGCACCTCATGGGGGTTTAAGATTTCTTTAACTTCTTTTAATTCTTGCATAAGCTCTTTATCAATGGCTAAACGCCCCGCGCTATCCACGAGCAAAACATCAAATTGCGCTTCTTTAGCCCTTTTTAAAGCGTTGTTAGCGATTTCTTTCACGCTTTTATTTTCTTCATAAAAAACTTCCACGCCCACCTGTTCGCCCAAAACCTTTAATTGCTCCACTGCCGCTAGGCGTTGCAAATCGCATGCGCATAAAAGCACTTTTTTATTTTTGGTTTTTAAATAATGAGCGAGTTTAGCGGTGGTGGTTGTCTTACCGCTCCCTTGCAAACCTGCCATTAAAACCACGGTGGGGGGCGTTTGAGCGAAAGTAAAACCACTGCTCCCTTTAGCGCTTAAAATTTCTAACAAACTCTTTTCTAAAGCGTCTAAAAATTGCTGCTTACCAATGCCATTAAGTTTGGTTTGACTTTCCACTTTTTTGAGCAATTCTCTAGCCACTTTATGATGCACATCATTTTTCAAAAGCGTTTTTTTTAATTCGTCTAACGCCCGATCTAGCGCTTTTTCATCATCTTGAAAGCGGATTTTATTGAGCACATTTTTAAACCCATCGCTTAATGCTTGAAACATTTTCTATCCTTTTATTATGGTTGTTCTAACAAATCCAATTCTTGCTTAATTTTACTTTCTTTTTCTAAAAGCGTTTTTAAACTCTCTTTGGCTTTTTCTAGCACGCTTTTAGGCGCGTTTTTGACAAAATTTTCATTGTGCAAATTGAGTCTTAATTTTTCTTTTTCCAGTTTTTCTAACTGCTTTTTTAAACGCGCAACAAGCGGGCTTAAATCAAGATTTTCTAAATTCGCATGAGTTTGGCAAAATTCCCCCACATCGCTCACGCTCTTTAAAGGCTTAGAACTAATCACGCTGACTTTTTCTAGCCTCGCTAATTTTTGGGCGTAAGTTTGCAAACGCTCTGTGTTTTCTATGGTTTCCCTTAACCCCACGCTCGCTTCTTTTAAAACAATCGGTGGGGTTTCTAGCATGATTTTTAAACGCCTTAAAGACACAATGCAATCTTTGATCACTTCAAATTCATGCTCTAATTTTTCATCTTGCACTAAATCTTTAGGGTAAGGCATGACCATGATAGATTCAGTGTTTTCTAGTTGAGTGTTACTGAGCTTGTGGTATAAAAACTCGCTGATAAAAGGCATGAAAGGGTGCAAGAGTTTTAAAGCCTCTTTTAACACGCTCCCTAATTCGTCTATCGCTTCATTTTCCACTTTAGAAAATTCAATGAACCAATCGCAAAATTCCCCCCACAAAAAGCGGTATAACAAAGTCGTCGCATCATTAAAGCGGTAGTTATCTAAAGCGTTACGCACCTCTTTAGTCACAAAATTTAAGCGCGATTTTGCGTAACGCCCCAAAGGCGTTTGGTATTCACTCAAACGCTCCCTGTCTTTAAAAGATTCTTGTTTGAGTTTCAAATAACTCACCGCATTGAAAATCTTGTTGGCAAAATTCTTGTTATTTTCTAAATGCGTAGTGGAAAGCTTAATGTCCCTACCCGTAGCGCACAAATTGGCTAAAGTGAAGCGCAGGCTATCCGCGCCGTATTTTTCTATCATCTCTAAAGGATCGATCACATTACCTTTAGATTTGCTCATTTTTTCACCCTTTTCATCTCTCACTAAGGCGTGCAAGTAAATGTCTTTAAAGGGCAATTCGCCTAAAAGCGATTCGCTGCAAAAGAGCATTCTGGCCACCCAAAAAAAGAGGATGTCAAACCCGGTAATGAGCGTTGTGTTAGGGTAGAAATCTTTCAAATCGTTTTCATTAAACAAACCGCTTTTTTCTTGCCCCCACCCCAAAGTAGAGAACGCCCATAGCCCTGAACTAAACCATGTGTCTAGCACATCTTTATCTTGCTCTAGTTTTTCACTCTTACAAGTAGGGCAGTTTAAAGGGGTGTCTAGGCTTACAAACCGGTGGTTATTTTCACAAGTAAATACCGGTATTTGATGCCCCCAAAACAATTGCCTGCTGATACACCAAGGGCGTAATTCCCTCATCCAAGCGTTATAATTATTGATCCAATTAGAAGGGTAGAATCGCGCTAAACCCTGTTGGATTTTTTCAATAGAACTTTGAGCGATTTCAGGCTTGACAAACCATTGCTTAGACACATAAGGCTCTACCACATTATGACAACGATAGCAATGCCCCACTTGATGCGTATGCTCTTCTATCTTTTCTAATAAGGCGTTTTCTTTTAATTTTTCTACGACCTTATCTCGGGCTTTTAATCGTTCTAAATTTTCAAATTCCCCGCAATGCGCGTTTAAAATCCCCTTTTCATCAAAGATTTTAATCGCCTCCAAATGGTGGCGTTTGCCCACTTCATAATCGTTAAAATCATGCCCAGGGGTAACTTTCACACACCCTGTGCCAAACTCCATTTCCACATGTTCATCAGCGATAATAGGGATTGTGCGATTGATTAAAGGCAGGATCGCTTTTTGCCCCACCAAATGCTTATACCTCTCATCGTTAGGATTGACCATAAGCGCACTATCGCCAAACAAAGTTTCAGGGCGCGTGGTAGCCACCACTAAATAATCTTTTTGATTTTCTAAATAATATCTAATATAATACAACGCCCCCTTACGCTCTTCATACTCCACTTCAATATCGCTCAACGCCCCGTCTTTAGTGCACCAATTCACCATGTAATTGTCTTGAACGATGAGACCTTGTTCATACCATTTCAAAAACGCCAATTTGACCGCTCTTTGCAAGCCCTTATCCATCGTGAAACGAGTCCTAGAAAAAGCCGCGCTCACGCCTAAACGCTTCATTTGTTCTAAAATCGCTCCCCCACTCTTTTCTTTCCATTCCCACACTTTTTTAATGAACTCTTCACGCCCTAAATCTTCTTTTTTAATCCCTTGATTTAAAAGTTGCTTTTCTACAACATTTTGCGTCGCAATGCCGGCGTGATCCAACCCTGGCTGATACAAGGTCTTATACCCGTCCATGCGTTTGTAACGCGCTAAAATATCTTGCAAGCTTAAAGTTAAAGCATGCCCTATGTGTAAAATACCGGTCACATTAGGAGGGGGCATCATCAAGCAAAATCGTTTGTTTTTTTCTTGGATCGCTTCATTGCCATCAATTTCAAAATACCCCCTATGAGAGCAAATTTCATAAATCTTTTTTTCTATCTCTTCCGGTTGGTAGGTGGTGGGTTCTTGTTTCATTATTATTATTATCCTAAAATAGAGCGTTCCTTAAAAATGGTTGGATTTGGAACGCCTTTTGCTTTTACGCTTTTAATTGTTGCGTATCTTTTCAAAATTATACAACAAAGCATTTAAATTAAAAAGGATAGTCCAGTGAATTACTTTTTAAAAGCCCCTATTTTAGGATTTGAGCATATCCATGAAGCGCGTTTGGAAAAAATTGATTCCTTATTCAGCCGATTAATTGGTCAAACCAATTCTCCTATGGCGTTGGATATGGTTTTAGTGAATCCTTATTGTTTGAGGGAATACAGCTTTGTGATACCCAAATACATAGAATTACTGCTAGAATTAGATTCTCATTCCAAAGTTGAGGTGTATTGCGTGGTCGTGTTGCAAAAAAATTTAGAAGATTCTATGGTTAATTTCTTAGCCCCTTTAGTGTTTAATTCCAAGAATGGCTTTGGTGCTCAAGTGGCGCTTTCTATGATGGATTATCCGGATTTTGGCTTTAGAGACCCTTTAAAAAGCTTTGTGATTCAAGAAAGAGAACGAGCTTAAGGGTTTTTAGCATGAAATTCGCTCTCACAGGGGGAGGCACAGGCGGGCATCTCTCTATCGCTAAAGCCTTAGCCATAGAATTAGAAAAACAAGGCATAGAGGCTATTTATTTAGGCTCCACTTATGGGCAAGATAAAGAATGGTTTGAAAATAGCCCCCTGTTTAGCGAACGCTATTTTTTCAACACGCAAGGCGTGGTCAATAAAAGCTTTTTTAAAAAAATAGGCTCTTTATTCTTGCAAGCTAAAGCCGCATTTAGGGCTAAAGAAATCTTAAAAAAACACCAGATCACGCACACCATTAGCGTGGGAGGGTTTAGCGCAGGGCCTGCAAGTTTTGCAAGCTTACTCAATAAAATACCTCTTTATATCCATGAGCAAAATGCAATTAAAGGCTCTCTTAATCGCTACCTTTCCCCTAAAGCTAAGGCGGTGTTTTCAAGCTATGCCTTTAAAGATAAAGGAAATCATGTTTTAACCTCCTATCCTGTGCAAAACGCTTTTTTTGATTTTGCTAGGACTCGCACGGAAATCAAGCATATTTTATTTTTAGGCGGTTCGCAAGGGGCAAAAGCGATCAACGAATTCGCTTTATTAAACGCTCCTAAACTCACCAAACAAGGGATTAAAATCACGCACATTTGCGGCTCAGACGCTTTTGAAAGAATGCGTTTTTTTTACCAGGAATTGGGGCTATTGGATAAGGTAGAATTGTTCGCTTTCCACAATAACATCACAGAAGTCATGCACAGGGCGGATTTGTGTGTGAGCCGAGCCGGAGCGAGCAGCGTGTGGGAATTGTGCGCCAATGGCTTACCCACGATTTTTATCCCCTACCCTTTTGCGAGCAATAACCACCAGTATTACAATGTCTTAGAATTTGAAAAAGAAAACTTATGCTATGTTGTGCCTCAAAATGAATTATTGCCTAAAAAACTCTTTGAAGTCATTAGAAAGCTCAACCAAAAAGACGATCAAGGCAATAAAAACCTAACCATTATCAGTGCTAAATTGCAACAAAAAATCGCTAAAGACGGCGCAAAAACCATCATTGAAACGATTTTGAGCGCCTAAAATAGCCCATTTTAATCAACAATTAAGCGACTAACCATTAAACTTAAGCGATAAATAAAATAAAATTTAGGATAGCTCAAATCTTTATAAAAAGAAAAGGATAACCCCTTGCAAAACTTTGTTTTTAATAAAAAATGGCTTATCTGTTCTAGCCTACTCCCCTTATTTTTTCTTAATCCCTTAGCGGCTGAAGATGACGGGTTTTTTATGGGGGTGAGTTATCAAACTTCTCTAGCGGTTCAAAATGTGGATAACTCAGGGCTTAACGCCAGTCAAGACGCATCCACCTACATCCGCCAAAACGCTATCGCTCTAGAATCTGCGGCGGTGCCTTTAGCCTATTATTTAGAAGCGATGGGGCAACAAACCAGGGTTTTAATGCAAATGCTCTGCCCTGATCCTTCTAAACGCTGTTTGCTCTATGCGGGGGGCTATCCTAAAGAAAATAGTAGCGATACAGGCAACAACCCCCCAAGAGGCAATGTCAATGCCACCTTTGATATGCAATCTTTAGTCAATAATTTAAACAAGCTCACCCAACTCATCGGCGAGACTTTAATCCGTAACCCTGAAAATCTTTCTAACGCCAAAGTCTTTAATGTCAAATTTGGCAATCAAAGCACCGTTATTGCCTTGCCTAGTGGTCTAGCCAGTGTCATGAACGCTTTAAACAATGATATTACCAACGCTCTAACCACGCTTTGGTATAACCAAACCTTAACGAATAAATCTTTTAGCACCCCTGATGGCAGTCCTGTGAGTTTTAGCCCTGAAGTCTTGCAACACCTTTTACAAGACGGCCTAGCCACAGCAAGCGGTAATCAAACCATTTGCAGCACTCAAAACCAATGCACCGCTACTAATGAAGCTAACTCTATCGCTCAAAACGCCCAAAACATCTTCCAGGCTTTAATGCAAGCAGGGATTTTAGGGGGCTTAGCCAATGAAAAGCAATTTGGCTTCACTTACAACAAAGCCCCTAATGGTAGCAATTCCCAACAAGGCTATCAAAGCTTTAGCGGCCCGGGTTATTACACCAAAAACGGCGCTAACACCACGCAAGCGCCCTTAAAAGAATTACCCGCTGGAGCGACAATTGGATCAGGCAATGGCCAATACACCTACCACCCTAGCTCGGCAGTCTATTATTTAGCCGATAGCATCATCGCTAATGGCATCACCACTTCTATGATTTTTTCAGGCATGCAAAATTTCGCCAATAAAGCCGCTAAGCTGACAGGCACTTCAAGCTATAGCCAGATGCAAGATGCGATCAACTATGGGGAAAGCTTGCTTAGTAACACCGTATCGTATGGGGATTTCATCACCAATTGGGTCGCCCCCTATTTGGATTTAAACAATAAAGGTTTGAATTTCTTGCCTAGCTATGGAGGAAAAGCTAACACCAATAATGTAACCCCACAAAATAATTTAACCCCGCAACAAGCCCAACAAGAGCAAAAAGTTATCATGAACCAACTAGAGCAAGCCACAAACGCCCCCACCCCTGCGCAAATAGACAAGATCTTAGCCAACCCCTATTCCCCCACGGCAAAAACTTTAATGGCTTATGGGCTTTATCGCTCTAAAGCAGTGATTGGCGGGGTGATTGATGAAATGCAAACTAAAGTGAATCAAGTCTATCAAATGGGCTTTGCTAGGAATTTTTTGGAGCATAACTCTAATTCTAATAACATGAACGGCTTTGGCGTGAAAATGGGCTATAAGCAATTCTTTGGCAAAAAGCGCATGTTTGGGCTTAGGTATTATGGCTTTTATGATTTTGGTTACGCTCAATTTGGCACAGGATCTTCTTTAGTGAAAGCCACTCTCTCTAGCTATGGAGCAGGCACAGACTTTCTTTATAATGTTTTTACCCGAAAAAGAGGGACTGAAGCGATAGATATAGGTTTTTTTGCCGGCATCCAACTTGCAGGGCAAACCTGGAAAACGAATTTTTTAGATCAAGTGGATGGCAACCATCTTAAGCCCAAAGACACTTCTTTCCAATTCCTTTTTGATTTAGGCATAAGGACCAATTTTTCCAAAATCGCTCATCAAAAAAGATCCCGTTTTTCTCAAGGGATAGAATTTGGCCTTAAAATACCGGTGCTTTATCACACCTATTACCAATCAGAAGGCGTTACAGCGAAGTATAGAAGAGCCTTTAGTTTTTATGTGGGCTACAACATAGGCTTTTGATTAAACAAAATAAGGGAAAAATATGATAAAAAAAGCTAGAAAATTCATACCATTCTTTTTAATTGGCTCTCTCTTAGCTGAAGACAATGGCTGGTATATGTCTGTAGGCTATCAAATCGGTAACACGCAGCAATTCATCAATAACAAACAACTTTTAGAAAATCAAAATATCATCAACAGCGTAACCCAAAGCGCGATCAATATTGCAGGGCCTACTACCGGTTTAATCACTTTAAGCTCTCAAAGCGTCATTGACGCTTTAGGCTATGGCGTGAGTAACACGGTGGGCAACCAATTAGAGGGCATTTCTAATATCCTAAATCAAATTGGCAAAAGAAAAGACTTTTATTCTAGCCGTCAAATCTCTAGCATTTCCCAACAAATCATAGGGCTTAAAGGAAGCTCTGATCCCTTAAAAGCCCATTCTTCACAGACTACAGCCAAACTCCTTTCCAACACCCAAAGCGCGTTTGATCAGGGCATCGCGCTAAGCACTAGCATCATTAGCTCTATCAATAGCCTTAATCCCAGCAACAACACCCAAGAAGTCAAAGCCCAGCTCCAAAACACCGCGCAATCCATGACAGAATTATTGCAACAAATTGAACACAGCATCACTAAAACCACTAGCACCACTTATGCGCAATCCTTACTCTCCAATCTAGCTGATGCGGTGAACGCTTCTAGCAATAATACCGCTTATGTGAGCGCTCTTGTTAACGCTTTAAACACTTTAGGGGTAGGGGTTTTCCCCACCACAACCTCAACGCATGTGGTGTTAAACCCACCGGGACAAATCGTATTTTATCCAACTAATTCCATTTTAGGCTCTACTTCTTCAAACAGCAATAACCAACAACAATACAACAACACCCTTTTAATGAACACCTTACAAGGGACATTAAGCACTAATGATCAAAATAACCCCAATGGTTGCACCAATCAAGTCCAGTGTTTAGAGCAATTCATCCAAAATTTAGCCCCTTTAGCCGCAACCCCCACTTCAAATAACCAAGCCAACCAGCAAGTCCAAGCCATCGCTCAAAAACTTCAAAGCGTGGCTATCAACACTTTAGACAACAATGCGATCAACAACACCACTTATAATTTAAACAACTTGCACAACGCTTTGAATTTCCAAGCCTATGAAAGCACGATAGAACAATACAATAACGCTTTAAAACAAATTTCTTGGATTACTTTTAGCAAGCCTAAAAACTTGCTCAAAAACACTTCTAATAACTACCAAATCGGCACCGTTACCAACGCTCAAGGGCAAAATATCAGCGCCTATGATTGCATGACTGCTACCGGAAGCCTTTCTAGCGATGCTTCTAGTGGGATTTCATGCTCAGCCACAAGCTCCACAAATGGCTCTACAAACAGCTTTGACAATTCTTTAGTCGCTACCTCCAAAGTCCAAACCATAGGGGGCAAAGAGCAGATCGGCGTGAATTCTTTCAACTTGGTTTCTCAAGTGTGGAGCGTTTATAACTCTTTAAAAACTTCAGAAGAAAATTTGCAAAAAAACGCCAATATACTATGCGCTAATGGATCGTCATCCGGGACAAGCTCATGCGGCAACTCTGGGGGTTTGAGCATCAGCGGGAACTCCCAATTGCAAAATATTTTAAGCTCTACTAATGGGACTAGTGCTACCGCTCAAGCTAAAAGCAACGCTTCCAAACTGAAAGCGATGGTGGTGGTGAATAATGAAGAAGAAGCTAAAACGACCAATTTAGCTCAAAATAGCGGGGCAACCACTCAATCCCCTAACAGCACGGTGATGGGAGCTTTAAACACCGTGTTGCAAAATGTCAATAATTTCCAGCAAAGCATTCAAAGCGCTTTTCAAAGCCAAGAAAGTAATATCCAAGCTTGGGCGAACGCGCTTTATAACACTAGTAACCCTAATGGGAGTCAATCGCAAAATTTAACCACTAACAATAACACAGATTTACGCATCCAATTGAGAGCGAATTTCTACCAGCTCATCAATACCATTAACCAACAAACGCCTGCTTCAGTGCAAGCCATGATCAATCAAAGCCAACAAACCCAGCAAACAAGTGGGACAACAAGCAATAATAACGCATGCGCGAGCGGAATGGGGAGTAGTGGTAACTGGTGCTATCAGCAATGGTCAGATTCTAAGGCTTATTACAGCGGGTTACAAAACGCTTTAGGGTATCAAACACAAGCAACAACTCAAAGTGGGAGCAGTGGTGGGAACAGCATCACCTACAATGTCCAACAAATCACGCTCACTAGTAATGGGTTGCTCAATCAAATTATCACAAATCTTAAGAGCGTTAATGGGGGTAATGGAGGAAGCAGTGGAAATAGTGGAAATGGAACTAGTCAAATCAACACAGCCTACCAAATGCTCACAGACGCCAGCGATGGGAAATTAGGGACTTATAGTAGTAGCAATAGTGGCAGTAATAACGGCTATACGCCATGCAATAGCACCAACGGAAGCAATGGAACGAGTGGGAGCAATTGTTATGAACCCAACAAACAACAAAGCGCCACCACCGCAACCACTAACGAAAATAATAGCTTGCAAAAAGTCTATGACGACGCCCAAAAAATAGCCAACATTATCGCCAGCTCTGGGAATAATAAAGGCGTTGAAAACGGCTTAAAACAATTCTTTGAAGCGCTAAAAAATAATAGTAGCAGTCTCAGTAATTTGTGTAATGGTAATAGCGGTAGTAGTAGCGCTACTTGCTCCGGTGGGCTTATCAACCTTTTAGGGGCAATCCCCACAAATGGGGTGAGCGATACGAATAATTTAATTAATTTGCTCACTGAATTTATTAAAACCGCCGGGTTTATCCAAAATAATGACAATAATACGAACCTCCAAAGCGCTTTTCAGGCCATTACGAGCGCTATTTCTCAAGGGTTTCAAGCCTTACAAAACGATATTAGCCCTAATGCGATTTTAACTTTACTTCAAGAAATCACTTCTAACACCACCACCATTCAGTCATTCTCGCAAACCTTACGGCAGCTTTTAGGGGATAAGACCTTCTTTATGGTGCAACAAAAGCTCATTGATGCGATGATTAATGCTAGAAATCAGGTTCAAAACGCGCAAAATCAAGCCAATAACTACGGCTCCCAACCCGTTTTAAGCCAGTATGCGGCCGCTAAAAGCACCCAACACGGCATGAGCAACGGCTTAGGGGTTGGCATAGGCTATAAATACTTCTTTGGTAAAGCGAGAAAATTGGGCCTTAGGCATTATTTTTTCTTTGATTACGGCTTTAGTGAAATAGGCATAGCCAATCAAAGCGTGAAAGCGAATATCTTTGCTTATGGGGTAGGCACGGATTTTTTATGGAATCTATTCAGGAGGACTTACAACACTAAAGCGTTGAATTTTGGGCTATTTGCTGGGGTCCAACTGGGCGGTGCAACCTGGCTTAGCTCTCTAAGGCAACAAATCATTGACAATTGGGGGAACGCTAATGACATTCATTCAACGAATTTTCAAGTGGCGCTGAATTTTGGGGTGCGCACCAACTTTGCGGAGTTTAAGCGTTTTGCTAAGAAATTCCACAATCAAGGGGTTATAAGCCAAAAGAGCGTGGAATTTGGGATCAAAGTGCCTCTCATCAATCAAGCGTATTTGAGAAGCGCTGGGGCTGATGTGAGCTATAGGAGGCTTTATACTTTCTATATCAACTACATCATGGGGTTTTAAAAAGGGTGTGTCATGGAAATCTTACAATTCATCGGCTATGGGAATATGGCTCAAGCGATTTTAGAAGGCTCTCATGAAATTTTATCCAAGCGTTTTATTTTAGAGATTACCGGGCGAAACCCTGAAAAAATCGCCCCCTTTTTACAAGAAAAAAACATTCAAGCGCGCATCATTCCCTATAAAAACGCTATTGATATACACCAAAAATTCGTGTTTTTACTTTTTAAGCCTTATAATCTTAAGGATTTTAATTATCAAGGGCAAGCCAAAAGCGTTTTGAGCGCACTAGCTGGCGTGGGTTTTGAAGCTTTAAATAATGCGATAAATTCTTTGCATTACCTCAAATGCATGCCCAATATTGCGAGCAAGTTCGCCCTTTCTTCTACGGCGGTGTGCGAAAAATCGCCCATGCCCTTAATAAGCCAAAAAGCTTTGAGCGTTATTGAGAGTTTTGGGAATTGCGTGCGAGTCGGCAATGAAGAGTTGGTGGATGCCAGCGTGGCGACAAACGGGAGCACGCTTGCGTTTTTAAGCTTGGTAGCGAGCAGTTTGAAAGATGCCGGTATTAGGGAAGGCTTGAACGCTAGAGATTCTTTAGAATTGGTGAAAATGAGTTTTAAAGGCTTTGCCAAGCTGTTAGAAAAAGAACGCCCCGAGATGATCATAGAGCAAATTTGCACCCCTAAAGGCGCAACGATTGAAGGCTTGAGCGTTTTAGAAAAAAAGGGGGTTAGGGGAGCGTTTATCAAAGCATGCCAAAAGAGCGTGAAAAAAATGTGCCCTAAAAATCACACTCTTAAAAAATAAGCGCGATGCACTTAGACAGGCAGAGTTTAGAAAAAGCCAAGCATTTGATCCAAAGCGGTCTGATTGACACCATAGAAGTAGGCACGATCAAGGGCTTGCAAGAAATCCATCGGTTTTTGTTTGAAGGGTTGTATGAATTTGCTGGGAAAATTAGGGATAAAAATATTTCTAAAGGGAATTTCAGGTTCGCTAACTGCTTGTATTTGGATTTGATTTTACCCAGAATTGAGAGCATGCCACAAAGCAATTTCAATCAAATCATAGAAAAATATGTGGAAATGAATATCGCTCACCCTTTTTTGGAGGGTAATGGCAGAGCGACTAGGATATGGCTTGATTTATTGCTTAAAAAGGAATTGAAAAAAATCGTGCTTTGGGATAGGATTGATAAAGTCGCTTATTTGAGTGCAATGGAAAGGAGTCCGGTGAATGATTTGGAAATCAAAACGCTTTTAAAAAAGCATTTGAGTTCTAATATTAACGATCCTTTAACTTTCATTAAAGGCATCACGCAGTCGTATTATTATGAAGGGCTTTAAAAATTCCATTCTTAAAAATTAAAAACTTTATTTGTCAGCGTTAGAGAAGATCTAAAACTAATCCTGTGCGCGTTCAATCAAACTCAAAGGCAAGTTAAAAGTCTTAATGAGTTCGCTCTCTTTTTGGCGTTGTTCGCCCTTATCTTTTTCATGGTCATAGCCTAACAAGTGCAACACCCCATGAATGAATAAAAGAGCGATCTCATCTTCTAAGCTATACCCTAATTTCAGGGCGTTTGTTTGAGCTAATGGCATGTTAATCACCACGCTCCCTAAAGGGGTGTGAGGAATGGCTTCTAAAGGGAAGCTCAAAACATCGGTAGCGTAATCGCAACCCCTTAAATCCCTGTTGATTTCTCGCATGGTTTCATCGCTCACTAAAACAAGCTCAATAATTTGAGTGGGGGCTAAAACATTTGCGATTTTTTCTAATAATAAAAAGTCTGATTCTAGCGGGGTTTGGTTGTCTATTTCTAGCATTAAAGATATAAAAAGGAGTTTAAAAAAGCCCTAAAATTTAGGGCTTAAAAGATTAAGCGAAAGAACCTTTAACTTGTTCTACCCATTTTGAAATCCTCTCATCAGTGAGATCGTCTTGATTGTCTTCATCAATCACTAGACCCACGAATTTACCGCCTTCTACCGCTTTAGAAGCTTCAAAATGATAACCATCAGTGGGAGTTTGCCCTACCACTTTACCGGCTTTAGCTTTTTCATAAATGTGGAAAATGCCTTCCGCGAAAGTTTCGCTGTAAGTGTCTTGATCGCCCAAGCCCACAAGCCCAATGGTTTTATTCGCAAAGTCGCTCGATTCTAGCGTGCCTAAAAAGTCTTCCCAATCCGTTTGCAAATCACCAGCACCCGCTGTTGGAGCGACTAGAATAACCTTTGTAAAGCTATTGAATTGCTCTTTAGAAGCTTTAGCCACATCAATCACTTCCGCATTACCAATAGCCTTGCTGATTTTTTCGGCAATGGCTTCAGCGTTCCCGCTATCTGTCCCAAAAAAGATACCAATTTTTCCCATGTTCTCAATCCTTATTTTTAAGATATTAACGCACCCACTTTATGCGAATGCTTGTGGGCGTAGTTTAGCGCATTTAATTAAAAATCTTGCTTAAAAACCCATTTTGCGCGAATATCGTTTCAATAAAAACCATATTAAAAGTGCTATCAGAACAAAACTTATGACAAAAAACGAAGTGTAATGAGAAAGCCTTTCATACAGCGTTTTCACCCAATCGCTCGCTTGAAAAGAAACGCTCCCCACGATTAACGCCCACAAAAAACTGGAAAAAACATTAAGCCATAAAAACCTTTTTAAAGGGTATTTGCTAAAACCAATTGCCAAAGGCACAACGCTTTTAATCCCATACAAATATTTATTGATAAAAATCATTAAAAAAGCGTAGCGTTTCACCCACAAACTCGCTAAAGCAAGCTTTCTTCTATGCTTTTGAAAATACTTTAAAAACTCTCTTTTTTGATAGCGGGCAAAGATTACAAGAGCCCCACTCCCTACCATATTCCCTAAAAAAGCGACAAGAATGGTTATTTTTATATCTAAAGCGTGCGTGGTAGCGCTCAAAATAGAAGCGATGACAATCCCCACATACCCACCCCCTAAAGAATATAAAAACAAAATAAGATAACCCCACTCTTTAAAGCCCTCTTGAAAACGCAACAACGCTTCTTGCATAAAAACCCTCTTTTGATTTCGTTTTTATTTTCATGTTATCCAAACTTATTCAACCTATTGGTGATTTAAACGCTATCTTTTAGTATAATGACAGCATTATCCTAATAACCTAAAAGATTATAGAGATGAATACAGAAATTTTAACCATCATGTTAGTTGTCTCAGTGCTTATGGGATTGGTAGGCTTAATAGCGTTTTTATGGGGGGTTAAAAGCGGTCAGTTTGACGATGAAAAACGCATGCTTGAAAGCGTGTTATATGACAGCGCGAGCGATTTGAACGAAGCGATTTTACAAGAAAAACGCCAAGAGAATTAAAAAGAATTAAAATAAAAGGATAGGAATGGACCAAGAAAATTTAGACGTGTTGATAGTGGGTGCAGGGCCTGGGGGCATTGCCACAGCGATAGAATGCGAAATAGCCGGCGTTAAAAAGGTGCTTTTATGCGAAAAAACCGAAAGCCATTCAGGCATGCTGGAAAAGTTTTATAAAGCCGGTAAAAGGATTGATAAAGATTATAAAAAGCAAGTCGTAGAGCTTAAAGGGCATATCCCTTTTAAAGACAGCTTTAAAGAAGAAACTTTAGAGAATTTCACTAACCTTTTAAAAGAGCATCGCATCACGCCAAGCTATAAAACCGATATTGAGAGCGTGAAAAAAGAGGGCGAATACTTTAAAATCACCACCACTTCTAACACAACCTATCATGCTAAATTTGTGGTGGTTGCGATCGGGAAAATGGGTCAGCCAAACCGCCCTACTGCTTATAAAATCCCTGTTGCACTCTCCAAACAAGTGGTTTTTAGCATCAATGATTGTAAGGAAAATGAAAAAACCCTTGTGATCGGCGGAGGCAACTCGGCGGTGGAATACGCCATTGCTTTGTGCAAAACCACCCCTACCACCCTCAATTACCGCAAAAAAGAATTCAGCCGCATCAATGAAGACAACGCTAAAAACTTGCAAGAAGTCCTAGGCAATAACACGCTTAAAAGCAAGCTTGGAGTGGATATTGAAAGTCTAGAAGAAAATAACACTCAAATTAAGGTTAATTTCACCGATAACACGAGCGAGAGTTTTGATCGCTTGCTGTATGCGATCGGCGGCTCTACCCCTTTAGAATTTTTTAAACGCTGTTCTTTAGAGCTGGATCCTAGCACCAATATCCCTGTAGTGAAAGAAAATTTAGAGAGCAACAACATCCCTAATTTATTCATCGTGGGCGATATTTTATTCAAATCAGGGGCGAGCATCGCTACCGCTTTAAACCATGGCTATGATGCCGCTACAGAAATCGCTAAAAGGTTGCAATCTTAAAGCAAACTCACTCAGCAAACGGTTTAGCCTTATACAAAAAGAAAAAGAGCGCTATAAGCGTAAGGGCAAAATGCATGGTTATGATAGTTAGGGGCGAAAAGTAACGCAGTTCTAGGCTGCTGAGCGATAAGATTAGCACAGAGACCACGCACACACAGCTTGATAAAAGCGATGAGAGCGATGAAATGTTGTTTTTAGAAACGAATTTGGAGAATTGATACCCCAAGCAATAACTCATGTAAGCAAAAAACGCCACCATGAGCGCATACACCCCTATGAAACAATAAGGGATATTGCTAAGCAATAAGGGGCTAACGCCTAGCAACACCAAAAGCGAACTCAAGGCGATTTTTTGGCTGTAATTTTTGGCTTTTAAAAAATGAATGAGGATGGAAATCACTTGAAAAGCGATATAAAACATAAAAAGGTATTGCTCTTTAATGCCTTGTTTTAAAAAATACGCTTGCCACATTTGAAAATGGCTCATAAAAAAGACGGGCGTAATCAAATGCCCCACTAATAAAATTTTAAGCTTGGGGTTATCTTTAAGCTCTTTAAGACTGCCTTTGACTTGCTCTTTAAGGAGTTTCAGGCTTTTTTGGCTTTTAAAATCCCCTTCTTTCTCTTTAAAATAAATGATGATCGTTAGCGCACAGAGCATGATTAAAAAAATCCCCACGATATACAGCATCGCATGGACTTTGAGATACAAAAACGATCCCAAAGAACTCCCTATAATCATGCCTAAATAAGTAATTTGATTGTTTTTGGCTAAAAACTTGGACAAATCCTTTTTGTTTTCTTTAATGTCTGTGATGAGTGAAGCTTCAATCGTGCCGCTAGAGCATGCGCTATACAAACCATACAACCCCCATGCTAAAAGCATGAAAATAAAGCTATCAAAAAATAGCACAAACGAAAAACTAGCGATTAAAAAGGCATTAGAAACAAGGAATAAATTTTTCCGGCTCATCAAATCCGCTAAAACGCCGCTTGGGTATTCAGCCACTAGCACGCAAAAGCTAAAAAAGGTTTGCACGAGCAAGATTTCACTCAAACTAAGCCCTTTAGAAAGCAACAAGGGGGTTAAAATCGCATGGGGCAAGCTTTGAGCGATGATTAAGAGAAAATTCGCCCCATAGTAAGCTAGAATGTTTTTTCTTAACATTTGAAAATTATAATTAAAACTAGCTTATAATACAGCGTTATATCTTTTAAAAGGGGTATTGATGCTAACCCAATTAAAAACCTATCCAAAATTACTCAAACATTATGAAGAAATCAAAGAAGCGCATATGCGCGATTGGTTTTCTAAAGACAAAGAGCGAGCGAGCCGCTATTTTTTGCAATTTGAAAGCTTGAGCTTGGATTATTCCAAAAACCGCTTGAACGATACCACTTTAAAGCTTCTTTTTGAATTAGCGAATGACTGCTCTTTAAAAGAAAAAATTGAAGCGATGTTTAAGGGCGAAAAAATCAACACCACCGAAAAAAGGGCCGTTTTACACACCGCCTTAAGAAGCTTGAACGACACTGAAATTTTACTAGACAACATGGAAGTGTTAAAAAGCGTTCGGAGCGTTTTAAAACGCATGCGAGCCTTTAGCGATAGCGTGAGGAGCGGTAAAAGACTAGGCTATACCAATCAAGTGATCACCGATATTGTCAATATCGGTATTGGGGGGTCAGATTTAGGCGCTTTAATGGTTTGCACCGCCTTAAAACGCTACGCCCACCCGAGATTAAAAATGCATTTTGTGTCTAATGTGGATGGCACGCAGATTTTAGACGTTTTAGAAAAAATCAATCCGGCCAGCACGCTTTTTATCGTGGCTTCTAAGACTTTTTCCACTCAAGAAACCTTAACCAACGCCCTAACCGCTAGAAAATGGTTTGTAGAAAGGAGCGGCGATGAAAAGCATATCGCTAAGCACTTTGTAGCGGTATCCACCAACAAAGAAGCCGTGCAACAATTTGGCATTGACGAGCATAACATGTTTGAATTTTGGGATTTTGTAGGGGGGCGTTATAGCTTGTGGTCGGCCATTGGCTTATCCATTATGATCTATTTAGGGAAGAAAAATTTTAACGCTCTTTTGAAAGGGGCGTATTTGATGGATGAGCATTTTAGAAGCACCCCTTTTGAAAGCAATTTACCCGTTTTAATGGGGCTAATTGGCGTGTGGTATATCAATTTTTTCCAATCCAAAAGCCACTTGATCGCTCCTTATGATCAGTATTTAAGGCATTTCCCTAAATTCATTCAGCAATTGGATATGGAAAGCAATGGCAAACGCATCAGCAAAAAAGGCGAAATCATCCCCTATGACACATGCCCTGTTGTTTGGGGCGATATGGGCATTAACGCTCAGCACGCCTTTTTCCAGCTCTTGCATCAAGGCACGCATTTAATCCCCATTGATTTTATCGCTTCTTTGGATAAAAAACCTAACGCTAAAGGCCACCATGAGATTTTATTCAGCAATGTTTTAGCGCAAGCGCAAGCTTTCATGAAAGGCAAAAGCTATGAAGAAGCGCTTGGGGAATTGCTTTCTAAAGGCTTAGACAAAGATGAAGCCAAAGATTTAGCCCACCACAGGGTGTTTTTTGGCAACCGCCCCTCTAATATCCTTTTATTAGAAAAGATTTCACCAAGCAATATAGGGGCGTTAGTGGCTCTTTATGAGCATAAAGTCTTTGTGCAAGGGGTTATTTGGGATATTAACAGCTTTGATCAATGGGGCGTGGAGCTTGGGAAAGAGTTAGCCGTGCCGATTTTACAAGAATTAGAAGGGCATAAAAGCAACGCTTATTTTGACAGCTCCACTAAGCACTTAATAGAATTGTATAAGAATTACAACCAATAAGCTTTGTTTTATAACCAGATAAAACCTAAAAAAACGATAAAACAAGGCTTAACCCCCATTCTCAAGCGCTCCATCCAAAATAATCCGTTAATCATAACGGATTTTATCGCCATATATTAGCCATTTGAATTTAAAGAGAGTAAATTTTCTACAAATTAATCGTTTTTAGCTTTAAAAAGCTTGACTTTCTCATCATATGCATTATTTTACATATTATAATTACTTCAAAGCTAAGAATAATAAAAACTAAAGAATAGATTTATCTTTAAAAGCATTTGCGTTTATCAATCTCATTTTAGGAGGCATGCATGAAAAAGGCAAGTCAGGTTTTATTCTTTGGGGCATTTTTAAGCTCTTCTTTACAAGGTTTTGAAGCTAAGCTCAACGGCTTTGTGGATCAATCCAGCACTATCGGTTTTAACCAGCATAAAATCAATAAAGAAAGAGGCATCTACCCTATGCAGCAATTCGCAACGATTGCGGGCTATTTAGGGCTTGGTTTTAGCCTGTTACCCAAAAAGGTTTCAGATCATGTTCTAAAAGGCAAAATAGGGGGCATGGTGGGATCTATTTTCTATGACGGCACGAAGAAGTTTGAAGACGGATCTGTGGCTTACAACCTCTTTGGTTATTACGATGGGTTTATGGGGGGCTATACGAATATCTTACAGACCGATAGCCTTGAAACACAGAACATGAAACACAACAAAAATGTCCGCAATTATGTCTTTAGCGATGCGTATTTGGAATACGCTTATAAGAATTATTTTGAAATAAAAGCCGGACGCTACCTCTCCACCATGCCTTATAAAAGCGGTCAAACGCAAGGCTTTCAAGTTTCTGGGCAATACAAGCATGCGCGCTTGACTTGGTTTAGCTCATGGGGTAGGGCGTTCGCTTACGGCTCGTTTTTGATGGATTGGTTTGCCGCACGGACCACTTATAGCGGAGGCTTCACCAAAAACGATAAGGGAGGTTATGATAGCCATGGGCGAAAGGTGCTTTATGGCACGCATGCGGTGCAACTCACCTATAAACCTCATCGTTTCCTCATAGAAGGCTTTTATTACCTTTCGCCTCAAATCTTTAACGCTCCAGGCGTTAAGATTGGTTGGGACTCTAACCCTAATTTTAGCGGCACAGGCTTTCGCTCTGATACGGCTGTCATAGGGTTTTTCCCCATTTACTACCCTTGGATGATCGTTAAATCCAATGGAAGCCCGGTCTATAGATACGACACGCCTGCCACTCAAAACGGGCAAAACCTCATTATCCGCCAACGCTTTGACATCAACAATTACAATGTTTCAATCGCCTTTTATAAAGTCTTTCAAAACGCTAATGGTTGGATAGGCAATATGGGGAATCCAAGCGGTGTGATCATGGGGAGTAACAGCGTCTATGCGGGTTTTACAGGCACAGCCCTTAAAAGAGACGCCGCTACCATTTTCCTTTCTTGTGGCGGCACTCATTTTGCCAAAAAATTCACATGGAAATTCGCCACACAATACTCCAATTCAGTAGTCTCTTGGGAAGCGAGAGCGATGATCTCTTTAGGCTATAAATTCACTGAATACTTGAGCGGTAGCGTGGATCTTGCGTATTATGGCGTGCATACTAACAAAGGCTTTAAACCGGGTGAAAACGGGCCTGTGCCTAAAGACTTCCCCGCCCTTTATTCTGACAGGAGCGCTTTATACACGGCTCTGGTAGCGTCTTTTTGACGCTACCCCTTACGAATATGGTAGGCGTCTTTTTAGATGCTATGATCACAAAACATGATAAGCGTTTTTAACGCTGTTCCTCTAATCTCTATATATCAAATTTCTTTTCAAGCAAAAGCCCTTTTTAAATCATACCCATTAAGCAAAATACCTATCATCTTTAAATCATCTTTAAAATTGAGCTTTTAAAAAATCAAGCGATAGCTTTTTAAAAACCCAAGCAGAAACCCCAAACGTCTTTAGTGTTTGCACACTTCACGAATAGGGTCAAATTTTTTTATGGATTTAAAGGGTTAAAACCCCTTTTTTATTCAAGCGGCTTTGATATAGGGCGTTTCAGCCAGCGGCGGGTAAATTTGATTTTTAAAATAAGCGTTTGAGCAAATCCTAACGCTCACGATCAGCACTAAAAGCGCTACAAGCATGAAAAACACGCACAAAATCGCATCAATAGCGTGGTTAAAAAAGGATTTTTGGAGCGTTTTTAGCGCTTTTTCATCGGTAGTGGTAGCCATTTTTTCTTTGATGATTTGCATTTGCGCCACATGCGAGACATTATTCAGCACGCTATCATTACTCTTTGGCATTACTTTTAAAATACCGCTATAAAAAGTGATAAATAAAATCAAAACTGCCGGTAAGGCGCTTATCATCGCCCCCTTAAAACGCCCCATTTTAAACAACACCACCGTAACCAACAACAACGCCATACCCGCTAACATCTGATTACTCACGCCAAATAAAGGCCATAGCGTATAAATCCCTCCCTTAGGATCAATCGTGCCTTGATACAAGAAATACCCCCACCCTGCCACGCACAAAAGAGTGGCAAAAATCCCAGCCTTATAGGAGCTAAGATTACCCAAAGGTTTATAAACATTACCGAGCAAATCTTGAATCATAAAACGAGCGGTTCGTGTGCCAGCATCCACAGCGGTTAAAATGAACAAAGCTTCAAACAAAATCGCAAAATGATACCAAAACGCCATCACGCTTGGATCCCCTAAAATGTGATACACAATCATCGCTAAACCGATCGCAAAAGTGGGCGCCCCACCGGTGCGGCTCAAAATGGAGCTTTCGCCAATGTTTTTGGTCATCTCACTGATTTCTTCAGCGCTGATACTAAACCCCCATGAGCTAATCACCGAAGCCGCATCAGCTATATCTTTACCGATGCTCACTTCTGGGGAATTGATAGCGAAATAAAGCCCTGGGTGCAAGATCCCTGCGCACACCAACGCCATAAGAGCCACGACGCTCTCCATCACCATAGAGCCATAGCCCACTAGTCTGGCGTCGCTTTCTTTAGCGAGCATTTTAGGGGTCGTGCCTGAAGAAATTAAAGCATGGAATCCGCTAATCGTCCCGCAAGCCACCGTGATAAACAAGAAAGGGAACACGCTTCCTGCAAACACAGGCCCGCTGCCATCTACAAAGGGCGTGATTTTAGGGATTTGTAAGGGCGGAGCGACAAAAACAATGGCCACAACCAACACCCCTATAACGCCAATTTTTAAAAAAGTGCTTAAATAATCTCGTGGAGCGAGTAAAAACCATACCGGCAAAATAGAAGCCACAAAACCATAACCCATGATCATCCACGCTAAAGAGCCGGCCTCAAAAGTAAAAATTGACGCTAGTTTGGGATCTAAAGAAACGTATTTGCCCGCATAAATCGCTATAATCAACAAAATAAAGCCGATAACAGAAACCTCTAAAATCTTGTGTGGCCTGAAAAACCGCATGTAAAGCCCCATAAGAATCGCAATGGGAATGGTCATAGCGATCGTAAAAAAGCCCCAAGGCGAATGCGCTAAAGCCTTCACCACCACCATCGCTAAAATCGCAATGATGATGAGCATGATCCCTAAAATCCCTAAACTAGCGATCATGCCTACAAATTTACCCATTTCAAGCTTGATCATTTCGCCTAAAGACTTGCCATCGCGCCTAATGGAAGCAAAAAGCACCACAAAATCATGCACGCAACCCCCTAAAACCGAGCCTATCAAAATCCATAAGATAGAGGGCAAGTAACCCATTTGAGCGGCCAATATCGGGCCTACTAAAGGGCCAGCCCCAGCAATAGCGGCGAAATGATGCCCAAAAGTGATCGCTTTATCGGTTGGCACAAAATCCTTGCCGTCATTCCTTACGCATGCGGGCGTGGCTCTGTTATCGTCTAGCTTTAACACCCGATAAGCGATAAAATGGCTATAAAAACGATAGCCTATGCTATAAATGCAAGCGCTCGCTACTACAAGCCATAGCGTGTTAATGCTCTCGCCCTTGTGTAAGGCTAACACCCCTAAACAGATCGCTCCTAAAATAGCTACAAAAACCCAAGCCAAAGAAACTAAACTTTTTTGCATGTCCTCTCCATTTAATGATTGTTTAATCATTGTTGTTAATTTCAGCCAGTTTTTTTATTATAATCCAAAATTTCTTTGAATAGTGGCAAAACGGCTCATAAACTTCCTATAATAAAGGCTTGGGTTTCCAAACTTCTAACAATTGGGGCAAATGAGAGCTGTTTTTTAATGTGGTGCGTTAAGCACCATCAATTTTAAGGTAAGCGTTATGGCATTAGATTGGGATTTTATGCTTCACTCCATCCCTGCGTTTCTTAAGGGGTTAGAACTCACGCTTTATATTTCTTTTTTTGGGATTTTGCTCTCTCTTTTGGTGGGGTTTTTGTGCGCGATCATTTTGTATTTTAAAACGCGCTTTATCTCCCCTATTGTCTATATCTATGGCGAAATTTCTAGGAACACGCCCCTACTCATCCAGCTTTTCTTTTTGTATTACGGGTTGAATGAAATCGGTTTGAGCGCTTTAGAGTGCGCGATTTTAGCGTTAGGGTTTTTGGGTGGGGGGTATATGAGTCAAAGTTTTTTGCTTGGGTTTAAGAGCCTAGCTTCTATTCAAAGAGAAAGCGCTTTGAGTTTGGGGTTTAGCCCTTTGAAGATGATGTATTACATCATTCTGCCTCAAAGCTTAAGCGTTTCTATGCCTTCTATAGGGGCGAATGTGATTTTTTTACTCAAAGAAACTTCTGTGGTGGGCGCGATAGCCCTAACCGATATTATGTTTGTGGCGAAAGATTTTATTGGCATTTATTATAAAACGACTGAAAGCCTTTTGATGTTAAGCCTCACTTATTTGATCGCTTTACTCCCTTTAAGCGTTTTGTTTGTGATCTTAGAGCGTTTCTTTAAAAAGAAAGTGGCTTAAAATGGGAGTTTTGTTAGAATTAGACAATCTTAAGCGTTTGTTAGAAGGGTTTGAAACCACCCTTTTAATCGCTCTTAGCTCTGCGGTTATTTCAATCGTTGTTGGGATACTTTTGGGGAGCTTAATGGCGTTTGGTTCTAAAATAGCGGTTTTGGCGTGTCGTGTGTATTTAGAAAGCATTCGCATTATCCCGCTTTTAGCATGGCTTTTTATCGTGTATTTCGGGTTAGCGAGTTGGTTTGATTTGCATATTAGCACTGTTTTGGCGAGCGTGATTGTTTTTAGCTTGTGGGGTGGCGCTGAAATGATGGATTTAACCAGAGGGGTTTTAACTTCCGTGAGCAAACACCAAGTAGAAAGCGCTCTGGCTTTAGGCATGGATTCAAAAAGGGTGGTTTTTAACATTATTTTCCCCCAAAGCTTTTTGTCTTTATTGCCCTCAAGCCTTAATCTATTCACGCGCATGATTAAAACCACGGCTTTAGTCTCTCTCATTGGAGCGATTGATTTGTTAAAAGTGGGCCAGCAAATCATAGAGCTTAATCTCTTACGCATGCCCAATGCGAGTTTTGTGGTTTATGGCGTTATCTTAATGTTTTATTTTAGTTTATGCTATAGTTTGAGCCTGTATAGTTCCTATTTAGAAAAAAAATTCCAACACATTAGAGGGTAAAATGAGCGTGATTTTAGAAACCAAAGGGTTAAAAAAAACCTATCAAAACCATTTGGTTTTAGACGGCATCAATTTCACTTTAAATAAGGGTGAAGCGGCAGTGATTTTAGGGCCTAGCGGGTGCGGGAAAAGCACTTTTTTAAAATGCCTAAACGGGCTTGAAAAGATTGATGAAGGTGAAATTCTTTTTGAAAG
Source organism: Helicobacter pylori (assembly GCA_008033015.1). Classification (GTDB taxonomy): domain Bacteria; phylum Campylobacterota; class Campylobacteria; order Campylobacterales; family Helicobacteraceae; genus Helicobacter; species Helicobacter pylori_DH. The sequence goes on from CP032042.1 coordinate 861,544, forward strand.
CACTAACCTTAACACCAAGGCCACTAACTGGAATAAAATGCGCCAAAAAATAGGCATGGTGTTTCAAAATTATGAATTGTTCCCGCATTTAAATGTGTTAGATAATATCTTACTCGCTCCTATGAAAGTGCAAAAACGATCCAAAGATGAGGTTATTTCTCAAGCCATAGAGCTTTTAAAGCGGGTGGGTTTGGAGCATAAACAACAAGCTTACCCTAAAGAATTGAGCGGCGGGCAAAAACAGCGAGTAGCGATCGTGCGTTCTTTGTGCATGCGGCCAAAAATCATGCTTTTTGATGAAGTAACCGCCTCTTTAGACCCTGAAATGGTTAAAGAAGTTTTAGAAGTGATTTTAGAATTAGCCACAACGGGCATGAGCATGGTGATTGTAACGCACGAAATGAAATTCGCGCAAAAAATCGCTCATAAAATCGTGTTTTTTGATAGCGGTAAGATCGCTGAAGAAAACAGCACTAAAGAATTTTTTAATAACCCGAAATCTCAAAGAGCGCAAAAATTTTTAGAAACTTTTCATTTTTTAGGGAGCTGTTAAATAAAGTTTGCTAAAAAGATGATTTCAATTTCAAAAAAAGGTGTTTTTATGAAAACAAACGGGCTTTTTAAGGTATGGGGGCTATTTTTAGTTTTAATCGCTTTAGTCTTTAGTGCGTGTTCTGATAGCCATAAAGAAAAAAAGGACGCTTTAGAAGTCATTAAACAAAGAGGGGTTTTAAAGGTGGGGGTTTTTAGCGATAAGCCTCCTTTTGGCTCTGTGGATTCTAAAGGGAAATATCAAGGCTATGATGTGATCATTGCTAAACGCATGGCTCTTGATTTATTGGGCGATGAAAATAAGATTGAGTTTATCCCTGTAGAAGCTTCAGCTAGGGTGGAATTTTTAAAAGCCAATAAAGTGGATATTATCATGGCTAATTTCACGCGCACTAAAGAAAGAGAAAAAGTCGTGGATTTCGCTAAGCCGTATATGAAAGTCGCTTTAGGGGTGATTTCTAAAGATGGGGTCATTAAAAATATAGAAGAATTGAAAGATAAAGAGTTGATTGTGAATAAAGGCACGACAGCGGATTTTTATTTCACTAAAAATTACCCCAATATCAAACTTTTGAAATTTGAGCAAAACACAGAGACTTTTTTAGCCCTTTTAAACAATAAGGCTATCGCTCTAGCCCATGACAACACTTTATTGCTCGCTTGGGCAAAACAGCACCCTGAGTTTAAATTAGGCATTACAAGCCTTGGCGATAAGGATGTGATCGCTCCAGCGATTAAAAAAGGCAACCCTAAGCTTTTAGAATGGTTGGATAACGAAATGGATTCCCTCATTTCTAGCGACTTTTTAAAAGAAGCTTATAAGGAAACTTTAGAGCCTGTTTATGGCGATGGAATCAAACCAGAGGAAATCATTTTTGAATGATTTTTTAGGCTTTGTTTTCTTGATGGAGCGTGTTTTAATCGCTAAATTAGCGGTTTTGTGATCTTTTTGTTTTTAATTTTGAGATATATTTGTTTGACTTTACATTGAAAGGATTTGTTGATGAGTTATTTTTATAAGCGTTGTTTGAAATTTTCATTGGTTGGGTTGCTAGGGCTTTTGAGCGTTCAGCTTGATGCTAGGAGTTTTGTTGATGGGGATTTAGACATTCAAAAATTCAGCTATGAAGATTCTCTGCTTAAAAAAGGAGATCCTAATGGCGTACATAAGGTGCAGGTGCGAAACTATAAGGGCAAAATGGAAGAAGCTGAAATCCATTCAGAAATACGCATCGCACTCAAACCTGGGGTTAAAAAAGAAGTTAAAAAAGGCAAGATTTATAGCGCTCAAATCAATGATGGCATGTGCTATGCTTTTAGAATGCTCCAAACCGGCGATAATACCACAGGCCTTGATCCCAAAGAATTTCCTAAGCAAAGCCGTGAAAAAAAGGGCCGAGTGGTTACTTTAATCGGTAAAGATGAAGTGCCTTATCTTATTTTAGAAACCGATTGCCAAGTGGGTGATATTGCAAAGATCTCTTTAGTGGGTAATTTTGATGGCACTGGGTTTCTTACGGAATATAAATTTAAAGATGCTAAACCCATTTACTAGTCTTTATTCTTCGCTTCATTCTTAAAATCTCTTAATCTTTTGTAATTAGGGGATTTTTTATTCATTAGCAGTGTTTTTGATTGCATCTTAAAAATTTTAAAAACCCTGTTTGTGTTTTTGCCTCAAGTTGTTAAAAAAGCTCTGTCCTCATCAAACACTGACAAATAAAACCTTTTATAGAGTGCTTGCTTGATTAAAGTCAAGTTCTTTATTACTGATTTTTAAAACAAGCTAAAAGAAAGAAAATAAAAGAGAAACTCCCCCCCTTTTTTTAGGAGTTTTCTTCTTGCTTATACCCTTTAAGCGCAAAGAAGAGGATATAAAAATAGCACAACAACGGCACACCATAAGCGTAGAGCAAATTTGATTCGGTTGCTGTTAGCATGTCTGTAACCGCACCTTGAATGGGGGGGATTAACGCTCCTCCCACAATCGCCATGCTAATCACCCCAGAAGCCTTAGAAGTGAGATGCCCTAAATTGAGCGTAGCCAAAGAAAAGATGGTAGGGAACATGATAGAGTTGAAAAAGCCCACAAAAGTCAGAGCGAATAAAGCGATCTTGCCTCCAATGATAATGGCTAAAGCGATGAGAACAATAGAGCTTAAGGCGTTGAAAGCCAGGTATTTATTAGGAGCGATTTTATTCATCAACACACTGCCTAAGAAACGGCCCACCATCGCACCGCCCCAATAATACACCAAGTAATGTGCACTTGATTGAGGGTCTAAATTCAAAAGCTTTTCAAAGCTTAGCACCAAGAATGAGCCAATCGCCACTTCTCCCCCCACATAAAAAAAGATCCCCAAAGCCCCAAAAACAAAGTGTTTGTGCGAAAACAGGCTTTTTTGCGTCGTCTCTTTAGGCATTTCTTTTTCCACATCAGGCAATTTCAAAAGATACATGATGAGCGCTAAAATGAGCGAAAACACCGCCAAGCCCAAATAAGGCATTTGAACGCTTTTAGCGTCCGCTAATTTGTCTATCAAACTTGCATTATCGCCCATTTTAGTCGTGCTAAAAATCAACAAGCTCCCAAAAATAGGCCCTAAAGTCGTGCCAAGCGAATTGAACGCCTGGACTAAAACCAGGTTTCTGGCCTCTTTACCTTTAGAAAGCAAGGTTACAAAGGGATTACCAGCGGTTTGCAAGCACACAATCCCGCTCGCTAAAATAAACAACGCTCCTAAAAAAAACCCATAGGAGCCAAAATGCGCCGCCGGATAAAACAACGCGCACCCCGTCGCTGTGATCACAAAACCAAGCACCACGCCAAAAGGGTAGCCGATTTTACTGATCACATTCCCAAAAACTCCTCCCATGATGAAATACGCCCCAAAAAAGCAAAATTGAATGAGTGAAGCTTCAAAATAGGTCAAGTCAAAAATGGGCTTTAAATGCGGGATTAAAATGTCGTTTAAAACCGTGATAAAACCCATTAGAAAGAATAGCGCTGTCAAACTCCCCAGCGCCAGAGTGTTAGAAGTTTTTTGCATACCTTCTCCTTTTTTATTGAGTTGATATAATAATAATGATATTACAATTATTTTAAGATAATAATCTGTCTAAATAAAGAAAAAGAGGCATGAAATGAGTAAAAAATGCAAAGCCCCTTAAAAAGAGCTTAACGAAAGATAAATACAGAAACAGAAATGATGCAGAGAATGATGATGCCTGAATTGAGCGCTTTGAAGTCTTTTTGAACCAATTTGATGATACTATAAGACAAAAAGCCAAAGGCTAAGCCATCGGCAATGGAGAAGGTTAAGGGCATCATCACTACGGTTAAAAAAGTGGAAACGCTAATGGCCATGTCTTTAAAATTCACCCCCTCTAACACGCTAAACATCAAAACCCCTACTACCACTAGCACCGGATAAATCGCATTGCTAGGAATAGCTTTTAAAAGAGGCAAGCAAAAGAGCGTTAAAACAAAAAATAATCCGGTAAAAACCGCTGTCAGCCCTGTGCGGCCCCCCTCTTCAACCCCACTCGCGCTCTCTATAAAAGCGGTCGTGGTAGAAACGCCCACCACCGCGCTCCCTAAAGAAGCCACCGCATCCGCTTCCAAAGTCTTTTCCAATTCCTTATTTTTTTCTTCATCATTGAAAAAATCAGTCTTGTGGCCAATCCCTGCAAGCGTGCCTAAAGAATCAAACAAATCGGTTACAAAAAAAGTGATGATGACTGGCACTAACGCTAAAGTGAAAGCCCCACTCGCATCAAAAAAAATGCCCTTAAAGTCTAATTGGAAGGCGATAGGGCTAATGCTAGCGGGCATGGAAAAAAATTCGCTAGGGTAAGGAGCCAGCTTTAAAACCCATGCGAGAATGGAAGTGATTAAGACCGCTACAATAAAAGAACCCTTGATTTTGAGCGTGTAGAGCGCAAAAGTTAAAACAATCCCCACAACCCCCAATAACACATGCGGATCGCTAAAATCGCCTAAGGTTACAAGCGTAGCCTTATGGGTAACTACAATATGCATTTCTTTAAGGCCAATAAACGCGATAAAAGCCCCTATCCCCGCGCTCACCGCACGCCTTAAATCGCTAGGAATGCTTCGCATGACCCAACTTCTAAATTTAGTGAAAGACAAAATCACAAAAATCGCTCCCGAGAGCGCTACGATGCCTAAAGCGCTCTGCCAAGGGAGTTTTAGCCCCTGAACCAATCCAAAGCTAAAATAAGCTGACAGCCCTAAGCCCACGCTCATGGCGATGGGGGTGTTTGCCCACAACCCGTTAAACACGCTCGATAAGATAGTGATAATGGCCGTTGCGCTTAAAAGGGCTTCATAAGGCATGTTGGCTTGAGAAAGGATAAGAGCGTTTAAAGGCACGATGTAAATCATGGTGATAAAGGTCGTTAAACCCGCCCTAAACTCGGTGGCAATGTTCGTGTTGTGTTCTTTAAGCTTGAAAAACCCCATGTTAGATAACTCCTTACTATTTGGTATAGATTAATTTAATAAGGGGCTTTGGGGTTATGCTAGCGCTATTTTATTTTAAATTGCCTTAAGATGCTTGATTGTGTTGTTTCAATCAAGAGAAGTGAGTAAAAAACCCTTTTTTAAAAAACTCCGCTAAAAAATAATCGGTTTTAATGAAAGCCATAAAAAAGCTCATCTTGTAAGGCAATTTTACTCTTTAATAGCTTTTAAAGAGAGCGTTTTTTAAATTTGAAAAGATTGTTGTAAAAGCCCCCATAAGAGCGGTTATGGGGATAAATTCTAAAAAGGAGTTTGCCATGGAAAATTAAAAGTGGCGGAAGCATTATACCTTGAAATTTCTTTTTTAGGGTTTAATCATTGTTTTTTGAAAATTTTTAGCTTTAGAGATTTTTTAGAAACCCCTCCTTTTTTAAAAAAGAGGGTTTTTAATAGGCGAACACATAATTGAGATACACGCTATAAAGCCTTCGGTATTCTAGTTTAGTGTCTAAAAAAGAATAGTAATTCGTGTTAATGGTAGGGATTTTCACGCCCAATTCCATGCCATGCTGAGCCCCATGATGGCTATCTTTTTTCTTAGGTCTAGCGAGATTGGTTCTCAAGCCTAAATTGAATAAAAATTGGAAGTTAGCCGTATTCACTTTAGCGCTATAGACATTGCTGATGGTTTTTAAATTCACAAATTGAGAATTAAGCCATGAAGTCCCTGCTAGCGCGATGCCTCCAAAAAGCCCCACTGAAATCTGGTTATTCTTGCCTAAGAAGTTGGTGTTTTTATCGTTGATGAAATTAAACAACAAATCGCTACCCACCCCATAAGTCCAAACATCAGAAGCCGAGTTAAAGAAATTGGATTTGATATAGGCGTGGTTGTAATCAAAGAAACCATAATACCTTAACCCCCATCTTTTCTTTTTGCCAAAAAATTGCTTATAGCCCACTTGCACCCCAAGGCCATTCAAGGCGCCGTTATTCGTGGTTGAAGAAGCGATCATGCCCATATTCCTAAAAGGGTTGTTGCCAAGTTCTTGAATAAGGGTGTTAGCGAGGGTTTGCGCTTGATTGATTTGAGGCGTTTGGTTGTTAAAATCAGCGGCGCTTGTTTTTAATGAAGACAGAGTTTCTTCCACGCCAGCACACCCGTTCCCCCAATTGTTCTTTTGATTTTGCATTGTCATATTCGCGCTGCTTATAGCGCTCGCATCGCATTTCCCTATGTAGTCTTTAAGATAGCCTGAAGAAAGTTTGTTAAAATCACTCTCCACTTGATTGGCTAGTTTTAAAATTTCTGCTTGAGATTGCGCGTTTTTAAGCATTTTTTGAGCTAAAGCCGTAAGACTGCTAGGGGTGTTAAGGTTGAGATTATGGGGTTGTGTGATATTTTTTGGTTGGTTGGCGCTGAGTTGTTGGGTTTCTTGAACGATTTTTTGAGCGTTATTAATCATGTCTGAAGCGGCACTAAACTCCGCACCAAAAGTCGTGCATGAATTTTTGCCACCACCGGCTGTTTGCCATAAAGGGGTGTTTGTAGTAGCTGTGCCACTACTTCCACTACTAGATTTCGCTATCAACATGGGGCAATAATCTTTAAGGGTATTGACAATTGTTTGCGCTTGAGTCAAAAGATTTTGCGCATCATTAGTCGTATCAATAACAGAAGTTGTCGTTTTAGTTTGATTATCTTGTTGATACTTTGATGTGGTTACATGCGCTTCTAATTTTTCCCCTTTGCTATTTAAAGGAGCAAGCCCAGCTTGTTTTAAAGCTTTTGAAAGAATCTGATAAGCTTCATGGATTTTTTCATATTGCTCAATAGATAGAGAAACATTTTTGTCTGCTTTTAATGTATTTGTGCCATTAGAACTATGAGTGCCATTACTATTTGTGCTCCCACCGCAATTGATTGTAGTGCCATTGCCATTCTCATCGGTGTAGTGGAAATTTTTTTGATTGTTTTCGCCTGGACTTTTGGTATAGCCTCCGCATATGACCGCATAACCCATGCTATTCCATAGCCCTAACACCGATCTCAACGCTAAAAGCGTGGCTTGATAGGCAGGGGAATTGGTTGTCCCACCGGCTAAAGTTTTTGCGCGTTCGTTCAAATTATTAACCGCTTGGTTGATCGCTTGCGCGCTTGTCTTTGAGTTTGTGCCATTGTCGTTGGTTAAAAGCCGGCTTAATTGTTCATAAGTGTCTGAAAGTTTTTGCACCTTGTCGGCGTTTTTCACTTTTTGAACCGCTTCACCGATTTGATAACCCACGCTTAAAAAAGCGCCGTTGTCTTCAGCGTGCAGTAATGATGCCGCAAGAGTTAGAGAAAGCAGAATCGTTTTTTTCGTTTTTTTCATAAAATGTTCCTTAAAGTAATGTTTTATTGCAAAAAATGTATCAAAATGAGAATTTATTTACAATGCGTTTAATTTTACCACAAATTTATTGGATTTCAAAAAAAGTTTTAGGGTGTTTTGACGCGTTCAATCAAACTTTTAAGAGTGTTTTTAATTTAATTGGGATTTGGTTTTTAGAAAGATTGTTGTAAAACAAACACCCCCATAAGTGCAATTATGGGGATAAATCCATAAAAGAAGTTTGTCATGGCTACCAAACATGGCAAAAACTCTTGGAAAACATTATACCTTGAAATTTCGTTTTTGGGGTGTAAAGTTGTTGTTTTATTGAAGCGATAGTTTTGTCAAACGAAGTTTCTGTAAAACGATAGCTTTTGTTTTTCCAAAGTTCCCTTAAGGCTTTTAGCTTTAAGGGTTTCCTTAAAAGTTTATCCTTAACTTATGGGGTTATAAAACTCTTTTAAATTAGCCCTAACATTCTTTTTAGCGTTCTTTTTTAGTGTTCTTTACTTGGGGTAAGGTTTTCTTTTTTAATTTAGATTGGGGCTTTAAGAAAAATTGTTGTAAAATAAACGCCCCCATAAGTGCAATTATGGGGATAATTTTTAATGGGAGTTTGCCATGAAAACAGAAAATGGTAAAAACTCTTGGAAAACATTATACCTTGAAATTTCGTTTTTGGGGTGTAAAGTTGTTGTTTTATTGAAGCGGTAGTTTTGTCAAACGAAATTTCTGTAAAACGATAGCTTTTGTTTTTCCAAAGTTCCCTTAAGGCTTTTAGCTTTAAGGGTTTCCTTAAAAGTTTATCCTTAACTTATGGGGGCAACAAAAAAGGCTAACTCATCATCTCTAAGGCTAGAGTGATCATGTTATCAAAGCTTTCTATTCTTTCTTTAGGGCTTAAGGCTTCTTTAGTGATTAAGTGATCTGAGACTGAGCATAAGCATAAAGCCTTAGCGTTCAATTCCATCGCCGTGGCGTATAACCCTGCCGCTTCCATTTCAATAGCCAAATGGTTGTATTGGGCCATTAAATCAAAAGCATGCGTTTCAAAAGAATAGAAAAAATCGCTTGAAAAAACATTGCCCACTTTCAAATCAATACCCAAACGCTTTGCTGTTTGATACGCTCTTAAACTCAATTCAAAATCAGGCGTTGCACTCAAATCGTGGTTTAAAAAACGCACCCGATTGGTTTTAGAATCCGTTGAAGCTCCAATTGCCATGATAATGTCTTTCAGGCCAACTTTTGGGCTAATCGCCCCGCAAGTGCCAATCCTTAAAAGCTCTTTAACCTGATAGGTTTTAATAAGCTCCGTTACATAAATCGTGCATGACGCAATGCCCATGCCATGCCCCATTAAAGAAATCCCCTTACCCTTATACTTCCCGCTAAAGCCTAGCATGTTACGCACATTCGTGATCTCTTTGGCGTCTTGTAAAAATTTTTTCGCAATGTAGCTCACCCTTAAGGGATCGCCGCATAAAAGGCATTGAGGATAAAAGTCGCCGATTTTAGCGTTGATGTGAGGGGTCATGGTTGTCCTTTAAATTTTAGTAAGTTTTTGCCATAATCTAGGGGGCTTAATCCCAAAAAGTGAGCGATACTCTGCCCAATATCCGCAAACGACTCGCTCTTGCCTAAAAAGGCTGGTTGCAAATCTTTATGGTAGAACAAAACAGGAATGTATTCTCGTGTGTGATCCGTGCCTTTAAAGCTGGGATCACACCCATGATCGGCACAAAGGATGAGCAAATCGTTTTCTTTTAAATTTTCTAAAACCTCTTTTAAGCGCATATCAAAATACTCTAAAGCGTTAGCATACCCGCTAACATCGCGCCGATGCCCATAATCGCTATCAAAATGCACAAAATTCGTAAAAATCAAGCTGTTGTTTTTAGCGTTTTTGACTTGCTCTAAAGTAACATCGCATAGCTCCATCAAACTACCGGCTTTGAACTTTTGAGTGATCCCCACATGAGCGTAAATATCAGCGATTTTTCCAATACTAATGACTTCGCCTCGCTTTTCTTCAATGAATGTTTCAAAAAGCAATTTTTTATGGGGCTTTATCGCATAGTCTTTGCGATTAGCGGTGCGCTTGAAATCCTCTCTATTGGTGCCAATAAAAGGCCTTGCGATCACTCTGGCGATCTTTAAAGGCTCTAGAATTTGAAACGCTTCTTCACAAAGAGCGTATAAGTTATCCAACCCAAACTTTTCTTCATGCGCAGCGATTTGAAACACCGAATCCGCTGAAGTGTAAAAAATGGGGTATAAAGTTTCTAAATGCTTTTCGCCTAAATCTTTAATGATTTCTGTCCCTGATGCGTGGCAATTCCCCAAATAGCCCTTAATCTTAGTTTTGTGCATGATTTCATCTAAAATCTCTTTAGGAAACGAATCATTTTTGTCTTTAAAATACCCCCATTCAAAAAGAACGGGCACGCCCATCATCTCCCAATGTCCAGAAATCGTATCCTTAGCGCTAGAGAGTTCTTTAGCGTAAGCGTAAGCCCCTATTAAATTAGGTTGGGATTGAAAGCCTAAGGGCAATTCATTTGCAGCTTTTAAAGCGCTCAAACCTAAACCCAAACTCTCTAAATAAGGCAGTTTCAAAGCCCCATTGCGATCGTTAGAATCAGCCAAGTTATTAAAACAAGCCTTAGCGATATTGCCTAAAGTGTTCGCCCCCAAATCGCCAAAATCTTTAGCGTCTTCACTAGCCCCTATACCAAAAGAATCCAATAATAAGATTACCACTCTTTTTTGCATGTTTTGTCCTTTTAATGAGCGTTTAGTCCTATGAATAACCCAGCGATAGTCGCGCTCATGAAATTAGAAAGCGTGCCTACAAGCACCGCTTTTAAAGCAAGCCTTATAATGAGATCCTTCTTTTTAGGCACTAAACTGCCAAGCCCTCCAATGAGCATAGCGACTGAGCTTAAGTTGGCAAACCCGCACAACGCAAAAGTGATGATCGCTTTAGTTTTCTCGCTCAAGATTAAAGGAGGGTTATCGCCCAAATAAGGTAAAAATTGCATATAGCCCACAAATTCATTGAGCGCGATTTTAATGCCTATGATTTCTCCAGCAATCCCGGCCTGGCTCCAAGGAATGCCTAGCATAAAGGCTAAGGGTTTTAAGAGCGTGCCTAAAATCAACCCTAAAGACAAATGCTCCATGCCTAAAAACCCCCCTACAACCCCTAAAAGCCCGTTAATGAGCGCAAGCATCCCCACAAAGGCTAAAAGCATCGCTCCCACATGCAAGGCTAAATTTAGCCCTGTGCTTGCCCCATTAGCGATAGCTTCTATGGCATTGACATGCTTTTCTGCAGAAACATCTGCATGGCTAGAAATGGTTTCGTTTTGCGGGTAAATAATTTTAGCGAACAACAAACCCCCAGGAGCGGACATAAACGAAGCAGCGATTAAATAAGGCAAAGGAATGCCCATGCTCGCATACCCAGCCAACACAGGCCCCGCAACGCTAGCCATGCCCACGCACATGACCGCAAAAATCTCTGAATCGCTCATGCTTTTCAAATAAGGTTTAATGACTAGGGGCGCTTCGGTGTGTGCTACAAAAATATTAGCCGCTGCACTCATGCTTTCTGCTTTAGAAGTGCCTAAGCATTTTTGCAACGCCCCACCGATGAGATTGATAAATAAAGGCATGATTTTTAGATAATATAGAAGTGAAATCAAGCTAGCAAAAAAGATAATGATCGCTAAAACGTTGATCGCAAAGATAAAGCCTCCTATCCCTTGATCGCCTTTAGCGTTTGGAGCGAGATTGCCAAATAAAAAACGCACCCCCTCATAGCCGTAAGAAATCACGCTTTGTATGCCGCTGGCTAAGCCTTGCAACATTTCCCTACCCAAAGGCACATATAAAGCCAACGCCCCTAAAGCCACCTGAATCACAAAGGCGCTGACAATCGTGCGATAATTTATAGCCCTTTTATTGCTAGAAAACACCCAAGCAATAAGAAAAAGCACCGCCATCCCTACAACACTAAAAAGAGAGCTAAAAATCATCGTCAAATCCCTAAAGAAATTAAAAGATGCAACGCTATTGTAGTTTAGGTTTGCTAAAAAAAAGATTAAATGAATATTAAATGAAGTTTAAATCAAAATCATGGTGTCAAGAGGGGGACTTGAACCCCCGACCTCCGGCTTATGAGACCAGCGCTCTAAACCAGCTGAGCTACCTTGACAAAAAAATAAAAGAATAAGATTATACAAAAAATTTTCTTAAAAATCCATTAAAATTAAACTTTTATTATCAATCCTACTTTCCTAAATTAATGATAGAAATTAGAGATTTTCTTGTAAAATACTACGCATGTTTAAGAAAATTTTTCCATTAGCGTTAGTGTCGTCGTTGCGGTTTTTAGGGCTTTTTATTGTTTTGCCGGTCATTAGTTTGTATGCGGATAGTTTCCATTCAAGCAGTCCCTTACTCGTGGGGTTGGCGGTGGGCGGAGCGTATCTCACGCAAATTATTTTTCAAACCCCCATGGGCATTCTTAGCGATAAGATAGGCCGTAAAGTGGTGGTTATGGTGTGCTTATTATTGTTTTTGGTTGGATCGTTAGTGTGCTTTATAGCGAACGATATTGTTTGGCTCGTTATCGGGCGCTTCATTCAAGGCATGGGGGCTTTAGGGGGGGTTATTAGCGCGATGGTGGCTGATGAAGTGAAAGAAGAAGAGCGCACCAAAGCGATGGCCATCATGGGGGCGTTTATTTTCATTAGCTTCACCATAAGCATGGCCATAGGCCCTGGGGTTGTGGCGTTTTTTGGGGGGGCAAAATGGCTCTTCTTGCTCACGGCGATCTTAACCTTATTGAGTTTGTTGATGCTTTTAAAAGTCAAAGACGCCCCTAAAATTTCTTACCAAATCAAAAACATAAAAGCTTACCAACCCAACTCTAAAGCCTTGTATCTTTTGTATCTAAGCTCTTTTTTTGAAAAAGCGTTCATGACGCTTATTTTTGTGCTGATCCCTTTAGCCTTAGTGAATGAATTCCATAAAGATGAAAGTTTTTTGATCTTGGTGTATGTGCCTGGAGCCTTATTAGGGGTTTTAAGCATGGGGATAGCGAGCGTTATGGCTGAAAAATACAACAAGCCTAAAGGGGTGATGCTTTCTGGCGTATTATTGTTTATTATGAGTTATTTGTGCTTGTTTTTAGCCGACTCTAGCTTTTTAGGGAAATATTTATGGCTTTTTATTGTTGGGGTGGCGTTTTTCTTTATTGGCTTTGCCACCTTAGAGCCTATCATGCAATCTTTAGCGTCCAAATTCGCTAAAGCAAACGAAAAAGGCAAGGTTTTAGGGCAATTCACTACTTTTGGCTATTTAGGGAGCTTTGTTGGGGGCGTGAGCGGAGGGTTGAGTTATCATCATTTAGGCGTTTCTAACACAAGCTTAATCGTTGTAGCTTTAGGGTTTATTTGGGGACTATCGCTCTTTTTACTCCATAACCCTTCCAAGCAAAAAAATGTCTATTTCCCCTTAGACGCTTATAATGAGGAACAATTTGAAACTTTAGGAGATAAAATTATTGAATGGTATGTCAATATTAGCGAAGAAATCATTATTGTGAAATATAATTCCGATCACATCAGCGAAGAAGAAATCATTCGCTTAGCGCGAAACTTTAGAAAATAAAACAATTAAGGATCAAAAATGGCTTATGAAATTTCCAAAAAAGTTTTACACATTGTAGGCAAGACAAACGCCACTTACAAACTCATAGAAGAAGGCGATAAAGTCTTATTAGGATTGAGTGGGGGCAAGGATTCTATCATGCTCGCTTGCATCTTAGCCAGGATGCAAAAACATGCCCCTTTCAAATTTGATTTTAAAGCGGTTACCGTGCATTATGGTTTGGGCGAAGATTTAAAATGGTTGAGCGATTTGTGCGAAGAACAAGGCATTGAGCATGAAATCATTTACACCCAAATCGCTACCACGATCAACGAAAAACGCCGTGAAAAAAGTTCGTTTTGTTCGTTTTGCTCTCGTTTGAGGAGAGGGACTTTGTATTCTAAGGCTTTAGAAGAAGGCTACAATAAAGTCGCTATCGCGCACCATTTAGATGATGCGGTGGAGAGCTTTTTTATGAATTTCACTTATAACGGGAGTTTGAGGAGCATGCCCCCCATTTATAGGGCTGAAAACGGCTTATTGGTGATCCGCCCTTTGATTAAGGTTCGAGAAGCCAGCAGCATTCATTTTGTCACTTCTCAAAATATCCCCGTTGCCCCTGATTGCAACTGCCCAGCCAAGCAGCCCACCTCTGATAAGCCTCCTATTGCGCGATTAGCCACTAAAAATTTCTTAAAAGAAATGCAAAACTTGCACCCTCATTTCTTTGATAGCTTAGAAAATGCGTTTAATAATGTTCAAGCGAACAGCTTTAGCGACGCTAAGTATTTAGACGCTTAAGCTTTTATTTAAGCTTTTTTGTTGAGCATTTTGATCGCAATGGTGAATAACACCCCTTCAAAGATAGCCGCCATGAGCAACGCGTAGTAGGTGTTTTGCGAGATCGCTTGCGCTTTTAAACCCACTGCTGCGGTGGTTACTAAAAAAGTTAAAGGCATAGAAGCCCCTAAGGCGAATGAAAATAAATGCTTAGCTTCTTTAAAGTATTTGCGCCACAATAAGGTTGAAGTGATCAAGTGCAAACTCAACATCGCTATGACAATCAATATCCCTTGGAGGATCAAATGTGGGTTTAAAAACACTAATTTTAAGTCTAAAGTAGAGCCTACATGGATAAAAAACAAAGGCACAAAAAACCCAAAACCCACATCATTGAGCTTATGGATCAATTCTGATTTGTGAGGGAAGAAAGTAGAAACGACTAACCCCGCCAAAAACGCCCCTAAAACCATTTCTATTTTGAGCCACACCACGATCGCAACTAAGGAAAAAAAGAGCATGAGCGAAAAACGCACGTCTTGGTTAAACTGACTGCTTTTAGGCATCACAAAAAGCTTTAAATGCGGAAACCACCAAAACAAAGTCTTAAAGATTTGAAACGCCACGATAATTAAAATTAAAAAAACAATGAGAATGCCTAAATCTTTAATCAAATCCATGCCCAAACCATGCGAATACACCCCATCCACGACCACCAAACCAAAAATGCTTAACAATTCCCCAATAACGCCCACTTTCAAAACCAAATCAAGCCACAAAATCTCTTTACGATAATCTTTGACTAAAGTCATGATCATGCCCAAACTGATAATAGGGAAAATCACCATAAAAATAGGCTCTAAATTAAGGCTAAAAGTAAGGATGAATGAAAGCGTGTATAAAATCAACAGGTAAGCAAAAATGCGTTTTAAAAGAGAAACCCCTAATTTTTTAAACAAATAAATTTCCACTTCCAAACCGCATAAAAACATTAAAAATAAAAAGCCAATCTCAGACATGATTTCAAAGCCCTTAGTAGGCTCAATAAAACCCACATACGCCCCAACAGACCCAAATAAAATCTCCACAACCGTGATAGGCAAACGAGAGATTCTAGACATATAAGGGGCCATCACAATTAAAAGCATGATGAGCGCGAAAGTGAAAAATTCTGCATGCATGTCTTAATTTTACCTTATTTATTGGTTAAGTTTTCAAAGCGATAGGGTTTTTCTCTTTATAAGTGGTAAA
Source organism: Helicobacter pylori (assembly GCA_008033015.1). GTDB lineage: Bacteria > Campylobacterota > Campylobacteria > Campylobacterales > Helicobacteraceae > Helicobacter > Helicobacter pylori_DH. The sequence continues at coordinate 876,646 of CP032042.1, forward strand.
AACCCCTTTTTTGATTTCGTAATAAGTTACCCCTAACGCTACTAAAAACGCTAAAAATTGCGCGATAGGGTAAGTTACCCAAACGCCATTAATCCCATAGAAATGACTTAAAATCGGCAGTAAAATAACCATAAACCCCAGCGTGTGCGAAAGGGTGATGATAAACGAACTTTTAGTGCGTTGGATGGATTGGAAAAACACCGCACACAACAAAGTCATGCCTAAAAAAATATAGCCAACATAATAAATATTCATCGCTCTTTTAGTCTCTTGCATAAAGAGTGCATCTTGTTCGCTTGGCTGCAAATAAAGCTTGATTAAAAATTCATCTAAAAAATAATAAGCGCCATAGAAAACAATCCCTATACAAAACGCTGCTTTCAAACCAAAGACAAACACGGCTCGCACGCGCTCTAAATTTCTAGCCCCATAGCTAAAACTCGCAATCGGTTGGATGCCTTGAGAAATCGCAAATAAAGTCGTAAAAAAGATAATCGCATTATACATAACGATCCCATACATGCTCACAAACCTTTCCCCAGCCGTGTGCATGATAGCGGTATTAAACAACAAAATCATAATAGAAGCGCTAAATTCTGCCGTGCTTTGAGGCACGCCGCTTTTAGCTGAAGAAATGACTGAAGACAAGGAAAATCGTTTGATGAAATACAATTGCCCTTTTTTAAACCAAAAATGCTGCATTAAGACTAAAACCCCTATCGCATGCCCTATCACGGTGGCTATCGCGCTGCCTTGAACCCCCACTTCCAAAACAAAAATAAACAAGTAGTTGAAAAAGATATTCGCTAACGATCCAATCAGCATCGCTACCATCGCTAAAATGGGGCGTTTGTCATTCACCACAAAAACATCCGCTAAAGGGTGGAGGACCATAAAAACCGCGCCCATTAAAATGATTTCAATGTAGCGTTTGGACATGCTCAATAAAGCGTCATTGCTCCCAAAAAAACGCGCGATATTTTCGCTAAAAGGCAATAACGCCATGCTCAAAACAAAGGCGCTTAGAGCGACAAAATAAAACACGCTGCTAAACACAAGCCTAGCCCTATGGGTTTTATTTTGACCCAAAAAATACCCCACAATACTCGCTGCCCCAAAACCAAAAAGCAATTCATACGCAATGAGTCCTGGAAAAATAGGCCATGCGATATTGACCGCAGCGATAGCTTCTTTACCCAGTTTCTTGCCCACAAACATGCCATCTATCATAGAGTAAGTGGAAAGTGAAATCATAGAAAAAGCTAAAGGGATAAAATAATAAAAAAAGAGCTTTCTTATCGAATCTTTATGCAAATCAATCTTTTTTTTGAGCATTTAAACCACACACCGCTTAAAATTTATGACAAATTTTTCTATTTTAACATAAAAAGAGAGACAATCTATCCGTTAACGCGGTTATTAAGCGGTATCATTAAATTTTAAAAATGGTTTTTAGCGCAAAAGGGATTTCCTTATATTGGGTTAATCCTTTTAACGCTCTTTATGTTTTTTTAAACTTTATCGTAATGAATCTAAGCCAAAACAGCGCCAACAAACCCAAAGCCCCACCCACAAAGCCAATATACCCTAGCCCTAGTTGGTGGATCACAATACTGCCAAACAGCGCTCCTGATCCAATCCCCACATTATAGCTCCCCGAAAAAATCGCGCTCGCGACATCCGTAGCATCTGGGGCGAGCTGTAACACCCTCATTTGCAACGCAATGGTGAGTGAAGTGATCCCTATTCCCCACAAGAAAATCTGCAAAAAGATCACCCACTCTAAGTTTTTAAACACAAAAAGCAAGAGTTGCGGGCAAATGACTAAAACCATTGCAAAAGCGATAAATTTTCTTGAATTTTTCGCATACAAACGGCCGAATAAAAAACTCCCCGCCACGCCCGCTAACCCAAACACAAACAACATTAGCGTCGTAATGTCAGGAGAAAATTGGCTGATTTGAATGATAAAAGGCTCAATATAACTATAAGTGGTGAAATGCCCAGAGATGACCATGATCACAAGCAAGTAAATCCCCACTAAAAGCGGGCGTTTCATTAATATAGGGACACTTGCGAGCGTGCCGGCGTTTCTACTGGGTAAAGGCGGGAGCAATTTCCACATGAGCAACGCTATAAGAGTCGCAACGCCCCCAATCACGCCAAAAGTGGATCGCCAATCCAGGATTTGCCCAATGATCCTCCCAAGCGGCAACCCCAAAATCATCGCTAACGAACTCCCTAACGCTAACAGCCCTAAAGCTTGTTGTTTTTTATTTCTTGGCGCGACACGAATGACTAAAGAAGCCGTAATGGACCAAAAAATAGAGTGGGCAAAAGCGATACCTATACGAGAAATGAGGAGCACCCAAAAATCCCACGCTAGCGCTGAAAGGATATGGCTGAGAATAAAAAGGGCAAAAAGAAAGAGCAGTAAGCGTTTCCTTTCAACTTTAGCGCTAAGCAGCATCAAGGGCAATGAGCCAAGAGACACCACCCATGCATAAAGAGTGATCATAAGCCCCACTGTCGCGCTCTCCATTTCAAAACTTTTCGCAATATCTGATAACAATGCGACAGGGACAAACTCCGTGGTGTTAAAAATAAACGCCGAAAGCGAAAACACAAAAACCCGCACTAAAGCGAATCTTTGATACGATTGTTTGGTCATCATCATTTAAATCTTAAGGGGTTAAATTTTATTCCATTTGAAAACCTAGAATATAAGACAAAAATTTTAACCGCTTGTAAATTGGGGGTGGTTAAAACAAATATTCCCGCTCCATAGGCGCATTAAAATTTAATAGAGTTGTTACCATATAAAACAGAATTTAAAATTATTTCCAACTTTTAACCAATCTGTTTTTTGTAACTGCGGTCATTGTTGGTTAAGCGCTAGAATTAACCCATTGCTTTTTAATATTTTAGAATTTTAGAATAAAGGATAATTAAAATGAAAAAAACTTTTTTGATCGCTTTAGCGTTAGCAACTTCTCTTATAGGCGCTGAAAATGCCAAATGGGATTATAAAAATAAAGAAAATGGCCCGCACCGCTGGGACAAATTGCACAAAGATTTTGAAGTGTGCAAAAGCGGTAAAAGCCAATCGCCCATCAACATTGAGCATTACTACCACACGCAAGATAAGGCCGATTTGCAATTCAAATACGCCGCTTCTAAACCTAAAGCGGTCTTTTTCACTCACCACACTTTAAAGGCTTCGTTTGAGCCGACTAACCACATCAATTATAGAGGGCATGACTATGTGTTGGATAATGTGCATTTCCACGCCCCTATGGAGTTTTTAATCAATAATAAAACCAGGCCTTTGAGCGCGCATTTCGTGCATAAAGACGCTAAAGGGCGTTTGTTAGTGTTAGCGATTGGTTTTGAAGAAGGGAAAGAAAACCCCAACCTTGATCCTATTTTAGAAGGCATTCAAAAGAAACAAAAATTTAAAGAGGTGGCTTTAGACGCTTTCTTGCCTAAAAGCATCAATTACTACCATTTTAACGGCTCTCTCACCGCTCCTCCTTGCACAGAGGGGGTGGCGGTTTGTCATAGAAGAGCCTTTGGAAGTCTCTGCCAAACAATTGGCTGAAATCAAAAAACGCATGAAAAATTCGCCCAACCAACGCCCCGTCCAACCTGACTACAACACCGTAATCATTAAAAGCTCAGCTGAGACCCGCTAAAATGAAAACTCTCTCTTTTTAAAGAGAGAGGTATAAAAATCATTCTTCATGAAACACCGCATAAAAATTGCAACCGCTTGTATTTTGTGAAACGCTCAAACGCTAAAGACAATTAGGATTCCTACTAAGGAGTTTAAAAAAAGGCTCTGTTCTAATTAGGTAATATAGAATCTTTAAAATACCATAAATAAGCTAAAAACGATTTTATGGTATTCTTATTTTCTTATGCCTACATCCTTTTACTATAACCATAACCCGCTTTTTCTACTTTTTTCTCGGTATTAGCAACTACTTTTATTTCTTTACTAACATCAGCAAATATTTTTTGAACGAGCAAAAGGCTCTGAGAGGTTGGAAGGTGGGCTTGTGGGTCTGGTTTTAAACTCCTCATTTCAAGCATTTTAGCTTGAGCTTTAGAGCGTATTTTTAAATTTTCTTTTTGCCATTCTTCTGTAGCGTTAAAATCTCTAGGGTCTAATTCTAAATAAGCGATAGAACTTGGTTTATAAAAATCCACTTGTTTAGCGATAGCTTTTTGTGAATAGGGCAGAGATTCTAACTCTTTTTGCAAATAAGCTATAAGCTCTTGCGCTTTTGATCCTCTTTGAGAGCGGGGTTGTTTAGAGTTTGGGAGGTGTTTTGGCTGGATAGGGGTTTGATTGGTTTTTGTGGGTTTAGGGGTTTTGCATTCAGCTTCTACTTCTATACCAATACCAGCCTTAATTCCTCCTTTTTTGATAAAGAATTGACCATGGTTTTCTTTGCAATTTTGTTCTGCGTATTTAATGAAATCTTTCTGTTCTTTAACCAAATCTTTCTGTTCTTTAACCAAATCTTTCTGTTCTTTAACCAAATCTTTCTGTTCTTTAACCAAATCTTTTTGCGTATTGTTTGTCTTTTGTTGTTCTTGTTCTACTTTTATTTGATTATTAGTCTCTATATTGCTTGTCTTTTGTTTCTCTTGTTCTACTTTTATTTGATTATTAGTCTCTATATTGCTTGTCTTTTGTTGTTCTTGTTCCAATTCTATCCCACTCTTGTTTGCTCTATCCCTAGCATTTTCAGCTTCCTTTTGAGTTTCAGCCACTTCCTTTTTGGATTGATCATCAGCAAAACACACATTCATAAGCATGGCTGTTATCGTTGTTACACCTATTGCTGAATTAAACCATGAGTTAGGATGCGTTTTTAAATAATCATCCGCAGTCTTAACATTCCCGCATATCCAATTGCTTTTTTTAATTTGTTTTTTTATCGAGTCTTTTATCGCTTCCCAAAAAGCAATCCCCATTATAGACACTCCCACATTCTTAAAAACTTTCTTTTCTTTTGCCGTTTTTCCTAACTTCATCATCATTGTTGCAAGCATTACTAAAACCCTTATAATAGGCATTTAAATCCTTTCAAAAAAACAATCTCGCTTTTCAAAATCTTATTATTGTAGTGTATATAGCCATATTTAATCGTTATTAAACAATTGGTTTGAAAAATTGTAAGGGTCAATCCAATCAGATTTTTCTAATCCATTCCAACAAAACTTGATACAAGTTTCCCTTATACCTTAAACTCACACCCTTTTAAATGGAATAATAATAAGCGATTTTTCTATGGCAAGAAACTGATTGATGTCTCCTAGAAGCTAAAACGATTTTATGGTGTTTTCTTATGCCTACATCCTTTTACTATAACCATAACCCGCTTTTTCTACTTTTTTCTCGGTATTAGCAACTGCTTTTATTTCTTTATTAATATCAGCAAATATTTTTTGAACGAGCAAAAGGCTTTGAGAGTTTGAAAGGTGGGCTTGTGGGTTTCTCATTTCAAGCATTTTAGCTTGAGCTTTAGAGCGTATTTTTAAATTTTCTTTTTGCCATTCTTCTGTAACATTAAAATCTCTAGGGTCTAGTTCTAAATAAGCGATAGAGCTTGGTTTATAAAAATCCACTTGTTTAGCGATAGCTTTTTGCGAATAGGGCAGAGATTCTAATTCTTTTTGCAAATAAGCTATAAGCTCTTGCGCTTTTGATCCTCTTTGAGAGCGGGGTTGTTTAGAGTTTGGGAGGTGTTTTGGCTGGATAGGGGTTTGATTGGTTTTTGTGGGTTTAGGGGTTTTGCATTCAGCTTCTACTTCTATACCAATACCAGCCTTAATTCCTCCTTTTTTGATAAAGAATTGACCATGGTTTTCTTTGCAATTTTGTTCTGCGTATTTAATGAAATCTTTCTGTGTATTAATTGTCTTTTGTTTTTCTTGTTCTGTCTTTTGTTGTTCTTGTTCTACTTTTATTTGATTATTGGTTTCTATATTGCTTGTCTTTTGTTTTTCTTGTTCTACTTTTATTTGGTTATTAGTCTCTATATTGCTTGTCTTTTGTTGTTCTTGTTCTACTTTTATTTGATTATTGGTTTCTATATTGCTTGTCTTTTGTTTTTCTTGTTCTAACTCTATCTGTTTATCAGTATCACCAGCGCTACAAGCGGCTAATAATAAACTTGTCGCTATTGTTAATCCTGAATATTTCCACCAATTGATTTGATTTTCTTTTTCAGCTTGTTTGGATTTATCCTGAACTTTATCGTCTAATTCTTTCGCTTTCCTGCACGCAACATGGGTCAATACTACTAATGCCGCCCTGCTTTTCTTGGGGTGTTTTTTCACAAGTCCTCTAACTCTCTTCATAATCTTTGTAAAAAAACTACCAATTGATCTGATCGTATTTGTAATGGCGTTCGCTTGTTTAAAATGAGTCTCTTTATTTGCCTTTGTGTTAGCTGTCTCTGTGTTTTTGCCAACTTTATTTGTTTTTCCTGTTTTTACTGATTCCATTACCAACCTTTCAAAATCTTATTATTGTAGTGTATATAGCCATATTTAATCGTTATTAAACAATTGGTTTGAAAAATTGTAAGGGTCAATCCAATCGGATTTTTCTAATCCATTTCAATAAAACTTGATACAAGTTTTCCTTATACCTTAAACTCACACCCTTTTAAATGGAATAATAGGCAATAACTCGCTAGCTAAACATTCACTCTCTGCTTGAGTGTAAGCCTTTATATTCCTTTTGACCTACCAAATATTAGCATTTCTCTCAATCAAGCCTTGAGAAATTCAATTACACCCTTGTTTAACATCGCAAGCCTAGTAACTTAAAGCTCTTTTTGAGAGATTGGGCTAGATTGATCCCTATCCTTAATTCAAGCGCATGCGCATTCATCTTTGTTATCTTTGAATAAACTCAAGCGTTCTTAATGTAATGCAGGGCGATTTTGAGCGCGTTGGTGGCTGCCCCCACTCTTAATTGATCCGCCACGCAAAAGCCGTGCAAGGTTTTCTCATCAAACAAATCCTTCCTCAAGCGCCCTATAAAGACGCTATCCGTGTGGCTCGCTTTTAGGGGCGTGGGGTAAAGATTATGGTTAGGATCATCGCAAACAACCACGCTAGGGGCGTTTTTTAAAACTTCATAGACTTCTTTAAGATCGAATTCTTTTTCAAAAGCGACACTCAAACTCTCGCTATGGCTCCTCAATACCGGCACGCGCACGCAAGTCGCACTGATAGGGAAATCCACGCCCATGATTTTATGGGTTTCATGCACCATTTTTAGCTCTTCTTTCGTGTAGCCATTCTCCTTAAAAACATCAATATAAGCGATCGCATTGAAAGCGATCGGATAAGCGAAAGCCCCAGCTCGCAAAACCTGGTTTAGATCGGTATTAGGGTCTTTTTCCAAATATTCTAATGCGGTTTTTAGCTCATTTTTTAAACTTTCTATGCCCTTATTCCCTGCCCCACTCACGGCTTGATAGGTGCTAACAATCACGCTTTTTATCTTAAAATGAAGGTGTAAGGGGTTTAAGATTTGCGTCATTTGAATGGTGGAGCAATTAGGGTTAGCGATGATATTCAAAGGAGCGTTAAAAATTTCTTTAGCGTTGATTTCAGGCACGACTAAAGGCACATCTTTATGCAATCTAAAAAAGCTCGTGTTATCAATCACTAAGGCCGTTTTTGCAGCGCTTGTGGCAAATTCTTCGCTCACGCTCCCCCCAGCGCTAAAAAAGGCGATGTCTATTTTTTCTTTTTCAAAAACTTCATGCGTGGTTTCTAAAATTTCATAGTCTCTATTGAAAGCTTTAATCTTTTTACCAGCGCTCCTAGCGCTAGCGAGCGGGACAAATTTTTTAATCGGGAAAGAAGAATTTTCTAAACCTTTAATCAGCTCTTGGCCTACCGCCCCACTGGCCCCAACAATAGCGACATTATAAGTCTTCATCGTTTTCTCCAATGATTTCAAGGGCTTTTAAAAAACTCAAACAATTCAACTGCATGCCTGAATGCATGTTTTTCAAGCTTAGAGTCTCGCTTTTAAATTCTTCTTCGCCAATGACAGCCACAAACTCATGTCCCTTATGGTTAGCATAAGAAAAGGGTTTTTTGATTTTTTGAGCTTCTGGATAGACTTCGCTAAAAATCCCGCTTTGCCTTAAAGACTCCGCCAAGCGGTTTGCATAAGAAAAATACTCTTCATGCATGCAAGCGATTAAGACTTTAGCTTGGGTGGAGCGCTCATCTAATAATTGCATTTCACTCAAAGCCACAATCAATCGATCAATCCCAATAGAAGCCCCCACCCCTTGTAAATTCTCTTTAGAAAAATTTTGAGTCAAATGATCGTAACGACCCCCTGAACACACGCTCCCTAAAGACTTCATGCCATTAAGCGTGGTTTCATACACAATCCCTGTATAATACCCTAATCCCCTAGCGATAGAAAAATCAATTTTATACAGGTTTTGAGAAATTTGCAAATCCCCTAGCAACTGGTATAGCCTTTCTAAATCCTGTATGCCCTTTTTTAGATTTTCATTATAGCCTTTCAAATAAGCAATTTTTTCAAAAAATTCCGCATGGCTTAAATCGTTTTGTTTGATTTGAACCATTTCTAAAAGCTCTTTAATGGTGTTTAAATCCAAATCGCACTCTTTTTTTAATTCTTCTTCAACCCCATTTAGGCCAATCTTTTCCAATTTATCCACAATGCGCAACACTTCATTCACTTGAGCAATGCCAAAATATTCGCATATCCCATTCAAAATTTTCCTGTGGTTGATAGAGACGCAAAAATCTTCTAAATCCAAAGCTTTTAAAGAAGCGATGATCACTTGAATGATCTCAGCATCGCACACCAAACTCTCGCTCCCTATAAAATCAAAATCGCATTGCGTAAATTCCCTATAACGCCCTTTTTGCGCCCTTTCACCCCTAAAGACATTGCCTATGGCGTAGCGCTTAAAGGGCATACCTAGCGTTTGGTGGTGCAAAGAGACAAAGCGGGCTAATGGCACGGTCAAATCAAACCTTAAAGCCACATCTCTATCCCCATGGTCTTTAAAACGATAAATTTCTTTTTGAATATCGCTGCTCGCATCAGGCAATAATGTTTGAGCGTATTCCAAATGAGGGGTTTCAATCGGCACAAAACCAAAACTTTGAAACACGACTGAAACTTTCGCAAGTAACTGGGCTTTTTGTATCGCATCTTTAGGCAAGCGGTCTTTAAACCCGCTCAACACTTTAGGGGTAATCATTCCATTTCCTTGTATTTGTATGCTAAAATTTTAGCTTAAAATCTTTAAAAAAGGGCTATTGATGAGCGTAAATGTGCCCAAACGCATGCGTATTTTATTGCGTTTGCCTAATTGGTTAGGCGATGGGGTGATGGCAAGCTCGCTTTTTTACACCCTTAAACACCACTACCCTAACGCGCATTTTATCTTAGTGGGCCCACAAATCACTTGCGAACTTTTCAAAAAAGATGAAAAAATAGAAGCCGTTTTCATAGATGACACCAAAAAATCCTTTTTCAGGCTGCTAGCCACTCACAAACTCGCTCAAAAAATAGGGCGTTGCGATATAGCGATCGCATTAAACAACCATTTTTATTCCGCTTTTTTGCTCTATGCGACAAAAACGCCCGTTCGCATCGGTTTTGCTCAATTTTTTCGTTCTTTGTTTCTCAGCCATGCGATCGCTCCTGCTCCTAAAGAGTATCACCAAGTGGAAAAGTATTGCTTTTTGTTTTCGCAATTTTTAGAAAAAGAATTGGATCAAAAAAGCGTTTTACCCTTAAAATTGGCCTTTAACCTCCCCACTCACACCCCAAACACCCCTAAAAAAATCGGCTTTAACCCTAGCGCAAGCTATGGGAGCGCTAAAAGATGGCCAGCTTCTTATTACGCTGAAGTTTCTGCTGTTTTGTTAGAAGAAGGGCATGAAATTTATTTTTTTGGGGCTAAAGAAGACGCTATCGTTTCTGAAGAAATTTTAAAACTCATCAAAGGCTCATTAAAAAACCCCTTATTGTTCCATAACGCTTACAATCTGTGCGGGAAAACAAGCATTGAAGAATTGATACAACGCATCGCTGTTTTAGATTTATTCATCACTAACGATAGCGGTCCCATGCATGTAGCCGCTAGCACACAAACCCCCCTAATCGCTCTTTTTGGCCCCACTGATGAAAAAGAGACTCGCCCCTATAAAGCTCAAAAAACGATTGTGTTGAACCACCATTTAAGCTGTTCGCCTTGCAAGAAACGAGTTTGCCCTTTAAAGAATGAAAAAAACCATTTGTGCATGAAATCTATCACGCCCCTTGAAGTCCTAGAAGCCGCTCACACTCTTTTAAAAGAGCCTTAAACGCCTTTTATGCGCTTTTTAAAAAACACAGCCGTATTGACAAAATTCTAGTATACAAAAGATTTAAACTTTACTTTTGAAAGCGTGAGAAGAGCGATAAATCCTATCAAGGGTTTTAAAAAATGGTGGGAAATTATAGGATAATATCCAAAAAAGCGTCTTTAAAAACGCTTTTTTAGAGTCAAAGCCATTAGGCCACTGAGTTTTTAGGTTTTTTAGCGTCTTTTTTATCTTTGTGAGCCACTAATTGAGAGCTTAACTCAGGTTTTTTAGCGTCTTTTTTGTCGTTTTGAGCGTATGCAGAACTCACTGCCAAAACTGATAACAAAACACCTGTCAAGATTTGCTTTTTCATACGAAACTCCTTGTGATGATCTTAAAAGCGAGAGAATTATATTTCTCAAAAGTAAATGAATAGAAACCAATCAAATTTTTGATTGGTTTGGTGGTTTTGCTGCCTTAAAAAAACTACAATACAAAAAACTTGATAAATTATCTTTGGTTTTAGAAAGCTTGACAAAAATTAAGATTGCGGTTACACTAAAAAACAATATGAAATCAAGGAGTTTGTATGCAACAGCGTCATTTAGGCCCTTTAAAAGTGAGCGCGTTAGCTCTAGGGTGCATGGGCATGACTTATGGGTATGGGGAAGTCCATGATAAAAAGCAGATGGTTAAACTTATCCATAAGGCTTTGGAATTGGGTATTAACTTTTTTGACACTGCAGAGGCTTATGGGGAAGATAATGAACAGCTTTTAGGCGAAGCGATCAAGCCTTTTAAAGACAAGGTTGTGGTAGCGAGCAAGTTTGGGATTTACTACGCAGATCCTAATGACAAATACGCAACCATGTTTTTAGACTCCAGTCCTAACCGCATTAAGAGCGCCATTGAAGGGAGTTTGAAACGCTTAAAAGCAGAATGCATTGATTTATACTACCAACACCGCATGGATACTAACACGCCCATAGAAGAAGTGGCAGAAGTTATGCAAGCTCTTATTAAAGAAGGAAAAATTAAAGCTTGGGGGATGAGTGAGGCAGGGTTATCTAGCATCCAAAAAGCCCATCAAATTTGCCCTTTAAGCGCGTTGCAGAGCGAATATTCCTTGTGGTGGCGCGAACCTGAAAAAGAGATTTTAGGTTTTTTAGAAAAAGAAAAAATTGGATTTGTCGCTTTTTCGCCTTTGGGTAAGGGGTTTTTAGGTGCGAAATTTGAAAAAAATGCCACTTTCACTAGTGAGGATTTTAGAAGCGTTTCTCCTAGGTTTAATCAAGAAAATCTAGCCAAAAATTATGTCTTGGTGGAATTAATCCAAGATCATGCACACGCTAAAGGCGTTACACCAGCCCAACTGGCTCTCTCATGGATTTTGCACACGCAAAAAATCATTGTCCCTCTCTTTGGCACCACCAAAGAATCCAGGCTCATAGAAAATATAGGGGCTTTGCAGGTTTCTTGGAGTCAAAAAGAATTGGAGATTTTCCAAAAAGAATTGACTGCAATCAAAATAGAAGGGGCCCGCTACCCTGAAAGAATCAATAAAATGGTGAATCAATAAAAGTATTGGGTATTTATAATTGCATTGGCTCTTTTAAAAGAGGTCAGTGTGTTTTTATCCCCCTAACAAACTTTTTAAGGCATTTTAACAAGGCTTTGTTTTAATAAAAAATTGATTATAAAAATTTGAAAAATACCAAAAAGCGTTTTTTAAGATTGAATACAAAAGAGCTTGTCGTTAGTCAAGCGGAATTTCTTGTAAGGCGGTCTATGAATTAGGGGATTTTTAAAGAGCATTGCTACAAAACACCCCCTAACCCCTTAAGAAAACGAATTCCACCATGAAATAAAATCTAAAACGATTAAACGAAGCAACCAAAACCCCATTTTTAAAAAAATTAAAAAGTTTTAATTACTCCTATTTGACAAGAATAGAGTCAAAAAATAATTTTATAGCAAACTAAAAAAGGTCATTAAAAGAGATAAAAACACTCAAAAAGTTTTTTTAATTCAAAGGAGAAAGAATTTAGATAGCACTTACAACAACGCTCTCTCACAAGAGAGCGTTATTACAAAATCAGCCTTTGCGTTTTTCCACGATTTCCTTAGCGATATTGCTAGGCACTTCGCCATAATGATCAAACTCCATGGAGTAAGTCCCACGCCCTTGAGTCGCTGATCGTAAATCCGTAGAATAACCAAACATTTCCACCAACGGCACAAAAGCGTTCACGATTTTCAAGCCTAATCGGTCGTCCATAGAATTGATTTGCCCTCTTCTTCTGTTTAAATCGCCAATCACATCACCCATGTATTCTTCAGGGACTTCCACTTCCACTTTCATCATAGGCTCTAATAAAACCGGGTTAGCCGCACGACTCGCTTCTTTAAACGCCATAGATCCAGCGATTTTAAACGCCATTTCTGAAGAATCCACATCATGGTAGCTCCCATCATAAAGGGTAACTTTAAAATCCACCACCGGATAGCCTGCCAAAACGCCATTTTGCATCGCTTCTTGGATACCCTTATCCACCGCAGGGATATATTCTTTAGGGATCACGCCCCCAGAAATTTCATTCACAAATTCATACCCACTGCCAGGCTCTTTAGGTTCAAGCTTGATAAACACATGCCCGTATTGCCCACGACCACCGCTTTGCTTAGCGTATTTATGCTCTTTGCTCACGCTTGAGCGGATAGTTTCTCTAAAGGCGACTTGTGGCTGACCGATTTCAGCTTCCACCTTAAATTCTCTCTTCAACCTATCCACGATGATTTCTAGGTGCAATTCACCCATGCCACCAATAAGGGTTTGCCCGGTTTCTTCTTGAGTCATCACCCTAAAGCTTGGATCTTCTTCAGCAAGCTTGCCTAACGCTACGCCCATTTTTTCCTGGTCTGCTTTCGTTTTAGGCTCCACAGCGATGTGAATGACCGGCTCAGGAAATTCCATTCTCTCTAAAACGACGGCGTTCTTTTCATCGCAAAGCGTGTCCCCGGTTAGCGTGTCTTTTAAGCCCACAAACGCACAAATCTCACCCGCATAAACTTCTTTAATGTCTTCTCTCTTGTTGGAGTGCATTTTAAGCAGTCTTCCCACACGCTCTTTTTTGTCTTTGGTGGAGTTATACACATAGCTACCGGACTCTAGCTTGCCACGATACACGCGCACAAAAGTGAGTTGGCCCACAAAAGGATCCGTCATGATTTTAAACGCCAAGCCGGCAAACTCGCCATCATCGCTGGATTTCACAAAAACTTCTTCTTCGGTTTTTGGATCAATCCCCTTAATATCCACAACCTCTGTGGGCGCTGGCAAGTAATCAATGACCGCATCCAATAAAGTCTGCACGCCCTTATTTTTAAAAGAAGAACCACAAAGCATGGGGATAAGACTCATGTTCAAACAACCTGTTTTAATGCCCTTTTTGATTTCTTCAACGCTTAATTCCTCACCGCCCAAATACTTTTCCATTAAGGCTTCATCTTGCTCAGCTACGGCTTCTACAAGCTTTTCTCGGTATTGTTTAGCCTTTTCTAACAAATCGCTAGGGATTTCTTCCACATCGTATTTGGCTCCCATGGTTTCATTATTCCAAACGATCGCTTTCATTTGGACTAAATCAATCACGCCAATGAAAGTGTCTTCAGCCCCAATAGGGATATTAATAGGCACAGGATTGGCTTTCAAGCGCTGCTTGATCTGGTTTTCTACATTATAGAAATTCGCCCCAATCCTATCCATTTTATTGACAAAAACAATCCTAGGCACGCCGTATTTATTCGCTTGACGCCACACGGTCTCGCTTTGAGGCTGCACGCCCCCAACCGAGCAAAACACCGAAACCGCACCATCCAGCACGCGCATGGATCGTTCCACTTCAATAGTGAAATCCACATGCCCTGGAGTGTCAATCAAATTGATTTGGTGATCCTTCCAAAAGCAAGTCGTTGCTGCAGAAGTGATAGTGATCCCTCTTTCTTTTTCTTGCTCCATCCAATCCATTGTCGCCGCGCCGTCATGCACTTCGCCAATCTTATGACTCACGCCTGTATAGAATAAAATCCTTTCAGAAGTGGTGGTTTTCCCGGCATCAATGTGAGCGGCGATACCGATATTCCTGATCCTGTTTAATGGGGTTTTTCTAGCCATTCCAACTCCAATTACCAGCGGTAGTGCGCGAACGCTTTATTCGCTTCTGCCATTTTATGCACATCTTCTTTTTTCTTAAAAGCCGCACCTTTATCGCTAGCCGCATCCATAAGCTCGTTAGCCAGTCTATCCACCATCATTCTTTCATTGCGTTTTCTGGTCGCTTCTAAAATCCAACGAATAGATAGCGACTGTTGGCGACTCGCCCTCACTTCTACCGGCACTTGATAGGTAGCCCCGCCCACTCTTCTGCTACGCACTTCCACTAAAGGACGCACTCTTTCTAGGGCCTTTTCAAACACCTCAATCCCTTTTTCACCGCTTTTTTCTTCAATCTTATTAAAAGCTTTGTAGATGATTTTTTCCGCCACGCTTTTCTTGCCGTCGAACATCATCTTATTGATAAACTTAGTAACCACTTTGTTCCCATAAACAGGATCGCCCAAAACCTCCCTAACGGGTGCTTTTCTTCTTCTCATGTTTTTATTTTCCTCTTATTTTTTCTTGTTGTCTGTTGCTTTCTTGTCGGTTGCTTTAGCTTTTTTAGTCCCGTATTTAGAGCGTGAAACCGTTCTTTTATTGACCCCTGCAGTGTCTAAAGCGCCACGAACGATGTGGTATTTCACACCGGGTAAATCCTTAACCCTACCCCCACGCACTAACACAATGGAGTGTTCTTGCAAGTTATGCCCTTCACCAGGGATATAACTGATCACTTCAAATTTACTGGTCAAACGGACCTTAGCGACCTTTCTTAAAGCCGAGTTAGGCTTTTTAGGGGTAGTCGTATAAACCCTAGTACAAACCCCTCTTCTTTGAGGGCATTCCACTAATGCAGGCGATTTCGTTTTTTTAACCACCTTTTTCCTTTCTTTTCTAATCAACTGATTGATAGTAGGCACTATTTTTCCTTATTCTAAAAATTTAAAACTAAAAGTTCCCCCATTTTACCCTAATTTTTCTTTTAAAAATCTTAACCGATTTTTTATATCAAAATTTAGAGTTATCCTCAAGCGCTCTCAGCACGATTTTTTTATTTTTATACATGCCTGTTCCCACAGGGATCATCCTCCCCAACACCACATTCTCTTTCAAATCCTCTAAAAAGTCTTTTTTCATCGCAATACTAGCTTCTGTTAAAACTTTAGTCGTTTCTTGAAAAGAGGCCGCTGAAATGATGCTATCGCTCCCAATAGCCGCTCTAGTGATCCCTAAAAGCACCGGTTCAGCAATCGCTGGCTCGCCTTTTAAAGCGATCACACGAGCGTTTTCTTCTTTGAAGAGTTTTTTACTGACTAAATCCCCTTCAATAAACTTGCTATCCCCGCTGTCTAAAATGCGCACTTGCCTTAGCATTTGAGAGACAATGATTTCAATGTGCTTGTCGGCAATGCTCACCCCCTGCCTGCGATACACTTGCTGGACTTCGCTCACAATGTATTTATAAAGCTCTTTTTCGCCGCTGATCCTTAAAATATCATGGCTTGAGATTACTCCATCTGTCATCGCCTCTCCCGCATGCACAAATTCATCAGCATGCACTAGAATTTGCTTGCCTTTATCCACAAAATAATCCATAGAACGGCCATCTTTAGAGGTTACGATGATGTGTTCTTTATTGCGAATGGGTTTGCCAAAACTCACTATCCCATCCACTTCAGAAAGGATCGCCACATCTTTAGGCTTAGGCTTTCTCGCTTCAAAGAGTTCAGAAACCCTCGGGAGACCTCCGGTAATATCCCTAGATTTAACGGTCGCTTTAGGGATTTTCGCTAACACTTCAGCCTGCTCCACGCTAACGCCATCGCTAATAGCGATAGAAGTTTTTGGCTCTAGGAAATAACGCGCTTCTTCGCCATTAGCCCCTTCTAAAAACAAGCTTGGTTTGTACCCGCTTGGAATGTAATCATTCACCACTAAACTGGTGATACCGGTATTTTCGTCTTCTTTTTCAGCGACCGTAACCCCTGCGATAATATCCACAAAACTCACCTTACCCTTAAAGTCCGCAATGATAGGGGTGTTGTAAGGATCCCATGTGGCAATCGTTTTGAAAGTGTTAGTCGTGGGTTTAGAAATCACGCTATTAGCACTCACTTCACTATTATCATCAATCAAGATCTCAGAACCCCTAGCGATATAATGACGAGCGGCTTCCCTACGATTATCATCAGCTATCACCGCAAACAAGCCTTTTTCACTCACCATATCGCCCTTTTTGATCCCATGGGTGCGCTCTAAATGGTTAGCCTCTAAAACATAGTATTTGATCACGCCTTTTTCTTTGGCATACACATCTTGCGCGATAGGGTCATTATCTTTAACCAGCAATTCGCTCGCATAAGGGATGCGATTAGGTACATTCCAGCCCTCTTGGATAATATCAGCGATACTTCCCCCCTTATGCACCTTATGCCCACTAGCATAAGGCAAATACACTTTCCCCTCAATCTTACCGCCAACACCGGCTAATTCGCTTGGCTTGACAATATCGCTTCTTCTTAAAACAAATTTAGCTTCTTGATCGCCATTTTTCACGCTCACAACGACTTCTTCATAGACCGTTTCAATGCGTAATTCCCCATCAAAAGGCGCTTTAATCTTAGGCTCTACCACTAAAATAGAAGCGTTACGGCGGTTAGCGATAATGTTTTTACCCTCTTTGTTCGTGTAAGTCCTAAGGTTATAAAAACGCACAAAACCTTCTTTGCTCGCCACGATTTCACGCTCATCCTGACTCCTGCTCGCTGTCCCGCCCACATGGAAAGTCCTTAAAGTGAGCTGCGTTCCAGGCTCCCCAATAGATTGCGCGGCTACCACGCCCACCGCCTCACCTGGATAACTCATCTTGCCTTCGCCTAAATTCAAGCCATAACATTTCGCGCACACGCCCTTTGGCGCCTTACAAGTTACTGGGGTGCGGATCGTAATGGATTTAATCCCGGCTTCAACCACCTTTTTAGCGCCCTCTTCATCAATCAAAGTGTCCGCATAAAGCAAGATTTCATTCGTAATGGGATCGATCACATCTTCTAATAAAACGCGCCCAAAAATACGCTCTTCTAAAGGCTCGATCAATTCACTCCCCACCGCAATATCCGTGATTTCAATCCCTTCATGCGTGCCGCAATCATCAGACACCACCTTGACATTTTGCGAAACATCAATGAGCTTTCTTGTCAAATACCCCGCATTGGCGGTTTTTAGTGCAGTATCCGCTAAGCCCTTTCTAGCGCCATGCGTGGAGTTAAAGTATTCTAAGACATTCAACCCCTCTTTAAAGTTAGAAATAATGGGCGTTTCAATGATACTGCCGTCCGGCTTTGTCATAAGACCCCTCATCGCTGAAAGCTGACGGATTTGTGCCGCGCTACCCCTTGCACCGCTATCTGCCATCATATAAATAGAGTTAAAGCCCTCTTTATCTTTTGCGATAGCGGTCATCATTTCTTTACTCATTCTGTCATTGACTTCAGTCCAAGTGTCAATGATTTTATTGTAACGCTCTTGGTCAGTGAGCAACCCTTGATCGTATTGTTGTTGGATTTTTTTAACTTCTACTTTGGCTTTTTCCACCATTTTTTGCTTGTCTTTTGGCGTGATAATATCTTCCATAGAGATAGAAATACCAGCCTTAGTCGCATACCTAAAGCCAAGCGTTTTCAAATGATCCAAAAAGGTTGCGGTAATGCCGATACCGCCGACTTTATGCACATAATCCACAAGCACGCCAATATCTTTTTTCTTCATGGGTCTGTTCCACAAATCCGTAGGGATAAAATCAGGCAAAATAGATTTAATGATCATGCGCCCCGCGCTCGTAGCGATAATATTCCCTTGATCTAAAACCCTAATCTTTGCGTGGATGTCTAATTCTTTCGTATCAATAGCGGTGATGATTTCATTCACGCTAGAAAAAAGCTTATGTTCGCCCTTGACCCCACTCTTTTCTAAAGAAAGATAATAAAGCCCTAAAACCATATCCTGGCTAGGAATGGCTACGGCTTTACCGCTAGCGGGTAAAAGGATATTCATAGAACTTAGCATAAGCACCTTGCATTCAGCGATCGCTTCCTGGCTTAAAGGCACATGCACCGCCATTTGATCCCCGTCAAAATCGGCGTTGAACGCTGAACACACTAACGGGTGCAACTGGATCGCTTTGCCGTCAATCAGCTTTGGATGGAACGCTTGAATGGATTGCTTGTGTAAGGTAGGAGCGCGGTTGAGTAGCACCGGATACCCCTCTGTGATTTCTTGCAAGCACTCCCACACTTCATTGCTTTTTTGTTCAATCATGCGTTTAGCTTGTTTGAGCGTGGTGGCATAGCCCCTCTCTTCAAGCTTGGATAACAAATGCGGTTTGAAGAGTTCTAACGCCATGTTTTTAGGCAACCCGCATTCATCCATTTTAAGGTTAGGCCCAACCACAATCACGCTTCTGCCTGAAAAATCCACGCGCTTACCTAAAAGGTTTTGCCTAAAACGCCCTTGCTTGCCTTTAATGATCTCACTGAGCGATTTTAAAGGGTGCTTGTTAGCCCCTTTAACCGCATTGGTGCTGCGGCCGTTATCAAAAAGCACATCCACGGCTTCTTGCAACATCCTTTTTTCGTTGCGCACAATGATTTCTGGCGCCCCAAGCTCCATTAAGCGTTTCAAGCGTTGGTTACGATTAATAACACGACGATACAATTCATTCACATCGCTGACCGCAAACTTCCCGCCATCTAGCGCGACTAAAGGCCTTAAATCCGGTGGCAATACCGGTAAAACCGTGAGCATCATCCACTCAGGCCTGTTACCAGAATTTAAAAAGCTTTCTACCACTTTCAAACGCTTAATGAGTTTTTTCTTTTTCGCATCGGAATTGGTGTCTTTCACTTCTTCTTTCAAACTCTGCAACAAGGTGATCAAATCAATTTCTTCTAATAAATCCTTGATCGCTTCGCCGCCCATTTGCGCTACAAATCCCCTGTCTTCGTATCTTCGTGAGATATTTTGATACTGCTCTTCATTCAAAATATCGTATTTCATCACAAGCTTAGTGCCTTCATTGTCATAAGCGGCTTCGCCTGGTTCTTTAACGATATAAGCTTCATAATACAACACGCGCTCTAAGTCTTTCATCTTAACGCCTAAAAGCGTGCCGATACGGCTAGGCAAGGAATTGACATACCAGATATGCGCTACAGGAGTGGCCAATTCAATATGCCCCATTCTAAAACGCCTGACTTTGGAATGCGTGATCGCCACGCCGCATTTTTCGCATGTGCCAATGTCTTTGAAGCGAGGCTTTTTGTATTTACCGCACAAGCATTCATAATCTTTAGTGGGGCCAAAGATTTTCATGCAAAACAAGCCGTCTCGTTCAGGTTTTAAGGTGCGATAATTGATCGTTTCTGGCTTTTTAACTTCCCCATAACTCCAAGAATGGATTTTTTCAGGGCTGGCTAGAGTGAGCTGGAAAGAGCTAAAGTCTTTAGGCCTGTCATCTTCTTTAATGACAATGGGTTTAGGCGCTCCATCCTCATCCACATCGTCCCCAAAAATATTAATATCCAAAGCGAGCGATTGCAATTCTTTAGTCAAGACATAGAAAGTCTCAGGGATTTCGCTCTCGCCCACTTGCTCACCTTTAGCGATAGCCCTATAAGCGTTCTCTCTGCCTCTAATATCATCGGATTTAATGGTAAGCATTTCTTTTAGAGTGTGCGCTGCACCATAAGCTTCTAGCGCCCACACTTCCATTTCCCCAAACCTTTGACCCCCAAAGAGCGCTTTGCCCCCAACAGGCTGGTGCGTTACTAAGCTATAAGGGCCTGTGCTTCTGGCATGGACTTTTTCATCCACTAAGTGGTGGAGTTTGATCATATACATATAGCCCACATTCACGCGCTCCCTCATTTTCTCGCCTGTGCGCCCGTCATACAGATCCATTTTGCCATCCATAGCGATTTTGGCTAACTCAAATAGCTTGTAAAATTTTTCTTGCGAGATGCCTTCAAACACAGGGATAGCCATCTTAACGCCCTTGCTCCAATCTTTAGCGTATTCCAAAAGCTCTTCATCAGAGCAATTCTCAAGAACATGGATTGTCAAGGGGTCTTTTTCATTAATGGCGTTAGCGATTTCTAGCATTTTAGCACGCAATTCTTTGGCAAAATCTTTAGTTTTATCCTCTAGCATGCTAGCGATTTGTTTCCCAAACTCTTTCCCCACTAAGCCTAAATGCATTTCTAAAATCTGCCCGATATTCATGCGGCTTGGCACGCCTAAAGGGTTTAAGACAATATCTACAGGCTCGCCATCAGCGGTATAAGGCATATCCGCAACCGGCACGATATTAGACACAATCCCTTTATTCCCATGCCTTCCTGCCATTTTATCGCCCACTTTAAGCTTTCGTTTTGTAGCGATATAGAGCTTGACTTTTTTGATCACGCCATTAGGCAAAATATCATCTTTTTCTAAAATAGAGAGCTTTTCTTCATGCTCTTCGCCTAAAACTTTCTTTTGCTCTAAGAAATTGTTTTTAGTGATTTCATAGTGGTTTTGCACTTCTTTAGAATACTTTTTGACCAAACTAGCCAAAGTGAAGCGGTTGATTGAAGCGATTTCTTCTTTAGGGATCTGATCGCCTTCTTTATAATCCTTGCCGTTATGGCTGAAAGGCTCTTCTAAAATCGCTTGAGAAAGGAGCGAACTGACGCGCAACAATTCTTCTCTATTGAGCATGGTCAAGCGATCAAAATGCTCCATATCAAGCTTGGCTTTTTCTTCTTCATACGCGCTCAAAACCCGCGCGTCTTTCTCATAGCCTTTTTTAGTGAAGACTTTCACATCAATCACCGTGCCTTCCAAACTGGGGGGCAATACAAACTCTTATTGACCACATGCCCGGCTTTATCCCCAAAAATCGCCCTTAAGAGCCGCTCTTCAGGCGTGCTTTTAATCTCGCCTTTAGGAGAAGTCTTGCCCACTAAAATCATGCCAGCACTCACATAAGTGCCCACTTTAACGATCCCGCTTTCATCAAGATGAGCGAGCGCTTCTTCTTTCACATCAGGAATATCAGCGGTAAATTCTTCCACGCCATGCTTAAGCTCCCTAGCGTCCACTTCTTTTTCATAAATGTGGGTGGAAGTGAAAATATCATCTTTAGTGATGCGCTCACTCACCACGATCGCGTCTTCAAAGTTATAGCCATTCCAAGGCATGAACGCCACGCGCACGTTTTTCCCTAACGCTAACTCGCCTCTGTCCATGCTAGGGCCATCAGCGATGATTTGCCCGGCTTCCACTTTATCGCCCACTTTAACGATAGGGACTTGATTGAAGCTGGTGTTTTGGTTGGTGCGCAAGTTTTTTTGCAAAGAATACGCGTCAATATAGGCTTCTTCTTTGCCTTCGCCTAAAATATAAATGTTTTTAGAATCAATTTTTTCTACAACGCCTGCACGATTGGCTTTGATCGCTCCCCAAGAATCCCTAGCGATAATTTTTTCAATCCCTGTGCCTACAATGGGAGCGTCGCTTCTTAACAAAGGCACGGCTTGGCGCTGCATGTTAGTCCCCATTAAGGCGCGGTTGGCGTCATCATGCTCTAAGAAAGGAATGAGCGATGCGGCGACCCCTACTAGCATGCTAGAGCTTAAATCCATTAAGGTAACTTTGCTTTTTTCGTTTAAAACGATTTCGCCTTCCACGCGCGTTTCAATCAAATCGCCTAAAATATTACCCTCTTCATCAATGGGGGTGCTTGCGGGAGCGATGATGTGGTTGTCTTCTTGAATAGCGGTCAAATAAATCGTCTCACCCACTACCTTGCCATCCACAACCTTTTTATAAGGGGCTTCAATAAAGCCTAAATCATTCACTCTCGTGAAAGTGGAAAGGGTGTTGATCAGACCGATATTTTGACCTTCTGGGGTCTCAATGGGACAAATTCGGCCATAATGCGTGGGGTGCACATCCCTAGCTTCAAACCCTACCCTGTCTTTCACCAATCCCCCTTCACCGAGTGCTGAAAGGCGGCGCTTGTGCGTAACCTCACTCAAAGGGTTCGTTTGATCCATAAATTGCGAGAGCTGACCGCCCATGAAAAATTCCATGATGGTGCTTGTGATCATTTTAGAATTAACCAAGTCATGGGGCATGAGCGAATCAAAAGCCCCGCTCATGGTAGTGAGCTTGTCTTTAATGGTCTTTTGCATTTTCACTAAGCCTGAATGCAATTCATTGGCCAACAATTCCCCAACGGCTCTGATCCTACGATTGCCCAAGTGATCCCTATCATCAATCTTGCCCTGATTGTTTTTGATTTTCATGAGGTATTTAACGGTGGTGATAATATCTTCATGCGTTAAAGTCGTGATATAATCAGGCACATGCAAGCCTAACTTGTGATTCATTTTCATGCGCCCTACCATGGTCAAATCATAGCGTTCAGGATCAAAGAAAAGTTTTTTGACAAATTGCTTAGCCACTTCAGTCGTAACGGGATCGCCTGGTTTCATAACCTTATGGATACGAATCGCCGCTAGAGCGTTTTCATCATCAATTTTTTCCGTTTGCTTGAGCAATTTCAAAGACTCATAATCGGCCAAAAAAGAATGGATAATGGAAGCGTCATGCCCTAAAGCTAGATCGTTGATGATCACAAATTCTTGCACGCCTAAATCGTGGATTTTTTCTAACCTGTTTTTATCTAGCTGAGTGAGCATGTCCAATAAGACTTCTTTCCCTACCATAACAGGCTCAGCTAAATGACGATTGATTAAAATATCCATAGGGTATTCCACCCATTCTAGATGGTTTTCTTTAAGCTCTTTAATCTTTCTTGAAGTGAGCTTTTTTCCTGCTAAAAGAATAACCTTGCCTTGAGGATCTTTCAAGTCAAATTCCATTCTTTGATTGGCGTCTAATGAGGCAAACGGGATCAAATATTTATCGTTTTCATAACGCACTTTCACAAGCGGATAGAACATTTTAATGATGTCTTGTTTTTGATAATCCATCGCCCTGAATAAAATAGTAACAGGCACTTTACGGCGTTTGTTGATACGAGCATACAAAACATCTTTAGAATCGTATTCAAAATACAACCACGAACCCCTATCAGGGATGATTTGCCCTGTGTAAATGAGCTTGTTTAAAGAAGTGCTGGACTCTTCTTCTTTGAAGATCACACCGGGGCTTCTGTGGAGTTGATTGACCACCACGCGCTCCACCCCATTGATAATGAATGAAGTGCGTTCTGTCATCAAAGGGATCTCACGAATGAAAATGCTTTGTTCTTTAATGTCCTTAATGCCGTTCTTTTCGCCACTCTTGGTATCTTTTTCCCACAAGATCAAGCGCACTTTAATTTTGAGGGGGATAGAGTAGGTAATGCCTCTCTCCATCGCTTCTCTAACAGTGTATTTAGACTTGCCAAATTCGCAACCCGCGTATTCTAAAGTGATGCGGTTATGCTCATCTTGGATAGGGAAAATGGATTTAAAAACCTTTTCAATCCCGCTCTCTTTACCCTCTTTGGAATACAAGAAAGAATCATAGCTGTCTCGTTGCAATAATAATAAATTAGGGACTTCTAAATCTGTTGGGGTTTTTGTAAAATCAGCTCTCAAGCGGTTTTTTAGGGGAATTTTTTTTGACATATTTCAAGCCTTTGATCAAAAATTTTGAGTTATTTAATGCATTAATTCAAGTAAGCATTGCAAAAGAATCTTTAAACTTTAGAACCATCCATGATAAAAATACCAAAACCCACCTGCAATACTAACCACTTTAGACTACACGCTCACAAACAAAATCATGGAGCAAAATCATCTGCCACACTAGAGCAGAGAAAGGCACAAAGACCTTTCTGTTTTTAAGTCTTACTTGACTTCAACCTTAGCACCTACTTCTTCAAGTTTCTTCTTGATGGTTTCAGCTTCTTCTTTATTCACGCCCTCTTTAAGCACATGAGGGGTTTTTTCGGTAGCGTCTTTAGCTTCTTTCAGGCCAAGCCCAGTGATTTCACGAACCACTTTAATCACCTTAATTTTTTCAGCACCGCTATCGGCTAAAATCACATTAAATTCGGTTTTTTCTTCGCTCTCAGCCGCTACACCGCCAGCTACAGCCGCACCCGCCACGACCGTTGGAGTCGCGCTCACGCCAAATTTTTCCTCAAACATTTTAACCAATTCAGCAAGCTCTAAAACGCTCAATGAACCAATATACTCTAACACTTCTTCTTTTGAAATTGCCATAATCCAATCCTTCAAATTTTTTTAATTAAAGCCATCATAGGCTCTTAGTTTTCTTCTTTCGCTTTACGCAAATTGTCTAAACCGGTCACAAAATAACGTGCCGGAGCCGTCCAAACAGAAAGCAACATTCCCATAAGCTCTTCTTTGCTTGGGAGTCTTGAAACCACTTCCACATGAGCTACGCTAACGCTTTCTTTATCAAACAAGCCCGCTTTCAACACAAAGTGATCTTTATGCTCTTTTTGGAAATCAAACACGAGTTTAGAGAGAGCGATTTGATCACCGCCCCACAAAAACACATTGGTTTCTTTCAAATCCAAATCAGAATAGCCGGCCTCTTTCATGGCAATATGAGCGAGAGTGTTCTTAATCACTTGCACTTTAATGCCTTGAGTGCGAGCCTTATTCCTTAAAGCTTCCAACTTTTTCACGCTAAGACCCTTATAATCGCAAATTAAAAGGGCTTTGGCATCTGCAAATTGCAATTTTAAGTTAGCGACTAGCTCTACTTTATGCTGCCTTTGATGTTGTTTTTGCATCTTTTCCTCCTTTCTAGACTAGACCTCTGCAAGATTATCTTTTTAAAAAAGAAATTTTAAGCTTTTTAGCTCTTACGATCTTCAGCCTAAGATTAAAAACTCCCCTAACGCTATTTAATATCCATCAATTCCTGTGCGTCCAAACTCACTGAAGGCGACATGGTAAGCGAAAGAGCGGCGTTTCTAATATACTTGCCTTTCGCGCTACTGGGTTTTAGGCGGTTGATCGTTTTAACCAACTCAAGCATGTTTTCTTTGATTTTTTCTTCAGGAAAACTCGCCTTGCCAATAGGGGCATGAACATTGCCCTTTTTATCCACCCTAAAATTCACTTGACCGCTTTTAGCGTTACTGACCGCTTTAGCAATATCCATCGTAACGGTTCCGGTTTTGGGGTTTGGCATCAAACCTTTAGGGCCTAAAATCCTACCCACTTTACCGACAACCGCCATCATATCAGGTGTTGCGATCACCATGTCAAAATCAATACGGCCGTTTTTGATTTCTTCAGCTAAATCGTCTCCGCCAACGACATCAGCCCCAGCGTTCTTGGCTTCATCCTGCTTAATGTCTTTTGCAAAAACGGCCACTCTTACTTTTTTCCCTGTTCCATGAGGAAGCACCACCGCACCACGCACCATTTGATCCGCATGCCTTGGATCAACCCCTAGCCTTAACACTACTTCCACGGTTTCATCAAATTTGGCTGAAGCGAGGGATTTAACCACCTCTACGCCTTGCTCTACGCCATACGCTTTATCGTTTTGAATTTTAGAAAAAAGTTTTTCCAATCTTTTAAATACTTTTTTTGCCACGATTCTAATCCTTAAAAATTTCTTTCAATTCCAACAAAACCCAATCAATCCACAACTTCTACGCCCATGCTCCTAGCGCTACCCATAACGATTTTTTTGGCCGCTTCCATGGTGCTTGTGTTTAAATCTTCCATTTTCAATTGTGCAATCTCTTCCACTTGCTTGTGGGTGAGCTTTGCGATCTTATTTTTGAGCGGGTTGTCAGAACCTTTTTCAACCCCAGAAGCTTTTTTGATCAAATCCGTTACCGGAGGCTTTTTAGTGATGAAAGTAAAACTTTTGTCTTGATAAACCGTGATAATCACTGGGATATTAAAACTCCCCATGTCTTTAGTTCTCTCATTAAAAGCCTTACAAAATTCCATGATATTAACCCCTCTTTGACCCAACGCTGGCCCTACGGGAGGTGAAGGGTTTGCCTTACCGGCAGGGATTTGAAGTTTGATTTCTCCGACTACTTTTTTAGCCATGTTTTCTCCTTAAAAAGTTATATAATTTTTTCCACTTGCGAATGCAAAATCTCTATTGGAGTGTTCCTACCAAAAATAGAAACATTGAGCTTGAGCTTGCGGTGTTCCACATCATACTCTTCTACCGTAGCGGTAAAGTTCGCAAAAGGACCTTCCACCACACGCACCACTTCACCTTGCTCAAAAAAGATTTTGGGCTTGGGGGCTGCTCGGTTATTCATTTTTTCTAAAATATGCCCAATATCCGCTTCACTCAATGGGGTTGGCTTTTTATTTTCTCCAATAAAACGGCTCACTCTTGGCAAAGATTGTATCTTATGCCACAAAACCGTATCCAAATCCACTTTAATAAAAACATATCCAGGATAAAGGCTTCGTTCCGTTACTTTCGTCTTGCTTTTTTTAGAAACCTCTATAATATCTTCAGTAGGCACAATGATCTCTTGTATCCTATCTCTTATATTATGGTCATTCGCTAGATTCTCAATCGCCTTCTTAACGGACTGCTCGCTCCCTGAATAAGTCTGTATAGCATACCAATCCATCATTATTCTCCTTATTTAAAGCCACCAACCTATAGAACACTAGAGATAAAAGCCCCCAGAGAAAAATCCAACAAAGCTAAAAACAGCGTGATAGCACTCACTACCACCAAAACAGAAACAAGCGCGTTGCGTATCTGCTCCTTAATAGGAAATATCACTTTAGAAAGCTCTTCTCTAGCTAATTTATATTGCATGAGCCATTTATCCATAGTTTCTTTTCGCCCTCACTTAAACTTAATACATTTATACATTAAAAGAATTTTCAATTTTATCCAAAATAGCTTAAACTAAAATTAAAAAATTCAAAAACAATCCAATTGAAACAAAGATTTGATAGAATAAATTAGTAGATGGCAGGCCAGGAGGGACTCGAACCCCCAACAACCGGTTTTGGAGACCGACGCTCTACCATTGGAGCTACTGACCTAACCTCCCCTCCTTTTAAATCACAACACAAAAGAAAGAACTAGCTCTTCAATTTGATTTCTTTATGAAGAGTGTGCTTGTTTTCCCTTGGGCAGAACTTCTTAAGCTCCAGTTTTTCAGTGTTAGTTTTAGCGTTCTTGGTTGTGCTGTAATTGATGTCTTCACAATCAGAACACTTCAACCCTATTTTAACTTTCATAATGACCCTTTATGGTAACCTTTTTGCTAATATTATTCAATAATATTACTCACAACACCAGCACCAACGGTTCTCCCGCCTTCACGAATCGCAAATTTGGTTCCCAACTCTAACGCAACAGGGCTAATCAACTCCACGGTGATTTTCACATTATCGCCAGGCATAACCATTTCTACGCCTTCAGGAAGGGTGATAGAGCCAGTCACATCAGTCGTGCGCACATAGAATTGCGGGCGGTAATTGGTGAAGAATGGAGTGTGTCTCCCGCCTTCTTCTTTAGAAAGGACATAAATTTCTCCCTCAAATTTCTTGTGCGGAGTGATAGAACCTGGTTTGCATAGAACCATACCGCGTTCTACTTCTTCTTTTTTAGTTCCTCTCAAAAGCACGCCCACATTATCGCCGGCTTCACCTTTTTCTAATTCTTTTCTAAACATTTCTACACCGGTTACAGTCGTTTTTTGTGTAGGTCTGATACCAACGATTTCCACTTCATCGCCTACTTTCACCACGCCTCTTTCAATCCTACCTGTAACCACAGTCCCTCTACCCGCAATAGAGAACACATCTTCAACCGGCATCAAGAAAGTTTTTTCAGTGTCTCTTTCTGGAGTAGGGATATAGGCATCCACTTCAGCCATGAGCTTAAGCACTTTTTCACCCCATTCACCCACATTGCCAGCCTTTGCTTCTTCTAAAGCTCTTAAAGCTGAACCCGCTATGATAGGAGTGTCATCGCCAGGGAATTCATACGCGCTCAACAATTCGCGTACTTCCATTTCCACAAGCTCTAACAATTCTTGGTCATCTACCATGTCTTGTTTGTTTAAGAAAACAACGATGTGAGGCACGCCTACTTGACGAGACAATAAGATATGCTCTCTGGTTTGAGGCATAGGACCATCAGCTGCAGAAACAACCAAAATCGCTCCGTCCATTTGCGCCGCACCGGTGATCATGTTTTTTACATAGTCAGCGTGTCCTGGGCAATCCACATGTGCATAGTGTCTGTTTTCAGTCTCATATTCAATGTGAGAAGTAGCGATAGTGATCCCTCTTTCTTTTTCTTCAGGGGCGTTATCAATATTATCATAATCTTTCATTTCTGCAAGACCTTTCAAAGAAAGCACCGCTGAAATCGCTGCGCTCAAAGTCGTTTTACCATGGTCTACATGCCCAATGGTTCCAATATTAACATGCGGCTTAGTTCTATTAAACTTTTCTTTTGCCATTTGTATTTCTCCTTAATTTTTTGAAATGGATTTTAGAATTATACTAAACAAAATCCTAAGTATTCCTAAATGCTACCACAAAATTTAAGACATTTTTGTCTTATCGCCATTCAAGAGATTATAAACTGGAGCCTATAAGCGGAATTGAACCGCCGACCTCTTCCTTACCAAGGAAGTGCTCTGCCTCTGAGCTATATAGGCGTCTCAAAAACTAAAATGTTATCCTAAAAATGGAGCGGGAAACGGGACTCGAACCCGCGACCCTCAGCTTGGAAGGCTGATGCTCTAGCCAACTGAGCTATTCCCGCATCTAAAAAAACAAAATGGTGGTGAGACGTGGATTCGAACCACGGAAGACATAGTCAGCAGATTTACAGTCTGCCCTCGTTGGCCACTTGAGTATCTCACCAAAAACTTTGCAAAATAACATTTTAACTGGAGCTGGCTAAGGGACTTGAACCCCCGACCTGCTGCTTACAAGGCAGCTGCTCTACCAACTGAGCTAAGCCAGCGACTAAATTAAATAATCAAAGACTTGAGATTATAGCAGTTTTATACTTAATTTGTCAAGAAATGATGACAGAAAGCTAAATTATTAGTATGGCGCAGAGCATGGTTAAAATTTTAGCTATAATCTAGCTCAATTTGGCTTAACACAGCTCAAACTTATTGCATATAAAAGAATTTATGGACACTTAAATTATGGCGAAAAAAAAACATAAAATTCCTACTTTAAAATATTTTTTGCGTTCTTTAAAGCAAATCTATAGGCTCATCACTTTCAAGGAAAAAATGATTTTTTTCCTGCTTGTGTTGATGGCTGTTTTTTCTTCTTTTGTGGAAGTGATGTCTCTAACTCTCTTAATGCCTTTTATCACTCTCGCTTCCGATCCTAGCAGGGCTTTAGACGATAAAGACTGGAAAATGGTCTATGATTTTTTCCATTTTTCATCTCCCGTTCGTCTCATGTATTTCTTTAGTTTTTGCTTGGTGGGGATTTATTTGTTCAGGATGTTTTATGGGGTGTTTTTTACCTATTTAAGAGGGCGTTTTTCCAATAAGAAAGCTTATCAAATCAAACAACAACTTTTTTTACAACACATTAAAAGCAACTACCTCTCCCATCTTAACCACAATTTGGATTCTTTAAGAGACATTATCAACAATAAAGCGGAGGGCATGTTTATGAGCTTTAACGCTTTTTTGAGTTTACTGACCGAAATAACCGTGATCGTTTTTTTCTATTCCACGCTCATATTGACCAATTGGAAAATAACGCTCGTTTTTACCACGATCCTCGCCTTACAAATTTTTTTTATTGTCAAAAAAGTCACCGTCCTTATCAAAAAAAAGGGTGAGATGGCCGCCAAATCCAAAGCGCAAACGCTTAAAGTCTTTTCAAAATTTTTCAGCAATTTCAAGATCACTAAACTCAAAGACAACCACGAAGAAGCCCACAAGCTTTTTGGAGAAAACAGCCGTAAAGCCCATGACACTGAGATTATTTACTCCACTTTGCAAGTAGTCCCCAGGTATTCAATAGAAACCGTGGGCTTTAGTTTGTTGATTTTAGCGGTCGCTTACATCTTATTCAAATACGGCGAAGCTAGAATGGTGCTCCCTACCATTTCTATGTATGCCCTAGCGCTTTATCGCATACTCCCTTCTGTAACTGGAGTGATCAGCTATTATAATGAAATCGCTTACAACCAGCTTGCGACCAATGTTGTTTTTAAAAGCCTTTCTAAGACCATTATTGAAGAGGATTTAGTCCCTTTAGATTTTAATGAAAAAATCACTCTCCAAAACATTTCATTCGCTTACAAGTCAAAACACCCGGTTTTAAAGAATTTTAACCTCACCATTCAAAAAGGTCAAAAAGTCGCTCTCATAGGCCATAGCGGGTGCGGGAAATCCACGCTGGCGGATATTATTATGGGGCTTACTTACCCTAGAAGCGGGGAAATTTTTATTGATAACACCCTTTTAACCAACGAAAACAGGCGCTCATGGCGTAAAAAAATAGGCTATATCCCCCAAAATATTTACCTTTTTGATGGCACTGTGGGGGATAATATCGCTTTTGGGAGTGCTATAGATGAAAAACGCTTGATTAAGGTGTGCAAAATGGCTCATATTTATGATTTTTTATGCGAGCATGAGGGACTTAAAACCCAAGTGGGCGAAGGGGGTGCTAAGCTTAGCGGCGGTCAAAAACAGCGCATAGGCATTGCAAGAGCCTTATACGATAACCCTGAAATTTTGGTTTTAGATGAAGCCACTTCAGCCCTAGACAATGAAACCGAGAGTAAAATCATGGATGAAATCTATCAAATCGCTAAAAATAAAACCCTAATCGTTATCGCCCACCGCTTAAGCACGATTGAACGCTGTGAAGTCATCATTGACATGAGCCAACACAAAGACAATCTTGACTAATCAGCTGGCTTTATTCTTGCTTGAAGTTTTGTAAATCAAACCCCTTAAAGCTCTCCAAATACTTCCCTTGATAGCCGTTTTGACCCACTAAATTTTTCAAAACCTTGCTGTTGTAACCCAAAAACGCCACTTTATTAGCTTGAGCGCTTTCATAGTCATTGACGCTATCGCCTATCATTAGCATGCGGCTTGGGTTATAGGCATATTTTTGAATGATATTGGCGATGATCTTGGGTTTATTGGGCGGACTCCCTTCAACGCTCCTAAAATACTTAGTAATCCCTAAAAACTCGCACAACACTTGCAATTCGCTATGCAAGGCCGCTGAAGCGATATGGAAAATGTAATTTTTATAATGCTTATCAATAAACGCCATCACTTCGCTATTCAAATGCCCCCTATCAAAAAGCTTTTGTTCTATGATAGCGCCAAATTCTAGGGCTAATACATCCACTTCTTCTTGAGCGATAGGGGTTTTTAAAATCTCATTATAAAAATATTGGATTTTTTCATTCCTTGGAATCCCCCCACTTTGATAATGATAAACTTCAAATTGCTTCAAACTCTCTTGATTCTTGTTGCCATGCTTTTGAAACAACGCCTTAAACCCTTCATTTTTTAAATGCATGCTGTCAAAAATCACGCCATCAAAATCCCATAAAACCACTTCAAGCGCCATGATTTCCCCTTTTTTATAGGCTTATTTTGGTTTCATTTTACCTTATTTAAGCGGTATTTAAGCGATTATTTTTATCATTATTGGAGTATCTTGGATTGGTTTTAATCAAATACCGCCCGCTAAAGCCTTATTTAAAACTCTAACGCTCTTTAGACTTTTAACTTAAAGCTCGTTTTTAAAGGTTGGGTTGTTTTGACTCTTATTTGATAAGAATATGCAAACACTCTTTGGTGTGCACGGCTTTATGGGCGCGTTTGTTATCCGCTTTAAAACGCATGTAAGTTTTAGTAACTAAAGAGTAAGCGCCGTATTTTTTTAAAATATTTTTAATCTCTGTCTCGCTCATAAGCCCTTCATTGTTATAGCTTAAAAAAATATATTTGAATCGCGCTTTTTTGATCAAGTTTTCAAAAGCGTTTAAGATTTTAGCGCGAGAGCAAAAAGAGGATTTCTGGTAATTAGGCAAGCCGGTTTTGCCTTTTGGAGCAAAGGGCGTATAAGCGGCTATCGTGTTCAACAAATGGTAATTCGCCCCGTATTGCCTCGCATTGTAAGGAGGGTCTAAATACAAAATATCCCCTGAAATCTTTCCAATCAAATCATTAGAATCCTGTTGATACACTTCATTAGCGTTTAAACTCACATCAAAATAAGCGCCTTTTAAAATGAGTTCTTTTTGAGCGCTTTTTTTAAGGCGTTTTAAAAAAGCCCCATAAACTGAAGCGGTGTTAGCCACCTTGTCCGCGCTCTCCAATAACGATGCGAGCAAAAAGTAATACGAATGGTTATCAATGTTTTGAGAAAGCTTAAGCTCTTCAATTTTTAAACGCATCGCATCAATTTTTTGAGCGTTTATTTCGCTAAAATACTGCCTTGAACTCCCCCCTAAAGAATAATGCGAATGGATAAAACCTTTTTTTAAAGCAACGCTATTAAGCCCATTAATAAGCTCTTCTTGATTGGGGATTTCTTGAATGTTGCCGATATAATTTTGATTCAAAACAAAGCTATAATATTCCAAATCATTAGAAATAACCTTATTAACGGCTTTTTTAAACGCGCGCCCCACAATGCCCGTCCCAGCGAACAGATCACAAAAAATCGCGCCAGAGAGATCATTGCCCACAACCGCATGGATATTTTCCTTAATAAAGGGAATGAGCTTGTATTTAGAACCGATGTAGTTCATTGCAACCGCTATAAAGTAGTTTTTTGATGGTATCCATTTTGATACCCCTCATAATAGCCTTTTTGATGCCCTTCATTGTATATCCTACCATTACAAGTTTTCCTGTATTGTATGGGGTCATATTGATAACAACCCACACAGCCGTCATATTCAGCCTCCCCTTCATAGAAAGGATAACGATTGCCAGGAATTTTTGTTGCGTCAAATCTATAGCCAGTCTCTTTGCATTCTTTACAAATCTGGCGTTTCTTAATCATTACAAGCTTTGCATAAAGCCTGAAAATCATCAAAAGTCTGTGCGTTTGAATCAGAAACTCTTGAATCATCCTTGCGGCCGTCTTTATGATCCACCTCTATTTGAGTGTTTTCAGAGTTGCCACGCACACCACACATCGCGCAACATTGTTGCTTATAGTGGTTTTTAATGTCTTGACGGATACTTTGGTTAAAAACACATTCGGTATTATAGCCATTCAAGCGTATTCTATCAATAAAATTTCCTAGAGTTTGCCCTTTATCAAATTCAAATTCTTTAGCCAAAGATGAGTTGTTCCTACACCAATTCCCCCCATTACCTAGCTGCAATCCTTGATATTTTCCTACAAATTCTGTAACGCTTACCCAACGACTCACCCTGTTTTATCAGGTTGTGCAAGTTCCAAAAATAATTCTTTTTTACTTTTACTCATTTTAAAAAACCTCTCTATAAAAAATTCTAATCAATTTACCTCAAAATAACCCGCATGGCGCAAACTCCAACCGCTTATTTAAAATTAACAATCCTTTGTGATAGTTTTAGCTTTAGCGCCTACAGCCGTAGAACCCGTGGGTAAATCTGAAAGCACCACCGCATTAGCCCCAATCCTCACATCATCGCCCACATAAATCGCGCCCAAGACCTTAGCCCCTGCCCCCACTACCACTCGGTTGCCTAAAGTAGGGTGGCGCTTGCCCTTAAACTTGCCCGTGCCCCCTAGAGTTACGCCATGATAAATGGTAACATCATCTCCAATTTCTGTGGTCTCGCCAATCACCACACCCATGCCATGATCAATAAAAAGCCCTCTCCCAATCTTAGCGCCCGGATGGATTTCTATCCCAGTGATAAAACGCGCTAACTGAGAAAGCGCGCGCGCAATGAAGTAAAACCTCCGCTTGTGCAACGCATGCGCTAGGCGGTAACAAAGCAATGCATGAATGCCCGGATAAAGCAAGAGCACCTCCAACTTATTCCTAGCTGCCGGGTCTTCTTGCAAGACACGCTCCAGGCTATAAGACAGATCTAGCATGACAGAGTCTCCGGTTAAAATATATTTGGATCAACATGACTTAAGCAGATTTTTCTCATCTATTCCAATAAAACTTGATACAAATTTTTTTTGCTATTATACCCAAACTCACACTCCTTTAAATGGAGTAAAAAAATTAATAGAGTAAAAACACTCTCTCTTTTAATCCCTTCAAATTCGCTTAAACAATCCTTTAAAAAGGCTTAAAAACCCGCTAATCCATTGGGAACAAAACTATTTGAATGAAAAAAGATAAAAAGCAGATTGAAAAAGATTACTATTAATGGTGCCGAAGGTCGGACTCGAACCGACACGGGATTGCTCCCACCAGATTTTGAGTCTAGCGTGTCTACCAATTCCACCACTTCGGCGTATCATAGAGCAAAGAGTGAGATTATACCCACTTATTCCTTAAAGAAACTTAATGGTGCACTGGGCGAGACTCGAACTCGCACGAGATTGCTCCCACCACCCCCTCAAGATGGCGTGTCTACCAATTCCACCACCAGTGCTAAAAATTTAAAACAAATATTATAGCTAAATCATGCTTTTTAAGCAATAATTTAGCCCATCAAAAAACCCTTAACTTAAGAATGGGTTACTATAAATAGCGATAATAGCAAACACTAGAGTATAGATCACTTGCGCTTCAATCATCGCCATGGCCACGAACATGGTGGTGAGCAATTTACCGCCCACTCCTGGGTTTCTCGCTGTGCCTGTAATGGTCGCTGCAGCCGCATTCCCCATACCAATCGCCCCACCAAAAGCGGCAATCCCTAAACCGATCATTGCCCCTAAGATAGAATAAGATTTAATCATATCCATCCCACCCATTCCACCATCATGAGCGAAAGCAACGCCCGCTAAAGCCAGAAAAAATAACGCTAAAAATTTCATTTTCGCACTCCGTTTCAAAAATTGGGCTTGATTTTCATTTCGAATCGTTCCTCTACTTTCAAAAATACAAGCAGGAATTTATTTTACTACAAACTAGCTTAAAAACGCTTTTAAAAAACGCTTTTTAAAATTTTAAGCCAAATCCAAAGCGATTTTACCCTTATTAAAACTAATCACTCTACACCTGATGCTATCGCCTTCTTTTAAAACCACTTGACACCTGTCCATGTTTTGCTTTCTTAACAAGCCTTCGCCCCCCTTAGGCAAGCTTAAAAACGCTCCAAAATCCACAATTCGTTTCACTTGAGCTTCTAGCACCTCATCAATAGCGTATTGCTCCAATTCTTGATCCAAAGAATGCAAGTAGTTTAAAATAAATTCCTTAGTTTTCAAAACCCGTTCTTTATTCCCCATGATTTTCACTTCACCGCTCGGTTTGTTCAAATCAATCTTAACCTCAAACCTTTCTACTATCTCTTTAATCACGCGCCCCCCTTGACCGATAATTTCTATAATTTTATCGGGCGCGACATTAAAAATTTCAGTCGTGGGCAAATGGGAAAAATTGATCACAATCTTTTCTTTCGCTTCATGCATGATTTTTAAGATATGCTCTCGCGCTTCTTTGGCTTGGAGTAAAGCTTGGTATAAAACCTCTAGTTGGATACCGCTCATTTTGGTATCCATTTGCATAGCCGTAATGCCTTCTAAATTCCCAGCAATCTTAAAATCCATATCGCCTTCGGCGTCTTCTAAGCCGCTAATATCGCTTAAAATAGCGTGATCTTGCCCTTCGCTCACCATGCCCATAGCCACCCCAGCGACTAGATCATAGATTTCCACACCGCTTGCATAAAGGGCTAAAGAGCCTGCACACACGCTCGCCATTGAGCTTGAACCATTGCTTTCTAAAATCTCAGAAACCAATCGTATCACCTGCTCTTTATTTTTAATGCTCGTTTCTAAGGCTCTTTTAGCCAAATTCCCATGCCCTAATTCGCGCCTTGAAGCCGCACCAATAGAACTCGCTTCGCCCACGCAAAAAGGAGGGAAATTATAATGAAACATGAAGCGCTCTTTGATAGGGGTTTTATGTTCCAAACTCTCATGGGTTTGAGCGTCATTATCCGTGCCTAAAACCCCTACCACTAAGCTTTGAGTTTGCCCCCTAGTGAATAAAATGGAGCTGTGCGCCATAGGGAGCAAATCGCTCTCTATCAAAATGGGCCGCACTTCTTCTAACGCGCGCTTATCCGGGCGGATTTTATCTTGAATAATCATGCGCCTTATCTCAGTTTTTTTCACTTTTTCTAAAGACCATTCAATTTCTTCTAAACTGAATTCTGAGTGGGCTTCACTGATTTTTTTAGCAATTTTATTGAAAACATTTTCTCGCTCGCTCAAAGCAGAACTTTCAATACCTTTGATGATTTCATCAAAATACTGATTTTTCAATAAATCTAACAGCCTTTCATTAAAGACTATTCCTTGGCTCTCTTTAAAAAGCAGCTCGTTTTTGTGGGGCGTGAAAATCTCTTCATAAAGCGTGCAGGTTTCTTTCAAACTTTTTTGAGCCAATTCTAAAGCTTTTAGCATTAAAGGCTCTTCTAAAGCGTTTAATTTTTGCCCCAAAGAGCGCATTTCTATCATGTTCAAACTCTCTTTTGTGCCGGACACGAACAGATCCAAACTGGATTGATTCAAAAGGCTTGTGTTAGGGTTAATGAGAAATTCGTTATCAACCCTAGCAATCCTGCAAGCGCTCACGCTTTTAATGGGAGCGATATGGGCCAAAAAGAGAGCGGCTGAAGCGGCGTTTAAAGCAGAAACTTGCAAATCGTTTTCAATATCATGGCTTAAAACCATTAAAGTGATCTGCGTAGGGTAGCGGTAGTCTTTAGGGAATAAAGGGCGTAAAGTCCTGTCTATGAGCCTAGAGGTTAAGATTTCAAAATCTTGCACCCTGCCTTCTCTTTTAACAAAACCGCCTGGGATCTTTCCGGCTGCATAAGATTTTTCTAAAAACTGCACCACTAAAGGCAGAAAATCTTCACTCACAGGCTCTCTTTCTATACACACGCTCGCTAAAATAAGGGTTTTTCCTAAGCGATACATTAGAGAGCTGGTGGCTTGTTTGGCCACTTGTTTGAGAGCGAACTCTTCGGTTTTGTTACTAGAATTGATGGTGATAAAATCCATATTTAATGTTCCTTTTTTAAATTGGGCGCGTTGTTAGCGCCCAAGTATTTTTCAATTTCTTCATTGCTTAATCGCTTGAGTTCTTTATAATGGTGTTCCACAGAGACAAAACATTCAGGGCGATACACGCTAATCACCCCATCGCACAAACTTTCTAAGCCTTGAGCGACATTTTGCGCGAGAATGGGGGTTAAAATGTAAATGTCTTGGCATTCTTTTTTCAAACAAGTTTGCACGCCTAACCCTGCTCTAAACCCGGTCTCAATCCCCCTATCTACGATAAAAATATTTTTATCTTTCAGGCTTTTGATCGCATTGCCTTTGCGATACTGATAAATGTGAGACAAAACGTCTTCTTCATAAGCTCGCTTGGCTTCCCCATAAACATAGTCTAAAGTGATGTCAAAGGAATTGATCAAACTTTCATTCATCACAATATCCATGCTCTCACTCACTAAAGCGATCTCGCATTTTGGGTTTAAGGGAGCTAGGATAGGTTCTAAAAAAAGTATATCATAAGTCGCTCCAAATTTTTGCGCTAAAGCGTGAGCTAAATACAGAGCGTTAAAACTCAAAGCGAGCATGATGGAATCTTTTAAATCAATGTGGCACGTGTGGATTTCATTAATCAATTTGTTTAAAGCGTCTTCTTCATTGATAAAACGCATGCCCTCTATATCGGTGATATGGCTAAAATCCGTATTCAAATGCATTCCTTTTTTTTATTTACGCTGTAAAGAGCGGTAAGTTACATTGGTTTTAGTGATCGGTGAAAAGTCTAATTCTAGCTTAACATAGTTATTTTCAAACACTCTTATAGGTTGGTTGGGATCGCCGGTGAGAATAGGGCGTCGTTGGTTGACGAATTGAAAGCCAATCCCAAAACAACGGATTTTTTTATAAATCCCCACATTCCAATTCAAAACCACGTTATTTCTAATATCATAACCCACATCCGCACTCATGGAAAAGTAACCAAAGTCATTGCTAAAACCCGCCTTTAAATAATCCGCAGGATTTTCTACAATGCTATTAATCCCACTGCTAAAATTGTTCCTTAAAAAATAAGAGAGGTTAAAGCTTAAAAATTTGCGTTGGTAATTGGCGTTCACAGAGATTTCTTCTAAGCGGTTTTGATAAAACGAATAAAAGACATTCCCAAAGATGTTCAATCCCGTTAAGGGCGAAAACCCGATCTTGCTTTCTAGGGGCATTTTAAAGGGCGAAACTTTATCGTCAAGATTGATGAGTTGCGATATTTTAAAATACAACAACTCTTGCCCCCCTAAGCCATAAAGGTATTGCGTTAGGGTTAAATTCACCGTTTTATTGCTCGCATCGCTGGGTAAAATGCTATTAGGATTCCACACGGAGTCATACAAGCGCCCTTGATAATCGTAATCTCTCAATAAAGGCGAAGTGTAGCTGTTTAAGGCTTGTGCGCTTAAAGCATACATGTTTTGAGAAAATAAGCCATTCTTAAAGGTGTAATAAGGGATGTTGAAAATCGCTTCCAGTTGGATCGTGTGGAAAAGCTTGTTGTATTCTCTAGCCAAATCCGTATTCACATACATGGAAAAATTCGAAGACACAAAATTTCCAAATTCTCTTGATTCATTAGGGATCGTAGGCACGAAGGAATTTTTAGATTGCATTAAAGCCACATTAGATAGTTGGAGATCGTTCCAAAGCCCTATAGACAAATACTTTTTAAACAAAGAAAATTGCAAGCCCACCGGCACATTCAAAGCGTTTTGCACATAGCCATAGCCGATCTCTCTTGCGGTGTTTCTAAACTGATAATCCACCGAATACAATAAATTCCTAAAATACAAAGAATTTAAATATTTATGGTATTGCAAATTAGGGACAGATTGGAAGGTGCGGTTATTGTTGATTTTATTCAGGTTTAAAAAATACTTGATATTCAAGCCGTAATAATTGTTTTCTGTTTGCAAGTAATAATTCGCCCTAGACATGTGCGTGGCGTCTGTGATGCGCTTATTGACCTTTTCAAAACGCACATAGTCCAAATCGTTCATGTATAAAAAGTCAATGTAATGCCCGTTGTCAATATTAGACTTAAGATGGAAGTATTTTTGTAAAGTGTCCCTACTGGAGCTTAAAAATTCAAAACCATAGATATTTTGATTCCTCAAATCATAGCGTTTGACGTATTGGGTGTAATTCCTAAAATAGCGTGCGTTGAATAAAAACCTGTCGTCTTTAGAGTTGATGTAGCGCGCTTCAAAATTCAAGCCAAACCCCCTTTTATAGCGTATTTGTGGGGTAAAGGTCATATCCCATGAGTTTTTGGGGGCTAAATAAAAGGGTTGCAAATAAATAAAGCCGTCTAAGTTGGAAGTGCCAAACTCAGGGTATAAAAACCCAGTGGTGCGCTTATTGCTCGTGGACATGAAAATATAAGGCAGATACAATACAGGAATATCGCCGATATAAATCTTAGGATTCCACATTGACAAATGCGATTTTTGCATGTTGAATGAGCCTGAAGTCGCATTGACATGCCAAATGGGGTTATCAATGCTACACCCTGAAGCGCTCATGTTTTTAACCTTATATTTTTGATCCTTCCCGCTGGCAATATCCGCACTCACCCAAATCCCGCTCACGCTGTCTTGGACATAAAAGGGGAAAATGATTTCATATTTTTCATTCAAGCTCAATTTCACGTAATCGGTTTTAACGAGCAAACCCTCGCCCCTATAAACCTTGATATTCCCCTCTAATAACGCTTCTTTGGTTTTAGTGTCATAACGCACCTTGTCCGCTAGAATATACACATCATAATTCAATAAGATCGCATTCCCTGATGCGGTTATCACATTGTCTTTAGCGCTCACTTTATCCGCAAGGATTTCAAAAATCTTATGGTTTTGTTTGTCAAATCGTTGCATAGCGATTTCTTTAGCGTCTAATGCGCTCAACAAAAAAAAGACCGCCAAATACAACCAATAAATCATGATTAAAACAACACCAAAAGACTTTTGCTTTTTTCTTCATGCCACGCCCTATGATAGGGGTTTTTAAACACTACAAACCATAAAAAGGGGCATAGAAAAACCACGATCTTTAACCCTAAACGCTTCAATAAAATAGCCCTACTGGGGCAATCTGCTAAATAAATATCAATGATTTTAATCCTAAAAACCAGTTTAGCCAAACTCATCTTGCACAAACACACAAAAAAGATTTCATAAACGCCATACAAGATGATAAAACTTACTATGACAAACACGCTGTGATAAATGGGGTTAGTCAGCCAATATAAAGAATGCAAAAAATCGCACGCGCCTAAAAGATCGCTCAATAAAAACACCACTAACAAACCATCGGTTAAAAACGCTAAGATGTGCCAATACAAGGGGCATAAACGCATTTTTTCACGCATAAGAAGTGTTTCTATGATTTCAGTTTCTTCTTTTTCTAAATTTGGAGAGCGCATTCAAAAACAAACAAGACAAACCCCCTTCATTTGTCTTAAACTTTAACCCTTAAGAATATTCTTTCAAATCTAACACCTTAAAACCAATATCCTTGCGATAAAACATGCCTTCAAAATGCACCTTTTGAGCGATTTCATAAGCATGGTTTCTGGCTTCTAATAAGGATTTTCCCCTACCAATGGCAAAGATCACCCTCCCCCCACTGCTTTCAAACACGCCATTATCCTGCTCCACCTCCCCTAAAATCAAATGACCCTTTTTTTCATCAACCGGATCAATATAAAGGGTTTGTTTGGGCGAAGAGCTAGTGGGGTAATTCCTAGAAACAAGCGCCACACTCATCACAAATTCTTTAGAAAACACCAATTCAAGAGAATGTAATTCCCCTTTGGCTGTA
Source organism: Helicobacter pylori (assembly GCA_008033015.1). Taxonomy (GTDB): domain Bacteria; phylum Campylobacterota; class Campylobacteria; order Campylobacterales; family Helicobacteraceae; genus Helicobacter; species Helicobacter pylori_DH. The sequence continues at coordinate 918,250 of CP032042.1, forward strand.
GCCAAACACAAATCTAAAAGCGAGCTTTCTAAAAGAGGTAAAATCGTCTGGCATTCAATATCTTTAAAACGCACGCTAAAATCCAATAAATACGGCTCTAAAACGCCTTTTTCTTCTATGATTACAATTTCAGCGAGTAAAACCCCTTTAAAAGGCGTGTTGTCAGCCTGAAGTTTCTCTAAAGTGGGTTTAAAGATATGATTTTTTATTTTCTCTTCTAATTCATTAGAGAAAAAGTTTGCAGGAGCGATGGCCCCCATACCTCCTGTATTGACCCCGTTATCCCCCTCTAATAAGCGTTTGTAGTTTTGGCAAAAGGGCAACAAGATAAAATCATCATTGGCTATGAGCGCTGTAACTGAAAGCTCAAACCCCTCTAAAAAAGGCTCTATGATCACAGGCTCATTGCTTTGTTTTAAAGCGTCTTCAAGGATTTTTAGTGCTTCTTCTTGTTGATGGACAATGCTTGTGTTTTTATTCAACGCTTTAATGACTAAGGGGAAAGAAGCGTTTTGAATGTAACTCAAAGCTTCTTTTAAATCGTTTGTTTCAAAGTAAGATGTGCTTTTGATACCGCACTCTTTAACAAAAGCTTTCATGTAGCTTTTAGAAGCCTCTAATTTCGCCGCTTCTTTAGAAGCCCCAAACACTAAAATCCCCGCTTTTTCTAGCATCTCTGTAAGCCCTAAAACCAAAAGCTCTTCTTCTGAAATGATGGCTAAATGGATCTGTTTTTTCAGGGCTAATTCCACGATATGCTCGTAATGTTCGCATTCCAGATTTTCGCCTAAATCTTGAGTGCCACCATTACCCAAACAAAAATACAAAGCATTCACTCGCTCATCTTGCTGAAGCCTTTGAGCCAAAGCATACTCTCGCCCCTTATTCCCCACAATTAAAACATTATAGCTGTTGTTATCTTTCATGTCTTTCCTAAAATGTGGTTGTTTTTAAACCCAGATGACCGCTACTTTTACATGCGCATAAGTTCAACAAACCTACACTAATAAGGCTAGGAGGATTTTCTTAGGGGCAGATTTAAAAAATGCCATCACACAAAAACCACTACCTTAGCCTAACTTATTTTTTCAACGAACTTGCCATCAATAAGAAACACGAATCATCTAGGCGATTCTTACAATTATACTTAAATTTTAAAGAAATTCCATGTAAAAATATTCCAACAATCTGTGATAGTTTTGATTGGCGTTTAGGCGTTTTAAGACAAACTGACTGATTTATTTCAGCCTTTCTTTATACGCCGCTTCCAAACTGCTATACCCCTTTTTCAACTCTCCCACATCCCCAAAAGCCACGACTTTAGCCTCTTTTAAAAAAATCGCGCTGTCCAAATACTTTTCCACATCCACCACCAAATGCGTAGAGACTAGCAAACTTGCGTTTTGGCTAAACTCCTTAGCGATGAGTTCAAAAATCTCTTCTCTAGCGATAGGGTCAATCCCAGCCACCGGCTCATCAAAAAGATACAAAGAAGCGTTTCGTGATAGGGTTAAAATCAGCTGCAATTTTTCCCTCATGCCTTTTGAAAGGGCTTTGAACTCTCTTTTTAAAGGCACGCTAAAGCGTTTCAGTAAATTTAGGGCTTTTGATTCATCAAAATCGCTAAAAAAATCCTTATAAAAAGCGATCGCTTTTAAAGGCGTTAATTTAGGATCTAAAAAATCGCCATCACTTAAAAACGCCACGCTTTTTTTAGTCTCTACACCGATCTTTTGATTTAAAATTTTCACTTCCCCTTGATAGTTCAAATTCAACCCAGCTAAAATTTTTAACAGAGTGGTTTTACCCGCCCCATTAGGCCCTAAAAGCCCTATAAATTGCTGTTTGGGTAGTTTTAAGCTGATATTGTCTAGCGCTTTTAAACTCCCATAAGTTTTAGTCAAATTCTCTATTTCTACTAGCATTTTAATTCCCCGAATTTGCGCACTCTTTTATAAAAATCGCTAATGATGTTTTCTAAATCTTTAGGGGTGAAATCAGGCCATAAAATCGGCGTGAAAAACAATTCCGCATAACTAGACTGCCACAATAAAAAATTAGACAAGCGCATTTCCCCCCCTGTTCGCAACAATAAATCCACTTCCGGCAAATCATGCGTGTCTAAACGATGAGAAATTTCATTTTCTAGGCTTTCTATATTATTGATATGGCTAGGCGGGCTTTCTAATAAGCTTTTAAACGCCCTTGCAAGCTCGTTTTTAGATCCGTAATTAAGGGCTAAAACTTGCGTAAAATCCTTAAAATGCCTGGTATCGTTTTCAAGCCGTAAAATCGTATCTCGTAATTCTTTAGAAAAGCCCTCTAAATCCCCTATCGCCCTAAAGCGTATGTTATTATCCAAGTAAGTGGATCGCTCATCTTTAAGGTATTTTTTAAGCATTTTCATTAAAAAATCCACTTCACTTTTGGGGCGTTTCCAATTTTCCGTAGAAAAAGCGTATAAAGTCAAGCATTCTAACTTATGGTTAGCGCACCAGATCGTAATGTCTTTAAGGGTTTTTACACCCTTTTTATGCCCATAAGCCCTAGCTTTATTCTTTAATTTAGCCCACCTGCCATTACCATCCATAATAATGGCAAGATGTTTGAGAGCGTTATCCAATGCCTTTACCCTTTAAAGAAAGTCCTTAATTATACACCATTAAAGCGTGCAAGCATCCACTAAATAAGCGATATGCTGCCAAGCAAATTGGGTTTTTTCACTCAAACCGATTTCACAAGTGCTAGAAGTGGAAAAACCTCTTTTAAGATCATAGGATTGATAAAATTCTTGAAAGCCGTTTAAAGCGCTCTCGTTTAGTTCAGGGGTGAAAAAGCCCTTATTCCCCGCAAAACCGCAACAACCCGTCTCTTTATGGATGACAATCTCGCCCAAAGTGCATTTTTTAGCCAAATTGAATAACAACTCTTCTTTATTCTCTAACTTTAAAGCGCACATCGTGTATAACCCTATGTCTTCGTTAATGGGGTTGAATTTTAATTTTGGGCTTAGAACTTCTTCAATATAGACGCTCAAATCATAGACTTTCAAATCCTTATAAGCTTTCATTTGCTTGAAAAAATGCGTCGAACATGCGCTATGGTCTAAAACAATGGGGATTTTTCCCTCATCGCTTAATTGTAAAAAAATCGCATGGTTTTTTTCATTGTTTTGTTTGGTTAAGGCGGTGTAATTGATGAAGGCTTTCCCGCAACAAAGCGCATTCAATCCGTTAGGATACATTACAGAAACTTTGGCTTTTTGGCATAAGGATTCAAACACTTCTTGAATGCATCTTTTATCCGCCATTTTTGTTGATGGAGCGAACGAGCGGTTGATGCAGGTGCTGAAATAAATGACTTTTTCTTCGCTTTTGTGCGTTTTATTTTCTAAAGGATAGGCGTTGTTTTTGGGCATGTAATGAAAGGCTTTAGGGAAGGGCTTGATGAATTTTTTAATCCCTTTAGTCAGGCTCACCAAGTTATGAGGGCCTATGAGTTTTTGAACCACGAAAGCGCTTTTTAAAGAAAAACGAGCCGCGCTTGTGGTCGTTTGCATGTTATTTAAGATCTTTGAAGCGATCTTCTCGCCTTTAGGGTTCTTTTGATAATGATTTAGGGCAATGCTCCCGGTATCAATTTTTAAAGGGCATAGGGTGGAGCACATATGGCACACCGCGCAAGTGGCGTGGGCTAAGTATTCAGACTCTTTTAAAAGCTCATCTAATAAAACTTGATCTTCATCATGACCATGACTCACCCTTTCTTTCAAACGCTCTACCTCTCTGTGGATAACGATTCGTTGTCGTGGCGTTAAAGATAAATCTTTACTGGGGCAAATCCTTTCACAAAACCCGCATTCCATGCACATGTCCAAATGCTCTTCAATAGGGTAAATGCTCTTTAAATTTTTAGTGTGGATTTCTTTATCGTTTGTGATGATTACATCAGGGTTTAAAAGGCCATTAGGATCAAACAATTCCTTGATTTGTTTGTGGATCTTATAGGCTTTTTCTCCCCACTCCATTTCCACAAAAGGGGCTACCATCCTGCCTGTGCCATGTTCGGCTTTAATAGAGCCAGAGCTTTCACTCACCATTAAAAACATCTCAGAAACTAAATTTTCAAACGCCTTTCTTTCAGCTTCATTTTCTAAAATCGGCGTAACGACAAAATGCAAATTCCCGCTTAACGCATGCCCAAAAATAATGCCATTATCCTTAAAGCCATGTTTTTTTAAAAGCCCCTCAATCGCTTTTGCCCCCTCTACAAAATTTTCTTGACTGAAGCACACGTCTTCAATGATCACAGAGCTTTGGCTTTTTCTTTTTGACGCTGCGATAGGGAAAATGCCTTTTCTGATCTTCCACCATGACTGATAAATATCAGGATTGCTGCTGATTTGAGAATCTAAAACGACCGGTATCGCATTCAAGGCGTTTAAAATCGTTTGCATGTTGTTTTCTAAAATTAAAGGATCATCGCTTTCGCTTTGAATGAGTAAGCATGCGTTAGACTCTTTGATTTCTAAAATCACTCTGGGCATGCCCTCCAAACCTTTCACGCTTTTTAAGGACGCATAATCCATAAGCTCTGCTGAAGAAATCATTTCAGGTTGTTTGGCTTTTAAAGCGGCTAAAATTTGAGCGGCTTTAGCGCATTGCTCTAAATTTTCATAAAACAATAACGCGCAAGTTTTGTAAGCGTAGTCTTTCACACATTCTAATCCCACGCTTGAAATAAAGCCTAAAGTCCCCTCAGAGCCTATGAATAAATGACTGATAATTTCAATAGGATCTTCAAAATCAACAAGAGCGTTCAAGCTGTAGCCAGTGGTGTTTTTGATCTCGTATTTTTTCTTAATTAAAGCGTGCAATTCTTGGTCTTCTAAAATCTCTTTTCTTAAGTTCAAAACCCCTTCAATCAAATCTTTGTGCGCGTTTTTGAAACTCTCAACGCTCTCTTGATTGGCCGTGTCTAAAAGAGTGCCATCAGCTAAAATCACTCTTAAGGATTTTAGGGTTTTGTAGCTGTTTTGCTCCACCCCACAACACATCCCGCTAGCGTTATTAGCGACAATCCCCCCTATCATGGCGGTGTTTATCGTAGCAGGATCCGGGCCTATTTTTTTATGGTAAGGTTTTAATAGAGCGTTCGCATGGCTTCCTATGACTCCGCATGAGAGCTGAATGCTTTGAGCGTTGTCTAAAATGTGAGCGTCTTTGAAAAAATGCGCCACCACCACTAGCACCCCATCACAGCTCGCCTGCCCTGATAAGGAGCTCCCAGCCGCTCTAAAAGTCAATGTAACGCCATGCTTTTTAGCTAAAACACAAAGCTTTTGAACTTCTTCTTCATCTTTCACCCAAGCGACTATTTTAGGGATATAACGATAACATGACGCATCAATGCCATAAGCCAAACGGCGTAAATAATCCTTAAAGATCCGCTCGTTTAAAAACCCGCTCGCTTCGGTAAAAAAAGCATGATAATTTTCTTCCACACGCACTCCTTAAACATTCCTATTTATCAAATCATTGTAACATAACCTTACTTTAAAAATTAAGGATAAACATGCTTGAAGATTATGCGATCAGTTTAGAAGAAGTCAATTTCAATGATTTTATTGTCGTAGATGTGCGCGAATTGGACGAATATGAAGAATTGCATTTGCCTAACGCCACGCTCATTAGCGTTAATGACCAAGAAAAGCTCGCTGATTTTTTATCCCAGCACAAAGATCAAAAAGTGTTGCTCCATTGCAGGGCTGGTCGCAGGGCTTTAGATGCGGCTAAAAGCATGCATGCATTAGGCTATACGCCCTATTATTTAGAGGGCGATGTCTATGATTTTGAAAAATACGGCTTTAGAATGGTCTATGATGACACTTGCGATAAAAAAGATAAAAAAAACTAGGCATGAGGGAGATTGTATGGGTGCATTCTCAAAGAATCGCCCCTTATAAGACTCTCATTTTAAATGAATTTTGCTACTATCCCTTAGAATTAGATCCAAACCCTTTTAACGCTCTCATTTTCACTTCTAAAAATGCGGTGTTTTCCTTGCTAGAAACTCTAAAAAACAGCCCCAAACTCAAGATTTTACAAAACATTCCTGCTTACGCTTTGAGCGAACCCACCGCAAAAACTTTACAAGATCACCATTTTAAAGTCGCCTTTATAGGGGAAAAAGCCCATGGCAAAGAGTTCGTTCAAGAAATCCTTCCTTTATTGGAAAAAAAAAGCGTTTTGTATCTCAGGGCAAAAGAGATTGCCTCTTCTTTAGACGCCATTCTTTTAGAGCATGGCATTGATTTCAAGCAAGCCGTTGTCTATGAAAACAAGCTCAAACATCTAACCTTAAGCGAACAAAACGCCCTAAAACCCCAAGAAAAGAGCATTATTATTTTTACCGCTATAAGCCATGCAAAAGCCTTCTTGCACTATTTTGAATTTTTAGAAAATTACACCGCTATCAGCATTGGCAACACGACCGCTCTTTATTTACAAGAACAAGGCATTCAAAGCTATATTGCCCAAAAGCCCTCATTAGAAGCGTGTTTAGAATTGGCTTTAAGTTTGAGGGTTAAGGAATATTAAAAATATCTTATTATAATGCTCTCTATTGATTTTTAAAGGATGATGCATGAATCTTGTCTTTTTATGGGCCGCTTTAGGGGGGGCTATAGGGAGTTCGTTAAGGTATTTTGTGGGCAAAATGATGCCCAGTAAATTTTTAATGTTTGAAAGTTTCCCTTTAGGGACTTTTAGCGTGAATCTCATAGGGTGTTTTGTCATCGGCTTTATGGGGCATTTGGCCGCCAAAAAAGTTTTTGGTGATGATTTTGGGATTTTCTTTGTTACCGGGGTTTTAGGGGGTTTTACGACCTTTTCTTCTTATGGGCTAGACACTCTAAAACTCTTGCAAAAATCCCAATACCTTGAAGCCATTTCTTATGTCTTAGGCACTAACCTTTTAGGGCTTATTGGGGTAGCCATTGGTTGGTTTTTGGCTAAAAATTTTGTAGGCGTTAATTAAAAAACGCTTCCTAGCGTTTCATTAACACTTGATTAAAGCAGAGCCTACAATCACAACAGCCACAAAGCCATTTCATCGGCCATGAAAAAATCGCTCGCTACCAATCGGTTATTTTTAATGAAAGCCTTATTTTCTTCAATCAAAAACTTTACTTTATTTTCATCTAACAAACTAAGCTCAACCCCCAACTCACACCTCAAGCCTAAAAACAATTTTTCTAAGCGCTTGTCTTGTTTATTAAGCGTCTCAACTTGGCGTTTTAAGGGGTCTTTGATGTAATTTTCTATGAGTTTTTTTGCAAAAAAGCGCTCATTCGCCACGCAGCCCACAGCCCCAGCCCCGCACCCTAAATAATCTTTAGCCCCCCAGTAAGCCAAATTATGTTTGACTTGATAGTCTCTAGCGTAATTAGACACTTCGTATTGCTTGAAAGAAAAGCCCTCTAAAGCCTCTCTCACCACATTGTCAAAATCCACGCTTGAGGGTTTTTTGGCGTTTTTTTCTAAATTCGTGTTTTTTTCAATACTCAAAGCGTAAGCGCTCAAATGGTTGATGGGGAGTTCTTTAGCGAGTTTTAGTTCTTCTTTTAAAGAATTTTCATTGTCTAATGGGGTGTTATAAATCAAATCAATGCTGATATTTTCAATCCCGCTTTTTAAAATAGTTTCTATCACGGGAGCGATATTTTTGGAATGTTGGCGCTCTAAAAACAACAATTTATCCTCCCTAAAACTTTGCACCCCCAAACTCAAGCGGTTGATCCCTAAATCTTTTAAGCCTTGACACCAAGCTTTAGAAATCAATTCAGGGTTAGCTTCAGTGGTGATCTCACAATCTGAGCTCAAGCGCGCATTGCGGTAAATGCTTTCAAAAATCCTTTCAAAAGCCTTCACGCTTAAAGTGTTAGGCGTGCCGCCACCAATAAAAATACTTTCAATTGGTTCATCAGTTTGACTTAAGGCATGCTTTAAATCCAGGCACAACGCTTGAGTGTATTCTTCTTTTAGCCCATGCTTATTTTCATAGGAATTGAAAGCGCAATAACCGCATTTATTTTCACAAAAGGGGATATGAATGTATAAAATCATATTTATTTCTCTCATTTTCACTTCATTTTAAGCAAAACTTAAACTTGTAATTGTATCATTTTAGGATCATTTTGATAAGTAGAGGAGACAAACGATGAAAAAGGTTATTGTGGCTTTAGGCGTTTTGGCGTTCGCAAACATTTTAATGGCAACCGATGTTAAAGCTCTTGTAAAAGGTTGTGCCGCTTGCCATGGGGTTAAGTTTGAAAAGAAAGCTTTAGGTAAAAGCAAAATCGTCAACATGATGAGTGCAGCGGAAATTGAAAAAGATCTTATGGATTTTAAAAGCGGTGCCAACAAGAATCCTGTCATGAGCGCGCAAGCTAAAAAATTAAGCGATGAAGACATCAAAGCTTTAGCCAAATACATCCCCACTCTCAAATAAACTCCCTTAATTTTAGTAGTGCTATTTGGGTGCTATTAAAATGAGTTTCAAGCCCTTTTTCCTTAATTTTTGATTTTAATGGCGTTCTTAACCCTACTTAAAGCCAGCATACACTATAATACGATCTTATATCAAACAAGAAAGAGCTAAAATAAAGACCTATGCTACATAAAAAATATCGTCCTAACGTTGCGGCCATTATCATGTCGCCAGACTACCCTAATACATGCGAAGTTTTTATCGCTGAACGCATAGATATTGAAGGGGCGTGGCAATTCCCCCAAGGAGGCATTGATGAGGGAGAAACCCCTTTAGAAGCGCTTTATAGGGAATTACTAGAAGAAATTGGCACGAATGAAATAGAGATTCTAGCACAATACCCCAGATGGATCGCCTATGATTTCCCAAGCAACATGGAGCATAAATTCTATGCGTTTGACGGGCAAAAACAACGCTATTTTTTAGTGCGCCTAAAGCATGCGAACAACATTGATTTGAACAAACACACGCCAGAATTTAGGGCTTATCGATTCATCCATCTTAAGGATTTGCTTAAAAAAATCGTTCCTTTCAAACGCCAAGTGTACCGCCAAGTCATCGCTTATTTCAAAAGAGAGGGGTATTTATAGGGTGTTAATCGTTCAAAAATACGGCGGCACGAGCATGGGCAGCATAGAAAGGATCCACAATGTCGCCCAAAGGGTTTTAGAAAGCGTTAAATTAGGGCATCAAGTGGTGGTGGTGGTTTCTGCGATGAGCGGCGAAACGGATCGGCTTTTAGAATTTGGCAAGAATTTTAGCCATAACCCTAACAAGCGAGAAATGGACAGGATCGTCAGTGCGGGGGAATGGATTTCAAGTGCAGCTTTGAGCATGGCGTTAGAAAGGTATGGGCATAGAGCCATTTCCTTGAGCGGGAAAGAAGCGGGTATTTTAACCAGTTCGCATTTTCAAAACGCCGTGATCCAATCCATTGACACTAAACGCATCACAGAGCTTTTAGAAAAAAACTACATTGTGGTGATCGCTGGGTTTCAAGGCGCTGATATTCAAGGCGAAACAACGACTTTAGGGCGCGGGGGGAGCGATTTGAGCGCGGTCGCTTTGGCCGGGGCTTTAAAAGCGCATTTGTGCGAAATCTATACGGATGTGGATGGCGTTTATACCACTGATCCGCGCATTGAAGAAAAGGCTCAAAAAATCACGCAAATCAGCTATGATGAAATGCTTGAACTGGCTTCTATGGGGGCTAAGGTTTTATTGAACCGCTCGGTGGAATTAGCCAAAAAACTCAGCGTGAAATTAGTGACTCGCAATTCGTTTAACCATAGCGAAGGCACGCTCATTGTGGCTGAAAAAGACTTTAAAGGAGAACGCATGGAAACCCCTATAGTGAGTGGGATCGCATTGGATAAGAATCAGGCTCGTGTGAGCATGGAGGGCGTGGAAGACAGACCTGGCATTGCCGCTGAAATCTTTGGCGCTTTAGCGGAGTATCGCATTAATGTGGATATGATCGTCCAAACGATCGGCAGAGACGGCAAAACCGATTTGGATTTTACGATCGTTAAAACCCAAATAGAAGAAACCAAGCAAGCCTTAAAGCCTTTTTTAGCGCAAATGGATTCCATTGATTATGATGAAAATATCGCTAAAGTTTCCATAGTGGGCGTGGGCATGAAGTCGCATTCTGGGGTAGCGAGTATCGCTTTTAAAGCCCTAGCCAAAGACAATATCAATATCATGATGATTTCTACAAGCGAGATTAAAATTTCGGTTTTGATTGACATTAAATACGCTGAATTAGCCGTTAGAACTTTGCATGCGGTGTATCAACTGGATCAATGAAAAATTTCTACGACTGGATTAAGGAATTTGTGCGCGATCAAGGGGAATTTATCGCCCAACAAAGCGGGTGGCTGGAATTGGAGCGATCCAGTTATGCCAAACTCATTGCGCAAACCATCTCGCATGTGCTTAATGGCGGATCGCTGTTGGTGAGCGCTGATTCTTCTAGGCATTGGTTTTTAAGCTACATTCTTTCTAACCTAAACCCTAAAGATTTAAAAGAGCGCCCCTTATTGTCAGTCATTGATTTTAACGCTTCTTCTTTCTACCCCAAAAACAATGCGAATCTCTCTCTAGCCACCATAGAGATGACTTATCAAAACCCCATGTTTTGGCATGTTGGGAGGGTTGAAAATGAAGGCTTGAAAACGATACTACTGAGTAAAATCCCTAGTTTTTTATGGCTTTTTGAAGAGCTTAAAGAAGATTGCTTGCTTTTAAAAGAGCATGATAGCTTGCTAGATTATAAATTATTGCAACTCTTCAAACTCTTTGAAAACGCGCTTTTTAGCGCGCTATACAATAAGGTTACTCTGTGAAAAACCTCAACCGCCTCATTTATACGGACAATCTTGAAGAGAGCCTAGAAGAGGTTGCAAGCCTTTTCAAACGCCACATTAAATTCTACACCGAGATCATTGAAAAAGACAAAAAGGTGATCAAAACTTTTAACAAGGATTTTAAAATAGAGCATGCTAAAGAAGTGATTTCAAAGGCGCATTTAAAACACAGCGAACCAAACGCCTTTTTAATCGCTGCGCCCAGTTATGGCATAGAAGCCCAAAACGCGCTTTTAAAAATCTTAGAAGAACCCCCGAATAATGTTTGTTTTATCATGTTTGCTAAAAGCCCAAACCATGTTTTAGCCACCATTAAATCCCGCCTAATCAAAGAAGACAAGCGCCAAAAAATCCCCCTAAAACCTTTAGATTTGGATTTATCAAGGCTGGATTTGAAAGATATTTACGCGTTTTTAAAAAATTTAGACAAAGAAAATTTTGATTCCAGAGAAAATCAGAGGGAAAAAATTGAAAGCCTGTTAGAGAGCGTTAATAGGCATAAGATCCCATTAAACGAGCAAGAATTGCAAGCCTTTGATTTAGCGATTAAGGCTAACAGCTCTTATTACAAGCTCAGCTACAATCTTTTACCCCTACTTTTAAGCCTTTTATCTAAGAAGAAAACGCCATGATTTTAAAACGCCTTAACCCTGATGCGCTCAAAAACGCCCTTTTAAAAACCGGATCAGAAAAATCCGCTCAAACCCATATGCACAAAAAAGGCGTTAGCTTTGTTTTTGAAATCCAGCATCTGCCCTTAAGCGCAACGCTCATTTTAAAACAAGAAGCCATCAGCGTTGGGGGCGATTTCGCCACGCCAAGAGATTGTATTTTAGCTAAAGAGCCTTTTTATGATGGGGTGTTGATTGTGAGCGCTAGCCAGTTAGAACGCCTTATTGCCAAGTGCCACTCCCAACCCTTTGGGCTTAAAAATTTAGCGCAAGAATTAAAAAGCCACCTTAAATCCCAAAAGCCTAACGCCCCGCAAATCATGGCAATTTTGAATCTCACGCCGGATAGCTTTTATGAAAAGAGCCGGTTTGATAGTAAAAAAGCGCTTGAAGAAATCTACCAATTGCTAGAAAAGGGTATCACGCTCATTGATATAGGCGCGGCCAGTTCAAGGCCACAGAGTGAAATCATTGATCCAAAAGTAGAGCAAGATCGCTTAAAAGAAATTTTATTAGAGATCAAATCCCAAAAACTCTACCAATGTGCTAAATTCAGCATAGACACCTACCATGCCACAACCGCCCAAATGGCTTTGGAGCATTATTTTTCCATCCTTAATGATGTGAGCGGTTTTAATAGCATTGAAATGCTAGAAGTCGCACGAGATTACAAGCCCACTTGCATTTTAATGCACACTCAAAAAACCCCCAAAGACATGCAAGAAAATGTTTTTTACCACAATTTATTTGATGAAATGGATCGCTTCTTTAAGGAAAAACTAGAGGTTTTAGAAAAATACGCGCTTCAAGATATTATTTTAGATATAGGGTTTGGATTCGCTAAATTAAAAGAGCATAATTTAGCCTTAATCAAGCATTTAAGCCACTTTCTCAAATTCAAAAAACCCTTATTGGTGGGAGCGAGTCGTAAAAACACGATCGGGCTTATCACCGGGCGTGAAGTTCAAGACCGGCTCGCCGGCACTTTGAGTTTGCATTTAATGGCGTTGCAAAATGGAGCGAGTATTTTAAGAGTGCATGACATTGATGAGCATATAGATTTAATCAAAGTGTTTAAGAGTTTGGAAGAAACGGATTGAACCCAATTTTGGTTTTGATTTAATCAAAAACGTTGGCGATAAAAAACGCTCAAAAGCGTTTTTGATGATTAATACCCCATTTAACCCTAATATTCAAAGAACCACATCCATAGACGAAGGGTTGTTGTAAGCGTTTTGATAGCGTTGCAAAAAAGCGTTATGGTTGGTAGCGTTAAAGGTTTGAAAGGCTTTTTTGTGCAAGCCATTCACCGGTTGTTTGGGGGCGTTTTCCACTTCTTTAGAGAATTTCCCGTTATAAAAATCCGTCAAACTATAGAGCGACTGAGCGGCCAAGCGTTTCTGGCTCTCATCCATTCCGGCCGTAGCCCTTAAAAAAGCCTCATACTCTCTATCGCTCATCAATTCTAAAACCAAAAAGCCGTAAGTCTCTCGCTTGTCAGGGTCAAAGGGGAGATTTTCTGTTGGAGCGTCTTTTTTTTCTCGCTCTACTTTTTCTGTGCTTTCAATAAGAGCTAGGTCTTCTTTAGGAGCGCTTTTAGCGTTTAAAAGCCCATAGAGGTTAGAATCAAACTGATTGATAGAAGAAACAGCCATGTGAATTTCCTAAAATTGAATTTTACGCTAATGTTAAGCAAAATTCATTCCATAATGAGACGAAAAAATTCAAAAAGCTTAAAAGAGTTTTCTTAGTGGCATTCAAACCCTTTAAAAAGGGTCTAGGAGTTTATTTTCAAAAAGGATTCGTGTTTTTATGTTTTCATATTTCTATAAGGAGTTTGAAATGCTGAAGCTTCTAGAATGATTCTAGACAAAACAAAAGGTAAAACTCCTAGAACATTGTTATAGCATGATTTTACCAATCAATGCAACTTTTATGTTTTTAGAGCTTAAAAACTTAAGTCTTAATTATAAATTTTAGGTTAAACTAACCTAAAAATCTTTAATCTATGAGCAAAAAGCATGCGTAATACCATTTTATTTGGCGTTTCAATGATACTCTTGGCGAATTTATGCTTTGGGATCATGAGCGCGTTTGTTAAAATCACAGCGGATTATTTTTCCCCTATGGAAAATGTGTTTTACCGCTCCGTTACCATGACGCTTTTACTCTTGCTTATTTATCCTTTCAAACCCTACCGCTTAAAAAGCTACAAACAAGGCGGTTTTAAAAAGCTCGCTTTTAGGGTCGTTGTAGGGGGCTTGGCCATGTTAGCGTTTTTTTATAATATTGAAAAAATTTCGCTCGCCACAGCGACGGCTTTCTCGCAATGCGCGCCGATTTATACGGTGCTTCTTTCCCCTTTGCTTTTGAAAGAAAAACTCAAAAGAAGTGCGTTAATTTCTGCATGCATTGGGCTAGTGGGGGTGGTGTTGATTTCAGATCCTAGCGTGGAAAATGTGGGGCCGGTTGAAATTTTTATGGGCATATTGAGCGGGATCTTTGTGTCTTTAGCGTATATCACTTTAAGGGATTTGAGGGAATATTATGACAAGCAGGCCGTGATCTTAGCGTTCGCCTTTGGCATGAGCCTTCTTGGGTTAGCGGGCATGTTTGTTGATATTCCTTTTTTATCCACAGGCATTCACATCCCTAGAAAAGAGGATATTTTATGGATTTCTTTAATAGGGATTAGCGGGACTTTAGGGCAGTATTTCTTAACCTATGCTTACATGAACGCTCCTGCTGGGATCATCGCCCCCATTGAATACACCCGCATTGTTTGGGGGCTGTTGTTTGGGCTGTATTTAGGCGATACATTTTTGGATCTTAAAAGCTCTTTAGGGGTGGCTTTGATCTTATTTTCAGGCTTACTCATTGCCTTGCCCGCTCTTTTAAAAGAATTAAAAAAAATTTAAGCCATGCAACTAAGCCCCTTACAAAGCGCTCTGTTATATTTCCGCTACTTTATTTATCCGGAAAAAAAAACAAGAAGCTTTGATTTAAACGATTTAATTTTTATTGTCATGGTTTTTTTAGTCCTAGCTTTGGGGCTGTTGATGAGCGAAGAAATTTCTATCAGCTACAATGAAGCGAAAGATTTTTCTTATAGCAGCGCATGGTTTGTTCAAATCGCTCAAAAAAGCACCGCTATTTTAGGCCAAAACGATTTGGCTTTGAGATTGCCTTTTTTGATCGCTCATCTCATTAACATGTTTTTATTTTATTTTATAGGGCGAAAGATCTTAAAAAAGCCTAAAGACGCCCTTTATGTGGTATTGACTTACGCTTTATTGCCTGGGGTGAATCTCTTTGCGATTTTATTGGCTAAAAGCGTGCTGGTGTTAAGCCTTGGGCTTTTGGTTAGCTATTTGTATATCAAAACCCAAAAAATCCCTTATTTAACCCTTAGCGCTTGCGCGTTTTTAGACGGCGCGTTCATCCCGCTTTTACTAGGGGTTTTTGCCTACGCTTTAAGAAAACGCTATTTTAAGAGCGCGATCTTTATTTTGGTAGGTTTAGGCGTGAATACCGCTCTTTTTAGCGGGAGCTTCAATAAAGGCTTGCCTAGCGGGTATTTTATAGACACCTGCTTAGAACTCATGCTTTTATATTCGCCCTTATTGTTCCTCTACTACCCTTATACGCTCTATAAAGCCCTTTTGGATAAAAAGCCATCGTTATTAGCCTTTATGAGCGCGAGCGGCTGGCTTTTCCCTTTGCTTTTGAGCATGCGCCAAGAGATAGATTTAAAAACTTTCGCCCCCTTAGCGTTAATCGGCTTACCCTTGTTCATTAAAAGCGTTTTGAATAGCCTTAGGGTGCGTTTAAAAGAATTTAGGGGGCAGTATTATTTGCGCATTTTTAGTTTGTATCTTTTAATGCTCACTGAAACGCTTTTTTTATGGGGGAGTAAAATTTCTGGCGCTAATGAAAAATTATTAAACCGGCATTTTTTAGCCAAAGAAGTCGCTACAGCCTTGCAATTAAGGGGCATTCATCAAATCCGCACTAACGATAAACAACTCGCTTTAAGGCTCCAATTCTATGGTATTAAAGAGGGGGGGAGGTTAAGACTGATCAACACTAAAATTTCTAAAAAACGCCCTGATATTACAATCATCTACGCTGATAAAATTCTACAATCCTATAGTTTAGTGCACCATTAAATTAATTCTTTAAAAAGCGTTTTATCTAAAAAACGATAAAATACACTCTAAAAATAAATAAAATATGCGAGAAAAATCATGAGACTCAAACTAACCCATATAAACCATATAAGCCATAAGATTGCCAACGACTTTATCCATTCAAAACTATTAGAATTAAAAGCCCCTAGAGAATTATTGTGTGAATTGATAGAAGGGATTTTGGAAAAAAGCGTTAAAAAAGAAAACGCCATAGACGAGCAAGCCAGAGAGCTTTTAGAAGAAAACACCGATGAGATAGAATTCATGCGGATGGATGAAAGGCAGCTTTTTTGGATGATTAAAAGACAGATCGCTCAAAAAGAGGGCTTCCATTTGTTTTGGGAAGAAAGGTGCAGCGATTTATCGCACCAGATTTTGAATAAAATCCTAGATGAAGATTTGATCATGTTTAGCGTGTCAGAGAATTTGATAAGAAACTTGATTTACAAATCCATTGACACCTATTCTAAAGCGTATGAAAGCATTGAAAATGAAGTGCATGAAAAAATCAAGCATTACAAACGCAAACTGCCCGTAGGGAGCGATGAATACGAGCTTGTGTTTGAAAGGCTCTATGAAGAAGAATTAAGGCGTAAAGGCTTTTTATAATGATCTCTCTCTATTTAGAAAACGGGCTTTTTTTGCAAGCGCAAAGTTTTGGGGCTAGCGGCACGCAAGTGGGCGAGCTTGTTTTTAACACTTCTATGAGCGGCTATCAAGAAGTCATTAGCGACCCTAGCTATAAGGGGCAATTTGTGGTTTTTAGCATGCCTGAAATTGGGGTTGTGGGCGCTAATCTTAAAGACGATGAATCCTTTTTTTCATGTGCAGGGGTTTTAGTGCGCCATTACAACGAATTTTTTTCTAATTCAAGGGCGGATTTTAGCTTGGGCGCTTATTTGAAAGAGCGTGGCGTTTTAGGGGTTTGTGGCGTTGATACCAGGAGTTTGATTAAAACCTTACGCCATCATGGGTGCTTGATGATGGTCGCTTCCACGATCGAGCATGACAAAAACAAGCTTGAAGAAATTTTAAGAAACGCCCCTAAAATTTCTCACTCCCCCTTAGTGTCTAGCGTTTCCACGCCAAAAATAACAACCCACCAACGCGCTACTTTTGATTTCAAAACCCTAGATTACAAGCCTTTTGATGAAAAGACCTCTCATAAAATTATCGCAGTGCTAGACTTTGGGGCTAAAGGCAATATTTTAAACGAGCTTCAAAATGTGGGGTTAAAAGCCCTTATTTACCCGCACCACACTAAAGCTAGCGAGCTGATTAAAGCCTATGAAAAAAAAGAAATTAGCGGGATTTTTCTCTCTAACGGGCCGGGCGATCCTTTGAGCTTGCAGCAAGAAATTGGCGAAATCAAACGACTCATTGACGCTAAAATCCCCATGTTTGGCATTTGCTTAGGGCATCAATTGCTCTCTATCGCGCAAGGTTATCCCACTTACAAGCTCAAATTTGGCCATCATGGGAGCAACCACCCCGTTAAAAACCTAAAAACAAACGCCGTTGAAATCACCGCGCAAAACCACAACTATTGCGTCCCTGAAGAAATTGAAGAAATCGCTATCATCACGCACCGCAATCTTTTTGACAACACCATTGAGGGCGTGCGTTATAAAAACGCTCCCATTATTTCTGTCCAACACCACCCAGAAAGCAGCCCCGGCCCCAAAGAGAGCCATTATATTTTTAAGGAATTTGTGGGATTGTTAAAGGGTTTTTAGGGGTTTTTAAAACAACACCCATAGAGGTTGAAAAGCGCTTTAAAAATAGATTTAAATCTTTTTATCAAAAAATCTCGCATTTACTCTAAATTAGTTCTCTTGCAATAGTATTCTCTCGCAATAATTATTATTGTTATTGCGACAAAACTTTTAGAAGGAGTTATTATGGGAAGTATCGGTAGTATGGGCAAACCTATTGAAGGGTTTTTAGTGGCAGCCATTCAGTTTCCTGTGCCAATTGTCAATAGCCGTAAGGATATTGATCACAACATTGAAAGCATTATCAGAACCTTGCATGCGACTAAAGCGGGGTATCCAGGAGTGGAGCTTATCATTTTCCCTGAGTATAGCACGCAAGGTTTGAATACCGCTAAGTGGCTTAGCGAAGAGTTTTTATTAGATGTCCCGGGTAAAGAGACAGAGCTATACGCTCAAGCGTGTAAAGAGGCGAAAGTTTATGGTGTTTTTTCAATCATGGAACGCAATCCTGATTCTAACAAAAACCCCTACAACACCGCCATTATCATTGATCCGCAAGGTGAAATTATTTTAAAATACCGCAAGCTATTCCCATGGAATCCTATTGAGCCATGGTATCCTGGGGATTTAGGAATGCCTGTGTGCGAGGGGCCGGGCGGATCAAAATTAGCCGTGTGCATTTGCCATGACGGCATGATTCCAGAGCTCGCTAGAGAAGCGGCCTATAAAGGGTGCAATGTGTATATCCGCATTTCAGGCTATAGCACTCAAGTCAATGATCAATGGATTTTGACCAACCGCTCCAACGCATGGCACAATTTGATGTATACCGTGAGCGTGAATTTAGCCGGCTATGATAATGTCTTTTACTACTTTGGCGAGGGGCAAATCTGCAACTTTGATGGCACGACTCTTGTTCAAGGACACCGCAACCCTTGGGAGATTGTAACCGGGGAAATCTATCCTAAAATGGCAGACAACGCTCGCTTAAGCTGGGGCTTAGAAAACAACATTTACAACCTAGGCCATAGAGGGTATGTGGCTAAACCAGGCGGAGAACATGACGCGGGCTTAACCTACATCAAAGACTTAGCCGCTGGTAAATACAAATTGCCTTGGGAAGATCACATGAAAATCAAAGATGGCTCTATTTATGGCTACCCTACCACCGGTGGGCGTTTTGGGAAATAATCCCTAACCTTGTATTTTTGCTAGAACCTGTTTTTAAAGGTTCTGGTTTTTCCCCTATTTTAATTTTTCCAATCAATTTTTACGAATAGTCTTCTATTGTAGAGCATGTAAAAAAACCCATAAAAAGCGTAAGCCCCCATAAAGCGATATAGCCCACACAAAACCATGTTATTTTTGATAAAGACCACCACCACATTGTAGATGATGAAGTGCTAAAATCTGTAATAATGCCATAGCCACAATAGATCATTCCCGCTAAACATGCCAATTTATGAGCATGGTAGTAAGCGCTAATCCCAAAACCACCACCAAGATTGATAAAAGAATACGAGACCAAGACCCCATGACAACTCCTTAAACATCAAATGCTAGAGTATATCGTTTTTTTGTTTGTCAAGGGGGTTTATCAGTCAGTGAATAGTGTTTTTAATATTTATAAAATAATAGCATTTATAACGATGCAATTTTAGCCCCTAATTTTAGCGCCCCTAACAAGCCTTCCACATTCAGCCCCAACCCCACGCTTAAATTCTTGCTTGAGCTTTTAATATAGGGCCTATGAAAGTCTTCTAACCGCACGCAGCCCGCGCTTTCTTGCCACAAGCCGCTCTCTAAGTATTTTTCTATCTCGCTAGGATCAAACGCCTTTAAACGCGCTCTAAAAACCGATAGATCCAGCCATTCTAGTTTGGGAGAAATCAATGCCGAGCAGGTTAAAACCTCTATTTCATTGCCATTTTGGCGTTTTAAAAATTCAAGGGCTTCTTGCTTGTTTTGAGCTTTTCGTTGCATGCGATCACCCACGCTCACCACGCTATCAGCCACCACGATAGCACAGTTGCTTGTGAGCAATTCTTTAGCTTTTTCTAATTTCCCCTTGCACGCCAAATAAACAAACTCCCTAGGGTCTGTGGTTTTTAGGCTTTCTTCATCAAAATAGAGCGCTTTTTGTTCAAACTCAATCCCATGCTCTTTTAAAAGATTCGCCCTAGTGCTGGATTGAGAGCCTAAAATAAGCTCCATGCTATCCCTCTAAAGATTTAAGAGCGGTATTTTTCGCTAAATTGAGCGCGGCTTGCAAATTTTCAATATCCTTGCCCCCAGCGCTCGCAAAATCGTCTCTCCCGCCCCCTTTGCCCCCTAAAATTTGCGCCACTTCATTAGCCCACACATTCGCTTTTATGGGCGCGTTTTTCACCCCGCATGCGAGAGTGATTCGCTCATTTTCTTTTTTAAACACCATAGCGAGCAATCTTTCATGCTTACTTTTCAATCGGTCAATCATTTCTTTAATGTCGCCTTGTTCCACTACGCCCACCACCAAACTCACGCCATGGATTTTTTCAACCGGTAAATCCATAGGAACGGGAGCTTTTTGGCTGTTTTTCACGCTCTCTTTAAGCTTGTTGATACCAGCTATGACATCGTTATTTTTCAATGCGATCTTAGCGTTTTTAAGCTCTTTATTTTCTTCTTTAGCCAGTTGGTAAAAGGCTTTCCCGCACACCGCTTCAATGCGTCTGACCCCACTACTCACCCCGCTTTCTTTTACAATCCTAAACCCCCCAATCAGCCCGGTATTTTCCACATGAATGCCCCCACACAATTCAATGGACGCTTCTTTAAAGCTCACCACCCGCACATTTTCAGCGTATTTTTCACTGAATAACGCTAACGCTCCCTTATCTTTGGCCTGATTTAAAGGCATATGCTCCACCTGGCTATTTAGGTGCTTGAAAATTTGAGCGTTAACTAAACCTTCTACTTTTTCTAGCTCTTCATCATTGAGCGCTTTAGCATGCGAAAAATCAAAGCGCAATCGTTTGGATTCCACCAAACTCCCCGCTTGACTCACATGCGAGCCTAAAACTTCTCTTAAAGCGCTCTGCAATAAATGCGTCGCGCTATGGTGTTTGGCGATTTCAAAGCGCTCATCGCTCACTTGCGCGATCACTTGTTCGCCTTTTTTTAGCGCTTTTTTGATTTCAAGGAGCGAAAAATTAAGCCCAAAAAAGTTTTTTGTATCTAGCACTAGAGCCGCTTCTTCATCACCCTTTAAAAGCGCGCCTTTATCGCCTATAGCCCCCCCACCTTCCGCATAAAAAGGGGTTTTTTCTAATAAGACCCAAACTTCTTGGTTAGGATTTGCTTCTGTTGCTTCTTTAAAACCGCTATCAAAAAACCCTAAAACTTTAGCAAGACATTCTGTCGTTTCATACCCCACAAATTCATTAGGCGCATAAGCGTTTAAAATAGCGCTAAAATCGGCGTTATTTTGCTTGCCTTTCCACGAGGCTTTAGAGCGTTTCACTTGCTCTTGCATGCAATTTTCAAAGCCTTGCATGTCCACACACGCCCCATGACTTCTTAGCATGTCGTTTGTTAAATCCAAAGGAAAACCAAAAGTGTCATAAAGCTTGAAAGCGATCTTGCCATCAAAGATTTTATTTTCATTCAAATGCTTTAAAGACAAGTTAAACAATTCCATGCCCGATTCCAAAGTCTCTAAAAAGCGCTCTTCTTCTTCAAAGCACTCTTTCATCACTATTTCTTTAGATTCTTTCAAATACGCATGCGTGTTAGAAAATTGCTCGCACACCACGCCCACGACTTTGTATAAAAACGCTTCTTTCAAGCCCATTAAATACCCATGCCTTAAGGCTCGCCTTAAAATGCGCCTTAAAACATAGCCACGGCCTTCCTTATTGAAATGAACCCCTTGAGCGAGCAAGAACGCTACCGCTCTTGCGTGATCGGCTACTACCCTAAAGCTTGGCTGGAACTCGCTCGCATAATCCAAACCTGTAAGCTCGCTGATTTCTCCCATTAAGGGTGCAAATAATGAAGAATCAAAATTATTGAGCTTATGCTCTAATAGCGCTTGCACCCTTTCTAATCCCATGCCTGTATCAATGCTGGGCTTTGGCAAGGGGGATAAAACGCCATCATTAGAGCGTTCGTATTGCATGAACACCAAATTCCAAATTTCTAAAAACCTATCGCCCTCGCCCCCAAAATAATCCTCGCTCCCCTTAAAGTGTTTTCCGCCCTGATCAATATAAATTTCACTGCAAGGCCCGCAAGGCCCGCTATCGCCCATTTGCCAGAAATTATCTTTATCGCCCATTTTTTTAATCCTGTCAAAAGGCACAAACTTTTCCCATAGTTTAACGGCTTCATCGTCTTTTTCATGCACGCTGATATACAAATCTTTAGGCTTAAACCCTAAATTTTTGGTTACAAATTCCCACGCAAACAAGATCGCTTCTTCTTTGAAATAATCCCCAAAAGAGAAATTCCCTAGCATTTCAAAAAGCGTGTGGTGTCTTGCGGTATAACCGACATTTTCCAAATCGTTATGCTTGCCGCCTGCGCGCATGCACAATTGCGAGCTTGTCGCTCTAGGGATACTAGGGCGTGGCACTATACCGGTAAAAATATCTTTAAATTGCACCATGCCGGCATTGGTAAAAAGCAAGGTGGCGTCATTAGGCACTAAGGGCATGCTGGGATAAATCTCATGCCCTTTATTTTTAAAAAATTGTAAAAATTCGTTGCGAATGTCCATGGGTATTCCTTTTTGTCGTTTTATCGCGTGCTTTAAAGCTATTTTATAGCTCTTTTAAGTTGTTTTTTTAAAAAGATAGTTTATTATACTTTAAACATCCAAAATAAAGGAGAAAACCATGTTCCATGAATTTAGAGACGAAATCAGCGTGTTAAAAGCGAATAATCCGCATTTTGATAAGATTTTTGAGAAACACAACCAGCTTGATGACGACATCAAAACCGCCGAGCAACAAAACGCTAGCGATGCTGAAGTCAGCCACATGAAAAAACAAAAATTAAAATTAAAAGATGAAATCCACAGCATGATCATAGAATATAGAGAAAAGCAAAAATCCGATCATGTTTAAGGTTTAGTCATCTTTGTCAAAACACGCTAAAACGCTTTTTAAGAGCGTTTTCGCTTTATTGCTTGGTTAGACTTAACGCTTTGATTTGAATTAAAGCGTTAGGTTACTTTCAGCTTTATTCCCACCACAAGCTTTATTAAATTTAACATTTTTAAAAATGGGTTTTTAAAGCTTTGTTTTATCATTTTAGCTCTCATTTTGTTGTAAAAATTATTTTATTAAAGTTTTATTTTATTTTCTTAAAGGGATAGGAAGCGCTTTGAAACCATTCTCCCCCTTTTAATCTCCAACTTAAACCCCTAAAGGAGCACTTTTTAATAGATTATCGCTTGAATTAACGCCAAGTTTCCCACTAACTAATACAAAAACGCTAAAAAAGATTTTTTCATTTTTAAAATTATCGCTTGCTTTTGGCAAGCTCTTTTATCATTGGTTATAAAAAATACTAAAAAAGATTTTTCATCAAACTCCCCAAAAAAAAGAGCTTAAAAGAGGGTTCAAAATAAGAAATCCCTTAAAAAGAAGTCTCCTAAAACAAAGGGAATTTAAAAACAAAGAATTTAAAAACAAAGAATTTAAGAAAGAGAGTTCAAAACAAAGGGTTTAAAAAAGGGTTTAAAAAAGGATTTTGCATCAAACCCCCCAAAAATAAAACTCAAAGATTAAAAAGCGAAAGCAGTGGGGATTGGCAAAAAGAAAAAGATCAAACCCCCAAAAAAAAAGAGGATTTAAAAAAGAGGATTTAAAAAAGTGGATTTAAAAAAGAAAGTTTAAAAAAAAAGAAAGTTTAAAAAAAAAGAAAGTTTAAAAAAAAAGAAAAAAGAAAGTTTTAAAAAAGAGAGTTTAAAACAAAGGGTTCAAAAAAGAAACTCCCAAAAAGGGAAAGTTTAAGAAAAGAGGGTTCAAAAAAGAGAATTTAAAAGAAAGGCTTTAAAAGAAACCCCTTAAAAAGGGAGTTTCACAAAGGGTTTAACGCAAGCTTCTAGTAAGCGAACACATAATTCAAATACACGCTATAAAGCCTTCTGTATTTGAGTTCAGCCCCCATAAAGGAATAATAGTTCGTGTTGATGGTAGGGATTTTCACGCCTAGTTCAATGCCATGCTGAGCGGCATGATCGCTGCCTTTTTTCTTAGACCTGGCTAAATTCATCCTCACTCCCATGTTGAATAAGAATTGGAAGTTCGCCACGTTCATTTTAGCGTTATAGACGTTATTCACGGTGGCTAAATTCACATACTCAGAATTAAGCCATGAAGTGCCCGCTAACGCAATCCCGCCAAAAAGCCCCACTGAGAGCTTGTTGTTTTTGCCTAAGAAATTGGTGGCTTTATCGTTGATGAAATTATAGAGAGCGTCCGCTCCAAAACCATAAGTCCATACATCAGAAGCCGAGTTGAAGAAGCTGGATTTGATGAACGCATGGTTGTAATCAAAAAAGCCGTAATACCTAGCGCCCCACTTTCTTTTTTGGCCAAAGAATTGTTTGTAGCCCACTTGAATACCGATCCCATTCATGGCACCATTGTTGGTTTGAGAGCTGACGATGCCCAATTTCCTAAAGGGGTTACGCCCTAATTCTTGGTTGATGGTTTGGATTTGGTTGTAAGTGTTTTGATTGAGATAGTAATTGGTCTCTATGCCTTGCGGGCTATAGGGGTTATTCTTTTTGCTCACCGCATTTTGCAAGCTTTGCGCGTTAGGGATGCTTGAAAGCGCAGTGGTGATGCTGTTATAGGTGTTGCCCAATTCGCTGTATCTAGATTTGAAATTCACCAAAGTGTCAGCAATATTCTCCGCTTGCTGTATCTGCTGCGCTTGAGTGCCAAAATGGGCGATGCTGTTGGTTAAAGCCGTTATCGTCTCTTCCACATAGGCGCAACCAGCTCCCCAAGTGTTACTGGTAACCCCTTGATTAGGCAATGTCCCACCCCCATCTCTGCAACTTGCCAAAAAGGCGCTAACAAAATTGGTCATTTCATCCCTCTTAATACTAACATTATTGTTGTTTTTCATGACTTCCAAATTTTTTTTCACTTGCTCGCTCAAATTGAACATATTCGCTTGCGCTCTAGCGTTTTTGAGCATGTCTTGCGCAAAGCTGGCGTCTGTGAAAGGGTTGAAGTTACTGGGGTTAGCTATTTCTGCATTTTGGTTAGTGTTAGCGATCTTACTTTGCGCGACGATTTCTTGGGCGTTTTTGATCATGCTAGTAACCTGGCTAAATTCCTGTTGGAAGATTTGGCACGCATTCCCGAATGTGCTTAAACCCCATGGGCTGCCATTACCCTGAACGTTTTCATTATTCGTGGATCGCACCAAAGGGCATTGCGTGTTAAGGACTTGCATGATGTTTGCCGCTTGATTTAACAGCTCTTGAGCGTTATTGGTGATGCCAAATTTGACGGTGGCTTCGTTATTATTATAGGTAGTGGTGATCGTTACGCCGTCTTGAGTAGTCGTTTGCACGCTAGTGCCATTACTACCACTGTTACTACCATTTTTAGCTTGGCAGAACTGATTTACACCGCCGTTAATGCCAGCAGTTTGTTTGCATTCGTATTTATAAGTAACATTCACTTCTGTGCCGTTTCCGCCTAATTCAGGAAACCCATTTTGACTTTTTAAAGCTTGTTGGATGATTTGATAGGCTTCATTGAGTTTCTTGAATTCATCAATAGACATGCTTTTACCAGGCCCAGTCGCTTCATACCGGTTGCAAGTGATTTGCGTGGATTCCTGTCCTGGTTGGCCATTAAAGATTACGCTGCCAGGCCCGCTACCTGTGCCGTTCCCGTTCCCACACATGACCGCATAGCCAATGGTATTCCACAGCCCCACCGCCGCGTTTAACGCTAAAGAGACGGCTTGATAAGCCGGGGAGTTGGTTTTTTCTTTGAGCAAACCCGTCGCGCCCGCATTCAAATTGTTGATCGCGCCACTGACAGCGCTCGGATCAGCGGATAATTTGATAAGGGTGTTTAGGGTGTTGTATCGGGTCAAAAGGTTGTTCAAACTTTCATAACGATCTGAAAGCTGTTGGATGCCTTTGGTGTTTGTTACCATTTGAGCGGCTTCACCGATTTGATAACCAACGCTTGTGTAAAAGCCGTCGTCTTCAGCGTGGAGCAAAAACGAGAGAGAGAGAGAGAGAGAGAGTAAAAGGGTTTTTTTCATCACATTCTCCTTTTTTGAAATGAGTGTTTTAATGTATTAAACATGGGGCGTATTATAGCATGAAAGCGTTTTTTTTTTGTAATTTTGGAAAAATTTTGTGATTTTTTTGTTTTTTTGCGTTACTTTTGAACGCTTTTAATTGGATTTTAAAAACGCTTTTAACGCTTTTACAACCGATGTTTAACAAAAATAGAGCCAAGATTAAATAAGATTAAAAGGGCATGCCCCCCATTAGCCCTAAAAAATTCAGTGCTGTTTAAAAGGGCTATCCACGACTTTTTTCCTGTCCACAATGTAGGGGATTAAAGCCATGTGGCGGGCTCTTTTGATCGCTACTTCCACCCTCTCTTGCCACTTTTTGCTATTGCCTGTCAACCTCCTTGGCATGATTTTATAGCGCTCTGATAGCGTGTGCTTGAGCATGTCTAAATCTTTATAGTCAATAAAGCTGATTTTAGCTTCGGTGTATTTGCAATAGCGTTTTGAATAGCGTTTTCTTTCCATAATGTCTCCTTAATTTTAACCCTTAAAAGGGGATTTCTTCTTCATCAATATTGATTTCAGGCACGCTGTTTTGATACTTGGACGGCTGTGCTTGTAAATTCTCTTTAGCGTGAGCGTTTTGCGCATAACTTGGGGCTTGGCTGAAAGGATCCTGGCTAGGAGCGTTATGATTAGCGGGATAAGCGTTGTTGAAATTCTCATGCATCATGCTATCTTGCATAGCGTTTGCTTGGGGATTGTCTGACTTTTTATCCATAAATTGCAACGAGTCCGCTGTGATAGTGTGGCGGGAATTTTTTTTGCCCGTTTGATCCATCCAACTCTCATAAGTCAAACGCCCTTCTATCAAAACGCTTGAACCCTTGCTCAAATACTGGTTAGCGATTTCAGCCGTTCGCCCAAACAAACGCGCATCTATAAAGCACACTTCTTCGCCTAGCGTGCCGTCTTGCTTTTTGAAACGCCTGCTTGTGGCTAAACCTATTGTAGCCGCAGCCGAGCCGCTAGGCAAATATTTCAACTCCACATTCCTGGTCAAACGCCCTACCATAATCACTTTATTAAACATGATAAGCCCTTATTCGCTATGAGATTCTGTGCTTTTTGCTTCCTCTGCGTGGTGAGAATGCGTGTGTTCGGTTTTTTCGTGTTTTTCCTTAGCGTGTGATGGCTTTTTATTAGCCCTATCCACTAACGCATGCCACGCTTCTACTTCTTTCTTGCTTTCGTATTTGATCACAATGAAACGCAACACATCTTCATTGATGCGATACAATCGTTCAAGCTCTAAAATCATGGACGGCTCTGCTTTGAAATACGCCACATAATAATAGCCTCTTTTGTGCTTTTTGATTTCATAAGCCAAATTACGCATGCCCATATCCAGGCTCGTTTCAATCACGCCGTGATGCTTAGTGATCACTTCTCTGTAAAATTCAATTTTGGATTTAATCTCTTCTTCTACTAAAGTAGGTTTGAGAATAAACATCGTTTCATAATGCCTCATCCATTCTCCTTGTGGTTGTATAGCCCTTTTTTTACTAAAAAAGAGCAAGGTCTAAAAAACTTTTGATTATACCTTGCTTTCGCTTGTTTTTGGATTAAATTTAGTTTTATTGGAATATTAAAGCTCAAAACGAAAAACGCCTTAGGCATTTTTTAGGGGTTAATGATTTTTTGAATGGAGGTCAAATACAAAAAGCCCAATTCCTTTTGCCCTTGCATGCTTTGAATGTGCCATAACCTAAAAATTTCAAAAACCCTCTTATAGCCGGCTTCTTTCAAACGCAGGGCGTTTTTAGCGTAATTTTCGGCAATTTCTTTAGGAGGAGCGTAGCCTAAAACTTCTTTAGCGTCCATCAAACCGGTCGTTTTAATGTGGGCGAAAAATAAAAAAAGCTGGTAAAAATACCGCTCTAACCCCCTTAAAATATCCGCATCCTTTTTGCCCTCTTTTAACAAATAATCATAAATATCAAGCACGCTTTTTTTCAAAAAAAGCCCTAAAATGAGCTTTTGCAAATCCATATCCCCCGCATTGGAGCTTAATTCTTGAATGTCTTCTAAAGTGATGGGCGCGTTTAAAACCGCTAGCTTGTCTAAATCGTTAAACGAAACGCCTAAATCTTCGTTATTAATTTCAAAAAGAGCGTTTAAAAGATGGCCGCTGATGTCTAAATGCAAAAAATTAGCCCTTTCTTGTAAGAATTTCAAACTCTCCCAAGTTTTAGGGATAAAAAAGCGCGTGCAAATGGCTTCATCTTTCAAGGGGCTTTTTTGGAAAAATTTAACGATAATTTCGCTAGTGTATTTGTATTTGGTGGTGTCGCTTTTAGCATTATAAAGCCCTATGATAAGCCTGTTATGGCTAGGCCGCTCTAAAGCCTTTAAAAAAAGATCGATATCATTTTCCTTAAATTTCTTATGCAGTGCAAAATCCAGTTTTAAAATGACTAAACTGCTCCCTCCAAATAAAGAATCCTGCTCTAAAAGGGTCGCAATCTGGCTTTTTTCATAATCGCTCGCATAAAAAAGCGAAGTTTCTGTGTCAGGGTTACTGAGCTTAAAAAGCGTGCTAATCGTTTGAATATAATAATGGATGAAAAAATCAAACTCCCCATACAAAAACACCGCTTTAGGAAGATGCTGTTTTAAGTAATTGTCCAAATCTTTACGATACATGCTCTTTGATCCTTTCTGTGATTTCGCCTCTAACTTGCCCTAAAATCAAATCCGCATGCGTGATTGTAACGCGCACCTTTTCTAAAGGCTTAAAAACCTTGTTCGTTTTGACTAAAACTTTAAGCCCTATAAATTCTTTTAGCCCCACCACCACCCAATCTTTAACCTCTAAAACCACGCCCAAAAACTCTTTTTCTAAAAACTCTAAAGCCAAGCGGGCGAATTTGCGTTTGATGAAATCCCTTTCAATCAAAGCGGTCTTTTTTTGTAAAGCGTTCAACTCAGCGCATAATTCAGGCGTTTCTTCTAGCAGATACGAGCAGCCTTTAGCCTGATGAAACAACAATTCTTTTAAAAGCCTGTGTAAGGCTAGATCGCTGTATCGTCTAATGGGCGAAGTGAAATGCGTATAGCTGGCAAACCCCAAACCAAAATGGCTTTCTTGCAGGGGGCTATAAAGGGCTAAATTTTGAGACTTGATGATTAGGCGTGAAACTTCTCTTTCTATACTCTTTTCTTTGGCTATCTTTAAGGCATGCTCTAAAAAAGGAAAAAAGCCCATGTTTTTAGGGCGCACAATCTCATAATCAAAAAGCTTGGCATAGAGGCGTTTTTGCTGCTCTAAACTTGGCTCTTTGTGGGTGCGGTATATCCCTTTATTTTGAAAATGCTCATCTAATAACCCTGCGCTAGACTGGTTGGCTAAAAGCATGGCTTCTTCTATAAGGGTGTGTGCGTTGCTTTCTTTTTCTGTTTCAATTTTTTCTATACGCCCTTCTTCATTCAAATACAGCTTGTTTTCAAACGAATTGAAATTAAGCCCCTTTTTTAAACGCTCCTTTTTTAACTTTAAAGCCACTTCTAAAAACCCTAAAAGGCTTTGTTGCAAATCTTTATCTAAAGAGCTTTGTTGGGTGGTTAAAAAATAATTGATTTCTTCGTAAGTGCAATTAGCCCTAACTTCAATGACGCCTTGAGATAATCGGGCGTTTTTCAAATTATCTAAAGGGATTTCATACACTAAAGCCAGGCGTTTTTCAAACGCTTTTAATGAGCATGCCCCTTGAGACAAACTCAAAGGCAGCATGGGATAGACGCTATTAGGGAAATACACGCTAAAGCCCCTAAGCCTAGCTTCTTTATCCAAACTGGAATATTTCGGCACAAATTCGCTCACGTCAGCAATCGCCACAAACAAGGTATCTTTTTCTTTATCGTAAAAAATCGCATCGTCAAAGTCTTTAGCGTCTTTGGGGTCAATGGTGATAAAAGGGATGTGAGAGTAATTGATCCTGTCTTTAAAATCGCTCGCTTTAAGTTGCGCGTAATATTGCGCTAAATTCAAACAATCTTTTGAAAAATCCTTGATTCTGTCAAAAAGGCTTAAAGAAAGGTTTTCATCTATTAAAGGGTCTTCTAAAGCCCCTAAAATTTCGCTGATTTCACGCTTTTTAAGATCGATCTTTACCACGCAATGCCTAGGCAATGCTAATAAGGATCTTTGGCTGTGCTTTAAAGAAATAGGTTTTTTAAAAGGCTCTTTAAAAGGGATAGCCACAATCTGGTTATTTTTTTTAGCCAGGTAAGCTATCATCGTGTCTTGCGCATCAAAAAATGCGGCTTTAAAAAAGGCTATGGGGCGTTTTTTAGAATATTCTATTTGGCATAAAATCAAAGCGTCTGTTTTAAAAGATGAGGGTAAGTTTTTGATTAAAGGGTCTTTAGGGTAATTTTTCGCTAAAGAAATGAAAAACGCCTTATTTTCTGCCCATTCAATCCTGCCTATATCAAAGCCTTCTTTTAAAAGATAGCGATCCTTATTTGATTGAAGCACTTCTTTTAAAACGCCCTTTTCTACTAGGGGAGCGAATCGCTTAGGGATCTTTTTAACCCCAAAAAACAGGCTTCTTAAAAACCCTTGCATCAAAAAACACTTCGCATGACTTCAAACGCCTTTGAATAAGGGATTTGAGAAGCGCTGAACTTTTCAAAACTTAAAGCAGCTTGATAGATGAGCATGTCTTTCCCGTCTTGAAAAGGGGTTTTTAACTCTTTAGCCAAAGACAAAAAGGGCGTTAAAAACCCATACGCTAAATCATAAGCGAGCTTGCCCTCTTTAAAATACCCTTTCAAAACCTCTTTATTCAAAGGCAATTCGTTATGCAAACTCGCTGAAGTGGCGTTAATGATCAAATCAAAAGCGCTTTTAGGAGGCTCCATAAAACAATCACAGCCCAAGCGTTGGAAAAAATCCAATCCCCTAGAAGAGCGGTTCAACACGCTCACTTGTAAGCCTTGTTTTTGTAATTCGCACGCTAAAGCCTTAGCGCTCCCCCCAGAGCCTAAAATCAGAGCGCTCTGGTAGCTCTCATTCCCCAAAGAGAGCCAAAAACCTAAAGCGTCGGTATTGTAACCCACAAGCTCATCATTTTCTAAAACAAGCGTATTGACCGCTCCGCATTCAAGCGCGATACCCTTGATTTTATCGCAAATTTGAAACGCCCTTTCTTTAAAGGGTAAGGTTACATTAGCCCCACTCAATCCCAAATGCAAAAACTCGTTTTTGATGTGACTTTCTAAAGGGAGCAATATGGGGTGGTAATGCCCCAAAAACCCTAATTCTTTTTGAAAAGTTAAAAAACAAGCGTTATGGATTAAGGGCGATTTGGAATGCTTAATGGGATTTCCAAAAACCCCAAAAGATTTTAATTTCATTATTCTTTCATTCAGCCTTTTTTAAAAGTTTTAAAAACACATAGCCCTTTGTTTTATTAGAAAATTCAATTTCAGCCCAATCGTTTTGGATTTCTAAAACCTTCACGCTTTTATTTTTTAAAAGCAATCCCAAGATTTTACCTTTTGTGCTGGGAAAAGCACGCACATTCACGCCACTGACTGCGACTTTATACTCTAGAGGTTTTTTTCCCATTGTAGAGGTTGTGGGGGTTTTTTGGTTGTTTTGAACGGGCGAGACGCTGTCTTGTTTAGGCTCGTTTTCTTTTTCTTGCTCTTGTTTAGTTTCTTGTTTAATCTCTTGTTTTTGCACGGCTGTGTCTAAAGGTGGCGCTGTGTCTTTGGTGGGGTTTTCTTCTGTGGCGGTTGTGGTTGCGTTGGCTTCTTCTTTGGGCGAAAGCACGCTGTTTTGACGCTCTGTCTCGGTTTTTTCTGCATTTGGGCTTATTGGAGCGCTGTCTTTTTTCACATAAAAACCAAGCGCAGCATGCGCTAAGGCATACAACAACATGAACGCTAAAACCACCAACAAAGGCCGCATAAAAAGTTTTAAAGAAGATTTCATCTCAGTTTTCATTCCTACCCTCAACGCTTTTCAAAATCAATCCTAGGGTCAATCACCACGCAGAGCAAATCGCTTATCAAACTCGCCACCAAACCTAAAAGCGTGAAAATATAAAGCGAACCAAACACAACGGGATAATCCCTACTCACAATGCTTTCATACCCTAAAAGCCCTAACCCATCCAGGCTAAAAACAATCTCTATCAACAAACTTGAGCTAAAAAACATGCCCAAAAAAGCCTGCGGGAAACCCGCTACCACTAATAAAATCGCATTGCGGAACACATGCGCATAAAAAATACGCCCCACTGAACAGCCCTTAGCCTTAGCGCTCAGTACATAGAGCTTGCCCATTTCATCTAAAAAAGAGTTTTTCACTAAAAGCGTGAGGCTTGCAAAACCTCCTAAAGAAATGCAAAGAACGGGCAAAGTGATATGCCATAAATAATCCTTGATTTTACCTAACGCGCTCAAGCTTTCAAAATTATCGCTCACCAACCCTTTTAAAGGGAACCAGTGCCAATAATTCCCTCCAGCAAAAAATACGATCAACACCACCGCAAACAAAAAGGCCGGGATAGCGTTAGCGACAATGATCACCACGCTGCTTAGCACGTCTAAAGGCTCGTTATTGCGTTTGGCCTTGAAAATCCCTAAAGGGATAGAAATAAGATAGATCAAAAGCGTGCTAAAAAGCCCTAAAGAAATGGATACGGGCAATTTTTCCTTAATCAAATCTATCACTTTAATCTGGCGATAAAAGCTCTCCCCAAAATCAAATTGCAGGTATTTTTTGAGCATGAGAAGGTAGCGCTCCCCTATAGGCTTGTCAAAACCATAGAGTTTTTTTAAATTTTCTAACAAATCGCTCTCCAACCCTTGAGACGCCCTATACGAACGCTCTTTAACAACGCCTTGAATCTCTTTGGACTGCGTGTTATTGATTTTAGCCATCATCTGCTCTATAGGACCTCCAGGAGCCGATTGGATCAAAAAGAAATTGATAGTCATGATAGCTAATAAAGTAGGGATAATTAAAAGCAAGCGTTTAAGGATGTAAGCAATCATTTAGGACCCCTTTCTTTTTTTATCCACCACAAATACGGCGAAAATCCATAACTAGGGCTGATTTCAGGCATGCCAATGTAATTATACGCTGCGATCCTGTAATTAGACAAATAAAAATGCGGTATCACATAAAACCCCCACAACAACACCCTATCCATCGCTTGAATGGCGGCCAATTGCTCCTTATAATCTTTAGCGTTAATGATTTTTTCAATCAAATCATCTACCGCTTTACTAGAGATTCCTGCATAATTCCTTGTGCCTTTTTCTTTCGCGCTCAAAGAGCCAAAATAAAAGCGTTGCTCATTACCTGGGAAAGACGATTGGCCAATCACTCCTACAATCATGTCAAAATCATAGCTTTTGATCCGATTGACATACTGGCTTAAATCCACTCTTTGGATTTTCATTTCAATCCCTAACACCCTTAAGTTTTTAGCAAAAGCTAGGGCCAGTCTTTCAAATGCCGGGCTGTTTAAAAGCAAAGTGAAACTGAAAGGCTTGTTATTCTTATCCACCAAACGCATGTTTTTGTAAAAAAAGCCTGCGCTTTCTAAAAGCTTTTGAGCGTATTTTAAATTTTCCCTCAAATTATAGCCCAAAACATCAGGCCCATCGGTTCTAGGCACGACATAAGGCTCTTTAAAAACCCTTTCATCTAAACTCTTTTCATAAGGGGCTAGCAGGGCTTTTTCTTCAGGGCTTGGGAGGGGAGGGGACGCATAGATAGAGTTACTGAAAAAACTGGTGGTGCGCTTGTATTGCGAAAAAAACAAATTTTTATTCGCCCATTCAAAATCAAACGCATAAAATAAGGCTTCACGCACCCTTTTATCCTTGAAAATTTCTCGGCGCGTGTTGAAGAAAAACCCTTGCATGCCGCTTGGCATTTTGTGGGCTATGAGGTATTTAGTGATTTTTTTATTGTCCATAGCTTTCCCCACATAGCCCCTAGCCCAAACCTTAGCCGTGCTTTCAATACGCCAATCATACGCCCCGCTTAAAAAAGCCTGTAAGGCGACGGTTTCATCTTTGTAATACTCAAATTTGATCTCATCAAAATTGAATTGCCCCTTTCTGCTAGGCAAATTCCTCGCCCAATAATTAGGGTTTCTTTGGTAGGTGATTTTCTTGCCCACATCAAAAGAAGCGATCACATAAGGGCCACTAGAAACAGGAATGAGTAAAGGGTTTTTGGTGAAATAATCCTTTTGAAACGCTTTTTTGGAAAAGATTTGCAACTGCCCTAAAATGAGAGGCAATTCTTTATTTTCAGTGGTTTTGAAAATGAATTTAACATGGTGTTTGTCTAAGATAACCGCTTTTTTAACATCTTGGTAATACTGCCTGTAAATAGGCGATCCTAATTCCATGATCGTATCAAAGCTAAACTTCACATCGCTCGCTAAAATGGGAGCGTTATTGCTGAATCTCGCTCTTTTGTCTAAGGTAAAAATCACATAGCTGTTATCCTTAGCCACTTCTGCGTCTTTAGCGATCAAGGGGTATTCTGCAAAAGGTTCATCTAAACTTTGCACCATTAAAGTGTCATAAATGAGATCCAAGCCTTCGGCTTTAGCGCCTTTAAGCGCAAAAGGGTTAAAGCTATCAAAAGTCCCTATGGCGTCATTTTTTAAAACACCGCCCTTTCTGGCGTTAGGGTTAGCGTATTCAAAATGCGTGAAATTGTCTTTATATTTAGGCTCTTCGCCCAAGTATAAATAAGGCGTAGCCTTAAGGAAACAAAACACCCCTAACCATAAACTTAAAATTTTCATCTAAACTAACCCCATCAATTCTTTAGCCTTTTGGTAAGTCGCTTGCGCTAAAGGCTTGGCTTTTTTGACGCCGCCATTTAAAATAGCTTTCACTTCATCATCGCTGATTTCTTTGTATCTTTCTTGGATGGGTTTTAAAGCCTGGATCATTACTTCAGCCAATTCCTTTTTAAAATCCCCATAGCCTTTATTTTTGAAACGCTCTTCTATGTTTTCTGGGCTTTCATTGCTTAAAAGCATGTAGATATTTAAAAGGTTAAAAACGCCCTCTCTTTTTTCATCAAAGGCAATAACGCCCATAGAATCAGTGGCCGCTTTTTTGATTTTCCTTACAATAATGTCCGGCTCATCTAAAAGAAAAATCGCATGGTTAGCCCCTTGATGCGATTTACTCATCTTCACTTTTGGATCATCTAGCCCCATAACCCTTGCCCCCACTTTAGCGATCAAAGGCTCTGGCACTTTAAAGCAGTTCCCAAAATCCCTGTTAAATTTTTCTGCAATGTTTCGCGTGAGCTCTAAATGCTGTTTTTGATCTTCGCCCACTGGCACTAAATCGCTTTGGTATAACAAAATATCTGACGCCATCAAAATAGGGTAATTGAAAAGCCCCACATTCACGCTTTTAGGGTTTTTTAAAGACTTGTCTTTGAATTGCGTCATTCGTTGCATTTCTCCCATAGACACCTGGCAATTTAATAGCCATGCTAAAGCCGGGTGCTCATCCACTTCACTTTGAATGAATAACCCCGATTGCTTAGGGCTAATCCCGCAAGCTAAAAGCAATTTGACTAACTCATAGGTTTGGGATTTTAAAAATGCAGGATCTATGGGTAGAGTGATCGCATGCGAATTGACGACGCAAAAAAGGTTTTCATATTCATCTTGCATCTCTACCCAATGCTTGATCGCCCCCAGATAGTTGCCCAAATGGATTTGCCCGGTCGGTTGGATGCCTGAAAAGACTCGTTTTTTTTGCATGTTGTTTCTCGCTCATTAGTTTAGCGTTTATTGTAACCACCTAATTTTAATATTTTAATTTATCTTAGTTTTTAAGAACGCTTGATCCCCGAAAAGAGTAACACTTCATAGCTCAATTTTTCAAACGCCATGTTTTGAAAAAAATGTTTTTTTTGCTTGAAACTCAGCGTTGAACCCCCCAAAAGACCGCATTTTTTAAGGTAATTCAAGCAGTCTTGTTTGCGATTGAAATAGAGAGCGAAGCGCTTGTTTTCTAATTCTATTTGAAAATTTTTAAAAGCGTTTTTGATTAAGGATTTGAGCGTTTTGAGATCCCTTAAAGGCGAAGGCGTGCCTAAAAATTCATGCACTTCATGCAAACTAAAATCCGTATGGATAGCTAAAGCAACCTCTTGACTAGAAAGAGCGATTTTTTCTAAAACGCTTTTTAAATCCCTTGCCCATTGCAAAGATGAAGAGGACACAATCAGATCGTAATCGCAAAAAACATGTTCTTCAAAATCCGCATGCTCTAAAGAGATTTTTTGAATGTTGATAGAATGCGTGGGGTGTAATTTGAGCATGTTTATGGAATTATCCAAAGCGATAAAATTTTCAATCACAATATTTTGCCGCTCTAAAGCGTTAAAAACAGCCCCACTCCCTGATCCTAGATCCAAAACTTTAGCGTAATGTTTTTGTTTTAAGAATTGAACAAGACAGACAGCGATTTGTTGCTGGATATGAGCAAAGAGGTGATAAGTTTTGGCATGCTTATTGAATGCATGCTGATTGAATGAATGAAATGAGTCCAACACCACCGCCTTTAACGCGCCACGCTTGAAATTAAAACTAAATTTTAGTGTATTCTTAGCAAATTTTAGATAAGATCAAGCGTAATTTTTTCTAAATTTTAGGCATTTAAGGAATCAGTGTTTATGACAAGCGCTCTGTTAGGCTTACAAATTGTTTTAGCGGTATTGATTGTGGTGGTGGTTTTGTTGCAAAAAAGTTCTAGCATCGGCTTAGGGGCTTATAGCGGGAGTAATGAGTCTTTATTTGGCGCCAAAGGGCCTGCAAGCTTTATGGCGAAATTGACCATGTTTTTAGGGCTGTTATTTGTTACTAACACCATCGCTTTGGGCTATTTTTACAACAAAGAATACGGCAAAAGCATTTTAGATGAAACTAAAACCAACAAAGAGCTTTCGCCCTTAGTCCCTGCCACCGGCACGCTTAACCCAACGCTTAATCCCACGCTAAACCCAACGCTCAACCCTTTAGAACAAGCCCCCACTAACCCTTTAATGCCCAAACAAACGCCTAACGAACTTCCTAAAGAGCCAGCCAAAGCGCCTTTTATTGAAAGCCCCAAACAGGATGAAAAAAATGATGCCAAAAAAGAGAATAAAGAGAATAATATAAAGGGCGTTGAAAAAACCAAAGAGAATGCAAAAACGCCCCCAACCGCCCACCAAAAGCCTAAAACGCATGCAACACAAACCAACGCCCATACAAACCAAAAAAAGGATGAAAAATAATGTTACAAGCCATTTATAACGAAACCAAAGATCTCATGCAAAAAAGCATTCAAGCTTTAAACAGAGATTTTTCCACTCTAAGGAGCGCGAAAGTTTCAGTCAATATCTTAGATCACATCAAAGTGGATTATTACGGCACGCCCACGGCATTAAATCAAGTCGGATCCGTGATGAGTGTGGATGCGACCACTCTTCAAATCAGCCCATGGGAAAAAAACCTGCTCAAAGAAATTGAAAGAGCCATTCAAGAAGCCAATATCGGCGTCAATCCTAATAACGACGGCGAAACGATCAAGCTTTTTTTCCCGCCCATGACAACCGAGCAAAGGAAACTCATCGCAAAAGACGCCAAAGCGATGGGCGAAAAGGCTAAAGTGGCTGTAAGGAATATCCGCCAAGACGCCAACAATCAAGTGAAGAAATTAGAAAAAGACAAAGAAATCAGCGAAGATGAAAGCAAAAAAGCCCAAGAGCAGATCCAAAAAATCACCGATGAAGCCATTAAAAAAATTGATGAAAGCGTGAAAAACAAAGAAGACGCGATTTTAAAGGTCTAAACCATGGATATTAAGGCATGTTATCAAAACGCTAAAGCGTTGTTAGAGGGGCATTTCTTGCTCAGTAGCGGGTTTCATTCCAATTATTATTTGCAATCCGCTAAAGTCTTAGAAGATCCCAAACTAGCCGAACAATTAGCGCTAGAATTAGCCAAACAAATTCAAGAAGCTCATTTGAATGTTGAATGCGTGTGCTCGCCGGCGATTGGGGGGATCTTGGCTGGGTATGAGCTTGCAAGGGCTTTAGGCGTGCGTTTTATCTTCACTGAAAGGGTGGATAATACCATGACATTAAGGCGTGGTTTTGAAGTCAAAAAAAATGAAAGAATTTTAGTGTGTGAAGACATCATCACCACAGGAAAATCCGCTATGGAATGCGCTAAAGTCTTAGAAGAAAAGGGTGCTCAAATCGTGGCTTTTGGCGCTTTAGCCAATCGGGGTATTTGCAAGCGCGCTCATTCTCATTTAAAAGCCCAAGAGGGCGCGTGTTTGCCTAGCCATTTGCCCCTTTTTGCTTTAGAAGATTTTGTTTTTGACATGCACAAGCCTAGCTCTTGCCCTTTATGCACTACTAGCGTTGCTATAAAACCAGGAAGTCGTGGCAACTAAAAAAACCAAAAAAAATAAAACCCCAGAAAAAAAACGCACTTTAGAAAGCCCTTTAAAAGGGCTGTATCTCTCTTTACGCTTAAAAGCTTTCATCACTGATATTTTTATGATTTATACCCCCATGCTTTACATAATGACTTATGCGATTTTAGGGAGCGCGAAGGATTTTAGGGAAAACCAGAGCGCGATTTTTTTATGCCTGCTTTTTTACGCCCTAACGCACAGCTTTTTTATCGCTTTTAAATCCCAGAGCCCTGGCATGCGTTACGCTCAGTTTAAATTGGTCAAAAATAATGGCGAAAAAGTGGGCTTTTTTTTAGCGTTGTGGCGGTTTGTTTTGTGGGTGTTGAGCATGGGGTTACTTGTAGGGTTTGTTACGCCTTTTATTTTTAAGTTTTTTTTGCATGACAAACTCAGCGGCACTCATATTGAAACCATCAAGGAGGAAACATGAAAAATTTAGTGATTTTAAGCGGGGCTGGCATTTCAGCAGAAAGCGGGATTAAAACCTTTAGGGACGCTGATGGCTTGTGGGAAGGGCATGACATCATGGAAGTTGCCTCGCCTTATGGCTGGAAAAAGAACCCGCAAAAGGTGTTGGATTTTTATAACCAAAGGCGCCGACAGCTTTTTAAAGTTTATCCTAACAAGGCCCATAAGGCTTTAGCGGAATTGGAAAAACACTATCAAGTTAATATCATCACCCAAAATGTAGATGATTTGCATGAAAGGGCGGGTTCTTCTCGCATTTTGCACTTGCATGGGGAATTATTGAGCGTTCGCAGCGAGAAAGATCCTAATTTAATTTATAGGTGGGAAAAGGACTTGAATTTAGGCGATC
Organism: Helicobacter pylori; assembly: GCA_008033015.1. GTDB lineage: Bacteria > Campylobacterota > Campylobacteria > Campylobacterales > Helicobacteraceae > Helicobacter > Helicobacter pylori_DH. The sequence goes on from CP032042.1 coordinate 957,367, forward strand.
TCGCCCATGATGATTCGCAATTACGCCCTGATATTGTGTGGTTTGGCGAAGCGGTGCCTTTGCTTAAAGAAGCGATTTCTTTAGTCAAACAAGCGCACCTTTTAATCATCATTGGCACTTCTTTGCAAGTCTATCCGGCCGCTAGCCTTTACACGCATGCGCATAAAGACGCTCTCATTTATTACATTGACCCTAAGGCTAAAAACGCCCATTTACCCCAGAATGTCCAATGCATTAATGAAAGTGCGGTGCATGCCATGCAAGATTTAATGCCCAAACTCATAGAAATGGCCTCTTAAGAGATGTTGAAATAATTTTTATTTTTTCAGCTAACGATTAGCAAAAACATGGTTTAATTGGCTTTGTCATTTGCTAGTAATTAAAGGAGTTTGAGAGCCTGATGCAACAAGCCACAGAAGCATTGAATCACCCCTATTTTGGCGTTTTTGTTTTATTGGTATTCACCTTTTGGGTGTTTAACTTAACCTTAAGGATTCAAAGGTTTTTAAGCCGTAAAATGGCTCAAAAAAAGGGCGAAAAGCTCAAGCTCGCTCCCTATGAATGCGGGCCTGTGGCTCTCAAGCAGCCTAATAGGGTGTCGCATCATTTCTATATCATGGCCATGCTTTTTATTTTATTTGATGTAGAAATCGTTTTCATGTTTCCTTGGGCGATTGATTTTAAAAAATTAGGCTTGTTTGGGCTCGTTGAAATGCTAGGCTTTGTCTTCTTTTTAATGATTGGTTTTATTTACGCTTTAAAGCGAAACGCTTTGAGCTGGCAGAAATTAGAGGTGAAATAATGCAACAAGCACCAGTTGTTCTAAGCACTTTGGATAAATTATTGAATTGGGGGCGTTCTAATTCGCTTTGGCCCTTAACTTACGGCTTGGCGTGTTGCGCGATTGAGATGATGGCGACAGGGGGTTCAAGGTTTGATTTTGACCGATTTGGCACGATTTTTAGAGCGAGTCCTAGGCAATCGGATGTGATGATCATCGCTGGCACGCTCACTAAAAAACATGCCGAGTTTATGCGCAGGCTTTATGATCAAATGCCTGAACCTAAATGGGTGATTTCTATGGGGAGTTGCGCTAACACAGGCGGGATGTTCAACACTTATGCGACCGTTCAAGGAGCAGACAGGGTTGTTCCTGTGGATATTTATTTGCCCGGTTGTGCACCGCGCCCAGAGACTTTACAATACGCTCTTATGGTTTTGCAAGATAAAATCAGACGCTCTAAAGCGATCAAACAAGACGCTCCTAAAAGGTTGGTGTGATGGTAAGAAAACAATCCCCTTATGAAGATGTGCAAAAACAATCGCGCCAGCATGACCCCTATAAAATCATAGAACCCACCCCTAAAAAATACTTAGAGGGCAGCGCTTATGAGGTCATTTATAACCACCTTTCTTACAAGCATGAGATTTTAGACAAATATATAGAGACTAACACGGCTGTGTTTTGGATCAAAAAAGACGATATTTTTTCTGTCGCTACGATTTTAAGGCATTTGGGTTATGAGTGTTTGAGCGAAATGAGTGCGATAGATTTGTGCGCTAAAAAAGGGCATTTTGAATTGTTTTATCAATTTGTGGGTTTTAGCGATAGTTGTAAGAACCGCCGTAGGGTGCGCGTGAAGTGCGTTTTGTTGCCTAATGAGAGCGTGGATTCTTTGAGCTTTTTATACCGATCGGCTAATTGGAGCGAGAGGGAAGCGTATGATTTGCTTGGTATTGTGTTTGACAAACACCCCTATTTGAAACGCCTTATCATGCCGCATGATTGGGTAGGCCACCCCTTATTGCGTTCTTACCCGCTCAAAGGCGATGAATTCGCTCAATGGTATGAAGTGGATAAAATTTTTGGCAAAGAATACCGAGAAGTGGTGGGTAAAGAGCAGAGAGACAGCGCGAGAGTGGATGAAAAAGACACTTTCAATTTTGCAAAAATTGGCTATGAGCAGGGCAAGGGTGAAGAATTAAAAGAAACAGAAGAAAAGCATGCGTTTAAGAAAATCCCTTTTGTCAAAGATTTGCACAAAATCGCCCCCACTATCTTAAAAAAGAGGCTATAAAATGGCTCAAAATTTCACGAAACTCAACCCTCAGTTTGAAAACATCATTTTTGAACATGACGACAACCAAATGATTTTAAACTTTGGCCCTCAACACCCCAGTAGTCATGGGCAATTGCGCTTGATTTTGGAATTAGAGGGCGAAAAAATCATTAAGGCTACCCCTGAAATTGGCTACTTGCATAGAGGCTGTGAAAAGTTAGGCGAAAACATGACCTATAACGAATACATGCCCACTACTGATAGATTGGATTACACTTCTTCTACCAGCAATAATTACGCTTACGCTTATGCGGTAGAGACCTTACTCAACTTAGAAATCCCTCGCCGAGCGCAAGTGATCCGCACGATTTTACTAGAGCTTAACCGCATGATTTCACACATCTTTTTTATCAGCGTGCATGCTTTAGATGTGGGGGCGATGAGCGTGTTTTTGTATGCGTTTAAAACGAGGGAATACGGCTTGGATTTAATGGAGGATTATTGCGGGGCTAGGCTCACGCACAACGCTATAAGGATTGGGGGCGTGCCTTTGGATTTACCCCCTAATTGGCTAGAGGGCTTGAAAAAGTTTTTAGGCGAAATGAGGGAATGCAAAAAACTCATTCAAGGCTTATTGGATAAGAATCGCATTTGGCGGATGCGCTTGGAAAATGTGGGCGTTGTAACGCCAAAAATGGCACAAAGTTGGGGCATGAGCGGTATCATGCTAAGAGGGACTGGGATCGCCTATGACATTAGAAAAGAAGAGCCTTATGAGCTTTATAAAGAGCTTGATTTTGATGTGCCGGTGGGTAATTATGGCGATAGTTATGATCGGTATTGTTTGTATATGTTAGAAATTGATGAAAGCATTCGCATCATTGAGCAACTCATTCCCATGTATGCTAAAACCGATACGCCTATCATGGCTCAAAACCCGCATTATATTTCCGCCCCTAAAGAAGATATAATGACGCAAAATTATGCCTTGATGCAGCATTTTGTTTTAGTGGCTCAAGGCATGCGCCCGCCTGTTGGGGAAGTATATGCCCCCACAGAAAGCCCTAAAGGGGAATTAGGGTTTTTTATCCATTCAGAGGGCGAGCCATATCCCCATAGATTAAAAATCAGAGCCCCTAGCTTTTATCACATCGGGGCTTTAAGCGATATTTTAGTGGGGCAATATTTAGCGGATGCAGTAACCGTGATTGGATCAACCAATGCGGTGTTTGGCGAGGTGGATAGATGAAACGCTTTGATTTACGCCCCTTAAAAGCAGATATTTTTGAACGCTTAGAGGAATTGATTGAAAAAGAAATGCAACCTAATGAAGTCGCTATTTTTATGTTTGAAGTGGGGGATTTTTCCAATATCCCTAAGAGTGCTGAATTTATCCAATCTAAAGGGCATGAGCTTCTCAATTCTTTGCGTTTCAATCAAGCGGATTGGACGGTTGTCGTGAGAAAAAAGGCTTGATTTTGAGCGGCTTTAACCCCTTAAACTCCCCTTTAAGCACAAGCTCTTCAATTAGTTTGAAAGAAGCCTATTGTTTAGAAAAATTGTCTCTTCAAAAAGGGTTTGAAATCCATTACAAATTGAGCGAAGATAGCTTAAACCTTTTAGAAAAAAGCGATTTGTGCGTTTTGTTTGGAGGGTTTTCAAACGCTTGTTTGAATGAAAACGAACGATTGATTCTAGGAAGCATTAACCAATCAAAACGCCCCTACGCTTTGTTAAGACCCTTACAAGATACAAGAGACTTGCAAGAAAATTGCCTTTTTGCGTCGTATGAAATCCACACGGAAGCGGCGATTTTGGCCTTGATTTTAAGGGGTATTTTAGAACAAACTTCCCGATTAAAAGGGCATGTTTTAGAAAAAATAGATGTGGGGTATTTAAGCTCTGAAGCGAACATGAGCGAAGAGGAATTACAAGATCTTATCGCGCTTATCATTAAAGCAAAAAAAAGGGCACTTGTTTTAAACAGAGAAATCACTAAGCATGCTCATAGCGCTTTTTTATACACCCTTTTAAGCGGGTTGCAAAACTACCTAGAAATTTTACACATCCCTTGCTATGATTCAAGCGCAACGACCGCTTTTTATGATTCTAAAGATCAAGAATGGTTGCTAGAAACAGCCCTAAAAGAGGGCATTTTGCCTTTTGAATCAGAGCTTCAATCAAAAGATTTAGAACTTTTAGAGCGAATGGGTGAGGCTAACGGCTCGTTTGTCTATGTTTCTTACAAGAGCCTTGAAACCCCCAAATTATCTTTTTCCAAACAATTTAAGATCGCTAATAAGATCCAGCATTCTAAAGCGGGGTTTCAAATCTCAAATAAAACGCTAGAATGCGAGTTAGAAGAAAACCCCCATTTGAAGGGTTTGATTGCGATTTTAGAAGGGGCGTTTTTTGACGCTTACCCTTATATCCCTATTTTATCCCACTCTCAAGGAATTTCATGATCACAATGAATATCAATGGCAAAATGATTGAATGCCAAGAGGGACAAAGCGTTTTAGAGGCTGCCAGGAGCGCTGGGATCTATATCCCTACTATTTGCTATTTAAGCGGTTGCTCGCCCACAGTCGCATGCAAAATGTGCATGGTTGAAATGGATGGCAAACGCATTTATAGCTGCAACACGAAAGCCAAAAACAACGCCGTTATCCTCACCAACACCCCAACGCTCATGGATGAAAGAAAAAGCATCATGCAAACTTATGATGTCAACCACCCCCTAGAGTGTGGCGTGTGCGATAAGAGCGGGGAGTGCGAATTGCAAGACATGACGCATTTAACCGGCGTAGAGCACCAACCTTATGCGGTGGCTGATGATTTTAAAGCGCTAGATTCATGGGCACAAGCCTTGTATGATCCCAATTTGTGCATCATGTGCGAAAGGTGCGTAACCACTTGCAAGGACAATGTGGGCGAAAACAACCTTAAAGCCACTAAAGCCGACTTGCATGCTCCGGATAAATTTAAAGACAGCATGTCCAAAGACGCTTTTAGCGTGTGGAGTCGTAAGCAAAAAGGCATTATCTCTTTTGTGGGCAGCGTGCCTTGTTATGATTGCGGGGAATGCATTGCGGTATGCCCTGTGGGCGCTTTGAGCTATAAAGATTTCGCTTACACGGCTAACGCATGGGAACTAAAAAAGATCCATTCCACTTGTTCGCATTGCTCAGCCGGGTGTTTGATTTCTTATGATGTGCGCCATTTTGATACTCTAGGCGAAGAATCTAAGATTTTTAGGGTGCTTAATGATTTTTACCATAACCCTATTTGTGGGGCAGGCCGGTTTGCTTTTGATGTGAGCTCTAGCCCTAAAGGCAGCGCTAATCTTAAAGAAGCGCAAAACGCCCTCAAAGAATGCGAAGCGGTGCGAATAGGTGGGGATATTACGAATGAAGAGGCGTTTTTAATAGAGCGTTTAAGAAAAGAATTGAATTTTAAAATCTATAATCAAGAAGCGTATCGTTTCCAGCAATTCTTAAAGGTATTGGGCGAAATTAAACGCCCTAGCGTTGAAGAAATTAAAACTTCCAATTTGGTCGTTACGATAGGATCTTCTATCAAAACGGAAAACCCTTTGGTGCGCTATGCCATCAATAACGCCCTCAAACTCAATAAAGCTTCTTTGATCGCTATGCACCCTATTAAGGATAACGCGTTAGCGAATTTGTGCCGAAGCTCTTTTTGCATCACCCATGAAGTGGGGGCTGAAGAAATCCTTTTAGGCATGCTTTTAAAAATGCTTAACATTGAAAGCGTAGCTCTAAAAAGCTTAGAAGATTCCAAGCAAAATATTGTAGATGAAGCGGCTCTTAAAGCCTTAGAAGAAGAGCGAAAAAAAGCTTTAGAACAAGCCGAGCAAGGGTGCAGTATTGGAGAAAATAAGGCAGAAAATCAAGAAGAGGATAAAACAGAAGCGACTACTCCAAAAGAAGAAAATCAAGAAGAAGCAGCTGCCACAAAAGAAAATCAAGAAGAAAACAAGACAGAGGTTAAAGAAGAAAAAACTGAAGTCCCTACCAAAACCACTTATTTGTTGCTTGAAGAAGCGGGCATCAATTTAGAAACTTATGAAAAAATTCTCGCTCTTTTGCAAAAATCAAACAACACCTTGCTGGTGGTTGGCGAAGAAATCTATAGCCACAAACAAGCCCATAACATCGCTAAAATGTTGCGTTTGTTAGCCCAAAAAAGCGCTATTAAACTCATTCTTATCCCCCCAAGCGCGAACGCTTTAGGCATCGCTTCTATTTGTCAATTGAGCGAAGAAATTTTTGAACATGAAAAAATTGTAGGCATTCGTGCTCAAGGGGATTTCACTATCAATAGCGATGATAGGGTTTTTGGAAAAGACGCTGTCAGCAAAGTGGATTTTATTTTGCCCAGTCTCAACCAGCTAGAAGGCACGATCACCAATATTGAAGGGCGTGTGTTGCCCTTAAAACCGGCTTTGAGGTTTGAGGGCTATGATTTGAGCGATATTGTGCAAGGCTTTGGCTTTGTGGAAGAAAATCTCACAGAATGCACCCACAAACTCCCTACAGAAGCGGGCTTTAAAGCCATGGAATTTGATCATCTAACCAACTATTTCACTAATGACAGGGTCAATCACAGAGGCTATTTATTAGGGACAAGCCATTTTGAAAACAGCGCTAAAGAGCATGAAAAAACAGAATGCGAACCTATCAAGCCTTTAAAAGAAAAAATCGTTTTCAACGCGTATTTAAAATACCCAGAAACGCAATTCAATAACGCTACCCATAAAAGCGAGAATTTGCAATTAAAAGCCGGTGTCTATGTGTCTAAAGCTTTCTTAAAAAAATTGAATAAAGAAGTGGGGCAAAACATCACTTTATTTAAAGAAGAAGAGGAATTAACAGGCGTTTTGTATCTTGATGAAAGCTTGGATCAGGAGGTGTTTGTCATTTCGCCTTCTCTTTTGACAAACCATTCTAACTTTTTTAGAGAGGGCGTGTTTGATAGCGTGGATTTAAAGGAGCAAGCATGAGCGCTTATATCATTGAAACCCTGATTAAAATTTTGATTTTAGTCGCTGTTTTTTCGGCTTTAGGAGGCTTTGCCACTTATATTGAAAGGAAAGTGTTAGCCTACTTCCAACGCCGTTTAGGGCCTTGTTATGTGGGGCCTTTTGGGCTTTTGCAAGTCGCAGCAGACGGCATTAAGCTTTTCACCAAAGAAGACATTATCCCCCAAGGCGCTAACAAGTTCATTTTCACGCTAGCACCCATTATTGCGATGGTGAGCGCGTTTGTGTCCATGGCGCCTATCCCCTTTTTCCCTAATTTCACTCTGTTTGGCTATGAGATCAAGCCCCTTATTTCTGACATCAACATTGGCTTTTTGTTTTTCTTAGCCGTGGGTTCAGCAGGGATTTATGCGCCTATTTTAGCCGGGCTTGCTTCTAATAACAAATACTCTTTAATCGGCTCCGCAAGAGCGACGATCCAATTACTCAGCTTTGAAGTGGTCAGCACTTTAACCATTCTAGCCCCCTTAATGGTGGTAGGATCGCTTTCTTTAGTGGAAATCAATAATTACCAAAGCGGTGGGTTTTTAGACTGGCTTGTGTTTAAGCAACCACTAGCGTTTGTTTTGTTTTTGATCGCAAGCTATGCTGAATTGAATCGAACCCCCTTTGACTTGTTAGAGCATGAAGCCGAGATTGTAGCAGGGTATTGCACCGAATACAGCGGCTTGAAATGGGGCATGTTCTTTTTAGCGGAATACGCGCATTTATTCGCTTTTTCCTTTGTGATTTCTATTGTGTTTTTTGGCGGGTTTAACGCATGGGGCTTTATCCCTGGAGGCATAGCGATTTTGATTAAAGCGGGCTTTTTTGTCTTTTTATCCATGTGGGTTAGAGCGACTTACCCGCATGTGCGCCCAGACCAACTGATGGATATGTGCTGGAAAATCATGCTGCCTTTAGCGTTATTGAATATTGTGCTAACGGGCATTATCATTTTAATTTAAAGGAGGTTTTATGGCCAAACAAGAATACAAGCAACTTCCTAAACGATCCGAAGTCCATAGTGCGACCGAGCAATTTAAAGACACCATTAAAACGAGCTTGGGTTTGGATCTATTCAAAGGGCTAGGGCTTACGATCAAGGAATTTTTTAGCCCAAGCGTAACCATCCATTACCCTATGGAGCAACTCCCTTTAAGCCCACGCTATCGCGCGGTGCATAATCTGCAACGGCTTTTAGACTCAGGCTCTGAAAGGTGTATAGGTTGTGGGCTGTGCGAAAAGATTTGCACGAGCAACTGCATAAGGATCATCACGCATAAGGGCGAAGACAACCGCAAAAAGATCGATTCTTACACGATCAATTTGGGGCGTTGCATTTATTGCGGGTTGTGCGCAGAAGTTTGCCCAGAATTAGCGATTGTTATGGGGAATCGGTTTGAAAACGCCAGCACCCAACGCTCCCAATACGGCTCTAAAAGCGAGTTTTTAACGAGCGAACAAGACGCTAAAAACTGCTCGCATGCCGAGTTTTTAGGCTTTGGTGCGGTAAGCCCTAATTACAATGAACGCATGCAAGCCACCCCTTTAGATTATGTTCAAGAGCCTTCAAAAGAAGAATCAAAAGAAGAGACTCCAACAAACCCAGAAAGCCATAAGGGAGATGAAAATGTTTGAAACCATTGCCTTTTATTTCTTTGCGATCCTTACTTTAAGCATGGCGTTAGTGGTGATCACCACCACGAATATCCTCTATGCCATTACCGCTCTTGCTAGCAGCATGGTTTTTATCTCTGCTTTTTTCTTTTTGCTAGACGCTGAGTTTTTGGGCGTGGTGCAAATCACGGTGTATGTGGGCGCGGTCATTGTGATGTATGCGTTTGGCATGATGTTTTTCAACTCCGCTGCAGAAGTCATTGAACGCAAGCAAAGCCCTAAAATCTTGTGTGTGCTTTCATTTGGCGTGGTGCTGTTGCTCACCTTGATTTTAAGCGCTCCTAGCATTGGCGAAAACCTTTCTAATCAAGTCAATTCTAACGCTATTGATGCGCAAATCCCTAACATTAAAGCGATTGGTTATGTGCTTTTCACTAATTACCTCATTCCCTTTGAAGCGGCGGCTTTAATGCTTTTAGTCGCTATGGTTGGAGGCATCGCTACAGGGATTCAAAAAATCCATGGGAAAAATCACACGCAATTTATAAAGGAATCTCTATGATAGGGTTAAACCACTATTTGATTGTTTCGGGGTTGCTCTTTTGCATTGGTTTAGCGGGCATGCTGAAACGCAAAAACATTCTGTTGCTCTTTTTTTCTACAGAAATCATGCTTAATGCGATCAATATCGGTTTTATAGCGATCTCCAAATACACGCACAATTTAGACGGGCAGATGTTCGCGCTCTTTGTTATCGCTATTGCCGCTAGTGAGGTGGCTATTGGTTTGGGCTTGGTGATTTTGTGGTTTAAGAAATACAAGAGCTTAGACATTGATTCTTTAAACGCTATGAAAGGTTGAGCATGCAGTATTCTTCTTTGCTGTCAGTGGTGTTGTTTTTGCCTTTAATCGGTGCGCTTTATGCGGGGCTGTTTGGGGCTAAAGCTAAAGCGTTGCATGTGGGCGTTTTCAATTCTTTGTGCGTGCTGGTTTCTTTCATTGGTGCGGTGGTTCTTTTCATTCAAGCATGGCATCATCAAAGCTATGAAAAATATTTATTTGACTGGATCGTGGTAGGGAATTTTAAAGTCGGCTTTTCCCTCATGCTGGACAATATCAATGCAGTCATGATTGTCGTGGTCACTTTAGTTTCTTTCTTAGTGCATGTGTATTCTATAGGCTATATGGAGCATGATACAGGGTTTAACCGCTATTTTTCCTACCTCAGCGGCTTTGTGTTTTCCATGCTGGTGTTGGTGTTGAGCGATAATTTTTTAGGGCTTTTCATTGGCTGGGAAGGGGTGGGGCTATGCTCTTACTTGCTCATTGGCTTTTGGTATCATAAAAAAAGCGCGAATGACGCTTCCATTGAAGCCTTTGTGATGAATCGGATCACGGATTTAGGCATGCTCATGGGGATTATTTTGATCTTTTGGAATTTTGGCACCCTCCAGTATAAAGAAGTCTTTAGCATGCTCAATAACGCCGATTATTCCATGCTCTTTTACATTAGCGTGTTTCTTTTCATTGGCGCTATGGGCAAGAGCGCACAATTCCCTATGCACACATGGTTAGCCAACGCTATGGAGGGGCCAACCCCTGTATCCGCTCTCATCCATGCAGCGACAATGGTAACCGCTGGGGTGTATCTGGTCATTAGAGCCAATCCTTTGTATAGCGCGGTGTTTGAAGTGGGTTATTTCATCGCATGTTTAGGGGCGTTTGTGGCTCTTTTTGGAGCGAGCATGGCTTTAGTCAATAAGGATTTAAAACGCATTGTGGCTTATTCCACGCTTTCTCAATTAGGCTATATGTTTGTAGCGGCCGGTCTTGGGGCTTATGCGATCGCGCTTTTCCACCTCTTCACGCATGCGTTTTTCAAATCCCTCCTTTTCTTAGGATCAGGGAATGTCATGCATGCGATGGAAGACAATCTGGATATTACTAAAATGGGCGCTTTATACAAGCCCATGAAAATCACAGCGATCTTTATGATTATAGGCTCAGTGGCTTTGTGCGGGATTTACCCTTTCGCAGGATACTTTTCCAAAGACAAGATTTTAGAGGTCGCCTTTGGGATGCACAACCACATTTTATGGTTTGTTCTTCTAATTGGAGCGATCTTTACCGCTTTTTATAGCTTCAGGCTCATCATGCTGGTGTTTTTTGTGCCCAAACAGCACGAAATCAACCACCCCCATGAGGCCAAAAATTTCATGCTTTTAAGCATGCTACCCTTAGGGGTTTTAGCGGTCATTGCTGGGTTTTTTGAAGAGCCGTTTTTTCATTTCATCTCTCAAGTGATCCCTAGCGTTGAAGAATATCCCGTCCCGCTCGCTCTTTTAATCAGTATCACCACCATAGTGGTGTTATTGAGCATCGCCTATGCCATATTTAAATATAAAAATGGTATCACTTCCAAAAAAGAGGGGGGCTTTTTATACAAGCTCTTGCTCAACCAATACTATATCCCACAACTTTATCAAGGGATTGCAAAAGTTTTTAGCGCTATCGCTTCATTCTTGCACCAGGTCGTGGAATTGAAAATCATTGATGCGATAGTGGATACTATAGGAAGAAGCGTTTTTTTTATAGGGCGTGTGTTTAGGATCAGTCAAGATGGGAATTTAACCTCCATGCTGCGCTTCATGGTGGCTGGGGTTTTAATCTTATTAGCGTTTGTAGCTTTTTTTGGGAGATAAGAAATGCAGTTTTTACATGCGCATCTTTTAAGTGTGGTGATCTTTTTCCCCATGCTGAGCGCGCTATTAGCGTTCTTTATGAGCGATCAAGCGAGCAGAGCGTATGCGATTGTCATCGCTTTGATTGAATTGTTATTAATCTTGTTGTTGTGGCATGGGTTTGATATTCAAACAGCCGGCATGCAGTTTGAAGAAATGAAAGAATTAGTCTATCAAATTGGCGTGAATTACCATGTGGGCGTTGATGGCATCGCGCTCTTTTTGTTGCTCTTAAACGCTATCGTGGTGTTATTGTCCGTGATTTATGTCAAAGAGCGTCGTAAAGACTTTGCGATTTGTTTGTTGTTGTTAGAGGGGATTTTAATGGGCGTGTTTTCTTCTCTCAATATGATCTTTTTCTACGCTTTTTGGGAAATCTCGCTCTTGCCGGTTTTATACCTCATCGGTCGTTTTGGCCGTAATAACAAAATCTATTCTGGCATGAAGTTTTTCCTCTACACCTTTTTAGCGTCATTATGCATGCTCTTAGGCATTTTATACATTGGGTATTACTACGCTAGCAATTACGGCATGATGAGTTTTGATATTTTAGACTGGTATCAATTGAACTTTTCTAGCGAGATTAAAACCTGGCTCTTTGTGGCTTTCTTAATAGGGATTGCGGTTAAAATCCCGCTCTTTCCCTTACACACATGGCTGCCTTATGCGTATTCTAACGCTCCTACTTTAGGCTCTGTCATGCTTTCAGCCTTGCTTTCTAAAATGGGGACTTACGCCTTATTACGCTTCTTGCTCCCGCTTTTTCCTGAACTTTCAGAAATCTATTTAACCCCTATAGCCATTGTGGCGCTGTGCATGATCATTTATGGAGGTTTTCTAGCCTACGCTCAAAAAGATTTAAAAACCCTCATCGCTTATAGCTCGTTCTCACACATGGGAGTCGTGGTGCTTGGGGTTTTTTCTTTCAATGTTGAAGGGGTTTCAGGGGCGGTGTTTATGATGTTTGCGCATGGTATTATCGTCATGGGATTGTTTTTGCTCGCTGGTATCTTGGGAGAGCGTGCTAGTAGTTTAGAAATCGCTCGCTTTGGATCGATCGCTAAAAGTGCTCCTGTTTTTGCAGCCTTTTTTATGATCGTTTTAATGGCGAATGTGGGCATGCCTTTAAGCATTGGTTTTGTGGGAGAGTTTTTGAGCTTGTTAGGGTTTTTTGCCACTTACCCTCTTTTGGCTATCATTGCCGGAACAAGCATCATTCTATCAGCGATTTACATGCTCACTTCATATAAAGATGTCTTCTTTGGCAATTTGAAAGCCGGGAACAATCAAATAAGCGTGTTTGAAGATTTGAACGCTCGTGAGGTAGGGGTTTTGAGCGTGATTTTAGCTTTGATCTTAATTTTAGGGATTTATCCTAAAGTGCTTTTAAAACCGATTGAGCAAGGCTCTAAACAGCTTTTAGAGGTGATAGAAATCCGCTCGCTCCCTTTTTTAGGTTCATTGGATACTAAGATAAAAGAGGTCTCTTATGTTAATAGATAGTCTCCATATCTCTTTTGATAGCTTTAATTTTGAGAGCGTTTTACCCATGCTGGTGTTGGTGTGTGGGGGGATTTTCACGCTCCTAATCAACGCTTTCACTTCCAGGTTTTCACGCAATTTGAATGTGTTTTTATGCATGCTCTTTTTGGTTTTGGATTTTTTGGTGGTTTTAGGATTAGAAGAGCAAGAAAACGCCTTTTTTGGGTTTTTGAGCTTGGATACTCTCTCGCTCATCTCTCAAAGCATTGTCTTGATTTCAGCCTTTTTGCTCATTTTCTTAGCCCTTTCAAAAGAGCGCTTCAACGAATTTCAAACCGCTGAATTTTATTCCTTATACTTGTTTATTGTTGCTGGCTTTCAGTTCATGGTTTCAAGCAACCATTTATTGTTAATCCTTATTGGGTTAGAAACAGCGTCCTTACCCCTTTGCGTGTTAATGGCGTTGAGCGATAAACGCTACGGCTTGGAAGCAGGGATCAAGTATTTCACTATGGGGGCTATGGCGAGCGCGTTTTTTGCTATGGGCGCGATGGCTTTTTACTTGCTCACAGGGAGCTTGAATCTTGAAGTCATTAGCCTATACTTACACACTGAAGGTATCACAAACCCCATGCTCTTTGCGATGGGTGCTATTTTTTTGATTGGAGCGATTGGCTTTAAGGTTTCTTTAGTGCCTTTCCATACCTGGATGCCTGATGTGTATGAGGGCAATAACCCGGTCTTTGCGAGCTATATTTCCATTGTGCCTAAAATCGCTGGCTTTGTGGTAGCGACTCGCCTTTTTGGAGCGTTTATAGACACCCGCATCGCTTGGGTAGAAGACATTTTTTATGTTTTGATTCTTATGACTATCACCATCCCTAATTTCATTGCTTTATGGCAAGAAGATGTCAAAAGAATGCTCGCTTATAGTTCTATTTCGCATTCTGGGTTCGCTTTAGCGTGCGTGTTTATCCACACTGAAGACAGCCAACAAGCGATGTTTGTTTATTGGTTCATGTTCGCTTTCACTTACATTGGGGCTTTTGGCCTTTTATGGCTCTTAAAAAGCCGGGAAAAAACATGGGATGAACGCTACGATCACCCTTATTCCAAATTCAACGGCCTTATCAAAACCCACCCTTTAGTGGCGATCTTGGGCGCTATTTTTGTTTTTGGGCTTGCAGGAATCCCGCCTTTTAGCGTGTTTTGGGGGAAATTTTTAGCCGTTGAAAGCGCTTTAGAGAGCAATCACATTCTTTTAGCGGTGGTGATGTTAGTTAATAGTGCGGTGGCTGCGTTTTATTATTTCCGTTGGCTCGTGGCGATGTTTTTCAATAAGCCCTTACAAAGCTACGCTCAAAACGATATTTACACCCAAAACGCCACCATGCCCATTTATGCGGTCATTGTTGTCATGGCGTTAGCGTGCTTGTTCTCTGTTTTTATGATGCGAGGGCTTTTAGAGTTTGTGGCTTAAGTCAAAAATCTTTCTTTTAATGGGCTTGCTCTCCCATTCGCTCAACGCCTTAAGCCTCACGCTCACGCAAGGCAAAGAAGGGGGGGAAGATTTTTCGGTTTTAACCTTACGACACAATAAGGCGTTTTCTTGTTTTTATACCAATGAAAAACCGCCAAGCGGGATTGAAGCCTCTCTATCCATTATACACGCTAAACGCCCCATAGAATGCGTGATAGACTCCATCCCTAAGGAGGGCTTTACCCCTTTAGAAAACGCTTTTTTCAATATCACCTATTCCATGCGCCAACAACAATTCATTTTACACATCAAACCCAAAGTGATGCGAAGGCTCACCCTTTTTTCTTTTGATAGGGATTATAAAAAAGCGATCCCCCTTTTTGTGGAAAACGATCCTAAAGCCAAAATATGGCAAATCATAGGCTATGATCAAAATATCCCTTTTTTGAGCGAAAAAGACAACGCTCAAAAAGGCTTGAATTTCCCCATTGTCATTAAAGACGCTCAAACCCCTATCATTCAAGAGCTAGATGTGAATAACAAACCCCTACTCACCACAAAGGGCTATGATTTAAACGCTTATTTAGAGGCTAAAAAACAAATGGATTCGCAAGCCTATTTTGACGCCCTACGCACGATCAGCCGCGCGTTTAAAAACTACCCTCAAACGATTTTTAAAAAAGATTTGTATTTATTAGAAATTATCGCATTAGGCCAATTAGGCATTAAAAAATCCTTACTCATAGATATTGGCACCAAGTGGATTAAAAATTACCCGACTGACCCCAATATCCCTGAAGCGCTATATTATGTCGCCAAAGCTTTAGATGAAAACAACAATTACAAACAGGCCATGCGCTATTACAAACGCATTCTTTTAGAATACAAAAATTCCCGCTACGCTCCTTTAGCCCAAATGCGTTTAGCCATTGAAGCGGCTGAAGGCTCTGATTTGAGCAACGCTAACATGCTTTTTAAAGAAGCTTTTTCTAACGCCAAAGACAAAGAGAGCGCGAGTGAAATCGCACTTAATTGGGCTGAAGCAGAGATAAACTATCAAAATTTTAATAACGCTAAATACCTCATTGATAAGGTGGTCCAATCCAACCCTGATTATATTTCTAGGCATAGCGAATCAGCCCTAGACTTGCTCAAGTTATTGAAAAAAAACCAGATGAATGAAAGCGCGATTGAGATCGCTCACTTGCTCCTCAATCAAGATGATGATGTGAAAGCTAAAGAGCAAGCGCTCTATGATTTAGGGGCGTTGTATGCGAGGATCAAGGACTTTAAAAACGCCCACCTTTACAACCTGCAATATTTGCAAGACCATGCGGAATTGGATAAAGCTTCTGTCGTTAGAGCGCGCGATGAAAAAGCCCTTTTTTCCATGGAGGGGAACACGCAAGAAAAAATCGCCCACTACGATAAAATCATTCAAAATTTCCCTAATTCTAATGAAGCCCAAAAGGCTTTAGAATTGAAAGCCCAACTCTTGTTTGATAATAAGCGCTATGCTGAAGTGTTAAGCATGCAAAAAAATTTGCCTAAAGATTCTCCTTTGATCCAAAAAACGCTCAATATCCTTGCTAAAACCCCATTAGAGGACAATCGTTGCGAAGAAGCTTTAAAATACTTATCCCAAATCACCGCCTTTGAATTTACCCCCAAAGAAGAAATCCAAGCCTTTGATTGCTTGTATTTCGCATCGCTCAAAGAAAAAGCGCAAATTATTGCCCTAAACGCTTTAAAAGCAGCTAAAACCCCTAGCGAGAAATTAATATGGCTTTATCGTTTGGGGCGCAATTACTACCGCTTAGGGGATTTTAAAAATTCCACTCTGGCTTCTAAAGACGCTTTAATCCTCGCTCAAAGTTTAAATAAAAAAGAATTTTATGATATCGCTTTTGTTTTATTTTCAGATTACATGCAAAACAATGAAAAAGAATTGGCCCTCAATTTGCATGCGTTTTTAGAAAAGCATTTCAAAGACGATAAACGCATGGCGTTGGTTTATTTTAAATTGCTAGAGAATGAAAAAGACCCTAAAAGCGTCAAAATTTATGCCACAAGCTTACTCAAACTCCAAGACGCTTATAAGGACTATTCTTACACGCCTTTTAGCGAATTTGCCCTTATTGACGCTTACAGAACCACCAAAGATTATTCAAAAGCGTTAGAAACGCTAGACAAGCTTTTAAACCGCAGGCTTTCTTTAGAAGATCACCAAAAAGCCTTATACTTGCAATCCAGCTTACTGGATTTAACCCATCAAAAAGCAAAATCTAAATCCAGTTTAGAAAAATGCGTTCAGTTAAAACAAAAAGATCAAACAAACGCATGGCAAAATTTATGCGAACAGGGTTTAAATTTATTCAAAAACAAGGAGTCATGACATGGACATTAGTATTTTTAGAGAATACGATATTAGAGGCATTTACCCCACCACTTTAGACGAAAAGAGCGCCTTTAGTATCGGCGTGGAGTTGGGGAAAATCATGCGAGAATGCGATAAAAGCGTGTTTGTAGGGCATGACGCCAGGGTGCATGGGCGCTTTTTGTTTGAAGCTTTGAGCGCGGGGTTGCAATCAAGCGGCTTGAAAGTGTATGATTTAGGGCTAATCCCCACACCGGTAGCGTATTTTGCGGCCTTTAATAAAATCAATGGCATTCAATGCCCTAATTCTATCATGATTACTGGATCTCACAACCCCAAAGAATACAACGGCTTTAAAATCACGCTCAATCAAAACCCGTTTTATGGCAAGGACATTCAAGCTTTAAAAGACACGCTTTTAAACGCCAAGCATGAAATAAAACCCCTAAAAGAAACACCAGAGAAAGCCAATGCCCTAGAAGCGTATCAGCGCTATTTGATCAAGGATTTTAAGCATTTAAAAAACCTTAAATACAAAATCGCATTGGATTTTGGTAATGGCGTGGGAGCGTTAGGGCTAGAGCCGATTTTAAAGGCTTTAAACATTGATTTTAGCAGTCTTTATAGCGATCCTGATGGGAATTTCCCTAACCACCACCCAGACCCCAGCGAAGCGAAAAACTTACAAGATTTAGAAAAACACATGCGAGAAAACGCTATTTCTATAGGCTTTGCTTTTGATGGCGATGCGGATAGGATCGCGATGCTAAGCTCTCATCATATTTATGCGGGCGATGAATTAGCGATTTTATTCGCTAAACGCTTGCATGCTCAAGGCATCACCCCTTTTGTGATCGGCGAAGTCAAATGCTCTCAAGTGATGTATAACACGATCAATACTTTTGGTAAGACGCTCATGTATAAAACCGGGCATAGCAATTTAAAAATCAAACTCAAAGAAACCAACGCGCATTTTGCGGCTGAAATGAGCGGGCATATCTTTTTTAAAGAACGCTATTTTGGCTATGATGACGCCCTTTACGCATGTTTAAGGGCTTTGGAGTTATTGCTTGAACAAAGTCCAAGCGATTTGGAAAACACCATTAAAAACCTCCCCTATTCCTACACCACGCCTGAAGAAAAAATCGCCGTGAGCGAAGAAGAAAAATTTGAAATCATTCATAACCTGCAAAAAGCGCTTAAAAACCCGCCAAGTCATTTCCCTACAATCAAAGAAATCATCAGCATTGATGGCGTGAGGGTGGTTTTTGAACATGGTTTTGGGCTTATTCGTGCAAGCAACACTACCCCCTATTTAGTCAGCCGCTTTGAAGGCAAGGATGAAATAACGGCGTTAGAATATAAAAGGGCGTTGCTTGGGTTATTAGAAAAACTTTAAAATAGAGCTTGGGATAATCTCATTTCATATCCCTTACTCTTAAAAATATTAGATCAATTAAACAAGTCGCTTTAAAACCACACATAAAATCATAAGATCTCAAATTTTTTGCACTATTTAAGCTAAGTTGAAGTTGAAGTTGAAGTTGAAGTTGAAGTTGACTATACTACCACATGCTATCTAGGTTAGATTAGCAAAACCAAAAAAAGGAAGTTAGCATGGGTGATAAAAAAAGTAACACCATTAAATGCAATGGCATTGAAGTTCTTAGAAAACTTCTTGAACTCTTGGGTTTTTCAAGCACAACGAAACCAAATGGGCAAGTTGTTCATAGTCGTGATGGAGAGGTTGTCAATACCTACGAAACAAAAACGGTTATGTTTCAATGCAAAGAAGAAACAGAAAGTGCGATTCGAACATTAGTGGATGGCATTAACCAACTTACTAAAGATAGCGAAAAAGAATAGATACTAAACCATAACATACGGAGAAATTTCAAATGACACAAGAAAATTTTAAACAAGCAGTTGAGAACATTGAAAATAAACATCAAGTTAAATTGATTCTTGAAGCAAGCGGTTGCAAAAGTTTTTATCCAACATGCGATAATGACACATGTAAAATAGATGCACCAGAATGCGAGAAAGGCTGGTAAGGTTTTGCAAACCACGAATGCTGAGTTTCTTGGTTTTTTAAAAAAATTAAACTACCAAGTTCATAATTATAAAACTTCTAGTCCCTTTAGGCTAGAAGAAGTGATTAAAGACCGCACAATGTTTAAAAAACATGTTAGCGAGATAGAGAATCTAGCTCATTCTTCACCATTTTTCTTAAAAAAAGTGGGTGATAAATGGGAAAAAACTTATAGAATTGAAGAAATAGCTCAAAGAACCTTAAAAGAATTGCAAAAAGATAATTTGCATAAGCAAGTTATAGAGATGTTAAAGAATAATCCGCTCATTCTACACCAAGAATTTGAGCGTTGGTTAAATACCAAACATCAAGGAATGATTTCTACAATCATAGATAAATATTGGCATAACTTTATTATCTATACTTATGAGTATCAGTCTTGGTGTTTAGACAAGTATGATCGTTTTATCCATCATCTCCCTACTCCAGAATACGAAAAAGAAAGCTCTGACAATCTTGATAATTTAAAGAATATTGCATATTATTTCAAATCCTACCAACAACAATACCCCCTAGATAGAAATATCCTACTTTATAATTTTCCATACAAATTACTCTATCAAGAAAAATCTTTTGAGACAATAAGGGCTATTATTATAGAATTTAGCGAACTTGTATAAGCTCATAAGAATTTTTGATACACCAACACCACCGATTTAGGTGTAGAGCTAAGGCTAAAAAAATGATCTGTAGCTTCATTGAGCGAACCAGAAAAGAGCGTTTTTAAACGCAAGTTTTTTAAGGGGTATTTGAGGTTTTTAGAAGTGAATTGGGCTTTAAGATCCAAGCTAAAAAGCGAGATTTGCTCCCCTTTAAAACTAGGTAAAGTAAAAGGGGTTTCTAACACCCTAAAAAGACCATAGTCGCTTATGGCTTGGTATGTAAAAAATTAGCCTTTTTGCTATCAAAATACCTGCGATTTTAAGCCGCTATCAACCACACTGCAAAGCTATCTCTTGTTGTTAGGTTTATGGTGGTATTTTCTACACTAACGCCATAACGCACATACAATAAAGCTTGATGATTGTTAATCTGTGATCTTTAATTTTTTGACACAACAAAGCCTAAAAGCCTTAAAAAATCATTCCTCCTATAAACCCTTTAATTTTTTCCAGCATGGCGTTTTCATCATTCAAATTTTCTTCTATGATTTTGACTAACGCTGAGCCGCAAATCACGCCATCAGCGCCCATACCTTTAGCGTTTGTGATGTGTTCTTTTTTAGAAATGCCAAAGCCCAGTAAGGCTGGGGTGGGGCTAAAGGCTTTTAAGGTTTTGATGATCGTGCTTGCATCGTTCTCTAGAGCATGGCTTATCCCTGTAACCCCACTCCTGGCTAAAGTGTAGATATAGCCTTGCGAATGCATAGCGGCTTGTTCTAAATCTTTATCACTCGCATTAGGGCTGGCGATAAAGATTTGCTTGATTTGGTGTTTTTTAGCGGATTTGATGACCAATTCTTTTTCTATTAGGGGCATATCCGCTATTAAAACGCTATCCACGCCGCATTCTTTGATTTGAGCGTAAAAACCATCAACGCCATAAGAAAAAATGAGATTCGCATACGCTAAAAGCCCTATGGGAATATCATGGTTGTAATCTCTAATCTTTTTTAAAAGCTGGAAATTTTTAGCCATGCTAGCGTGTTTTAACGCCCTTAAATGGCTCGCTTGTATGGTAATGCCATCCGCTACAGGATCAGAAAAAGCAAAACCCAATTCTAAAGCACTCACCCCGCTATCAATTAGGGTTTTAACGATTTCAAAACTCAATTCATAGTTAGGATCGCCCAAGGTTACAAACGGGATAAACGCCATTTTTTCGTGTTTTTTTAAGGTTTCAAACATGTTTTGATACCTCATTTTAAACCTCCTTTTAAAGCGTTATAAACGGTGTTTAAATCCTTATCCCCCCGACCGCTTAAATTCACTACAATAATGCTTTCTTCTTCGCATTTTTGAGCGAGTTTTAAGGCATACACTAAGGCGTGCGAGCTTTCTAATGCCGGGATAATGCCTTCTTTTTGGCACAACAAACTGAAGGCTTCTAGCGCTTCAGCATCGCTTGCGCTTTCATAAACCGCACGCCCACTCTCTTTTAAATAGCTGTGTTCTGGCCCCACCCCTGGATAATCAAGCCCGGCGCTAATGCTATGGCTTTCTGCAATCTGGCCTTCATCATCTTGTAAAAGATAGGTTTTATTCCCATGTAAAATCCCCACACGCCCCTTATTCAAAGTCGCCCCATGTTTATTAGTCTCTAGCCCTAATCCGGCTGGCTCTACGCCTATGAGTTTAACCTCTTTGTCGTTTAAAAACGCGCTGAATATCCCTATAGCGTTAGACCCCCCTCCAACGCATGCGATAACATAATCAGGCAAGCGGTTTTCTTTTTCTAAAATTTGGCTTTTAACCTCATCGCCTATCATTTTTTGAAAGGTTTTAACCATTGTGGGGTAAGGGTGCGGCCCGGCGGCTGTGCCTAGCAAATAATGCGTGTCCTTATAGCTGCTCGCCCAATCTCTTAAGGCTTCATTCACGGCGTCTTTAAGCGTCGCGCTCCCTGAATTAACTTCTCTCACTTCAGCGCCTAATAAGCGCATTCTAAAAACATTCATTTCCTGGCGCTTGATGTCTTTTTCTCCCATAAAAATCACGCATTTTAAGTTCAATAACGCGCAAGCGATAGCCGTCGCCACGCCATGCTGCCCAGCGCCTGTTTCAGCAATAATCCTTGTTTTCCCCATTTTTTTCGCTAAAAGGGCTTGCCCTAAAGCCTGATTAGTCTTATGCGCCCCGCCATGGATTAAATCCTCTCGCTTTAAATAAAGCTTAACTTTAGGGTTAGAAACGATATTTTGACACAAGGTTAAAGGGCTAGGACGGCCCACAAAATCCTTTAAAAGACGAAAATACTCTTTTTGGAATTTTTCATCTTTCAAACACGCATCAAACGCCTGTTCTAACTCTCTTAATGCAGGCACTAACAACTCTGAAACAAAACTCCCTCCAAACTCCCCAAAATACGCTTTTTGATTCATTTTAATACTCTCTTAAAATTCGGGCTAATTGCTTGATTTTATCCTTATTTTTAATCCCAGGGCTTATTTCTAAACCGGAATTGAAATCCAAACCCAACGCTTTAACTTTCAAGGCTTTTTGAATATTATCCAAATTAAGCCCACCAGCTAGCATGAAAGGCGTTTTGACATTTTCTAAAATACCCCAATCAAAACTCACGCCATTGCCTCCCATTTTATCCCCCTTAGTGTCGTATAAGATTAGAGAGGCCTCTTTAGCTTTAGGCGCTAAATCTTTAGCGTTCATCACGCTTATTACTTGCCAGATCGCGCAAGTTTTAGGGAGTGCTTTTTTTAATTGAGCGATTTCTTTTTGCGAATAACCATAAAGCTGCACCGCTTTTAAATCAAGCTTTTGAGCGATTTTTTGAATTTTTTTAATTTTATCTTTCACAAACACGCCCACAAAATCCAATTTTTTAACCGCTTTTGTGATTTTTAGGGCTTTTTTAGGCTTGATGTATCTGGGCGAAGATTTTTCAAAAATCAAACCCCCATAAATAAAATGGTTTTTATAAACGGCTTTAGCGTCTTTAATCCTTGTAAGCCCGCACACTTTATTTTCGCCTAAAATCAATTTAGCGCACGCTTTTTTCAAATCCTTTTCTTTCATTAAAGAGCTGCCCACTAAAAAGCCATTCACATAAGGGGCTAGGGCTTTGATTTGCGCATGCGAATAAATACCGGACTCACTCACCACGAGCGCGTCTTTAGGCAATAAGGGGCGTAATTCCAGCGTGTGGTTAATATCGGTTTTTAAGGTGTGTAAATCCCTGTTATTGATGCCGATAATGTCGTATTGGAGTTTGAGCAAGCACTTGATTTCTTGCTGGTTAGAAACTTCAGTCAGCACGCTCATGTTTAAGGATTTGGCGAGGTTGAAAAGCTCTAAATAATTTTTATCATCTAACACGCTTAACATTAAAAGCACCGCATTAGCTCCCATAACCCTAGCGAGTTTGATCTGAAAAGCATCAATGATAAAATCTTTGCATAAAACAGGCTTATTGGAATGTTGCGAAACGATCTTAATGTTTTCATAAGAACCTAAAAAATGTTTAGAATCGGCTAAAACTGAAATGCAAGAGGCGAATTTTTCATAAGTTTTCGTTATTTTCAACAAGTCAAAATCTTTTCTTATTAAACCTTTAGAGGGCGATGCTTTTTTGCATTCTAAAATAAAGCTGGTTTTTTTTTCTAGTAACGCCTTTTTAAAATCCCTGTCGCTTGGGTTTATGTTTATCGGTAAAGCATGATTTTTTTTGAGATCAGAGACTTCTAGGAGCTTGTCTTTAAGGATGTTTTCTAACACGCTAGGCATGGCTTAACCTTATGATTTTTTGCAAATGCGTATAAGGCGCTTTGGTTTTTAAATGCTCTAAAGTCATGCTCACACCCTCTTTTAAATCTTTAGCTTTATGGCTTAAATACAACAAACTCGCCACATTCGCCACAACCACCATCGTGTGCGAATCCTTGCCTTTATTTTCTAAAATATCTAAACACGCTTGAACGCTTTCTTGTGCGTTTTCAATCTGCAATTCTTTCAAATCATAGGGGGGCAAATCAAAATCTTTAGCGCTCAAGTCATACTCTAAAATTCCGTTATTTTTCAATTCACACGCATGCGTAATGTCATGCAACACGATTTCATCTGTCCCCCCTCCATTAACCACCATCGCCCTTTTAATGCCTAAAGCCTTCAACGCTAGCGCCATAGTCTTGCACAAAGATTTGTCATACACGCCTAAAAGCTGGATTTTTGGCCTTAAGGGGTTGATTAAAGGCCCTAAGCAATTAAAAATCGTTTTAGTGAAAAGCTCTTTTCTTAAGGGGGCGGATTTTTTAAAACTTTGATGGTATAAAGGCGCGAATAAAAACCCAAAATGCGATTGTTTGAAGCAATTCTCTAATTGCGTGGGATTCATTTCAATATTCACGCCTAAATTTTCCAACAAATCCGCACTCCCGCTATGACTAGAAACGCTCCTTGATCCGTGTTTAGCCATAGATAATCCCATAGAGCTGGCAATGAGTGCAGCAATCGTGCTGATGTTAATCGTTTTTAACCCATCGCCCCCTGTGCCGCAATTGTCTATCAAATCCAAGCCGCTATCAAAAGGCTTAGGGGCATGCTCTAAAAGCGTGGTTGCAGCAACGCTAATCTCCTTAAAGCTCTCGCCCTTGATTTTTAAAGCGCACAAAACCGCCCCAAGTTGCGCCGGGCTTACTTTTTCGTTGATAATAAGGGTGAATAATTTTTTGACTTCCCCATCGTTTAAGTCTTTTTGATGGTATAGAGCGTTTAAAATCTCTTTCATAATAACCCTTCTAAAAACCCCACGCTTTGCTCTAACAACGCCCTCCCTTGTAAAGTCATGATGCTTTCAGGGTGGAATTGATAGGCTAAAATCCTATCTTCTTCATTGATAATGGCCATAGGGATATTGTCATGCTCAGCGATCACTTCTAAATTTTTAGGCAATCCGCTTGCCATTAAAGAATGGTAACGCCCCACCACCATGCTCTCCCCTAAACCTTTAAAAACGGCATGCTTTTTGAGTGCAATAGTCGTCGCTTTGCCATGCACGATTTCTTTACTCCTTATGATTTTAGCCCCATAGCTTTGCGCTAAAGCTTGTAAGCCTAAACAAACCCCTAAAATGGGGAATTTCTTTTTAGCCATTTCAATGATTTTTAAAAGATTGCCTGAACTGCTAGGGTTACCAGGCCCGGGTGAAATGAACAATAAAGGGGTTTTTGATTCTTTATCCATTAAACCTATAAGATAACTCGGATCAATATCGTTTTGATAAACAGCCACTTCATAACCCAAACACTCTAATTCATACACCAAGTTATAAGAGAAAGAATCAAAATTATCTATAAAAAAGATTTTCATAAAATTGTTTTCCTGATCGCATCAATAAGGGCTTGCGCTTTGGCTCTTGTTTCATTCGCTTCGTTTTGTGGCACGCTGTCTAGCACAATACCGGCTCCTGCTTGGATCACGGCCCTATTGTTTTTGACAAAACATGAACGGATAGTGATGCAAGAATCCATAGAACCCTCGCTATTCAAATACCCCACACTCCCCCCATAAGAGCCTCTCCTTTGGTTTTCTAATTGGTAAATGAGCCTGATCGCAGAGATTTTAGGCGCTCCGCTGAGCGTGCCGGCGTTCATAAAGCTCCTGTAAGCATGCAAACTATCGCACCCTTTTTTCAATTCCCCAACAACCCTTGAGACTAAATGCATGACATTGGAATACTTATCCACTTTTAAAAGCTTATCGCAATAGCGTTTTTTTGAAACTCTGGCCATGTCGTTTCTGGCCAAATCCACTAGCATGATGTGTTCAGCCCTTTCTTTATAATCGTGTTGCAAATCAAATTCCATTTTACTATCTAAATCGTAATCAATATTCCCTTGTTTGTCCTTACCCCTTAAACGAGTGCCAGCAATGGGATAAATTTCAGCCGTATTGGTTAAAGCGTTGTATTTTAAAGCACTCTCAGGGCTTGCCCCAAAAAGAACAAAATCGCTGTCTTTGATATAGAACATATAGGGGCTAGGATTAGTTAGCTTTAAATGGTAATACGCGCTCAAACCCTCCAAGCACTCCATATAAAAGCTACGCGACAACACCGCTTGAAAAATCTCGCCTTTTTTGATTTCTTCTTGTAAGGATAGCGCCTTTTTTTCAAACTCGCTATCGCTGCAATTAGCGCTAACTTCTCTATTTTGCTTGGATTTTTTAGGGATAAAATCGCTTTTGATGTTTTTAGCCAACTCTTTTAAATCCTGTAATTCTTGGACTATCTCTGTTTTAAAGCGCTCATCAAAACACGCCCCCAAGATTTCAGCGCTTTTTTCTTTATGATCTATGATGATCAAATTTTGCGCGACAAAAAAAATAAAGTCATGTGCTGTGTTGTCTTGCGCTTTTAAGGGGGGCAAGTCTTCAAAAAAATTGAGCATTTCAAAAGAAAAAACGCCCGCGCTTAAAAGCGTAAAGGGGTGTTTGGGTTTTGTTTTAACGCTTTTAAAAAGCCCCCTTAAAGCGTCAAAAGGGCTAGGCTCAAAGAGTTTTAAAAACTCATCTTGCGTTTTTTTGTTTTTGGTGTAGGTTAAAATTAGGGCATTGTCTTGTATAGGCGTTTTAAAAAACGCGCTCAATTTTTGCAAAAACGCCCCGCCATTAGGCGTTAGGCTAGTGATAGTTACGATATTGTGGTTGCAAATTAGCTTCAAACAGGCTTTAGCCATTAAAAGGGATTTGGTGTGCGCTTTGCTCTCAATCTCAGCGCTTTCAAAAAGCAAGGTGTGCTGTTGCTCTAATTTTTCATAAAGAGCTAGGGGGTAGGGAATGTAAGGGGCTTTTTCTATCAGACTGATCATCAATTTCTTCACACTAAAAATAAACTTGTATTTTACAAGAAATAGATAAATGGGCAATAAATTAATAGCCTTATAGAGCTTATAAGGGCTAATCTAACTCAAACTCAATTGGATTTTTCAAGGCTCAATTTATGAGGGAATGAGAAATTTTAATTAGGAATGCGAAAAACCACTTTAATCAGATTAAACTTTTGAGCGTTGTTAAGGTTATTTGTGTGGCGCTTGGTGCTGTTATCTTTCTTGTGTGTGGCAAGAAAGATTTGGCGCGATAAATTCAAGGATGGTTTCATTCTCTTTTTCAATGTCAATCAAACCCATATCGTTTGAGCCATTAGGCGGAGTAATGCCTAAAAAACGCTCATTGAAAGGCCGCCATCTGGCAATAGAGGCGCTGAGTTCGTTAGGATAAAACCCTATAGATTGGTTGTCAAATAAAGCGTTCACATGCAAAGGGCCTGAAGCGTTCCCGATATAAACAGACAAATTCGCACACAATTTGGCTAAATCCACTAAACTATGGCTCGTATCATAGAGGTGAGCGAAAGGGACTTTTTCAAGAAGTTCTTCTGTGGCTTTCCTCTCGCCTGGCCCGCAAATAAGAATGATCTCGCAACTCAAATTTTTGTGTAAAAAATCAATCAGTTTAATAAAGTGTGGAGCGGGCAATACGGGCGAACTGCCTCCGCTATGCATATGCACGCCGATCCACAATAAACCAGCATCAGCGTTGAGTTTTGAAGCGATAATCAATCGCTCTTTGGATTTGTCTTTAAGCTCCCATGCGATTTTTTTAAGTGGAGCGTTAGGGAGATTATGATCTTTACAAAAAGCATGGATGAGATCCAAATTGTATTCGTATTCGGTTTTTAGGCATAGCGATCGGCTTTGGCGCACGCTCTTTTGATACAGCCAAGAATAGATTTTAGTCTTTGGGGCTAGGATATAAGGAATGGACTTCCTCAAACTAAAAGCGAGTCTGGCGTTTTTAAAATTAGAAAATAAAAAGATAAGAGCGTCAATGGATTTGCATTTAAGAGTGGCAGCTAAATGGTTATCTTCTATAATGACTTCATCAATGAAAGGGAATTCTAAGGCTATTGGGGTGGTATAGCTAGGCACAACCACGCCTAAATACACTTCTTTGCCTTTTTCTAAAAAAGCTTGCTTTAGAGCGATTAAGGCGGGTATGGCTAAAATAAAATCGCCTAACTTGTCGTTACGGATCACAAAAACTTTTTGAGAGTTTTTCTTATCTTTACATTTTAAATCTTCAAACCCTACAAAATCCATAGCTCCGCCTAAGAGATCAAGTTTTTTGTCATGTTAGCAAAAATCGTTCTTATGCGATGGATAAATTCTATTTTTTATTCTGCCATGCTTTTATGGGCTCATCTTCCCATGTGCCATAAAGAGAGTTGGGTAAAATGATCCACTCTGTGCCAAATTTTTGAGCGTTTTGCAAGACTTTAGCTCGTTGTTCTTGGCTGTTTTTAGCGTCTTTAGCAAAAAGCGCGTCAAAATCATGCAAAGTGTCGCCCACTTGTAAAACAATCTCATAATCCTTAGCGACTAACTCTCGCCTAACGGCTTTAGGCTTGCCTTTTTCTTTTAATAAAACGGATTCTTCACTCACTTGGGGGAGTTTAAAGCTTTTGAGCGTTTTTAAGGTGAATGCCTTATTTTTTTGCGTGCGGTTAGAAATGTAAAAAATCTTAACGCCTTTAGAATTAGCGTATTCTAAAAAGTCTAGCGCTCCAGGAATGAGCGTGAGAGAGCCTTCTTTTTCAAATTTATCCCAAGTTTCTGGGGTGTATTTGATGCAATTTTTGATCAAATAGCCCGAATAATCCGCCGTGTTTAAAACGGTTTCATCTAAATCCAAGATGACGGCTGGCTTTTTGTCTTTAACGAGCTTGAGATTATTGTCTAGCGCCATTTTCGCCATTTTGTAACTTTGCAATTGCAAGGCCCTGATCTCAGCGCTTTGCTGATGGTATTTAGCGCTTTGAATCAAGGGCGAAACGCATTCTTTGGCATTTAAAACACTCATCAAACTCAATCCTAATAAAACTGATGCAAGGGTCTTTTTTATCATAACAACACCTACCTAATGGGGATTTTTTGTATTATACCTTAAAACAGATGATTAGGAGTATTTTTACCATTAACCGAATTGTTGTATAGTTGGCGTTTTTAATTCAAAATGAAGTGAGAAAACAATGAAAAAAGCGTTAATATCCACCCTTTTTGGTGTTAGTTTGGTGTTTGCAAAACCCTATACGATTGATAAGGCAAACTCTAGCGTGTGGTTTGAGGTCAAACACTTCAAATTCAATGAAACAAGAGGCGTGTTTGATAGTTTTGATGGCAAAATTGATGCCGATCCTAATACCAAAGCTCTCAATGTTTTTGAAGGCAAAATTGATATTAAGAGCATCAATACTAGGAACAAAAAAAGAGACGACCACCTAAAAACAGCAGAGTTTTTTGATGCACTAAAATACCCCAAAGGGAGTTTTAAAATGACCAAATACGAAGATGGTAAAATCCATGGGGATTTGACCCTTCATGGCGTAACCAAACCTGTCGTATTGGAAGCCAAAATCCAAGCCCCCTTACAAAACCCCATGAACAAAAAAGAATTCATGGTGTTACAAGCTGAAGGCAAAATCAACCGCAAGGATTTTGGTATCGGTAAAACCTTTAGCGATGCTGTCGTTGGAGATGAGGTAAAGATTGAGCTCAAACTAGAAGCTTACGCTCAATAATCGTTTTGCAAGAGATAGATGTTTTCTTCTCTTGCGTTTTTCTAACGGCACAAAAACTTTTACTTTAACTTTGATACGCCATATCCCAAAACAGATATTCGTATTCGCTTGTAGCGATAAAAATCTCCTTTAATTTTTCAATTTCTTGTTTTGAAGAAGCGAGGGTGAGGGAATCAAGCAAATTGATATTCCAATTTACGCACGCTTGAAATTCTTTGGAACTATAGCCCTTAATCCAATGCCCATAAAAGGCATGTTCTAAAGCGTTGGGGATTTGGCTTAAATTTTGCGCGATCACTAAATAGCTCCAACCACAGGATAGAACAGCTACCGTAACTTCTTTAATAGAACCCTTAAACCCTTCAGCGAGCATGTAGCTTGTATAGGATTTATTCGCTAGAGTGGGACGCGCGTTTTGCAATTCTATTGGAGTGATTTGAAGCTCTCTAATGTAATGGCTATGGATACTCATCTCGTTATTCAAAATATCTTGTATAGCGTTAGAAAACTCTCTCATCACCGCTTCATCATAAGCTTTAACCACGCCTAAAGCAAACACCTTAGCGTATTCTAAAAGAAACAGATAATCCTGAATAATATAAAAACGAAATTTATCTCTTTCTAAAGTCCCACGCCCAATGCCTTGAACAAACGGATGGGAAATACAATCCCCCCAAATAGATTGCACATTTTGATACAGATATTGTGAAACTTGCATTTTTACACTCCTAAAACCAATTCAATACGCATTCTAACACGAAAGCTCTCAATATGGTTTAAAAATTTGTTTTTAAAAGATTTATGAGTAAACCCTTGTTTCAAAAATTGAACGCTGTATTAAAATATCTGTGATTTTGAATAGCGATTAATGATATTATAGGGCTTGTATTGCCTTTATGTTGTTTAAGATTGGCTACCATTTGCAATCACAAAAAGGTTAATTCCATCTCGCTCTGTAGGTTTTGATTTTTAGAAGTTTTTATTATGGGAACTTGTAGTATGGCACTTACAAGATAGGAGTCAATCTTAGATGCATGGTTTCAAACCTATTACAGAGCGAGATGGAATTAACCCTACCATTTATGATTGGTTTAACCTCTGTATGAAGTCATATCGGCCAAAACTCAAAATAGTTTAGCATAAAAATAAAAAAGCGTCTAATATATTCAAAATAGGCGTTCAATTTTTAAGCGGTTGGTGTAAAAACGCAATTAAAGGCTTTGATGCTTGAAACTTAACGCTCTAAAACGCTTAAAAAATACTAAAACCATAAAACCAATGATTTACTTTAATCCTGTAATTTGTGAATAAACAAAACATCTACTTATCTTTTTTGTGATATTTCGCTGATCTGTAACAATTCTCTTAATGCGATTGTGGTATAAATATTCTTATCAAGGTGTACCCAACATGCCTTGAGTCTCAATTTTATGAAAGGATTTGTTATGAGTGGATTAAGAACATTTAGTTGTGTAGTGGTTTTATGCGGTGCAATGGCTAATGTAGCTATAGCTAGTCCTAAAATAGAGGCAAGGGGTGAATTAGGCAAATTTATAGGGGGTGGTGTTGGGGGTTTTGTTGGTGATAAAATTGGAGGAGCAATTGGGGTTCCTGGAGGTCCAGTGGGTATTGGATTAGGGAGATTTCTTGGTAGCACAGCAGGAGGATATATTGGGTCTGAAGTAGGCGATAGGGTAGAAGATTATATCCGTGGCGTTGATAGAGAGCCTCAGACTAGAGAACCGCAAGCCCCAAGAGAACCTATCCGTGATCTTTATGATTACGGCTATAGTTTTGGGCATGCTTGGTGATCTTAAATGAGCCAAGGTGATGGGGGGGAAGGAAATAACATGGATACTACAAAAGAGAATTTGAATGGCTCAAAAGAGCGTTTGAGCGATTGGGAATATCAATGGGCAGTGGCTCTAGTCTATACGATATGTATCTCCATAAACGCTAGGATTTTTTATGACATAGATGGTTCAGCTAGCGATTCGATTTTTGACCCTAAAAATAGCTATTATATGTGGCTAGTGGGTCTAATAGCGGCTTTGTTGTCTAACCTTTTATTTGACCCACGAGGTAGGGATTGTTATAAATCTTTCCAAGTAAGATACCCTAGGTTTCTCAAAGCCATTTTTAAGGCTAGGTTTTTTGGCGCATTTTATAACGCTGTGTTAGGATCAAGACTAAGGGATTTTTATATGGCGCTTTTAACGATGCCCTTTATTGCCGCTATCCATGAGATTTCGGCGTATTGTGGGCATCCTAGCAACTTCCTTGTAGAGGGTTTGGTCATTCTTGGCTTTCTTGTGTGTTTTGGGATTTGTTCTAGGCTTTGCGCTAAATTAGGGTGGTGATTTAACTCAAATAGCATTAAATGGAGGGGGGAGTAAAAAATTAAAGAAACTTTAAAGTGCATTCTCACTGATTTGTGTTACAATGAGAAGCATTTAAGGGGTGCTTTTTAAAACGCTCAAGTTTTTAAAAGGCTGAGATCAAACCCGTAGAACTTGTCAAGGTAATTCTTGCGTAAGGAATAATTATGTTAATAACCACCCAACTATCCAAACGATTTTATGCCACGCTCATTCTCGCTTGCGTGTTTTTAACCATCACTAACATCCTTGTCAAAGGCTCGTTTATCAACCTACTAGCAGGGCTTAGCGGGGTTTTGTATGCGTTTTTTGCCGGAGAAAGGCAAACGATTTGCTTTATATTTGGTCTTGTTTATAATTTGAGTTACGCTTATGTCGCTTATCAGTGGAAATTAAACGCTGATGTGATTTTATGCCTTTTTTTGTATATGCCAGTAACGATTTATGGGCTGTTCGCATGGAAAAAGACAGAGCAGCATGAGGGCGTTATTAAGGCTCAAAAACTTCCCAAAAATTGGCGTTTTGCGCTCGTTTTAGGCGTAGGGGCTTTAACTTATGTGAGCGCTTTGTTTTTTAAAGAGATTAAAACGAATTTTTTATGGGCAGAGAGTTTTAATTTCGTCATCTTTATTATTGCTTTTATTTTGCAAGTTTTGCGTTATATGGAGAACTATGTATTGGTAACTTTGGGGAATATCGTGTCCATTATCGTGTGGTTTTGTATTTTTCAAATTTCTACAGAGAGCTTGGTGCAACTCTTCACAACGATCCTATACCTTTTTATTGGTTTGTATTATTTTAACCGCTGGAATCAGTCATGCAAGCAGTGATTTTAGCGAATGGGGAGTTTCCTAAATCCCAAAAATGCTTAGACATTTTAAAAAACGCTCCCTTTTTAATCGCATGCGATGGGGCTGTCCAGTCCTTGCATGCACTTCAATTCAAACCCAGCGTTGTTATAGGCGATCTAGATAGCATTGATTCGCATTTGAAAGCCTTGTATAACCCTATATGCGTGAGCGAACAAAACAGCAACGATTTGTCCAAAGCCTTTTTTTATGCTTTGAATAAAGGCTTTGATGACTTTATTTTTTTAGGGTTGAATGGTAAGCGAGAAGATCACGCTTTAGCGAACACTTTTTTATTGTTGGAGTATTTTAAATTTTGCCAAAAAATCCAAGCCGTAAGCGATTATGGTCTTTTTAGGGTGCTAGAAACCCCTTTTACTTTGCCCAGTTTTAAAGGGGAACAAATCTCGCTTTTTAGCTTGGATTTTAATGCCCAATTCACTTCTAAAAATCTCAAATACCCCTTAAAAAACTTGCGTTTAAAAACGCTCTTTTCTGGTTCGCTCAATGAAGCTACAGATAGTTTTTTTAGCCTTAGCTCTACACCTAAATCGGTGGTGTTGGTGTATCAAAAATTCTTATGAGCGGATTTTATTGGATAATCCTTTAATGTCTGCATGTTGTGTCAAGTTAAGGAGCATTTAAATTAGCAAGTATAGAAAGATTGATTCAGTCCCGCTTTGTGTGGTGGCGGTTCGGTTGTTTATAGTCTTTAGTGTATCTTGTGTAGCTTTCACAAGATAGGAGTTCATAATTTTTTTAACAAAACCACTACAAAGCGAGACTGAACCAACCCCATCACCCATATCAGCTAAAATCCAAAGTAATTTAGCATTAAAATAGCCAATGTCTAGCACGTCTAAAAATACGCTTGAATCCATCTGGCTCAATCTCCAGCAGTTGGCTTTCTTAAAATCATCAAACCAATTGGAAATCTCAATAAAAATGCAAGAAATATCGCTCAATTGAAGGGTGGGATAGAAACGAGTTTTGAGTTTATTTTAATTTTTTAAACAATTACACAAATTCTGACCATATTTTTTCACACAAAAAGCTTCCACTTTTGAAGCAAGTTCTGTGAACAATTCTTTACCAAATTCCATTTTTTTTCTCCAAATTTAAAAATTAAAATTGGGGTTTTAGTTACTTTATTTTGCAGTTTGGAGGTTATCGCTTAACTAAGCTCTTTTATATTTTGATTACAGAAAATGTTTTTTAGCATTTTTTAAATTTCATGATCAATAAAACAAAGTCAAAGCTTTTAAGCACTTCTTTTAAAAGGATAAAATCAAAGCGATAACCACCAACCAAGACTAAATCTTGGCTAGCAGCCCGTCAAATTTCACACAAATTCAATGGTGGCCAGAGTGGAAGCGTCCCCTCTTCTAAAAGTGGTGCGTTGGATTCTGGTGTATCCGCCGTTCCTTTGCGCGTATTTGGGCGCGATTTCGGTTACAAGCTTGTGGGTGGCTTCTTTGTTTTGCAAATACGCAAAAACATGGCGGTGCGCGTTAAAATCGCCCACACGAGCCGCTGTCGTTAATTTCTCAATGTAACTGCGCAATTCCTTAGCTTTATAAATCCCTGTTTCAATTTTGTTATGCTCAATCAAAGCGATCGCTAAATTCTTTAATAACGCCTTTCTGTGCGAGCTGGTTCTCCCAAGCTTGCGGTATCCGTGTTTGTGTCTCATCAGTCGTTACCTCCTTTATCTTCTAATTTTTCTAATCTTTTCTTTAAACTTTCTCTTTGTTCAGGGCTTAATTCTGTGCCTACCGGATAGCCCAAATCATTCAATTTTTCAGCGATTTCATCATAGGATTTTTTACCCATGTTTTTCACGCCCTT
The DNA here is from genome assembly GCA_008033015.1 of Helicobacter pylori. Lineage (GTDB taxonomy): Bacteria > Campylobacterota > Campylobacteria > Campylobacterales > Helicobacteraceae > Helicobacter > Helicobacter pylori_DH. The sequence continues at coordinate 991,585 of CP032042.1, forward strand.
AAGCTCTTCTTCGCTCATCAACACGAGTTCGCCCACATACTTGATGCCGATTTTATCCAAGCAATTAAAACACCTAGCGCTCAAATTCATGCTTTCAATCTTAGCGCTCAAATCTTTAGCGTCATCTCTTTGGGCGTAATCGCCTGAATACTCCGTGTTAGCAATGGGTCTTTCGCCAAAAACGCCTAGTTGCTTGCTCATCACTTTCACCGCTGACAAAAACGCTTTATAAGGGTCAATCTGCCCGTCTGTTTCAATATCAAAAATGATTTTTTCATAGTTGGGATCGCCCTCAACCAGAACATTTTCAATCTCATAAACCACATTTTTAATCGGCGTGAAAGAGCCGTCTAGTGGCATGTAGCCCTCAGGCATCAATTCCCTTGTGTTTTCGCTTGGGACATACCCCATTCCTTTATAGATAATGAGCGAAAAATTCAATTGAGCGTCTTCGTTGATTGTCGCTAGGGGCATTTCAGGATTGACGATTTCTATATGCTCAGAATTCAAATCCCTAGCCCTAAGCTCCATAGGCCCTTTAAAAGAATAATCCACCACAACCGATTGGTTTTCTAAAGAGCTATCCTGCCCCACTAACACCTTGGCTATAAAGCGGATATTCTTTAAATTCATGATAAAAAGCGACACATCTTCAGTAACTCCCCTTAAAGAGTCAAACTCATGATGGACGCCTTCAATCTTTAAACCTACAGGAGCATACCCCACAGAGCTTAAAAGCAAAAGCCTTCTAATAGGATGAGCGAGCGTAACAGCGTAACCAAACTCAAATGGAGCCAGAGAAATCTTAACCCGATTGCCCTCTTTCTCTAGCACCTTAATTTCTGATGGGATCAAAGGTGCTGTTTTGATAACTTTCATGCTCTAACCCCTTACTTAGAATACAATTCTACAATGAGTCTTTCTTCAATAGGGACAACCACTTCTTCTCTTTCAGGGTAGCGGGTGAAGATGCCGTATTTTTTATCTTTTTCCACATCAATCCATGGCACAATCCCTGTTTGAGCTGTCAATTCCATCGCACGCACCACTTGAGGGTTGCTCTTGGTTTTTTCTTTGATCTCAATTTTTTGCCCTGAACGCACGAAATAAGAGGGAATATCCAAACGCTTACCATCCACAAGCACATGCCCATGCGTTACTAATTGCCTAGCAGAGCTTCTAGTGGTCGCAAACCCCATGCGATAGACAACATTATCCAATCTTCTTTCAATCAAGCGGATAAGATTTTCACCCGTATTGCCGTCCAAGCGATTGGCTTCCACAAAAATACTCCTAAATTGCTTTTCAGAAATGCCATACATCATTTTAGCTTTTTGCTTTTCTTTCAATTGCAACCCGTAATCAGAAGTCTTAGCGCGCCTTTGCCCATGCTGGCCTGGCCCATAAGCCCTTTTATCTAGAGCGCTCTTCCCGCTCAATCGCCTTTCACCTTTTAAGGCTAAAGAAACCCCAAAACGCCTTTCTAGTCTTTCTACTGCGCCTCTATATCTTGCCATAAAGCCTCCTTACACTCTTCTTCTTTTAGGGGGTCTGCAACCATTATGAGGGAGCGGAGTGATGTCTTTAATCCAAAGCACTTTAACGCCCTCTGTCGCGCCCACGCTCTTAATAGCGGTCTCACGCCCACTGCCTGGCCCTTGAACCTTAATGCCCACTTCTTTAACGCCATGCTCTTTAGCCTTGCTTAGAGCGCTTTCTACAGCTTGTTGGGCCGCATAAGGGGTGGATTTTTTAGAGCCTTTAAACCCTAAACCGCCCGCTGTGCTCCAACAAATCACATTACCCATTTCATCAGTGATAGTGATGTTGGTGTTGTTAAAGGTCGCTGAAATATAAACAACCCCTCTAGCAATATTCTTTTTGACTACTTTCTTTTTAGCCGTTACATTTCTCTTAGCCATTAAATCATCATCTCCTTATCCGCTACTTGCTGCCCACGGTTTTTTTCTTACCCTTACGAGTCCTAGCGTTATTTTTGGTGGTTTGGCCTCTTACAGGAAGACCCTTACGATGCCTGATCCCACGATAATTCCCTAAGTCCATTAAAGATTTAATATCCATTTGAACTTTTTTACGCAAATCACCCTCTACTAAGTAGCTTTGCTGGATTTTTTTAGCGATACTAGACACTTCATCTTCGCTCAATTCATGCACGCGCTTGTCAAAAGAAATGCCTACCGCTTCTAAAATCTCTCTGGAACTCTTAAGTCCAATCCCATAAATATAGGTAAGGGCATACTCTACTCTCTTCTTTTTTGGTAAATCTACACCAGCAATCCTTGCCATGCTTTATCCTTGTCTTTGTTTGTGTTTAGGGGTAGCGCAGATCACTCTAATAACGCCCCTTCTTTTAATGATTTTGCACTTATCGCACATCTTTTTCACTGATGGCCTGACTTTCATGATTTTTCTCCTTTGAAAAAATTAGGCACTACTAAAAACTTTTATACTAACATGTTTTCATTGAAATAACCCTTAAATTCATTTATATCTAAAAGTTATCCGACCCTTGTCTAAGCTATAGGGCGTAAGCTCTAGCTTGACCCTATCGCCTAAAGCAATCCTAATATAGTGCATGCGCATCTTTCCAGAAATACGGCACAACACCACATGCTTATTGTCTAACTCCACCTTAAAAGTGGCGTTAGGCAACGCCTCAATCACTTTCCCATCCACTTCTATAACATCATCTCTTGCCATTAACGCTCCGTAAGAATCACTGCTTTATTGCCAACTATGGCGATAGTATGCTCATGGTGGCTTGTGTTAAGCCCATCCACTGAAACCACGCTCCACTTATCCGCTAGTATTTTAGGCTCGCCCTGTTTTTGACACACCATAGGCTCTAAGCAAAATACCATGCCCTCTTTGATTTTAGGGCCGCTATTAGCTTTGACGCCTTTTTCTAGGTAGTTAGGGATCTCTGGCTCTTCATGGGGTTTTTTACCAATGCCATGCCCGCAAAATCCTTTCAAAGGGACAAAACCCCTTTCTGTAATAGCACCCTCTAAAATCTGACTCAACTCTTTAAAATGCATGCCCACTCTAATTAAGTTAATGGCATGCATCAAGCTCTCTTTAGAGCAAGCGAGCAATTTTTCATCTTGCGGGCTTATCGCGCCTATAGGGAGCGTGAGAGCCGAATCGCCATAATAGCCATCCACTTCCACCCCCAAATCCAAGCCTATAATATCCCCTTCTTGTAAAACATAATCCGTAGGAATGCCATGAATAACCACCTCATTTAAGGACATGCACACAGAGTTAGGGAAACCATAAAGCCCCTTAAAAGCAGGCCTAGCATGCGAGGATTTGATAAAATCTTCAGCCATTTTATCCAGCTCTAAAAGTGAAACCCCAGGCCTTACTTCTCGCTCTAAAAGGGCTAACGCTTGAGCGGTTAATTCCCCGGCTTTTCTTAGAGCTTTGATTTCTTTTGGGCTTTTAATAGAGATTGCCATTAAAAGCCTACCGCGCTTAAAGTTTTATACTTGCTCATATAAATTTGTGCTTCAATCTTTTTCATGGTGTCAATAGCGACTTGAACCACAATCAGCACCGCTGTGCCTCCAAAGTAAAAAGGCACGCCCATAGCCTTAACCAAAATCCAAGGCACGGTAGAAATGAGCGCTAAATACAATGAACCCCACAAAGTGAGCTTACTCGCTACAGAATTTAAAAACGATGAAGTCCCCTCTCCAGGCCTAAGCCCTGGAATATACCCGCCATTACGCCTCAAATTATCCGCAATATCCTTAGAATTGAACACAATAGAAGAATAAAAATAAGCAAAAAAGATGATGAGCAAGAACATCAAAATATTATACGCATACCCTTGCGGGCTTAAAAAATCTGCAATCGCTTGCAAGGTTTTGTTGCTTGTGGCTTGCTGTAAAATCGTAGAAGGGAACACGAGCAAAGCTGAAGCGAAAATAGGGGGGATCACCCCGCTTAAATTCAACTTAATAGGAATGTAATTCATGATGCGCTTGTTTTGGTTTTGCATCACCACTTTACGCGCATAAGAAATAGGGATCCTGCGTTCAGCCAATTCCACATAGATAATCGCAAAAATCGTCGCTAAAACAATCAGCACAATACCAATGAGCATTAAAATATTGATCACGCCCGTATTGACTAGATTGAATGTGCCTGAAATAGCTGATGGGATCCCTGAAACAATCCCGGCAAAAATAATAAGGCTGATCCCATTCCCCACGCCCCTTTGCGTGATTTGCTCCCCTATCCACATGAGCAGCATCGTCCCTGTAAGCATAGAAAACGCTGAAACGACCATAAAGACTTGCATATCAATCATGATCGCTCCATTGGCTCCTCCGCTAATGCTCCTTAAGCCCACTGATACGCTCACCGCTTGGATTAGGGTGATTAAAATGGTCAAATAGCGCACGATTTGCATGTATTTTTGCATGCCGTCTCGCTCTTTTTTCATTTTAGCTAAGTTAGGGAAAGTCGCGCTCAAAAGCTCCATGATAATGGAAGAAGTGATATAAGGCATGATACCCAAAGAGATGATACTCAAGCGAGAAACCGCATTCCCGCTAAACATGTTAAACAACCCCAAAGCGTTGTTGGAGTTGCTGTCAAAAAAAGCCTTGATCGCTGCTAAATCTACGCCAGGAATGGGGATATAAGCTAAGACTCTGTAGAGAAATAAAAAACCCAAAGTGATGAGTATCTTACTAGCAATAGCTTTATTCATAATAACTTATTCCTCTTAAATCAAGCTGATAGGGGCATTATTTCTGCCCGCTTGTTTTGATTCTCTCATCTTTAATTTTAGAAGCTAGGTTTTTAGCGTCTTTACCGATCAATTTCACGCCTTCAATATAAAGGGGGAAATGGTGTAAAGCGCGCAAGCTTGAAAAAGTGATTTCTTCTAAATGTTTGATCGCTTCATTCTTTTCCACATTGATAGAATAGATATGAGAGTCTTTAGTCCTAAAACCTATTTTAGGCAAACGGCGTTGTAAGGGTTGCTGCCCTCCTTCAAAGCCTCTTTTAGCCTTATAGCCTGTCCTTGCGGTTTGGCCTTTACCGCCTCTTGTGGCCGTTTTTCCCATGCCGCTTCCTTGACCACGGCCCACTCGTTTGATTTTCTTAACGCTACCTTTAGCCGGTTTTAAATTTTCTAATCCCATTATCATATCCTTTTTAACTACGCCTTGATTTTTGCTAAAGCGTCAAAAGTCGCGCGTACCACATTATAGGGGTTGTTGGAACCTAAAGATTTGGTTAGAATATCCTTAATGCCTGCTAATTCCACGATAGGACGCGTTGAACCCCCAGCAATCACTCCCGTTCCCTCACTTGCCGGTTTGAGTAAAATACGGCTTGCGTTGTATTTATGCTCAATATCATGAGCGATAGTCGTGCCTTTAATCGTTACATGAATTAAGTTTTTAAACGCATCATCTACCGCTTTTTTAATCGCATCAGGGACTTCTTTAGCCTTGCCTAAACCAAAGCCTACAAGCCCATTTTTATTGCCCACAACCACTAAAGCGTTAAAACGAAACCGCCTACCGCCCTTAACCACTTTGGTTACACGGCCAATATTCACAACGACTTCTTGAAACTCTTCTCTGTTAATCTCTTCCATACCTTTCCTTTCTGTCATAGAGCGATCCCGTTCTCTCTCAAGCTTTCAGCAAACGCTGCCACCACGCCATGATAGAGGTAACCATTCCTGTCATAAACCGCTCGCTCAATCCCTACTTTTTTCAATTCTTCAGCAAAGAGAGCGCCTAATTTTTTAGCGTCCTCTTGCGTGTTTTTAAAGCCCATTTTCCTGCCGTCAATATGCGTTATGGTGCTTTGCTTAACATCATCAATCGCTTGCGCATAGAAATAGCGGTTGGAACGAAAAACGCTCACCCTAGGCCTTAATGCATCGCCCAAGAGTTTGCTTTTGATCCTTAATTTTCGGCGATCCCTTAAGGCTTTCTTTTTATATAATGCTTTTGCGTTCATCACTTCACCTTATTTATTTTTTAGCTGTTTTACCAGCTTTTCTAATAATGACTTCATTGCTGTATTTTACGCCCTTGCCCTTGTATGGCTCTGGGGGTCTGAAGCTCCTGATTTCAGCGGCGACTTGCCCTACTTTTTGCTTATCGCTCCCTTTGATAGTGATCGTGTTTTTTTCCACCACCATTTCAATCCCTGCTGGAATGGGGTATTTCACCGGGTGGCTAAAACCCAAACTCAAATCCAAAGTTTTATTACCCAAAGCCACCTTATAGCCCACGCCATTGACTTCTAAAGTCTTACTGAAACCGGTGCTTAAGCCTGTTACAATGTTGTTGGCTAACGCACCATAAGTCCCCCAATAAGCCCTGGACTGCGCATCTTCGCCCACAGGCTGGAAGCTCAATTGGTTGTTTTCAAGCGTGATTTTCACTCGGTTGTGAGTTTCTAACTCATGCTTTTCTTTGCTGTTTTTAAAAAGAAGCTTGCTCCCTTCAACGCTCGCTTGCACAGAGCTTGGAATTTCAATGATTCTTTTCCCAATTCTTGACATTTTCAATCCTTTACCAAATGCTGCAAAGCACTTCGCCACCGACATTTTGTCTGTAAGCTTCTTCGTTGGTGATCACCCCTTTAGAAGTGCTTACCACAATCACGCCATAGCCATTTTTAAAGCGCTTCAACTCGTTTTTTTGCTTATACACACGACGACCAGGCTTGCTTAAGCGCTTCACTTCGCTGATTTTTGAATGCCCTTTTTCATCATAAGCCAATTGCACATAAACCGATTGTTTCTTGTCTTTATCTTTGACATTGAAATCTTTAATGAAACCTTTTTCTTTAAAAATCTCTAAAATAGAAACCACGATCTTTGCGTAATAAAGCTGTGTGAATTCTAAGCGACGCATAGAAGCGTTTCTCAAACGAGTTAATGAATCTGCAATTATATCATTTACCATATCTTATCCTTACCAACTGGCTTTTCTCAAGCCTGGGATGAGTCCCTCACTGCCCATTTTTCTAAGGCACACCCTACAAAGCCCAAAATCCCTATAAACCGAATGAGGTCTCCCACAAATGCGGCATCTGGTATAAGCCCTTACTTGGAATTTTGGTTTCCTTTGAGCCTTTGCTATCATTGATTTTTTAGCCATATTAACCCCTTATCTCACTTTTGCAAAAGGCAATCCAAGCAATTCTAACAACTTGAACGCTTCTTTATCGTTGTCCGTAGAAGTTACCATAGTGATGTTCATGCCATGACTGACCATAATATCATCATAAACCACTTCCGGGAAAATCAACTGCTCATTGATCCCAAAGGTGTAATTCCCACGCCCATCAAAGCCATTCCGTGAGATCCCTCTAAAGTCTTTCACTCTGGGCAACGAAATCACAATCAGCTTTTCTAAGAAATTATACATGCGTTTATTCCTTAAGGTAACTTTCGCCCCTACCGCCATGCCTTCTCTGATCTTAAAGCCCGCAACGGATTTTTTCGCTTTAGTGATAACCGCTTTTTGCCCTGCAATCAAAGAAATCGTTTGCGCGATATTTTGCATGATTTTCATGTCTTTTGCATAAGCCCCAGCGCCCACGCTGATAACGATTTTTTCTAGCTTGGGCAAAAGCATGGGGTTTTTGATGTCTAATTCTTGAGCGAGTTTTGTTCTCACTTCATTTTGATAAAATTGTTTCAAACCAAACATGTATCCAACTCCTTAGGCTTTCTTCACATTGGAAATGTGCATGGGCCTTTCTTTATGGATAAAGCCCCCCTTAGGGTTATCATCAGTAGGTTTAATCGCTTTTTTCACCACTTTACACCCTTCAACAACCACTTGAGAAGTCTTAGGCAACACCTCTAAAACCTTAGCGACCTTGCCCTTATCGTCTCCTGCAATGACTTTCACCATGTCATTTTTTTTGATTTCGCTTTTCATTATACAACCTCCGGTGCTAGAGAAATAATTTTCATGAAATTAGCGTAACGCACTTCTCGGCTCACTGGCCCAAAAATCCTTGTGCCAACCGGATCTTTTTTAGCGTCCAAAATCACCGCTGCATTGTCATCAAAACGCACCAAAGAACCATTTTTCCTTTGGATTTCTTTTTTCGTTCTCACCACAACGGCTTTGACCACTTGACCGCGCTTCACCTTGCCATTAGGGATAGCTTTTTTCACGGAAGCCACGATCACGCTACCCACGCTCGCATAGCGTTTATGGCTGCCTCCTAACACCTTAATGCACATGATTTCTTTAGCACCACTATTGTCAGCGACGTTCAATCTTGTAAAACTCTGTATCATGCTTATACTCCCACTACTAAAATTTCTTTAAGCGTGAAAGACTTGGTTTTAGAAAGCGGTCTGCACTCAATCGCGCTCACAAAATCCCCTACTTTCACCTGATTGTTTTCATCATGGATGGTGTATTTTTTGAACTTTTTAACAATCTTGCGGTATTTTTCATGCACCACTTTTCTTTCCACAAGAATCACAGCACTTTTTTCAGCAAACTTGCTGATAACCTTGCCTTGCACCAGCCTTTTATGCGGCTCTTTCGTATTCATTGCTTACCCTTTTTTACTCAACGCTAGAAGAATAATGTGCATTAATGGCCGTGTTAATGCGAGCGATATTTCTTCTGGCTTTCTTAATCTCGTTAGGATTACTCAATTGCATAGCCTTTAACTTAACGCGCAACTCAAAAAGCTCCGCTTTTTTAGCATGCAACAACTCTTCTAATTCCTTGATACTCTTATCTTTCAATTCAGTATATTTCATTTTCGCTCTCACAAGTTACAATTTTGGTTTTAAAAGGAAGTTTGCTCTGAGCTAACGCTAAAGCTTCTCTCGCTAGTCCTTCTTCAATGCCTAGCATTTCATAAACGATTCTGCCCGGCTTGATATTCATCACCCATTTTTCCACAGAGCCTTTACCTTTACCCATCCTGGTTTCTAAAGGCTTAGCGGTCAAAGGCTTATCGGGAAACACTCTAATCCACACCTTACCCGCTCTTTTAATGTGCCTTGTCATAGCCACCCTTGCGGATTCAATTTGGCGTGAATCAATCCTCCCATGCTCTATGGCTTTAATCGCAATATCCCCAAACGCAATAGAGTTACCACGATGGGCTTTCCCACGATTGCGCCCTTTCATTTGCTTTCTGTATTTTGTTCTTTTTGGCATTAACATGATTATTGCCTCCCTCTTCTGCTTCTTCTAGGCTCTCTTTCTTCTTTAGCCTCTTCTTTTTTCTCAAATTGGATACCTTTTTGCAAAACTTCCCCTTTGAAAATCCACACTTTCACGCCAATGATACCATATACCGTCATCGCTTCAGCAAAGCCGTAATCAATTTTAGCCCTTAAGGTGTGTAAAGGCACGCGCCCTTCCATATACCATTCGGTGCGAGCGATTTCAGCCCCTGCTAAACGGCCAGAAACGCGCACCTTAATCCCTTTAGCGCCGGATTTTAACGCCGCTTGCATGACCTTTTTCATCGCGCGGCGGAAAGCGACCCTTTTTTCTAATTGGGTGGCTACATTTTCTGCGGCTAATTGGGCGTCAGCTTGGGGGCGTTTGACTTCTTTGATATTAATGGAGACTTCTTTTTTGATGAGCGTTTTTAAGCCTTCTTTGACCTTCTCAATATCCACGCCTTTTTTACCAATGATAAGCCCTGGGCGAGCCGCTACGACCGTAACGCGCAGTTTTTTAGCCGCTCTTTCAATCACAATTTCGCTCACGCCAGCGTAATAAAGCTCTTTTTTAAGGAATTTCCTGATCTTGTTGTCTTCATCAATATTGCTTGGAGCGGTGCGAGCGCTAGGGAACCATCTGGAAGTCCAATTCCTATTAATACCTAATCTTAAACCTACCGGATTAACTTTTTGTCCCATGCCCTACTTACCTTCTGCTTGATTTTTTTTATGGCTTTTAGAAGATTTCATTTCTTTCCCTTCTGCTACTTCTACGAATACATGAGATGTTGGCTTTCTAATGGCTGTGGCTCTGCCTTTAGCCCTTGGAATGGAGCGCCTAAGCACAGGGCCAGCATCCACTCTGCAAGAAACAATCAGAGCGTTCTTGGCGTCTAAAGAGCCGTTAGCGACCGCAGAAGCCACCACTTTTGAAAGCACTCTAGCCGCTTTATTGGGCGTAAATTCCAAACTAGCGATCGCTAATTCAGCGTTCATGCCTTGAATCTGTCTTGCAATCAATCTGGCTTTAGTAGGAGATAACCGCACAAATTTTAATAACGCTTTGCTCATTCTACCCCCTTACTTGCCAATCTTTTTTTGGACACTGCCTTTGTGCCCTTTAAAAGTTCTTGTAGGAGCGAATTCCCCTAACTTATAACCCACATGGTTTTCTGTGATATACACAGGGACAAAAACCCTTCCGTTATGCACATTATAAGTAAAACCAATCATTTCAGGCAAAATGGTGCTTCTTCTAGACCATGTTTTAATCGGGCGGTTATCCTTGCCCTCTTTTGCCTTGAGCGTTTTTTTCATCAAGTGGTCGTCTATAAAAGGACCCTTTTTAATTGACCTAGACATTCTTTAACCCTTTATTTATGTTTCTTTCTGGAAATGATGAGCTTGTCGCTAGCTTTTTTCTTTCTCGTTTTATAGCCCTTAGCCGGAGTACCCCAAGGCGATACAGGATGACCGCTTGTCCCTGTTTTACCCTCACCCCCACCATGCGGGTGATCCACTGGGTTCATAGCGCTCCCACGAGTTTGTGGGCGAATGCCTCTGTGGCGGTTACGCCCTGCCTTACCGATAGAGACATTGATAAAATCCTCATTCCCTACCACGCCAACACTCGCCATGCATTCGCTTAAAATGTAGCGCATTTCAGAGCTTGGCATCCTAAGAATGGTGTATTTATTTTCCCTACCCATGATTTGAGCGCTCATCCCAGCGCTTCTAGCTAATTGCCCGCCAGCCCCCGGATGCATTTCAATGTTATGCACCACCGTTCCTATAGGGATATTTTTTAATTTCATCGCAAAGCCCACTTTAATATCCAAACCGCCTTCAGCAGCGATAACGCTATCGCCCACTTTCAAACCGCTTGGCTGTAAAATATAGCGTTTGTCCCCATCAGGATAGACTACAAGAGCGATGCGCGCGTTTCTGTAAGGATCATACTCAATCGCAGCCACTTTCCCTTCAATGTTGTATTTGTTGCGTTTGAAATCAATAATGCGATAGAGTTTTTTAGCCCCTCTTTCTTTGTGGCGGCTGGTGATACGCCCGTTATTGTTTCTCCCTGCTGTTGCTTTAAGCTTAGTGAGTAAGCCTTTGACACTGCTTTTTGCGGTAATGTCTTTAGAGTCCAACACCGACATGAAGCGTCTGCTTGGGGTGTAGGGCTTATAAGTTTTAATCGCCATAACGCTTTCTCCTTTCTACGCGCCAAGGGCGGCAATGCTAGCGCCCTCTGGAACTTTCACATAAAATTTCTTAAACGACTTTCTTTGTCCAAGCTTCCCTCTAAAGCGTTTCACCTTACCCTCTTGTTTCAAAGAATTGATTTTCAAAGGCTCAAAGCCAAAGTAAGTTTTAAACACCTCTTTGAGCTGGTTTTTAGTTACATTTTGAGCCGTTTGGACCACTAAAACGCCTTTTTCTTGCAATCCTAATGACTTTTCAGTGTAAAGAATTGACTTTATATCCATGATGTCTGCCATTTTTTACTCCTCTGTCTTATCTTGCACCACATGCTGAAACGCTGCTTCTTCCATCACTACAGAGCTAAACGCCGCCAAAAGATAAGCGTTTAACTCGCTCACATCAATAACAAGGCATTTTTTAAGGTTACTAAAGGCTAACTCGGTGTATTCGTCCATGTTCATGCACACAAACAAAGTGTCTCGTTGCTCTAGAGCCTGGAACATTTGGTTGGCTTCTTTAGTCAAATGCTTCCTTTTATTGTCTTCAACCACGCCTTTTATAGCGATTTTTTCCACCACAAACAGCTTGTTCGCTTGCGCTTTTTCTTCTAAAGCGTATTCTAAAGCCAGGCGTTTTTGTTTTTTGTTGATTTTAAGGTTGTAATTGCGGTTATTCGTAGCTCCATGAGAGACACCCCCACCCACAAACACAGGCGAAGTGATGCTCCCTGCTCTGGCCCTTCCGCCCCCTTTTTGCGCCCAAGGCTTCCTACCGCCCCCACTCACTTCAGCGCGGTTTTTACTTTTAGCGGTATTAGCGCGCACAGAAGATAAATAATGTTTCACATAAAGATAGAGGTTATGGCTGTTGATGCCCTCATATCTTTTAGGTAACTCCACACTACCCTTTTCTTTCAAATGGCTGTCTAAAACGATGGCCTTACTCATATCAAACCCTTTATATTGTATTCAATGTATGGTTTTATACCGCTCTAATGCGTCCATAAGCCCCAGAAAAGCCGGCCACTGAACCCTTTAGCGCTAACACCATACTTTCTTTATCAAAAGAGAGCACCTCGTTTTGGCAAGTAACTAGCTCATTGCCATAATGCCCTGCCATTTTCCTACCCTTTTGCACTCTTCCTGGCCATTCTCTGTTACCAATAGAACCAGGGCGGCGATGGAAACGACTCCCATGAGCGGCAGGCCCGCCTTGGAAATTCCAACGCTTCATCACCCCCGCAAAGCCTCTCCCTTTAGTTTTAAAGCTCGCTTTAACCCTTTTAAGCGTTTCTAAAGCGCTCAAATCCAAATCGCCCAACTCTTTTTGTTGGGAAGCTTTTAAGGTAGCGAAATGGTTAAACTCTTTACTGAGTTGGTATTTCTTTTGCTGGCCTTCAATCGCCTTATTGTGTTTTTTATGCATCGCATAGGCCACTAAAGCTTTTCCGTTTTCTAGCTGGCACACTTTCGCTTGCAAGACTTTAAGCAAGGTTACAGGCGTGCTGTTAGCGTCAATGGTGCGGCTCATGCCTATCTTTTGAACTAAAAATTCCATATCTAACCCTTATTTTATTATCTCAATGCGTTAGGACTACTTCGTTTCCATAGAGGTTACTTCTACATCCACTTCAGGAGCTAAATCCAACTTCATCAAGCTATCCACGGTTTCTGGGGTGGCCGAGATAATATCAATCAATCGGCTATAAACCCTAATCTCAAACTGCTCTCTTGAATCCTTATTGACATGCGGGGAGCGCAAAACGGTGTAACGCTTATTCTTAGTCGGTAAAGGGATAGGCCCTCTAATTTCAGAACCTGAGCGCTTTACGGCTTCCACGATAGCCACAACAGAGCGATCCAACACTCTATGGTCATAAGCTTTGAGCTTCAACCTGATTTTTTCCATAAACTCTCCTAAAAGAACTCGTTTTATCCGTTACTAAAAACAGAATAAAACAATAAAATAAAAACTGAAATACTACTCAAAATGCGCCATTTAGTCAATAACTTTTGCTATTTTTAGGGATTTTTAGAGATTTTTACTTCCTTTTTATAAGGAAATAGAAAAAATGCGCTACGCTTATCTTAATCCAATCTCATTTGAAAGGAAGTTCATGCCCCTTTCTTGCTTGCACCCTTTTGGGCCTTTTGAAACCCCTAAAGAGCCGGCTTTAAACAACCCGCTTTTAAAGGCGCATTCAAGCGATAAAATCTGTCTTTTAGGGCCGATGAAATCCGGTAAAACCACTTCCGCCCTCAAACTAGCGAAGGATTTTAAAAACCCTGTGTATATCAATTACAATGACATGCGTTTGAACAAAAACATTCTAAGCTCATGGCTTTTAAAATGGCATTTAGAAAAGAAAATGGATTTGCTCATTTTAGATCGTATTGATCGCTTGGATTTCAGCCTGCCTAAGCTTCCTAAAATCGTTCTTATCCCTAATCATTTAAGCCCCATAACAGCGCCCGATTTTAGTTTGCGCTATGCGTTAGGGTTGAATTTTAAAGAATACACTAGCTTTTTCAAGCCCAACACCCCTAAAAACACCCTGTTTAACCGCTTTTTAAGAGACGGCAACGCTTTAGATTCGCTTTTTATAGAAAACGAGCAGGAAAAAATCCTAAAAAAACAAGAAAATATCAAACTAGCCTTTCAAGCTTACGCCCCCTTAATGGCTAAAATCTGCTCGTATCAATCTAAGTTTGTGAGCGCTTTTTATCTTTATACGCAACTCAAAAAAGAGCTTAAAACCTCTAAAGACACCCTTTATAAATTTTTACATGCGCTAGAAAAACAACGCATCCTTTTTTTAGTCCCTAGTTTTGAAAGCCATAAAACCAAATTGTATTTGTGCGATTTTGCCTTGCCTTATAGCCTGACCTCTAGCCCCTCGCTTTTAAGCGTTTTTGAAAACATGGTTTTTTTAGAGCTTTACAAGCAATTCCCCAGCCATGAGCTTTACTCCCATGATAATGGGATTTTTATCTTGCATAAAAATTCTACCAACAAGCTCGCCCTCATCGCCCACGCTTTCCCCACGCCCCATTTTTTAGAAAAACAGCTTTTATGGTGCCATAAACATGGGTTTTTAAACATTATAGTCGTTTCTATCAACGCCCCCATTTCAGCAGCTAATACCCCCTACAAACACCTTAATTTCATTGATTTTTCTTTGGATATTCAATCTATTTTGGTATAATAGTTATTATGTATTTATGTATTTAATATTATTACTAAAATTTTTAATTGATTATTTAATATTTTTTATTTTTTCTTAAGCTAACTCGCTATAAGCTATCCCAGTATTTCTCCTTTTTGAGAAATACCACCTACCCTAAAAGCGTAGGGTGTTTTTAATATTCTCTTATAGAAAGGAAGCTATAATGAACGCGTTGAAAAAATTAAGTTTCTGCACCTTGCTATCCCTAGGCCTCTTCGCTCAAACAGCGCATGCTAAGCATTTAAAGGGCACGATTAACTATCCTGATTGGCTTGAAATCAATCTTTTTAACCAAAAGAACCCGCCCAATCAATATGTCGGATCGGCTTCAATTTTGGGTAAAAGGAACGATTTTTACGCCAATTACATCCCCTATGATGACCAATTGCCCCCTGAAAAGAACGCTGAAGAAATCGCTCTTTTAAGGGCCAGAATGAACGCTTACAGCTCGTTAGAAAGCGTTTTAACCACTAAAATGCACCATCGCATTGTTAAAACGCTTCACATTAAAAATAACTCTATCAGCTATTTATTCGGGCTTGTTGATTTTTTAACGTCTAAATCCATTCTGGCTAAAAGGTTTGTGGATACCACCAACCATCGTGTGTATGTCATGGTGCAATTCCCTTTCATTCAGCCTAAAGACTTAATCGCTTACTTTAAAGCCAAACGCATCGACCTTTCTTTAGCGAGCGCTACCAATCTCAGCGCCCTTTTAAATAAGGCGTTGTTCCACCTCTAAGAGTTTGGGATTTAAGATGCGGTTTTTAAGCGTGAAGCTACGCCGATGAAAAGGCGTATCCCCTAGCTTAATGATCGCTTCTATATGTTGTTTAGTCCCATACCCGCAATTCTTATCCCATCCGTATTCCTTAAACAAAGCGTGCAACTCTAGCATTTCTCTGTCCTTAAAGGCTTTCGCTAAAACAGACGCCATAGCGATTTGAGCGATTGCTTCATCGCCCTTGATGATGGTTTGTATATTAGAGTAGCGTTTGTTCAAGCCAAACGCCGTGTTGCCGTCTATTTTTATTTTATTGGCTAAAGAGCGACCATTTTCTAAAATTTCTTGAATAGCGAGTTTCAAACACGCCCCTAAGCCTAAGTTATCAATTTCATTCGCGCTTTTTTTAACCACCCAAAACTTCACCTCATCATGCGTTTTGATTTTATCTTCCAAGAAAAAGCGCTTTTTGGGGCTGAGCTTCTTGCTATCCTTAAGACCCATTTCTAAAAATTCTAAGGCTGTTTTTTCACCACACACCACCCCAGCCACAAAAAGCGACCCGGCCAAACACCCCCTCCCCGCCTCATCAATGCCTAAAATCATTGATACGCAACCAAACCGGTATAAAAATTCCTACTCATGCTCTTCATGCGTTATCCTGTTTTCTCTTAGCTTCTTAATAAACTCTGTTAATTCTTTTTCAAAGTTTTTCGTGCTTTTTCTGTCGCTTGGCGATAAAGGGATCGTCAAAAAATGCACCCCACTAGTTAGCTTGGCATGCTTGCCTCCAGATTCCAAATAAAGATTCAAATCTTTATTGTCATGCAATGCCTCTTATAAGATCTTACGAATCTCTTTGCTATGAGTGGCTTTTTCAGGTTTCATCTCATGCGCCCGCCCAAGGTTTCAAGCCTTAGGCCCGATCATCTTTTCAGGAACCACGAATTTGTCAAAATCTTCAGCGCTCAAGAGCTTCAATTCCAGCGTGCTTTCTTTTAAAGAAATGCCTTTTTTGTGGGCGTTTTTAGCGATTTTAGCGGCGTTTTCATAGCCTACATGCGGGTTAAGGGCGGTTACTAGCATTAAAGAATGGTGCAAGTAATAATCAATCTTTTCTCTATTAGGCTCAATACCGCTCGCACAATGGATATTAAAACTTTCCATGCTGTCGCTCAATAGCCTTAAACTTTGCAAGAAATTATAAATGATTACCGGTTTAAACACATTCAATTCAAAATTACCCTGACTGGCCGCAATGCCAATAGCGGTATCATTCCCCATCACTTGCACGGCCACCATTGTCATCGCTTCGCATTGCGTGGGATTGACTTTACCGGGCATAATAGAGCTGCCCGGCTCGTTTTCAGGGATATTAAGCTCGCCCAAACCACAGCGCGGCCCGCTCGCAAGCCATCTAATATCGTTAGCGATTTTCATTAAATTCGCCGCTAAAGCCTTAAAAGCCCCATGTGCATAAGCGATAGCGTCATGGCTAGTGAGCGCATGGAACTTATTGGGTGCAGAAATGAATTTCACGCCGCTAAACTGGCTCAATTCTTCAGCCACTTTTTGGCTCAATTCTTTATGAGCGTTTAGCCCTGTGCCTACGGCAGTCCCGCCTATGGCTAATTCTCTTAAATGCTCCAAGCTCTCTAAAATTTGTTGTTTAGAATGCTCTAACATGCTCGCATACCCGCTAAATTCTTGCCCCAAAGTTAAAGGCGTAGCGTCTTGCAAATGCGTGCGCCCGATTTTGACAATTTCTTTAAATTGTTGGCTTTTGTCTTTAAAGGTTTTTAACAGATTCTCTAAACTGGGCAGTAGTTTATGCGTGATTTCTAGCACGCTCACAATATGCATTGCGGTAGGGAAAGTGTCATTAGAGCTTTGAGACATGTTCACATCATCGTTAGGGTGGATGAGTTTTTTCTCCCTGAAATTACCCCCTAAAATTTCGGTAGCCTTATTGGCAATGACTTCATTGAGATTCATATTCGTTTGAGTCCCGCTCCCTGTTTGCCATATCGCTAGGGGAAACTCGCCGCACAGCTCGCCTTTTAAAATGCAATCGCACGCCTTGATAATGGCTTGGGATTTTTCCAGGCTTAATTTCCCTAACTTGTGGTTGACTACCGCCAAACTCCTTTTAAGTTTGGCAAACGCGCCAATGAGTTCTTTAGGCATTTTTTCAGTGCCGATCTTAAAGTTTTCAAGACTGCGTTGCGTTTGAGCCCCCCAGTATTGGCTATCATCTACTTTGATTTCGCCCATCGTGTCATGTTCGATTCTAAATTGCATGCTAATCCTTTGAAATTTGATTTTAAAACCTTAAAAAAATAGCATAAACTCTTATACCTTCTACTTAAAAACCTTAATTTTTTAAACACCATTTCCACAATTTTTACACAAAAGAGGGTTATTATCCGTTTGCAACAAGAATTTTCTTGTTATCTTAATGTAAAGGTCAAAACGATGAAAAAGTTAGCCGCTTTATTTTTAGTAAGCGCATTAGGGGTTATGAGTTTGAACGCATGGGAGCAAACCCTAAAAGCCAATGACTTGGAAGTGAAAATCAAATCCGTGGGTAACCCCATTAAAGGCGATAACACTTTTGTGCTTAGCCCCACTTTAAAAGGTAAGGCTTTAGAAAAAGCTATCGTTAGGGTGCAGTTTATGATGCCTG
Source organism: Helicobacter pylori (assembly GCA_008033015.1). Lineage (GTDB taxonomy): Bacteria > Campylobacterota > Campylobacteria > Campylobacterales > Helicobacteraceae > Helicobacter > Helicobacter pylori_DH. The sequence goes on from CP032042.1 coordinate 1,009,646, forward strand.
AAATGCCCGGCATGCCAGCGATGAAAGAAATGGCGCAAGTGAGTGAAAAAAACGGCCTTTATGAAGCAAAAACCAATCTTTCCATGAACGGGACATGGCAGGTTAGGGTGGATATTAAATCTAAAGAGGGTCAGGTTTATCGCGCTAAAACAAGCCTGGATTTATAAGCGCATGCTGTCTTTTATAAGCGCGTTTGATAAAGGGGGCGTTTCAATACGCCTTCTAAGAGCTTTTTTACTGCTTTTTAGTTTGGGTTTGGCTAAAGATTTAGAGATCCAAACTTTTGTGGCTAAATACCTTTCTAAAAATCAAAAAATACAAGCCTTACAAGAGCAAATTGACGCTTTAAATTCTCAAGAAAAAGTCGTTAGCAAATGGGATAACCCCATTTTGTATTTAGGCTATAACAACGCTAATGTGAGCGATTTTTTCAGGCTGGATAGCACCTTAATGCAAAACATGAGCTTGGGTTTGTCTCAAAAAGTGGATTTAAATGGTAAAAAACTCACGCAATCTCAAATGATTAATTTAGAAAAACAAAAAAAAATATTAGAGCTTAAAAAAACCAAGCAGCAATTAGTGATTAATTTAATGATAAATGGCATTGAAAACTATAAAAACCAACAAGAAATAGAGCTTTTAAAGACAGCGATTAAAAATTTAGAAAACACCCTTTATCAAGCCAACCATTCCAGTTCGCCCGATTTAATAGCGATCGCCAAGCTAGAAATTTTAAAATCGCAATTAGAAATCAAAAAAAACAATTTAGAAGAAGCGCTATCCAATAGCCATTATTCCATGGGTGAATTGACTTTTAAAGAAAACGAGCTTTTAAGCATTGCCCCTAAAAATTTTGAATTTAATAAGGAGCAAGAGTTGCATAACATTAGCGCCACTAATTATGATATTGCGATCGCTAGGCTTGATGAAGAAAAAGCGCAAAAAGACATCACTTTGGCTAAAAAAAGCTTTTTAGAAGATGTGAATGTTACCGGGGTGTATTATTTCCGCTCCAAACAATACTATAACTACGACATGTTTAGCGTCGCTTTGTCTATCCCTTTGCCCCTTTATGGCAAGCAGGCTAAATTGGTGGAGCAGAAGAAAAAAGAAAGCTTGGTGTTTAAAAGCGAAGTGGAAAACACCAAAAATAAAACGCGCCACCTGGCCCTAAAACTCCTTAAAAAATTAGAAACCTTGCAAAAAAACCTAGAAGCGATCAATAAAATCATCAAACAGAATGAAAAAATCGCGCAAATTTATGCGCTTGATTTGAAATCTAATGGCGATTACAACGCTTATTACAACGCTTTTAATGACAAAATCACCATTCAAATCACCCAACTTGAAACCTTAAGCGCTCTAAATAGTGCCTATTTGTCTTTACAAAACCTCAAAGGATTAGAATGAAACGGCTTTTATTGTTAGTCCTATTTTTTAGCCTCTCATGTGCTAACGCTCAAGCAATTAAAGAAACTAAAGAAGCTAAAAGCCAAACCCGTTTTAACATTTCCACCACTAAGGTTATAGAAAAAGAATTCGCCCAAAGCCGGCGCTATTATGCGATTTTAGAGCCTAATGAAGCGCTGATTTTTTCTCAAACCCTGCGTTTTGATGGCTATGTGGAAAAGCTTTATGCGAATAAAACCTATACCCCCATTAAAAAGGGCGATAAACTATTGAGCGTGTATTCCCCTGAATTAGCAAGCGTTCAAAGCGAATTGCTATCATCATTGAAATTCAACCAACAAGTGGGAGCGATTAAAGAAAAATTAAAACTATTGGGGCTAGAAAACTTTAGCATTGAAAAAATCATTAGCAGCCACAAGGTTCAAAATGAAATGACTATTTACTCTCATTTCAACGGCGTTATTTTTAAAAAAAGCCCGGATCTCAATGAGGGGAGCTTTTTTAAAAAAGGGCAAGAGTTGTTTCAAATCATAGATTTAAGCCAATTGTGGGCGCTTGTTAAAGTCAATCAAGAGGATTTAGAATTTTTAAAAAACACGCATCAAGCGATCTTGTTCGTAGAAGGGGTTAAAGGCGAGCAAGAAATCACGCTTGAAAACATCAATCCTATCATAAACCCCCAAGATAAAATGCTAGAAGCGCGCTTCAATGTGCCTAACGCTCAACAGCTTTATTACCCTAACATGTTCGCTCAAGTAGAAATCTTTCACAAACCACAAAAAATGAAGATTTTGCCTAAAGAAGCGGTTTTGATTAAAGGGGGAAAAGCTATCGTGTTTAAAAAAGACGATTTTGGCTTAAGCCCATTAGAAATTAAAGCCGTCCGCTTGAGCGATGGGAGTTATGAAATTTTAGAGGGTTTAGAAGCGGGCGAAGAAGTCGCTAATAACGCTTTATTCGTGCTAGACGCTGACGCTCAAAACAATGGGGATTATTGAATGATAGAAAAAATCATTGATTTAAGCGTTAAAAACAAACTCCTTACCACTTTAGTCACTCTACTCATTTTTTTAGCCTCTTTGTGGGCGATAAAAAGCGTTCGTTTAGACGCTTTGCCGGATTTAAGCCCCGCTCAAGTGGTCGTGCAGATCACTTACCCCAATCAAAGCCCTAAAATCGTGCAAGAGCAGGTTACTTACCCGTTAGTTTCTACTTTCATGAGCATCGCTAACATTGACACGGTTAGGGGGATTTCTAGCTATGAAAGCGGCTTGATTTACATCATTTTTAAAGACGGCGTCAATTTGTATTGGGCTAGGGATAGGGTTTTAGAGCAATTAAACCGAGTGAGTAATCTCCCTAAGGACGCTAAAGTAGAAATAGGGAGCGATTCCACCTCTATTGGCTGGGCGTATCAATACGCTCTATCTAGCGGCAACAAGAATTTAAGCGATTTGAAAGTCTTGCAAGATTTCTATTACCGCTACGCGCTTTTAGGGGTTGATGGGGTGAGTGAGGTCGCAAGCGTGGGGGGCTTTGTGAAGGATTATGAAGTAACGCTTCAAAACGATTCTTTGATCCGCTATAACTTGAGTTTGGAGCAAGTCGCTAACGCGATTAAAAATTCCAATAACGATACCGGTGGGGGGGTTATTTTAGAAAACGGGTTTGAAAAAATCATAAGATCGCATGGCTATATCCAATCTTTGAAGGATTTAGAAGAAATTGTCATTAAAAAAGAAGGGGCTATCCCTTTAAAAATCAAAGATATAGCGAGCGTTAGGCTAGTTCCAAAACCGCGCAGAGGAGCGGCTAATCTCAATGGCGATAAGGAAGTGGTAGGCGGGATTGTGATGGTGCGCTATCACGCTGACACTTATAAGGTGCTTAAAGCCATTAAAGAAAAAATCGCCACCTTACAAGCGAGTAACCCTGATGTGAAAATCACCAGCGTGTATGACAGGAGCGAATTGATTGAAAAAGGCATTGACAATTTGATCCACACGCTCATAGAAGAAAGCGCGATTGTGTTAGTCATTATTGCGATTTTTTTATTGCATTTCAGGAGCGCTTTAGTGGTGATTATCACTCTGCCTTTAAGCGTGTGCATCAGTTTCTTGCTCATGCGTTATTTCAATATTGAAGCGAGTATTATGAGTTTGGGGGGCATTGCGATCGCTATAGGGGCGATGGTGGATGCGGCGATTGTGATGGTAGAGAACGCTCACAAGCATTTGCAACGCATTGATACGAAAGACAACGCTCAAAGGGTTAATGGCATTATAGAAGGGGTTAAGCATGTGGGGGGTGCGATATTTTTTGCTTTAATGATCATCGTGGTTTCTTTCTTGCCAATTTTTGCGCTCACCGGCCAAGAAGAAAAGCTTTTTGCCCCTTTAGCTTACACCAAAACCTTTGCCATGCTAGTAGGAGCTCTGCTTTCTATTACGATAGTCCCTATTTTAATGGTATGGCTCATTAAAGGGCGGATTTTAGAAGAGTCTAAAAACCCCATTAACGCTTTTTTCATAAAAATTTATGGCGTGAGTTTGAATGTTGTGCTTAAGTTCAGATACGCTTTTTTAATAGCGAGCGTTGTGGGTTTAGGGGGCTTGTATCTAGCGTATCAAAAACTCAACTGGGAATTTATCCCCCAAATCAATGAAGGGGTAATAATGTATATGCCTGTAACCATTAATGGCGTGGGCATTGACACCGCTTTAGAATATTTGAAAAAAAGTAATAGCGCTATCAAGCGATTGGATTTTGTCAAACAGGTTTTTGGTAAAGTGGGGCGCGCTAACACCAGCACCGATGCTGCCGGTTTAGGAATGATAGAAACCTACATTGAATTAAAGCCACAAAACGAATGGAAAGAAAAGCTCAGCTATAAAGAAGTTAGGGACAAATTAGAAAAAACCTTACAATTAAAAGGCTTGACTAATTCATGGACTTACCCCATTCGTGGGAGGACGGACATGCTCTTAACCGGCATTAGAACGCCCCTAGGCATCAAGCTTTATGGTAATGACACGGACAAATTACAAGAATTAGCGATCCTTATGGAACAACAGCTCAAAACCCTAAAAGAGAGTTTATCCGTCTTTGCCGAGCGATCTAATAATGGTTACTACATCACGCTGGATTTGAACGATGAAAATCTGGCTCGTTATGGCATCAATAAAAGTGCCGTGTTAGATGCGATCAAATTCGCTCTGGGCGGAGCCACGCTCACGACCATGATTAAAGGCGTAGAAAGCTACCCTATTTCTTTACGATTAGAAGACACCGAAAGAAACACCATTGAAAAATTAAAAAACCTCTACATCAAAACCGCTTACAATTACATGCCCTTAAGGGAGTTAGCCCATGTGTATTACGACAACTCGCCGGCGGTGTTAAAGAGCGAAAAGGGCTTGAACGTGAATTTTATTTATATTGTGCCGCAAAATGGTATCAGCTCTGATGCTTACAGACAACTAGCAATAAAAGCGCTAGAAAAAATCCAATTGCCTAACGGGTATTATTATGAATTCAGCGGCGAAAGCCAGTATTTAGAAGAAGCGTTTAAAACCTTACAATACATCGTGCCGGTGAGCGTGTTTATCATTTTTATTTTAATTGTCTTTGCTTTAAAGAATCTCATTAATTCCTTACTATGCTTTTTCACTCTGCCTTTTGCGTTTTTGGGGGGGTTAATTTTTATGAATCTCATGGGCTTTAACATGAGCGTGGCAGCACTAGTGGGCTTTTTGGCCCTTTTAGGGGTAGCGAGCGAAACGGCTATTGTGATGATTATTTATTTAGAGGATGCGTTTCAAAAATTCATCAAAACCCCTTTAAAAGAGCGAACGACTACCGCCTTAAAAGAAGCTATCATGCATGGGGCGGTGCTTAGGGTAAGGCCCAAGCTGATGACCTTTTTTAGCATTTTAGCTTCACTCATTCCTATCATGTATAGCCATGGCACAGGTAGTGAGATCATGAAATCCATCGCTGCGCCCATGCTAGGGGGCATGATAAGCAGCGTTGTTTTAACGCTTTTTATTATCCCTACGGCGTATTTTGTGATTAAGAATGCGAGGGTTAAAAGCAATCAAACATGATTTTAGGGATTAAAAAAAGCCTTTTCTAACGCATGGCTTTGGACTAAAACCATATAAAGAATGGTAGGGAGCGTGATGCTTAAAACAAACACCTTAAAAATGCGGTGCAAAAGGATAACGGATAAAAAAGCGGTGATTTCATTGATCCCATAAGGGGGTTTTAAAACATGAATGTCTTTAAAACAATAAACCACGAGCATGCCTATCACTGAGCATGATAAAGCCCTACCCAAATAACGCACAAATTCGTTGGGCGGGTTTTTTGCATTAAACACCATAAAAGGCCAAATGCGCGTGAAATAAGTCGTTATTATAATGACTAAAAGAATGAGTATAGAATGCATTAACATTCTAACTGCTTTCTAAACAAAATGAGGGCAAGCACCATTAAAACTAAAGCGATGAGCAAAAAGTATTCAGTCCCAAAGAGCGCTAAACAAACGACCGCAATAATAATCCCAAGCCATGCGTTTTTGTGGTTTGTGTTCCGTTTGTATTGCTCCATGAACAGCACGATAAAAATCGCTGTCATCACAAATTCCATGCCTTGAGTGTCAAAAGAAAAATGCGAACCCACTAACGAACCCACTAACGAGCCAAAAATCCAATAAGAGTGGTTGAGTAAGGAAATGCTAAAAATAAAGTCTTTTTCACTCACCCCCTCTTTAGGAGCGTATAAATTCAATAACGCAAAGGTTTCATCCGTGAGCGCATGCGCTAAATAGGGCAAACGCCATTGGGTGTTTTTGAATCGATCCAGCATGGAAAGCGCGTAACAAGTCTGCCTCGCATTCACTAACAAGCTCACAATAACGACATTCATCAAACTCGCTTGCGCGCTTAAAAGCGTGATCGCCACGAATTGCACCGCCCCAGCATAAATGAATAACGACATGAACAGGGCTACTTTATAATCATAGCCATGCTGGACTAAAAGCATTCCAAAAGTCATTCCCATAAGCAAATACCCTAAAAAGATAGAAATGGTATGAGGGAAAGCGTCTTTGAAAGCTTTTAGAAAATCATGCATCAACAACCTTTTATTTAAACCAGTCTTTAATTTTAGAAACGCAAGTTTCTAAAACGCCTTTATGCGGTTCGCCCTCATAGCCAAAACTCGCATGCAATTTTTCCAATAACCCTTGCTGCTCTTTATTCAAACTTTTTGGATAAATCACTTGCAACACCACAATCAAACTCCCCCTATAAGAGCTTTCGGGGTGCTTCACGCCCTCGTTTCTAAACGCAAAAGTTTGCCTGTCTTTGGCGTTTCTAGGGATTTTTAATTCCAATTCGCCTCCTCTTAAAGACGGCACTTTAATCGTATGCCCTAAAGCGATAGTGGTGAAAAACACCGGCGCTTCAATGAACAAATCACAGCCTTCGCGCTTGAAATGCTCATCTTCTTTGACTCGTGCTTCTAAATACAAATCCCCTCTTTTCCCCTTCTCGTATTCATTGCCCTTATTTTTAAGCACCATGCGGTTTTGATCATCAATGCCCTCAGGGATTATCGCATCAATTTCTTCATCTTTAAGAATGTAAGTTTTACCCTTACACGCTTGGCATGGGGTTTTAATGATCTTACCCTTGCCTTGACACGCCCCACAAGTTTGCGCAAAACTCATAAAACCTTGACGCATAAACACCTGCCCCTGCCCGTTGCATTGCTTGCAAGTCTCTAGGGCTTTATCTTTAGCGCCCGTGCCATCGCAACTTTCACAGAAGCTTTGGTATTGGGCTTTAATGGTTTTTTTGCAGCCAAAAACCGCCTCTTTAAAACTCAATTCAATGGTTTGCAAATAATCCGGCGCGATAGAGCTTTTTTGCCTTTTGCTCCCCCTAGCGCCAAACCCAAAAGCGTCTTCAAAAAACGAGCCTAAATCTTCAAAAAAATCAGAAAAATCGCTCTGGCTTGCGCCGGCTTGGTTTAAGCCTTTTTTGCCATACCTATCGTATAAGGCCCGCTTCTTTTCATCGCTTAACACCCCATAGGCTTCATTGATGAGCTTGAACTTTTCTTCGGCTTCTTTATCGCCAGCGTTTCGGTCCGGGTGGTATTTTAAAGCCAACTTTCTGTAAGACTTTTTAATGGTCTCTTGGTTGCTGTGTTTTTCCACTTCTAAAATTTCATAGTAACTCAATTCCACGATCGCTCCAAAAATGGCATCAAAACGCTTATTTTATCTTAAAAGCGATAATTTTGCGTGTTTTGGTGCATGCCAAAACTTAGATAAAATAATACGATGAAATCATAATAATAAAGATAACCCCATGAGATTTTTTTGCCTTTTCTTGTTTTTTCTAACCTTTTCAAACGCGCAGATAATGATGACTTTTGATTCTCAAACTAACGCCAAGCTCTCGCGCTCCAACGAACAGCTTTCAGACATGCTTTACAAACTCAATGAAAGTTTAAGAATCTATCAAAGCGTGCTTTCCAATAACCAGGATCAACTTAAAGAAATCAAAAAGGCTAACAGCACCCTAACCAGTCAAAGGCGTTTTTTTAACGCCAGCCAGATCCGCCTTATGGACACTGATGCGTTATTGAAGCAAAGCGCTTTGGAATTAGAAAAATTACAAACTTTAGAAAAACGCTTAAAAGAGAGCATGGAACAAGAACGCTTAATAGAAGAATCCCAAACGCTTTTTTTACAAGAGCATTGCCCTTATTTGAGCGGTGTTAAGAATTTAGAAGAGGCTTCAAATGCTTTAGAAGTCCAAGAGCAAAACAACGCCCTTTTCTTACTCAAAGAACCTAAACTCGCCCATTTGCTCTCGCAATTGGATTTGATGAGCGCTTTAAACGCCTTGTGCGATCAGGTTTTAGAAAATGAGATACAGGATCAACAATCCCATAACAAAACCCTAGAATACAACGCTCTTATGAACCATGATTTTCAAGCCTATAAAGCCATGCGTTTGAAAAAATTTAAAAACAAGATTCAAAGCCAAATCCAAGCTAAAGAAGACGCCCTAAAAACCTTTTTACCCTTAGAAAAACGCCTAGAAACTTTAAAAACGCATTTTTTATGCGATAAAGAAAATCTCAAATCATGCGCTAAAGAATTGCACCAACGCTACCAAAACGCCCTTATAGAGCGGGACAAAGAATTAAAAAACGCTAAAGATAATAAAGAAAAGCATGCGCTAATCTTAGCCAACTACGAGCATACTTTAAAAACCTTGAATATAGAATTTTTAAGCGAATTAAATAAGCAAATGGCGTTTTTGAATGAAACCATGGCGTTAAACGCCCGAGTTTTAGCCCTTTTAGCCCAACAACAGACTAAAAAGCCCCTAAATTTGAGCGGTGATTTGAGCAATGGAAAAACTCTTATTAAAAATATCCGCTTAGATCCGCATGGATTCCCTAGCTTTGAAAATTTTAAGCAAGAGTGAGTTAAAAAAGCGATCAACTAGGATACAAACGCAAAAAGCCTTAAACGATCACGCCCCCGCCAAGCAAGATGTCATCTTGATAAACCACTAAGGCTTGCCCTTTAGCCACGCCATAAAAAGGCTCTTTAAACTCCACTTCAATCACCTCGTCTCTCAAGCTCACAAACGCTTTGGCAGGCACGCTCCTGTAACGAGCCTTGATAGAATATTCGCCCTTTTTAAAATCTTTCATCAAAGACTTGTTTTTAGCCTTAAGGGAATGCGTGGCGAGATCTTCTTTTTTGCCCACAATTAACTCGTTCTTTTTAGCGTCAATCCCCACCACAAAATGCGGTTCTAACGCCCCTTTAATGTTAAAGCCTTTGCGTTTGCCAATCGTGTATTGCATATAGCCCTTATGCGTGCCAATGATTTCGCCTTGTAAGTTTTTCACCACGCCCTCTTTTTCCACTTCAACATGCTTTTTTAAAGTATCAATGTAGCTTTTTTCCACAAAGCAGATTTCTTGAGATTCCTTATAAGTCTCTAAAGTGCCTAAAAAAGGCATCGCACTCAAGGCTAAAGGCTTAATATCCTTTTTTAGCAAATCCCCTAAAGGGAACACCAATTTAGCGATCACTTCATGCTCTAAAGCGTATAAAAAATAGCTCTGATCTTTAGTTTTATCCACAGCCTCTTGAATATAACTTACCTTGTCAATTTCTTTGACTCTCGCATAATGCCCGGTAGCGATCTTTTCACACCCTAATTGTAAAGCGTGATCTAAAGCTAATCCAAATTTCATTAAAGGGTTGCACAACGCGCAAGGGTTAGGGGTTTGCCCTTCTTCATAAGCGTTGATAAATTCATCATAAACCGCGCTTTTAAAATCCTTTTGAAAATCCAACACCTCTAAAGGAATGCCTAAAAACTCGCACGCTTTTTGAGCGTTTTTGATGTATAAATCATGCTTTTTTTCACTCGCATGGAGTTTTAAATAAATCCCCACTAATTCATGCCCTTGCTCTTTTAAGCTATAAGCGCTATAAGAGCTATCCACCCCCCACTGAGTAATACCGCTATTTTCATTTTTGTATCTTTCATCATTAGTATGTGGCTTGTAGTCTAGCGCAAAAACCATTCATAACTACTCTTTTTAACCATTGGCATGCTAAAATATGTCTAATATTTTTTAAAATCGCATCAAAACGCATGGAGAAAATAAGGGCAATGGCCAAAATTGAATTGTTAGCCAAATTCACGCAAATCGCGCTCCCTAACAGCCACCCTTTATTGAAAAAAGTTTTAAACTACGCTAAAAAGCATTTCAGCCAGTGCCACATGCTCTCTTCATCGTTACTCATTTTAAACGACACGGAATGCTTCAAAAAAAACTACTTGCTTAATTGGGTCTATCATGCCCTTGAATGCGCGCATGAAAAAGATATTAGCCAATATTCATTAGAAGAGATTTTACAAAAAAGCCACTTGCCCATACGCATCAAAATCATCAATCAAAACACGCTTTTAGAAAAGATAGAGGTGAAAGTTTTAACCTTTGGGGCAGAATACGCGCTCTTTATCACCAAACACCCTATCGCTAAACGCTTTTTACGCCAGAAATTCAGCGGCTGTGTGTTTTTAGAAACCAAAGATGAATTGCATATAAGAGGCGATTCAGAGCGTTTTTGGGAACTCATTGTAACGCTCAATGAAAATAGAATCGTCCATAACGCATGCTTAGATTTCATCTATCCTAATGGCTTTGGCAAGGACAGCTACACCACCTTGGCTGAACGCAAATTAAAAGAATGCTATAAAACGCTAGGGTTTATCAAGCATGAAAATTTCAGCGAAGTCAAAAAGCGCTATTTGGAATTAGCTAAAACCTACCACCCTGATTTATGCGATCTCAAAGAAAAAAAGGCTCTTTATGCCAAACGCTTCGCTATCATTCAAGAAGCCTATCGCCACATTAAAAAACACGCTTAAACCCCCAAACTAGCCCTAATCGCGCTAGAAGAAATTGGTGCATTAATGCCTTTTAAAGGGAAATAACGCCCCTTAAATTGGATCTCTTCATAGCCAATCCTTTCAAAAACCACTAATTCCGCCCTTTTTAAAAGCTCTTTAGCGTTAGTCCAAGAAGAAAGATGCCTCAAACAATCCGCTCCTATGACTAAATAAAGCGTTTTAGGGCGGTAGAGTTTTTGAAAATGAAGAACGCTTTCTATCGTAGGCACAGCCCTTTCTTGCTTGATTTCAAAATCGCTCAACAGCACCCTATCTATTCCCTTTAAAGCTCTTTCCAATTCCTTAAAACGGGTTTGCGCGTCCAAAAAACATGGCTTTTTGAAAGGGTTTTGATAAGCGGGTAAGACAATGAGCTTAGCGAATGGCAATAATTCTAAAGTTTGCTCAATAATGGCTAAATGAGCCTTGTGCAAAGGATCAAAACTCCCTCCATAGAGCGCTAATTCTTTACATTCTAACACGCTATTCATTGTATTCAAAGCTAGACGCCTTAGTCAATTTAGCGAATTTAACCCCCCTAAGCCCCCCGATTTCTAGTTGCAAGCGTTGGATTTCAAACGAATTGCCTTGTAAAATAATCGTCTCCAAGCAATTATGCTCATCCATATGAATGTGCGTGGTGCATAAAACATGCGTCCCGCTGGCATGCTGAATGTCTATCATGCGCTGGTTTAATTCCCTTTGGTGGTGATCATAAATCACTACAAGCACGGCGATTTTACCCTCATCATTAGGGTTATCTTCTGCCCAATTGTCTTCTACTAATTTTTCTCTGATCATGTCGCGCACTAATTCTGAGCGAGAAGAATAGCCGTTTTTAATGATGCGGTTGTCTAATTCGTCTAATAAATTTTGTTGTAAAGAAACCGAAAAGCGGATGATTGAATCGTCTTTATTGGGTGTATCCATTGAGAAAAATCCTTTTTTGGCATGAGTTTGTTAAAAGCCGCTCATGCTAATATGATTGAATTAATTTAAAATGAACAATTATAATACAGATTGGATTTAAATGGTTGGCCATAAGAGCGTTTGAATTTGATTGTAATTATTAGCTTAATCATTATTGACTTGTTATTATTAAAACAATATAATCAACAAACCAACATTCTTTTATCATTTTAGAGCATTTATGCGAACGAATGCTTCTTAAAGAGCGCATGCTCTTTAGAGTATGGCTGTGTTGCATGTTGCTTTAATCTTAAGGGAATTGTTTTATCATAGACAAGGAGTTTTTATGGGCGGTTTTTCAGTGGGAATGTTGAAAGATTATGTGGACATATTCGTTTTTGCGGTGCTTGGCGTGGCCAGTTTTTTAGCTTTGTGGTTTGTGATTGAAAGGGTTATTTTTTATTCTAAAGTCGATTTGAAAGCTTATGATGATATAGATGCCCTGAATTTGGATTTGACCAAGAATTTGACCATTCTCTATGTGATTTTTTCTAACGCGCCTTATGTGGGCTTATTAGGGACGGTTTTAGGGATCATGGTGATTTTCTATGACATGGGCGTGAGCGGCGGGATGGACGCTAAAACGATCATGGTGGGTTTGTCTTTGGCTTTAAAAGCGACCGCTCTAGGGCTTGCTGTGGCGATCCCTACTTTGATCGCTTATAATAGCTTATTGAGAAAATCCGATGTTTTGAGTGAAAAATTCAGGATCATGAAAAAATGAAAAGCATCAGAAGAGGCGATGGGCTGAATGTTGTCCCTTTTATTGATATTATGCTCGTTTTACTAGCGATTGTGTTGAGTATTTCTACTTTTATCGTGCAAGGTAAGATTAAAGTCAGTCTCCCTAACGCTAAAAACGCGGAAAAATCCCAGCCAAACGATCAAAAAGTGGTGGTCATCTCTGTAGATGAGCATGACAATATTTTCGTAGATGACAAACCGACGAATTTAGAAGCTTTGAGCACTGTAGTCAAACAAACAGACCCTAAAACCCTTATAGACTTAAAAAGCGACAAAAGCTCTCGTTTTGAAACTTTTATCAGCATTATGGATATTTTAAAAGAGCATAATCATGAAAATTTCTCCATCTCCACGCAAGCTCAGTAAAGTTTCAACGAGTGTTAGCTTTTTAATCTCTTTTGCCCTATACGCTATAGGGTTTGGCTATTTTTTACTGCGTGAAGAAGCCCCAGCGCCTTTAGCGCAAGCTGGCACCACTAAGGTTACCATGAGTTTAGCCAGCATTAACACTAATTCCAATACAAAGACCAATGCCGAGTCGGCTAAACCCAAAGAAGAGCCTAAAGAAAAACCCAAGAAAGAAGAGCCAAAAAAAGAAGTAACAAAGCCTAAGCCAAAACCCAAACCCAAGCCTAAGCCAAAACCTAAGCCTGAACCCAAACCCAAACCTGAACCAAAACCCGAGCCTAAGCCTGAGCCTAAAGTTGAAGAGGTTAAAAAAGAAGAGCCTAAAGAAGAACCCAAAAAAGAAGAAGCTAAAGAGGAAGCTAAAGAAAAGAGCGCTCCTAAACAAGTAACGACTAAAGACATAGTCAAAGAAAAAGACAAGCAAGAAGAGTCTAACAAAACCTCTGAGGGTGCAACTTCCGAAGCCCAAGCCTATAACCCGGGCGTGAGCAACGAATTTTTAATGAAGATCCAAACCGCTATTTCTTCTAAAAACCGCTATCCCAAAATGGCGCAAATTAGGGGCATTGAGGGCGAAGTGTTAGTGAGCTTTGTGATCAATGCTGATGGGAGCGTTACAGACATTAAAGTCGTCAAAAGCAACACGACAGATATTTTAAACCATGCGGCTTTAGAAGCCATTAAGAGCGCGGCGCATTTGTTCCCTAAACCAGACGAAACCGTGCATCTAAAAATCCCTATCGCTTATAGCTTGAAAGAAGACTAACTAGCCTTTCTTTTAAGGGCGGTTTTTAAGCCTTAAAAGTTAGGCCAAAACCCCTATTTTTCGCAATTTTTACAAAAAAAACAAACAAAACCTCTAAAATTTGGCGCTAAAATTAGTTAAAATTCCATTCATATAAGCTTCTTTATAAGAAGAAAAATCTAATAAAAGGAGAAAACATGAAAATCAAAAAATCCCTCTTACTCTCTCTTTCTCTCATGCTCTCATTATCAAGAGCTGAAGATGACGGATTTTACATGAGCGTGGGCTATCAAATCGGTGAAGCGGTTCAACAAGTGAAAAACACTGGAGCATTGCAAAATCTTGCGGACAGATACGATAACTTAAGCAACCTTTTAAACCAATACAATTACTTAAATTCCTTAGTCAATCTAGCCAGCACACCGAGCGCGATCACCGGTGCGATTGATAATCTAAGCTCAAGTGCGATTAACCTCACTAGCGCTACCACCACTTCTCCGGCCTATCAAGCTGTGGCTTTAGCGCTCAATGCCGCTGTGGGCATGTGGCAAGTCATAGCCCTTTTTATTGGCTGCGGCCCTGGCCCTACCAATAATCAAAGCTATCAATCGTTTGGTAACACACCAGCCCTTAATGGGACCACCACCACTTGCAATCAAGCATACGGGACAGGCCCCAATGGCATTCTATCTATTGACGAATACCAAAAACTCAACCAAGCTTATCAAATCATCCAAACCGCTTTAAACCAAAATCAAGGAGGTGGGATGCCTGCCTTGAATGACACCACCAAAACAGGGGTAGTCAACATACAACAAACCAATTATAGGACTACCACACAAAACAATATCATAGAGCATTATTATACAGAGAATGGGAAAGAGATCCCAACCTCTTATTCAGGCGGATCAGCATTCTCGCCTACGATACAATTGACATACAACAATAACGCTGAATACCTTTTGCAACAAGCCGCCACTATCATGCAAGTCCTTATTACTCAAAACCCGCATGTGCAAACGAGCAATGGCGGTAAAGCGTGGGGGTTGAGTTCTACGCCTGGGAATGTAGTGGATATTTTTGGCCCTTCTTTTAACGCAATTAATGAGATGATTAAAAACGCTCAAACAGCCCTAGCAAAAACCCAACAGCTTAACGCTAATGAAAACGCCCAAATCACGCAACCCAACAATTTCAACCCCTACACTTCTAAAAACAAAGAATTCGCCAAACAAATGCTCAATAGAGCTGAAGCTCAAGCAGAGATTTTAGGTTTAGCTAAGCAAGTTGCGAACAATTTCCACAGCATTCAAGGGCCTATTCAAGGGGATTTAGAACAATGTAAAGCAGGATCGGCTGGCGTGATCACTAATAACACTTGGGGTTCGGGTTGCGCGTTTGTGAAAGAAACTTTAAACTCTTTAGAGCAACACACCGCTTATTATGGCAACCAGGTCAATCAGGATAGGGCTTTGGCTCAAACCATTTTGGATTTTAAAGGAGCCCTTAACACTTTAAACAACGACTCAAAAGCGATCAATAGCGGTATCTCTCACTTGCCTAACGCCAAGCCACTTCAAAACATGACGCATTCTACTCAAAACCCTAATTCCCCAGAAGGTTTGCTCACTTATTCTTTGGATACCAACAAATACAACCAGCTCCAAACCGTTGCGCAAGAATTAGGCAAAAACCCTTTTAGGCGCATCGGCGTGATTGACTACCAAAACAATAACGGCGCGATGAATGGGATCGGCGTGCAAGTGGGCTATAAGCAATTCTTTGGTAAAAAAAGGAATTGGGGGTTAAGGTATTACGGCTTTTTTGATTACAACCATGCTTATATTAAATCCAATTTCTTCAACTCAGCTTCTGATGTGTGGACTTATGGGGTGGGAATGGATGCGCTTTATAACTTCATCAACGATAAAAACACCAACTTTTTAGGCAAGAATAACAAGCTTTCTGTGGGGCTTTTTGGAGGCTTTGCGCTAGCTGGGACTTCGTGGCTTAATTCTGAATTTGTGAATTTGAATGTGGTGGGTAATATCTATAGCGCTAAAATGAATGTGGCGAATTTCCAATTTTTATTCAATTTAGGCTTGAGAATGAATCTCGCCAGGTCTAAGAAAAAAGACAGCGATCATGCCGCGCAGCATGGCGTGGAATTAGGCGTGAAAATCCCTACCATTAACACGGATTATTATTCTTTCATGGGCGCTGAACTCAAATACAGAAGGCTCTATAGCGTGTATTTGAATTATGTGTTTGCTTACTAGGTGGTGCAAATCCTCTTTTTAAGGGGGTTTCATTGCGAAATGCCCCTATGCGCTTATGAATTTTGATTAAAATTTAGTTACCGGCACTTAAAAAAAGCACAAAAACCTTTTATAAACCATTCATTCAATCTTAAAAGACCTAGCTTTTTTTCATTTTCTTTTCTATGAAAATGTTCAAGCATTCTATGAGCAAGGCAAAACCAATACCCGCATACAAATAATTTTTATCAACATGCAAATGCAAGCCTTCTAAAAACAAAAACACGCCCACAACGAGCAAAAACACAAAGGCTAAAGTTTTGATGCGATAATGCCTTTCAATAAAATCGCCAACGATTTTGGAAAAAAACATCATCACGATTACAGATAAAATAATAGCAAGCGCCATGACTTCTAGGTGTTTAGCGATCCCAATAGCCGTGATCACAGAGTCTAAAGAAAAGACAATGTCTAAAAACATGATTTCTATTAAGGTGATGGAAAAGCCAAACGCTTTTTCTTGGTGTTTTTCTTTAGGGTAGATCTGCTCTTTTAATTCCACTAACGCTTTAAAAGCCAAAAACGCCCCCCCTACAAGCAGCACCACATCACGCCATGAAAAGCTCATGCCCGCTATAGTGAATAAAGGCTTTTGCAAATGGCTGATAAAAAACAAGCTCCCTAAAAGCCCTATACGAGCGATCATCGCTAAGCCCAAGCCTAAAATCATGGCCTTATTTTGCTGGTGTTTGGGGAGTTTATAGACCATCACCGTGATAAAAATGATATTATCAATCCCTAGAACGATCTCTAAAAGCGTGAGCGTAGCCAAGGAGACTATGCCATGCGGTGTAGAAAGAGCGTCTAAGAGTGAGGATAAAAATTCCATGAAAGGCTACAACCAGCCTTTCTTTTTAAAATAGAGCACAGGCAAAATCGTAGAAATCGCCATGACAATCAGCGCGAAAAGATACCCGTATTGCCATTCTAACTCCGGCATGAATTTAAAGTTCATGCCATAAATCGTACCAATCAATGTGGGAGGCATCATCGCCATAGTCGCCACAGTGAAGAGCTTGATGATTTTATTTTGCTCCACATTGACTTGAGAAGCGAACAGGTTTTGGATATTGTCAAGCGAGTTGAGATTGACCGTTGTAGACTCCACCAAAGAGCTAAAATCGGTTAAAATGATATTTAAATTATTTTTAGTATCGCTATCCACTTTATTGCTCCTTAGTAATGCGGTGATAATGCGCCGTTTGTCAAAAAAGGAATCCCTTAAAGCCACATTAAATTCTTGCAAATTGGACAAGCGCACTAAAATATCATCATGCGTAGAAGTTTCTTTGAAAATGATGTTTTTGCGCAACAGGCTCGTTTGTTTGTTGATCCATTCTAGGCATTCTACCCCTTTTTCAAAATACACTTCAAAGATTTTGGTTAGAATATCAAACCCGTCTTCAAATTTTTTAGGGCTAGCCAAAACCTTTTTTTGGATAGAATCAAAGATTTCTAAAGTCCCATAATAGATCGTGAAAAGAATGTTATTGGACAAAATAAAGGTCGCCATTTCCGTATGAAAAGTCTCATTTTCATCCTGATTAGTGAAAAAAGCGTTGATCGTAACGCTGGAGCTGTCTTCCCAATATTTGGTTACCGATGAGACTCGTTGGGAATGATCTGTGTTGTAGTGGATAGCGTATTCTTGGCTTAGAGTGGCTAATTCATTGGGCGTAGGGTTGATTAATTCAAACCATAGGACTTCATTTTCTTCTATATCAAAGCCATTGAAATCATTAAAGCGTTTTTTAATGACAAATTTTTGCTGTTTGAAAAACACATTCACCATAAGCGATCCTTAAAGTTAATGGCGTTTGTCCAAAACCTCAAAACAAGGTAAAATTTTGCCCTCTAACAATTCCAAACTCGCTCCCCCACCGGTGGAAATAAAACTCATGTTGTCCTTTTCGCCCGCGCGGTTGATCGCATCAATGGTATCGCCCCCACCAATGAGCGAGAAAGCGTAAGTGTCAGCGATTTTGTGGGCTAAAAAGGTTGTGCCTCTGGCAAATTCTTGTTTTTCATGCACGCCTAAGGGGCCATTCCATAGGATCGTGGGCGCGCTCTCTATGACTTCAGAAAACAATTTCATGCTCGCAGGCCCTATATCAGCGATCTTGTGTTTAGGCTCAATGTCTTGGACGGGTGAAATTTTAATGTGTTTGGGGTTAAGAATGTCATCAGTGGTTACAGCGTCTATAGGTAAATAGACTTTGACTTTTTTTTCTTTCGCGCTTTTTAATAATTCTAGGGCGTCATTGATTAGAGCGTCTTCTACAGAAGAATCTTGCACATCATAGCCTAAAGCTTTTAAGAAGGTGTTGCTCATCGCCCCGGCAATGATGAGCTTGTCAATGAGATCTAAAATGTTTTTTAACAAGGTGAGTTTGGAGCTGACCTTAGCCCCCCCTACAATCAACAATAAAGGGCGTAAAGGGTGGTTAAACGCTTGATAAAACGAATCAATTTCTTTTTTGAGTAAAAACCCGCTCACTTTAACAGGGGCGAATTTGGCGGTGCCATAAGTGCTGGCGTGCTTTCTGTGGCTCGTGCCAAAAGCGTCATTCACAAACACATCGCACAAGCTCGCTAAATCTTTAGCCAGATTTTCATCATTTTCTTCTTCGCCTTTTAAAAAACGGATGTTTTCTAAAAGAAAAATCCTTGTGGGCGCGTTTTCGTTTAGGGCTTGTTTGAGTTGCACGATATTTTGAGAAAAAACCACTTCATGATTTAAGAGTCTTTCAAGGCGTTTTAAAAAAGGCTTTAAGCTTAACTTTTCTTCAACCCCTTTAGGGCGGCCCAAGTGGCTCACTAAAATAATATCTTTAGCCTTGTTGTCAATACAATATTGGATGGTGGGCAAGCTCTCTCTAATGCGCGTGTCATCAGTGATATTCAAATTTTCATCTAAAGGCACATTAAAATCCACTCTAATAAGCACCCTTTTATGATTGACATCCACCTCTTGAATGTTTTTAACGTTTTGCATAAACGACATTTTAGCTAACATGAAAAATCCTTTCTTTTAATTTTGTGCTATATATTGCGCCATGTCTATCAAGCGCTCGCTATAACCCATCTCATTATCATACCATGCCAATACTTTAGCATTTTTTTCGCCTATTGTCATGATTTGATCATCAATCACGATCGCGCTAAAAGGCGAAGAAATAAAATCGCTTGAAACAAGCCTTTCTTCATCAACGCTTACAACCCCTTTAAAGGCGTGTTTACTAGCGTTTTTAAGTACATGCTGAACGCTTGCTTTACTCACAACTTTTTTAAAATTTAAAGATAGATCCACCAAGCTCACATTAGGGGTAGGCACTCTAATCGCAAGGCCTGTAACTTTAGGGCCTAAATGCGGTAAGACTAGCGAAATGGCTTTGCTCACGCCGGTGCTTGTAGGGATAAGGTTTAAACCAGCCGCTCTGGCGCGGCGGATGTCTTTGTGCTTGGTGTCTAAAAGGTTTTGATCGTTAGTGTAGCTGTGGATGGTGGTTAAAAGCGCATTTTCTACTTTAAAGGCTTCATCTAAGATTTTTAATAAAGGAGCGGTAGCGTTAGTCGTGCAAGAAGCGTTAGAAATCACGCTTTCGTTATGGTAATTAGTGTGATTCACCCCATAGACAAAGGTGGGGGCGTTTTGCGCGGGAGCGGAGATGATGACTTTTTTCACGCTGTTTTTAAGATGAGCGCTTGAAGCTTCTAAGGAATTGAATTTCCCGGTGCATTCTATGATGATTTCTGCGTTAGCGGCAGAAAAATCAAGCTTGTTAATATCTCGCTCACTCAACACTAAAATATTTTTACTATGCCCGATATTTAGGGTTCTATTGGCGTTTAATTTGGCTTCAAAATGCCCATGCACGCTGTCATGGCGGATCAAATGCAAAAGAGTTTCTAATTCAGCGGTAGAATTGATAGCGACAATTTCTATATCTTTTCTTTGACTGGCGACTCTTATAGCGCACAAACCAATGCGCCCGGTCCCATTGATAGCGATTCTAATTGGCATGTTTTCCCTTTATTTAAAAATCACCATTTTATCACAAATGCTCTTAAATAAAGGCATTCTTAAGGGGTTCTGTCTCATTAAGCATCAATCACAAGCTGAAATCAAAATCCTTGCGATAAACCTCTCTATAAGCTTTTTGAACGCTTGTAAAAACCCCACTCCCTAAAAACCCCCTAGATAATGGGCTGGGGTGAGGGGCTGTGATGATGATGTGTTTGTTTTTGGGGATTAGCGCGATCTTTTTTTGGGCGACTTTCCCTAATAACACCACGATTAAAGGGGAGATCGTTTCAAAAAGACGCATCAGTATTTGATCGCTAAAAGCTTCCCAGCCAATATGCTTGTGCGAAGCGGCTTGGTTTTTTTCCACGCTTAAAATGGCGTTCAATAACAGCATGCCCCTTTTAGCCCATGCGCTCAAATCCCCACAACAAGGCACAGGCACGCCCAAATTCGCATGCAATTCTTTAAAAATATTTTTTAAGCTTGGGGGGATGGGGGCGTTTTTTTCCACGCTAAAGCTTAAGCCCATCGCCACCGGCAATTCTTGTTCATTTTCTAGGTAGGTGGAATGGTAGGGGTCTTGCCCTAAAAGGATGATTTTAACCGCGCTAGGGGGCGTTAGATTGAGCGCATAAAACAGATTAGAGCTTTTGGGGAAAATGGTTTTAGGGCTTTTTAGGGCTTCTAAGTAGCGTTTTTCTATTTCTAAAAAATAAGGTTTTTTAAATTCGCTTTGCAAAAACTCCCGCCAAGCCAAACTCAAAGGAGCGTAGTCAAAAAGCTTCATTGTTCGCTAGCGTTTAATTCATGGTAGTGTTTTAAATACTCTTTTTGCATGCGTTCTTGTAATTCTTCATACCAGGTGGGCGAGTTAAAATCAGGCGTATAGCTTTCTAGCATGACTAAGCGGGTGCACGCTTTATAGGCTTCTAGAGGCTTGGAATTAAAGATTTTAATGGAATTGATTAACACCATGGGCTGGATTTTGAGCTGGAATTTTTCGGCGATGATTTTAGCCCCTTGCTTGAAAGGGAGAAATTTTTCTCCTCCCTTGCCTCTAGTGCCTTCAGGGAAAATCACTAAGGGGCGGTTTTGATCCAGTTTTTCTTTACACGCTTTCAAAAGGCTCACAATCCCCTTTTTATCCTCTCTGTCAATTAAAATCATTCCCGTATCCGTTAAGGCATGCCCATAAAAAGGGATTTCGCCCAGCTCTTTTTTAGCGATCCAGCAAATATTACTAGGGTGGTAGGCTTCTAAATAAATGATGTCTAACAGGCTTTGGTGGTTTAAGACAATGAGTTTAGCGCCCGTATCAAAAGCGCCTATTTTTTCTAAAGTAACCCCGGTAAGGGAAAAAAAGCACGAACAAGCCCTACGGCTAGAACGCGCGTTATTGTTTTTGCGGTTAAAATAATTGAAAACAATGATAACAGCTAGTCCTATAGCGATCACTAAAGCCCTATAAATCGCTCTTAAACGATTGGACTTTTTATTTGACTTCATCTTTTTTGACCCATCCTATTTGTTCATGCGGCGTTAGGATTTTATAATAATCATCATGCGAACCTAAGATTTTAATCGGCATTTCATTTTTAGAAAGCCCTAAAATGGTGGAATTTTGCGTGGGCAGAATGCGGATTTTTTTATGAGCGAGCAATAGGGCTGATTTTTGCGTGAATAAAAGGTGATACAAAACAAACCCTAAGCACAAAATCCCAAGCCCTAAAAAAATGAGTTTGCGCCCAAAAATGAAAAACAGCGCCAAGAAAAACACGCACAAAGCGAGCAGCGCCACATTAGAAAAGACTAAAAAATTGTTTTTAGGGATGAGATCGTTTTGAATACCGGTAGTGTCTTGAGTGGGAATGGCTGAAAAAGACAGCGTTTTAAACTGCCTATTAGAAAGCGAAAAATAATCAAAAGAAAGGTTTTGAAGGGTTTTAGGCAATACGCAATAATAAAAAACGCTCCCTTCTTTAGCCTTGATCTGGTTTAAAGAGGCGTTATCAAACCCCTGTTTTAGCGCTTCTTTAATGTGAAAATCTTCCCAATTAGCCTCTTTGAACGCTAATTCCATCACCAAAATATTGTTTTTATCGTCATAGTCTTTAGTTTTGTATTGCACAACTTGTAAATCTTTAGCCATGACATTCGCATAACGAGGGTTTTTGGACAAATCCGTTACTTGCAAAGTAACTTTGGGGGCTATGGAATGATCTATGTATTTGTCTTTATTGGAAAACGCGCTCACTTCTAAAGGCGGAATACTCGCTTTTACGCCCTTAATCTTGTAATAATAAGTCGCTCTGAAAAGCTCTTGTTCCACCTTTTTCCATTTAGGCATTTTGTTTAAAAGCTCAATTTGGGTTTTATCCCACCCGTCTTTGATTTTGGCTTCCAAAAACTCAGCGTCAAACAGCAATAAATCATAAGTTACGCCTATGGTTTGACCGATATAAACCGGGGTGTTTTCTAAATCTTCTAATTGGGGGATTTTCACATAAACCACTTTAGCCTTGATTTCTTCTGGATCAGAAGTGTTCTCGGCAACCAAAAAGCTTACCAAAAGGCTTAAAATCAAGCTAACGATTGTGATGGTTTTCATTGAAAACGCATGAAAATTAAAACATGGTTTTATCATTCTTCAAATAAAAACCCCATGAGTTTTTATTTCTTCTTAGGCGCTTTTTCATCCATTTTCTCATCCACGATAGACCAGGTTTTCAAGCTGTCAATAGCGGTTTTTAGCTGAATATCATCATTGATCATTTTAGGAGTAACCTCTTTTTCCTCTTCATTTTTCTTGTCTTTATCCGCCTCTTTGGAATTAGGGGTTTTATCATCAAGTTTTTTAAGCTCTTGCTCTAAATGGTGTTTTAGATCCGCTTCTTTCAAGCTGAATTTATTTTCATTTTCTGGCGCTTTACCCGGATAAATCACAATATCAGGCGTGATCCCCTTAGCTTGAATGGTGCGCCCGCTCGGCAAATAGTAGCGCGCGGTTGTGATTTTAATGGCTTCGTCTTTATTGACAGGGAGCAGCACCTGCACGCTTCCCTTACCAAAGGTTTTTTCACCGATAATCACGGCTCGTTTGTGATCTTGCAGTGCCCCTGCGACGATCTCGCTCGCGCTCGCTGAACCGCCATTGACTAACACCGCAATAGGCAAATTGGTATAAGGGGCTCTGCCGTTAGCCTTGTATTCTAAATTTTCTTCTTTGTTTTTGCCTTTTTGAGAGACTAAAACCCCCTCTTTAATGAAGAGGTTAGACAAGCCTACCGCCTGGTTTAACAGCCCTCCAGGATTCCCCCTTAAATCCAACACGATCCCTTTAGCCTTAGGGTTAGCTTTTAAGCCTTCTAAAACCGATTTGGTAACATTCTTGTCAAAACCACTCACTCTCACATACAGATAAGGGGTTTCTTTAATCTTTTTCACATAGACAGAGGGGAGTTTAATGATGTCTCTAATGATGTTAAACACCAAGGGTTTTGGCTCGTTTTTTCTCACAACGGTGATCTGAATAGGGGTTTTTGGCTTGCCGCGCATGAGATTGATCGCATCATCAATGCTCATGCTCAGCGTGCTTTCGTTATTGATTTTTAGAATGTTATCGCCTGATTTAACCCCAGCCTTGTAAGCGGGAGTGCCTTCTAAGGGAGCAATAACGGTCAAAACGCCATCGCGCATGCCCACCGTGATCCCAAGCCCCCCAAATTCGCCCTCGGTTTGGGCTTGAAACTCCTTAAACTTCTTTTCATTCAAATACGCTGAATGCGCGTCCAAATTAGAGAGCAAGCCTTCAATCGCTTTAGTCATGATCTCAGAAATACTGATTTTATCCACATACTTTTTTTCAATTTCTGAAACCACATTAGAGAAACGACTGAACGCTTCCACCCTTTTAGCCGCTAATTCTTGCGGATCTTCTTTGACCGGCTTGACCGGCTTTTTTTCCTTAACTTCACCACCATGCAAACTCACAGCAAGAGAAATCGCTAACAACCCTTTAAAAAGTCGTTTTGTCATTGTTAATAGCACCACCCATTTTTGAGATTAGAAAGAATCACCTTTAAGGTTTTATTCAATTTTTTGCGTTTATTCTATCTAAAATTTAGATAACATGCCCACTCATTCACTCATTTTGAGCCTAAACGATACAATAAAAACGCATAACTCCCCGATCCATATCACATGCAAATCGCAAAGCATGTTCGTTACAAAAAGATTAGAAATGGGGCTTATTTTAGAGCCTCTATCGCAAAGACAATAACTTTTCCTCTAACTTTGACGCTAATTGCTGACAGATCGTTTTATTCTGTTGTCTAAAATACTCCATTAATATTTTTAAAACTTTTTGTTCTGGGAATAAAATTAACACAAGATTAAAAATTCCATCATTATCCAAAAGCTTTCTATAAACGCTTGGCGCTAAATCTTTGATTTCTTTAAAGCTCTCTAAAGGATTTTCATCAAAATTCAAACTGGGTAAATCGGGCAAGGTTTCACGCCATCGCGCTAAATGGGTTAAAATCTCATCCCAAACTTGCGGAATATTAAGAGATTCAAACAACTCCTTACCATAGCGCAAGCTCAAAGGCACGCCATAATCAGCGGATAATTTTTGCAATTCTTCTTTATAGTAATTTTGATTTTTATTCAAACCTTCATCTATAAAGTAAAAATAGCCTTGAATGTTTTCGCCATAACGATGGATTAAAGCCTCTAATTTTCTTTCAAAGTTATCTATTTGCCCTCTCTTTTTGGCGCTGTCATGGTCGTCTCGCATTTTTTGTTCTATAAAATAATAGGTGTTATCTTTTTTAGCCAACTGATCTAATTCTAAAGATTCCATTTTTTCTTTATCCTTATTGTAATAAGGGATTTTTTTAGATAAAGGCGAAAAGTTATGCTCTTTTAAATACTCTTCTATTAAGCGTTCAAACGCATCGCCAAACTTAATCTCATGGGAAGTCAATAAATTTTGTAATAGTTTTGTTTTAGGCTTAGTGGGTCTAAAAATCCCCAAATAGCGTTCAGGGTTTTCAGCAATATTTTCAAGTAATTTTGCTTTAGATGTTCCAAAAATAAAACGATTAAAAATCTCGTTAAAGGTTTGATAGTCCATTAAAAATCCTTTTGGCAGATATAACGCAATTCATCTAGCAACAAAAATTGATTTTGATAATACGCATAAAAAAATTTCCAGCCATTATGGTTGGTTTTATTCAAATATTTAGCGCTCATCTTATGGATAGAAGTTTCATAGTTTTCATTATCCCTCACTTGTCCGTTTTCTAAAACTTGACAAATTTTTTCTTTATTAGATGAGTATAAAAAATCCCCGATTTTTAATAATTGTTTAGAAATTAAAAGACTCATAGGGATTTTTGGGGGTTTAGTTTCTAATTCTAAATTAGTGATAAAATCGCTTTTATCCCTAGTGTCATTAAGGCGTTTTGCCGCTTCTTTAATATAAAAAGAATCTTTTTCAATGCCAATAAAACACCTGTTCATGGATTTAGCCACAGCCCCTGTTGTGCCTGTGCCAAAAAAGGGATCTAAAATAATATCTTTAGGTTTGGTCGCGCTTAAAATGATTTTTTTTAAGAGCGCTTCTGGTTTTTGCGTGGAATGCACTTTTTTACCTTGCGCATCTTTTAGTCTTTCGTTACCCATGCAAATAGGGATTTGCCAAACCGATTTTTCTTGTTTGTCGTTATTGAGATACTTCATTGTTTTATAATTAAAGGTAACTTTGCTGTTTTTGTGTTTAGCGCACCAAATAAGCGTTTCATGGGCGTTGCATAATCTCTTGCCAGCAAAATTAGGCACCGGGTTACTCTTGTGCCAAATAATATCATTGAGTATCCAAAACCCTAAATTTTGCAAATGAAAACCAATTCTAAAAATATTTTGAAAACTCCCTATCACGCAAATACTGCCATTGTCTTTTAAAATCCTTTGGCATTCTTTTAACCAACCCAAACAAAAGGTATCGTATTCTTCAAAAGAGCCAAATTTATCCCAATGATCCTCAACGCCTTGAAATTTTGTGCCTTCAAAACGCTTCAATTCCCCCTCTGTTTGCATAAAATAAGGGGGGTCAGCAAAGATAAAATCAACGCTTTTATTAGGAAAATCTTTTAATTTTTCTAAACAATCCCCCTCTATGATAGTGTTTAAGTTTTCTTTTAAAAAATCCATGATTAACTAACCTTTTATATCTGCTACTCTAGCCATTTTAACACAAGCGTTTTAAGGCTATCTTAATGTTTAATCTTTAGCTTTGTTCTCATCAAATGCATCAAATGATAGAAGCTGTCTATCCCCACCTATTTTAAACGATACAACAAAAACGCATAACTCCCCGATCCATTCACATGCAAATCGCAAAGCATGCCCGTTACAAAAACATTAGAAATGGGGCTTACTTTAGAGCCTCTATCGCAAATGAGAGCCAGATTAGGCAATACAGAATAAGGGGAAAGCTGATCCCCCGCCTCTGCGATAGATATTGTTGTCGCTTGCTTCTTTGCTGATGAATGCGCCATCAAAGTTAAGGTCTCCGATGGCTTTGGCTTGGCGCGATAAGATAAGGGCGATATTGGTATTAAATGGGGGGGGGGGGGTGGATTTTGCAAGATTTCTTGCATTAACGCTTGGCTGTCATTCCCTTTTAAATGGGGCAAATCGCTCGTCAAAAATCCAAGCGTTTTTTGGATTTCAATCGTGCACGCGATGACTTTAATGATGTTGGTTACATGATCAAAGTCGCAAGGCTCGTTTTTATGGCTTTTTAAATACTTGTCTAAAACGCCATACCCCCCTATTCTATAATCATAAATTTCTTGACT
This sequence comes from Helicobacter pylori, assembly GCA_008033015.1. Lineage (GTDB taxonomy): Bacteria > Campylobacterota > Campylobacteria > Campylobacterales > Helicobacteraceae > Helicobacter > Helicobacter pylori_DH. The sequence goes on from CP032042.1 coordinate 1,036,633, forward strand.
CACCCCCCTAAAATAAGCGCTATGGTTGATATAAAGCCGTTGTTCTGGCTCGTTATAAAAGGGTTTTTTGATGATGCAATCATGCGCTTCTTTGTAGCAGGAATCGCCTATGGTAGCGTCTTTTAATTTTTCAAAGCTGTGATTCAGGCTTTCTTTATTTAAAACATGCAAGCCGATTAGTTCAATCCCTAAAAGGCTTAAAGCCCTAAACAAATCCTTATTTTTTGTGAAAAGGATTTTAGGGTAATCGGCTTTGAGAAAGTCTTCATAACGCTTGCGGTAGTTTGGGGAATACAATAACGCATAGATATAGCCTAAAACCTCTAGCGGCTCAAAAGAGTGGTTATAATGCTTGTCTATAAAGCTTCTAAACTCTGGCGTAAAATTTTCGGTGTAGTTGGGGTTCATGTATAGTGGATTTACATAATCGCCTCCCTCCATTCCTGAAGTGCGCAAATCTGAAATTTTATTACTAACAAATCCTACGCCGCTTTTTTGTGATTGACAAAATCTGCGAGAAGTAATTAGCGCGATATTTTTGCGCGTTTGATTGGGTGTTTTAGGGTTTGTTGGGGGGGGGGGGGGTAACATGTGCTTAAAAACATCATAAACTGGATATGCTAAAAAAGTCCTTGAATTAGGTGTGTAATAAGTCCAACGATAATCAAAGGGGCGGTATTGGCACAAAACAATGTATTCTTCTAAACGCTTAATATTAGTCTTAACTTCTTTGATAGCATTGTTTAAACGCCAATCCCTACTATCATCGCCAATATCATACTTTCTGCGTAACTCGCTAGGCTCTAAGGTTGAAAAATCTTTTAACAGCTTTAGCAAGCTTTCTTTGTCCTTGTGGAAAACGACATGGTCTCGTTTAGAGCAAATACCGGTGCCTCCAACTTGAAACATATCCTGAACGCTAAACCCTTGTTCGTATTCCTCTAACAAGGGCGTTTTTTGAGGTAACAGCAAGTAAGAAGGCCCTCTTGGGGTAAGCTCAAGCCATTCAATACTATTCAAATCATGTTGGGCTAAAAAGGCGTATTTTTCAGCCCTTTCACCATAAACATCATAATAAAAGATTTTTTGCTTGGTGGCTTGCACCTTTTTGACAAAGAGGTTGATGGACACGCCTTGCATGATATTGAAAACATTTTCGTCTTTTGCGCCTTGTGGGGTTTCCTCCTTTTTCCTAGTGTTTCCATGCAAGTTTAGGATATAAAGCTCATCGTAGCATTCTAAAAGAGAGCGCCTTAACCCCCTAAAAGTAGGGTTGTCTAAAAAGGCGTTGTTAGAGATAAAGCCAAAAAGACCATGCCCTAAAGATTTAATCTTGTTTTGAGCGAAACGCATGAATTTCACGTAATCGTCTAGGAGCCATTTAGGGTTTTTCTCCTTTTGTAGTTTGTATTTAGAATGGAGGCTTTTAAGGGCCTTTAGGGCGTCTTTACTACTGCTTTCTTTTTGTTTTTGAATGTTCTTTAAAAGCGTTTGGATTTTATCGGTGAGCTTAATATTTTTTTCAATTTCTATGGTTTGAAATTCAGGTTCTATGCCGTAAGTGGCTTTCACTTCCCATTCAAACAAGCCCTTATTCTCGCTCGCCCCGCTATAAGGGGGGTTACCAGTGATGATAAGGATATTTTCATTTTTTTTGATTTCTTGAGCGTTTGAAAGCTCTTTTTCAAAAATCGGGTTTAGCCCACGATAAGCAACGATCTCACTAGGCTGTATGAGGGTGTTGGTTAAAATGATTTTAAGCGCGTCGTTTTCTTTGAGAGGCTTTTTAAATTCCTCCTTGAAGGCTTGGCTGAGATTCAAATGAGCGATCGCATAAGGAGCGATCAAGTATTCAAACCCATAAAATTGCTTCAAGAGGTTTTGGTATTTGTCCTCTTTAGTGGAGGTGCCTCCATCGCTTGTTTTTCTCACTTCTAGCGCTTTCCTGAACGCTTCCAATAAAAAAGTGCCTGTGCCGGTAGCAAAATCTAAAAGCTTGATGTTTTCGTTATCCAAAGCGCTTTTTAAGCCTAAGGGAGCGTCTTTGAAATGCGTTTTGAGCAGGCTATCCAAAGCGTTAATGATGAATTTCACCACAGAATCTGGGGTGTAGTACACGCCCTTCTTCTCTCGCAATTTAGGGTCATAAGCGCTTAAAAAGGTTTCATAAAAGTGCAAATAAGGGTCTTTATCGTCATCCAAATCTTTAATGATAGAGTCCATATCAACATGATTGATTAAGTTTAGAATTTCATTTAAAAGCCATTGGATTTCTTTTATGCTATCAAGCCTCTTTAAAAAATCCGCCATTTCTCTGATCACAGCGAAATTTTTAGGGATAGAGCTTCTCACATTATTGAAATCTATTTTTTCAAAAGGGTGGTTGAGTTTGGCTAGAAAAAGGCTGTAGGTGAGCGTTTGAGCGAACGCATCGCTAAAGTCTTCAAAACTCAATTCTTCATAAAGATATTCTTTAAAATTCTTAAAAATGCTAGAAACTTGCTGTTCTTCATGGTATTGAATCAAAGCGTCTTTTAAATACTTGGTGGGCGTGCTTAAATGCGTTGCGAAATCTTTAGCGTTAGTGATAGGGGCTGCTTCGTGGTTGAAAAAGCTTTTGAACAATTCAATTAAATCGCGCTCGGTGGTTTGCGGGTTAGGTTTTGGGGGTTTAGAGAGTTCATCAAGGCTAGCGATAGAAATTCCTCTTTTAATTAAAGGCTTATTCTCTTCATCTTTCCCTACCCACACGAAATTAAGGTAATCGGTGAGCATGAGATTAGGGTTTAATTCTAAATATTTAAGGATTTGATCGCTTTTTAAGAGCTGGCTAAGATCGGTCCCTGCTCTTTTATTTTCTATATAGCCAATGTTTAGCCCTTGATAAGAGATGCGAAAATCAGGCTGGCTTCCTTGCTCTCTTTTAGACTCATGTTCAATCTTAAATTCTTTATTGAAATGGTCTTTTAAGCTATCAAGCAAGTTGTGTAAAGAACGGCGGTGTGCGAGTTCATTACTTTCAGGCGTGATGTCTTTAATGCCTTCTAAATATTCTTTTAGCATGCTAATAACCCCTTTTTAAAGTCTTTAAGCCATTTTCATGTGCATGTCAATAAAAGTGGCTTGATGGATTAAAGCCCCTACGCTAATGGCATCCACGCCGCTTTTAGCGTAAGCGTTGATGCTCTCTAGTGAAATGTTCCCGCTCGCTTCCAATAAGACAAAAGGGTAATGCGCCTCTCTGTAAGCGGCAATTTCTTTCGTTTCTCCAACGCTCATGTTATCGCACATCACAATATCCGCTCCTGCGTTCATGGCGTTTTTGGCCTCTTCAAAGCTCTCGCATTCAATTTCAATTTTAGCCGTGAAAGGCAAGTTTTTTCTGGCATGCGTTAAAAAGCTTTTTAAATCTTTTACATGCTTTAAATGCGTGTCTTTAAGCATTAAAGCGTCATCTAGCCCTAAGCGGTGGTTGCTCGCTCCCCCATTAAGCACGGAATATTTTTCAAAGATCCTTAAAAGGGGTCTCGTTTTTCTCGTGTCCAACAAACGCACCTTGTGAGAATTTAAAGCTTCTACAAAACGGCTCGTTAAAGTAGCGATCCCGCTGCTGTGTTGCAACAGATTTAATAGGGTGCGCTCAACCTTTAAAAGCATGCTAAAATCCCCCCTAATTTCCATTAGGGTGTCTTTAGGCTTGAAGCGTTCTTTATCCTTAATGGTTTGAGCGCATTCAATGCCGGTCATTTGAAGCAACTCTAAAGCGTATTTTTCGCCTGAAAACACGCCCTCTTGTTTAGCCCTAACAAACGCTGTGGCTTTAAAATCCTTTTCTAACACCCTTTCAAACAAATCCCCATGCCCTAAATCTTCTTTTAAAGCGCGTTCTAAAAAGGTTCTAATCTCCATTAGGATAACTCCATCATTTTAGTTAAAGCGAGTTTGGCCAAACGCGCCACCTCATCTTTTAATTCAATCGTATTATAAGCCCTGTGGTTTTTATAAGCCTTTAAGACTTCAAACAAATCCTTTAAAGTCGTTTCGTTCATGGTAGGACAGAGAGCGAGCGTGCTAGAAAGAATGAAAGTGTTTTGATGGTGGCGCTTGGCTTTCAAGCGGTTGACTAAATGGCTTTCAGTGCCTATGGCGACTTTTTGATGGGGGCTTAGCTTTTCTACAAACTCTATGATTTGACTCGTTGATCCGCTAAAATCAGCGTTAGAAACCACGCTAGGTTCGCATTCTGGATGGACAGCGATTAAAATATCCGGGTATTTTTGGCGGTAAAATTCAATGTCTTCTAATTTGAAAAGCTGATGCACCGAACAAAAGCCGTTATAACAAACCACATCAGCGTTTTTGATTTCTTCTTGGCTATTTGCACCTAAAATCGCGCTTTTTAAGCCATTTTCTAGGGCCAGATTTTCCCCCAAGCATTTATCCGGTAAAAAAAAGATTTTTTTATTTTGTTTTAAAGCGTGATTAAAGATTTTAGAAGCGTTGCGGCTCGTGCAAACCACGCCACCATCTTTAGCGACTTTGGCTTTCACTTCAGCGTTAGAATTGATATAAGTGATAGGGTAAAATTCTTTAACGCCGCATTCTTTCAATAAATGAACGCTTTTATCGTAATAATGGCTATCAATCATCCTCGCCATAGAGCAGCATGAGAGTTTGGGCATGATCACTTGTTTGTCAAAGGCTAGGGCTTTCACGCTTTCGCCCATAAAATGCACCCCGCAAAACACGATGAGGTTTTTATCGCTTTGGCTTGCGATTTTAGCCAACTCCAGGCTATCGCCTGTATGGTGGGCTAACTCTACAATCTCATCTTTTTGGTAAAAGTGAGCCACTAAAAGCGCGTCTAAATCGCGCAACAACTCCACAATAGAAGTTTTTAAATCAGTTGGCATGAAATTCCCCTATACTTTCCCCAAACTTCACGCTTTTTTCTTTCAAATCCTTAAAAGCGGTGTTTTGAATGAATAAAACGATAGTAGAGCCCATTTCAAAATTCCCTAAATTATCCCCTTTTTTAACCTTAATCGGCGGGTTGTAAGAATAGGTTTGCGTGAAACGGGCTTTAGCGTTAATTTGGATATTCTTATCAAAATTAAAACGCATTTTACCCACATTTAACGCCCCCACCGCTACAAAATACAATTGATTGCCTTGAATGTCTTTTGCAACAAGCACCACTCTCTCATTGCCCACAAACAAATTGTTGTTTTTGTGTAATGAGGACTTATTGACTGGCAGTAATTTCCCCGCAAAATAACGAGCCTCTAAAATTTCTAAATCGCAAGGAGCGTGGTAGTGGTGGTAATCTTTGGGCGAAAGGTAAAAATTCGCATAGAAAAAAGAAGGGCTTAAGGGGTTGATTTCGCCCACTAATTCATGCGCTTTATAGGGCATGCCTTTAATTTGTAAAGCGGTATCGTTATCTAAAAAAGCGCATTCGGTGATCAAAGCGTCGCAAGGCGCAATGCAAATATTAGGGGATTTGTCAAAGGGGCGTTCTTTTTTTAAAGAGCGCGTGAAAAGAGCGTTCAAACTCTTATAATTTTCTAAAGGCTCAAACTCGCTCAAATCAATTTTAAAGATCTTAACATAAAGAGCGTTGATGCCTTTTTGGATAAAAGAAGGGAATTTATAGCCAGCCACAGAGCCAAAAACCCTTGAAAGAGCGTTGCTTAAAGCTACCATTTTAACCCTGCCATATTCAGTATAAATTCCACCTCGCCCTTACTCACTTTAAATTCTTTAGAAATAGAATCCACGCTATAGCCTTCTTGATACATTTTCAAAACCTGTTTTTCGTTGATTTCATCGCTAGCGGCATAATGCCCCATGTCTTTGAATTTGTTTTCTAAAGTAATGATTTTTTCTTCTAAATAATCGCGCTCTTTGTCCATGGATTTTTGGATTTCTTGCAACTGGTTATAAAGGTGTGAAAGGGTTGTTTTTAATGAGCTATCCTCTTTAGCGCTTTTTTCTAAAGAAAGACCTTCCAAACGCCCCTCTAATTCTTTCAAACGCTTAGAATAGATATAATTTTCTTGATAGGATTCGTCTAAGGTTTTTTCTAAACGCCTCATTTTATGGTAAAACTCTTTTTCTTTAAGATACAAATACCCCACCAAGCACACCAACACCAATAAAATCGCCCCTAAAACGACCATAAACAAATCATTAGAAGATAACATGATTGCTCCCGTTCATAATTTTAAGCCTTTTCTTTCGCTATCAACAATGAAAGAATCATAACGCTTAATGTCTAAGGCGTGCATGCGAGTGATTTCTAAAAAATCTTTATCCCTTGCCACGCCAAAAAAGGCTAGGATTTTCCCTTCTAACACGCAACGCCCATAATAAGTTTGAGGCGCTATCAGGCTTTGTTTTTTCAGGCAAACTAGCCCATGCCCTAAAGCGATGATGCGGTTATTTTGCTCCAATTCAAGTAAGTTTTCTTTTAAAAGCAGGCTTTCTAATTTTTCTAATTTAAAATACAGCGCTTTGAGTAATTCCAGAGTGTCATTTTCAACGTTCAAGCGTGAAAAATCAAAGCCAGAATTTAACCAATCAAATTCTTCTAACACCGCTAAAGAGCGTTTACTTTTAGAAATAAACCTTTCATAAGAGAACGATAAATCGCATTGGACTAAGCGCGTTTCAAACCCTAAAGCTTGGGATCTTAAAACCAACTCATGCATGCTTAAACCCCACATCAAGGACGATAAAAATAAAAAACACCACCCCCAAATAGCCATTACTCACAAAAAAGGCTTTAGGGATGTTTTTATAATCTCTAGCCACTAAGATCTGCTCATAGAGTAAGATCAAGGCTGAAACCCCTAAGCCTAAATACGCAAAAAGCCCCCCATGATAGCATTTCACAAAAAAAAGCCAGCAGATCAGTGCTGCAAGGTGTGAGAGCCTTGAGAGATTCAAGCACCATTTTTCCCCTAATTGACTAGGAATGGAAAACAAGCCTCTCTCTTTATCAAACTCCATATCCTGTAAAGAATAGAGCAAATCAAACCCAGCCACCCACAGCATCACCCCTAAAGCCAAAAAGACATTCCATAAAGGGATCGCTCCTAAAACCGCCACGCTTCCCGCAATGGGGGCCAAACCCAAAGCCAAACCCACGATGAAATGCGCCAAAGAAGAAAAGCGCTTGAAATACGAATACCCTCCTAAAATGATTAAAAAAGGTAACGAAAGTTTGAAAGCTAAAGGGTTAATGAAATAGCTCACCCCCACGAATAAAAGAGCGTTTAAAACGCTAAAAATGACCATGCCTTTAACGCTAATTCTGCCATCCACGCTCGGGCGGTTTTTCGTCCTTGGGTTATCCTTATCAATATCCCTATCCACCAAGCGGTTAAACCCCATAGCGAAGTTTCTTGCCCCTAATAAAGCTAAAAAACAAAGGATTAAGGTTTCTAAGCCAAAAAAGAGCGTTTGATTTTTTTGATAGGAGCTTATGACCATAGCCATGAGTAAAAACATGCTAGAAAATATCGTATGCTCTAATGCGACCAATTCGCTTAAAGCTTTGATTTTGCGCGTGATTTTTTTAAGCAATTATTTGATCCCTAATAAAATGACTTTTCTAACCTACAATTAAGCTAGGCATTATAATATATTGATAGCAACAATACAAGAAAAAGCCCATGCTCAAAACATTCATGCTTAAATAAACTTTAAAAAAACGCGCACTCAAAATCGTTAAACATAAATGCACCCCTAAAAGCCATAAAGGCGAAGGAACCGAAATCGTAGGGATGGTTAAAGGCATGCTTAGAATATTATCCAATAAAGACCCTAAACCCACCGCATGCAAAAACAAACTCAAAGGGAAAAACACGATAAAAATCAAGCCTAAAGGAATGCTAAAGAGCTGGTAGGGCGAAAACATAGGGAAAAAGGCATGCGCGATAATGAGCATGTTCAAAAACACCAGCGCGCTTAAGCTTATGACTTGAAAAGATCGCCTTAAAAAAGAAGAGGTTTTAAAAAAAATTTGAGTGTGTTTTAAAAACAAAAAGATATACCACACCCCACAAACAGAAAGCAAAAACCCCACGCTAAAAAGCAATTTAGGGAGTAACGCTATGGCGATACAGCACGCTAAAACCAAAAGCTTAAAACTCAAAAGCCTTACCCCAAAAAAGCATGCCAAAAACCCTAATAAGCCCATTAAAAACGCCCTGAAAAAAGAGGGTAAAAAATCCAATAGCAACAAATACCCCAGCAAAAAAACCCACACCAAAACCCCTATATCATAAAAAGCGTTCCTATAAGGGAAATAGCGTTTTTGTAAGGGGGTATAAAAAAGAGAAAAAAGAAAATACACGCTCGCGCTCAAAATCCCTAAATGAAACCCGCTAATGGCTAGTAAGTGGTTGATCCCTAGCGCGTTAGCCCTGTCTCTTAAGTCTTTATTCAAGCTATCCCCTATGAATAACGCTCGATACAAATTACCCACCAAAGCGTTGGAATGAGCGCTGTCAATGAAATGGCGCACATGCGATTTAAAATCCTGTTTTCGCGTTAAAGAAAAAGAATAGGTTTGAAAAAAGCATGATTTTAGAGACTCTAAGAACGAGCAAAATTTGAACTTGCCAAAAAATTGCGCATGGCGGTATTGGAGGTTTTTTAAAGGCTCTTTAATGGTGGTGTAAAAGATCATGCCCTTTGATTGGAGCTTTAAAACAAAATAGGTTTTTTGATCTTTCGTTTTAGGGTATTGCAATAGAATTTGAGCGTTCAAGCTCGTAGGTTTTGAAAAATCAAGCTTTTGGTAATTCAAGTATTCTAAATAGAGATTGATTGCCAACAAAAGGCTTAAAAACACCCCACACCATAAGTATTCTTTGGGGGTTGTAAGAAGTTCAAACGCCCCCTGAAAAGTTTTGTCTTTCAAGTTGTAACTATATCATAATCCACTTTAGTTTCTTGCCTCTCTTCTAAATGGGAATCTATGGGCATGTCTTCATAGCGCGTGAAAGGAGCGTTAAAGCGCGTATAAACCGTTCCTGTAGCCCCATTCCTGTTTTTAGCCACAATGATTTCAGCCTCTTCAATACTGCCATTTTGCTTGTGGATACGCCTTTCTTCATTAACTTTTAAATGCAACTCTTGCGCCTCTTCAATTTTGCCTTCTTTTTTGAGCTTGTCTATTTTGTTGTCTTCAGCCCTCATTTGATAGATATAGCCTCTATATAAAAATAAAACAATATCAGCGTCTTGTTCAATCCCCCCGCTGTCTTTAATATCCGAAAGAATGGGCCGTTTATCGTCTCGATTTTCCAGGCTGCGGTTGAGTTGCACTAACGCTATGATAGGGATTTCTAATTCTCTGGCTAAGGTTTTAAGCTCCCTTGAAATTTCAGCGATTTGCTCATGGCGTTCTTTAGTGGCTTTGCTCCCTGACATGAGCTGCAAATAGTCAATAAAAGCGATACCCAATTCCTTGTATTGGGATTTAAGCTTTCGTAGTTGCAAGCGGATTTGCTCTATCCTCACATAACTTTTATCGTAGAAAAAGAGTTTTTTTTGCGAAAGGTGATCAAAGCATTTGGCTAAGTTTTCCCATTGATCATCATCAAGCCTCCCACTCTCTAAATCATGCATGTTAATAGAAGTGAGATCCGATAACGCCCTTAAAGCGAGTTGTTCTGCGGACATTTCCAAACTAAAAACCGCTACCCCCCTATCGTCATTGAGCGCAGCTAAGACCATGTTCATCATCAAACTGGTTTTACCCATAGACGGCCTTGCCCCTATAATGACCAAACTCCCCTTATTGAAACCGCTCGTGTAATTATCCAATTGGACAAAGCCAGTCGGTATGCCAGTAACTTCCAAACTCCCCTTTCTTTGGTTTTCTGTAATGAGATTCATTGCGCTTTCAAGCACTTCTTTAATACCCCTAAAGCTCTCTATGGTGCTGCCATTCAATAGCGCATAGACTTCTCGCTCCACAGCACCTAAAATATCGCTGGATTTTTGCGCGCTTTCTAGGGCTTGCTCTCTAATGGTGTTAGCCAAGCCAAAAAGTTTTCGTTTAATGGAAGCGTTTTTGATCTCTTCCACATAGGCTTCAATATTATCTATAGGGCTTGCCGCAAAAATAGCGACTAGATCTTCTTCTTTGATTTGCTTGTCTTTAGGCATTTTTTGGCGGATAAAGTTCTCATCAATGGGGCAATCTTCTTCATGCAGTTTTAAAGCGATTTCAAAAAACAAGCCGTTAGGCGGGTAGTAAAAATCGCTAGGCTCTAAAACGCTATGGACCTCTTCAATCTTATGATTGGCCAACACAATGCCTGAAAGCACGATCCTTTCAATGTTTTGCAATTGCTGCAAATGCTTTAAATGATCCATTTTTATCCTTTTATAATCGTTTGATCTTTTCTATCAAATCTAAGGGTGTTAAAGCGTAATTATTCTTAAATTCTAAACCCGCTAGGGCGTGCGCTAGGCTTGCGTTAATAGCGGCGTCTAAAGGCGTATAATTTTGAGAAAGTAGGCTTACAATCAGCCCCGCTAACACATCGCCACTCCCAGCTTTGGCTAAGGCCACGCTCCCTAAATTGTTGATAAAAACCCGCCCTTGATGAGCGATTAGGGTATTAGCCCCTTTTAAAAGCAAAACCACTTTGGGGTATTTTTGAGAAAAATCCCTTGCGATTTCTAGTTTATTGTCTAGTAATTCTAGCATGCTTATATTGATTCCCACTAATTTTAACAACGATAAAAACTCTTTAGGGTGAGGGGTTAAGATCACTTCTTTTTCTAAAGCTTGCAACACCTCTTTATGGTAAAAAACGCCCGCATCTAAAACGCATGGGGCTAATCCAAGCCACTTCTTAAAATCCTTTGGAATATTTTCTAAACCCATGCCAAGAGCGAACGCGCTGAGTTTTTTAGGGAAATTTTCACAAAAGACCAATTCTAAAGGCTTGTTATTAGAAGTTATCTCGCATTCTAACGCTTGAACGCTCACCACCCCAGATCCAAAACTTAACGCGCTTAAAGCGCTCAATAACCCCGCCCCACTATGCTTACCTAAAAGCACATGCGCATGCCCGTAATCGCCCTTATGAGCGTTTTTTCTATCCCTTAAGGGCAGTTTCAAATCGCTTTTTTCCAGTAAAAAAGTCTCTGTTGGGATCTCATAAATTTGATTAAAAACCCCCAAATGCCCCACTTTCAATTCCCCTACATAGTCTTTAGCCCTATCGCTCAATAAGCATGATTTGATAGCGCCCATGCTGATAGTCGTATCCGCCTTAAACGCCCTCTTATCCACCCTGCCTTTAGAATCTATCCCGCTAGGAATGTCGCAAGCGATTTTAAAGCGCGCTTTTTGAGAAAGGCTTTCAAAGTCTAAAAACGGCTCTAATCCGCCCTTAAAAGCGCTCCCTACCACGCAATCTATTAACACATCGCATTCTAAATATTCATTCTTTTCTTCCCATGCTTTGATGACTACCCCTACTTTTTTAGCCCTTTCTTTTTGCAATTGGCACATGGGGCTTTTGGCTAGTTTCATTTCAAAGACCAGCGTTTTAAAACGCCCTATTAAACGCCTAGCTAACGCATAGCCATCGCCCCCATTATCCCCACTCCCACAAAGGATAATGACTTTAGCGCCTAAAGAAGCGTTTTGTAAAACCGCCCTTTCTAAAGCCATCGCGGCGTTTTCCATTAAAATGTCTTCGCTTAAAAGCCATTCTTCAAGCACCCTTTTGTCTAGGGCATTCACTTTTTCATACACTGAAAGCATCTTTATCCTTGAAAATGAATACAGAACGAATTTTCGTAAAACGTTCCCTTTAAAGAGGGTTCGCTATGAATTTCTAAACGCATTTTATACTTTTCGCACACTTTTTTCACCAAATCTAACCCTATACCATAACCCAACACGCTAGAGTTGAAACGTGCGTAACGAACGCTTAATTCTTTAATCTTGTCTTTAGGGATTTCATACCCTAAATTTTTCACTTTCAAAAACTCATGCGTTAGCTCTATGTGGATATACCCATGCATGACGCTGTATTTGATCGCATTCATGAGTAAATTGCTATAAAGCGAAAGGAAATCCTGTTCTTTAGCCTTCAATTCCACTCCCACTAAATCGCTTTTAAATTCCAGCTTGTGGTAGTCTATCATCTCGCTAAAAAGCGTGTTTTCTTTAATAATCAGGGCTTTTAAATCTAAAAGCACAAAGGATTCGCTCTCAATGTCTTGCATCACCAAATAAGAAAGCGAGCGGTATAAAAAACTCATGCGTTGGATAGCGATTTTAATGCGGCGGTGTTGTTGGCTGTCTTCTAGGGTTTTTAAAGACAAAACTAAAGCGCTCATGGGGGTGTTTAATTCATGCGTGGTGTTTTTTAAAAAATGATCAATACGGGTGATTTCATTCCTAATGGGCTTTAAAAACAAACGCCCCAAAAACACAGAAACCCCTATCACGCATAAAAACGCTATGACAAACACTAAAACAATATTACGATACAAAGAAGAAAAATGAAGGGGTTTAGAATTTTTAAAAAGCATTTTAGCCACGCCTAAATGGGCGAAAGTTTCATCGCTGAATAGGTAATATTCCCCCTTAAAACTAAAAAAGCCCGCTTCTTTATGGGTTTTAATCAGATCCGTGCTTTCAGGGATATTAGAATATAAAACACGCTTTTTACTATCAAAAAGCGCTATGGAAGCGTCTTTATAGCGTGAAATGAGAGCGTTTAAAGCGTTGTGGTAATCCCCATGCGTTTGCATGTGCAAGGCAACCACTTCACTAGCGATCTTAGAAGCCATTTTGTCCATGTCCATGCGTATCATTTTGATTTTTTCGTTTTTTTCATAGTTAAACGCTAAAACGCTAATCACTAGCATTAACACAAACGAAGAGCCTAAATAAGTCCCTAAAAAGAGTTTGAGGGATTTTTTTTCATAGTGGGTTAAAGCGATAGCCCACCCCCTTATGCGTTTCTATGCAATTTTTACCCAAAAGCTTGCGCAACACTTTAATGTAAGTGCGTAAGGTGGAATCATCAATAGCCTGCTCCCATAAGTTATTCTCTAACGCTTGAGAGCTAATGATTTGCCCCTTATGCTCTAAAAAGTATTCTAAAAGTTGGGCGGTTTTGGGTGGCAAGATCTCTTTTTTGCCCCTAACACTCAAGCAATTTTGGTAATAAAAAATGTTAGGCATGATTTCTATGGGATCATCATTGAAAAACCTTTTAATGCGTGCTTCTAATTCGTCTAAATCAAAAGGCTTTTTCAAATAATCGCTCGCTCCTAAATTAAAAGCGTTTTTTAAGGTAGTATTATCCTGTAAGGCGGTGATAAAAATCACAGGCGTAGAGATTAAAAAATCGTTTTTGATGCGCCTAAATAATTCCAAGCTATTCATTTCAGGCACTTGCACATCTAAAAGCAAAAGGTTGAAGCGCTCAACAGAGAGCCTTTCATAAGCTCCTTTCCCGTTAAAAGCGCAAAACACTTCATAGCCTAAATGCTCCAAAAACTCCTTGATACTCTCGCTTAAAAGGTAATCGTCTTCTAGTAAAAAAATCTTTTTTTGCATGGGGGTATTGTAGCGCTAATTCTATAGCCTTTATACTAAAAGCGGTTATAAAAAAACGCTCTCTTTAAAAAAACACTGCTTTATTTTATCAGCCGTTTTTAGAATGCAATAAATCTTTATTGTATTTCAACATGATATTTTGTAAATCAAGTTTATATAACACATTTTCAATATAAGTAAAATAAAGACTTTCTTGTTCTTCTTTTAAGCCTTTAGATAAAATCACATCGCAATTTTTAAAATACAAACAAATATGTTTATTTTGCGTTTGAGATATTTTTGCATGGTTAAAAGCGTCAATATAGATTAAGTTTTCCCATTTATCCAAAAGATCAAACTCTTCTACAGAGCGAGCCAAACATAAAGGCACAATATGATGCAACTCAAAACCCTTTTCTTTTTTAACGCCATGTTTTTCAAAATAAAGGGCTTTTTCTTTAATGGAGCGTTTGAGCTTTTTATCGTTTTGTTTGTTTTCTTCATTGAGCGTTTTTAAAATAAGCCTCTCTTTATTGGCTTCAAAAAACACGCTTTGTTCTAGCAAGCTAAAAATTTGTTGGGCTTGATTTTTCCAATTATGATAATCTCTCTTTTTTGGCTTATTCCCATTAAAATGGTTAGGGTTGCAATAATTTTGCGCTAACTCTTTTAATTTTTCTTTTTGGATACGGCTTAAACTCCTATACTCTCTAACATATTCTATAATTTCACTTCTGGTAAAATTTTCAATATTTAAAAATGTAACAAAAAACATCATTTCTTCAATGTCTAAATAATGATTTTCAAGCTCTATCATCACCTCTCTGCATTCTGCTCCAAAACCTTGTAAAAGATTTTCTAAAGCTTGCGTGTAACAAAAATTTTTTCTTAACAAATCTTGTGCGTTTAAAAATTCTATAGCTAATGGAGTTAAACTGATATATTTAATATTGCTTTGAATGTAGGGGTTTGTAGGTTCTTTATTTTTATTGTAGCGTTCAATCAACCCCATTCTATGCATATCTACAAAAAGATTTTTTCTCAAGCTATCTTGGGTTACTTGATTCTTTTTTCTTAAATTGTCTTGAGGCATTTCAGACTTGCAGATACTATCAACCACTTTTGCATAAACCTCTTCGCCTATGATATTGCTAGGGCGTTTGCTCATATCGGTGGTGCGGATTTGTAAAAAATCTCCTCCCACTTCATTAAAAATAGCTTGAATAATGGTTTTAATTTTATTTTGATCGTAACGATTGTGTTGGGATTTGTATTCATTATACTTAAACATTTCCAAACCCTCATGCACATATTCAACATGGGTTTCACACCCTATAAAATTACGCCCTAAACTTTTAGCCACTAAGCTAATCATGCCACTGCCGCTAAACAAATCTAAAATCAAATCGTTTTCATTAGAGCTAGCCTTTATCATGCGTTCAATGAGCGCTTTAGGTTTGATGCTGGGGTGTTTGGGCTTAAGGATTTTACCATTCTCTTTTTCAACATGCCTTTGTGAAGTGATTTCCCACACATCAAGGCATAATTTGCCCTTAGGGTTGGGGAACCAGCGTTTGTTATTTTTTAAAATCCCCTTACTTTGAGCATGTTTGATGCGTTCAGTAGATTCATAAGCAATGCGGACTTCATCGGCATTAAAGGTGTAGTTTTTCTTGTGCATGCTATAAAATAAAATGCTTTCTTGCGCGTGGTTATAACGCTTTTTGGCGTTGGCAAACCCATCTTTTTTTAACCCAAGTGATAAAATTTAAAAAATGCGCTTTTTTATGGCGCAAATACGCTAAAAATAAAGTGCAATTAAAGGGGGTATTAAAGATGTAAAAACTCCCTGTTTCTTTGATTTTGGGTAGCACTTTATCAATCCAAGCGTGAGAAAATATTAAAAACTCTTCATCATTTTTAAAACTATCCCATGAAGCAATTTTAAGATTATAAGGAGGATCAATAATGGCTAGATCAACGCTTTTATCTTCTAGTTTGTCTAAGAATGAGATTTTTAAGCTAAATCTAATCTACAAGATGATTACTCTGTTATTATACCAAAAATCTACAAAACTAACCTTAAAGAATGTTTTATTTTTTATTAAAGCTCACATTCTTTTTTTCTATTCTTCCCTCTTTTTTCTTTTTTTTTTTTTTTTGAAAGCACTAATACATGATCTAATATTACTTATCAAAAAAACAAAAACTTCTTCCCCTTTATTACAATATAATTATGCGGAAAATTTTTCCGCTTTCTGTTTAATTATCGTATTCATGGGAGCTCAAAAGCTTAAAATAATCTTAAATTTTTAGGCTATTTAACGGCATTTTGCTTCGTTATTGTTGTGAAAAAAGTCTCATTCTTAACCCTACAAGATGATTTTTATGGATTAAAAATAACTAAGGGAGAAAGATGAGTGATTGTAAAATGAATAGGGTTAGTAGAGAATTATTTGATAATATTAAGTCATTTTTGCACTATAAGCTTAAAACAATGATACGCATTCAAAGCGTGAATGATTTGGAATTGATCTTAAAATGGCAAGATAGAGTTTTAGAGTGCCAAAGTCTTATCGCATTGAAAGAACTCAATCACAAGCTTTATAATCAAGGCGTTAGGCATACGATTATGATGCAAGGCTTGTTTTTGTTCTTTGAATATTTTGATAATAGGATTAAGCTCAAATCCTTGCACAATCTAGCAGAAGAACAGGTTATAGACTTCTTATTTGGATTAGCCAAAAACAGGAAACCAAGCTCTATGGCTAAATATGTGATGGTTTTAAGACAATTCTTTGATTATTTAGACAGAAAAAGAAACTATAGTTTTGATTTTGAACTTAAAAATCTATCATTTGCCAAGAAAGAAACGCATTTGCCTAAACATTTGAATAAAAATGATTTTAAGGCTTTTATTCAAGCTCTTCTAAAATACCATCCCAAAACCAGTTTTGAAAAACGCAATCAGTGTATTTTACTGCTTATTGCATTAGGGGGGTTAAGGAAGTTTGAAGCCTTAGATTTGGAGCTAAAAAACATTGCTTTAGAAAATAACCACTACCGCCTTTTAATCAAAGGCAAAAACAACAAAGAGAGATACGCTTATATTGAAAAAGAGTTTTTGCAAGTTCCTTTGAATGCGTGGCTAAGCGATACTAAACGATTAAAGAGTTTTAAGGGGCGTTTTGTGTTTAAGAAAGCAAAAAACAACACCACACAAAAAACTTGCTCTTTAAAGGGCTTTATCGCTAAAATTTTTAAGCTCTCTAATATTGATGAAAACTCTTATGGATTAGGTTTGCATCTTTTTAGGCATAGTTTTGCTACTTTTATTTATGATGAAACACAGGATTTGGTTTTAACTTCAAGAGCGTTGGGTCATAGTTCTTTGCTTTCTACTAAAATCTATATCCATACCACTCAAGAACACAATAAAAAAACGGCTCTTGTGTTAAAAGGATTGTTAAAAGATGAAAAAAGCGAGTAAGCTTTTAAGAAATCTTGATTTATTTTGATTTTTGAGTTATAATGCTTCTACATTATAAGGGCTGACCGAAGCCCAACTTTCTTTATAAACTGCTTAAACTTTCTAAGTTTTTATTCCCAATGCTCTTAATTAAATCATCTAAAAATAGAGTGATTTTGTTAGGTTCAATACCAATCACTAAAATTTTGTCCATTGGAATGTTTTCTGTTTTTCCATTGAATGGTGTGGCTATTCGTGGGCGCTTGTTCGGTTGGATTTTGAGTAAATTTTCCCAATGATACGCGCGATTTCTAATCGTCCATAGCAAGTTCAACGCTATATGGGCTTTGGCATAATTAGAGAGATTTTGTTTTCTGTTTTTAATAAGCAAAGTATCCTTATTTTCATGATAATAAGCCCTAAAACGATACGCTCTCAAATCTAGCACGACCCCCTCTAACTTATAACAAAAAATAAGCCTAATCACTGCCCCTAAAGACATTTTAGATAAGATTAAAGAATGCGTGATTTCTTTTTTCTTTTCTTTTAATTCTTTGATTAAAGGGGTTAAAGCGCTTTCATTAAACACCCAATCACTCCCCTTAATTTGGGTTAAGCAATGATCTAAAGCGTTGCGTAAATAAATTTCTAAGTTAGAAATTTTAGGCGTGATAGAAGCAATGAGTTTTAAATTTTCTTTGTATTGCTCTAGGCTGTCATAAGTATCTAATCTTTCTTTAGATAGAATGAGCGTAATATCATTTTTAAAATGTTTTAAATCTTGCATGTTTCTCTTAAGGTTTTTTGAAAAATTATAACTAAAAATAATTTTCAAAAATTGCCCTAAAAGGGCTTTTATCATTTGCTAGTTCTATGAGACTTGGGAAGTTCAATCGTCTCCACACCCACTCTAACACCAGGATGTCCTGGCATGTCTCTCATGTTAGCCGTGGTGCTGTTTATCGTAGATTTTGCGTCTTTATAAGCTTCTAGCGTTCTACCAAATGCTGAACGACCCACACTCTTAAGACTTCCAGCTATGGCTCCAGCTCCAGCACTAGCCATTTGCACACCTTGGTATATGAAGCTTTTAGCATCCGTTAGACCACCTTGTGTGCCAAAGATAGCGTTAATCATTTCGGGGACTTTTTGAATGAAAGTCAGTGAAATTCCTATTGCTACAATAATGCCAAATTTAGCCACTATTTCATTGCTCCCTCCCACTTTGATTGCGTATTGTAATGCAAAAGAGTTGAATAACACTAATAGCAACAACAAAGGCATGTAAAAAGTCAATGAAATAATTTTTTTCACATAAGACACTAAAAAACCTCTAGCCTGCTGAAAAAACCCTAGCACTAGCATGAAAATAACCAAAGACAAGTAAATAATTTTTTCTAAATAAGTCGTAAAAACATAACAGAAAACTTTGAATAACAAAAATAATTCTAATCCTAAAATAACCAATAACAAAACAGCTGTAATAAGGGTTTTTGGCGATAGTCCATTATTGATTTTGAAGTCTTCATATAGTTTATTTAAACTCATTAAAATTTGTCTGACATGGAATGAAATATTAGCGTTAGTGGTACTGTGGTGCGTGTCTATATTCTTGTGTTCTCTTGCACTATTTGTTTGATATTCCTTAACCACATTAGAAATCCCAGCATTTAGCAAGTTAGCAGGCGTGTCAAAAATTTCTGTTACATGATTTTGAAAGGCAAAACTAGAGCGACCATTACCGCTACTAGAACCATCAGATTTAAAAGCATAATGGTACAAAGAAAGGTATCCTACAAACACAAAAAGCATTAAAAAGGTTTTGATTTCAAATAAATCATTGTTTTGATAGCGTTTAAAGGAATACAAAAGGATCAAAAGCACTCCTAAAACCATACCAAAAGGTTGGATAACATTGGCTAAAGGCTCACCAATTCCTTTCAAGATCTTGCTAGAAAACGAAATAAAAAACCCAAGAATTTCACTATAAAGCCCATCTGCTTGCACAACTAAAGAATCTTGCTTATTGGAATACAAGTAAGCACCCACTCCTATGACAGCTAAAGCACCAAGCACTAAAGGGTTAGAAAGAAAGGGCAGAGCAAGTAGTGGAGCAGCCATGTTATTTAATCTCTAACATTCTTCTGTTTCTTTCACCAGCAGCTATTCTCATAGCAGCCGAGCAATCCACTTTATCGCCTCCTTTTTCAAAGCATTCGCTATCCTTTTTCAAGGCTTCTTCTACATGGTTTTTATAATATTCTTCCCTTTCTTTCACTTGTGATAGATAATGATCATGTTGCAAATCTTCTATTTTGTATTTTATGACATCCCAAAAAACCACCACTAAAACCCCTAAAATCCCTAACAAAATCCATGAATTTAATCTGCTTTTAAACACACAAAATCCTTTTCAAAATATTTGACTAATTTTAACATAATAACCCTTATTTCAATACGGATTAAACGACTGGATATTATCGGAGCTTGGAGCTTCATTATTACTATTTGAATTCACGCCACTTGCCTTTCCTACACTACCATTAGGGAAACCATAAGCGTCTAATTTAGCCCTATAGACTTTTTCTATTTCTTGTTGTTTTTGTTTAAGATTTTCTTGATGCTCTTTGTCATCTTTTAGGGTGTCAGCAGGAATAATATCTTCAAAATAGCCCATTTGTTGCTTGAATGCATAGCTTTGCATTTGCACCATTAAACCTAGCGTCTTATTCATAAAACTTAAATTTTGAGCGATTTCTAAAGCAGTTTCTACGCTTAATTGCTGGAATCGGTGTTTGTAGTCATTGAACACTTTAGCGGCTACTTCACCTTTTTTACCAGCAATATCCCTACTATAATCTAAATTAAGCTCATCAAATTGCGCTTTTAAGCGATTAACATTGAGCATGTTAGGGATGCACTCGCTTTTGCCATTTCTGTTTTCTTTCTTGCAATAACCTTTTTTAACATTTTCATCGTTGAACCCAAAAGTTTTAACGCCCAGCTCATTATCCATTTGACTAAACGCTCTATCTTGGGAAGCTACAGCAAGCTGTTTGACTTTCGAATACACGTTTAAAGCGATTTGTCTTTTTAATTCTTCTTTTTCAGCTCTAAGTTTTTCATAAGCCGTATAGTCGTTATTGAGTAGAGCTAAAGTCATTTGGCTGTCTAATAATTGGATTTTTTTAGCCGCTTCTAAATTGCCTTTTTGAATGCAAATGTATTCTAATAAGGCTCTGCCTCTAAGTCCAGCTCCTAAATCGTTCGCCGTGCTGATTTGAGTGTTGCCTATGGCGTTAGCAAAATCCTTTAGAGCCTTTGTGTTAGCGCTTTCTTTCCCCTTGCTCGTGAAAAATTGGTTTAAGTTTTTCTCTGTAGGGCTTGCGTCCTGACTGACATCCCAATTGAGTTCAGGGCATTTTTCAGAGATGCGTTTGGCTGCAATTTGATTGCGTATATCATAGTTTTGTGCATTTTCTTTGATCCTTTCAGCATTAGCTTGAACTTGCTTGGCAAAACTTTGGATTTTTTCTACATACTGCATGGGATTGGGGACGCTTAAAATACTGCCTGTTAGAAATTGATTGGTTTTGTTCAAAACATCATTCACTTTGTTGATGGAATTAAGCGTCTGATTAGCCCTGTCTAATGTGTCTTGAGCGAGTTTGATCCTTTCAGTGATAGTGGATAAATGCTTAGCCCACTTGCTTTCATCCCATGCTCTTTTAGCACCATTCCAAGCGTTCTGCGTAGGATTATCCACAATCATAGCTACAGCGTTTAAGTGGTTTAAAGAAATCGCCAACAACAGAATAAGGGATTTTTTTAAAAAAGTCTTTAACGCTTTCATGCCTTATCCTTAAAAAGGTCTATAAATCAGTCTTTGAGTGCAAGAAATTTTATTATCATGCCAACGATACCAATTCTTACCAATCTTTGTGCTTTCACTCCAAATGTTATATTGAGAGCAAAAGCCTTCATTTTGATTGAGGTAGTAATTAGACCAATCAATATAGCCTTGCGATTGTTTAAGGTCTTTATCTTTGTAATAGCCTTGATAAATTTCCACATACTTCAAATAATCATTACTCAAATGCAATTCGTTTTTCAAAACGCTTTGAGTTCTGTTGATGGTGGTTTGAGTGGTGGTAAGATTATAGGTTGTGGGGCTTTCATTATCTTGGGCTGGGCGTAAATAAGGTTGAGTGGTTTGAGTGGTAGTGGTTTTGTAAGTGGCGCTCCAATCGGTGATGCTAGGATCAGTATGGAAATATTGCGGTTGGCAACGATTGATTCCATAAGGTTTTTGGCATTGTTCTTTCTCACCATAATTTTTCCTTTCTATCCTAAAATAATGACTTGTAGTAATATCGCTTAAGACTTTAGAGCTGGACACGCCCATTACATAAGGGCTAACAACCGCACCGCTTTTAATCCCTGCTTCAAAATTGCAAGGCGTAACTTCTACCCATTCGCCATTAAGCTTGTTATAGCTTTTTAACATTGTCGGTCTTTTGGCTTCTAATTTAGCGTCATTGTATTCCCATTGACCGCATGCAAATTCTTGATATTGTGAGCTTAATTGGGTAGCAATCCCACGATTTAAAATCTGTTGTTTGTTAGGATTGCTGGGATCATTGTAATACTGATCCACGATGGGCGTTAAGGTTTGGGTTTTATCATTTTTCTCATACCTAACAATCCTGTCTTGAACCCTTGCATAATCGCTGCAAGGCACAGCGACATGGATTAGATTATCCATCCCACGAAACACGATTTCAGTTTGGAAGGTTTGAGTTTTCCCCATACCATAACCTTTATCGCTCGTGGTTTGTAGGGCGCATTTGCTGTCATCTTTGTAAAGTTGCATGGCGTATTGAGCGCCTTGCAAATCCACACAACCACCGATATTTTGCGTTTTGTTTTCCCTATCTACATAGTAGTATTGCGTTTGCTTGATAGCCTTACCGGCTTCAAAATCGTATCTATAAGCGCATTTAGTGTCATCTCTTAAAGCGTTCATAGAAATACAAGAACCATCTTTAGCGATAACATCTAGTTTCATCGTGTTGTTGGGGCTTAACTCTGGCGCTTTACAATACTGGCTAGAGTAATTGTTTTCTTGCGAGTTAGGATTAGTAGCGTTATTAGAACTACTGCCATTAGTTGGGCTGTTAGTAGGATTATTGGAATTGTTTGTGTCGCCATTACCAAAAGGAATAGGGAAAAACCCCCCATTCCCTAACCCCCACCACTTGAGCTATTATTATTAAAATTGTCATACCCTCCTGTGTTATTGTTAGTAGAGCCATGATTAGTGAAATTATTCTCATAACCCCCTACAGATCCACCGCTTGAAGAGTTAGAGCCATTCACCCCATCCACCCCTAACACGCCATCTGTATCAATACCACTGCCTATTGCATTATTATTTGAATTACTCCCATTTACCCCATCGTTGCCATTTGCCCCATAGCCATTACTCCCATTTGCGCCATCTTTACCATTGATAGCGTTATTGTTAGGGTTATTAGGATTGTTATCGTAAGCGGAACTATCAGAGCCATTACTAAAAGGCGTGTTAGCATACATAGGGTCATTGGTAGCGTTAATTTGAGCGGTGTTTTCTAGCTTTTGGTATTCTTCTTTGCTAATGCCTAAAATCTTAGCCACTTCTTCAGCGTTCTCGCCCTTTAAAACAAGGATGGTGGATTTTTTAATCTTAGCGTTAGGAGGTATTTTTAAACTGGTCTTAGCGGGGCTAGTCAAAGGAAACGATTGATTGTCTCTTAAAAGACTGGTGATTTCTATATCTATGCTGTTAGTTGCGTTGTTTCTAAAATAAAACCCATGAGCTTCTACTTTAAACACCCTCTTGCCTAACACCACCCTGCTTTCTATCACCCCATTAGGCAAAGTAGCGTCAATTTCTTTAGTGGTGATAATGCTTAAAGCATAGGCTGGATTAAGCAAACCTAATAAAAACGCTCCTAGGATAAAGCAGAAAAATAAAAAATGGTTATATGGATAAGTTTTCATTAAAGCTTTTGTTGGGGGATTTTTGTGTTGATTTTTCATTAGCACTCCATTCCAACATCTTTGGATTTAGTTTTTTTTGAATACAAATAAGAGCTATACTCACTAGCATTACCGGTAGCGACTTTATAGGGAGTTTTGTTGTCGTAAGCTTGTGTGCTAAATTTTTTGCCAACATAATTGCCATTAGCGTCCATTTGATTTTCAAACATATCCGCTACAAGCTTGTTGTAATCGGTATTTGAAGTTAGATCCGAATTTGAAAGCGAATGATTTTGTTTAGAATTATTAGATTTAGTGTTAGGCTCTTTTACATTATTTTGTCCTACACTATTTTGAGCGATGCTATTTTCATTAAAATGAGATAAATTAGAATTATTTTGTGTTAATTCTTCACTCATAGAGGCGTTTTCTTTGCTTGCTTCTTTGCTTCCAAGATCCCATGGTTTGAAAGTTCTTGCGTCTATTTCATTGTTTTCTAAAGCGGTGTTTAAAACTTGTTTTTCGTTTGCATTTAAAGGTTGTAGTATTTCTTTTTCTTTTTTAGGGATTTTAAGTTTTTCAGCAATATTTTCATTAAAAATTCCCAATGAATGATTATAAGTTCTAACTAAAAAACCTTCTGTTTTATTGATGGGCAAGTGTGCGATATTGTTTCTAATGGCATACTCAGTGGTCTTATTGATATTTTTATTGTGCAAAACCGCTTCTATTAGGCATTCTTGTAAAAATTCCTTATGACTAGGTCTTAGATTACCTTTTTTGTTGTTGATCATCAATAAAAGCACTTGCATTTCTTCATTAGTCATGCCGTTTTTAGCTCTGTCTTTTAGGAATTTTTTAAATTCCTTATCGCTAAATCGCTTGTTAGAGCCTTTTTCCTTTTCATTAAAATGATTTTTAGCTTCTTCAATGTGGCTTCTTAAAACGCTAACGCCTAAAGAATGGGTAAAACCTAGTGTTTCTTTTGGTTCTTTTTCCTTGCTTTTCAGTTCTGCTTCTTTTTCTTCTTTTGAAGTTTCTTTTTTATCAAGGAGAATAGTATTAGGTTGTAATAAACTCAAATCCTTTTTAAAAGCTTTTTCAAGTTCGCTGTTTTCCTTATTATATTCATTGTTTTGCCATCCACTTTCTCTTTTTTGCTCTCTAATAGGAGTAATCTCTTGTTTTTCTAAGTTTTCTAAAGATCTAGTGAATGCGTCTAATAATTCGCTTGAGTTTTCATCATTGTCAAGGTCGGGATCATGATCTCTATTGGTTTGATAAAATTCTAGTTGCTCTTTAAAAGAGAGACTGTTTAACTCTTGCATGAATTCTTTGACTAACTCGTTATCTTGGGCTTTTATCACCTCATTTTTATCTTTAGCGAAAGCCAAATCTTTCATGAAGGCTTTCATCATGTCTTTAGACTTATCATTAGAACCAAACATCTCATACCAATACAGAAAAATGCTTTTAAGGTCTTTTAAGTTTTTTCTTGCTTTATCTATCATGATGAGTTACCTTTCAATACCACTAGAAGCTTTATTTTTCTTTTGATAATAGCTTTGAGATTGAGAGCGCGTTTGGGTTTGTTGCTTTGTTTCATTTGCTAATTGATTGTATTTTTCATTTTTAAGCAGAGTGTAGCTACGCATTCTTTCCAATAAAGCTTCATTCCTGTTATCTGGAGACAAATCTCTATGCAAATCTTCGTAAATAATGTTTGTCTTGTCTCTTCTTTCTTGCGAATAATCTTTTTGATGGAAGAGCCTAGTCTTATAGGCATAGTTTGAGAGCTTGTCCAAGTTTAAAGGTTTGATTTTTTCCTTGTTAATGCTTGGAAACATTTCTACATTATAAACAAACTTGAATTGCGCTTGGGGTTCAATGCCTCTGTAAGCAGGTTTGAACACCTTTTGACCATTTTCAATGACAGCAAACTGCTTGTGTTTAGGTTTTTTAGTGTTTTTATCAATCACTAATTCGCCATTATTATCCACTAAAGGCACAGGCTCTTTGTTTTTAATAAACATCAAACGAACAGGCGAGATTTCTTTATCTTGAGTGGCTTTAAAAATCGCATCTCTTTCTTCTTTGCTCGCTCCAAGCATTTTAGCTTCCTCTAAACTCACCCATGCATTACTTTGAAACCCTAAGCGGTTTTTTTCCATATCTAAAAGCATGTCGTTAAGATTGCAATAAGGTTCGCCATTTAAAGCGTTATGCCCTCTTTCTTTGTTAGCCACTATTTCAGGCTTATCCCAAAAAGGCGAGTTTTTCTCTTTCAAACCCTGAATAATCCTTGTTTTAACATAGTTGATTTGACCGGATTTAGCTTTAAGTAAAGCCTCTTTGCTTTCTGAATTCTCTTGGGTTGCTTGGGTTCTTTGCGCGTTAGTTTCTTCTAGATTGTGTGAATAGTTTGAATTTTGTGGTGGTTCTTGCTTAAGCCCTCTCCTTTCCATAAGTATGTTTTGCAAATAATCAATCATGCCATTGATTTGCTCATCGCTTAAGTTGTTAAGATTATTCATCCTCTTCTCCTTGTGGGTTAGATTGAGCAAAATCTCTTTGAGCGATGTATTCTTCGTGTTGGGTTTCTATGCTCAATTCATCGCAAAACCCAGCTTCATAGAAGGCGTCTTGTTCTAACGTGTTTTCATTTTTTTGCATAATAGCTCCTTAAAAATATTGATGAGAAAAAACTTGCCATAAGTAAGGTAAATGAAAAAAGGCACATGGATTTTAAAAAATGCCCTAATTTTGAAAAAAAAATGTGCGTTTCTTTGTTTCTCAAATTTGGTTTTACTTATTGAAATCCACTCTAAAGGACTACACATGCAAAAAAAGAAAATTAAAAACCCGCAACCGAATTTATTTGACATCTTAGATAATGGCGGTATTGCAACAAACAATCCTACTAAAGAATCAGACAAGGTTAATGAAAAACAAGATCCACTCCCTTATGTCGTAAAAACTCAAATCAATACAGCAAGAATGATTTCTAGAGATCCTATTGAATGGGCAAGGTATTTAAGCTTTGAAAGACGAGTGCATAAGGATAATAGTAGAGAAGATGTCAATTTCTTTGCTAATGGTGAGATAAAAGAAAGTTCTCGTGTTTATGAAGCGAATAAGGAAGGGTTTGAAAGGCGTATCACTAAAAGATACGATCTGATTGATACTATAAACAACAAAGAGTTTTTTTCAAAAGAAATTGAAATCCTAACCCACACAAACAGCTTAGAAGAATTGAAAGAACAAGGTTTAGAAATCCAATTGACCCACCATAGTGAAACGCATCAAAAAACCTTAGAAAATGGCAATGAAATCGCTAAAGAATACGACTATCTTAAAGATATTTACCAAGAAGTAGAAACAACAAAAGATGGCGAATTAATAAGAGAAATAATCCCTAATCTTTCTAGCGCTGAGTATTTTAAGCTCTATAACAAACTGCCTTTTGAATCAATAAACAATGAAAATACCAAATTGAACACTAATGACAATGAAGAAATTAAAAAACTAGAATTTGAATTAGCTAAAGAAGTACATACTTTAATCCTAGAGCAACAATTGCTTTCAGCAACAGATTATTATCCTTGGATAGACAAAGATGATTACGCGAATTTTGCTTGGAAAATAAGTAGGCTTATCAATGAAAATAAACTCAAAGAAAACCATCTCAGCGCAGATAACGCTAATAAGATTAAGCAATTTTTCTTTAATAATGGTTTTATTTTAGGCTGGACTAAAGAAGAACAAAACGCTATACAAAAAAACAGAGATTATTCTTTAAAAAGCACTCTTTTAAGTTTAGAAGAAATCGCTCAAGCAAAAATTGAATTGCAAAAATACTATGAAAGCGTTTATGTTAATGGCGATGGGAATCAAAGAGACATCAAACCTTTTAAAGAAATCTTAAGAGACATGAACAATTTTGAAAAAGCTTATCAACAGCGTTATGACAAATTGGTAAGCTTGAATGAAGCAATCATTCAAGCTAAAGAGGGTAGCAATGAGCGGCAAAATTATAGCGCAAACAATAATAACCCTATTAACAATACAATAGAGGCTAATACTTCTAACAATATTATTAAAAATAATGATAATAATCATCCAAATTTAAGCGTTGCTGATTTAGAATTAGAGCAACAAAATTTAGGAGAACCAAATGGAAAAGAAAAAACGAATCGCGCAGATGAGCCGAGCAGAGCTAGAGCAGGAATTCCGCAAGAAATTCACCGCAGAAGCGAACCTAGAGGACAGCAAGAGGGAGTGGAGCGATCGAGTGATGGAGATCTTTCACACCAAGACCCTAGTTTATTTATTGAGCCTAGAGAGCAGGGAGGAACAAGAGGAGTTTATAGATCTAGCGACCAACAGGCAGTTTCAGAAGAATCCCATAGAGAGCGAGATAGAATACATGAACATGTATCTAGAAGAGATGGAATATCAGCAAGAGCGGATGCAAGAGCAAATAGCAATGGCGCATCAAATCAAGCAAGCCGAATGGAAAATGGAACAAGAAGCGAAGAAAAAGGGGATAATCCCAGTAATGAGAGAGGAATACCACAGCCACCGCAATCCCCATCTCATCAACAAAATAGCTCCAGAGATTTGGGGCTTTCTCTCTCTAGAGAACAGCCAGGACAGACTGGACGCTTACGCCTTTTTGATCATGGACAGATGGGCTCATTATTTCCCACAGACCATGAAAACCAAAGATCACAGAACGATAACGAGCTTGATAAAAGCAGTGATAGAGCAAACGAAAATGGAGACAGAAGCCCTAGACAGAATGGGAGCGCAAATCAAGAGGGCGCAAGGGGTGAGCGATATGGAATTGCTCAAGGAGGCTCAAATCAATCAGTATTACCACTTGCTCAAAGCCGATTACATCTTGCAAGACTTGGCGCACCAAATGGACTTAGAGACCTTGAAAAAAACAGGGATCAAGAGAGAAGACTTTTATCAAATTTAGATAATTTAGAAAGCTTGCTTAACGCTATTAGAAACAACACCATAGCGAGCGAGCCTGACTTTAGATCCAGGCTCTTAGAAGCCATTCAAAACAACGAGCCTTTAAAGGATAGCCTTGTGGGGGCACAACTCCTTAAAGACCCTACGACTAAAATCTTTTATGACAAATTCCAATTAAAAATCAGCCCTAAAAAAGTCTTAGAGATTTTAGAAAATCGCATTAAAAAATCCATTGAAACAGCGAATGAAACGCTAAACGCATTCAATGCACTGGATAGTCAAATCATTGATGGAAACGCTATTTCTAATAGTGTAGGATTAAATCCCACACAAGAGAGCAAAATAACAGACAAGAGCGTAGAGTTGAATAACGCGCAAGAACAAACCGCACAAGAGCAAGAAACGCTAAAACAAGAAGCACAAGAGCAAGAAACGCTAAAACAAGAAGCACAAGAGCAAGAAACGCTAAAACAAGAAACAAAAGAGCGAGAAACGCTAAAACAAGAAACAAAAGAGCGAGAAACGCTAAAACAAGAAACAAAAGAGCGAGAAACACCCACCACGCCAGCTATCCCCCTTAATCCTAAAATAGATTTTAAACCGAGCGAAGAAGTTTTAATCAAGGGGGCTAAAACCCGCTATAAGGCTAACATAAAAGCCATTAAGCTTTTAAAAGAATTGCAAGCCAAACAAGAGATCTCAAAAGGCGATTATTACGCCACTTTAAAAGAGCAAGAAATCCTAGCGCAATTTAGCGGATGGGGTGCTTTAGAGAGCTACTTTAAAAAAGATCAACACCCTGAAGAATTTGAAGAATTAAAAGCCTTACTCACTAAAGATGAATTCAGAAGAGCTTATTTGAGTGCAAGAGACGCTTACTACACCCCTAAATTGGTTATTGATAGCATTTATCAGGCTTTAGATCAATTAGGGTTTAACAACGACAACCATCCAAAAGAAATCTTTGAACCCAGTTTAGGCACAGGCAAATTCATCGCTCATGCACCAAGCGATAAGAATTACCGCTTTGTGGGCACAGAATTAGATCCTATTAGCGCTAATATTTCTCAATTCCTCTATCCTAATCAAGTCATCCAAAACACCGCTTTAGAAAACCACCAATTCTATCAAGAATACGATGCGTTTGTGGGCAATCCTCCTTATGGCAATCATAAAATCTATAGCTTTCACGACAAAGAATTGAGTAACGAGAGCGTTCATAATTACTTTTTAGGGAAAGCTATCAAAGAATTGAAAGATGATGGCATAGGAGCGTTTGTGGTGAGTTCTTGGTTTATGGATAGTAAAAACCCTAAAATGAGAGAACACATCGCGCAAAACGCCACTTTTTTAGGCGCGATAAGATTGCCTAATAGCGTGTTTAAAGCAACAGGAGCGGAAGTTACGAGCGACATTGTGTTTTTTAAAAAAGGCGTTGATGAAGCAACCAATCAAAGCTTCACTAAAGCTATGCCTTATTATGACAAGATACTCAATAGCTTGGATGATGAAACCCTTTTTGCCTTGCAAAACAACCGCTTTGATAGTTTCACCCCTAGCGATCAACTTAAGATTGTCAATGCGGTTGCAAGCCATTTTGGTTTCAAACAAGAAAAATTGCAACGCTGGTATGAAAAAATAGACACCGCTAACTTTGGCTACAGAGAACAAGACTATAAGATCATCCAAGGCTTCATTGATAAAGTTGGCGAGAACAATATCAATCTCAACGAACAAACCTTAAATGAATACTTTATCCACCACCCTGAAAACATTCTGGGGCGTTTGAGTTTGGAAAAAACCCGCTATAGCTTTGAAACAAATGGCGAACAAATTTACAAATACGAGTTGCAAGCTTTAGAAGATAAAAGCTTGGATTTATCCCAAGCGCTTAAACAAGCGATAGAAAAATTGCCTAAAGATGTCTATCAATACCATAAGACTACCCTTAAAACAGACGCTCTCATCATTGATGCAAATAGCAAACGCTATCAAGAAGTCCAAAAGCTTATCAAAAATTTAGAAAGGGGGGAATTAGTCAAGTGGGATAATCTTTATTACCAGCTAGAACAAAATAATGAAATGGGCATCTTTTTAAAACCCACTAAAATCAACTCTAAAGTCCAAGATTCACGACTAAAAGCCTATTTTAAAATTAAAGACGCTTTGAATGATTTAACGAGCGCGGAATTAAACCTCTTAAGCTCTGATTTAGAGCTAGAAAGTAAAAGAGCCAAGCTCAATCTTGTTTATGATGGATTTGTCAAGAAATTTGGCTATCTCAATGAGAATAAAAATCGTAAGGACATCAAACAAGATTTGTATGGCGCTAAAGTTTTAGGATTAGAAAAAGACTTTGAAAAAGAAATCACCCCTAGAAGCGCTAAAATGCAAAACATAGAGCCAAAGCCAGTCCAAGCTAAAAAAGCTCAAATCTTTTTTGAAAGGACTTTAAACCCTAAAAAAGAACTCATCATCACTAACGCTAAAGAGGCATTAATTGCAAGCATCAATCAAAAAGGGTGTTTGGACTTGCATTTTATTAGGGATCATTTTAAAACTCAAAGCTTAGAAACCACCATTAAAGAACTTTTAGAGCAAAAACTGATTTATAAAGATCACAAGGATAATGGCGACTACATTTTAGCGAACGATTATTTGAGCGGTAATGTGAAAAGAAAACTCAAAGAAGTTAAAGAAGCCATCAAAGAAGGCGTGGAGGGATTAGAGGCGAATGTGAAAGATTTAGAGCTGATTATCCCTAAAGATTTGAAAGCCACTGAGATCATGGCTAATATCAACAGCCCTTGGATACCCACCCAGTATTTAGAAGAGTTTCTAATGGAATTGAGCGCTAACCATTATGAAAAGCAACATGGCGATAAAATGACGGATTACCAACTAGACAATCTCAAAGAAAATATCAAAGTAGAACACCTAAACGGCGCTTATGAAGTTTCTATTAGAAGCGATGAATTGAATGAGCTTTATGGCATCAGGCATAAAGACAAGCCGCATTCTTATAAAGCGCCTTTTGAAAGTCTTTTGAATAAAGTCTTAAACAACAAGGATTTGAGCGTTAAATACACCCAAGTTGATCCCAATGATCCTAAAAAAGAAATCTTTATCACTGATGAAGAGCAAAGCAATCTCGCCAAACAAAAAGCAGAAGAATTGAAAGAAGCCTTTAAAGACTGGATTTACAAAGATTATGCAAGAAGAACCCATTTAGAGCAAATCTATAATGACACTTTCAATAACCTGGTTTTAAAAACTTATGATGGCTCGCAATTAGAACTAGAGGGCTTTAATCAGTATATCAAATTGCGACCCCACCAAAAGAACGCTATTTTTAGAACGATCCAAGACAGATCGGTGTGTTTAGACCATCAGGTTGGAGCAGGCAAGACTTTGTGCGCTATAGCCAGTTGCATGGAACAAAAACGCATGGGATTAGTGAATAAAACCCTCATTGCCGTGCCTAACCATTTAACCAAGCAATGGGGTGATGAATTTTATAGGGCTTACCCTAACGCTAACGTGTTAGTTGTTGATAGCAAGGACACCACTGAAAAAGAAAGAGAGCTTTTATACAATCAAATCGCTAACAACAATTATGACGCTGTGATTATCGCGCACACCCATTTGGAATTGTTGTCTAACCCTAGAGGAATCATAGAAGAATTGAAAGAAGAAGAGCTAGTGAATGCCGAAAAAAACTTTGAAAGGCAAGAATTAGCTCATAAAAATAACCCTAGAGAAACTAAAAAACCCAATGAAAGAGCCTTTAAAAACAAGTTGGATAAAATCCGCGCTCAATACGATGCGATTTTAGAAAAACAAGGCTCTCATATTGATATTAGTCAAATGGGGATTGACAATTTGATCGTGGATGAAGCCCATTTATTCAAAAATCTAGCCTTTGAAACTTCTATGGAAAAAATTGCAGGGCTTGGTAACCAACAAGGCTCTAATCGCGCTAGAGATTTGTTTATTAAAACGCGCTATTTGCATCAAAACAATAAGAAAATCATGTTTTTAACCGGCACGCCTATAGCCAATTCCTTGAGTGAAATGTATCACTTGCAACGCTATTTAACCCCTGAAGTGTTAAAAGAAAGAGGGTTAGAATTCTTTGATGATTGGGCTAAGACTTATGGGGAAGTGGTGAATGATTTTGAATTAGACACTTCCGCTCAAAGTTATAAAATGGTTAATCGCTTTTCTAAATTTAGCGATGTGCAAGGCTTAAGCACCATGTATAGAGCTTTTGCAGATATTGTCTGTAATGATGATATTTTAAAGCATAACCCCAACTTTGTGCCTAAAGTGTATGGGGATAAACCTATCAATGTGGTGGTGAAAAGAAGCGAAGAAGTGGCTCAATTTATTGGAGTGGCTTTAGAAAATGGCAAATATAATGAAGGATCTATCATTGATAGGATGCAAAAATGCGAGGGCAAGAAAAGCAAAAAAGGGCAAGACAATATCCTTTCTTGCACCACAGACGCTAGAAAAGTGGCTTTGGATTACCGCTTGATTGATCCAAACGCTAAAGTGGAAAAAGAATTTTCTAAAAGCTATGCTATGGCAGAAAATATCTATGAGAATTATTTAGAAACTCATGCCACTAAAGGCACACAACTTGGTTTCATAGGGCTATCCACACCCAAAACCCATAGCCAAAAAGTCAGTTTAGAAGTGTTAGATAACGCTCATGAGATAGAAAACAAAAATCCCCTAGATGAAGCTCAAGAACTTTTGGAGAGCTTGTCTAGCTATGATGAAAATGGCAATCTTATTGCGCCTAGTAAGAAAGAATTAGAAAACGAACACAAAAAGAAAAAGGCTAAAAGCGTCAATTTAGATGAAGAACTAGCTAAAGGCTGTAAGTTTGATGTTTTTAGCGATGTTTTAAGGCATTTAGTCCAAATGGGTATCCCACAAAATGAAATCGCTTTCATCCATGACGCTAAAACCGAAGAACAAAAGCAGGATTTGTTCAAAAGAGTCAATCGTGGCGAAGTCAGGGTTTTATTGGGCAGTCCTGCTAAAATGGGCGTAGGCACTAATGTGCAAGAAAGATTAGTCGCTATGCATGAATTAGATTGCCCATGGAGACCTGATGAATTGTTGCAAATGGAGGGGCGTGGGATAAGACAAGGCAATATTTTGCACCAAAATGATCCTGAAAATTTTAGAATGAAAATCTATCGTTACGCCACTGAAAAGACTTACGATAGCCGTATGTGGCAAATCATAGAGACTAAATCTAAAGGCATAGAGCAATTTAGAAACGCGCACAAATTAGGCTTGAATGAATTAGAAGACTTTAATATGGGGAGCTCTAATGCGAGCGAGATGAAAGCAGAAGCAACAGGTAATCCCTTAATTATTGAAGAAGTCAAATTGAGAGCGGAGATTAAAAGCGAAGAAGCTAAATACAAAGCTTTCAATAAAGAGCATTACTTCAATGAAGAAAGCTTAAAAAACAACGCTTCTCAATGGGATTATCTCAAACAGGAATTGAAAGATTTAGAAACGCTTCAAAGCTCCGTAATAATCCCCACTCATACAGAGATCAAGCTCTATGATTTGAAAAATGAAGAGAGTAAGGATTATGAGCTTATCAAAGTTAAAGAAGTAGAGCCTTTAAAAGAAAACGCCTCTATGAGTGAAGAATTAACGCACAAGAAACTCAAAGAACAAAACAAGCAAATAGCCGAACAAAATAAAGAAAAGCTAGACGCTATTAAAAAGCAATTTGCAAGCAATTTGAACGACTTGTTTTTGAATGAAGAAGAAGATTATAAGCTTTTAGAATACAAGGGCTTTGTGGTGAATGCTTATAAAACTAAGTATCAAGTGGAGTTTAGTTTAAGCCCTAAAGACAATCCCAATATTGCCTATAGCCCTAGCAATATGATTTATAAAAACGATACGCAAAACATGTTTAGCTCTTATAATTTCTGCGCTGAGATCAAGTTTGATGGGTTTTTAAAGAGACTGGATAACGCTATCACTAAACTCCCTGAAAAAATCAAGGAATTAGAAAACTCCATTGAAACCACTAAAGAAAATATTTCTAAATACACCAGATTAGTGGAGCAAAAACTTCCTTACCCACGACTAGAATACCTGCAAGCTTTAAAATGGGATCATAAAACTCTAATAGATGATTTAGCCAAAATGGGTAAAGACAGGGATTATAAGCCTGCGTTCAACCCTAAATCTAAAGAAGTCTTAAAGAATTTGAACGCTGAAAAAAGAGCGAATTTAGAGAATGAGAGTAAAGAAATGACTGAAATTAAAAACAGCAATAAAGAGCAAGAGATTAAGAGAGATATAAAGAGCAATGATGAAGTAAGACAACATATAGAGCAAGTGATTGAGAAAGAAATAGAAAAAGGCACTGAAAATATTTCTTCTAGTGAGCTTATAACCACTAACAATATTGATTACTACGAGAACGAAGAAGTAGAAATCATTAAATCAAGGGGTAGAAGATAAAAAACCAGTCCAGCAAAAAATCTAACAAGCTCTTCATCTTTTTAAATGGCATTAAGTGGCGCGATTTACGCCTTGTTATGCGAGTAGTCAAGCTAGTGAAATATTTAGTGAAATTTAAATAAGGAAAAAACAATGCTTGAATTAGGTTATTTCATATTCTTGGGGCTTTATCTTGTCAATTCTATACTACTTGTATAAAGCCTTAAATAGCACCAAACAATCTCAAGAAGATTTTATGAATAAGCATAGCGAATTATTAGAAAGCTTGCTTGATGATGTAAGCGAGTGCAAAAAGAGATTAGAAACACTAGAACAAAAATCAATTAAGGAGTTAAAGCAATGAATTACGATGTTTTAATGGGATTTTTAGCACTAATCTTGCTAATTCTTTGGCATGCCTATGGATTAAGGCAATATCTTAAATTAAAAGATAAGAATAAGAGATTAAAAGAGAAATTACAACGCTGTAATTGTAATATTAAAATTCCTAGTATTCTTGAAATGGTGCATAAACCTATCATTATGGATATTAAGGGGGAATTGCTACCACATCTTACAGAGAGTTATAGAAAATCAAAATTTAAGGAGTAATAACAATGAGCAATACAGAAATAAAGCGTAGCAAATAGGCTAACGAAAAAATGGAGTTAATTAAGAAATTGGAAAAAGAAAGCGAAGTTTTAAAGAAAGATTTACAACAACATTCAAACGAGCTTTTTAAAATGTTGATTATTGATAATGAAGATTTGTTTAAAGAGCAATTTGAGATTATGTTTAAAGCATGGGTTGAAATCGTAAAAATGATGTTTGAATTAACCAAAAAAACCAAATTTGATGGCGAAATGATTGGCTACACAGAAGAACTTTTAACCTTTTTAGTTAGAGATTTTTTTAATGGGATTTTTAAATCCAAAGTAATACCTAAAAATGCCTATTTTTTGCAGTGATGTTAAATGCGAAGATTTTAATGCCCTAAGAAGTTTAGTTTATCTTTCTGTGCTTAAGTTGGAAGAAACGATAAATCCTAATAAAATCCCATTTTAAAGGAGCAATCAAATGAATAACAGCGTCATCATTATTGAAAGCCCTAATAAAGTGGCTAAGATTAAAGAAATCACAGGAGTTAAAGTTTATGCTACCATAGGACATTTTATGCAACTAAAAAGCTATGATGAAAATAATAACTTTAAGCCGACTTTTGAATATGACCCCCAAAAGAAAAAGCGTATTTTTGAGATGATAGAGGCGTGTAAAAACAAAAAGGTTTATATCGCTACTGACCCTGATAGAGAGGGCTATGCTATAGGCTATCATTTTTATGAAAAGATTAAAAAGATAGCAAGTTCTATTTATAGGGCGGAGTTTTTTGAAATCACGCCAAGTGGGATTAACAAGGGCTTACAAAACGCTTCTTTATTTGAAAACACTAATAAGCAAATGTATCAAAGTGCTTTAGCAAGGCGTGTGGCTGATATGCTCTTAGGTTTTACGCTCTCCCCTTATTTAGGCAAAGCTTTAGGGCAAATGAAAGGCTCTAGTGCTGGAAGAGTGCAAACCCCTTGTTTAAAGCTTATTGTGGATAGAGACAGAGAAATTGAAAAATTTAAGGCTTTACCTGAAAATGAGAAAGTAAGCTATCAAATTCAAGCTAAGATTAACGATAGTGCTAACAGAGAAGTAACTATCAAGCATTGTGATGAAAAGGGTGAAGAGATTAAATTCAATGATAAAGAAGAGGCTTTAAAACTCTTTGAGAGCTTAAAGGATAATAAAGCTTGTCTTTTAAAGGATTTAAAAAACTCTGTTGTAGAGACTAAACCTAAAAAGCCCTTTATCACTTCTACGCTTTTAGAAAAAGCAAGTTCTATGCTTGGTTTAAGTATTAGCGAAGTGCAATCACTAGCTCAAAATCTCTTTGAGGCTGGACTGATTACTTACATTAGGACAGATGCGGAAAGTTTGAGCGTGGAGTTTTTAGATGAGACAGAGAGCTTTTATGCACCTATTTATAAGGACTTGTGTTTAAAAAGAGAATACAAGGCTGGCAAGCAAAGCCAAGCAGAAGCCCATGAAGCAATTCGCATCACACACCCCCATACTACTGAAGATTTAGAAAGCATAGTCTATAATGCTAATATTACTAATCAAGACGCTTTAAAACTCTATCAACTCATTTTTGAAAGGACTATTGAAAGTCAAGGCAAGAATGCCATTTATGACAAGCAAGATTTGCTCTTTAAAATCAAAAACGAGTATTTTAAATGTTCTGTAAAGGGTTTAAAAAGTGCTGGATTTTTAGCAATGTTTTCTAAAAAAGAGCTAGAAAATGATGAAAGTAATGATGATAAAGACAATAAAGAAAAAGAACAAAACGCACAATTTAATCTAAAAATTGATGATGTGTTAAGTCTAAATGACTTAGTTTTAGCCACCATTAAAAGAAATGCCCCAAGTGCTTATAAAGAGGCAGATTTTGTCAAGCTTTTAGAAAATAAAGGCATAGGCAGACCTAGCACTTATGCGAGCTATTTGCCTACGCTTGTAAAAAGAGAATATATCAGCATTAGCCAAGATAAAAAACACATTATTACGCCTACACATAAGGGTAAAAGAGTGGTAGAAGTGTTTGAAAATGCTTATCAATTCATTATTGATTTGACTTATACTAAACAAATGGAAGAAGTGCTAGATGAGATTGTAGAAAATAAAAGCTCTTATGTGGATTTTATCAGCAATTTAAATTCTAAATGCCCTAAGATTGAAAAGCTAGAAAGAAATGATGATGAGATAAAACCTAGCAGTGAAGGACAAATCACTTATATAGAAAATATTTTAAGAGATTTGCAATTAAATTTAAGCGAAGAGTTTAAAAACTACAAAGAAGACAACAGAGTGGCTAAGGCGTTTTTAGACCGATACATTAAAGAGCATGAGTTTTTTAAGAAAAACAACAAAAAGGCTAGTAGCTCTAATAATGATGAAAATAGACCCGCTACGCCTAAACAAATTAGCTTTGCTGAGATGTTAGCTAAAAAGCATCATGTCAAGCTCACCAAAGGATTTAAATATAGTATGAAAGTGTGTGGGGATTTTATCAATGAGTATCATAAGAAGTAGTAAGTGAAATTTTGCTAAACTAGAACCTAATTAAAACTAATGAGGGAGTTTAGCATGCTTTATATTCCACCCACTTCAAAAGAAGTCTATGTTAGCTCTATTGTGGCTTTAAATATCCATAGCCCACAAGGCACAGGAGATTGGCATAGTAGCTATGCTTTAATGGAGAATGCGTTTGATGATATAGGGGTTTATATCTATGGTGAAAAACAAGCCCATAATACTAATAAACTACTAGGCAATCTAGGCATTATAGATGGCACAGCAAGGCTCAATAAAATGGGCTATTACCCTAAACATACTCCCACTTATATTGCAGAGCATCCAAGAGCTTGTGTAGATTGTCTCTATGTTTCTGTATTGCAAACTGGAAAGCTAGGGGTTGTTATGCTAGATGAATGGTTTCCTAGCATTGAAGATAAGAAAAGCGTGTATGCACTCATAGAAGTGATGAAACCCAAATTAAACAAGCAAGAAAGAGAGAATTTAGATAAATGGATAGCAAGAAACCCCATTATAGAGTGAGTTTAAGCGAACAAGCTCTTAATCATGAAAAACTGATGAGAGCCATTGTTAAAAATCTAGCCGACACCCCTATGGTATTAAAAGGCGGAACAGCTTTGTATCTAGGCTATGGCTTAAATCGTTTTTCAGAAGATTTAGACTTTGATTGTCATAAAAAAATCAATCTCTTAGGCAGAGTAAAGAGCGCTATTCCTAATGGCATTATCTTAAATGATATTCATATTAAAAAAGACACTGATAGTGTGGGGCGTTATATGGTGCGTTATGCTACCAAAGACAATAAAGAAGAACAAACTTTAAAATTAGAAATATCTTATAGAGACGCACCAAAAGAGAGCGAAGTCAATGTGATTGAGGGAATGCGAATTGCTAAAATAGAGCGTATTATTGATAACAAGCTCTGTGCTTGCTTTGATGGGGAGCATACAAGAACTAAAGCTAGAGATTTATTTGATTTGCATTTTTTAGCCAAGCATTATGAAGAACATTTTAACTTAGATTTAGCAAGTCGCTTAAAAGATTTTAGCAAAGACCCTGATAAATTAGTGAGCGATTATTTAGTAGATGTAAAATTAGATGCTTTATTAAATCAAATTATGGACTTAGAAGAAACAGCCATAGAATTAGGGGTAATGGCTCAACTAATACATAAAAAACTTGAAAAACAATCTCATTCCCTTAATGCCTTGCAAGAGCAACAAGGCTATAGCAATAATGATAATAGCCTAGACAATTCTAATGAAAACACCTACACACCTAAGCGTAGGCGATAAGTAACCTTATTGAGTGGGTATTTGATAGTTTTTAGTTGTTTTGTCTTGTTAATTTAATTCTATTTAAAACTACTTAAATACCCTTGCTCTCTAAAATCTCTTTAAAACATTGTTGCAATTTTTTAGAAAATGGCTCTTTTTCTTTGTCATAGTCTTTTCCTAAGCTGATATAAAGTGCGGTGTCTTTGTCTTTAAAGTCTTTGATTTCTTTTGTAGGTTTATAACTCAAAAATTCTCTAATCTCTTTAGCATAACCTTTTACTAAAACTTGCAATAAGTCAATGTCATAAGAAAATTTATCTTTAAGAACATTTTGAGCGATTTCTATTAAGCACTCATCATAGATTTCTACACTTTCATTAAACACTTCTTCTACATCACTTTCTTTAATACCATTTAAAAATAGATAGTAATTAAAGAGCCTATCTTCTTTTTCTTCATTTAGCCATTCTAAATCATCTTCATATTCTTCTTCATCTATAGGCTTAAAATCACTAGGAATAGTGCTTTCATAATCAATAGGACTAAACTTACACATCAAGCGTGAAATAAGAATTTTAGGGGCATTCTCATTGCTTATCTTAGCAAACACCATATTGGCTAAGATATTAGATAAGATTAACTTCTCTACTAAACTAGCTTGGCTGATTTCTTGTTCTAGTGTATCCTTAAACTTTAAAGGGGTGTCTTTATAGATTATCTTATGCGTAAAAAATTCATTCAAGTTCATTGTTTTCATTATTGCCCTTTTCTTTGTTTTGTAATCTTTCTAGTTGCTTTAAAAGCTTTTGCTCTTGGGTGTTTTTTCTGTGTTTTAAATGCCTAATAAGCGCTTCTTCAATAAAAGTGCTTCGTGTCTCTTTAAATGAGCCAAATTCTAGCAAAAATTCATCAAGTTCTTTTATCACACAAGGACTAAAGGCAATGTTAAAGCTCTTTTTCTTATCTTCATCTAAAATAGATTTTTTACGCCCCCTTTTTTTAGGGGTTTTTACTTCTTTTGTGCTAGGTTCTTGTTCTAAATGATTTTCTAACTCACTGACTTGTTCTTCTTTATTCAAACTCTCTTCAAGCTTTTTTTCTAAATCATCAATTTGTTGCAAATCCATATTTGTATGCTCCTTGTTGTATTTGTGTTTTTTGACTCTTCTAAAGTGCATGTTTTTTCTCTTTTTCTAAATAGCCTTTTAATTCATTGTAGAAATTAGCCCATTCATTGATAGCCTTTTTATCGCTATATTCTATAACGCCTAAGCCCTCACTCACGCTACGCTTATAAACAATGCGTTCACTCAAAGAATTTTCTAAAAGCGTGATTTTATCGCTAGGGTTGTTTTCTTTGATAAATTCTATTAAAGCCTGTCTTTCTTTAAGCGTAGGGATAGTAGGCATTCTATTGATGATGATTAAGGCTCTTAGGTTTTCATTAAGCTCTTGGAGTTGCTCAATTCTTTCTAGCATATTAGCTAATACTTCAGTATCTAATTGACTAGGAGTTGTAGGCACTAGAACAATATCGCTTAAAAGCATAGCTTTTTGAGTTTCTTTGCTATATTCCCCCTTAGTATCAATGAGAATGTTTTCATACTTAGATACCATTTGTTTTAAAGTATCGCTAAAGCCACTACTACGATTAAATAAGCTAAAAGTTTTATGTTCTTTTTGAGTGCGAATTTCAGTAAAAACTTCCATAGATTTTTGGCTATCTGTATCTAAAACAACCACTTCTTTATTGTCTTTGAGTAATTGCACGGCTAAGTTTAAACAAAGCGTGCTTTTACCACTGCCACCCTTTTCATTAGCAATGCAAATGGTCATGTTATTTTCCTTATTTTAGTTGTTTTAAAAGTGTATCACAATTATATAGATTTTGAATTAACTTTAAAGATTTTAATTATTAAGATTTTCTATAGTAGATGTAATTATTAATTAAATTTAGTAAGAGATAATAAAATTATTTCTATTTGATGAGTATTTAATCTTTAATTTAATATTATGATATTAAAAGAATTTATACTTATTTAGCTTATATCATTAAAACTATTAAGAAATTAAGTTATTAATTAAATTTAAAGCATTTTAAGCGAACTTTCTCAAGAAATTCTAAGGTTTAATTTGTCTTTTTCATTTTTAAAAAAAGTTTTTTTAAACATTAAAAAGGATCAAAAAACTATCATTTTAGCTTAAGATTAGCTTAAATTTTAACTTTTTTTCATTAAATTTTTAGGTTTATTTACTTTTCATTTACTTTTAGATTAAGTTACGCATTTTAGGGGGTTGCATGGTTTGAGCCTAAAAAATGTGTGCGTACACACTTGTGTTTTTTGCTTAAAAATAGCTTAAAAAGTGGCATATGTGTACGCACACACTTTGAAAAAGTAAATAAGTCAAGACCTTGATTTCCTTGTAATTTTAATGGCATTCTAAAAAGATTTTTTAAAAACAAGGACAGAAAAAATGACACAAGATTTTTTAGAACTTAAAGAGGGAAAATACCCTATGAATGAATGGCAAATGATAGAGTTTATGCAAATGGGAGTAGAGCCTAAAAGCGAACAAGAAACAAAAATAGAGTTAGAACATTCCTTAGAAAATGAAGTCAATAAAAACAAGGAGCATTAAATGAAAGCGTGGAATGAAATGGATATTAAAGAGCAAAAAGAGGTTTTTGCTAGGTTTTTAGCGAGCGAAATTGCTAAAAGTTTAGAATCTGGATTAGAGTTTAAGCCAAATAATAGAGCTTATAATGGTAATGCTGGCAATGCCTATAATGGCTTAAATTCTCTTATTTTAGATGCCAAGCAACATGAGAATGGCTATGAGAGTAATGTTTGGGTAGGTTTAGATGATGCCTTAAAACTTGGGGCAAACCCTAAAGAAGTGGAGTATATTAAAAACAACACTAAGAGTAAAAATAATCCTAATGGCTTTTATGATAAGGCAAGTATTGCTTATATTAGAGATTATGAAATGCGCTATGTTAAAGCAAGAGATGAACAGGGTAATTTAATCCCCCTTAAAGACAAAGAGGGCAATCTTAAGCATTATTCTAATGGCGAAGTGATTTATGAGAATGAAAAAGTTTCTCAAAGAGACAAAGAGGGCAATATCAAGTATATGCAAGATGGCAAAACGCCCTTTTATGAATTTAAAAAAGAAAAGATAGACATAGAGCCGACTTTAGAGATTAAAAATCTCTACAATGTCAATGTTTTTCAAACGCTAGACAAAACTAAGCTTAAAGAATTAGACCCTAAAACTTTAAGAACACAATACATTAGCAATACTTTCTCTATGAATAATCAAAATTTGGTGATTTATGATTTATCAAAGCATTTGAATGAAAAGCAGTATAACAAAGTGCTAGATTATGTCAATCAATATGGGGCAACCCATCATGAAAAAAGAAAGCAACACAACATTTCTCAAAGCTACCAACAAGAACCTAAGGTTGAAATCGCTCCTAGCACAGAAAATAATGTCAAAGAAAACAACGCCAAAGAACCAAATAACAATGAAATGAATATGGAGCAGTTTAACAAAATGCTTGAAATGGCTCAGAATAATCCGCAAATGTTAGCTATGTTACAACAAACTCTTAATAAGGGAGCAGAGCAACAAAAGCATGACAACTATTTTGCTAATGATGAAGCAGCACCCACTCAATCTAAGGGTAGAGGCAGATAATGCAAGATTTTATCAATGGATTTCTTAAAGCTTGGAAAGCGTGGAGTGATGATGGTAAGGACGCTTTTTTAGAGAGTTTTTTAGATGAAGTTAAAAATTCTAAAAATGACCCCACCAATTTTTTAGGCATTTTAGAACAAGAAATCAAATCTTTAAGCCAAGAGGGCTTACAAGATGACATGTCTTCTATGCTAGAAGTGATTGAGAGCATGAAAAATGAAATCTCTAATTTAAAAGACAACGAAAATGTGAGCGATTTTATGAATGTCTTGCAAAATGAAATCTCACAAGGACAAAACAACTCTAATGATAATCCAAATGAGTTTGTAGAAAGTTTAGAAAAAGTGATTGTTGAGACACAAAATGCTAATAAACATGAGATACAAAATTCTAGCAAAAATGAAGTAGAGCTTACAGAAGAAAAAAGCTTTTTAGAAATGAGCGAAGATGAGTATTATGAATACCAACAAGAGCAATACATACAAATGAATGAAAATGATGGCATTGCACGAGTTAGTGCCAAGTTAGAACAACAAGAGCTTGAAAGAGAAGAGGCTGAGCTTGAAAGTAAGGCACTACAAGATTATGAAGAAAATCAAATTCAAAGAGCCGAAGAAATTAGTCTTACAGAGCATGAAAATGAGTTAGCCAAACAAGAGCTAGAAAAATACGCCATAGAGGGTGAAGATAAAGCATTAGAACAATATGATGAAAGCCAAAACCCTGATAC
This sequence comes from Helicobacter pylori, assembly GCA_008033015.1. Classification (GTDB taxonomy): domain Bacteria; phylum Campylobacterota; class Campylobacteria; order Campylobacterales; family Helicobacteraceae; genus Helicobacter; species Helicobacter pylori_DH. The sequence continues at coordinate 1,080,039 of CP032042.1, forward strand.
TCTCTATGAGCAACAAGTCGCACAAGAGCAAATTGAAGATAAAGAAGAAAGGCTTTTAAACAATCAAGACTTAGAATTAGAAACATTAAGGGATGACAATACCAAGCAAGGCTTAGATGATGAAAATTTAGAGCTTTTAGAGAGCTTACAAATCATAAGAGATGAAACAAACGAAGTTATCACTTTTTTAAATCCTAATGGGCTTGAATTGCTAAGACCTACAGGAGAAAATACTACAAGTAAAATCGCTTCTATTGCTTTAGAAGAAAGCAATAAGCTTAATGAAAAAGAGCCTAACACACAAGAACAAGGCGAATACGCACAAAAAGAGCAAGAAAAGAAAACACCTAGCAATGATATAGACCTTAAAGACAAATACGCTAGTTTGCATAGTTTCTTTAAACAAACCGAGCTTGATATTAAGCAAAAACGCATTAAGACTAAGCTTGATTTTAAAGAGAGCTTTTTAAATTACGCTAAAAACCACATGAATGAAGATGAATTGAAAGTCTTATTAGTGGTAAGCCAAAAAGAGCCAACCAAGCTCACTAAAGAGCATATCAATTTGATTAAGGATTGCTTAGAACAAGCGCATGGTAATAAGCACATGCAAGATAAGGGCTTGCAATTAAGCGTTAAGTCTATCTTGGGACACCAATTAGAAAAAGAACACCACGAAGTCTTAAAAGATTATTTAGCTAAATCTAAAGATAGCTTAGAGCCTATGGATAATAGAGTGTATGAAGTGATGCGAAAACACTTAGACAAGCAACAAGCAAAAACACTCAAAAATTTAGATAGCGCCACTCAAAGTGTGGGGGTAAATGCTATTAAAGAGCAAAATAAGGCTAATAAAAATTCAGAGCAACCTAAAAACTCACAAAATGAGCCAAGACAAGAGACTACTAACGCTCAAACTAATAGCACCGCTACACAACAAGAAAACACAAAACAAAAACAAGCTATAGAGCAAAATGGCACTACTCAAGCAAAAGAGCCACAATCTAAGCAAGAGCTAAAGAAAACCTTGCATCCTGATGAACCATGGCTAGATTATGACCCTAAAGCTCACAAATGCTTACAAGAACGCCAAAAAGAAGAAATCCAAGAGAAAGCACAGAGTAATAACAGCGATGAGCCTTGGATAGAGCATGGCAAACGCATGCAAGAAAAAGCTAAAGCCCACTATCAAGCTTGTTTAGAAAAAGAGCGAGCCAAGCAAAATCAACAAAATACCCAAAACACCATAGAGAACCAAAACAAAGAAGTTCCAACCATAGACTATGGCTATACACAAAATACGCCAGATAAGAGCAGAAGGCGCTAGGAAAGCATTATGGCTTACATTCCTAATCTCACTGCCTTGCCCTTACATGAGATTTTGCTAGACAATGGCTACACTTATAATAAAAGCAAGACAAGCAAGAATAACCCTTGCTTAAAACATGAAAATGAAGAGGGAAGTTTAGTTATCTTTAAAAATCAAAATAAAGATGGCTCTATTAGTTACACCTACAAAGAAACCCACACAGATAAAGTCGGTAATATCATCACTTTTTGTAAGGATAGAAATATTAGTGTGGAAGATTTAATCGCTGGAAAGTTAGAAGGCTATCGCAATAAAAAAGATACTCTACAAGCAAGGGATAACTCTAGCGAAAATAACGAAGAAGTTCAAAAAATAAGAGAGGAAGTTTAACAACCTTAAACCCTATGATTTAGAAAACGCTACACTCATTAAAAAGCGTGAGATTGATGTAAAGCTATTAGAACCTTATAAAGAGCATTTAAAGACCGATAGCTTTAACAATCTGATCTTAGCGACTTACTTAGCTTTTGAGAATAAAAATCTTAATGTCATACCCATTCATCAATATGGCATTAACAAACGCTTAAATACGCCCTTAACTACAGACAAAGAGGGCAACATAAGAGATAAGCCCTTAAAATCTATCGCACAAGGAAATAAAGGCATAGAAGTCTTATACCCTAATGACTTAAACTTAGTTAAAAATGTCATTGTTACTGAAAATATCTTTGATAGTCTCGCTTATTTAGAATTACAAGATTTAGACCCCAAAGAAAGCGTTTTAATTAGCACTGCAGGGCAATTTAATGCACAAAAATTAGAACTCTTTTTAAAAAGCTTTTTTAAGCAATTAAAAAACAGACAGCAAGGAGCGTATAACAATTATCTAAGACAAGAAGAACAATGGCAAGAATTAGTGAGACAAGGCAAGGCTAATGATGATTTTAAGAGTGTGGTCGTAGAGACCTACACTGACATTATTAAAAACTATCAAAGAGAAAAGAACACTCCCATTTATAATAAAAGAGTGGAAAAAACTAGAGAATACAGAAAGCCTAAGCCTGTTAATAAGCCACAAGATAGTTTTAATGTCATCTTAGCCTTTGATAATGATATTAAGGGTAAAGGATACAAAGAAAAATGCGAGGGTATTTTATATGCTCTTACACAGCAATTCCCCACTATCTATACGCCTTTTTCAAAGGATTGTAACGATGATTTGAAACTAGCTCACATTATAGAAAATAAGGCGATTAACATTGACATTATGGCGGAGTTTTTAGATGGCTCTTTAGAGAAATTAAAAGACAACTGCACTTCAATACAAGAAAAGGAAAATATCATGGATAAATTAGAACAAATTGATAGCCTTAAACCTTTTAGTAAAGAATTTAAGGACATTTTAGAAAATGCTAAAGAAAATTTACAAGCACAAAGTTGTGTTAAAGGGAGGGGGCGATGAATTTTTTTGACACCCTTATGGGCATGTTTGTTGAGCCATCTCAAAAAGTAGCCAAAAGTCTTGCTGAACATGTGGGTAGCTTTTTTCATGCACAACTCATTTTAAACACCATTATTACTATTTTATTTATAATATGGGCGTATAAGCGTGTGAAAGAGGGCGATATGTTTGAGTTTAAAACCGCTATGGGAGTGGTTGTATTTGTAGCGTTTCTAATGTTTTTAAATTTCGGCATAAACAATTCTAAAGTTTATATGACTAAGTTTTATGATTTTTTAACAATACCAGCAGATGCTCTTGGCAAGTTGGTTTTTGATACGATAGATAAAGTAGTCATTGCTAACAGCAACAGCGGTATATCCACAACTTTAGGAACTCTTGTAAATAAGACTTATTATACGATTACGCAGTTGTATAATGCTGTGTTTCATGATTTAGGATGGCGGTCATTTTTTGCTTTATTCCCTAGCTTAGTGGTTTTTATATTGTTAATATTGGCTCAATCTTTATTTTTAGCACTTGTAATGATTATTGTATTGCTTGTATCAGTTGAGATTTTTATATGGTTATCTTTAGGCATTATGGTGTTACCCTTAGGCTTATTCCCTCAAACTAAGGGTATGCTCTTTAGCTACCTTAAAAAACTCATTTCCCTTACTTTTTATCAGCCTTGTATGACATTAGTAGCTTTTTTTAACTTGCAAGCACTACAATTAATAACCATAAGAATACCTAGTCAAGATGAAATAAGGCAAGGTTTTTTTGGCGATGCCCATAAAATGATTGATAAAGACCCAAGCAATCTAGCAAGTGCAGGATTTACAGATATTATCGGCTACTTTTTTGTTCTCATTTTAATTTCTGTAATTTGCTTTTATTTAGTCAAACGAGTGCCTGATTTTATCAACAATATCTTTGGCACAAGTGGAGGCGTTGGGGCAGTAACAGAAATGATGCAAAAAATTGGTATGACAATAGGCGGAGCAGTCGTAGGAGGCTCTATGGTTATGGTAGCTAATCAAGCTAAACAAGCTTATCAGAGTGCTGGGGGCGGATTAGCAGGACTTCAAGCTGGAGCAAGAGCGATGTTTGGGGCTGGACTAAGCGGAGGGATTACCACTATGGCAAATGTAAAAGGAGCAAAAGCTGGTGTGAGACACTTTGTAGCGAGTGTGAAAAGTGGCTTTGGACTTGATAATGATAGAAACAACAAATGAAAGGTTTTATAATGAAAAAATTAGTTTTTAATATAGGTTTTAGTGTGCTTTTATATTGCAATAGCGTGTTTGCAGAGGGGGAAACTCCTTTGATTGTCAATGACCCAGAGCTTCATGCTGGTCAAGCCACTGTGATAGGTAAAATGGTAGATAGCATTAAAAAATATGAAGAGATTATCTCTAAAGCTCAAAATCAAATCAATCAGTTGCAAAAAGTCAATAACATGATAAATACGACTAACTCTTTGATTAGTAGCAGTGCTATCACTTTAGCAAACCCTATGCAAGTGATACAAAACGCTCAGTATCAAATAGAAAGTATTAAATATAACTATGAGAATTTAAAGCAAAGCATAAAAAATTGGAACGCAAGAGATTTATTAAGGAATAAATACTTACAGCAACAATGCCCTTTTTTTGATTTTAACAAATTGACTAACAATAAGATTGTCAATTTAAGCAATCTTAACAATGCTATTACAAAAACAGGCAAGCAAACCGCACAAGTGAAAGATATGCAAAATTTAATCCAAGCTCTAAGTAATAATGGCTATGAAAACTTGCAGTCTCTTGCTGGGCAATTAAGTGGTAGAGATATGGGATTGATTTTATGCGAACAGCTAAATAGATACGAAAACCAAACCAAAGAACAAAATTATAGCATTGAGGAAAGCGAGGCTATAATGAATAATAATTGGAATAAAGTTAAGGAAATTAGAGCAAAGCGTGCTATTGAAAACATTAAACAAAAAATAAAAACAAATCAACAATTAGCAACTAAAATTAATCCACTTCTTGTGCGCCTTAATGACATTAAAGAACAACTAGGCGTAAGCGACCCCACAGCTAACCATAATAAGCAAGGGATAAAATATTGCCAAGAAAATAAAGAAAATGGCACATGCAATCCAATCTTATTTAAGAAAGACCGCCTAAATAACGAATTAGAGCAAGAAATCCAAACTCTCACGCTTGATTTATCTAAAGCTCCTAATAAAGATGCTCAGAGCCAAGCCTATGCGAATTTTAATCAAAGGATTAGGTTACTCACGATAAAGTATTTAAAAGAGATCACCAATCAAATGCTCTTTTTAAATCAAACTATGGCAATGCAAAGCAGTCTAATGGCAAGTATTTATCAAATGGATTATGGTATGCTTAACACCAATAAGAGTATTACTATGACAAACGCAAGAAACCGAGATGAAATATGCAAGACTACAAAATGCCAAGTTTTTAACACCACAAGCGATATAGAAATTGATGAGCAAGGACGACCAAAAATGTTTTAAGGTGCCTTAATAAAAAGAACGCTTTTCATAAAAGTATGTATCCATTTGATTACGACACTCGGTTAAAAAATTTTCTTTTAATGGTGTATAATCCCCAGCTTTTAAGAGATTGTTTGCAAAGGTCTTATAACATTGTTGTAATTGAGTTGTATTAATTTTATCAACCCTTTTTAAGCGTAATAACAATGATGGATATGGCAATGTAGGAATTAGTGTTCCCCAAGATGTTCCACCGCCAGCACTTATATGGATATAATCCCTACATTTTTTATCTTCTTTTAAATAGTCTTTGCCTTTTTCTAGACTACTTGCCATTTCAACATAACAATGAGCCAAGTCTTTAATAATAATTTTTCTTCGCTCTAAATCTTGTTTTTGCAATCGTTTTTTAAGGCGTTCTTTATACAAGTATTCCCCTAATTTGACTTGTTTGCAATGAACCTGTTGCTCTTGGGTAGGTTCTTTGTTGCTAGAAAATGATTGCATATCAATTTCTTCGCATTTTTCAGTCATAAGCTTTCGCTCTTTATCGTGGGTTGCGTAATACTCTATACTTTTCACACGCCCATTGTATTTAGCTATAGATTGTTCGTTAGCTAAATTACTAAAGCAATCTAGCATGTCTTCACGCCACTCTTCCATAATTTCTTTCTTTTGTGCGTAAGAAATATTTCTTTCATAGGGGATATTTCTAGTTTTTAAAGGTTTATTACCGATTTTATGGTTACAAGCTTGTGGGTATTTTTCATACTCTTTTTTTCTAAAATTCTTAGGGTCAAAATAATAATTCAATGTATTGTCGGATACAACTAAATTATCTTTTTTTCCACTATCAAGGTCTAAGGAATATTCCACACAATTATTGAGTGCTTTCTTGTAATCTTTGAGAGAACTTTCTGCTAGATTCCTTTCATTTGGATGGTAAGTTTCAAGCTCCTTGCCCTTTATTTGTTCGGCAACAAATACATAATTATTAGCATTAATTTCTTTTTTACAAGAAAGCAAGAAGTCTTTTCCTTTTGGAATTCTACTAATAAATTCAAAGTATTTTGGATCGCTTTGTTTGATATAGGATAAAAACTCTTCATCGCTAATTGCTATAGGCTGTTTCGCTATTAAGGGGTTGATAGTGCTTACTAAAACTCCAGCCATTAAGCTTGTTTTTAAAATTTTATCTAATCTTTTTAAAACAATCATTTTTTATTTCTTTTAACCTAAAATACAATTTTAATCATTATAACATAAAGTTTTAAAAATATATCAATAATAATCAAGTGTTTAGTTATTTTATAAGTATTGAGTTAGTTTTGATTATTTGAATTACTGATTAAATATTTTCTTAACAAGTAATAACAATGTCTTATAGCTAATTTTATTTGTGTTATAATCGGTTTAACAATTATTTTAAGAGACACTATGCAAGATTTACAACATTTCAAAAACGATATTACGCTCATTCTATCCAAAGATAGATTAGACACTTATGACAACCTAGAGCAATATAAAGAAAACTTAAAACTAATTAGTTCAATCACGCCTAAAATCTCTAATCTAGAGATTTACTTACGCAACGCATTAGATTATTGTCTCACTCAAAATAAGGGGAGTGAATGGGTGTTTGGTGAAAATTCTTTAATCCCCTTAATAGAAGAATTAAAAGACAAGAAAAAAGAAATCTCGCATTCTTTAATCTTGTCTAAAATGTCTTTAGAAGCGGTGATTAAGCTTATCTTTTTTTACAAATTAGAGGGGGTAGCATTAGATTTGAGAGCCTATAGTCTTAAGGCTTATTACAAAGATAATAAGGATACTTTGCTTATTAAGGGTAGAAAACAACATCTTTCTAATTATGCTAAAGCCTATATTGCTTTAAACTTACTATGGACAATTAGAAATCGTGCGTATCATTGGGAAAATTTACTAAAGCTAAGGGCAAACAACCGCCCACGCATTACAACACGCTTTATCAGAGAATGAGAAAAGCCTACAAGTAAAAGTTTTAACCTTGGTATCATGCCTAACAAAATTGTTTCATTTTTAGATGATTTAATCAAAAGTATTGGAAACAAAGACTTGGAAAAACTAAGTAGTCTATAAGCTATAAGAAAGTGGGCTTCGGTCAGCCCTATGTAATGTAGACGTATTATAGCTAAACAATCATTATAAGTCAAACCAACACAAAATTTGCTAAACTACAATCAAATCAATTTAGGGAGGATAAAAATGTCATTTGCCCCTATGTTATTAGCTACAATCAATAACTCTATTGGCAATAAAGATAAGCATGTGAGTTTAGAGTATCTTATAGGGCTTTTTATGGATAAAAAAACAACTAATCTAAGCAATACTGACAAGTATATTATAGGCACAATTCAAACAGAGGCACTAGAGCAAGAAATAGAATGGTTTTCACAAGACTATCACATTCCTATGGAGAATATTTTACATGTCCTTTCTATCAATCCCTATCAATGAAAAGAGCCTTAGTTTTATCAAAAACAACTTTCAAGCTCAAATTCAAGCCCTAGAACAATTTTATCCCATTATTAAAAATGCTTTGAATTTAGGGCTTAATCCTAGTAGTATTAAGTTTGGAGGAGGCACAGCTTTGAGCATGTATTACTTCCAGCATAGATTAAGCTTTGATATTGATTTGTTTGTCAATAATGCTCAATGTTTGGGATTTTTTAGCCCTAAATTATGGATAGATAATTGCAGTCATTTTGATAGCACAAGATACATAGACCAACATAATCATATAGGCGTAACGAATAAAGACAACATTAAAATAGATGTTTTAGTGGATTATGCTAGTAATGAGGGATATGTAGATAATTCTAAAAAGATTTTTGCTTTTGATATTTATATAGAAAGTTTAGAAAATATTATCGCTAAAAAGATTACTTTTAGAAAAACTGATAATAAAACAAGAGATATTTTTGATATAGCAGTGGCTTTGCATAATGACAATAATTTATTTGACAAGCTTTTAAGTTCTCAAAAAATAACTAAGCAAGACTTACTAACTCTTCAAAATTCTTTGCAAGAGTTAGATAAAAAGCGTTATAGCATAGAAATAGATATGGTAGAACCCATTTCACACTATAAAGACCTTTCTTTAAATGCTTATGATTTTTTAATAGACAAAATAGACCAAATTAAAACAGCGACTTACTCAAATTCCCATGACAACGCAGATGATTTAGACAATTCCAATGAATACACCCCCACACCTAAGCGTAGACGATAAACAATCTTGTTAAGTAGGTATTTAATAGCTTTAGTTAATCTATCAGTATTTAATAGAATTTAGTTATTTGTATTGTTAATCAAATATATTCTTAATGAGTAACAATAATCTATAATTACATTGTTTTTAGAATATTTTGTAATTTAAGCTAACTCTATAAAATCTCAATGATTTTAACAACCCTTATAAAACTAATCATTTTTAATTAGCAATAAAACATTAAATAGTTAAGTAAAAACTATCTAATGTTATACTATTTATTCTAATTAGACTATTTAGAGTAACTACATTAAACTAACTAATCAATTTTAACCCCTTACTTCTTATTCTCTATTAAACTATCAAATACAAGAGCTACTTTCTTGTTATGCTCTTGTGTGGTATGGATATAAATCTTAGTAGAGAGTAATGAGCTATGCCCTAAAGCTCTTGAAGTTAAAACTAAGTCTTGGGTCTCTTGATAGATAAGCGTAGCAAAACTATGTCTAAATAGATGTAAGCCTGTGCCATATTGCTTATAGTGTTTGATTTGAGCTAGTTTAAAGATTAAGGGGATAAAGTTATAAAGCGTTAAAGAATTTTGTGCTTTTTGTTTGTCTTTTTTAAAAAGATATGCCCCATTAAAATATTTTAGTCTATATTCATCACTAAGCCAAGCATTCAAGCTTGGTTCTAACAAACTCTTTTTAATATAAGCTTTTCTCTCTTTTCTACCTTTACCTTGAATTAAAATAGAGTAGTTTTGCTCTTCTACTTGAATGTGTTTTAATTCTATGTTTAACACTTCGCATTTTCTAAGTCCCCCAAGTATTACAATAAGTAGAATACACTTATTGCGTTTTTCAAAGCTTGTAGCTGGCTTATAGTCTAAGAGTGTTTTTAAAAAACTCTTTAAGTCTTTATCGTTTAAATGTCTGGGTAAGCTTTCTTTGGTCTTAGCAAAGGCTAGGTTTTTAAGCGTAAAATCAAAGCTATAACGCCTTTTTCTATCCAAATAATCAAAGAATTGTCTTAAATACATCACATACTTAGCCATAGAGCTGGGTTTTCTATTTTGAGCGAGTTCAAAGAGAAAGTTAATCACTTGCTCTTCGCTAAGCATTCTAAAACTTCTTAATTTGAGATTATCTTTAAAATAGTTAAAGAATAAAAACAAGCCTTGCATCATTATAGTGTGTTTAATGCCTTGATTATAAAGAATATGACAGAGTTGTCTTAATTGCTCAACATTATGGCATTTTAAGATTTTGTTTTGCGTATCTAGGATTAAAGCCATATCCTTCACATCTTGAATGGGCGTGAAGTTTTTAGCCTTAGTGTATAAAAAGGCTTTGAGATTACAAAAGAGTTCTCTCTGAGATTTAGTGAGTTTGTTATTTAGCATATTGCTCCCTTATTAAAATGTAAAAATAAATCTTAAAGAATGGGATGAACACTATTCGATCTATATAGATCCTAAAACTAAAAAACGAGAAACACTATTAAATTTCTTAAAAAGTAAGTATGAGAATATAACAAAAGACAAAATCATGGCTCTTTACAATGATGATAAAGACTTTAGAGATTTTGTCCATAAAAATGCGGATAATATTTACAGAGATAATAATGCTGAGATTAATTTTAATTTCACGCAAGAACAAGAAAGCAGTCTTAATAATGGAGAGATTGTAGAATATAATCAATATTTAATATTTAAAAATTCAAATAATACTATAAGACAACTTCTTAAATTAAGTAATGCTATTGGCGAAACTGATGATTTTGACGCAAAAATTGGATTAAGAAAAATAAGGGGAGATTGGTGGGGAAGCTTTTATAAAGATATGATGAATATCAATAAAGAAGCAAATTTAGTGTGGAAAGCTGGCAAAAAACCCGAACGACTTATTAAAGATATTTTAGAAATTTCTACCAACGAAAACGATCTCGTGTTAGATTTTTTTGCCGGGAGCGGGACGACTTGCGCGGTGGCGCACAAAATGAAACGCCGCTACATTGGCATCGAGCAAATGGACTATATAGAAACGATCACTAAAGAAAGGTTAAAAAAAGTCATAGAGGGCGAGCAAGGGGGCATTTCTAAAAAATGCGATTTTAAAGGGGGTGGGAGTTTTGTCTATGCTGAATTAAAAGAAGTGAATTTAGAAATTAAAAAACAAATCCTTAACGCTAAAAGCACCGATGAATGCCTAAAAATCTTTAACGATCTAAATGAGCCCTTTTTAAAGCGTGCCAATAATAAGATGGATGCAATCCATAGCGAAGAGTTCCACAATTTAGATCTCAATGAGCAAAAAAGAAAATGTTGTGATCTTTTAGACTCTAACGAAGACTATTTAAACCTGGGCGATATTGACGAAGACGCATGGGAGATAGATGATAGCACTAAAAAATACAATGAAATTTTTTATTCTTAAGTTTGATCATTCAACGCACACCACTTAACGCATCAAAACGCTATGCCTATTTAGTGGGCAAAAATAAACAATATAGAATAAACAATGTGGCTTAAAAGCTAGAGGAATTTAAAACGCTTGGGCTAAAAAATTTTTAGCTCTGCTTGACATTAAAGATAACTAATCCGCTAGCAGTAAGCATCCGCTCGCTACAAACTCGCTATAAAATAAAAAAGATCATTAAAAATAAACTATTAAAAATATTATTGTAGTATTCAAGCCAACCAACAAGGAGTGAAACATGAAAACCTTTAAAAACTGGCTCTGTTTTAGCCTGATCGCTATGAGTTGGCTCCAAGCGGACATGCTGGATAATTTCACTAAGGCCATTAACAGCTACACCACTAAAAAGCTTAATGAAATCAAGGATCAAGTCAATAGCGCTAACCCTGCTAAAAATCGCAATACCGCTTATAACGCTAATGGCATGCTCACTAACATTGATTGCAAGGTCTTAAAAAATAACTTCTATTCGGTGTGTTATTCTAGCGAGTTAAAAAACCCTATTTATGGCGTGAGCGTGTTGTTTGGGGATTTAGTGGATAAAAATAACATTGAAAAACGCTATGAGTTTAAAACGGACACACGATTAGCCGAATACCAACAAGCCACGACAAAAGACTACACAAGAAGCGGTTTTGATAGGGGGCATTTTGTGGCGAATGACGCTTCTTTTGATTTTGCCTCTAACCCTTTAAGAGAGACTTACAGAATGACTAATATCACCCCTGAAGCCAAAAACACCAATAGGCATTCTGTTTTATTGGTAGAAAAAGAGGGCCGTAATTTGGCCAGGAAATACCATCAAGTTTTAGTCGAAGAGCTCACCATCATCAAACAGGGTTATAGAACCTTTAGCTCTAAGAATATCGCTATCCCTAGCGGATTTTGGTACCACTATGATACAAGCCTAACGGACAGCTATGAAAACGCTAAAAGCGAATGCTTTTATATCCCTAATGACAACCAAAAGTATCTCTTACAAGAAATGAGAAAAGATTGTAAAGAATATGAGCGGGTTGAAAAGCAGGTGGTTTTTAAGAACAATAAAAACAATGAGTTGAATGAATTGCCTAAGTATCTTAACAACGCTAAGAAGTATTAAAACTAAAATGCCCGTAAAAACACCGGTATTTTGGATAAAAAGGTTTGAGAAATCAAATCCCTAAACGGCTTAAAACTGATTTTTTATTAGAAGCGATAAGGGTTTTATAGGCGTTGGAGGAATGAGATGAAATTATTATTACAATTATGGCAAACACAACAATAGATCCAGATTTAAGATAATCTCTTATAGTTGTTTGCTGATTTGCTGGGTAAATCCATGCTGTCCACATGCTATCCATATGAAACAGCCTATAATCCATAAAAACAATCCAAATACCCCATTTCGCTTCTCGCAACCCTAAAAACAACAATATACAAAATTTTAAATTATTTTACATGAACTCCTGGAGCTTGTTCGCTTGCGCCATCCATTCTGCAAGGCTTTCATAATCGTTATTTTCTATCCAAGCCTTAGCTTGCGCGATTTCTTTTTCGCATTTTTCAATCGCTTCTAAGACATTGTCTCGGTTTTGTTTGAAAATATCTTTCCACATTAAAGGCGAGCTTTTAGACAAACGGCTCATGTCCCTAAAACCCCCACCCGCTAAGGATAGAATCATCTCTGGGTCGTTTTGCTTTAAAACGCTATTGGCTAGAGCGTAGCTCAAAACATGGGGTAAATGGCTGATATAAGCCACATGGGTGTCATGTTCGCTAGATTTCATTTTAATCAAGCGCGCTTTAATGCCTAAAAAGATTTCTTTAGCGATCTCTACTTGCTTGGTCCCTGAATCTTCTAAATCGCACAATATCACCAAAGCGTTTTCATACAGCCCCTTAACGCTCGCTTTAGGGCCATAAAACTCTGTCCCGCACATGGGGTGCGCGGCGATGAAATTTTGACGGATGCTTTTAGGGATATTGTGAATGATTTGTGCTTTTGCCCCCCCTAAATCAATAATCGTTGCGTTTTTTTTAATGAGAGTCATTTTTTTCAAACATTCAATGATGCCCTCAACCGGAATGGCTAAAAAAATCACATCGCATTCTAAAATCTTTTCAAATCCCACGCATTCATCTACAAGCCCCAAAGTCAAAGCCAATTTGGCATGCAAAGCGTTGTGATCATAGCCTATAACGCTTTTAAAGCGCCCCCATTCTTGCAAGGCTAGCCCCAAACTCCCCCCCATAAGCCCTAAACCAATAATGCCTGCTTTCATGCCAAATTCTAAAGCAAGGTTTTTTCTAACACTTCAGCGATGTTTTTCACCGCAACGATGTTTAAATTCTCTCGCACTTCAGCAGGGATCTCGTCTAAATCCCTTTCGTAATTTTTGACAGGAATGAGAGTGGTTTTAATGCCGGCTTTAAAAGCGGCGATCAACTTTTCTTTCAACCCTCCTATGGGTAAAACTTCCCCGCTCAAAGTCAATTCGCCTGTCATTGCCACTTCGCTTCTTGTAGCCCTATCGCACAAAATGCTCGCCATCACGCTTGCCATAGCGATCCCAGCGCTCGGGCCGTCTTTAGGCGTAGCCCCCTCAGGGACATGCAAATGCAAATCATAAGCGTTATAAACTTTCAGCACTTTTTTCTTTTTCTTGCCCTCTGCATCGGTTTCGCTAGGGATTTTAGGCACTTTTAAGGTTTCGTTATCCAATAAGGCTTTGACAACAGAAAAAGCGATGAGAGCGGATTCTTTCATCACATCGCCTAAGCTCCCGGTGAGTTTCAATTCTCCCTTGCCTCTAATCTTAAGCGCTTCAATTTTAAGCACATCACCGCCTACTGGAGTCCATGCCAAACCATTGACGATACCGATTTTATTTTCCTCATCTATGGGGTCAATTTCAAACACCATGCGTTCTAAATACTCTTTAAGGTTATCAGGCGTGATAGAGACGCAGAAATCTTTGTTTCCGCCTCTTTTTTCATTTTCTTTGTTTTCGCTTTTTTCATTTTCGCCTTTTTTGGTTCGCCCTTTTTTGTGTGGGTTATCTTCTAGGTATTTTAAAGCCACTTTACGCATAATCGTTGCGATCTGTCTTCGTAAATCCCTAACGCCCGCTTCTCTGGTGTATTTTTCAATAATGAGTTTCAAACACTCATGGTTAATATCCACTTCGCTAGGCTTTAGGGCATGCTTTTCTAATTCTTGGGGAATAAGATAATTTTTAGCGATTTCTTCTTTTTCATTAGGCGTGTAGCTGGACACGCTGATAAATTCCATTCTGTCTCTTAAAGGGGCCGGAATCCTGTCAATATTGTTAGCGGTAGCGATAAAAATCACTTGCGATAAATCAATGCTAAAATTCGCATAATGATCCCTAAAAGCGGTATTTTGCTCAGGGTCTAAGATCTCTAATAAAGCGCTCGCTGGATCACCCCTAACGCTCCTATCCACCTTATCAATTTCATCTAAAACCATGACCGGATTCATCTTTTTGGCTTCAATAAGCCCTTGAACAATGCGCCCGGGCATGGAGCCTATATAAGTGCGTCTGTGTCCTCTTAGTTCATTCACATCTTCTAAGCCTCCTAAAGCGATCCGAACTAAAGGGCGCTCTATCGCTTTAGCGATGGAATTAGCCAAACTCGTTTTACCCACGCCAGGAGGCCCATAAAAGCATAAAATCGTGCCTTTAGCTTTGTCTTTTTTTTCTGGTTTTTTCTTGTGGCGCATTTCTAAAAGCTGCATGGTGGCAAAGTATTCCACAATGCGCTCTTTAGGCCTTTTTAAGGAATAATGATCGCTATCTAGTTGCTCTTTGACATGCTTAATGTCAAGTGCTTTTTTTTCATATTGCCCAAAAGGCACATCTAACATGGTTTCAATGTAATTTTGTAAAGTCGCGCTATCAGAGCTGTCCGCATGGGTTCGGCTCAGTCGGTCAATTTGCTTTTTGATTTCCTTAAACGCTTCTTCTTTCAAAAAAGGCTTGATGCTTTCTAGTTTTTGGTAGTATTGGTTTAAATCTTCATCTCGCTGTTTGTCTGTACCAAGCTCTTTTTGGATTTGTTTGAGCTGCTCTTTTAAGAAATATTCCTTATTGGTTTGCTCCATTTTTTGATGGACTTTGGATTTGATTTCTTTTTGGAGCTTTTGGGTTTTAGTTTCTTCTATCACAATATCAATCAAATCCAACAAGCGCTGTTCGGTGTTGTTGTTGGCAAAAAGAGAATACGCTTGATCTTTTTTTAAATGCAAGGCCGCTGCGATTAAATCAGCGATGCGGTTAGGATCGTCATTGTCTTCTAAAGCCTTGATCAAATCCGGGGGGAAGAGTGAGCTGACATTGGCTAGAGTGATCACCTTTTCTTTTAACACTTCCACGATAGCCTGAATGTTTTCTTTATCGTATTCTAAATATTCAATAGGGCTTATTTGAGCTTCTAAAAAGCCTTGCTCGTTTTCTTTGGCAGGCTCTAAAATACGCCCCTTAGCGATGCCATTAAAGAGCAATTTCACGCGCCCATTAGGCATGTTGGCTTCACGCATCACCGAGCCTATCACCCCCACATCATAATAAGGGGCTTCATTATCGTTCAATTTGTCTTTTTGGCATGCAATAAAGACTAATGATTTGTTGTTTTTAGCGTAAGCCACCGCCTTAATGCTCGCGTTATTTTGCAAAAAAATAGGGGCTATCATAAAGGGGTATAAAAAGGTATCTTCTTCTACCAATAAAGGCAGAATTTTAGGAAAATCTTCAGTCATTTTTCATCTCTCTGTTATAAATTTGTATGGTTTTGAAATATCTTACCAATCAAAAATTAACACATACCAAGGCATGTGCGATGGTTTGGGTTTAGTCTCTTTTTCTAAAGTCTCATCTATCCTTTCTAAATAGCGTTTCACGCCCTCGGGCTTGTGGCGTTTTTTATAGACATTCGCGATCGCACGATTGAGTTCATTTTGCCCTAAAATGAATTTGATTTGCATGTATTCTACATAGGGGCGGTAACGGCTGTTAGGGTATTTTTCTATAAATTCGCCTAAACTCACAATAGAATTAGAGATAAATTCCTGGTCTTTGGAGTGGTTTTTGAAAGCGTAATAATGCGATTGCAATTTTAAAAAGGTCAAATAATCCACATTGTCTTTCGTCCCAAAGCGCTTGATGTATTCATCAAAGTAAAAAGACGCTAAAACATACTCTTTCTTTTTCATGTGCGCTTGCCCTAAAGCTAGCATGGCTTCTGGGACAAGGGGGGAATTGATGTGTTCGCTCTGTAAAGAAGAATAGTAATTGTCCGCTGTTTCTAAATTGGCAAAAAGGATTTCTCTTAAAATCCCTTGATACCAAAAGATCGCCGGTTTGTTGTATTCGTCTTTTTTTTTCTTTTTGTTCGCGCAACCGGTGCCTATCACAATAATCGCCATTGTGATAAAAAGGAAAGTTTTAAAATGTTTTAAACGCATGCCACCTGTCTTATAAAGTTAAATTTTTGAATAACTCATGGTTATTTTTTCTTATCTTTCTTATTCCTATTTCCTATCTTCCTATCAAATAATTTAAAAACTATTTCTCCAATCAAGCACACCGCACCAAAAACGTTCCACCCAGTGCTGTAATGGCTGGGATTATTTTTCTTGATTTGTGGTTTTATTTTGCTCATTTCTTACTCCTTATTATATTTTATAATTGTTCAGTTAAACTTCCATCATGGTTAAGTTATTGGGATTATACCCAAAACTAGCAAAAATTGATTTTACCAAAATTGTTTGATATAATACAGAGTTTAGTTTAGAAATCATTGAGCGCTGGTTTTAAGGCGGTCTTTTATTCTTTAAGGAGAAGATTTTGTGCTTTTTTAAAGGGAATGCAATCGCCTATGATTTTTGATGTGAAAGCGCCTATATTAGGGTTTGAAACCATTCATAAAATGCACTTGCAAAAGGTTGATGAAATCTTTTTGCGTTTGAATAGCGCAGAAGACAATTCTGTCGTGTCTTTCATGCTGGTTAATCCCTTTGCTTTAAGAAAATACGAATTTGAAGTGCCTACCCCCTTAAAAATCCTTTTAGAATTAGAGGGAGCCAAGAGCGTTCTGGTCGCTAATATCATGGTCGTTCAAACCCCTATTGAGCTTTCCACCGTGAATTATTTAGCCCCTTTAATTTTCAATTTGGATAAGCAGCTCATGGGGCAAGTGGTTTTGGATTCTAACAAATACCCGCACTACCATTTAAGAGAGAATATTCTGAGCCACACGCATGAATGACGCATGAGCGGTGCATGAGTGGTGTCTGTGTAAAGCGTTTCTTTAAGCTTATGGTGCAATGCGTTGGCGTTTTTACAAATACAAGCGAGCGGTTTTCTTATGGTATAATGGCGGTTATTTTTTAGAATAACCAACGCTAAAAACAGCGCTTTAATTGAATCCAAAACAAGGAGTTTATTTTATGGAACAAAGCCGTCAAAACTTACAATCTCAATTTTTTATAGAGCATATCTTACAGATTTTACCTCACCGCTATCCCATGCTCTTAGTGGATAGAATTATAGAGTTACAAGCCAATAAAAAAATTGCCGCTTATAAGAATATCACTTTTAATGAAGACGTGTTTAATGGGCATTTCCCTAATAAGCCCATTTTCCCGGGCGTTTTGATCGTAGAGGGCATGGCGCAAACGGGAGGGTTTTTAGCCTTCACTAGCTTGTGGGGGTTTGACCCTGAAATAGCCAAAACAAAAATCGTGTATTTCATGACGATTGATAAGGTTAAATTCCGCATTCCTGTAACCCCAGGCGACAGATTAGAATACCATTTAGAAGTCTTAAAGCATAAGGGCATGATTTGGCAAGTGGGCGGCACGGCTCAAGTGGATGGCAAAGTGGTCGCTGAAGCCGAATTAAAAGCCATGATCGCAGAGAGAGAATAAAAATGAGTAAGATTGCAAAAACAGCCATTATCTCTCCTAAAGCAGAGATTAATAAGGGCGTAGAAATTGGGGAATTTTGCGTGATTGGAGATGGCGTCAAACTAGATGAAGGCGTAAAACTCCATAACAATGTAACCTTACAAGGGCATACTTTCATCGGGAAAAACACCGAAATTTTTCCTTTTGCCGTGCTAGGCACACAGCCTCAAGATTTAAAATACAAGGGCGAATACAGCGAACTGATTGTTGGAGAAGACAACCTTATTCGTGAATTTTGCATGATAAATCCCGGCACTGAAGGGGGGATTAAAAAAACCCTTATTGGGGATA
This sequence comes from Helicobacter pylori, assembly GCA_008033015.1. GTDB lineage: Bacteria > Campylobacterota > Campylobacteria > Campylobacterales > Helicobacteraceae > Helicobacter > Helicobacter pylori_DH. The sequence goes on from CP032042.1 coordinate 1,098,289, forward strand.
AAAACCTGCTCATGGCTTATGTGCATGTCGCCCATGATTGCGTGATTGGAAGCCATTGTATTTTGGCTAATGGCGTAACTTTAGCAGGGCATATTGAAATAGGCGATTATGTCAATATTGGCGGTCTTACTGCAATCCATCAGTTTGTGCGTATCGCTAAAGGCTGCATGATAGCCGGTAAGAGCGCTTTAGGCAAAGATGTGCCACCTTATTGCACCGTAGAGGGCAATCGCGCTTTTATTAGGGGGTTAAACCGCCACCGGATGCGCCAATTATTAGAGAGTAAGGATATTGATTTCATCTATGCGCTTTATAAGAGATTGTTTCGCCCTGTCCCCTCTTTAAGAGAGAGTGCTAAATTAGAGTTAGAAGAGCATGCCAATAACCCTTTTGTAAAAGAGATTTGCTCTTTTATTTTAGAGAGTTCTAGGGGCGTGGCGTATAAGTCAAGCGAATATTCTAGCGAAGAAAAACAAGAGGAATAACATGAACGAAACGCTTTATTGCAGTTTTTGCAAAAAACCAGAATCCAGAGATCCCAAAAAACGCCGCATTATTTTTGCGAGCAACCTGAATAAAGATGTGTGCGTGTGCGAATATTGTATAGATGTGATGCATGGGGAATTACACAAATACGACAGAATGGATTCTTTATTGGCGCTCAAAAGAGACCGATTAAGAAGAATGGAATCCAGCGCTCATGAAGAAGAGTTTTTACTCTCTCATATTCCAGCCCCTAAAGAGCTTAAGGCGGTTTTAGACAATTATGTGATAGGCCAAGAGCAGGCCAAAAAGGTTTTTTCCGTAGCCGTGTATAACCATTACAAACGCTTATCTTTTAAAGAAAAACTCAAAAAACAAGACAACCAAGACAGCAATGTGGAGTTGGAACATTTAGAAGAAGTGGAGTTGAGCAAGTCTAATATTTTACTAATCGGCCCTACAGGCTCAGGCAAAACTTTAATGGCGCAAACTCTGGCCAAGCATTTGGATATTCCTATCGCCATTAGCGATGCGACTAGCTTGACTGAAGCGGGCTATGTGGGCGAAGATGTGGAAAATATCCTCACAAGATTGTTGCAAGCGAGCGATTGGAATGTCCAAAAAGCCCAAAAAGGCATTGTGTTTATTGACGAGATTGATAAAATCAGCCGTTTGTCAGAAAACCGTTCCATCACTAGAGACGTTTCTGGCGAGGGCGTTCAGCAAGCGTTGTTAAAAATCGTTGAAGGCTCTTTAGTGAATATCCCCCCCAAAGGCGGCAGAAAGCACCCTGAAGGCAATTTCATTCAAATTGACACGAGCGATATTTTATTCATTTGCGCCGGAGCGTTTGACGGGCTAGCTGAAATCATTAAAAAACGCACCACGCAGAATGTGTTGGGTTTCACTCAAGAAAAGATGAGCAAAAAAGAGCAAGAAGCGATCTTGCATTTAGTCCAAACCCATGACTTGGTTACTTATGGGCTTATCCCTGAGCTTATTGGCCGTTTGCCGGTTTTAAGCACGCTAGATAGCATCAGTTTAGAAGCGATGGTGGATATTTTACAAAAACCTAAAAACGCTCTCATCAAGCAATACCAACAACTTTTCAAAATGGATGAAGTGGATTTGATTTTTGAAGAAGAAGCCATTAAAGAAATCGCTCAACTCGCATTAGAAAGAAAAACCGGGGCTAGGGGACTAAGGGCGATCATTGAAGATTTTTGTTTGGATATTATGTTTGATTTACCCAAGCTTAAGGGATCGGAAGTGCGTATCACCAAAGATTGTGTTTTAAAACAGGCTGAACCTTTGATCATTGCTAAAACGCATTCTAAAATTCTTCCTTAAGGGACACGCTTATAAATTTAACGATAAAGGATTAGAAAGGGCATGATTTTTAGCAAATTGATCGGTTTGTTTTCGCATGATATTGCCATAGATTTAGGCACAGCTAACACGATCGTGTTAGTCAAAGGGCAGGGCATTATTATCAATGAGCCTTCTATTGTGGCGGTGCGCATGGGATTGTTTGATTCTAAAGCTTATGATATTTTGGCAGTGGGGAGCGAGGCTAAGGAAATGCTAGGCAAAACCCCTAACAGCATCAGAGCGATTCGCCCCATGAAAGATGGCGTGATCGCCGATTATGACATTACCGCTAAAATGATCCGCTACTTTATTGAAAAAGCGCACAAACGAAAAACATGGATCCGACCGCGCATCATGGTGTGCGTGCCTTATGGGTTGACGAGCGTGGAAAGGAATGCGGTTAAAGAGAGCGCTTTGAGCGCGGGGGCTAGAAAAGTCTTTTTGATTGAAGAGCCTATGGCAGCCGCAATTGGAGCAGGCTTGCCAGTCAAAGAGCCTCAAGGGAGTTTGATCGTGGATATTGGCGGCGGCACGACTGAAATTGGCGTGATTAGTTTGGGGGGGTTAGTCATTTCTAAAAGCATCAGAGTGGCCGGGGATAAATTGGATCAAAGCATCGTGGAATACATCCGCAAGAAATTCAATTTATTGATAGGGGAGCGCACCGGCGAAGAGATTAAGATTGAAATCGGTTGCGCAATCAAATTGGATCCGCCTCTCACGATGGAAGTGTCAGGGAGGGATCAAGTGAGCGGGCTGTTGCACACGATTGAATTGAGCTCTGATGATGTGTTTGAAGCCATTAAAGATCAGGTGAGAGAAATCTCTAGCGCTTTAAGGAGTGTGCTTGAAGAAGTGAAGCCGGATTTAGCGAAAGACATTGTGCAAAGTGGTGTGGTGCTTACCGGCGGTGGGGCTTTGATTAAGGGCTTAGACAAGTATTTAAGCGATATGGTTAAGCTCCCTGTGTATGTGGGCGATGAGCCTTTATTGGCCGTAGCCAAAGGCACAGGGGAAGCCATACAAGATTTGGATTTACTCAGCCGTGTGGGTTTTAGTGAATAATGCATGCGTTTTTATTTTAAATTCCTTTGGCTTTTAGGGATTTTTCTTATTTTTTATTTTTTAGACATTAAAGGCAGTTCTTCTTATATCAGCGACCGGATTAAAAACGCCTTGATGAGCGCTAAAAACAGCTTATTAGACAACATTCAAGCGTATTTTTTTCAAGCCCAAAACATTAAGGAGTTTCAAAAAGAACGCTTGATTTTAGAAGCTTTAAAACTAGAAAACGCCAATTTGAAAGAGCGTTTGAATAGTATTTATCCTTTAGAAAATCCAAAAATGACTTATACCCCTACTTTTATGACTTCATTCATCAGTTTAGAAGACACGCACAGCGTCTCTCTCCACCCTATTGTGAATTTAGAAGAAAATAAGATTTATGGCCTTGTCTCCCACAACCAAGCCATAGGCATTGCCGTGCTAGAAAAAGGGCGCTTGAACGGGTTTTTGAACGCCCACAAGCGGTGCGCTTATAGCGTGATGATAGGCCAAAATCAAGTCTTAGGCTTCATAGGGACTAATTTCAAGCAAGAATTAATCGTGGATTTCATTGTCCCAAGCGCTGAAATTAACATAGGCGATCAAGTGCTAACGAGCGGGCTAGACGGGATTTTTGGAGCGGGGGTGTTTGTGGGCGAAGTTTCAAGCATTGAAGATCATTACACTTATAAAAGCGCGGTGCTGAAAAACGCTTTTTTAAGCGAAGCCAAACTTTTAAGGCATGTGTTTTTAAGCGATGTGAAAAACTAGTGCTATATTCAAGGCTATTCAAGCGCGTTTTTAACCCCTTTCAATCAAATCAGGCTAATCCTTTAAATCCAGAAAAAAATATTCTAGTTTCCCTTTTTTGATCCAATAGTCCCTACCCTCCACCACTTTATCCTTATCCCCATAAAATTTTAAAACCACTTTGATTTTGAGATTGGGATTATTTTTAGGGTTAAAAACCTTATCTTTAAAAAGTTTTTTATACCAAACTGCCTTGCGTTGGGAACTAGTGTGTTCGATCCCTTTAGGATCAATGAAGCAAATGATTTGCGTGCCGCCTTTTTGCAGCCAAAAGATAAAATCAGGGAAAAATTTCCTTTCTGTAGCGCCGTTGAAATAAGGGATAAACAAATTGTCTAAATGCTCATCAATCTTGCTGAACGCCCAAAAATCATAGTTTTCTTGCAGTGTTTTTATCGTTTCAGTTTTTTGTAACTCTTTTAAAAAATCAATTTCACTTTCTACTCTAACCACATGCTTAAGCCAATCGCAGTTTTTGGCTTTAATTAAAGGGGTGTAGTAATGCTCCTTGAGTTTTAACAGCTCTGCATCATCAACTTTGAACGTTCTGTCTTGTTTGTGTTTTTCTATATTATCAATGTCAATCTCGCCTTGCGCGATTTTCATTTTTAAAGTTTCTTTATCCAAAGGTGCATACTCTTTCACTTCTTGGATGGCTTTCATTAATTCTTCTTTTTTACCCGCCTTAATTTTAATCCTTTTAAAATGCACGATTTTCTCATCATCTAGGGCGTTAAACTCGTCTTTAGGCACTTTTTGATTGAGATATAGCCTCTTTTTAAGGATAGAAATCAAGTCATCTAAATCTTTATAATGCCAGTTTAATTCTATTTCAAAACATTCTTTTTGTATCATTTCTTTTAACAGCTCGTAATCTTTAGGGTTATAAAATTCATGCTTTAAAATAAAATGCTTTTCGCTCATTAAATGAAAATACTCTTTTAAATCCTTAAAATTTTTTTCGCTCATTTTAAACGAACCGCTTCCTAAGTCAGTGGCTTTAATGGATTTTTCTTGGTAGCAAGGCACAAACAAGGCGTGTTTCATCGGCGTTTTTTCTAATTTGATTTCACGCCAAGAACCTCTATTCTCACCCTTATTTTCGCTCTCTTTTTGGAACTTTAAAATCGCTTCAAGGCTTGCATGGTTGGTGGGTATCACAAAAAGCGTTTCTAACATTGCAGCGTTTGGTTTCAAGGCTTTTTTAATGGCTTCATCTATGTCTAAATACGCTAACCTTTGGCGTTGGTTTTTGACGCTTTCAATCCTTACGCCCCTGCCAAAAGATTGTTTCACCAGCTTTTTAGCGTCATCATCAAGCCCTATATTTAAAAATAAAATCACGCTAGGCCTTGTGCTGTCCCACCCGGTTTCAAAAGTGCGAGATCCCACTAAGATATTGATACTGCTCTTATCAATCTGGTTGAAATAGCTCTCTTCTTTAAAGCTCAAATTCTTGCTCACCACCTTCATGCTCTTTAATTTTTCATGGATCCATTCTGTAATATCGCCTATTCTAATCAGGCAAAAGACTTTATCGCTTGTGTTGAGCTTGAAAGCGATTTCTTGGTTGTTTTTAGGGTTAATGATCACTTCAATATGCCCGTTATTGGCATAAAAAACTTCTTCTTTTAAGCCTTTAAAATCCATGCTCTTTAAACCCTCTTTAAAAACCTTAACCTTATAGTCTTTATCTTTGTCATCGCTAAAAAGAAATTCTGGGGCTTTCAATTCCTCTAATAAATCGTCTTTAGCCTTTAAAAAATCGCTTCCATCGTCATTTTCAATCACGCGTGCTAAAGTTTTAAAAAAGATTTCCGCATCGCTGTTTTCCACGTTCACAGAATGCGTGAACACGAGCATTAAAGGGTCATGAAAATAGCCTTCCACTTTATAGCGTTTTTGCATGCCTAAAAGCAATAACGCCTTTAAAAGAGCGATCTCTTTTTCCCTATCGTTTAAATCTTTCAATTCCTTAAAAGCGTTTAAATTGTTTTTCTTCAATAAAACAGACTCTTTACCATAGCCAAGTTTCACCCACTCGCCCACGCTCAAATTATACACCGCAGTGATGAGATCGCTCTCTTCAGTGAAAGTGGCACTGAAATTGAATAAAAACCCTTTTTGAGATAACAGGCTAAAAATAGCCTGTCTTTTGCTCTCAGACTTGTTCCCCTTATGCGCTTCATCTAAAATCACATAATTTTCCCCATTATCCCAATAATCCTTATAATTTAAAAGGTTTTCCTTGCTTTCTTCATCATTCATTAAATCCGCGCGGTAATAAAAAAGAGCGATTTTTTCAAAAAAATCTTTTGGAGCGCAATGGAAATCTTTATGGGTAACGCTTTTAAGGCTTTTGAAATCAATTTGTTTAAAATAGTCCTTACCCCGGTTGTATTTTTCAATTTCTTTTTTAAATTGCTTGATCAAATTTTCATTCGCGCTAAAAAACATGATATTTTTCTTAGGGATCAAACCCATTCTTATAGCCACGCTTAAAAGCTCTACTAGTTTGATAATGACAATCGTTTTACCGCTCCCTGTGGCCATGTAAAAGGCTAGGCGGTTGATGAAATTTTCAAAACGCACGCAATGATTTTCTACCTTAAAATGGCTCTTTAACAAAGGATTGAGTTTCTTTTTAGCGAAATCGCAATTAGCGAATGAATAATGTTTTTGATAAAATGCGTAAAATTCTTTTTTATTTTCTTTGAAATCCCTAAAATAAGCAGTAAGCACTCTAAAAGCGTTGATCAAAGCTTGCTGTTGGTAATCTAAAAGCTCCTTATTATTATCAAAGCTTTTAAAGTCTAGCATTTCTAACGGATCGTTAATCTCGTTAGTGTCCAATTCCTCTTCAGCGAGTTTTTGAGCGACAAAAATTTCATTATCGGTGGTTAAATCTTTTTTCTTTGCCATGATGCCTCCTTACCAAATGAGCGCTTCTTTTAAGGCTTTTAAAATTTCTACTTCTTTATCATTCCCTTTAAATTTCACCACCTTTTCATTAAAAAACTCCACTCCAACGCCGTGTAAATTTTCCAAAGTCTCTTTAATATCCACGCCCATTTTTTCTAGCGCTTCTACATTGAGCGTGTAAGAATGTTCTTTACGCTCCACTAAATCGCTGTATTGTTCATCATAAGCTAGGGGTTTGTCGTTGTCTTCATACTTGATTTTTCTTAAAATCTCTTCATAGCTTTCCAATTCATAAACTTTGATCACCCCACCTTTATTAAATTCTTTAAGCACACCGCTTTTAAAACCGCCTATAACCTTTTTAAGACGAGGCAAAATCACGCTATCAAAATGCTCCCCCATTTCAATACCGATATACTTTCTCTTAAGCTTGTGCGCCACCGTGCAAGTCGTCCCGCTCCCGGCAAAAAAATCTAAAACGAGATCGTTTTCTTTTGTGGAAATTTCTAAAATGCGTTGGAGTAGGGCTTCGGGTTTGGGGGTGTCAAAAAGGGCTTGCCCTTCAAAAAGCTTTTTGATTTCTCTTTTAGCGTCTTGAGTGTGTCCCACTTCTTGATAAGTCCATAAGCTCATGGGGGTTACGCCTTGCTTGACTTCACTTAAAAAGCGTTTATAGCATGGCACACCCCTACCGCTTTTGGGGAAAAAGATACGATTATCAGCGATCAATTCTTGTAATTTTTCTTGTGAAAAAAGCCATGAATAACCATGCGGAGGGTATATTTCTTGCTTGGTGTGGGGGTTAAAAATAGGGTAAATATTACGCTCAACAGCCGGTCCAACTGACAAATCGGAGGATTTCCACACGCCCCTTTCATCGTTATCTAAATTTTTATAGCGCGCATTCATCTCGCTTGTGCGTTCAAGGGTAAAATCATGCAAATTTTCAATGTTTTTTGCATAAGTTAAAATATAGTCATGGTTGTTGGAAAAATGTTTTTTTAAATTAATAGGTGAATAGGAGCGTTGCCAAACCACATTCGCTACAAAGTTATCACCCCCCCCCCCCCCCCATTAAACACTTCGTCCATGAGCGTTTTTAAATAAGCCTGTTCGTTGTCATCAATGCTCACAAACATCACGCCTTTATCATTCAATAAGGAATGTGCAAGCTCCAGGCGGTTTTCCATCATAGCGAGCCAGCTGGAGCGCTTGAAATTATCCGCATAAACAAATTCGTTGTTTTGCGTGTTGTAAGGCGGATCAATATAAATGCAATCAATGGCTTCTTTATAGCGGTTTTTAAGGGAGTTTAGGGCTTGGTAGTTTTCGCTTTTAATGAGCGTGCCGTTGATTTCATTCTCATTGAATAAGCTTTTAACCTCTTCTTCTAAATCTTTAAAATAGAGGGTGTCTAGGGGCAAGAACTCGTTTTCTAAAAGATTGTCTGTGGTTTTTAAATTCAAGTCTTGCCATTCTTGGACTTGTTTGGGGTAGTTTTTGTGGTTTGTGATTTTATTTAGATCGTAGTTTTTAGCTTTTAATTGATCTAAGCTTACAATGAAATGCGAGTTTAATGCAAAACGAGGTTTGTTCCAAATCTTACAGAGTTCGTTTTCAAATTCACTCACTAATACAATCACTTGCAACGCCACTTCCTTAATGGTGTTGATCTCATTCAGGCGTTTAGCATCAAATGCAGTCATTTCTTTAAAAAGGTATTCAAACAGATACAAATCCAACTGCTCTTTTAAAAACCCTTGCGCGTTTTTATGGATGAAATAATCCATACTGCCTTGCTTTTTGAATTTGACAAACGCTTTTTTTAACATTTCTTCATCAAGTTTGACGCCTTGATTGAAACAATCTTTTAGGATTTCACTTATTTTTGTTTGAGTCCCCTTGCTGCTAAGAGTAACGCTAAAATTCAGGGTGTTAGTTTTTGTGTCTGTATCTTTTAGATTAAAAACCAGATCCACTTTTTCATTATACTTTTTGCTTTCTAGTAAAGAAGTGTCAAAATTAAAAAGAATGTTTTCCAATTCAAAGCAAAAATCCTTATAGATCGTTTCGCTTTTCACGTAATAGAGATCTTTGGTTTTATAAAATAAAGCGGTGTCTTTTTTAAGGGAGCATTTTTCATAATCGCTTTTGGTATAAAGATTATCATAAAGGGGCGTGTCGTTGAAATAAATCCCTCCATTAGTGCTGAAATAACGCTTGAAAAAGCTATAGAGTTTGTCAAACAATTCTTCTTTGAGATCGTTGTTGTTTTGGCATTTTGAATCAATGAGTTTTTTTAATTTTTGTTTTTTATGGTGGTAATACTGGCTTTTAGCCTTCATGAGGTTGATCATGCCGTTTTTGATGGCTCTAGGGCTAGAATCTAAAAGGCTTTCTTGTTTGTCTTCAACCTTAACGCCTATAAAAAGGTTTTCTAAAACTTCATAAAATTGCGCTTCGTTCGTTTTCATTATCACGCTCCTTAAAAAACATGAAAAAGTATTATAACAAAGCCCACCCATTAAGCGCTACAATACCCCTATGCAAAAAAAAGATTTTTTTACTAGAAGACGATCACCTTTTAAGCGAGAGTATTAAGGAGTTTGACTTGTTGAAAATTTAGATTGCCTTGACTGACTCATTTTTTTAAAATACCCCCATTTCATTGTAAAATTATCTCTGCAAAACCCATTGAAGTTTAATAAAAGGTAAAAATAAGATTGAATATCAATAAAGTGTTTTATCACAGCAGCACCAACATGAATGAAGTGCCAGATAATAGCGTGGATTTGATCATCACAAGCCCGCCTTATTTCAACATAAAAGATTACACGAAAAATGGCACACAAGACTTACAGCATTCAGCCCAACATGTTGAAGATTTAGGGGCGTTAGAAAAATATGAAGATTATCTTTTGGGTCTTTTAAAAGTTTGGCTTGAGCGCTACAGAGCGCTAAAACCCAATGGTAAGCTATGCATTAATGTGCCTTTAATGCCCATGCTTAAAAAGGTTTTAAACACGCACTATAACCGCCATATTTTTGATTTGCATGCTGATATCCAGCACTCCATTTTGCATGATTTAAACAACATGCTAAAAAACAAGCCTAAAATGTTCTTACTAGATGTCTATATTTGGAAACGTGCAAATCCCACTAAAAGATTGATGTTTGGGAGCTACCCTTATCCTAGAAATTTTTATGTGCAAAATACTATAGAATTTATCGGCGTGTTTGTCAAAGATGGCAAGCCCAAACAACCCACAGAAGAGCAAAAAGAACAAAGCCAATTGACTCAAGAGGAATGGGTGGAATTTACCAAACAAATTTGGGAAATCCCAATCCCTAATAAAAACGATATTGCTTTTGGCAAGCATGCGGCTTTAATGCCGGCTGAATTAGCAAGGCGTTTGATCAGATTGTATAGTTGCGTGGGCGATGTGGTGCTAGATCCATTTAGCGGGAGCGGGACAACCTTAAGAGAAGCAAAGCTTTTAAAAAGAAATTTTATAGGTTATGAACTCTATGAAAATTATAAGCCCTTGATTGAGCAAAAATTAGGAAACTTGTTTGATTTTGAATAAGATTTATATAGAAGATGTTTTCACATTCTTAATCTACATAATTTTTCCCATTTTAAATTTGAGATTTATTTTTCATTTTTTTGTGCGTTATTACCGCTATTTTTGACAGCCTACTTATTTTTTAATGGGCGCAATATGGATAGTCATGGCAAGGCGGTTTGGGCTGAAATGAAAGATATTATTAAATACGAATATAGGATTTTTAATATTTTTAAAGGCTTGTTCTTAATTTTGTTTTTACCTCTAATGCTTGTTGTCTCTAGCTTTACGCTATTGCCTGTTTTTATAGGGTGTATATTTTATGAAGTTTATCAATTTGCCAAGAAAAGACCTAATATTTTCTTTACGATCTTATTCTTTTTAGTAGTGATTTGTGTCTTAATCTTTATATTTAGGGGATTTTTAAGTGTAAAACTAACGCTATTTATGAAATATCTAAAAGGATTATTTTAAATGAGAGAAAAGTCCAAAACATTAAAAGATAAATTCAAAGATAAAACTAGCAATTTATTCCATAAGCTTAATAGCATTCAAAAAGATTATTACACTAAAACTCTCCCTAAGGCTTGCAAAGATGTCTTTACGCTAGGTTCTTCTAAAAGTTATCCTATGACCTTAAATTTTGACAAAGGTTTTTGTGTGGGGCTATATAAAGGATTAAATTCGCTTAAGCCTACTTATTATGATGCTCCGCTTTCTACTTTAATCATCGCTCCTCCTGGAAGTGGTAAAACCACAGCTGTGGCTGTTCCTAATCTTTTAAATATGCCTAGCTCTTGTGTGGTGTTAGATATTAAAGGGGAGTTGTTTGATTTAACGGCTGGTTACAGACAACAAGTTCTAAAAAATAAAATTTTTGTATTTGATCCTTTAGGAAATGATAACACGCTTAAATTCAATCCGTTTGACAAACGCATTGTAGAAAAATTAGATTTTAACCGAAAGCGAAGGCTTGTAGATGAAGTGGGCAATACTATTTTTGCTGAAGATGGGGCAAATAAAGACCCTCATTGGACACAGCAAGCTAAAAATTTATTTGTCTTTTACGCTCTTTATGATTTGTGCGTGCATAACACCAGCACCTTTTTTGAAATTGCAAGCGCTCCTATAAAAAATTATGTCCCCTTAATCAATCCACAAAGCCGATTTTACACTGAATTATATGAATGTCAAAGTAGCGATAATGGTTTTGTTAAAGAGAATGGGCGTTATATGGCTAAAGTAGAAAATGGCGTTAAAAAAATGAAACCTAATGTCAATGTGGAATTGCTGTGGTATAAACAAGTAGCCGAACAAGTCTATACTGACCCAGAAAATCCTAAAAATTATGATGGTTCTGTGAATCATTTAGAAAAAGACAATCAAGGCAATATTATAATGAAAGAGGGTATGTTAGACCCTATTATTAGAAACGAAGCGAACAGATGGGCTAAGGCGAATGATAAAGAGTTTGCGAGCATTAAATCAGTTTATAGCCGTTTTATGCAAGTCTTTACAAGCTATCAAGTTAAAAGCGCTACAGACAGCATGAGTTTTGAATATGAAGATCTAAGAAAAGACAATATCACTCTTTACATTAAAATCGCTCAAACAGATATTGACACGCTCGCACCACTTATCCGTATCCTTTTGGAAAGTATTGCTAAAAATCTTCTATTGAAAGAGAGTAAGAAATTTGAAGAAAGGGTTTATCTCTTTTTAGATGAATTTGTGCGTTTTGGTAAATTGCCTTTTTTATTAGAAATGCCAGCATTAAGTAGGAGCTATGGTGTGGTTTTAATTTTTATCACGCAATCCAACGCTCTTATTGAAAAATATTATGGTAGAGAAGATGCAAGAATTGTTAATAGCACCGTGGCTTACAAAATAATTTTCAAAATGGATGATTTAGAATACGCTAAACAAGTGAGCGAAGAAGTCGGCAAGATGACTAGAAAAACACGAAGCCACTCTACAGAAAAAGGACAGCTTATTATGGGTGGGACTTCTAGTATAGGTAAAGAGGCGTGGGACTTATTGAGCGCGCAAGATATTATGAATATTGATAAAGATGAAGTGATTATTTTAGTAAGCGGTCATAAGGCTAAACCCTTAAAATTAAAAGCGAATTATTATTTCAAAAACAAAAAATTACTCTCTCGTATTAACTGGGAAGTCAAGCCCAATGAAGAAGTGTTTTGATGAATTAAAAAAGTTTGCACGAGTATTTTTTAATTATTTTTTAAAAATCGCTTTCTACAACTCCTTATCCTTGTTGCTAAAAAAAGAATGCGCCAATTTCTAACACGGATTTGCGTTAGATGATTAGCAAGATTTAAAATAAAGATTAACATTTTTGTAGTGTAGCTTAGCGTAGCTTGTTTTTAGAAATTAGCATGTTCTATTTTAAAGTTAGCGCAACTTAAATTAAAAATTAGCACGGATGGTTGTATGGATAAATTTTCTTGCATATTGTTTGATCACTTTTTAAATAGCTCGCTATGAGTGTCTAGACGCAATAAAACAAGTTCGTTTTCTTGTTTTTTGATTTCATAAATCAATAACAAGTTTGGCTTGACATGGCATTCTCTCAGCCCTTTAAGATTACCACTCAAAGCGTGGTCGCAATATTTTTGTTGGAGTGGTTTTTGTTCTTTTAGGCAATCAACAACGCTTGTAACATCGTTTTCTGTAATGCGTCCAGACAAGATATGCTTATTAAAGTCTTTAAGAAAATCTTTCTTAGTTCTGACTTTAAGCATCATGCCTTTCTCTTTCTTGTTTTGCTATTTGCAAAAAATCATTGAAGTCTCCAAACGAAACATCGTATTCTGGGTCATCTTTTGAGGCGATCGTATTTAACAAACTTGGTGTGGGTTCTTTTTCTTGAGAATGTTTTTGGGCTAAAACCTGTCTGATCATTTGTTCTTGCAATTCACACTCTTGGATTTTTTTTATCGCTTTATTTTTATCCCCTTCTGCCTTAAGCAATTGTTTTTCAATGGCGTTTAAGAAATTGTGCAGTTGCTTTTCATTGTATTGCGAGTAATCTGTAATAACATTTGGCATATTGAACTCCTTTTTAATAAAAGATAGTTAGTAAAGATTATAGCCCAAATTCTTGTAAAAAATTGGTTTGAAAAGAGTGAATTGAAAGTTTTAAAATAAGTTTTTTTGATTAAGTTTGATTTAAGAATAGCTTTTAATTGCGTGTTTTAGCCACCTGTAAGGTCAAATTGACTTCAATTTTTACGGAATTGAAGTGTTATCCTGCACTTTAAAAAGGGGGGATAATGATGTTAGAATAAGGTCTAAGAAAGTTAAAACAAGCGAAAGTTTTTGGGAGGATAAAATTACAATAAAATGGCGTTAGAAAAAAGTTATAGTAAAGACTTTGAAAGCGATGAGCTTTTTGATTATGAGATCATCAATCCCAAAAAGACGCTTAAGATACAATACACTTATGCTAAACGCTACTATAAAGAAGTAGAAAAGTTTGCTAAAAATTTAACCCAACTCACACAAGAAGAATTCATGCGTTTAAGAGAGCCGCAAAAACAAGTGGTCATCAAAAACATAGGCAACATGACACGCTTGCATTCAAAAAGGGCGATGGATTATATCGCTAAGCATGGCGAGCTAGTGAGAGATGAATTTTTTAATGAAGTTAATTATAATGATAAAGCAGAGCAATGGAATGAGCAATTTGAAAACTTATTAGAAAATAAGAGCCGTGTTAAAAATTGCGCTTTACATCTGGTGTTTAGCATTGATGAAAATTGTAATGAAAAAAATTTAAAAGTTTTGGAATTAAGCGTGTATCAAACACTCACTAACACGCTAGGTTATGATTATCCTTTTATAATGAAACTCCATGCGCACCAAAACAATCCGCATGCGCATGTGATTATCAACAAGACTAACAAAATTACCAATAAGCAACTACGCTTTCATTCTAAAGACAGCTGTAAAGAGTTTTACCACACACTAAGAGAAACATTTAAAGATTATTTATTTGCCAACTCAAAAGGCGAATTGCAATATTCTAACACGCCCAATATTCATAAGGCGATTAAAAACATAGAAACAGAGTTAGATGCGCTAGAAAAACAGGCTAGAAACAATAAGAGTTTTAGGCATGAAAACTATTTCTATAAAGTTTTGGGCAGTGCGACTTCTCAAATAGAAAGCTTGAAAAAAAGAGAAAATGCCCTATCTGATCATTTAGATAGTCTAAAAAGTTTATTAGAAAAAACACATTGGGAAAAAGAAAAATTCACGCCCCCAACAAATGAAAAAGAACTTAATAGGCAACTTAAAGAAGTGAAATGGTTAAAGAAAGAAACTCCAACTTCTAAAAACACTTATAAAAAAATTCAAAAATTGGCTGTCTGTAAAAGCCCTTTAATAAAAGATTATCTTTATACCATCAAAAAACTTTTTGCCACACAAAAAAAGATTATAGATTTAGAAAAAGATTATAAAGATTTAAGAGCCTTAAAGGAAGAATTTAGCAAAGATTTAGAAACTGATTTATCCCATTCAAAAAAACGCTTTGAGCTTTACACTAAATTAAAAAGCATGAGCAAAGTTTTCATAAGTAAGAGTATTGTTAAAAATTTAGAAAAAATTGCTTTAGATTTTAAAAGCGATAGACATAGTATTTCGCAAAGAGCTTTTGAATTTTTTAGGTATATGAATTATCAAAATTTAAGCTTGACTGATAAAAGTAATATGTTTTTAGTAGCTAAGTTTTTTAAAGATAGTGCTTTACTTGTTGGTATTGCTCGGCTTGAAATAAAAAAGATAGATGATAATGTTAGAAATTCTAACCCACAAGACAATTTATTAGACAAACAAGTTTGGCTCAATCTTTTAGAACATTTAAAAAGACTTGAAGAGGAAAATTATTGTTTTGCTAAGAAACGAAAAGAATTCTTAGAGACTAGAGCGATGGAGCTATCAAAAGATTTGAAATTTTTAACGCAAGCTAATGAAAATGATTTGCCCATTTATGAAAGAGGGCAAAGGGATAAAATCATCAAACGCTGTGAAAAATCACTCAACTTTTTACAGAAAGAATTACAATGTTTTAAAACCTTATCAAAAAGTGCAAGTATAACTTTAGAAAACTTGCAAAATAACCATCAAATCACAGCCATTGCACAAACCACACAAGAAAGCACAAACACGCTCAAAAAAATACCACTCAAAGATTTTAACAAAACTACTAATGAACTTATAAGCCCTAACAATAACTATGAAATGGATTTTTAAAACCATTCATAAAATTAAATAACTTTACTTAGCGTATTTTTTAACCAATTCTTCTAAAGTGAAGCCTTTGTTATCGTCTCTCAATTGCTCTTTTTGGCATTGTGAAAAATTTTGCTCCACTTCTTCTTTAGTGTTAGAAGTGTCTAAAAGACAAGTTTTTAAGTCTTTTTGGTAATCTTGTATGAATTTGTCAAAGCGCTCTTTGTTGTTATAGATTTTGGCTTGCGATTGGGTGCAACTCTCTTTAAGGCTGATAAACTCTCCTTTTTTGTGTTCGTTACGCTCCATGCAAATATCTGTAGCAAAAGCGATCAAGACACCTTTATTCTTTCTCAATAACCCCGCAGATTGCATAGCCATTTTATCCGCATCAATAAAAGGGCTTTGCTTTTCTAATTTAGGGTTCATATCCAAAGCGATTTCTTTCAAGCTCTTATTCTCTAAATGCGTTCTTTGGCAATGGGTGGATTTTTTATAAGGGCTTATAAAAACGCCATTCATCAGAGCGGCTTTTTCTAATTTAGCATCAACTTCTTTAATGCAAAAAGAAATAGCCGATTGAACGCTCAATTCTTTAGAGCTAGAATAAGGGTCGTGAAATTTTTCATGCACTTCTTTTTGGCATAGTCTTTCCTTGTTAGCTAAATGGGGCGAATTTTTAACGCATTCTTTAGCTACATAAAGAGAACGGATAAAACTAAAATTCTCCATATTTTTTGAATAAATTAAAATATATTCGGCATTTTTAACAATATTTCCTTTTTTAGCCGAAGCCACTTTCATGCCTTGCGTTGTTGATAATTCTACATGCAAACAAGCCACAAAATTCTCCCTAAGAAAAATCTCATCCATTAAAACTTTCAAGTAAGCCTGTTCGTTGTCATCGCATTGCACAAAAATCACGCCATCATCGCTTAAAAATTCCCTAGCCGCTTCAAGCCTGTTTTTCATAAACACTAGCCATGAGCTGTGGTTAAAATTATCGTTGTAATTAAAGCTGTCATTACCCGTATTATAAGGGGGGTCAATGTAGATGCATTTCACTTGTTTAGCGAATTTCTTTTTTAAAGAATGAAGAGCGATCAAATTATTACCTTTGATAAGGTAGTTCGTGTTTCTATCTTTTAAAGCGCTTTCTAAATCTCCTTCTCCATGCATTTCAAAACGGCACAACACTTTCGGGCTTAAAAGCGTGTCAATTTCTTTTTTATGCAATATTTCATGGTAAAAAAGCTCGTTAGATTTGGTGCTGTTATCTTTAGCGCTACCCAGTAAAACATTGTCTTTAAAAGGGAAATTCAAAACGACTAGATCGCTGGATTTTATCAAACCCCCTTGCGAAAATAAGCCTATTTTATTTTTAAATCGTGTGAAAGAGCGATCTAATTCTTTTATTTCTAAACATTCTAATAACGCTTTTTCATTGAATACGAGCGAATTAGCGATCATTTTAAAAAAAGTGTTTTTGTAGTCGTTAGCGTTTTCATGCTCAAGCATGAAAGTTAAAAGCTTTTCATCATGTTCTATAATTAAAGTTTCTAAGCGCTCTTTTGTGAAATGATTAATTAAAGCATCTAGTAGGGTTTTGAGTGAGGTTTTCATTCTTTGTCCTTAAAAGTTTGATGGAAAGCTTCAACAAATTCTGCGTTTAGCGTTCTGTTGTTGTTTGTGAAAGTGAAAAAAGGCAAGCCTTTTAAATGGAGTTTTTTGTTATGGCTTTTAAGCATGGCGTTTTCTAGCGTTTCTAAAAATTCTTCTTTCCAAGTGCTAGAAGGCTCTAAATGTTCGCCTTTAGCTTCCATATAACAAGTGAAGCCTAAAAATTCATCGCCATGTGTTTGAGCAAAAAGGATAAAGTCCGGCTCAAAACCTTGTGCGTAATAGGGGCTGTCTTCTATATTGCAAAAAACTTTTAATTCAGCGAAATGATCGTTCCTTAAAACGCACCATTCTTTGAATTTCTTGTCTAAAACCTCTTTATTATCGTTGATGAAATTTAAAAAATCCCTTTCTAAATCGCTGTCTAGTTTTCGCATGTCCTTAAAAAGCAGCCATTCGTAAAAGGGAATGTCTTTTTCCCATTCGCTAGCGCTAAGGCTTTTATTGTGCGTTTCAAATTCTTTTAATTCTAACGCGCTCACCTCGTATTTATCTTGCTCTTTTAAAAGCGTGTCTTTTAAGTTTTCAATGATATAAACAGCGAGTTTTAAAAGTATTTTATTATCGTCAAACTTTTGGTCTTTATGGAAGTTTGTTTTTAAGTGAGAGATGTATTGCTCTATAAATCCCACTTTATTGTTAAAGGGATGTTTTTTAAAGGCTTTTTTAAGCGTTTTGAAATCCAGGTTTTTTAAATTAAGGGCTTTTAGAAAATAATTTATGGGGATTTTATCTAAGGTGTGGGGTATATAGTAAGTTGTATCGCCTTTATTTTCTTCTTTAAAATCCACTTTCTTTTCACGCACATTAAAAGCAAATAAGGGGACATGCAAACTTTTGAGTGTGGCTTCAACAGGGTCTGAATAGTCTTTATTGAAGAGATTGTTATTTTTTTCTCTTTTGTTGCTCGCATAGTAGCATTTGAAACGCTTGGTGGGCGTTAAAGGGATAGTCTGTTTTTCATTTACAAATCCTAATCCTAAATCTTGTAACTCGTTGTTTAATTGAGCGATAAACTCGCTGTCATAAATGGCATGGTAGTCTAACCTCTCTAGCGCGCTTAAGGGGTTAGAAAGATCAAATTTGCGTTGGTAAAACTCTATGCGGCTTGGTTTGAAATCGTTATAGCTAAAGGGGTAGTATCTCGCCCCTCGCCCTATGAGCTGGGCGTCTTTGGTGGTGTCTTTTTGATTGGCTTTATTTTTAAGCCTGACAATGTCAAACAAATTCAACACATCCCAGCCTTCATTGAGCTTATCCACGCTAAAAATCACTCTTTTAGGGTTGTCTCTGTCTTCTAGGGAGTTCAATAAAAGCATGCCCTTTTCTAATTCTTTTTCGTTGTTGGTGTTAATCTGGGTGCTTTTTTTGAATTTCGTTTGCAAGAATGCCACAAGGTTAGCAGTGTAATTTTTCTCATCAAAAAAGTTTTTAGCGGCTTTAAAAAAAGCGTTGCGGCTGTAATGGAAAAAATTTTCTAAATCTAAAGGGCTTAAATTTTCTAAAAAGGTATTGAAGCGCTCTTGATTTTTTTTACTCTCTTCAATCCTTTCGCTTTTAAACAAAATACAGGGTTTAAAGTTTTCAATATTATGGTGTTGGGCTAGTAATTCTTTATACAAACTGGAAACGCATGCCCCTAAAAAGCGTGTTTCTAATGCTTTATTTTCATAAGAAAGGGAGTAGATGTTTTTGCAAAATTTATCCTCGCTAAATTCTTTTAAGGTGTAAGTGATCACCTTTAAGTTTTCGTATTTGTCTTTAACGCTTTTTTCTTTAGGGATAGTGGCGCTAAATTCCAGCAATAAATTGTCTTTATTTTGTTCTAGGGCTAATTTCACAACGCTTTCCCAATTGCGTTTTTCACTAGCCTCACTATCATTTAATTTCTTTTTAGTCTCTGTGTTTAAATGGTGCGCTTCATCCGCTAAAAAAACCAATTTCTGATCTTTTAAATCCTCTAGGGTGATAGCGTTTTCCTTAGCTTTAGTGAATAATGAAAACAAGCCCTGAATGGTGCTAAAATAAATGTTGATAGCGCCGTTGTGGCTCTCGTTTAAATTATTGATGCTTTTAATTTCTGTGTTTTCATCATTGATATTGATATTCTCACTAAAAAGGTATTTTGATGAAACGCTGTCTGTGAAATTCAATTTCGTTTTTTCTAAAATGCTGGTGCTGTTCACAAAAAAGATAAAGTTTTGATAGCCTTGCTTGTAGCATTCTAAAATCAAACCCGCCATCACTAAGGTTTTACCGCTACCGGTTGCCATTTCAAACATGAAATGCTTTTGAGTTGGGTTGGATTGTCGTTTTTCTAAATAATTATATATCGCTTTCTTTTGATAATCTCTAAGCTCTTTTTTTAAATTACTGGTGATGTGGGTGGGTAGCTCTATCTCTTCATTATTGGGTGCGTTATTGGGCGCGTGATTTTTTATCGCTGATTGGGGGGGGGGGGGGTAACTTTGATTGAATAAATCTTGCATGAAATCCCTTAATGAAAAAGTGAAGAAATTATAGCGTAAAGTTTTGAGATTGACTTTAGAGGTGCGAGCTTGAATGAAAATCAAATAAAGTTTTAGTTTTAATATTTAATGGAATAAAGCCCTTAAAATCAAAAGCGCTTCTTTTTCTTTGCTATAATCAATCTCAAAAAACCAACTTTTTTAAAATAAAGGAATGATTATGCAAGAGATTTTTTTATGTTCTATTTCCAATGTGCGTAGTGGGGATTGCAAAGAAGATTGCGCTTATTGCACGCAAAGCTCGCACCACCAAGGAGCGATCAAGCGCTATAAATTTAAAGATGAAAAAGTGGTTTTACAAGAGGCTAGAGCGTTAAGGGAATTAGGGGCTTTAGGGTTTTGTTTGGTTACTTCAGGGCGCGAATTAGACGATGAAAAATGCGAATACATCGCTAAATTAGCTAAAGCCATCAACAAAGAAGAATTGGACTTGCATCTAATCGCATGCTGCGGGCGTGCGGATTTGGAGCAATTAGAGTTTTTAAGAGACGCGGGCATCCACAGCTATAACCATAATTTAGAAACTTCGCAAAACTTCTTCCCTAAAATTTGTTCCACGCACACATGGGAAGAAAGGTTTATCACATGCGAAAACGCATTAAGGGCGGGGTTAGGCTTGTGCAGCGGGGGGATTTTTGGGCTTAATGAGAGCTGGGAAGATCGAATTGAAATGCTTAGGGCGTTAGCTTCGCTCTCCCCGCACACCACGCCGATTAATTTTTTCATTAAAAACCCGGTATTGCCCATTGATGCAGAGACTTTAAGCGCAGATGAAGCCCTAGAATGCGTGCTTTTGGCTAAGGAATTTTTGCCTAACGCTAGGCTTATGGTGGCTGGGGGGCGTGAAGTGGTGTTTAAAGATAACGATAAAAAGGAAGCCAAGCTTTTTGAATACGGCATCAATGCGGTGGTGCTAGGGGACTATTTGACCACCAAAGGCAAAGCCCCTAAAAAAGATATAGAAAAACTGCTCTCTTACGGCTTAAAAATGGCGACAAGCTGTCATTAATGAGAGGACTTTTTAAAAGCGTTAGAGGGTTTTTGCACCTTCTTAGAATGATTTTCCCCGAGTGCTTTCAAAACGCCTTTTTGGGCTTGAGCGAATTGTTTTACTACGCTTCCAGCTTGAGTTTTTATACGATTTTGTCTCTATCGCCCATTTTGTTGTTTGTGTTTAGTCTTTTTGTGTCTCATTATTTGCAAGCGCACAGCGGTGAAATGGAAGCCTTGATTTTCCCTAACGCTCCTAAACTCATTGGTGCGATTAAGGATTTTTTAGAAAATTTTAAAAAAACAGACATGACCTTAGGCACGCTTGAAGAGGTGTCTATTGTGGTAGCGTTGGTGCTTTTTTGTGAAAATTACCGCTCCATCGCGTCAAAAATTTTTCAAGCAAAACCCAGAGATTATGCGCATTTTAAGGGTAAAGAAATCTTTTTATTTTGGGGTTTTGGCACGACTTTAGTGTTTTTATTCGCTCTGCCTTTGGTGGTGTTTTTTGATATTAAGATCCAAGTGTTTTTTGAAGATAAAGATTCAAATTTGTTGCATGTTTTAAGATGGATAGGCACTTACGCGTTTTTTTTGATCCTTTTTACCATTCCCACGAATAAGGTGTTTAAGCATTATTTTTGGGTGTTTTTATGGGTGTTTTTTACGAGCGTTTCTTGGCATGTGTTAAAATGGGCTTTCACTTATTATGTGTTGTATAATCGCACTTACCATGAGCTTTATGGGAGCGTTTCTATTTTGTGGTTTTTGATGAGCTGGGTGTATGTGAGCTGGCTTGTGATTTTAATTGGCATGTATGGGTGCAAGGTGTGTGATGCATTCGATCCTAAAGAAGTGTTTAAGAAATTTTTAGGCTTTTTTAAAAAAGAAACTTGATGAAAAAGTTTTCTTTTAGATCGGTTCTAAAAATCTAAAACACAAAAACCATTCAAACACAAACCCCATAACAACCCCAACTAAAAAAGTTAAAAACAAAAGAAGTAAAAAAACCACCAGCGGAAGAATAAAGAATAAAGAATAAAGAATAAAGAATAAAGAATAAAGAATAAAGAATAAAGAATAAAGAATAAAGAATAAAGAATAAAGAATAAAGAATAAAAATCTAAAACGCTAAAAGCGTTTTTTACAATCAAACTAAAGAGCTTGGTTGTGTAAAGCGATAACTTTTTAAAGAATAAAACTTTCTAAAAATATTTTCTTGGTGCTCTTTAGAATTTAAGTGCAGTTTAGGGATTTTAAAAAACTTCATAAACTTCCTTTTAAAAGAAGCTTAGATAAGAGTTCTATAAATAATTACATTCGCTAAAGAATAAAACCTTTTTCTTAAATCCAGGTTTAATTGATGCGGACTCTTTTCTCACCAAAGGTATTAAACTTTCTAAAAAATTGGATTTTAGATCTTATGTTATGATTTTAAGTTTTATTTTATCGCTTCAGATTTTATTTTATGATTTTAGATTTTATTTTGCCATCAAACTCGCTTTTTTAAATCTCTAAAAACCTTTGAATAAAACAATAAACCCTCAAACCAAAACAACTAAAAATAAAAAAAATGAAAAAAACAACAGAAAAATAAAGCACTAAAATATAATCAATAATGAAATTAAATAAAAAAGCAAGACTAAAAAAACATTTCCCTATCCCTGCACCGACCTACATTCCCACTCTTGAAAAGAGCAGTATTATCAGCGATGAAGAGCTTGACTTCCAGGTTCGGAATGGTTAACTGGGTAGTTCCTCTTCTCTAAAGGCACAAGGAAAAGGGAGCTAAAGATAAAAACGCATTTATCCTTAACTCCCCTTTCTCTTTATAGGGAGCTGTTTTTCAACAAAGAAGATCGTTAATAGCCTTTAACTTTAAAAAGAATGGATAATATCTCATTTCCAATTAAAGTTTAACCCTATAAAAGTCTTTATAAAACTCCAACTCTCTTACACTCAGTAAGGCAGTGGTAACTTATCCGCACTTATTGTCGTTATCTTATCAAAAAGCAAAAAACAAGCCAAACGCTCTATTAGTAGTAGTCAGCTAAACGCATTACTGCGCTCACACATCTACCCTATCAAGCACATAGTCTTTGTGCGAGCTTCAGGGAAAGTTCATCTTGGAGTTGGCTTCCTGCTTAGATGCTTTCAGCAGTTATCACATCCGTGTGTAGCTACCCAGCGATGCTCTTGGCAGAACAACTGGTGCACCAGTGACACGTCCATCCCGGTCCTCTCGTACTAGGGACAGCTCTCCTCAACTTTCCTACGCCCACGGCAGATAGGGACCGAACTGTCTCACGACGTTCTGAACCCAGCTCGCGTACCGCTTTAAATGGCGAACAGCCATACCCTTGGGACCTGCTCCAGCCCCAGGATGCGATGAGCCGACATCGAGGTGCCAAACCTCCCCGTCGATGTGAGCTCTTGGGGGAGATCAGCCTGTTATCCCCGGGGTACCTTTTATCCTTTGAGCGATGGCCCTTCCACACAGAACCACCGGATCACTATGACCGACTTTCGTCTCTGCTTGACTTGTATGTCTTACAGTCAGGCTGGCTTGTGCCATTACACTCAACTTGCGATTTCCAACCGCAATGAGCCAACCTTTGCAAGCCTCCGTTACTTTTTAGGAGGCGACCGCCCCAGTCAAACTACCCACCAAGCATTGTCCTGCCTGTGGATGACACAGGCCAGTTAGCTAACAGAAACATCAAGGGTGGTATCTCAAGGATGGCTCCATAAGAGCCAAAGCCCTTACTTCAAAGCCTCCCACCTATCCTGCGCATGATATTCCCATTAGCAGTGCTAAGTTGTAGTAAAGGTCCACGGGGTCTTTCCGTCTTGCCGCGGGTAGGAGGAATTTTCACCTCCACTACAATTTCACTGAATCTCTGGTTGAGACAGCTCCCATCTCGTTACGCCATTCATGCAGGTCGGTATTTAACCGACAAGGAATTTCGCTACCTTAGGACCGTTATAGTTACGGCCGCCGTTTACTCGGGCTTCAATTCAACGCTTCATCTTGCGACTGACGCATCCTCTTAACCTTCGAGCACCGGGCAGGCGTCACACCTTATACTTCCTCTTACGAGTTGGCAAAGTGCTGTGTTTTTGGTAAACAGTCGGGAGGGACTCTTTGCTGAGACCGCATTGCTGCGGCACACCTTATCGCGAACTTACGGTGCTAGTTTGCAGAGTTCCTTAACCAGAGTTCTTTCACGCGCCTTAGAATACTCATCTCATCTACCTGTGTCGGTTTGCGGTACGGACGACTATGGATATGCTTAGAGGCTTTTCTTGGCACGACGGTATCAGCGATTCTCCCTTTGTCCTAAAAGGACTCAAAGAGCCTGTTTGGGTTTCAAATACAGAGGTGGATTTGCCTTCCCTCCAATCTACGCCCTTAGACTAGCGCTTCCATCAGCTAGCTCGCTTAACCCTATGCGTCCCCCCATCACGCTCCATAGTCGGTATTGGAATATTAACCAATTTGCCATCACCTACCCCTTTCGGACTCGGCTTAGGACCCGACTAACCCTACGATGACGACCATCGCGTAGGAAACCTTAGATTTACGGCGGATACAATTCTCATATATCTTATCGTTACTCATTCCTGCATGCTCACTTCATACCGCTCCAGCACTCCTTACCGGTATACCTTCAACGCTGGTATGAACGCTCTTCTACCACTGTGTCAAACACAATCTACAAATTCGGTGTCTATCTTAGCCCCGTTATATTTTCAGCGCATGACCACTAGACCAGTGAGCTGTTACGCTTTCTTTAAAGGATGGCTGCTTCTAAGCCAACCTCCTGGTTGTTTGAGTAGCCACACATCTTTTTCCACTCAGAATAGAACTTAGGGACCTTATTTGGTAGTCTGGGTTGTTCCCCTTTTGACGATTGATTTTATCACCCACCGCCTGACTCCCAAGATACGATAAAAGGTATTCGAAGTTTGATAGGGTTTGGTACCGCGGCGAGCAGCCCTAGCCCAATCAGGGCTCTACCCCCTTTTATTATCACTTGAGGCTATACCTAAATATATTTCGAAGAGAACCAGCTATCACTAAGTTTGTTTGGCCTTTCACCCCTATCCACAGCTCATCCCAACCCGTTTCAATGGGTACGAGTTCAGTCCTCCACGCGCTATTACACGCGTTTCAACTTGGCCATGGATAGATCACTTAGCTTCGGGTCTGCAGCATCTGACTCAAGCGCCCTATTAAGACTCGCTTTCGCTACGGCTTCGCATTCGCTTAACCTTGCCAGATACCACAACTCGCAGGATCATTATGCAAAAGGCAGTCCATCACCCTGATAAATCATAGGGCTCTGAATGATTGTAAGCAGATGGTTTCAGGTTCTATTTCACTCCGCTCACTGCGGTTCTTTTCACCTTTCCCTCACGGTACTTGTTCGCTATCGCTCAAAGAGTAGTATTTAGGGTTGGAGAGTGGTCTCCCCGGCTTCAACCTGGATTTCTCGTGTCCTGGCCTACTCTGGATACTGCTACCTAAAAACGCCTTGTCGCATACAAGGCTATCACTTTCTATGGCTTACCTTTCCAGGTAACTCTGCTAAAGCGTTCTCTTGGATGTTGCAGTCCTCAACCCCGAATGCAAGCACTCGGTTTGCCCTTTTCCCCGTTCGCTCGCCACTACTTAGGGAATCTCGTTGATTTCTTTTCCTCTAGTTACTGAGATGTTTCACTTCACTAGGTTCGCTCTCTGTTAGAGTAACTAATATCTCTATTAGTTGGGTTGCCCCATTCGGACATCTACGCATCAAAGCTCCTTGACAGCTCCGCATAGCTTATCGCAGTCTAGTACGTCCTTCATCGCCTCTCTTTGGCAAGGCATCCGCCATCTGCTCTTAAAAGCTTGTTTTAAATTTTAAAATATCCTTTAAAACCCGCCCTTTTATAATGAATAACGACAATTGCACGAATATTCTTCAGCGCTACCACTGCCTTAATGAATATAAGACAGAGTTATTGTAGTTTTACTTTACTTTTACATAGGCTATTAACAATATTAAATCAAATAACTTCGTTTTTCTTTAAAAACTTGCTATAATCGCTCTTGAATATTAAACCCTTTAAGAAGACTAAAAATGCTTGATCCCTAATCTTTTTATAACGCTCAAGTTTTACCAACTAGTGGGCTTTTATATTTTTATATTTAAAGCTTTTAGCTTTTATAACTTGTTTGAGTGGTTTCAAATTAAAGAACTTTTTAAAGCTTGTCTTTAAAAACGAAATGTAATTATAGACATGCAATGCTTAAAGTTTGCTTAAATATTTTGGAATTTGAAAGAAAATTTAGAGTTTGAAAGAAAATTTAGAATTTGAAAGAAAATTTAGAATTTGAAAGAAATTTGAGAGCTTGAAAGGAATGGATAAGAGTTATTGGAAATGAGCGATTTGAATTAAGGGGTAGAGAATAAAGCTTTAAAATAAAAAACACATCATTAAAAAATAAAAACACATCATTAAAAAATAAAAACGCACCATTAACCATTGATTAAACACCGCTAGATACAATACCCTGTGTCATATTTTTTTAAAAAAGGGGTAGAAATGGCATTCAACCATTCAACCATTCAACCATTCAACCATTCAACCATCCAATCATCCAATCATCCAATCAAGCAATCAAGCAATCAAGCAACCATTCAATCAAGCAACCATTCAATCAAGCAATCAAGCAATCAAGCAATCAAGCAACGCTACCCTATTGTTATCACTTTTACCAAAATCCGCTTAAAAATCTTTTACTTTTTATTATTCTCTCTTTTATTAACCCTATTATTCCCCCTTTCATTAACCCACGCTGCAACATTTTCAAACCATTTGATTCCATAAGCCCCATTTTTAAATCAGTGGGGCTTACAGAGTTAAATTCAAAGGAGAAGACGATGACTCAGTTAGAAGATCTAAAAGCGCATGAAAAATACAATTTGTTGTTGTGCATGGTTTCAGGTGCTTATAAGGGAACTATTCCAGGGAATGAGGATTTTAAAGAATGGTGCGATGAATGCACTTTGACTTTTTTTCGTCCAAGAATGGATAAAGTGGCTCAAGAAGAGGATTTTCAAAAGGTGCGTAAAGCGGATTATGCTGTTGCTATTGTGTATGAGAAATCAACTAAAGAAGCTATAGTCCAACGGAGCGTTTTTGCCCTAAAGATTGACCATGACACTATCGGGACTGATGAAGAGGGAGCGTTAAAGGTTGAGGGCGTTTGCGCTCAAAAAGGGAGCCAAGAATACGAAGAATTAGTCAATAAAAACACTTGGCACTTCACGCACAGCACAAGACTTGGACAACCAAAATTGATTGAGCGAAAAAATGAAGGGTTATGGGTTTTTACCCATAAACCTATGAAAGGATTTTAATGGAATTGTTAAATTTAGACGGAGTGGTTGAAAAAGGCGTGTTTGAAATCCCTAGCTATCAAAGGGGGTATGCATGGCAAATAAGGCAATTAAAGGATTTTTGGAACGATTTAGAGCATGTGTCCAAACTGGGAGATAAATTCCATTACATGCACAGCTTAACCTTAAGAGAGCTTGAAAATGAGTTTGAAAGCAGCGCTTTTGAAATCATAGACGGTCAGCAACGATTGGCTACAAGCCTGATTTTATTAGGCCTTTTAGCAAAAACCACCCAAAACAAAGACCCAAAGTATTCTTTAATCAACCTTGAACCCGTTCTGTCCTATAAGTATTATGGTTTAAATGAAGCTTTTAGGGCGATCATGGAAGAAGAGAAAGATTTAGAAAGGTTTCAAACTTCTTTTTACGCTAAAAATTTGATTTACGCTTACGAATTTTTTCAAGAAAAAATCAGCGATACGCCTATGGAAACGCTTGAAAACATGTTTGATGCTCTCACTAAGAAAATGCTTTTTAGCGTAGTGGAATTGAACGATAACCGAATCGATCCGTTCAGCTCTTTTGAAACGATCAACAATCGTGGTAAGGATCTATCCACTCTGGAATTGCTAAAAAACCGCTTGCATTTTGTGGCGCACAAGATTTGCGATGAAGAAGATTTAGAAAATCTTCAACAAGAGATCAATGACACCTATACCAGGATTTATCACGATTTGAGATTCTTTAAAGACGATCATTTAGAGAGTTTTTTAAAGCATTTTGTAGCGTATTATTATGGCGAGAATAGCAAGTTTAAAGAAAGGTTATTGGAAATGGAGTTTAACGCCCATAGAAAATACGATGATGCAAACCTGGATGATGAATATGACAAAATAGACGAGCTGTTATTCTATCTTTCTTATTCTTCTAAAGTGTGGAATTTCTTGCACACGCTTGATGAAAAGGCTATCACCCTTATTTTTAATGACAATAAAAAGCTTGAGATAGAAATCACGCCTAAAATGCGCACCTTGTTAGACAAGATGCGGCGCTTAAACGCTTTGAGCGATAACGCTTTTCTGCCCTTATTGCTCTCTCTTTTAACCATACAGCTTGTTGGAAGGAGTGGCGATGAACGGCCTTACACCACCAAAGAGTTGGAAGACCTATTAGAATATTTAGAGCGTTTTGGGTTTTTAATCTATGGGGTTGCTGGCAAGAATACGGCTAAAAATGAATGGATTAAATTGGCTTTTATGGCGTTCAAAGCGTATAGAGAAGGAGAATGGAATATCACTATTGAAGATCTCCCAACGCTAGAAAAGAATTTTTTCAATAGACACAAAAATAGCACTTTGGAATTGCTTGAAGAGAGTATCCATTCTAAAAAGAATACTGAAAAATGGTATCAGTGGGGCAAGGCGCTGAATTACTTGCTTTATGAATACGAGCTATACCATAACCCTGAAACGACTTTGAATTTTGATAGCAGTCTAGAAAGCATTGAGCATATTTTGCCTCAAAAACCCGATCAAGGCTATAGTGCTAAAGAAAAAAGTTGGGCTAAAAATCCCCATATCGTGCATGCTTTAGGGAACTTGCTCTTAATTTCTAAAAACGCTAACAGCTCTTTAAGCAACAAGCCTTTTGAGGAAAAAAGAAAGCAATACCTCAAAGGCTCTTATAGTGAAAAAGAAGTGGCTAAAAACGCTTCTTTTGGAGTCGCGCAAATCAAAGAAAGGAGCGAAAAATTATTAGACTTTTTAATCGCGCATTATCGTATCGCTGAATTGGTGGGTGAAAGTGTGATTAAAGCTTTTAAAAACGCTCTTTTGAAAGAGATCAAATGATGCATACTCAAAAATAAAGGGTCTGTTTTTAGCGCTTCACACCCCAACAAGGAGGAACAACGCCATGCTGAAAAGATAAAAAACACTAAAAAACATTGAACGGATAATTATAGCGGATTTTAAAACAAATTTTTACCAAGGAGTATTTCATGGGTTTTCAAAATGAAAATAAATTAAAAGTAGGCGCGTTAGTTAAAGCCACGATCAATAACAAAGTGGTGGAGGCTAAAGTCATTAATATTGGGTTTAATCGTGTAACCTTAAGGAGCCAAAAAGGCAACGAAGCCACTTATGTTTTCAATAGCGATAAATTCTTAAAGTGGTTCAATAAAGTTCCATTGACCGAGCATATGAGACTTCACGCTGAAAACAAAAAAGACAGCGATGATGATTTGTTGAAAGGGCTTAAAATTGTAACTAGTGGACCGAGTGTTAAGGATAGGACTTCTACTTCTAAAGAAAAAGAGGATAAGTTTAAACTCGCTTTCGGTTTTAAAGATAAAGGTATGACTAGCTTTGAGATTGTGGCGGAGGCTTATACTCTAACCGATAGAAAAAGCCGACTTGGTGTTTTAATGTCGCCCATGTTTTTTGAGGGTAAAGGTAGTCAAGTAACCGCTATCATTCTTACCGCTCTTAATAACGCTAAAGGACTAAATAGACATAGCGATGCGGAGTGGAATGCTATGATTGAAAACAGAAATACTGATGAGTGTAATTACGACACTTTTGATTATATGGACAGAGTTGCGACTACTTTATTCTGTGGCGTGATTAAATCGTATGCGGAGGGTCGTGAGGAATTTGATGCGGAGTTTAATGATTTTTCGCCTAATGGTTTTTGGGCTACGACTTTACCTAAAAACAAAAACGAGGCGTTGTTTATCGCTCAACTCTTATGCGATGGCGGTATCAATAAGTATGATTTAAGTTGTGCGGGCTTAACTCCTAACTTATTAGCCGATAATCTTTGGTCTTATGGACTACGAGATGAGGACTATGATGATGAGGGTAATGTTATCGAGCCTGAAAATGAAAACGAGAGCGAGGCTAAAAATTTAGAAAACTAACCCCCCCCTTACTCTCTTGTGAGGGGTCTCCTTTTTTTAATCTCTCTTTTATTCTTTGATTTTTTTATTCCCTCCCTAATCTGTCCATTTAATTTGGAATGGCTTCAATTTTAAAACCCTTCTTGCGCGTTATTTCGCATTCAAAAGGCGTTTCTCTTTAAAATCCTGGTATTCTTTGATCGCATAATTCACAAAGGGTTTGATCGC
The DNA here is from genome assembly GCA_008033015.1 of Helicobacter pylori. Taxonomy (GTDB): domain Bacteria; phylum Campylobacterota; class Campylobacteria; order Campylobacterales; family Helicobacteraceae; genus Helicobacter; species Helicobacter pylori_DH. The sequence goes on from CP032042.1 coordinate 1,128,455, forward strand.
AATCCCGCCTCTAGAGGCAAAATCCCCATACACTTCCAAATACTTTGGCTCTAGCAATTTGACTAAATCTAATAAAATCGTATTGATGCAGCTCTCATGGAAACTCCCATGGTTTCTGTAACTGAACAAATAGAGTTTTAAAGACTTGCTTTCTACCATTTTATCTTTAGGGATGTAGCGGATAAAGATCACGCCAAAATCCGGCTGGGAAGTGATCGGGCAAAGGCTTGTAAATTCCTTGCATTCTAAAGTGATTAGGGGGTCTAAATTGGGGTTTGGGTTAGGGAAAGCTTCTAGTAAATCGCTGTTATATTCAAAAATATAGGGCGTTTTAGCGCCTAAGGATTTTAATTCAGGGGTCATTAATCTTCCTTGATTTAAGTTATAATAAGGCTATTTTAACCCATTTTTTAGGAAACTCATGAACCAACGCATAGAAATGATTACGGCTTTATTAGATGAAAAAAAGGCTTTTGATATTACGCACATTGATTTGTCTAAAACCCCTTATTTAGTAGAAGATGTCATTATCGCTACCACGCTAGCGAATAAGCATGCCCTTTCTTTATTAGATGCGCTTAAAAACACCCTTAAGCCTTTAGGCGAAGTCTTTTACCAGATAGATGAGTCTAATGAAGAGTGGATCATTTTGGATTTGGGGGATTTGATGATCCATCTTTTCACCGAAGAATGCCGTAAAAAATTTGACTTAGAAGGGTTTTTGAACGCTTATAAAAGAGGGCTTCCTTATCAAAACGCCTAAGAAACTCATCGCGCTTTTAGGGCCTAGCGGGAGCGGGAAAAGCGCTCTTTCCATTGAATTGGCCCAAGAATTGGACGCTGAAATCTTTTCTTTGGACTCTTTGAGTATTTATAAAGACATCAATATCGCTTCGGCAAAACCCAGCCTAAAAGAACGAAAAAATATCAAGCATTACGCCCTAGACTACCTTAACATTGATGAAAAAAATAACGCCCTCCTTTTTAAAACCCTTTTAGAGGACGCCATGAGAGTGTCTCCTAAAGAGATTTTACTCATTGTGGGGGGGAGCAGTTTTTACCTCAAATCCATTTTAGAAGGTTTGAGCCGCATGCCAAAACTGAGCAGTGAAGAGATTGTAAAAATAGAGCGAGAAATTGCCACTCTTTCTAACCCTTATATATTTTTAAAATCCATTGACCCTAACATGGCTTTTAAAATCCATCCAAACGACACCTACCGCACCCATAAAGCTTTAGAAATTTTTTATGCCACCCACACGCCCCCAAGCGAGTATTTTAAGGCTAACCCTAAAAAACCCTTTGAGCATGCTATCTCGTTATTCGCTCTGTCTGTTGAAAAAAGCGCGCTTGCAAACAACATCAAACAGCGCACCAAAAGCATGCTTGATTGCGGCCTTATTGAAGAGATCAAAGCCCTTTATACCCAATACCCTAAAGATTCACAGCCTTTTAAAGCCATAGGCGTTAAAGAAAGCGTTCTTTTTTTAGAAAAACGACTCACTTTAAAGGAATTAGAAGAAGCGATTGTTTCTAACACCATGAAATTAGCCAAGCGCCAAAACACTTTCAATAAAACCCAATTCAATAACCTTTATATGGGGGGCGTTGAAGAGATTAGGCATGCGATTTTAAAACACTCAAAAAGCGATATAAGGGAGCGATAAATGGATACGCAAAATTTACCCGATCAAATTATCCCTATTTTTATGAGTTTTGATAAGAATTACGCGCTAGGGGCAGGCGTGAGCCTTTATTCGTTACTCTCCCATGCGAGCAGGCACACGAGCGCGATAGACTTTAACCCTCTCAATCAAAATAACGAGCTTTTAGGCGCTAACATCGTGTATAAAATCCATTGTTTGATTAAAGGAGTCACTTTAGAGCAGCAAAACAAGCTTTTAAAAACCATCGAGCCTTTTAAAAAATTCGCTTCATTAGAGTTTATAGACATCGATTCGCTGGATCATTCCATAGAAAGCTGCCTTAATGAGTCTTGTTCCAAGCGTTATGGCGGGCTTCTTGTTTTGTGCCGGCTTTTGCTCGCTTCACTCTTCCCTAATTATTCTAAAATCATTTCTATAGATGTGGATACGGTGTTTTTGGGCGATGTTGCAAGCGCTTATTTTGCGCTAGATAACGACCCCACTAAATCACTTGGCATGGTGAAAGACACTTTTTCCCACCTTTCTTTTGAAGCCTTTTGTCATTTTTGCGAGCGCGCTTGCAAGAATTTTAAAATGGATTTTTCACGCTTTAGCCCAGACGAATTAAAACGCATCCATCAAGGCTTTAACATGGGCTTTTTGGTGGCGAATTTAGATTTGTGGCGCGAAAATGGGTTTGAAAAGATCGCTTTAGAGTTTTTGAAAACTAGGGGGAAAGATCTTTTCTACCCTGAGCAGTGTTTAATCAATATGGTGTTTTGGGAGCGCGTTTTAGAATTGCCTATTTATTATAATTGCTATTCTGATTCTTTCAAAGAGCACTACCCTAAAAACATCATCATGCTCCATTTCATCAGACACAAGCCATGGCACTCTGTGAGTTCTTTGAACGGGCGTTTGATTTGCTATGAAGCTGAAGCGGGTTTTTGGCTCGCCAACCTTTTTCGCACCCCTTTTAAAAACGATTTTTTGAAAGAACGCCTTGAAATGGCCAAAGACCAACAAATGCACTCTTTTAAAACCCACATCAGATCGCAAACTATTAGAAATTATTTTTATTTTAGGGTAAAAAATATTTTGAAAAAAGTTTTCAAACTCTCTTAAAGGCATTCATGGAAAAACGATTGAAGTTTTTAAAATTCTTTGCCAGTAGCGTAACTCTAGATGAAAAATTTTTAATATTCCTTCTTTGCAACGCTCTTTCTAACGCTTACAAAAATAGCGATTTGTTTTCTTTCTCCAAAGGCTTTTTAGGTGCTTTTTTAATCGGGTTTGTGGTGTATTATGGTTGCACGCTAATCCCTAAAAAACGCTTGAAATATTCATTAGAATGGCTGTTTATAGGAAGCGGTATTATTTTTAGCGTGGCTGAAATTTTTACGCTCTTTATGTTTAAAATGCCTTTTTCCAAAGGCTTGACTGACACGCTTTTAGCCACAAACAGCTCTGAAACGATGGCGTTTATAAAAAGCTATAAAAATTATTTGCTTTACTACGCTTTGATTTTGATCGCCTTATTGGTAACTATTAAAATGATTCGCTTTAGAGCGCTTGTGCCTGGTGTGATAGCGGGCGTTTTAGGGCTTTCTATCCTTACAATAGGGAGCGTTCGTAACATTAAACACCTTACAAAGAACGATGCGATTTTAAAAAGATCATTGTTTTCCCTTTCCTTAACTAGGGGGTTTTATTCCGCCTATTTGAGCTTGTTTGATCGCCAACAAGCCATAAAATTTTATAGCTTTTTAAATAACCTTTATTTACCAAGCGATTATCTTTCTAGCACGGGCGATGTTAAAAATGTCGTCTTAGTCATCGGCGAAAGCGCGAGCAGAAATTTCATGCAACTCTATGGCTATAGCGTTCCTAATAACCCCTTATTGAGCCAACTCGCCAACGAGAGAGAGAGAGAGAGAGTAGCAACCTGTTCGTGTTTTCTGACACGATAAGTAAAGAAGCCCACACCTCTGATGCCTTTGAAAGCCTGCTCAATTACAGCAACGCCGAAACGAATAAGACTTGGTATCATTACCACAACATGATAGACATTTTCAAGCGATCCCATTATGAAACTTTTTGGTTAGAAAAACAATTCGTTGATCAATGGTCATTAATACAAGATCTAGTTTCTAGTCGCTCTAAAAACCGCTACCTTCTTCAACGCGATAGAAATCTCTACTTCCTTCCTGGAGAATGGACAGGATATGATGAAGATATTTTAACTTTTTATTCCAAAAATATCCAACCCCAATTAAAAAGCAAGAATTTTATCGTGTTCCATTTGCATGGCTCACACAAGACTTACAGCGAGCGTTTCCCTAAAAGCTTCGCCAAATTCAAACCAAGCGATTTGTCTTTTTCTAATTTGCATGTGAGCAATGATAGAGACAAGCAAATCGTCGCTGATTATGTCAATTCGCTTTATTATAACGACTTTGTTTTGAATGGGATTTTTAACCTCTTTAAAGATAAGGACGCTATTGTGTTTTACTTGAGCGACCATGCACAAGATGTTTTTGAAAGCGGCCCCACTTATGGGCATAGCTGCTCTAAAGCGGGATTAGAAATCCCTTTTATGATTTATGTGAGCGATATTTTTAAAGAAAAACACCCCGAGAAAGTCAAATTGATTAAAAACGCTTTAAACAAACCTTTCATGAGCGATGATTTAATCCATTCTCTTTTGCCTTTGGTGGGCATTCACACTAAAGACGAGATAGAGAGTAAAAACCTTTTTAGCCCTAAATTTGACGCCCAAAGAAAAAGGATTACTTGTCGTTGGGGGTTTGGATCATGATAGGACTAAATAATAATAAGGCTCTGTTCTCATCAATAGGGATAAGCTTGATTCCACATAAAGCTTTTCAACCCTATCTCAAAATTTTCACTTCTTCTTCTAAATGAATGCCGTATTCTTGCAACACTCTAGTTTTAGCGAGTTCTATCAGATCTAGGGCTTCTTCAAATTCTGCGCCCCCCAAATTCACCAAAAAATTCGCATGCTCTTTGGCAAATCCCACTCTTTTTAAGCGATAACCCCTTAAGCCCACGCCCTCTAAAAGCCTGCCCGCATAATCGTTAGGCGGGTTTTTGAAACAGCTCCCAAAATTAGGCAATTTAGGGTGGCTTTTGCGCATGCTTTGACACGCTTTTAAAATTTCTTGTCTAAAACCATGCGTTTTTTTAAACCTCGCCCTTAAGACAACGCCATTGAATGTGCTGCTGCGATAATCTAATCCTAGCGCTCCACTCCCTAGCCATTCATTATTAATGCAAGCGCTTTCTAAAACATTTTTGATTTCAAATTCTTTCATGCCAGCATTCATTTTAACTAACGCCCCTAAAGTGCCAGGCAATTGCCCTAAAAACTCCAAACCCCCTAAATCATGCGCCCTAAAATAATTAAAAATTTTAGACGAGTTGGCCGCTCCCCCTATTTCAACGCATTCGCCATGATCGCAAATATAATCGTAGTTTTTTCCTAATAAAGCGAGATTTTTCGCGCTAGGAGCGATTAAAAGGTTGTTCGCTAAGCCTATGATCTGGTGTTCTTGAGAGATTTCATTATCGTTTTCTAAAACGCTCACTTTTAAAGGCGTGCCGATTTTCACGCTGCTGTAACGAGAAAAATCAATAATGGTTTCTAGCATTTTCTAGCCTATGATTTTAGGAATGAGCTTGATTAAGGTTTTGGTGTAGTCTAAAAGCATGTTCGTCATCCACGGCATGGTTAAAATCAGCACCCCAATCACGGCTAAAATCTTAGGCACAAAAGACAAAGTCATTTCATTGATTTGAGTGGTCGCTTGAAAAATACTGACTAATAGCCCCACCACCAAGCCCGCTAGTAATACCGGTAAAGAAATCATCAAAGTGATTTTATAAGTCTCAATGGCGAGTTTCATGAGTTGTGATTCCATAACATTCCTTTTATCTTAAGATTTCTTCTAATTGTTGAAAGCTTTGTTCAAAAGGCTGTAAAGCGTTTTCATCTTGCGCTAAAAATTGCTCCATTAAAGCCTTTTTCTTAATCGCTTCATCAAGCTCTTTATCGTTCCCCATTTGATAAGAGCCGATGCGAATGAGCATTTCATTTTCTTTCAATAACGCATACAAACGGCGGAATTTTCTCGCATAAAGGTTTTGAGACTCGCTGATGATGTCTTTAGCCACCCTTGATGCGGAGTTTAAAATATTAATAGGCGGGTAGATCCCATAATCGGTCAATTCCCTGCTTAAGACAATATGCCCGTCTAAAATACTCCTAGCCTGATCGGCTATAGGATCGCTCAAATCATCGCCCTCTACTAGCACGCTAAAAAAAGCCGTGATGCTCCCCTTATTTTCTTCCTTGCCCGCCCTCTCCATTAATTGAGGCAATAAAGAAAGCGCGGATGGAGGGTAGCCTTTGGAAGTGGGCGGTTCGCCTAAGGCTAAACCGATTTCTCTTTGAGCCATAGCGAAACGAGTCACTGAATCCATGATAAACAACACGTCTAGCCCTTGGTTTTTAAAATACTCCGCCACGCTCATCGCGCAAAAAGCCCCGTATTTGCGCATCAAAGGGCTATCATCGCTCGTAGCGACCACCAACACGCAAGAGCTTAAATCCCCTTTTAAGTTTTTCTCTATAAATTCAGGGATTTCTCTGCCCCTTTCCCCAATCAAAGCGATCACTTTAATGGGCGCTAAGCAACCCCTAGTGATCATGCCCATTAGCGTGGATTTACCCACCCCAGAGCCGGCAAAAATGCCCAGTTTTTGCCCCTTACCGCAAGTCAAAAGCCCATCAATGCTCTTCACCCCCACGCTAAAAACCTCATCAATCAAGCCTCTTTTTAAAGGGGCTATAGGCGTTGTAATGACAGGCGCTAATCGTTCATAATCTAGCGCCCCCTTATTGTCAATGACTTGCCCTAAAGGGTTAAGCACCCTCCCTAAAAGATTACGGCCCACAGGGAAATTCAACCCCTCTTTTAAGAATAGCACCTTATCGCCAGCCCTAGCCCCCTCTATGAAGTTAAAGGGCGTGAAACCAAACTGCTCTTTTTCTGCCACCACCACCATTCCCACGCATTCGCTGCCATCGCTTTTTTCAATCTTCACCACATCGCCCACAGACGGGTTAAAACCATCCGCATAAACGATATTGGGCATGATTTTTTTCACGCTCCCATAGCGAGGCGATAGTTCAAAATGCTGATTCAAGCGGTTTTTTAAGGATTTTAGAGGCATTTAAAGCTCTTTAGTCCATAAGACTTCAGCGATCTGGCGCTCATTATTGATCCTGTTCACATGCACGATCACATCAATCGCGCTTTTAAAATACGCTCGCATCAAATCCTTATCCAAAGAATGCGTATAACGCATGCTCAAATTCAGTGAAAGGGCTTCTAAAGTGTTTTGAGCGCTATTGGCGTGAATAGTTGAGAGCATGCCCTTATGCCCGGTGTTTCCTAAACGCAAAAAGAGTGCTGCATTCCTGGTGTCAATCTCGCCCACAATAAGCCTGTCTGGGTTTAAGCGCATGGCCATATTGAGAGCGTCTTCATAATTAAAGCGCGTGTTCTCTTGCTTGCCCACTAAAAGCCCCACGCAATTACTAAACGCTTTTAAATCCAATTCTTGGCTGTCTTCAACGCTCACCACCCTTTCATCTTTATTGACGCAATCTAAAAGAGCGTTTAATAAGCTTGTTTTACCGCTTGAAGTCTCCCCACTAATGAGAATGTTATGCCCTTTGAGCGCTAAATCTTTCAAACTTTTTGGATTGCTTGCTTTGAAAGTGAAATCCTCTAAACTTAAGGGCTTAATCCTAGGCACACGGATATTGAGCGTGATTTGATTATTGGTAGTGATGCTGAAGTGATTCGCGCTCACCCTATAGCGCGTGAAAGGGATAGAGCAATTTAAAGTGGGGTGCTCTTCATCAAAAAACAACCCCCTAAAACTAGCCAATTGCTCGCAAAATCTCAGCAAAAACGCCTTATCAAAAAGCGCATGCCCTCTTTTTTCTCGTGTGTTATCGATCTTATAAAGCCAAAGTTCTTGCTCGGTATTGATGATAAGCTCGGTGATCCCGCTTTCTAAAAAAGGGGTAAAATGGCCAATTAGGGCTTGTAAAACTCTATGGGTTTGTAAAGTTTGCAAAAGCCCTACCTTTTATCATCGCTCTTTTAAAACCTCTTCGCAGCGCTTGCAAGGGGTGTTTTCTAGCTCGCTTTTGAAACGCCAACACCTAGGGCATTTATAAAAGGGGGCTTTAAAGAGCGTGAATGCTGGCGTTTCGCTTAATTTTTCTTTTGCAGTCCCTACAAAGCTCACCATCAGCAATTCTTCTACTAAATTTTCACGCAACGCTTTTTCTTTCGCTTCAATAGCGCATTCCAACGAATTTTTCACCACGCCTTCTTTTTTCAATCGGTCTAACTCTTCATTAAAGGCAGAACGCAAGGCTAAAACGGCTTCAAAATTTTCTGGTTTTTTACATTCTTTGAGGTGGAGTTTTTCTGAAACGCTAATGTCTTTTAAATCAAACACATCTTTAGCTTGCAAAAACGCGCAAAGCACCTGACTATGCTCTAAAACTTCTTCAATCGTGTGCGTTAAAATCGGGGCTAAAAAGTAGCACAATTTACTAGCTACAGCGAGTAAGACCATTTGAATGGCTTGGCGTTTTTCATTATTTTTGCTATCGCAATACAAACTATCCTTACAAGCGTCTAAATAAATCCCGCTCAATTCATTGGTAACAAACGCCATTAAAATATTCAAGCCCTTCACAAAGTCATGCTCTTCAAACGCGCTATTAACTCCAGCACTTGTTGTTTCTAAAGCCTCTAATATAAAATGATCTAAAGGGCTGAAGTCATGGGAGCGTTCTAAATCCTTAAGATCCATATCGCTAAAATTAGCGAGTAAGAATTTTAGGGTGTTGCGGAATTTTTTATAATGCTGTTCTGTTTGAACGAAAAAGGTTTGAGAGACCCTTAGATCGTTTTGATAGTCATTAAACGCCACCCACAAGCGCACCACATCGCTCCCATGCTTTTTGAGCAAGTTGTCCAAAGACACCACATTGCCCTTAGATTTACTCATTTTCTCGCCCTTTTCATCTACGATAAAGCCATGCGTAATGACCTTTTTAAAAGGGGCTTGGTTGTTTAAAACACAACCGATTAGAAGCGAGCTTTGAAACCACCCCCTATGCTGATCGCTCCCCTCTAAGATCACATCGCTAGGGCTTCGCCCTTTTTCTCCATGATAATCTTCTAAAACCGCCTTAAAGGTGCTACCGCTATCAAACCACACGTCTAAAATGTGCATGACTTTTTCATAATGCGTGGCGTCCTCTTGATAGCTAGGGGGCAATAAATCTTTCACGCTAGACTCCCACCACACATCACAGCCTTTTTTCTCAAAAAGATTCGCCACATGCTCTAAAACTTCGCTTTCAAAACAAGGCTTATTGGTGCGTTTGTCTATGAAAAAGGCCAGTGGCACGCCCCATTTTCTTTGCCGGCTCAAGCACCAATCAGGGCGGTTTTCTATCATGGTTTTCAGGCGGTTTTTCCCGCTGCTTGGCACAAATTCCACCTTTTCAATCGCACTCAAAGCCACTTCTCTTAAGGTTTTTTGAGAGCCGTCATTTTGGATGAAAGGCTCATCCATTAAAATAAACCATTGTGTGGTCGCTCTGTAAATCACAGGCTTGTGCGTCCTCCAGCAATGCGGGTAGGAATGCTCAATCTCTTGCTCTAGCAATAAAGAATCGCCCAATTGCTCTATAATGCGTTTTTGAGCCTTAAAAACATGCTCGCCCAGATAGCTTTCATCTAATAGTTGGTTATGGATAATGCCCTCATCATAGCAACCCTTTTCATCTACAGACATTAACACTTCTAAATTATATCTTAAGCCTAAATAATAGTCCTCTTCACCATGCCCAGGTGCGGTATGCACGGCTCCTGTGCCATCTTCTAAACCGACATGCTCTCCTAGAGTGATTAGGGAATCTCTTTGGTTTAAAGGATTGGTGGCCTTCAAATATTCTAAATCATTGGAATTAAATTCATGCACAATCTCACTATCCACCACCCCTAAAGCGGCTAATTTTTCATGCAAGGCTTTAGCGACTAAATAGCCTTTTTGGGTGAGCGTATAGATAGCGTCTTTTTTCAAAGCGATCGCCACATTCGCATACAAAGTCCAAGGCGTGGTCGTCCAAATCACCAAGCTCGCTTTTTTGACTTTTAATTTTTCTAAACTCTCCTTTTTCAAACCAAACGCCACGAAAATGGAGGGCGATTTTTTCATCTTGTATTCCACTTCAGCTTCCGCTAAAGCGCTCTCGCACGCATAACTCCAATAAATAGGCTTATGGCGCTCTTTCAAAAGCCCTTTTTTAGCCACTTCCACTAAAGCCCTATAAATGCTCGCTTCAAATTTAAAATCCATGGTTTTATAAGGATCTTCAAAATCCCCCAAAACGCCTAATTGCAAAAATTCATTCTTTTGGATTTCTAAAAATTTCTTCGCATGATCTCGGCACTTTTCTCTAAACAGCGTGGGGTTTTCTAGGCTCGTTTTTTCTTTTTCTAATCGCTCTAAAATTTGCTGCTCAATGGGTAAGCCATGGCAATCCCAACCGGGCGTGTAATAAATTTTATTCCCTTTAAAATATTCTCTTTTAATAACAATGTCTTTTAAAATCTTATTTAAAGCATGCCCTAAATGCAAATGCCCGTTCGCATAAGGCGGCCCGTCATGCAAAGTGAAATCCCCATGGTTATCTTTCCTATTTTGCATGCGTTTGAACGCTTGTTGCTCTTGCCATTTAGCGTAAGTTTTAGGCTCATTAACGCTCAAATTCCCTTTCATAGAAAAGGTGGTTGTATTTAAGTTTAGGGTATCTTTGTATTCTTTCATTATATTATCCTTTGCTTTATTATTCTTTTGTTTTAGGAGCGATATAAAGGTGCGTGTCTTTTCGCGGCACATTTTTTAAAGTGGGGATTTGTAAAATCGTGTATTCTTCTATCCCTTTTAAATAATGCAAACTAATCACATCGCCAATTTTCACTTCTTTACTGGGCTTAGTGCAACTCCCATTGAGCCACACCGCCCCCACATTGCACATATCTGTCGCTAAAACGCGCCGCTTCACTAAACCCACTGATTGTAAAAATTTGTCTATTCGCATGCGTTTATTTTACCCTATTCTTTAAGTTTTTAGCCATAACTTATTAGGGTTTTAGTTTTAGCATGTTAGCATTCAGCCACCACTCTTTTTAAGGAATTTGCTTGAAGTTTCATGCTGTGAGTTTGTTAGCCGCTCTTTTATTAGCCTCTTGTTTGCCCCCTAAAGGCCATCATTCTGGTTTGGTGAATCTTTATATCGCGCATCAAGGCCAGAGCGTGCGCACTTATTGGCGCAAAGTGGATAGAGGAGTTGTTGCCAAACACAATGAAGCGCTTAAAGAAAACCCTAAAGCAAAGCTCAAAGACCCTAGGGGGCCTTTATTCATGCTAGGGAGTAATCGTTTCATGCTTTTATGGAAAAACCGCTATACTTTAGCCAAAGTCCAATCGTTCAAGCTAGAGCCTGGGTTTTATTACTTGGATTCTTTTAGCGTGGAAACTCAAAAGGGCATCTTGCAAAGCGCCCCTGGCTATTCATACACCAAAAATGGCTACGATTTTAAGAACAACCGCCCCTTTTTCCTGGCCTTTGAAGTCAAACCTGACAGCACAATCATTCTTCCTAGCGTGGAATTGAGCCTGATTAAAACCCCTAGAGGCTTTTTAGGGGTGTTTTTATTTGACAACAACGAAAAGGGGGCTAATACCCAATGGATTGAAGGGAGCTTGAATTTAAAGCTTAAAAACGCTTCTTTTAAAGACGCATGGGGGTTGGAACGATAAAGCATGAAGCGATCGCTCGCTTTTCGTAAGCTCTTTATGATTAGATTGTAAAAAAATACCTTGAGTATTTTTTAGATTTTATTACCCCTATTCAATTGGAACAAAGCCATTAATTTTTTAAAAACTTTTAAAAACGATAAACATAATCCGCGCTCCAAGTAACATAGCTTTCAAAAATGCCCCTAGGGATTTTTGCTTGTAAAACCCTCACACTTTCGCAACTCTTTAGCTTCTTTAAAGAACAACTAGGAGCGTCGCCATGGATGCTCGCACTCAATTCTAGCGTGTGGTGTTTATCGCCCATTCTTAGCCCTAACGAGCCATAGCCCTGAAATTGTGCTAATTGCACTAATATATTACCAAAATCTTTAAGAACATCGGCTGTTACGCTCTCACCCCCTAACCCAGCCCCTATAAAATAACCAATGAAAAACTTCTCATTTTCATACACATTGTGTAAAAAATCTAACAAAAAGCTGTAAGTTGACATTGTTATCATACCACCATTAAAAAAAGAAACAGGAATTATTATGCCTATAGGCACTCCAAATAATGATTGTTGGTATTTATCTTTTTCCATGTAATTACCCGCTTTATAGGAATATTGGAACCCTCCCCTAACGCCAAAATCCATTTTTTTAATCTTAACAGGAGCGATATACTGATACCCCACCTTAAAATTAAAGCCGTTTAAAATGGTGCTGGGATCTTTTCTTTCTAAGAGTCTTCCACTAAAGTAGTGAGGTAGCAAAACAAAACTATCTTTATAAGCTAAATTCCATGAAAACATCCTGCTATAGCCAAGACCGGCAAAAAAAGCGCTTTTATCCACTCTTTGATGTTTAGCCTTAGCTTTTTCTTTCGCTAAAGCTTCTTGAACCTTCTTTCCAACGAGTTCATTAAGTGCACCCTCATCTATAGCGTGGCTAAGATTAAACCCTAGCACAGAATACAGAGCCAAAAATAAAAATTTCTTATTGGGTTTTAAAAAATAGGGGGAGTAACTTGCATACCCTTTCCTTGATTGAAAAATTGTTTTAATATTTTGAATATTGTAAAACATTGAAGCTTATTAAAAGTCTTAACAATATTATTGGATAAAAAATTACTTTTTATAGGCATTGGTGAGTATTTTTAACATTAATGAGCGTTTGTAAAAATAAAAATCAAGCGTGTCGCAGTGGTTGGATTGGATTCAATGGGTTTGATTAGAATGGGTTAGAATGGAATGATTGTATCTTAAAGTCAAAGCCAGAGACAACCCTAGTCAAGTTGCCCCTAGCCACACCGATATTACTCGTGATGCCCGTGGCAACAACCTTCTTCTTGATGATGACTATCGCTAGTGCTGCAACAACCTTCAGTGCTGCAACAACCTTCTTCATGATGAGAGCTGTGGTGGTGATGGTGGTGTTCACCGCCATGATAGTGGTGGTGGTGTGTGTGGTGATGGTGGTGGTGGTGCCCGCCGTGTTGTTCTTCATGGTGTGCCATGATGACTCCTTTGATTAAAAATTTAAATTCTAGCTCACTGGCTAGGATTTTATTCTACAATATAAAATCTAATTAATTGTTAATAAAAGAAAATTTAGTGCTAATTTTTAATCTATATTCCCTAAATTTTGAAAAAAGAGTTTTCAAATTTGCTGAGAGAGTTTTTTCTCCCTCAATTGCCCACAAGCCGCTTCAATATCCAAAGCTTTAGACTCTCTAATGGTGCATAATAAGCCTTTGGAGTTTAAAAAATCCGCAAACATTCTAGCGCTCTCTAATCTAGGGCGTTCAAACTTAGAGCCTTCATGCGGGTTGAATAAAATCAAATTCACTTTGGATTTAATGCCGTTTAAAAGTTTTAAAAGTTTTTTAGCACAGTCCAGACTATCGTTTAAATCTTTAATCAAAAGGTATTCAAACATCACTCTTTTTCGCTGCTCTAAAGGCCATTTCCTCACTTCATTCAAAACGCATTCAATGTTGTATTTTTTATTCAAGGGCATTAAAGACGAGCGCGTTTTGTCATCTACGGCGTGTAAGGATATGGCTAATTGCACGCCTAAATTTTTGCCCGCTAAAATAGGGATTTTATCGGCTACGCCACTCGTAGAAATGGTGATTCTTTTAGGGGAAATTTGCATGCCAGTATTAAAAATCTCAACCGCTTTACACACCTCATCTAAATTGTTCAAAGGCTCGCCCATTCCCATAAAAACAATGTTGAGCGCTTTTTCAATGGGGAGGTTATTGTCTTCTTTAATGAGTAGGGCTTGCTGGATAATCTCGCTCGCTTTAAGATTTCTTACAAAACCGCCTTTTTGAGTGAAACAAAACGAGCAACCCACTTGACAGCCGATTTGACAAGACACGCACACGGTGTATTTTTCCCCCTCTAAAACAGCGTTAGTCTCTCCATTAATCTTTTTGTCTTTCATTTTCAACAATACCGCTTCAAAAGTGTGGTTGTCCCTTAAAGATTTAAAAAGGTATTTTTTAGAGCCATCAACACTCTCCCTCACATGCGTGATTTCTATCGTGCGCAAAGTAAATTCTTGCTCCAAATAAGCGATAAAATCTTTTGAAAAATTATTTTGCATGTCTTTAAAACTTGTTTTATACTTCGCATAGAGCCACAAATAAAGCTGTTTAGCCCTAAAACTCGGTTTTAAAAGCTGACTCAATTCATCTAAAGTGAAATCATAAATGCTAGCTTTCATGCTTTAAGCCCTAATTCTAAAAGTTGGTGCAAATGCAAGACCCCTAAAACCTTATTACAATCATCTACGCACACCAAAAGCTGGATCTTATGGCGCTCTAAAAATTCTAACGCTTCTAAAAGAAGAGCGTCTAAATTCTTAAAGCTTTTAGGTTTTAAGGTGGCAAAATGCTTCACCTCACTCTCCAAGCTAAGCCCTTTTAATAGCGCCCTACGGACATCGCCATCGCTCAAAATCCCCACAAGCTCGTTGTTGTCATTGACTAAAATCGCGCTGCCTAGGCGTTTTTCACTCATTTCTATGAGCGCGTCTTTAAAACTTGTGCTAGGAGCGATTAGGGGGAGATTCGTGGTTTGCAATAAGTCTTTAACCTTGACAAAAAGTTTTTTGCCTAAAAGCCCGCCCGGATGAAAGGAAGCAAAATCTTCTTGGCTAAAATTTTTCGCTCGCATCAAGCATGCCATTAAAACATCGCCTAAGGCTAGAGTTAGGGTAGTGGAAGTCGTTGGAGCGGTGTTGATCGGGCAAGCTTCTTTTTTGATTTTCAAGCTCAAATAATAATCGCCGAGTTTAGAAAGCGAGCTAGTGGGGCTTTTAGTGAAAGTGATGATTTTATGGCTTAAGCGTTTTAAATGGCTCACCAGATTCAATAATTCCAAAGACTCGCCCCCATAACTAATCATTAAAATCACATCGTTTTTTTCCACCATGCCCAAATCCCCATGCATGGCTTCTGTGGGGTGTAAAAATGCGCTCCTGTTACCGGTGCTTAGCATAGAAGCAGCGATTTTTTGCGCCACTAAAGCGCTCTTACCCACGCCCACTATCACAAGCTTACCCCCCTTTTCTTGGCTCTTTAAAATGAGCTTGACAATCGCTTCTAAATCATTAGGTTCTTGGAATTGCTTAACGCTTTCTAAAAGCGCGCTCGCTTCATCTCTTAAGACTTGTGTAGCGGTAGCGTTACAATCAAAAAGAATGGGCATGACAAATGATAGCCGGGTATTTTCTAAACTTTTTAAAGAGCACTTTTCTGATGAAATTACGAGTGTGATCTTCTAATTTTTTAGGGTTATTCAAAATTTCGGCGTTGCTGGATTTTAATAACATTTCTAAGCCCCCTTGAATTTCTTTAATCAAATGCTTTTCATCTTTAAAGCCCACAAGCCCTAAACTGGAAAATTGAGAGCTTTCTAAAAGCGCTTGTTTGTTTTTATTCACAAAAATCGTAGCCACAAACACCCCCAAGCTAGCGACTTCTTCTCTTTGTTGGACGATGCTTGTATCAATACTCAAATTGCTTTGGTTATCCACATAGCTTTTACCGCTTTTAATCGTGCCGACTTTTTTAATGAACGCAGGGCCAACTTCCACCTGATCGCCATCTTCCATTAAATAGATATTTTTTTCAGGCACCCCGCAAGCAATAGCGGTTTGCTTGTGGCGCGCGACATGGTTATATTCCCCATGCACGGGCAAGAAAAACTTAGGCTTAATGAGTCTTAACATGAGCTTTTGCTCTTCTTGGGCGGCATGCCCGCTCACATGGATATTGTCAAATTCTTGGTAAGCCACTTTGGCTTCTTTTTTGATCAAGAAATTCAACACCGCTGAAACGCTCGCTTCATTGCCAGGAATGGCTTTAGCGGAAATGATGACTAAATCGTTGGGTTTGATAGAAATGTGGCGGTGTTCATCAGTCGCCATGCGATAAAGTGCACTCATGGTTTCGCCTTGTGAGCCGGTCGTTACGATTAAGACTTCATTGTCCGGGTATTTAGCGACTTCATTGGCTTCAATAAAAGATTGATAAGGCAAATGGATATAGCCCAATTCTCTAGCAATGTCTAGGTTTTTTTCCATAGAGCGCCCGATCACAGCGATCTTGCGGTTGTATTTGATGCCGTATTGTATGGCTTGATAGACCCGGTGGATATTGCTAGAGAAGGTGCTCATAATCACCCTCCCTTGCGCTTCTTTAAAAAGGGTATCAAAAGCCGGCGCTATGGTGCTTTCACTCGGCGTGGTCCCGGATTTATGGGAGTTAGTGGAATCGCTTAAAAGAAGCATCACCCCCTTTTCGCCATAGTGCGCTAAACGATACAAATCCGTGGGCAAATTATCCACCGGGGTGTGATCGATTTTAAAATCGCCGGTGTGAATGATCGTTCCGGCTTTAGTTTGGATCGCTAAAGCGCTGCTGTCAATGATAGAATGCGTGATGTGGATCCATTCAATGATAAATTCGCCCACGCTAATGGGGCAACGCTTTTCTACGATTTTAAAATACGAGCGGTATTTTTTCAAACCATGTTCATCAAACTTGCTCCCAATCAGCCCCAAACTCAAAGGCGTGCCATAAAGGGGGAATTGCAACTCTTTAAACAAATAAGGCGTGGCCCCTATGTGATCTTCATGGGCATGGGTGATGATAATACCGGCGATTTTGTCCTTGATTTGGTGCAAGTAGGAAAAATCCGGGATTAAAATATCCACGCCAAAAAGCCCTTCTTTAGGGAAGCTCATGCCCACATCAATCACGATCGCGCTTTTTGGGGTTTCAATGACCATCATGTTCCCCCCAATCTCGCCCAAGCCCCCTAAAGGCGTGATTTTAACGCTCGCTTTAGAGTTTAAATTCATCTTATAATGCGGGTTTAAATGCTCCACTTGGATCTTATTATTCGCTTCAACGCCCTTTTTTAACTCCTTATGAAAGCCTAAAGTCCCCCTCTCATTCACATGCAAAATTTCCGTAACGCCCTCTACTTTGTTGTTATCCAATTCTTCTTGGGCGTAATTTCGTGTTTTGGCATGTTTTTGTTTGTGGTGGTTGTTTGGCTTTTTGTTGGGGCGATGCTCTTTTTTATGGTGCGAAGGCGCTTCATGGTTTGAAGACTCTGCGTTCTTTTGCGCGTTTTCTCTGAAACGCTTTTTGCGGTTGGTGAAGCGCTCAAACGCCCCGGCTCGCACCCCATCAGCTTTTGAATTTTCACTGCTGTTTTCATGGTTTTCATTGTTTTGGTTGTTATCCGTCATAACTTTTATTCCTTTATAGTAATTTTTTAAAAAGGCATTAGCCTTTTAAAAGGTAATTTAAGAGCTTGAGATAATCTTTTACCTCAGACGCCCTCACGCTTGTTGGTTGGTTTTCTAACGCTAGAAAATCTAACACCCTATCAAGCTTTTCTCTATAAGAAACGCTTTTTTTAAGATTGTTTGAAAGCGTCTTCCTGGGAGATGAGAAACAAGCTTTCAAAAAATCTTCTAACGTTTCAAACCCTTTTTGTAGGGCTTCTTCAAAAAATGGCGCTTGGGCTAATGAAGCTAACGCCTTTTCTTTCAGCGGCTCTTTAACCACTTCAAACACGCTAGAAAACACCTTTGGAGGCGGACTAAACGCGCTAGGCGGCACATCAAACAAAAGGGTAGCGTTCCCTATCGTGTGCGCTAAAACGCTTAAGGCGTTCTGTGAATCTTTAGCACAAAACTTGAGCGCCACTTCCTTTTGCGTCATCACCAATAAGCCCCTGCATTTAGGGTCTTTGAGCGCGTTTAAAACAAGCCTGGTAGCGATGTAATAAGGCAAATTAGAGATCAAAAAATAAGGCTCTTCTTCTTTTAAAAAAAGAGCGTCTTTTTCCACCAATTCTAATTTAAAAGGCTTTTTTTGCGCCTTTAGTTTTGATCGCATTTTCTCGCACAAGCTGCTATCTATCTCATAAGTCTTTAAAGGATAGCGATCCAACAACTTGAGAGTCAAATCCCCTAGCCCCACGCCAATTTCAATTAATCTTAACGAATTTAAGGGAGGCAAAGCATTAACGATTCTGTCTAAAAACGACTCATCCGTTAAGAAATGCTGTCCTAAAGACTTTTTAGCTACTACCATAAGAAGCGCTTCTAAAATTTCTCATATTATACCTTAAAAAGGGGATTTGTCTTTCCTTTTTAATGCAACTTCTTTATTATAGCTTTTTTCATTCAAAGATGTTGGTAGTTTTGACAATAGGAACGCTTCAATTAACACTCGTGGTGCTCGTATTAAAATTAGTATTAAAATCTTTTTCGTTAATAATTGGTTAGATTTTGCATTATAAAATGAAATCCTAGCCAATGAGCTAGAATTTAAATTTCAATTAAAGGAGTCATCATGGCACACCATGAACAACAACACCAAGCGCAACAACAGCAACAACAACAGGCTAACAGCCAACACCACCACCATCACCACGCGCACCACCACCATTATTATGGCGGCGAACACCATCACCATAACGCGCAACAACACGCTGAACAACAAGCAGAGCAACAAGCTCAACAACAGCAACAACAACAAGCACACCAACAACAACAAAAAGCACAACAACAAAACCAACAATATTGATTGGGGCGTTTGTGGGGGCGGCCTTAGGGCTACTCCTAGCTTTTAACTCTTTCTTTTAATCCAATAAATCTATCCATTTAAACTAACCCTTTTAATTCCATTAGATTTTTAAACTTTTAAAATCCCTCTTTTGATGGTTATCAAATGGCTCTGTTTTCTGTCTAATAAAGATAAGCTTATTCATTGAGTGGTCGTAATGGGGTGTAAAACTTCATGGTTTGGCATGCGTATTGGATGCGATCTAGGGGTGTTTTAAGGGGGTTTGTTGTAGGATTCCATCACGCCCCATAGTTACGATATGGGGCAGACCAACATTGTAAGGAGCATGCCATGAAACACAAAAGTGGCAAACGCTCTTGGAAAACATTATACTTTGAGTTTGCTTTTTTGGGGCTTAAAGTGATCGTTTCTGTGAAACGCTGATTTTCTAAGAGCGTTCCCCTGAGTTTAAAAACTTAGGGGTTTCCTTTATAAGCGGGTTTGTCCTTGACTTTTGGGGCGTTTTATTTTTTTAAAACCCTGATTTTAGCGCTCATTAAATCGTGGTTTAAAGCTTTTTTGATGTTTTCAAATTGGCGTTTTTTGTTTTTAAGGCTAATGATTTCATGATCCACATCGCTTAAAATGTTAGCGATAGCGGCTTGTTCGTTTAGGGGAGGTAGGGGGATTTCAATGTTTGAAATTGTCATTTTAGTTAAACTAGGAACACCGGTCGCTTCGTTATAGTTTGACCATTTTATGATAGAAAAAGCATAAAATATAAATTTTGGAATGGATTTTTTAAATGAATAGCTATAAAATAGTGTATCTACTACCCAAAATTTACCATTTAGATAAATAGGCTTATCAATAGTCCCTTTTCTTCCTATGCAAACACTTTCGCCATTATGAAGGAAATTATTAATTGATAGCATATAACCACTGCTTCCATAAACAGGAATATTTCCTAATTTAAAATTTTTGTAATCTCTACCATGCTTTAATGTTAATATATCCCCAAGCCTTACTTTTTTCCAATCCTTTGGTAAGGGCGTTGTTAATGCGTCCATGCGTTTATCCCAATAACCCTAAAGCACGCTAATGGAAGCATTCAAAACACCACCGTTTTGTTTTCATGCACAAACACCCGATCTTCTAAAACGAGTTTTAAAGCCCTAGCCAAAACCAGTTTTTCTATGTCCTTACCCGCTAGGCGCATTTTTTCCACGCTGTAATTGTGGTTAATGGGCAGAGTGTCTTGTAAAATAATCGGCCCGGCATCAAGGCTTTCATTCACAAAATGCGCCGTGGCCCCGATGACTTTCACGCCCCTTTCAAACGCTTGCTGGTAAGGGTTAGCCCCAATGAATGCGGGCAAGAAACTATGATGGATATTTAAGATCTGATTTTCATAGTGCTTCGTAAAATCATGGCTTAAAATGCGCATGTATTTGGCTAAAACGAGCAGATCCGCGCTCACTTTGTGCTGTAATTCTAGGTCTTTAATGATCGCTAAAACTTCTTTTTCATGCAAAATTTGATCAATACAAGGCGCGTAAAAATAAGGGATGTCAAATTTTTCCACTAAAGGGCGTAAAATCTCATGATTAGAAATAACGCCTAAAATTTGAGCGTTCAATTCCCCCCCATACACCCTTAAGAGCAAATCCCCTAAGCAATGGCTCTCTTTAGTAGCGAGTAAAATGATGTTTTTTTTATGCGTTAAAATGACTTCAATCAATAGCTCGCTAAAGTTTTCTAAGGCTTTAAAAAGAGCGGTTTTTAAGGATCGCTCTTCTTGCTCTTTAATTCCAACATTCAAGGGCTTCATTTCTTTTTGGATTTTTAGCCGCATGAAAAAGCGCTGTTTTAAGGGATCAACAAATTCATCGTTTTTGACGATGTTATAGCCCTTGTTAGCGATAGTGGTGCTTATTGCGCTCACCAGGCCTTTAGAGTCTCTAGCTTGAAATTTTAAAATAAATTCTAACATCTTCATCTCATCAATAATTGATAACCAAGCGCTTGCGTGATGATGCTTGTAACCGATTGCGTGGCTTTTTCAATGAAGCGCTCCATAGGGCTTTTTTCTAGCCAATAAGCTTTTTTAACCTTACTCAATTCCATTAAGCGGTTTTGGGCTTGTTGAATCGTGCTGATTTTATCAATGAGTTTTAATTTTAGAGCCTTTTGAGCGCTAAAGACCTTCCCTTCAGCAAAATCCTTATAATCCTTAGCGTTTAATTTTCTGGCTTTTGCGACATCATTCACAAACATTTGGTATTGCTCATTGACTAAATTTTGCAAAAATTCTTTTTCGTTAGGTTTCCATGCCCTGGTGAAAGTGCCTATTTCTTTGTATTCACCCGCATGCACGCCTTGAGTGGCCACGCCGACTTTATTGAGCAAATTTTCCACATTCGCGCCCGAAAAAATCACCCCAATCGATCCGATCAAACTCGCTTTAGAGGCATAAACTTCGCTCGCTTGCATGCCCGCATAATAGCTCCCGCTCGCCATAACCCCCCTAGCATACGCTAAAACGGGCATTTTTTGCTTCAAATCAGCGATTTTTTCGCTCAATTCCACGCTCGCTGACACCGCCCCACCAGGAGAGTCAATCAACAATAAAACGCCCTTAATGCTAGGGGTTTTTAGGATTTTATCCACTTCTTTGTCAAAATCCTCGGTGCTAAAAATCGCCCCATTTAAATAGAGTTTAGCGAGATTGGGCGGTTCGCTTGGTGCGCTTTCTTTAGCGCTAAAAAAGACTAACACAATCAACAACAGCACAAACGACTTGAAATACTTCGTGATAAAATCTAAAGGCGCAATCACTAAAGCCTTAAAGATTTTTTGAATGAAACTCCACATGCAGCTTTTCCTAAACTTAATATTTGATCATAAGAGTGTATTATACTTCAAATGTTTTAAGGATTAAATCATGGCGTGTAAATTTTGCCCTAAGATCAGAAAAACAGATTGGATTTTTATTTTAATCGCTGCTTTAGGCTTTTATTCAGTTAATAAACTGGGGTATGCGCCCAAATTCAATACCCCCACTCCAAAATCTTCACGCTCTCTTTCACGCCCTATTGAAAAGCCTAACAATACGACTGAAGAAGAAAGGAAAAAGCGTTTTATAGAGTTGCAAAAAGCATGCTTACTCCATAAAGACAAAAAGGCATGCGAAGAGATTTTTTAGATTGTTTTTGTTGGTTTTTGCGCTTTTTAGGGTCATTTGGCTTGCAAGTTTTTACGCTCTTTTTGTTTGCAAAAAGGCTTTTTTTAGCGGTGATTTTTAGTGATCTAACAGCCCCCAACACCCCAAAATTCAAGTGCTCTTAAGCTAAGTCTAAGTCTACTATAATCAAAAGATTTTAAAGGGAACTTAAAATCGTATTTATATTTGAGAATTTGATAAAAATATTAAAGGAAAATATATCATGAAAGCCTTTGTGGTTGATTTAGATGAAAGAGAAAATCGTGAAGTTTTATGCAAGTTTCATTTTGACAGAGGGGGGAAAAGTAAGCTTGAATACGCTTATTATGACAAGCAAGCTGTTTCTAACATACATGAAGTAGCCAATAAGATTAAAACTCTCATTCAAAAGAGTCTAAAAAATAATGAATACACTTTACTAAATCGCAATGAAATTAAAGAAGCCTTTTTTAGCCCGTTCAAACCGCAGCTAAAAACCGTTCAAGTGTTCCTCTCGCACTCGCATGCAGACAGAAATAAGGCTTTAGAGGTTAAAAACTATTTAGAAAACCAAACAAAACGCAAAGTGTTTATCGATTCGCTTTTTTGGGATTATAAAGACGATGTTTTAAACGAATTAGCAGACGAATTAGCAGAATACAATGATATAAGTAGGATTGAAGACACTTTCACGCTCATTCTCAGAGAGTCTTTACAAGACATGATTGAAAAATGCCCCTATTTTGTGTTTTTACAAAGCAAGAACAGCGTTCCTAATCAAGGGCTATCACGCATCACTCATTCTGCATGGATTTATGAAGAATTAAAGATCGCTAACACTTTTATAACTGGCACTACTCTAAAAGAATCGCACATTAAAGCCATGCGCGTTTCTTACGATGTCACAAACTTATTAAGGAGGTTTAAACCTATCTCTCTTGATAGTTTGTGCAAGAAAATCGCTCCTAATCTTATAACAAAGGATACAAAATGAAAACTTATCAAAAATTACTGGGTGCAAGCTGTTTGGCGTTGTATTTAGTGGGCTGTGGGGGCGATAGTGGCGAACCACTAGTTGGGATTGAAAAAAATAGCTTCAATTCTACCATAAAAATCATTTCTAAAGCCGATAACATAGAAATCCAAGACTTGAAGCTCAATCGTGGGAATTGCGAACATGATCAAAATTTCTTGGTAAAGTTAATACAAGATACAGCCAATACATACCTGTTTGCATCAGAAAAAGAAAAAGCGATTAAAAACCACCAAGCAAAAATCGCAAGGCTTCAAAAAGATTTAGAAGAGCTCACGCAGTATGTGCAACAATTCAACAATCTTGATAAATTCTTAGAAAGTATTTATAATGCTATCGCTCAAATGGATCACTTTAAACGAGCTAAAGAATATGGTAATGCAGAAGATTTTGATAAAGCTCCTAGAAAATTCAAGCTTCTTTACCAAACAGTTGGTTCTAGTGCAACTGCCAATGACTCTGTTTTATCTAAATCCTTAATAGGAGGATTAGTACATTTATCAGGAGAAAATGATAACCCAATACATGTTGTTAAGAGGATGCTTGATGACTTTCTGAGTAATAAACTGATCTATAAACTGATCTACGAAGAGAATACATGGGGAATACTACATGACAATATAATAGGTGCTATTGAAGACACCAAGAACCCCAAAGACTACCCCTATATCAACCTTAAAGAACTCAAAAAATTAATAGATAGTATTGTTGATAAATATGGCAATATGGCCAATGACTTTTTGATTTTGAATGAATATCCTAATAGGGTATCAAAAAAAGGTCTTCAAAGCCTTGCTAAACTAAAATCCATGTGGCCTAGCGTAGGGAAATTTTATTTCGCTTATTTGAAAGAAGCTATCCCAAGGCATGCCAAAGAATATACTGATAAGCAGATTAGTCCTGAAGAAAAATCTATCAAAGCCAATCAAGTCAAACTCACTGAAGCGACGCAAAATATTGACAAAATGGAAAAAATCATTAAAAATTTAGAAAGCAAGAAAAACACAATGGCAGTGGATTTAAAATTTGGAGAAACTTTCACAGCAAACTATGAGTGTCAAAATATCATAGAGGTTGGAGTCAAAACCAACAAAGGCACTTGGACTTTTAACTTTGACAGATAAATATCAAACATGGAAAATACCCCAAAAGACAGAGAAAAAATCCTTGTAGAAGAGCTTAAAATCTTACAAGGCGTTATCAACAGAATGGCACAAAATTCTTTAGAATGCAAAAAATGGACTCTCGCTCTTGCGGTTGGGGTTCTATCCCTTAAAATAGAAGCGATTTCTAATTCTTATGGGTTATGCGTTTTAGGGGTGTTGTTGGCATGCTTTTATCTTTTAGACGCTTATTATCTCACGCAAGAAAGGTCATTCAGGGAGCAATACCAATGGCTCATAAAAAACCGACTTAAAACCGATGAAAGGCTGTTTGAAGTCTTTCCTATTCATCAAACTTGCCAATCAACGCAATTCTTATCCGCCATGTTTTCAATTAGCCCTTCTTCAATTAGCCTTCTCCCCTATTGGGTGTTAGCTCTTTGTTTGGTGGGCTATGGTTTTGTTTTTGATTCTGTTTCAATGAAGCACTGGCTATAAAATAACTTGACTTCAATCAAACGACAACTTTTAAAGCGTTTTAGGATTTAGGGTATCGCAAAATAACCCCCACCCCCTTATGATTTTCACTATAAAATAAAACTTTAGACAAAAAAGCAAGATCTAAAAAATCCAAAACAACCAACAAACAAGCAAAACACAAGAATGAAAAAAGCAAGATTTAAGAAACAAGAAAAAACCAAAAACAAGTATTAAAATCAATCAAACCAAAATCAAAAATCAAATGAAAAATCAAGATTTAAAAAAGAAAGAAAAGCCCAATCCTTCAAAACTAAGCAACAAGAAGTTCTTTCGTCAGGTAATACTCTTTGGCTTTTAATAAGCGAATATTAAAAGCTTTTCTCTAGAAAGGAGGTGATCCAACCGCAGGTTCACCTACGGTTACCTTGTTACGACTTCACCCCAGTCGCTGTGTGTGCCGTGGGCAGTAGCTAATTTAGCATCCTGACTTAAGGCAAACACAACTCCCATGGTGTGACGGGCGGTGAGTACAAGACCCGGGAACGTATTCACCGCAACATGGCTGATTTGCGATTACTAGCGATTCCAGCTTCATGCAGGCGAGTTGCAGCCTACAATCCGAACTGAGAGGTGTTTTGAAGATTGGCTCCACTTCGCAGTATTGCTTCTCTTTGTGCACCCCATTGTAGCACGTGTGTAGCCCTAGGCGTAAGGGCCATGATGACTTGACGTCGTCCCCACCTTCCTCCTCCTTACGGAGGCAGTATCCTTAGAGTTCTCAGCATAACCTGTTAGCAACTAAGAAAGGGGGTTGCGCTCGTTGCGGGACTTAACCCAACATCTCACGACACGAGCTGACGACAGCCGTGCAGCACCTGTTTTCAAGGTCTAGCAAGCTAGACACTCCACTATTTCTAGCGGATTCTCTCAATGTCAAGCCTAGGTAAGGTTCTTCGTGTATCTTCGAATTAAACCACATGCTCCACCGCTTGTGCGGGTCCCCGTCTATTCCTTTGAGTTTTAATCTTGCGACCGTACTCCCCAGGCGGGATGCTTAATGCGTTAGCTGCATTACTGGAGAGACTAAGCCCTCCAACAACTAGCATCCATCGTTTAGGGCGTGGACTACCAGGGTATCTAATCCTGTTTGCTCCCCACGCTTTCGTGCAATCAGCGTCAGTAATGTTCCAGCAGGTCGCCTTCGCAATGAGTATTCCTCTTGATCTCTACGGATTTTACCCCTACACCAAGAATTCCACCTACCTCTCCCACACTCTAGAATAGTAGTTTCAAATGCAGTTCTATGGTTAAGCCATAGGATTTCACACCTGACTGACTATCCCGCCTACGCGCTCTTTACGCCCAGTGATTCCGAGTAACGCTTGCACCCTCCGTATTACCGCGGCTGCTGGCACGGAGTTAGCCGGTGCTTATTCGTTAGATACCGTCATTATCTTCTCTAACAAAAGGAGTTTACAATCCTAAAACCTTCATCCTCCACGCGGCGTTGCTGCTTCAGGGTTTCCCCCATTGAGCAATATTCCCTACTGCTGCCTCCCGTAGGAGTCTGGACCGTGTCTCAGTTCCAGTGTGTCCGTTCACCCTCTCAGGCCGGATACCCGTCATAGCCTTGGTAAGCCATTACCTTACCAACAAGCTGATAGGACATAGGCTGATCTCTTAGCGATAAATCTTTCCCCCGTAGGGAGTATCTGGTATTAATCATCGTTTCCAATGGCTATCCCAAACTAAGAGGCACATGACCTATGCGTTACTCACCCGTGCGCCACTAATCAGCATTCTAGCAAGCTAGAAGCTTCATCGTTCGACTTGCATGTATTAGGCACGCCGCCAGCGTTCACTCTGAGCCAGGATCAAACTCTCCATAAAAGTGTTTGTCCTAAAGCTCTTTTGTTTTTTGATAGGCTGTTGTTATTCCTAACAACAGCTTTAGCGTATCACAAGAACTCGTTTTATTTGATTACTGAATAAAACGGGTTGTGTTCTTAAGTATTACAACAACAAAACAGAAAGAAACTTTTTAAAAAGGTTTAGCTAAACGCTAACCTTAAAATACTCTCATGCCATTCAGTCATCAATCATAATGATATAATCATCATAATCAATAATATTGACTGGCACTGGTTGGATAAGAATTTCTTATAAAAGAATGAAAGTTATAAAAACTCTCACTCTTTCAAATAAGTTATCCTTAAATAATTTAGAATATCCCTTTAAAAAGAACTTCTATCAATTTGCTTAGTTTTCAAAGATCGTTTGCTTTTAATCAGCTATCCTTGTAAGGTATCAAGCGGCTTTTTAAAAGCCCTTGCTGAAACAAGGAAATGAAAGTATAGTCATAGAAAGCTTAAGGTTTGCTTAAACTAGGGAATGTTTTGAAAAATATTTTGATTTTTTAGAGCGCTTAAAAATTGCACGATCTTTTCTTTAGGGATAATCACCAGACTTTCGTGGTTTTCTAAAGTGCTGCTAGCCATTCCCATAAACTCCCCCACTTCGCTAAAATAGGGCCTCCCTCCCCACAACACGCTCCCCTTTTTAAAAGAACTATCAAGCGAAAGAAACTTTTTAGATTTCAAAAGTTCAGCCACAGAAATATCCGTTGTCTGTATGGAAAAAGAATTCCCCTCATTCAACGCTGGGTAGTAGAGATCAGAATTGGGTGTTTTTTGATTGGTATAGGGATTTGAATGAAAAGTTTGAGCGTATTTTGTGTAAATCCTTGCATGATAATAGCTCTCTTCTCTTTTATGGCAATAATCGTCTCTAAAATCGGCGGTTTTTAAAAGCGAAAGCCCTTGATCCCTATCCATCGCCTCAAGGTGCAAGCTGGCTATACAAATCAGCTCTTTGGCGCTGCTGTCTTGCATTTTGGCTAAAATCATTTTAGGGTATAAGCCATTAGAATAAAGCGTTTCAGAAGAAGCGATATAACGCCCGTTTTTGAGCAAAGTCGCATAGCCTTCTTTATAAGTCCCATCGCTAAAATACACTTTCAATAACGCAACAGAATAAACCCATGCAGGGAGCGTTGGATCAAGGGGCGGATCGTCTCTAACGATTTGAATGTTATTAGCGTTCATCATGCATGAGAATAAAACGATACAACAACCAACCGCTAATCTTTTATGCCAAAACGCCATTATCCAACTTACCGCTTAAATTTCAAAAGTATCCTACAGCACTATCGGCTAAAATACCAATTGTTTTAATTTACTGCTATAATAGAGCATTTGAATGACAAAAGCTTATCGCAAAGGTTTATGATGGATCCAATTAAAACTTATGAAATTAAAGAAGAAGAGCTTGCAAAAACCGCTTATGCTACAATCAAAACCAATAAAGGCCATATCACTCTAGAGCTTTTTTACAAAGACGCACCCCAAGCGGTCAGTAACTTTGTAGCTCTAGCTAAAAAGGGTTTTTATGATGGGCTTAACTTCCATCGTGTGATCGCCGGCTTTGTGGCTCAAGGAGGCTGCCCTTATGGCACAGGCACAGGCGGACCAGGACATCGTATTAAATGCGAAGTGGCCCATAACCCCAACAAGCACAAAAGAGGCTCTATCTCTATGGCGCATGCCGGGAGAGACACAGGGGGGAGTCAGTTTTTCTTGTGTTTTGTGGATTTGCCCCATTTAGATGGCGAGCACACCGTGTTTGGCAAAATCAAAAACGCAGAAAGCCTTAATGTATTGGACAAGATCAAGCAGGGCGATATTATAGAGAGCGTTGTGTTTAGCCCTTCTCTATAAGGAACAAGAGATTAGACATGCTCATACTCAGCCGCAAAGTTAATGAAGGGATTGTCATTGATGATAACATCCACATTAAAGTCATTTCTATAGATAGAGGGAGTGTGCGTTTAGGGTTTGAAGCGCCTGAAAGCACTCTTATTTTGCGCGCTGAACTCAAAGAGGCTATTGTGAGCGAAAACCAAAAAGCTTCTGTGTGCGTAGATGAAAGCGTGTTAGAGAACATCAAAAAGGTCATTAAGCCTTGACGCATGTTTTTGAAGTTTATCCTAAAGTCAATATTTTTTTAAAAATCCTTCACAAAGAAGGGGCTTACCACAAGCTTATTTCTCGCATGTGTTTAGTTAAAGACAAGCTCAAAGACATTATCAGCGTCAAAAGCGCGCTTTCCTTTTCGCTAAAAGGGGATTTTGACTGCCCTTTAGAAGAAAACTCGCTCTTTAAAGCTCTCCAAATTTTAAAAAATTTTTTAAAATCAAAAAATTTCTCTCATTCTGTCATCAAATCCCTAGACACCCTAGCGATTGAAGTGGAAAAAAACATCCCCACTCAAGCCGGATTAGGCGGTGGGAGCACTGATGCTGGGGGGCTATTGTATCATTTAAATCGGATTTTTGACTGGCGTTTGAGTTTAGAAGAGCTCTATAGCATGGGGTCTTTAGTGGGCGCGGACACCAACTTTTTCATCTCGCAACACAAAAGCGCTAACGCCACTTCTTATGGCGAAGTCATTGAAAATTTTGAAGAAGAGCCTTTAGAAGATCGCCTAGAAATCTATGCGCCAACTCATGTTTTTTGCAGCACTAAAGCCGTTTATCAAGCTTATAAGCCTAAAACTTGTTTTTCTCAAGCTAAAGAATGGCTTAAAAAGCCGAGTTTGGAATGCCTAAAGACTTATGATAGAAACGGATTAAACGATCTTTTAAAACCGGCTTTACTCACTAACCAAGCCTTAAAAAATATAGAAAGCGAATTAGGCAAGGAGTGGTTTTTTAGCGGGAGCGGGAGCGCGTTTTTTAGGCTAAAGCCTATGCAAAAAGGGGGCGAATGAAACTCATTGCCAGCAATAAAAAAGCCTATTTTGACTATGAAATTTTGGAAACTTTAGAAGCGGGATTAGCGCTTTTAGGCTCTGAAGTGAAGGCCTTGAGGCAAACTAGGGTGAATTTAAAAGATAATTTTGTTAAAATAATCAAAGGAGAAGCTTTTTTATTTGGTGTTCATATATCATATTTAGATACAATCCATGCGTATTATAAGCCCAATGAAAGGCGAGAGCGTAAGTTGCTTTTACATAAAAAGCAATTATTGAAATGGCAAATGGAAGCGTCTAAAGAACGCTTGAGTATCGTAGGATTGAAATTGTATTTTAACCAAAAAAATAGAGCTAAAATCCAAATTGCTTTAGTGAAAGGAAAAAGATTGCACGACAAAAGACAAAGTCTCAAAGAAAAAGCACTCAATAAAGAAATTCTTACCGATTTAAAACACCACTTTAAAGGATAATAATGAAAGAAATGGTAGATTATGGGATTATAGGGTTTTTGATCTTCTTATCCGTCATCGTTATAGCGATCGCAATAGAAAGGTTGTGGTTTTTTGCCACTCTTCGTGTAGATGACTACACAGACAGGCGCAAGTTAGAATTAGCCTTACACAAACGACTGACTTTAGTGGCCACGATTGGCTCAAACGCCCCATATATCGGTCTTTTAGGAACGGTTATGGGGATCATGCTCACTTTTATGGATTTAGGATCCGCTTCTGGCATTGACACTAAGGCGATCATGACTAATTTAGCCCTTGCTTTAAAGGCGACTGGCATGGGGTTATTGGTAGCGATCCCTGCGATTGTGATTTATAACTTGCTCGTGAGAAAAAGCGAGATTTTAGTCACTAAATGGGATATTTTCCACCACCCGGTTGACACGCAATCCCATGAGATTTATAACAAAGCCTAAGGATTAAGCGGTGAAAAAAGTAGAATCCATGAATGTGGTGCCTTTCATTGACATCATGCTTGTGTTGCTAGTGATCGTGCTTACAACAGCGTCTTTTGTGCAAACTTCAAAGCTCCCTATTAGCATTCCCCAAGTGGATAAAGACAGCACTGATTCTAAAGACGTGTTGGACAAAAAACAAGTTACGATCTCCATTTCTAATAAAGGCTCTTTCTATTTAGACGATAAAGAAATCAGCTTTGAAAATTTAAAACACAAGGTTTCCACTTTGGCTAAAGACACCCCTATTGTCTTGCAAGGCGATAAGAAAAGCAATTTGGATAACTTTATCAAAGTCGTGGATTTATTGCAAACGAACAATCTGAAGCAGCTTTACATTCTTGTTGAAGATAAAAAGAATCAAAAAAATTAGTTTTAGTCAATTTTTAGCATTCTTTAGCTAAAATCTGTGTTTATGTTTAATTTTTATCAAGGGAGTTTTAAATGAAACGCACTTACCAACCACACAACACACCAAGAAAGCGAACCCATGGCTTTCTTGTGAGAATGAAAACCAAAAACGGGCGCAAGGTGATTAATGCCAGACGAGCTAAGGGCAGAAAAAAGCTTTCCGTCTAAACCCTATGACTCTTTAAAAAACAAGAGTGAGTTTGATAGGGTTTATCAAAA
The DNA here is from genome assembly GCA_008033015.1 of Helicobacter pylori. GTDB lineage: Bacteria > Campylobacterota > Campylobacteria > Campylobacterales > Helicobacteraceae > Helicobacter > Helicobacter pylori_DH. Next base: position 1,159,347 of record CP032042.1, read on the forward strand.
GGGTTTCAAAAAGCATAACCCTTTTTTTTCGCTCTTTGTTTTGGATTTGTCAAAAGAGCCGCCAAAAGGAAAAGAGGGTTTTAAAGATCCGCTCTCTTGTAGGCTTAAAGACAAAAAAACGCTTTATTTATTAGGCTTGAGCGTGTCCAAAAAAGTCGGCAACGCCGTGAAACGAAACCTTATCAAACGCCGTTTGCGTTCGCTTACATTAAAGCATGCTGCACTTTGTCAAGGGCTTGCTTTGGTGTTTGTGCCTAGAAGCGATTGTTGCCATTTAGATTTTTGGGCTTTAGAAAAACATTTTTTAGAAATGCTAACTTCCATTAAAAACTATATGAACAAAGCCTTGAAAGGCTTGAAAAAAGGAATAACTCATACCTATGCGAAACAATAAAACGCCTTTTTTGAGTGCGATTTTTACGGCATCAATTAGGGGTTATCAACGCTTTTTTTCGGCTTTCACCCCTTCAAGCTGCCGGTTTTACCCCACTTGCTCTAACTACGCTCTGTGGTTGCTCTGTTTTGAAAGCCCTTTGAGCGCTATGGGTAAGATCGCTATAAGGATACTCTCATGCAACCCTTTTTGCTCTGGGGGCATTGCTTACCCTACTACTCGCTTGAAACGCCCAAGCCTACTCCAATCTCATAAAGATTTTAATCGCAATTTTAAAACCATTACTTTTTGGCTCGTTCCTACTGCAAAAAGCCACGCAACTTACTACATCATTAAGGTTTAATCACAATGGATAGAAACAACAACAATAATCTCCGCTTGATTTTAGCGATCGCTCTGTCTTTCTTGTTTATCGCTCTTTATAGCTATTTTTTCCAAAAACCAAACAAAACAACAACCGAAACCACAAAGCAAGAAACAACCAACAACCATACAGCAACAAGTCCTAACGCACCCAACGCCCAACATTTTAGCGTTACCCAAACCATCCCACAAGAGAGTTTGTTAAGCACCATTTCTTTTGAGCATGCCAGAATTGAAATTGATTCTTTAGGGCACATCAAACAGGTTTATCTCAAGGATAAAAAGTATCTAACCCCTAAACAAAAGGGCTTTTTAGAGCATGTGGGCCATCTTTTTAGCTCCAAAGCTAATCCGCAACCCCCCCTAAAAGAACTCCCCCTTTTAGCGGCCGATAAACTCAAGCCTTTAGAAGTGCGTTTTTTAGACCCCACGCTCAATAACAAAGCGTTCAACACCCCTTATAGCGCTTCAAAAACCACTCTTGGGCCTAATGAACAGCTCGTTTTAACCCAAGATTTAGGCGCTCTTACCATCATTAAAACCCTGACTTTTTATGATGATTTGCATTATGATTTAAAAATCGCCTTCAAATCGCCTAACAATATTATCCCTAGCTATGTGATCACTAATGGTTACAGACCGGTGGCTGATTTGGACAGCTACACCTTTTCAGGCGTGCTTTTAGAAAACAACGACAAAAAAATTGAAAAAATTGAAGATAAAGACGCTAAAGAGATCAAACGCTTTTCTAACACCCTCTTTTTATCCAGCGTGGATAGGTATTTCACCACCTTGCTTTTCACTAAAGATCCTCAAGGTTTTGAAGCCTTAATTGATTCAGAAATCGGCACTAAAAACCCCTTAGGCTTCATTTCCCTTAAAAATGAAGCAAATTTGCATGGCTATATTGGCCCTAAAGATTACCGCTCTTTGAAAGCGATTTCGCCCATGCTTACGGATGTGATAGAGTATGGTTTAATCACCTTCTTTGCCAAAGGCGTGTTTGTTTTACTAGATTATTTGTATCAATTCGTGGGCAATTGGGGTTGGGCTATCATTTTTTTAACGATTATCGTGCGCATTATCCTCTACCCCTTAAGCTATAAGGGCATGGTGAGCATGCAAAAGCTCAAGGAATTAGCCCCCAAAATGAAAGAGCTCCAGGAAAAATACAAGGGCGAACCCCAAAAATTGCAAGCCCACATGATGCAGCTTTACAAAAAACATGGGGCCAACCCGCTAGGGGGTTGTCTGCCCTTAATCTTACAAATCCCGGTGTTTTTTGCGATTTATAGAGTGCTTTATAACGCCGTGGAATTGAAAAGCTCAGAGTGGATCTTATGGATTCATGATTTATCCATCATGGATCCGTATTTTATTTTACCGCTTCTTATGGGAGCGTCTATGTATTGGCACCAAAGCGTTACGCCAAGCAGCGTGACCGATCCCATGCAAGCGAAGATTTTTAAATTCTTACCCCTATTATTCACAATCTTTTTAATCACTTTCCCTGCAGGGTTAGTCTTGTATTGGACCACGAACAACATCCTTTCGGTGTTGCAACAACTCATCATCAATAAAGTCTTAGAAAATAGAAAACGCGCGCATGCGCAAAACAAAAAGGAAAGTTGATGCAAAATTTTATTGAAATCAAAGCCAAAACCTTAGAAGAAGCCCTCATTCAAGCTTCTATCGCCTTGAATTGCCCCATTATCAATTTGCAATACGAAGTCATTCAAACGCCCTCTAAAGGGTTTTTAAGCATTGGTAAAAAAGAAGCCATTATTTTAGCGAGCGTTAAAGAAAGCGTTAAAGAGGTTCAAGAAGAGAGCGTTAAAGAAACCAACACGAAAGAAACTCATCAAAGTGCAGAAGAAAAAAAACAAAACTTAGAAATAGAAACACCGCAAGAAGAAATAATCACCCCTAAACCCCCTAAAAAAAACCTTAAAGAAGAATCTCATAATGGAGACAAACTCCATGAGATTAAACAAGAATTGAAAGACTTGTTCTCCCACTTGCCTTATAAAATCAACAAAGTGGAAGTCAGTCTTTATGAACCGGGGGTTTTATTGATTGATATTGATGGCGAAGATTCCGCTCTTTTAATTGGCGAGAAAGGCTATCGTTACAAAGCCCTTTCTTACTTGCTCTTTAATTGGATCCACCCTGCTTATGGCTATAATATCCGCTTAGAAATCTCCACCTTTTTACAAAACCAAGAAAAGGTTATGGACACCCAACTCCAAAGCACGATCATGACCGTTCATGAAGTGGGTAAAGGACAGATGAAAGCCCCTGATGGCGTTTTAACCTATATCGCTTTAAAGAAATTACGAAAAGCGTTCCCTAACAAATATGTTTCCATCAAAACCAACTTAAACGATGAAAAATACATCGTCATCAACGACTTCAACAATGAATGACACCATCGCCGCTATCGCTACCCCTTTAGGCAAGGGAGCGATTAGTATTATTAAAATCAGCGGCAATAGCGCTCTAAACATCCTCAAACAACTCACCCAAAAACAAGACTTCACCCCCAGATACGCTTATGTGCACGATATTTTTTCTAATGGTGTTTTATTGGACAAAGCGTTAGTGATTTATTTCAAAGCCCCTTATAGTTTCACTGGTGAAGATGTGTGCGAAATCCAATGCCATGGAAACCCCCTTTTAGCGCAAAATATCTTACAAGCTTGCTTGAATTTAGGGGCTAGGCTTGCTAAAGCGGGGGAATTTAGCAAAAAAGCCTTTTTAAACCATAAAATGGATTTGAGCGAGATTGAAGCGAGCGTTCAGCTCATCCTTTGTGAAGATGAAAGCGTTTTAAACGCTCTAGCCAGGCAGCTTAAGGGCGAGTTAAAAATTTTTATTGAAGAGGCTAGAGGCAATCTTTTAAAGCTTTTAGCGAGCTCAGAAGTTTTGATTGATTATAGTGAAGAAGACATCCCTAGCGATTTTTTAAATGAAGTGTCTCAAAATTTAGAAAAACAAATCGCCTCTTTTAAAGACTTACTGGATTTTTCTAACACGCAAAAACAAAAAAACAAAGGGCATGCCTTAAGCATTGTTGGCAAACCCAATGCTGGCAAAAGCTCTTTATTAAACGCCATGCTTTTAGAAGAAAGGGCTTTAGTGAGCGATATTAAAGGCACAACAAGAGACACTATAGAAGAAGTTATTGAATTGCAAGGGCATAAGGTGCGCTTGATTGATACGGCTGGCATTAGAGAGAGCGCGGATAAAATAGAACGATTAGGGATTGAAAAAAGCCTTAAAAGTTTAGAAAATTGCGACATTATTTTGGGCGTGTTTGATCTTTCTAAACCCCTAGAGAAAGAGGATTTTAACCTTATGGACACCCTTAATCGCGCTAAAAAGCCTTGCATTGTCGTTTTGAATAAAAACGATTTAGCCCCCAAACTAGAGCTTGAAATTTTAAAATCTTATCTTAAAATCCCTTATTCTATCCTAGAGACCAATACCCTAAATTCTAAGGCTTGCTTGAAAGATTTGAGCCAAAAAATCAGTGAGTTTTTCCCCAAACTAGACACTCAAAACAAGCTCTTGCTCACTTCCCTAGCCCAAACAACCGCCCTAGAAAACGCCATTATTGAATTGCAAAACGCTAAAAGCCATTTAGACACTTTAGAGCTTTTTTCTTATCATATTTTAAGCGCGATAGAAAACTTGAACTTGCTCACCCACCCTTATGAAACCAGCCAGATGCTTGATAGCATGTTCAGCGAATTTTGCTTAGGCAAATGAAATCGCTTAAAGCATGGATTAAACCCCCTTTTAGCGCTACTTTTTAAGACTTTTTACCCATTAGTGCGGTTTAATATCCATTTTTACAAAAAACCATACTGCCATTTTTCAAAAAGGGGTAAAATGAGCTAGTTTAAAATGTATACATACCTATAAGCTATTTTTGAGTAAAAATGTTAAAAAAGACCATTAAGGAGATTTCATGTTAAAACTCGTTAGTAAAACGATTTGTTTGTCCCTAATCGGATCATTCACCGTTGTAGAAGCCTTTCAAAAACACCAAAAAGACGGCTTTTTTATAGAAGCCGGGTTTGAAACTGGGCTATTGCAAGGCACACAAACCCAAGAACAAACCATAGCCACCACTCAAGAAAAACCCAAACCAAAACCAAAACCCAAACCAAAACCCATTACCCCTCAAAGCACCTATGGGAAATACTACATCTCCCAAAGCACCATTTTAAAGAATGCGACTGAGTTATTTGCAGAGGACAATATCACCAACTTAACCTTTTATTCTCAAACCCCTGTGTATGTAACCGCTTATAACCAAGAAAACGCTGAGGAAGCAGGCTATGGTAATAACAGCTTGATTATGATACAAAACTTCCTGCCTTATAATTTAAACAATATTGAGCTGAGTTATACAGACAATCAAGGCAATGTAGTCAGTTTGGGCGTGATAGAGACTATCCCTAAACAATCTCAAATCATTCTGCCCGCAAGCTTGTTTAACGATCCGCAACTTAACGCTGATGGCTTCCAACAGCTCCAAACCACCACCACAAAATTTTCTGATGCCAGCACGCAGAATCTGTTTGATAAGCTCAGTAGGGTTACGACCAATCTTCAAATGACTTATATCAATTACAACCAATTTTCTAGCGGTAACGGCACTGGTTCTAAGTCCCCATGCCCTCCATACGAAAATCAAGAAAACTGCACGGCTAAAGTGCCGCCTTTCACCTCTCAAGACGCTAAAAATTTGACCAATTTAATGCTGAACATGATGGCGGTGTTTGATTCTAAATCGTGGGAAGATGCCGTTAAAAACGCTCCCTTTCAGTTTAGCGACAACAACCTGTCAAAGCCATGTTATTCTGATTATTCTACATGCGTGAATCCTTACAACGATGGGCTTGTTGATCCTAAATTGATCGCTAAAAATAAAGGAGATGAATACAATATAGAAAACGGGCAAACAGGATCAGTGATATTAACGCCGCAAGACGTTATCTATAGCTATAGAGTCGCTAATAATCTTTATGTGAATCTCTTGCCCACAAGAGGAGGGGATTTAGGGCTAGGGTCTCAATATGGCGGCCCGAATGGCCCAGGCGATGATGGCACCAATTTTGGCGCTTTAGGGATATTGTCTCCTTTCTTAGACCCTGAAATACTCTTTGGCAAAGATTTGAATAAAGTCGCCATCATGCAATTAAGAGACATTATCCATGAATACGGGCACACTTTAGGCTATACGCATAACGGGAACATGACTTATCAAAGGGTGCGCATGTGCGAAGAAAACAATGGGCCAGAAGAGCGCTGTAAGGGCGGGAAAATAGAGCAAGTGAATGGACAAGAAGTGCAAGTGTTTGACAACGGGCATGAAGTGCGAGACACCGATGGCTCTACCTATGATGTGTGTTCTCGTTTTGGCGGCCAAAATCAGCCCGCTTTCCCTAGCAATTACCCCAATTCCATTTATACTGATTGCTCTCAAGTCCCCGCCGGGCTTATAGGCGTTACCAGTGCTGTTTGGCAACAACTCATTGATCAAAACGCTCTACCGGTGGATTACACTAATTTGAGCAGCCAAACCAACTATTTAAACGCTAGTTTGAACACGCAAGATTTTGCGACCACTATGCTTAGCGCAATCAGTCAAAGCCTTTCATCTACTAAATCTAGCGCCACTACCTATCGCACTTCAAAAACCTCACGGCCCTTTGGAGCCCCCCTATTAGGCGTTAATCTTAAAATGGGCTATCAAAAATATTTTAATGATTACTTAGGGTTGTCTTCTTATGGCATTATCAAATACAACTACGCTCAAGCCAATAACGAAAAAATCCAACAATTAAGCTATGGCGTGGGAATGGATGTGTTGTTTGATTTTATCACCAATTACACTAACGAAAAGAACGCTAAAAACAATCTAACCAAGAAAGTTTTCACTTCCTCTCTTGGGGTGTTTGGGGGGTTAAGGGGCTTATACAACAGCTATTATTTGTTGAACCAATACAAAGGGAGCGGTAATTTAAATGTGACCGGTGGGTTGAATTACCGCTACAAGCATTCTAAATATTCTATAGGCATTAGCGTTCCTTTAGTCCAGTTGAAATCTAGGGTCGTTTCTAGCGATGGCGCAACTACCAATTCCATCACTCTCAATGAAGGGGGCAGTCATTTTAAAGTGTTTTTTAATTATGGGTGGATTTTTTAGGGGTTAAAAATTGGCTTTAATTCTCTATTAGCTCTAAAAACGCTCTTTTTAGGCTCTTTTGTAGGCGGTTTAACGCTGCTTTGCGAGCGAGTGTTAGAGTTCGCTCTTTTTGTGCTTGTATCGCTTGCGTGATTCCTTTAAGCTCGTTGAAGCTTTTCTCTGTCTCGTTGTTTTGTATCATGTTTTTGTTCTCCTTTTATTCTCAAACGCCCTTTTTTAGGCGGTCGTTTGATTTAAAAATGCGTCAGCTTTTAAAAAAGTTTGTTGGTTTGTGAGATAAAAAGATAGACCCTAGCTTGGGGATTTGAACGTGCAAAATCATTTGGTTTTTTCAAATAAGCTCGCTCATGTAGGCTCCTAAAAAAGATTTTAGTTTTTAGTGGGTGTGTTTTAGATGGGTTTGTGGGATAAAGAGTATTGAATGATGTTTTAGTTTATTTGGCAAGAACAAAAGCCATGAATTTTTAGAGAGTTATTTTAAGGGGAGCAAAACGCCACGCCAAACAAAATAATGACGGTTACAAAACTGAATGAATAAAAAAGTGCAAGCAAGATTAATGCCTTACTTATAGCCCCGTATTGCCCTGTCCTTCTTTATTGGCATAATCTTTCAGTTCTTTATAAAGCAAAGATTGTAAGCGCGTGATAGCAAAATTCTTATTCTTTTCATCCACTTCAAGGCTTCTATTCAATATAGGCGTGCCTTGACAATCGCTCGCGCTAACAACCACTCTAATGCGCGTGATGCCATTAGCGCTGTCTGTGAAAACTTCATTTTTGATTTGATAGAGTTTTTCTTCATCGCTAGGGGTTAGCACTCTAGCGTAAGCGCTTATGAGAGCGTTTTTAATCTCTGCATCGCTGTTGTTATCAAAAGTGATTTGCACTTTAGGTTTGAAAGCGTTTTGATAATAGATTTTTTCATAATTTTCTAACGAACCCACCGGGACAGAATACGCTTTTAAAATCCTTTCTATAGGCATCGCTTTAGCCAATAAATCCCCCATGCTCTTGGATTGCTGTAAAAAAACCCCTTTACAAACCTTAGGCATTAAGGTGGAAAACTGCCCATAAAGAGCGTTATACTTATCCCTTAAACCCTGCAAAAACAAGTTTTGATTAATCCTTACTCTGGTGTAGTAGATCCCTTTTTGCGCTTCTTGATTGACAATTTCTACATTATTCAATTCCAAGTCATCGGTTTTTAAGTTAATCGTTTGCGAATCACTGGATTTTAACTTATTGTCCACACGACTTTTTTGGATATGGATTTGGGAATTAACCACCACGCTAATAGACGCCACTAAATCCGCTAACGCTTTTTGTTTAGAAGCTTCTTTAGAAGTGGCTGAACCACTCCCATAAAGATAGCCTTTTTGGGTGTTTGTTTTGTTGTAGGCCTTGCTATACCACTTAGGCTCTGCGCTTAAATTGGCACCCACAAAAGCCATAAGGCATGCAAGAATAATCTTTTTCATTATTAATCCTTACTCATTCGTTAAAGCGACATGCTTCTTAGTGATTCTTAGAAGCACATAAACTTTATCCGTATCAATAAAAGTGGCCTTTAGCTCACTAGCCTTAATCTCTATTTTATCCCCCTTGAAAGCTTCCATCACCTTCTCTAAGGCGTTTTGTCTGGCTGAGGACAAGCTATAATCTATATCTGAAAGCAATATATCGCTCATCCCACACACTAAAATTTTTTCGTCTTTGGTTTGGGTCTTTTCAATCTGCACTTCTTTTGAGCAATCTTTTGCCCACTTAGGCAAGGATTTCCCCCACGCCACTCCCAACACCAAAACAAGCGCAATAGCAAGGCGTTTCATTAAAACCCTACTTTTTAACCATGCCTAACTCTTCGCGCACTTTATCCACAATTTGCTTATCCAAACCCACTAAAACAAAAACCCTATCTTTACCGACATAGCGGGCGAGCATTTTAGAAGCGATCAATTCCTTATCCACCAATTGAGAAATTTTTTCAGTATCAGTGCCACTTATGGATCTTTTACCAGAAGCGTCTACGGTTCTAGTTTTTTCATTTTCCAAATCTTTTTGTAAAGTGGATTTTAGATTCGCCGCTAAATTAGCCCTGGCTTTGGCTGTAGCCTGATTCGTAGAGTAATCCACATCGTTATTGGTGATCAAATCTTCAGCCCTTCCTAAAAAGACTCCTGAATATTTTTCATACTTCGCCACTTTTTCCAAATCCCCTACAACCCAATCAGGAGCGCCTTTAGTCGCTTCTTTGTAAGCCTTATTGCTTTTACTGATGCCTGATTTTGGGGCATGGCTACAACCTACGATCACCATCGCTGCTATCACACTCATTCCTAAAATTTTTTTAACTTGATTTTTCATTGTTCATCCTTTCAAATATAAATTTAAAACATACGCTTATTGCTAGCGTTCTTCACAATAGGCTTAACATCGCTCCATACCTCTTCACCCGTTTTCCTATTGGTAAGGCTTAGGGTGAAGTCATAGTCTAAGCGCTGCCTAGAACTACTAATAGAGGCTGCGATACTGGATACTTTACCACTTAAAGATAAATCAGCGGCTTTTAAAGTGCCTTTTTCTACAGTGGTGTCTTGATTATACTCTTCGCTCTCTCGTTCTTTTTCGCGCTGTTTCACCATTCGGCTGTCCGCTGCAATGCCACTCCCTCCGCTCGCCCTTGTGATATTGAACCTCCCATTAGATCGCAACCGCAACTGCCGTGCGATTTCAGTCGTCAAAAGATTCATATCCAAATTGGGCTGCGTGGTGTCGTTAATCACATCTGAAACTTCAATCAAATGCTTGCCCTTGAGTTGCTCAAAATTAGGGTCGCTAAACATGGAATCTAACATCGCGTTAGCGGTTAGTAATAAATCCGTGCTATTAATACTTGCAGTCGTATTTTTAGTGGCATCATTCACATTTTGATAAGTTGCCATTTCGCTTGAGCAACCCACCCACAACAAAGCGCTCAAAATCACCGAGCTTATAATTTTTAATTTTGTTTTCAATAACATAATGATAGAAACTCCCTATTCAAAATTTAAAACAGATACATCTGTTTCTAATTTTAAACTTCTAATCTAAACACATCGTCAGTGTTTTTGCGGATTTTAGCATTTTATACGTCTTTTTTTTCACATTTTACAAGTTCTAGCCCTACAAATTTCACACTGCAAGCATTAATACCACAAATTCGCTCATTTTTAGCTTAATTAAAGAAACTTTTTTAACAAACATGCTTACATGCTTATTTAAAAACGATAAAAACGATTTTTTGAGATAAAGAAATAAAAGCTATTTGCAGTTAGCCCCTTTATAGAAAAAGGGGCTAAAAAAGATTTCTATGAATTCTTATTTTAATAACAAGACTCTTTAAGCGTCTTTTATAATAACGCTTTTAAGGCGTCTTCAATCGGTTTTTGAGAGCTAGGTTCTACAAGCCTTTCACCCACTTCTTTGGCGTTTTTGTAAAAAATCAAAGTAGGGATCTTGCGGATGCCTAAGCTCTCTTTTAAATCCTGGCTTTCATCAAAAGAAACCTTAAAAAATTCCACCTTGCCTTTGTAAGTTTTGGCTAAATTTTCCATGATCGGCTCAATCTTCCTGCAATCCGGGCACCAACTCGCCCCCACATTGACCACTACCGCTTGATGAGCGATTTTTTCTGCGTAATTCTTCCCGTTAATCACTTCTAACATGATAATCCTTAATTTTTATTTCCCCCAACCGCCGAAGTATAGCATAACTCAAGCGCTAATCCCCTTCAGTATTAGCCCTATTAGCCATAAACGCATGCAACTCATTGTATTCTTGGCGGTTTAAAAACCGCATTTTCCCTACCGGCAAGGCATTCAAATTCACAAAACCATAACGAACGCGCCTTAAATCCAACACCCCAGCGTTAAAAAACGCAAAAAAACGCCTCAGTTCTCTGTTTTTCCCCTCATTGATGATGACTCTCAGTTTAGAGTATTTGGCATGGTTTTTGATGATTTCATAACCAATAAAGGGGGCAAATTCCATGCTTTTAATAGGGGTTTTTTGGTGCGCTCCCTTAGTAGCGTTTTTTAATTTCAAGCCCTCTTGCATCGCGCTCTCCATCTCTCTTGTAACAAAACCTTGAATTTTAACAAGATACTCTTTTTCTAAATTCGCATGCATTAAAGCGCTCACCACCGCCTTACTATCGCTTAAGAGTAGCACCCCCTCGCTCGCAAAATCCAAACGCCCCACCGGCGCAAAATGGGCGTATTTTTTCTCCAAACTTTCATAAATCACGCGCCGTTTTAAGGGATCGGCTTTACTCACTAATTCGCCCTTTGGCTTGTGATAGACCAGCACGCTGAATTTTTTGTTTTTTAAGGGCTTGATGAGTCGTTTGTCTAAAAACACCTTGTCGTTTTCTTTAACCACGCTAGCGAGTTTGGCATGCTCATGGTTGATTTTCACCCGCCCTTCTAAAACCAATTTTTCAGCCTCTCTTCTGGAGTGCTTGGTGTAATGGGCTAAAAATTGGTTGATCCTCAAGCTAAATCCCTCCACTCTAACCCTTTAAAATCGTCCTTAATCTTTTCATTCACCATTAAATCGCTTTGGATTTTGAATTGCTTATCCTTATCTTTGATGATCAAATACAAGGGGCGTTTGCCCTGGTGCTTTAGAGCGCTCTCTTTGATTTGTCTTAAAAACTCTTTTTTCACATCGTTTTCTAACACGATCGCTAAAGAGCAAGAACTGGAGGCAAGTATTTCAAAGGGGGGGATTTCACGCACGTCTTCTTTTTGCTTTTCAGGGTCTTTATAACGGGCTTTAGGGATTTTAACCTCCCTAGCGCTCTCTAAATCCAAGATTTCAAAAAGCCTCAATCGCGCCACTTCTTCTTGCTCTTCAATCTTGCATTTAAACACTAAAGGCTTATTAATATCCAACTCTTCTAAAGCGTTTAATTGCTTTTCAAAAAGCATGAGTTCAAACTTGCCGTATCGATCCAAAATGTCCGCTATGCCATAAGGCTTACCGCTTCGTTTGCCAATTTTCTTTTTAACTTCCATGATTTTACCCAGCAAATAAGCCTGCGATCCGATTTCTAATTCTTCAATATCAATGCTTTTGACTAAATTTTTAAAGCCCTTAATTTCTTCTTTAAACTCGTCTAAAGGGTTGCCTGAAACATGGATTCCTAAAGTTTCATACTCGCATTCTAAAAGCGTTTTAGCGTCATGCTCGCCCAAATCAATCATGTCCAAAATAACCTGCTCTTTAACTCCGCCCTCCATGGCTCCAAAAAGGGAGTTGCCCCCTTGCATCATTTCATTAGCCTTGTCTTTAGCGCGCCCCGCATCACAGATCAAATCCAAGTTAGCGAGCATGGTTTTTCTAGTGTAGCCTAAATTATCCAAGCTCCCTGATTTCACTAATGGCTCTAAAGATTTTTTAGTGAGTTTAGAAAAATCCACCCGTGAAATAAAATCTTCCAAACTCTTATAATCCCCTTTAGCCCTTTCTTCAATGATGTTTTTAATCGGCTCACCCCCAACCCCTTTGATCGCTCCCAAACCAAACACGATTTTCTTTTCTAACTCGCCTTTTTGATTTTTAAACTCCGCCACGCTGAAATCTTGCATAGAAGAATTGATGTGCGGAGGCATCACTTCAATTTCTAAAGCCCTAACCTCATCAATATAGCGTGCTACGGATTCGATCTTATTGGATTCGCTAGTGAGCATCGCTGCCATGAACTCATGCTTGTAATAAGTCTTTAAATACGCCGTTTGGAAAGTGATCATCGCATAAGCGGCTGAATGCGATTTGTTGAAGCCATAACCAGCAAATTTAACGATCAAATCCCATAAATTAGCCGCCTTTTGGCCATCATGCCCCAAATTTTTAGCGCCTTCTACAAACTTAGCCTTATTGTCCGCCATGATTTGAGCGTCTTTTTTCCCCATAGCACGGCGGATGAGATCCGCTTCACCCAAACTAAAACCGCCGATAGTTTGCACGATTTGCATCACCTGCTCCTGATAGACGATCGTGCCGTAAGTGGGCTTTAAAATCGGCTCTAATTCTTTAAACGCATAAGCGATAGGCTCAACGCCATGCTTTCTATTGACAAAATCATCTACCATGCCTGATTCCATGGGTCCCGGTCTGCCTAGCGCAATAATGGCAATAATGTCTTCAAAGCTTGAAGGCCTTAAGCGCTTGTTAAGCCCTTGAAACATTCCGGATTCAATTTGGAAGATCCCCACCGTATCCCCGCTTTGGATCGTTTTATACACTTTTGGATCGTCCATATCCAATGATAAAAAATCCACATCAATGTTATGCTGCGTTTTAATGATTTTAAGCGCATCATCAATCACGGTCAAGGTTTTAAGCCCCAAGAAGTCAAACTTAATCAAATCCACCGGCTCTAAATACTTCATGGAATATTGCGTAACGATACCGCCGGTTTTTTCAGAGGCAAACAAGGGGGTTTTGTGCCACAACTCTTTTTGGCTATCCACCACTAAAGCTGCGGCATGCACGCCTGCGTTACGATTCAAATTCTCTAAATTGAGCGAATATTCCCACACCTGTTTGGCTAATTCATTACTCTCTACTAATTCTTTGATTTTAGGCTCTAATTCCCACGCTCCCTCTATGAACTCGCCATTTTTTTCATAGCCCTTAAGCGTGATGCCTAAGCGGTTAGGAATGAGTTTGGCAAAATCATCGGCTTCTTTATAAGGCATGTCCAAAACCCTTGCGACATCTCTAATCACACCTTTAGCCAACATCTTATTAAAGGTGATAACTTGAGCCACATTGTATTTGCCGTATTTTTCAATCATGTATTCTATAATTTCCTTACGCCGGCGTTGGCAAAAATCCGTATCAATATCAGGCATGCTGACTCTTTCAGGGTTTAAAAACCTTTCAAAGAGCAAATCGTATTTCAAGGGGTCAATATCCGTGATTTTTAAAGCAAAAGCCACCAAACTCCCAGCTGCGCTCCCCCTACCAGGCCCTACAGGAATGCCCATTTCTTTAGCGTAACGGATAAAATCCCACACAATCAGCATATACCCTGGGAATTTCATGTTCGTGATGACTTCAATTTCTTTTTCTAAGCGTTCTTTGTATTGATCATGCTTTTCTTTGGGCACTAAAACCAAGCGTTCTTTCAAGCCCTCTCTAGCCTTATAGGCGAAATAAGAAGCGTCATCTTCAAAACTCAGTCCCTCATTTTGGGCGTAAGCTTTAGTGAATTTGAAGCTTGGAGGGGTTGGGGGGTTCTTTTTATCGTCTTTTAAATCAATCTCTAAAACGCATTTATCCGCGATTTCTTGGGTGTTTTCTAAAGCTTCTGGAATATCTGCAAAGAGCTTTGCCATTTCTTCAGGGGACTTGATGTAAAACTCATGCACGGAGTGTTTCAAGCGCCCCTTATCGTTTAGGGTTTTACCCATCGCTACACACATCGCCACTTCTTGAGCCTTAGCGTCATTAGGCATGGTGTAGTGGGTGTCGTTGGTGGCAATGATTTTTAACCCTGTTTCTAAAGACATTTTAATGACTTGCTCATCAATGAATCGCTGATCCAAAATGCCATGGCGCATGATTTCTAAATAAAAATCGTCTTCAAAAATCTCTTGGTATTCGCAAGCGATTCTTTTAGCTTCATCATAGCCTTTAGCCCCATACTTGCGGTTTCTCTCATTATTAGTATTCAAATGGTAATTAACTTCCCCTTGCAAGCACGCGCTAGAAGCGATAATGCCTTTAGAATGCTCCCTTAAAAGCTTTTTATTGATGCGCGGGAAGTAATAAAACCCCTCTAAATACGCCATAGAGCTTAAGAACATCAAATTTTCATAGCCCTCTTGGTTTTTAGCGAACAGGCACAAATGGAAACGCTGTTTGGTTTCTTTGCTGGAGAGGTTGTCATCATTATGGATATACGCTTCCATGCCGATGATAGGCTTGATGCCTTCTTTTTTCATGCTCGTATAAAAATCAATCGCTCCAAACATGTTCCCATGATCAGTTACGCTCACGCTTTTCATGCCCAATTCTTTAATGCGTTTGGCTAGAATTTTAATCTTGTTCGCCCCGTCTAAAAGCGAATATTCTGTGTGCAAGTGCAAATGCGTGAAGGCTTTATTCTCTTTCATTGTCTAACCCCTATTTGGATTTAATGCCATTATACCTACCGCTCTTTAAAAAACTCTTTATTAGATTATTTAGTGGTGAATTATTTTAAAATGGTGGTTATAATAAGAAAGTTTTTTTTATTTTTAACGCTATTTTAGGAGTTCATCATGAAAAAATCCATTTTGTTGGGCGTTTGCTTGGCTTTTTCTTGCGCCCATGCCTTGAACGATTTAGAATTGATCAAAAAAGCGAGGGAAAGCCAATTAGAACCCATGCCTATGGGCAAAGCGCTCAAAGAATACCAAATCAAAAAAACCAGAGATGTGGGTATTGGCGCTAAAAACAGCGAAATCATGACCTCCGCTCAAGTGGAATTAGGCAAAATGCTCTATTTTGACCCTAGAATTTCCACTTCCTATCTCGTGTCTTGCAACACATGCCATAATCTGGGCTTAGGCGGGGTGGATTTAGTTCCAAGCGCGGTAGGCTCTCAATGGAAGAAAAACCCCCACCTTTTAAGTTCCCCAACGGTGTATAATTCCGTGTTTAACGATGTGCAGTTTTGGGATGGCAGGGTTACGCATTTAAACGAACAAGCGCAAGGGCCCATCCAGTCTTCTTTTGAAATGGGGGCTGATCCTAAAGTGGTGGTAGAAAAAATCAATTCCATGCCAGGCTATGTCAAGCTCTTTAGAAAAGCCTATGGCTCTAAAGTCAAAATTGATTTTAAATTGATCGCTGATAGTATCGCTATGTTTGAAGCCACGCTTATTACCCCAAGCCGTTACGATGATTTTTTAAGAGGCAATCCTAAAGCGCTCAGTAAAGCCGAAAAAGAAGGGCTGGATTTATTCATTTCTAAAGGCTGTGTGGCTTGCCATAACGGCATTAATCTTGGGGGAACGATGCAGCCTTTTGGGGTGGTCAAACCTTATAAATTCGCTAATGTGGGCGATTTCAAAGGCGATAAAAACGGGCTTGTGAAAGTGCCTACTTTAAGGAATATCACCGAAACGATGCCTTATTTCCATAACGGGCAATTCTGGGATGTCAAGGATGCGATTAAAGAAATGGGCTCTATCCAGTTAGGCATTGAAATCAGCGATGAAGAAGCGAAAAAAATTGAAACTTTCTTTGAAGCCTTAAAGGGTAAAAAACCTAAAATACTCTATCCAGAACTCCCTGTAATGACAGACAAAACCCCTAAACCCTCTTTTTGATTTTAAAAAGTCCTTTTAGGGGGCTTTGACGCCAAATCTAAAAAACGCTCAAAGCATCTTTTATAATCAACAATCAAAAAGCCAAAAGCAAGCGGTAATCCCTTAAAAAGCGCTTAAAATTTTCTTTTTAATCCCTAATGTAGTGGTTTTAGATTGTTGAAATCAAAAACCCATTCAAGGCGTTTTCAAATAAATTTTCATTTTTTGGTTGTCTAAAATGAGCGTGTCCTTGCCCTTAGTTACCGTAAAATTACCCTTAAAATTCTCCATAAATTCCAATTCAAACGCCATTAAATGCTCATCTCTACACACTTTTCTTGAAATCCCGCTGTCTTCAATCCCAATGTGCCTATCGCCCTGCCATACATAGCTGGCAAAATACCGGTTGCAATAGCCTTTGCCATAAATACGATTTTCTTTTTGGTCAAACACAAACTCTCCCATAGAGCTTTTGGGCTTTGGCTTCTTTTTAAAAAGCTCATACCAGCGTTTTCTTTTTTCTTTTTGTTCTTGCTCTTTGGCTTCAATTACTGCTTTATCTTCAGGTAAAGCGGTATTTAGAGAGGAATCTTGCTCTTCTTCATGCTCTCTAAAAGCGCTATCAGCGAGCATGGTTTCAATGTCATAGACTTGATGATTCATTTCTACTTTTTGGATATGCCAATCGTTACTAGAAAGTTTTTTATCAAACATTTTTAAAAAAAAACACCCCGAAAAGACACAAGCCGTTAAAACGCTTGCTCCAGCCAATCGTAAATTCAAACAATTCCTCCTTATTTTATTTTTTTAACGGGCTTACGCTTTGCGCTTCAATGGCTTTTTTAATCAAAGAAATCGCTTCTTGCATCGCTTGCGTGCTGACATGTTGGAGGGATTGTATCGCGCTTTCTTGAAAATCTTGATTGCCATTTTTACTCGTTTTGGTCGTTTTATTTTCCAAGCTAGAAATATTTTCATGCTTAATGATCACCCCAGAATGCGAATCGCCTTTCACGCTAATATCATAGCCTAGCGCAAATTCCGCCCTATAGGTAGAATTTTCTTTTTCTAAAAGAGAAAACGATAAAATCGTAAAACGAACCGCATAAGTGGGCGCACCCGCACCATAAGGGGGCAAAGCCACGCCTAAGCATGCTTTTTGCGCTTCTTGCATGAACATGGTTTTTAACATGTTGCGAGGCAAGTCTATCCATTTTTGGTGCTTCCCATGCGTGATCTGCCCGTCTTGGGCTTTAAACACGATCTCTTTGGTGTTGAATAAATCCGCGCTCAAAATACTAATGAGCCTCACTTCAGTCAAAGGTTTAGGGCATTGCGTGATTTCAAAAGAACTCGCATTCAAATCATAAGTTCTGATCTCTGGCAGCATTTGTTTTAAATTGATGCTCAAGCAACCCTGAAGCAACAACACTAATGCTGATGAGAGTGAAAAGATTTTTATCGCTGTAGCTCTCATGATTATTTCCTTTCTCCAAAAATCGTTTTATAGGGGTTAGCGTCAAATTTGTCTATCAAAGCAGAGCCTTTTTCCACAAAATTATCAATGTTTCTTAAGCTCAACTGCGCTTGCATGATTAAGGGAGTGAACATCGCTTTAAAGTCGTATTGCCCTTGTTTTAGGCGCTTATCTACATCTAAAGCCACGTTATTGACATTAGAAACGAGGTTGTTAGCGTTGCTGATTAGCGAATCAAATTGAGTCTTTCTTGAATCCAAGTTAGCGATGAGATCATCCACTGAAGCGAGAATGTGCTTGAATTTTTCCACGTTTTCATCATCTAAAATCCTATTCACATTCCTAATCGCTTTCATCACTTCTTGCACCACTTGATTAGCATCACCGCTCAAGCGATCCATAAGCCCTTCTTTAAAGATTAAAATCCGCTCCCCCTTATCGCCACTACCATAAAATTCTTCATTGTGGCTTTGCTCTAAGGCTAAAAATTTTAACCCCATAAACCCTCTAGAAGAAACCGCCACTTTGGAGTCTTTGCGAATCTTAACGCTGGATTTGATCATCAAATCCAAACGGACCACCCCCACTTTATCCTTTGCAAAACCCACCTTAATGACATTACCCACTTGAATCCCCTTGTAATTTATGGGCGAGTTGGTCGCAATGCCTCCCAAGTCTTTGTCCGTATAGACCACATATTCATAATACTTCCCATCATCTAATCCCAAATGACCTAGCCATAAAATAAAGCCTACCATGCACACTAAGCATAAAAAGAAGAGCCCGCCGATTAAAGTGTAATTCACATGCCTTTCCAAAATTTCTCTCCTCGTGTTGAATTGAATAAATTGCCTTCATCTAGCCCTTGAGTTTGAGCTTTTTTAATAAAATCTTTTAAATCCCCATTAAACTCTAATAGCCCGTCTTTGAGCATGATGAATCGATCCACGCAATCATGCACGGAGTCCAAATCATGCGTGATCATCACCACCGTAAGCTGTAAGCTCTCTTTGAGCGTCATAATCAGTTCGTCAAATTTGCCCGCGCTATAAGGATCTAGCCCGCTTGTTGGCTCATCTAAAAATAAGATCTCCGGATTAGTCGCCATGGCCCTTGCTATACCCACGCGCTTTTTCATCCCCCCACTCAATTCATAGGGGTAAAGGTGGTAAGCCCTAGGGGGCAAACCCACTCTTTCAATCCACATTTTAGAAATTTCTTCAACAATTTTTTTAGAATAAGCACCGTATTGCTCTAGCATCACGCCCACATTTTCTAAAACGGTTAAAGAGCTATAGAGCGCGCCAAACTGGAAGCAAATCCCACAGCGGTTAAAAATCTTTTGCTGCTCTCTTTCTTTGAGTTTCCATATATCTTCCCCAAAAAGCAACACTTCCCCCTTTGTAGGGCGATTGAGCAAGATCATGCACCTTAAAAGCGTGCTTTTACCGCTCCCTGAACCCCCTAAAATCGCCATCACTTCGCCCTTATGCACGCTAAAACTCACGCCCCTATGAATAATGGTGCTTCCAAAAGCGCTATGGAGATCCTTCACTTCAATTAAGATTTGATTGTTAGTAGCGTTCATTATATGTTCAACTTAGAAAAGAGAATAGAAAAAATAGCGTCTAAGAAAATGATCCAAAACAAAGCGTTCACAACGCTAATAGTGGTCAAGCGCCCAATGCTCTCAGTATCCCCCTTGACTTCAAATCCGCGCATGCACCCTACCATCGCAATCGCAAACCCCCAAAAAGGGGCTTTGACAATCCCTACCAAAAAATGGTTCCAACCCACTGTGTCATGGAATCTGTCTATATAGCTTGGAAAGCCTAAATCCAATTGGTATTTAATCGCAAACATGCCCCCAAGAATGGCGAACGCATCAGCGATAAACACCAATAAAGGCAAAACAATCACTAAGGCTAACACCCTAGGCAACACTAAAAATTCAAAAGGGTTAAAGCCCATGGTTTTCATCGCATCTAATTCCTCAGTGATCTTCATCACCCCAATTTGCGCGGTAAAACTGCTCGCGCTCCTCCCGGCCACCACAAGAGTTAAAATAAAAGGGCCGATTTCTCTTAAAGCGAGTTTAGCCGTCATTTCCACCGACATTAAAGGCGCACCCATGTCTTGTAGTTGTAAAGCCCCTTGCAAAGCAACGGCAAACCCCACGATAAACACCGTTAAAATACTCACTGGCAAAACCTTAAACCCGGATTCATTAATATGATAGAGCAAAGGAGTGATGCAAAAGCGTTTGGGGTTGAAAACGCTTTTAATGAAGTAAAATAAAATCATGCCGCAAAAATTGAACGCGTTTAAAAAGGTGTTATAAGTCTCTACAAGACTCTTACCCAATTTAGTGATCATGAGTTCGTATTTTTTGCCCGCTTTTTTAGATTCTAAATCCTCTTCTTTTTCAAGCCAGTCTTTAACCACTTTCAAAGCGCAAGCGTTATTCTTGCTCACGTTACACAATTCAATGTTTAAAGAACGCTCCCTGACTAAATCAAATAAAAACATGCCAAAAACAAAATCTATTTTTTGGCACCCTGAAAAATCTATTTTTAAAGGCCCTTGATGATCTAATAAATTTTTTTTCAACTCATCTAAACGAAACACGCTCGTTTTAAAATCCCAATCCCCTCTTAAAATCAGCACAGAGTTCGCCCCATCTTTACGCATCTCTAAAAATTTTTGTTTCTCTGTCTTCATTAAAATATATTCTCTCTTAGATTAGGTAAAATCTATTAACAAAATTTTGTTTGTTAAAACGATTATTTTAACACAATGATAAACCAAAAAGTTAAACAGCATTCCGTTTAATAAAGGATTAATTATTTTTAAAATGTTTAAAAAAATCATTTTTTTTGGCGTTTTTTTGATAGGGGGATTTGTCATTCCGCCCCTTGAAGCCATGCCTATTCTGCACGATAAAACCCCTAAAAAAAATTACCAAGAAGCCCATGAAAAGCTCTATAGAAGCATCATTAACCGCCAAAAGCTCACTCGCAAAAAAAGCGGGTGGTATTTCTTAGGAGGGTTTGGCGCTGTAGAGGCCATTAAAGACTATCAAGGCAAGGAAATGAAAGATTGGATCGCCACGCTCAATTTAAAAACCGGCGTGCAAAGTTTTTTTAAAAAATACATCGGGATTAGGGGGGTTTTTGCATGGGATCTTGGGTCAGGAAAAGCGAATTACCAAAGCCATAAAGATCCTACCAACTCTTTTTTTACCATGCTTGCGGTGGGTTTGGATGTGATTATGGAATTTCCTTTAGGGAGTTATAAGCATTATTTAGGGGCGTTTGGAGGAGCTAGGGGGGCTTTAGTCGTTTATACGGACAAGCAAAATTTCAAGTTCTTTAAACATTCTGTGGTTTCAGGGGGATTAGCGATTAATGGAGGGGTTATGCTCACGCTTTTTTTAAGACACCGCATTGAATTAGGGTTTAAGATCTTGCCCACCGCCAGATTGCTTTCTAGCTCTAGTCGCTTTGAAACTTCGCCCTTATTTTATGCGGCATACAGCTATAAATTTTAACCTTTTAGCCAACTTCAAAAATCCAATCTTTGGGGGCTTCTTGTTCGCCTTGCTGGATGGATAAAAGCAAATCATAGAGTTGTTTAGTAATATTGCCCGGCGCTTCAAAAAAATAAGACTTGTTGTTATGCGCGATTTCTTTAATGGGCGTAATGATTGCGGCCGTCCCGCACGCTCCGGCTTCTTTAAACGCGCCCAATTCATCCATTAAAATTTCCCTCTCTTCTACTTTTAATTTCAAGTATTCTTTAGCCAAAACCATCAAACTTTTTCTGGTAACGCTTGGCAGAATGCTTGGCGAATGCGGGGTGATAAAGGCGTTATCATGCGTGATGCCAAAAAAATTCGCCGCCCCCACTTCTTCAATTTTAGTGTGCGTGGTAGGATCTAAATAAATGCAATCATCATAGCCTTGCTCTGTGGCCATTTTGTGGGCTAATAGGCTTGCGGCATAATTCCCTCCCACTTTCACCCCACCGGTGCCTTTAGGCGCGGCCCTATCAAACACCGTGGTGATAAACCTAGCCCCCCCTTTTTCTATACCCCCCTTAAAATACGCCCCCACAGGCGCGCAAAACACGATAAAAAGGTATTCACTGGCCGGCTTTACCCCCAAATTATCCCCCACGCCTATGACAAAAGGGCGCAAATACAAACTCGCCCCGCTTTTGTAAGGAGCGAGCCATTTTTGATTCGCTTTAACTACTTCAGCGCATGCTTTTAAAAACAGCTCTTCGCTCACCTTAGGCATGAGCAGTCTTTCGCATGAAGTTTGCAAGCGTTTGGCGTTTTCTAAAGGGCGAAAGAGTAAAGCCTTCCCCTTTTGAGAGCGGTAAGCCTTCAAGCCTTCAAAACAAGCCTGCCCGTAGTGTAAGACCGGCGAGCCTTCGCTGATCTGCAACGCATTTTCGCTAACCAATTCGCCTTGCGACCACGAGCCGTTTTTATAAGTAGCGATGAAGCGAAAATCCGTTTTAATGTAGCTAAAGCCTAAATTTTTCCAGTCTAAATTTTCTAAATTTGCCATTTTCACACCTTTAAATGGATAGTTTCAAGTGCGATTGTATCTAAAAAGGGGTTAAAAATCCCTCAAGTAACTGATTTGAAACGCATAAACTCTACGCACATCAGCCTGTAAGGTGTATCCCTTTTCGTTGGTAAGAGAGAAAAGCTGGTGCGTGATCGTAGGCACTTTAATCCCTAATTCCAAACTATTGTGTTTAGCGATATGGGTGCGGATCCCAAACTTCCATAAAAACTGGAAATTCGCCGGGCTATAACTAGAATTGCTGTGGTGTTTTGCATAATGAGCGATCTCTTTACTGATGCTCGTTGCCCAACTATCCCCAGCCAATTGAATCCCCACCACAAAACCAAAAACCATGTTTTCTTTATTCACAAAATTCCACAGCGTATCTAACCCCACGCCATAAGTGAATAAATTGACATAGTATTGCCCTTGATAGGAATCCCTTTCGGTTAAAGTCGTCCCACCAAAACTAAAGCTATTGTAAATAAACCCGCTCTCGCCCACCGGAATGCCCTTTTTCATCACGCCAAAGCGGTTGTGCGCGTAGTCAAAAAACCCATAATAACGCGCACCAAACCATTTTTTCTTACCAAAAAATTGCTTATAGCCCACTTCAAAACCCGCTCCTGCATAAGGCGGGAACTTTATCAAAGGCTTTTGCAAGCCGTTGTCATTCACCATTTTAGTCTGATTTTGTATCATGCTCACCTGGTAATTGACTCCCACAAAAGCCGTGCTCTCTTCAGCGTTCGCTAAAACACCCAAAGCCCCTAATAATATAATTCTTTTCAACATTCAGTCTTTTCCCTTTATTTTTTGATAATCGCTCTATATTATATTAGCTTAAAATGGCTAAGTATTACTTATAAAGAAATAATAATATATTTTTTCTTAAACTCAATTAAAAAAACTAACCTTTTAGTTCATTCCAACGATTCGCCACAAACGCGCTCGTTTCTATCAATTAAAAAACTAACCTTTTAGTTCATTCCAACGATTCGCCACAAACGCGCTCGTTTCTAGCGGCACCCTCAAAGGATACACTTCATCATTAAGAATGCGTTGGATTTCTTGCTGCAACTCTGGGGCGTTTTTTTCTTCAATCTCAAAAATCAATTCGTCATGCACTTGCAAAAGCAGCCTAACTGAAGGGTTATTTTTGAAACGCTCGCTCACTTTGAGCATGCCCAATTTCAATAAATCGCTCGCGCTCCCTTGAAAAATCGCATTCACGCCCTCTCGCAAATAATTGCCCTTAACATAATCATTCACACCATTAAAATCAAACACCCGGTAACGCCCAAGCAAAGTAAAAGCTTTAGAAGTTTTTAAAATCTCTTCTCGCATACCATTCAAATAATCTTTAATGCTGGGGAATCGTTTGAAATACGCTTCTATGTAGCTTTTAGCCTCACTTAAAGGGATGTTTAAAGTTTCGCTCAATTTCTTACTCCCCATGCCATACACCAGCCCAAAATTAATGCTTTTAGCGATGGATCGTTTTTCTTTGGCTAAATCTCCACCAAACAACGCCTTAGAAGTTTCTAAATGGATGTCTCGCCCCTTTAAAAACGCCTCCATTAAATCCTTATCCTGGCTAAAATGGGCTAATAAGCGCAATTCAATCTGCGAATAATCCACCCCTAGCAAACAATATTCTTTAGAGCTAGCGATAAAGCCTTTACGAATGAGTAAGCCCTTAGGCGATCGCACCGGGATATTTTGCAAATTAGGCGAATGCGAGCTTAAACGCCCAGTAGCTGTGCCGGTTTGGATGAAAGTGGTATGGATTTTATCGTCTTTGTCTTTTAGGCGCAATAAGGGGGTGGTATAAGTGTTAAAAAGCTTATTCAATTCTCTGTATTCTAAAATCAAAGGGATGCTTGGGTGCTTGTCTAGGATTTTTAACAAATTTTTTTCATCGGTAGAATGGCTTTTATTTTTAGGAAGCCCTAATTTTTCATACAAGACTTCGCCAAGTTGTTTGGGCGAATTGAGGTTAAAATCCACGCCAATTAGTTCCAAAATTTGGCGCTCTAAAACATGCAATTCATTCTTAAACTCCTGTTCTAAGCGCTTGAAATAAGGCGCATCAATCTTAAAGCCTTGAAATTCCATGCCCATTAAAACTTTCATAAACGGCGTTTCAACTCCACTAGCTAAAGCAAGCAAACCCTCTTCTAGCCCCCCTTTTTCAAAGTATTCGCACAAACGCTTTAAAGCGTTTAATTCCAAACTCAATTGCTCTAATTTTTCCGCCTTGCTTGTTGTTTTAAAATCTTTGATCTTTTCATGCGGGATTAAATCTTCTTTTAAATATTCCTTTAAAACTTCATCAAACCCCACTTTTTCCGGATTCTTTAAAAACGCTAAAATTTGAGTGTCCTGGATGCGGATGTTTTCTAAAGACACCTGATATTTGGCTTTTAAAAAGCTCAATAAGGGTTTTAAATCATGCCCAATGATACACGCATGCTGTAAGATTTGAGAAAAAGCGTTTTGTAAAAACTCCAAAGAAAAGGGCGAAAATAGCGCCTCTTCTAAAGGCAAAAAATAGCCTTGATTTTGTAATAAAAACGCTAGGGCTAGAACTTTTTTTTCTTTATCCAACACCAAGCGCATAAAAACCCTTGCGTTAGAATTTTTTAGTTTTTCTAAAAACGCGCTCAAAGGCACGGTGTTTTCCAAAACAATCATGCGCGATTTTTTAGGGGCGTTGTCTGATGCGGGCGCACTGTCTAATGTAGGGGCGTTTTCTACAATTAAAGGGGATTTTTCTAAATCCCTTAAAGTGGAAATGAAACCATATTCTTTCAGTTCGTCTTTAATTTTCAATAAGGGGTTTTCGCTAGGAAAAGCGCAACTCAAAAAATCAAATTCTTTAATGCACCCTCTTTCTAAAGTGGCTAATTCTTTGCTTAAAAACGCGCTTCCTTTATCTTGTATCAAGGCTTGATACATTTTAGGGCTGAGTAAATTTTTCGCCAAGTCTAAATTTTCATAGATTTTTTCCAAGCTCCCCAATCGCTGCAACAATTCCTTAGCGTTCTTGCTCCCAATGCCTTTAACCCCCTTGTAATTATCGCTGCTATCCCCCACAATGCCCTGGTAATCCGTGAATTGACTCGGCAAAATCCCGTATTTTTCCACGCAATCCTTCGCCAAAAACTCCGTTTTGCCATCAAAAAGCGCGATTTTATCGCTCAAAAGCTGGTTAAAATCCTTATCTTTAGAATAAATGCGCGTTTTATAGGGGCTTAGCGTGGCTAGGCTTGCGATCACATCATCGGCTTCAAACCCGCTTATTTCCACGCAAGTAAAACCCATTTTTTGCAACCATTCTAAAGCGATAGGGATTTGTAAAAGCATCTCTTTAGGGGCGTCTTTACGATTTTGTTTGTATTCGCCCAGTTTTTCAGCTCTTTTAGTTTTAGTCTGGCTTTCTAGAGCGAACACGATAAAAGGCATGTTTTTTTTATCCTTATAAAATTTTTTAACCATGCCCACAAGCCCCGTTAAAAGCCCTGTAGGAAAGCCCTTATCGTTGGTTAAAGGCTTATTTTTAGCGCTCATGTAATAGCTTCTAAACAAATACGCAAAAGTATCAATTAAAGCTAAAGTCCCCTCTTTAATGACTGGCTGTTCCATTCAATCCCTTTTTAATCAAGCGAATTTTAAGTTTATTGTAACACAAGCAAGCACACTTAAAACCCCTTTTAAAATAACGAGTCTTTTTGAACGGGTGCTTCTTGGTTGATAACTTCTTTTGCGGCTTGGATTTTAGCGCTGCAGTATTGAACCACGCCTTGAATGGTTTGTTTCATTAGGGCGTTGATGAGGATGCGCATGAAATGAAAATCAATATCCTCAAGGGTTTGAGCGTTAGCGGTGGGTTTTAGGGGTAGTTGGATTTTTTGCTCCCTAAAAGTTTTATCAATATCTCTAACCAATACGCTTAATAAAGGGCGTTTTAAGGCGTTTAAAAGCGTTGTGAAATAGTGGGCTGTGTGCGAATTAATTTTATTTTTGATTTCAGCTTTTGGCGTGATTTTTCGCATGAATTGTCCCGCATACCATGATTTTTTACGATAGAAAAAATCCATTTGCAAAAGCCCCAAACTCCAAGTAAATGGTGGGTTTAAATTTTCTGCATTGACAAATCCTGTGGTTTGCAAAACGCCTTGATTTTGCGAAGTCCTTGTAATATAATCATAATCTTCTCCTTGCGTTAAAGCGTCTTTATTAAAGCTTAAGGTTTTTTCAATCTCAAACAAATCCCCTAGTTTGAAGTGTTGCCATGTTAAGCCGCATGGGGTATTACCCCCCCCCCCCAGAATGGTTGCCATTGAAAACGTTAAGGGCGTTTTCTTCATCGCTAGAAAGGGTGGTGTTTTCTAGCCCTGTAGCTTTTAAATAAGCCTGAAGTTCGGCGAGCCGACACTGCTCAAGTTCGGCTATGAATTTTTCCATGAAATCAAAATCAATATCCTCAAGGGTTTGAATTTTAGCGGTGGGTTTTAGGGGGAGAATGACCTTATCGTTTTTAATTTTTACCCATGAACACATGTTTTCATAGCCGAATTTTTTAGGGTAACCAAAAAATAGCGTGGATAAAAACAAGCCGATTTTATGGTTGATTTTAAATTTAGGTTTGAGAGAAAATACCCTAGCGTGTGTTACCATTTTATAAGGAAAACTGCGATAAAACGCGCAACCAAACATGTCAATAGTAATGGTATGGCTTTCAAAAACTTTTGCTTTTATATCGCTTTGCCCTAAAACGCCATTATTGCTAAGCCCTGCAGTGATGACAAATTCGCCCTTATGATTGATGTGGCGTTTTTGAATGTCAAAATCGCCGTTACTCGCTTCAAACAAATCCCCCAATCTGAACTCGCCCCACTTAATAGCGTTGAGTTGGCCACTAAGGGGGCCTATCACTTTGGGGGCGTTTGGTTTTTTAAAATCAAGCCCACTTCATAAGAAAGGTAATCGGCTATCGTTCTTTTAAAATCCTCTAATTCGGGTTTAGTCTCATTCTTTTGATGGGCTTCAAAATTAAAGTCTTTAGCATGCTTGTTTTCATGCGGCTTAGCGATAAAATCTTCAATATAGATTGTTTTTAAATCGCCCCACAGCTCTTTAGAAACTTTAGCGTTTAAGCCGGCTTTGTAAATTTTAATGATTTCTTCGTAGCGTTTGGTGGGGTTAGAGGTTTCATTTAAGCCTCTTTTGGTGCGTTTGAAGCCGTCGTTTCTAAAGTCTATGAATTTAACGGGCTTTTCATAATCGTGTGGCTCATGAGCTTTAAAAATATAAACGCTTGTTTGCACCCCGGCTTGAGGCATGAATAAATCGGTGGGCATTTTAACGCTCGCTAGAAGCGAATGTTTTTTTAAAATTTCAACATTGGATTTTAAAGCTTGCCCGCTCCCTGCACTATCTTGGATAATGATCGCTCCTAAAGCGCCTTTTTGCATATATTCTAATCCAAACTTGATAAAAGGCATGCCGTTTTCTTCGTAGCTAAAAGGAGGGTTTAATAAAAGGATATTGGGTTTAAAATCTTCATAAATCTTTTTATTGGTTTCAAAAGTGTTGCCTTTGATGATCAAACTTGAGCCATCGCCTCTTAAAATCATGTTAGTGGTGGCTAGCGAAAACATTTCAGCGTTAAGCTCCACGCCTAAAAGTTGCGTGGTTTTTGCGTCTTTTATTTTTTCGTTAGCTTTAGTGGTGTTTTTGCCATAGGTTTTTTCAATGTCTTCAATCATTAGCACCATAGAAGAAATTAAAAAGCCCGCGCTCCCTGTGGCTAAATCCATCACAAAAGACTTTGCATTAACCCCTAAAAGTTCGCTCATCATTTTAGTTACATAAGGCGGGGTTAAAACAATGCCCAATTCCTTACCATCCCCTAAAGCGTATTTTAAAAATTCGCTATAAAGTTCGCCCATGATGTCTAAATGACCGGTATTATCGCTTTCATTAATGGGCTTATGGACAAATTCATAAAGAAAGGTAAAAATTTGCTTAGTGATACTTGAATCTTTTTCTAAAAGCATGCTTATGGCTTTATCAAGGCTCGTTTCTTTATCGCGCTGCGGGTCTTTACTGATTTCTTTAAAACTGGCGAGCATGAGATCTCGTTTTTCTTCGCTCAAGTTTTTGGTTTTCAAAAATTCGCTAATTTGGTTAAACACTAAAACACCATCACGGCTAGTATCGGTCAATTCGCCTTTTAAATCGCTTGGTTTTAAGCCCTCTTTTTTGCCCTTAATTTCTTGCATGGATAAAAGCATGCCGCTCACATATAGCACGCGCTGAGGCGCTGTGATGTTGTGGTTATGCATAAGGCGGTTGAGTTTTTTAGCGGTTTCGTTTAGATCGGCTTTGGTTTTGATTAAGATAAAATGCTTTTCTTCTTCAGTGAGCGTGCATTCTTTATAAAAAGCGTTAAACGATTCTTGATTTTCTAAAAAATGCAGGTTTTTAGCGTTAGTGAGTTTGTGCGAATTGATCCCGCTTGCAAAAACATAATACACTTCTATCAAAAGGTTTTCTTCATCATCACCGGCTATGCCTATGGCGATGCATTCTTTATATTTTTCTTTGTTTTTTAGGATATTTTGAGCGTAGTGTAAAGCCCCATTCACGGCGTATTTTGAAATGGAATTGTCATCGTTTTGCAACGCGTCGTTTTTGAGCTTTTTTAAATTTTTAGCGTAGAGTTTGTTTTCTATGATTATAGGGATAACGCTCTCTTTATTTTTAGGGTGCGTGTATTTTTCTAAACTAAAATCTGGCTCGCCATAAGAAGTTTTGTCTTTAGTTTTACTCGCATTCAAAAGGGCGCTTTTAAGGCTAGGACTCATTTGACTTTTGACATTAAAATCCTTATTTTTCATAAGCCCTAATTTTGTCAATTCTTTTTTAACATAGTCATCCACATCATCTTCTAACCGAAAAGCTTGCATGGTTTTATCCTTTTAAAAAATAAAATTATAACTCATTCATCCGCGCTGCAAAGCGCGATTGCAAAGTGCACTTTGGCGTTTAGGGTTTTAAGGTATTTTAGGGCTTCTTTTAGGGTGGTGCCGGTGGTGATAATGTCATCTAATAAAAAATAATCTAAATTTTCATCGCCTTTGAAGGTGAAATTCCGTGGGTTATTAATACGAAATTCCAGGCTTTTCCCGGCATACGAAATAGTATTTGTAGCTCTTAAAGTCCCATAAGTGGGCTTTAAATTGCCTTGACAAAAGCCTTTTAAAAGCGCGGCGGAATGCGAGTAAAAGGATTTGATTTTATCATCAATGGCGATGCCATAAAAGGGAATATTCAAACCCTGTTCTTGTAAGATTCTCACAAATTCCGCGCCGGCTTTTTGAGAAAGCAAAGGCAAAATGCGAGAGCCAATCAGCGCGTATTTGCTTTTAATGAGCTCTTCTATTTCGCTATAAGCGTAAAAACTATACACGCTCACGCCCTCTAAAACCCTTACCTTTAAGCTTAAGGGCAGATCGTTTAAGCAATTTGGGCAAAGGGGCTTAAAAGAAAGCTTCAAACAAGTTAAACAACGCATTTTATAAAGGCGGCGATTTTTTCGTGTAAGTTTTTAGCGCTTTCTTTAGCGTTCAGTTCCAAAACTTCGCACCCGAATTTTTCTCTTAGCGCGTAAGCGTGGGTTTTGAGTTTTTGCTGGATGGTGAGTAATTTTTCTATGCCTTGGTTTTCTATTTTGTCTAAACTTTTAAGGCTTAAGCGCTGTTTTAAGCCCTCTTCATCTATCACTAAAAGAACGATTTTTTCAGGCAAAATGCTTTGAGTGGCAAGCAGGTTTAATTCTAAGCTTGAAAACTCGCTATAAGCCATGCCAGAAATCAAACTCCTGTCGCTAATGATGAGCTTTTTTTCTTTTAGTGCCGGTTTGATCACGCTTTCTATATGCTCAGCCCTATCGCTTAAAAATAAAAACGCTCGGGCTAATTCGCTGATATTTTCATTTAAGGCTATATGCCTTAAACTCTCGCCCATTTTTGTCCCCCCTGGCTCTTTGGTAAAAAGGGCGTTTTTAAACCGGTCTTTTAATAATCCTACTTGAGTGCTTTTGCCCGCGCCATCAACGCCTTCTAACACCACATACATTTTAAGCCTTTGAAATCAAAGGATAAATTTCTTTAGGCACTAAATGGCTCGCATCGCCCTTATGCGCGATAATGGATCGCACGATAGAAGAGCTGATGAAAGCGTTTTGTAAAGTGGGCATGAAATACAAGGTCTCTAATTCGTGGTTTAAGGATTTGTTCGCATAACCCATTTGCAATTCGTATTCAAAATCGCTCACCACCCTTAAACCCCTAACTAGCACCTTACAATGGTATTCTTTAGCCAGATTGGCTAACAGCCCTTCAAACGCCACGCACTCTACATTTTTAAAACTTTTAGTGGCCAGTTGCATCATTTTTAAGCGCTCTTTTAAACTAAACATGGGGTTTTTAGCGCTTGAGTGCGCCACAGCGACAATGAGCTTTTCAAACAATTCGCTAGAGCGGTGGATGATGTCTATATGCCCGTTAGTGACCGGATCAAAAGTGCCCGGGTAAATGCCGATTTTTTGCATCAGTTCATTCCCCATCGTGGGTATAAGTCATTTTCTATTCCCAGGCTGTCAAACCACTTCCCCACTAAAAAATCTTGCATCGCTTCTAAAGTCTTGCTCTGGGTGTAATAAGTCATCATCGGCGGCGCGATGATCGCATTAGAATGGGCGAGTTTGAGTAAATTTTCTAACATGATAGCGCTTAAAGGCATTTCTCTAGGGGCAATGAGTAAGGGGCGCTTTTCTTTCAGCATCACAGACGCGCTCCTAGAGATCAAATCCCCCCCAAAGCCATGTGCGATTTTAGCCACCATGTCCATGCTCGCTGGAATGATCGCCATTTTATGGATACCATAACTCCCTGAAGCGATGCTCGCATGAATGTCTTGCTCGTTGAAAAAAGTAGCGCCAGGCCGTAAATCTTTCATGGCGTTTTTAAGGTTGATATTAGATTCTTCTAACGCCACGACATGCGCGTTTTTAGACGCCACGACAAAAACTTCAATTTCTTTGGGTAATTTCTCTAAAAACCGCAAGGCTAGGGGTATCCCGCTCGCCCCGCTGATGCCTAAAACTAATTTCATGAATATCCTTTATAAGATTTGCGCTTTAGAACTGCTCAACACTTTTGCTTTTAAGATTTTATTGCTTTCTAAATTTTTGGCTTGAATGATTTGATTAAGCGCGCCATTTTCTAGGGCTTTTAGGCTTATTTCTATGCTGATTTGCCCCTCTTCATACACCCCGGTGATGATGTCGTTTTTACGCACGATGATTAAGGCTTGGGTTTTATCTACGCTTAAAAGCGTGTCAGGGGGGATAAAATGTTTCGCGCTCACTTTATCGATCGCGCCCTCTAATAAAGGATTAGAAAGCGTGCCAAACAAAACGCGCTCTTTTTTGGTGTTGTTAGCGGTGATGTTTTCGTCTTTTTTAATCGCGCTAGCGCTTTTAAAAGCCTGCATGCTGCCTATCACGCTATAACGCACCGGTAGGCGTAAATTAGGCTCATTTTCCAACCTTAAAAACACG
The DNA here is from genome assembly GCA_008033015.1 of Helicobacter pylori. Lineage (GTDB taxonomy): Bacteria > Campylobacterota > Campylobacteria > Campylobacterales > Helicobacteraceae > Helicobacter > Helicobacter pylori_DH. The sequence goes on from CP032042.1 coordinate 1,191,359, forward strand.
ACCCCATCTTTTTTAAGCTTGTTAGAAGCATTCAATTCATAGCTTAAAATGGAAGCGTGAGAAAAACGCTCTGGGATTTCTAAGTTAATGGTTTCAATTTCCAATTTTAAGTCTTGGTATTCTTTGAGATAAGTTTCTTTAATCTCTGTTTTAAGCGCGTTCAAATCTAGGGCGAACAATGCGTTTAAACTTATCAAAAAAAGGGTTAAAATTTTCAAAACTCGTTATCCACTTTTTCTACAAATTTTTCTGAGATTTTATCATAGACATTCCCTCCGCAATTGATTTTCAAGCACACACCGCTCAAGCCTTTTTCTACGCCTAAAACCCTCCCGGTGCCAAAAATCTTATGTTTGATCAAATCCCCCACTTTAATGGGCGTGTCTTTTTGGTGATCGTGTTTAGGGGGTTTTTCTTGTTGGAGCAACTGGGCTTCTTCTAAAAACACAGAGGGCGAGCAAGAAATTTTCCTCCCAAAATACGAACGCTCTTGAACATAAGAGAGCTGCAATCCTTCTTTAGCCCTAGTGATCGCTACATAAGCCAAGCGCCTTTCTTCTTCTAAATCGCTTTCTTGATTGAACCCCCTGTGCGGGAAAAACCCTTCTTCTAACCCGATCACAAACACATGCTTAAACTCTAACCCCTTACTCATATGCACGCTCATGCAGCTCACTTTTTGCGCGTTTTCTGTATTATGGACATCTAACACGCTTTCATTCAAAAAATCCAGTAAAGAATGCGTGGGGTTAGTTTTAAAATGCTCTTTCACCAAACTTAAAAGCTCTTTAACAAAGCCCTCTCTTTCTTCGTAATTGTCTTCTTTTTCATAGCTTTTTAAAAGGTTGGTTTCTTCTAAAAACCGCTCGCAAAACTTCTCTACTGAAATTTCAAAAGCCTCCCTCAAACGCCCTATCATAGCGGTGAATTTCTTTAAAGCGTATTCGTTTTTAGGGTTTAATTTGTCTTTAAACGCCCCAAGTTTTAGCGCCTCTTCTAAATTCAAACCCTCTTCATCTAAAAGAGAAAAAATCAACTCTTGAGTGATCTTGCCAAGGCCTCTTGGGGGCTTGTTTAAAACGCGCTTGATAAAAAAGCGATCGTCTTTTTTCGCCACTACATGCATGAACGCCAAAGCGTCTTTAATCTCGGCTCTTTCATAAAAACTCACCGCTCCAATGAGCCTATAGGGGATATTCAAAGCGTTCAAGCTCTCTTCAATGCTGCGGCTAAGCCCGTTTAAGCGGTACAAAATAGCGATATTTTCTAAATTTTCGCCCTTCTTTAAAAGGGCTTTGATTTGATAAGCCACATCCAGGCTCTCTTCTTTTTGCGTGGGGTATTCCTTACAAACCACGCTTTTATGCGAGCCTTTGAAACTTTGAAGCGTTTTAATATGGCGGTGTTGGTTATGGCTAATCAAAGAATTAGCGCACGCTAAAATTTCAGCGCTAGAGCGATAATTGGTCTCTAATTTCACTATTTTAGCCCCTTTAAAATGCTTGGAAAAATTTAAAATATTAGAAATATCAGCCCCCCTAAAACCATAAATGCTCTGATCATCATCGCCCACCACGCACAAATTATGGTGCGCGCAACTCAATTGTTTTAAAAACTCTAATTGCAAGGCGTTCGTGTCTTGATACTCATCTACCATAATGTAGTGGTAGCGCTCGCTAATCTCTTTGGCGATGGTTTCATTATCCTGTAAAATCTTAAGGCTTAAACAAAGCAAATCGTCAAAATCCACTAAATTGTCTTTTTTGAGCGCGTTTTGATAAAGCTCATACGCTTTGTAACATTCGCTATCTTGCACGCTTAAATCCATCATGCCGTTTTTGATTTGAGAAATGCTCGCCCTGAAGTTTGAAATTTTGAGCTGTTTGCACAGCGTTTTGACTTCATCGCTATCTAGCACCGAAAAATCGCATGCTCTTTTTAAAAGGCTCATGTGTTGCCTTAAAAACAGCAAACCAAAACGATGGAAAGTGCAAAGCAAGGGGGGGATAAGGGCTTGGTTTTTTAATAATTTCAAAGCCCTTTCTTGCATTTCTTTACTCGCTTTATTAGTGAAAGTGAGCGTCAGAGTGTTCTCGCTAGGCACGCCACAAGCGCCAATCAAATACGCCAAACGGCTCGTTAAAGTCTTAGTCTTGCCGCTCCCAGCTCCCGCTAAAATCAATAAAGGCCCTTGAATGTGGCTTGCAGCGATTTTTTGCGCTCCGTTTAAATTGTCTAAAATGCTTTTTTCAAAACCCATCATTCTAAAAACTCGCCCTTTTCTTCTTGGTTTAAACGCTCTTTTAAAAGGTTGGTATCAATTTCAAAATCAAAATAGGGCGAAGAAAAATCAGAGGTTTTAATGGCTAAAAAATGGTTTAACGCTGATTTCAAGTCCCCCTTTCTTTGATACAACAACCCCAAAGCGTAACGGATATTTTCATTATTCGGATCGTCTAATTTCCCAAGCTCTAGCCATAAAGCAGCGTTATTGTAATTATTCTGTGCGATATAAGTTAAACCCGCTAGGATTTTTAAGCGCGTCTCATTGTCCTTAAGATCGCTAATTAAATTTTGATACAACGCGCTTGCTTTTTCATACTGGCCTTGAAACAAACTCACTAGTGCTAAATTTTCTAACCAATCGTTAGGGGCTTCTCTCTCTTCTAAACTGGCGATTTTTTGCTCTAATAATCTTTCTTGATGATCCAAATCATTGACCATAAATCCCATGTAAGCGTAGAAATGACGCCCTAAAATGGGCCCTTGCATGGTTTGATCCCAGCTGATTTTACGCGAATCTAAAAGGGTGTAAATGCTTAAAGTGTGCCGGATGCTCGCATCATAATACGAAACGATTTCATAAAAAATATTAGAGATGAGATCTTTAGGGAGCATTTTTTTTAAATTCCCAAAAGATTGCACCATCAATTTTTTATCCTTGCTCTCTTTAGCGAACACCGCTTCTAGCGCGTAATAAAAGGGGAGTTTTTTAGGGGCGTTTTTAAGCCAGTCCATATCCCAATTGGTGCGGTAATTCAAATAAGCGATGAGCGAAGAGAGTAAAGCTTTTTGCGTGGGGCTAGAAAAATCCTGACTATAAAAACTCTCGGTGATTTCTCTTAAAAACTCCGTGGTGTCTTCGTGGGTGAAATGCGAGGCTAAAATCGCAAAAACCGCGCTCAAATAATCCGCAGAATTCAAATGAAAAGCCCTTAAAAAATGGAAATAGGCTTTGTGGTAATTTTCCAATTGCGCATAAATCAAGCCCGTATTATAATGGAGGAGCGCGTTATTGGGGCTATTTTTTAAAGACAAATCAAAAAAAGAAAGGGCTTTTTTTAACTGCTTGTTTTCTAACGCTTTCAACCCTTTGAGCGCGTTTTTATCCGCTATCGCCATCAAACGCCCCCTTTTAAAAGCAAGGCTTGCCCCCTCTAAATCCTTTTGTGCTTCAGAATCCAAAAGAAACAGCCCCTCTTCAATCACGCCTAAGGTTTCTTTAGAGTCTAAAACCTTAAAAGGAGCGTAATAAAACAGCAAGCGGTAGATAAAATCCCTTTTGCCTTCAAAATATTGCGTGTTCCAAAAACGCTCTTTGGCTCTTTCTTTGTCCAAAAAAACAGGGTTTATAGTGGGCTTGATGGGATAAAAAGAGTTGGCTAGCGCGCTATCTTCTTTGGTGTGGCTGGCTAATTTTAAGGCTTCGCTCGCTTTAAGAGTGTCGCCTTTTTTCAAACTCACCAATTCCAAAGCCATTAAAGCGTTTAAATCTTTAGGGTAGTTGTGCAAATAATGCTGCAAATGCTCCAAAGCCTGCTTGTAATGGCCCAAACGCGCCTGCAAAAGCCCTAAAGCAAGCTCATCTTGGGCGTTCGCGCTTTTTTGTAATTGCTTATAAGCGTTCGCTTCATCTTTAAACATCAAAAACAATTTAGACGCCAAGCGCGCGTTAGGCTTTAAAAAAGCATTGGAATTAGGGTGCATTAAAGGCGAAAGGGCTTCAAAATACTCTCCAGCGTAGTAGGATTTGAGCGCGTAAGCGTAGGAATAAAAAGACTTTTTGTAATCTTTATACAGAGTGTCTCTCACAATTTTTAGATAATGATAATACAAATCCTCATCTTGCAAATGATAAGCGCTCACTAACGCATCAATCGCGCTCACGCTCGCGTTTTCTTTAGAAGCGATGCTGGAATCAAACAAATCCAACGCCCCATTAAAATCCTTTTCTTTAAACTTAATCACCCCTAAATTATGGCTCGCAATCCCTTGCGAAAAAGAAGCGGCTTTGTCAAACAAGTGTAAGGCTTCATCTTTTTGCCCTTGCTCATACAAAAGGCTCGCTTTTTTCATGATCGCATCCACTTGATTTTCATCGTTTCGTTTGAGGGAATCCTTGCCGATTAAATCGGGTAAGTCTAAATTCTCTATTTGCCCCTCGGCTTGTGCGTTGTTAGCGTTGTTGGTGTTATTAGGCGTTTCGTTATTGGTGGTGGCGGTATTAGTTTGTAAAGAAGTTTGTTTATTTTCTTTTTTATGCCCTAGTAACAAACTCAAAGCCACAATGAGCGCGATGAGTGAAAGCAATATTCCAAGCGCGATATAAAGCTTTTTTTTATTGTGTAAAATCTGTTTAAAAAACTCTTTAGAGCTTTTGATTTTATTAATCGTCTGCTCCAAAGCCTGCTTCAAAGAGGGGATTTTAGAATGAATGCCCTTTAAGGGGGTTTCTTTTTCGTTTTTGTTTTCGCCCCCTTTTTCTTCTAATGAATTTTGCTCTTCATTCAGCACGAACTAGCCTTAAAGGTATTTTTCTAACGCCTTAGGAATGTGGATGCTCCCATCCGCTTGCTGGTGGTTTTCCATTAAAGCGACCATCGTCCTGCCTACCGCTAAAGAAGAGCCGTTTAAGGTGTGCGCTAATTGGTTTTTTTGATTTTCTTTGAAGCGGATTTTCGCGCGCCTAGCCTGGAAATCCCTCGTGTTAGACACCGAGCTGATTTCTCTATAGCAATTTTGCCCGGGCAGCCACACTTCAATATCTATCGTGTTGCTTGCGCTAAAGCCTAAATCCGCGCTGCACAATTGCACAAACCGGTGCGGTAATTCCAAAGCCTTTAAAATCTCGCTCGCGCTCTCTAGCATATGCTCTTGCATAACATCGCTTTCTTTAGGGTGCGTGATAGCCACTAGCTCTACTTTATCAAACTGGTGCTGCCTTATCATCCCCCTTGTGTCCTTGCCCGCACTCCCTGCTTCACTCCTAAAACAAGGCGTGTGCGCGGTCATTTTAATAGGGAGTTTTTCAACGCTAATGATGGTGTCGTTGTATAGATTAGTGAGCGTTACTTCAGCGGTAGGGATCAAATACAAATTTTCATTTTCTATTTTGAAAATATCTTCTTTGAATTTGGGTAATTGCCCGGTCCCAAAAAGCATTTTTTCATTCACTAACGCTGGCGTGTAAATGATTTCAAAGCCGTTTTTTTCATTAAAATCTAACATTAAATGAATGAGCGCGCGATAAATTTTCGCCCCAAAACCCCTAATGACCGAAAAACGGCTTTTGGCGAGTTTCACGCCGCTTTCAAAATCAATCCAGCCGTTTTGTTGAGCGAGTTCAAAATGCTCTTTGGGTTTGAAAGTAAAAACCCTGGGGGTTAAGATTTTTTTAATTTCTATGTTGTCTTCTTCATTCGCGCCTAAAGGGGTTTTTTCATCCACTAGATTGGGGATTATGGAAAGCTTCAAATCAATTTGTTGCTCCAATTCGCCCACGCTTTTGGAAAGCTCATTCAATTTGATTTTATTGTTTTCTAGCTCTTTTTTGAGATCGCTTGTATCCATTTTTTGAGCCATTTTAATACCAAATTCTTTAGAAACCTTGTTTTGAAAGGCTTGCAAGCCTTCTAATTCAATGAGCTGCTTTTTATAACGCGTGATGACTTCGCGCAAACGCTCCAACTCATCACCCATCGCATCGTTACGCTTTTTTAAAGAAAGAGCCACCTTGTCAAAATCTTGCAATAAAAGTTTTCTATCAATCATTCAACCCTCTTTAATCGTTCTAAAATGCCATAATTTAGCCCATTCATCAATTTCATTTTTATCCATTTGAGCGCTCAAAGCCCCCATTTTACCCTCTAAAGAATCTTCAATAGCGCCATTAGGCAAGGCCACAAAACTATCCCCATAAAATTTCCACAAAAATTCGTTTTTTTGATCTTCTTCTACAATGATCTGGCGATACGCTCCGATCCTATTAGCCCTAACCACCACGCAAGAAGCGCAAAAAGCACGCATCTGGCACAAAAGCCGCCACCTTTCATTGGATTCAAAAGTGGCCACGCTGCTTAAAAGCACCACATCCACGCCCTGATTTTTAGCCTGAACCCATATTTCATCAAAATGTGCTTCAAAGCCAAACAAAGGGGCGATTTTTAAGCCGTCTCTTTCAAAGACGAGCAATTCTTTAAAAGCGCTTTTCTCATTGTCAAAAAAGCTCTCTTCATCCCAGTGTGGATAGGGGATTAAGCGTTGTTGCGCGTAATACTGGATGTTTTCTTTAGAAATGAGGGCGATTTTTTTATAGATTTTAGAATGTTCTTCTAAAAGCACCGGGGCCGAGACAATTAAGTCTAACTCTTTGCATTTTTGCGATAAAAACTCTATCGCTCGCACAGACTGCGCACTGATTTCATTCACATCCAATCCCATGTTATGGTGGAAAAAGGGGTTGATCACGTATTCAGGCAACACCACCACGCTTTGCTCGGGTATGGAGTTGAATAAGGATTGCATGAGGGTTTCTTTAAAAGATTCTAGCTGTAAAGCAAACACTTGCATGCTTTAAGCCTTTTTGTCTGGCGTTTGGAGTTTTTCATGCTCTAAATAAGCGTTTTCTAAAAGCTTTTGAGCCAAAAACAACTCTTGCATGGCCGTTTTATACAAATCCATCCCGTCTTTTAAGGACAAATTAGAATCATTCAAGCGATCTATGGCTTGCTCTAGGGAATGGACATGCTCTTCAAAGCTTTTTTTAGGGGCGTTTTTAGCGTTTTTAGTGTTTTTTTGGGGGGCTTTTTCGGTTTCAAATAATTCCTCTTGCATGGCATTCCTTTAGCTTTTTCTAACAAGCATGGTCGTTGAAATTTGAGCGATAGAATCTTCAGTTCTTAAAATCTCAAACCCTGCGTTTTTTAATTCATGCTTCAAGCTCTCCAAACTCAAAAACCCCTCAATGGATTGCGGTAAATAAGAATAAGCGCCATAATTCTTACTGATAGCCCCTCCCACTAAAGGCAAAACCTTATTCGTGTAAAACCCTGAGATTTTATCCAGCCATGTGGGGTTGTCCTTTTTTAAAAATTCTAAAATCACTAAAACGCCCCTAGGCTTTAACACCCTAAAAAACTCTTTTAAAGCTTCTTGTCTTTCCACGATATTACGCAAGCCATACGCAATGGAAAGGATATCCACGCTGTTACTTTCAACGCCCTTTAAATCTTTGGCTTGAGCTTGGATGAAAGAAGCTTTGTTTTCAAGCTCTTCACATTTTTTAATGGCTAATTCAAGCATGTTATTAGAGGGGTCAATCCCCAAACATTCCTTAAACTCTATGCCGCAATTTAAAGCGCTTTTTTGCCAAGCAACAAGCATATCCCCCGTCCCGCATGCCACATCCACAAGCCTTAACGCTTTTTTATTCTCCAAAAACAAAAACGCATGCTCGCAAGCCCTTTGGCGCCATTTAACGTCTAATCCAAAACTCATCAAGCGGTTGGCTTGATCGTAAGAACTGGCTATATCATCAAACATGTTGATGATTTTTTCTTGCTTGAGGCGATTTTCTTTCTTCATGGCTTGTCTTTAAAAAGGCTTGACAACCACTAAGATCACAATGAGGATCATTAAAATCGTGGGTATTTCATTAAACACACGATAAAACCTTGCGTTTCTTCTTGTAGGGTCTTTTTCCAGCTCGCGCATGCATTTTTTGCAATAAAAATGATAGGCTAAAAGTAAGATTGCTAAAGCCAATTTAGCATGCAACCACCCTCCACTTTTAAAGAGCGTAGGCTCTATCAACAACATTAAAATCCCTGTAATAAGCGTGAAACCCATAGCCGGCGAAGCGATAAAGGAATAAAGCTTTTTTTCTTGGATTTTAACCACTCCTACAAACTCTTTTTTATGCGCGTTTTCTGCATGATAGACAAAAAGGCGCGGCAAATAAAATAACGCCGCCATCCACGAAATGACCGCTATCACATGGAAAGCCTTAACCCATAAAAAATACCCACTCAAAAATCCCATACCACTCTCCCTAATTTATCTTATTTTGCTGTAAAAACGCTTGCAAATTTTCTCTTTCGCCGCTGATTTCCACTTCCACGCTTTGGTTTGAAAAATTCTTTTTGCTTAATTGTAAGCTAAATTTCTTAATTTCACGCTGAAGAGCGTCTAATTCTTTGTAAGAATAATGAGCGCTTAAAGTTTCTAACTCCACAAAATCCTTCAAAGCGTCCTCTTTTTGAGCGTTTTCTACGCACAATAACGCGCTCTTAGCATAAGCTTTCATCAAGCCCCCCACCCCTAAAAGCGTGCCTCCAAAATAACGCACGCTCACTAATCCTATATTGATTAAATCCTCTCGCCTTAAAACGCTAAGCACAGGCATTCCTGAACTCCCTTTAGGCTCGCCGTCATCGCTAAAACCCTCCGTGATTTTGCCCTCTAAAGAATAGCGGAACGCCGTTACAAAATGCGCGGCTTTAAAATGCTCTTTTTTCAATTCTAAAAGGGTTTTTTCAAAATCGCTAAAAGGCATAAGATACCCTAAAAAGCGAGACGCTTTAATCTGGTGCTTGGAAGTGATGAGGTTTTTAAGCGTTTTCACAAGCTTTCTTTAAAGAGCTGAGTTTGAACACGCACCCTATAAAACTCACGATAAAAATCGCAATAAGCGCATAAAAATGGATGGAAACATCTACAAATTCCGCATGCATTTGATTCAATCGCCCTAGCAAACTGATCCCATGATAAGCTGGCACTATTTGAACGAAAACCTGTAAATAAGAGGGCAGGGATTCAAAAGGCCACACAAAACCCATCATAAAAATCAAGGGCAAAGAAGAAATCAAAACGATTTGAGTGGTGTGGGCTTCATTTTTAATCCATGCGCCTAAAAACGACCCCAAACTCAAGGCCGCAAGCATGAAAATCAAGCTATTCAAAAACACCATCAAAGCGCTCCCATGCCGTTCGATCCCATAAAAAGAAAACAGCGCCCCAAAATACCATAAAACAAAAACGCTAAACGCTCCCATGAACACCAAGAGTCTTGCGCACAGCCTTAAAGCGATTTCTTTTTTGTCTAAAAGGGCCAATTCCAAACGCCTGGAGCTAGTAAACATGCTGCTTGCAATGAGCATCACCTGGTGCAAAATGAAAATAAACACGCTAGAGAGCGCGTAATTCAAATACCCCTCACTAGGGTTATACAAGGCGATAGGCCTGATTTTAATCCCATCTGTCCCTAATTCAGCTTCTTCTATTTGGGCGTTGCGTTTGAACCTTATTTCATCATTTAAAGCGTTGATGCTCTCCACCACCGCATTCGCTAAGGCGCCATAAATCAAAAAGTAATTGGAATTCGCATAAAAATCTATCGTTACAGGCACTTGTTTATGGATATTGGCTTCAAAATGCGAAGGGATATGCAAGATCCCATAAATTTTTTCTTCTTTTAAAAGCTTTTTAGCTTCCAGCATAGAGGGGCTAAAAAAAGCGATTTCTAACTCGTTGGAGCTTTGCGCCATGAAGGCTAATTGCCTAGAAAGAAAGGAGTTGTCTTCATCTACAAGGGCGATTTTTTGCTGCGTTACGATGTCTTTCAAATAAGGCAAAGGGTATAATAAGCCATAGATTAAAGGAGCGCCTATAAGGATTAACAAAACGCCCTTATGAGAAACAATAGCCCTTAATTCCATTAAAAGGATTTTAAAAAAATTCATGCGCTAGCCCTATCTTTTTTAAAAGAAAAATAAAAAATCAAAAGCCCTAAGACTAAAAAGATTAAAAAGAACACAAGCGGCATTAACGAATTTAAAGACTCGGTAAAATCCGTCTTATAATAAGCCTCTTGTAAAAAGAACTTCATAAAATGGCTAATAGGCAAGCAATGGCTCCAAAAATCCCCAAAAATTTCCATGTTGTTTTGCGGGTAAGTCACCCCAGCAAACGCAAAGCTTGGAGCGGTATAGACCCCAATCGCACCCGCAGTTTCAATAACGCTTTTTGAAATGCCATAAACTAGCACCACAAACCCGCTCATAATGAGCACCATTAAAACTACCGCCAAAAAGACCAACAACAAATGTGCATAATGCCCCTGCATGCCAATAAAATTAAAATAAAACGCCATGCCCATCCCCCAAAAGCTAAACACGCACACGTTCGCTAAAATACTGATCAAAAGCTCGCGCATGTTAGAGGTTTTTTGAATGAAATTGAGCATACCAATCGCAATGAAAATAAGCCACATGCAAGGCAGCATCACGCTTAAAAGGTATTGCGTGTAATTGTTTTCTTCATTGTATAGGGCATGCAATTGCAAAACAATAGGCACCGCTTGGGCTTTAGCAGAAATCAAATTGGAATCTCGCACTAAAGCTTTGGTGGCTAAGGTTTTAGCGTCTAAAGTCAAAGCGGTTTGCAAAAAGGCGTTTTTGAGCGTTTTGCCCACTAAAACGTACTCAGCGTTATAATAAAAGGGCAAATCAATCTTTCGCCCCATTTTGATTTTTTTCTCTAAATCTCTAGGCAAAACTAACGCCCCATACGCTTCAGCGGAGTTTAAAAAGCGTTTGGCTTCTAAAAGGCTAGCCACTTGGTATTTGATTTGAAGCGCGCTCGTTGCACCTAATTCAAACGCTACTTGATGGCTTGTCGTGGTTTTATCCAAATCCACCACCACGATAGGGAGCTGTCTTGGGATTTCTTGTTTAAAGATTTGCGTGCCTAAAACCCCTAAACAAAAAGGCAATATAAAACACACGACAAACAAGAACTTGTCTTGTAAAACCCATGCGCTTATCAATCTGAACAAAACAATCCTTTTTAAGGTTTAATGGTAACCAACACGCTCATCCCTACCCTAAAATTTTCCAACTCTTCTAAGGGTATGGCCTCCACTTCATAGCTTTTCATGTCGTAAGTGTTGGAGTTATTTGTCGCTTTCCAAGTCGCAAAATCCCCCATCACGCTCAAATATTTGACCCTGAATTTCGTGCTTTTTTTCAACGCTGGGATATAGCCTTCAAATTCCTTGCCCACTTTAAAATCGTTCAAATACTTTTCAGGCACGCTGATTTTTAACCAACTATCCTTTAAATCTATCATGAGCACCACAGGAAAACCCTTAGGGCTAAGCTCGCCACCGCTTAAAAGCACGTTACTCACTTCCCCATCAATTGGGGCTAGGGCTTTGACGTCTTTTAAATAAGACTCCACTTCATTCACTTGCCCTAAAGCCGCGCTCTCTTTAGCCTTAGCGGCAATCTTGCTTTCAGAGCTCGCCCCCCCTAAAGCCATTTTATACTTTTGGTAAGCCGCGCTCTCGTTGTATTTGGTGCTTTCATAAGCCGCATAGGCTTCATCGCGCTTTTGCAAACTCGCCACGCCATTGTCATACAAATCTTGAACGCGCTTATAAGTCTCTTTAGCTAAAGTGGCTTGAGATTTGGCTGCTTGCCAAATGTCTCTTGCAGAATTGATCGTTTCATCTCTTGAGCCTCTTTTCACTTCATCGCTAAGCGCTTTAGCGGCTTTATGCCCGGCTTCAGCTTGAGCGAGCTTGGCTTCTAATTCAGGGCTAGAAATACTAAAAACCAAATCGCCCTTTTTAATGTGATCGCCTTTTTTAACAAACACCTTTTCAATGCGGCCTGGGACTTTGGAGCTCACGCTGTATTCTCTGGCCTCCAAAAACCCTTGCAACACTTCAGCCTTAGGGCGATAAGCTAAATAAAAAAGCACGATTAGCCCTAATAATAAAGCCCCACCCCCTGTAAGAATCGCTTTATTTTTATCCAACATGCTATTTGACATGATTTTTTCCTTTAATAAACAAATTCATAAAATAAATCAATATGATCGCTTAACGCCATTAAATTCGCTAATGAAACAATGTATTTATAAGCCACGCTTTTTTGCTCCACGATGATAGAAGAAAGCGTGTTCCTTGCATCAATGACTTGAGCGTTCGTGCTTAAGCCTTGTAAAAAAGCCTGCTCTTGGAGTTTTAGATTTTCCTTGGCTAATTCCACGCTAGAAAGCAAGCTTTTGTATTCTTTCAAATAAGAAAGCGTCTCTTTATAAGTCTTATTCACTAACAATTCCATGTTTTTTTTAGCCTGGATTTGCTCGCTACTGGCTTGCAACTCCGCTAATTTGCTCGCTTGGTATTTTTGGATACGCCCTGTGGGGGAGAGTATGGGCATGCGCCCGGCCACGCCCACAAACCAACTAGGGATCATGTCTTCAAACACCGAATTGTTTTGCTTCATGAGATAAGAGCCAAAAAAATGCACTTGGGGCAAGAATTTAGCGATCTGTAGTTTTGTGTTTTCTTTAGAAATTTGAATCTGATTTTCTAAAGTCTTTAAAGCCGGGTAGGAATTGAGCGTGGAAGCAACAAAAAAGCTCAAATCAGGCAGATTTTTCTCGGTGTGGATCTCTAATTTGCTTGAAGGCGCTAAATCGTCCTTGCTGGATAGAATAGAATTGAACGAGAGCTGCGAAACTTCTAACACGTCTTTAGCCTTAACGCTAGCGATATGGGCCTTATCATAAGCCACTTGAGCGCCTAAGGTTTCTACCCTAGCGATTTGCCCTACTTTTTGCATTTTCAAAGCGTTTTGGAAATGCTTATAATGGCCTTTTTCCACCTCTTCTAAAGTTTCAGCCACTTCTGCGTTTAACACCATGCCATAATACACGCTCACAAGCTCTTGAAAAGTGGAAAGCTTTTTCAAACGATACACTTCATTAGCGTCTTTTTGCATCAAATCCGCAATGCGCACCATCGTGAATCTTGCCCCACCCATATAAAGGGGATAAATAATGCTCAAAGCCCCAATCACCACATTTTGCTTAGAAAACAATAAGGGGGCTTCTAAAGTGCTGCTCAAAGCCCCAAAACCTTGCATCACCCCTTGCATGCCCGCTTGGATTTGAGGGGTTAATACTTGAGGGGGGATATTTTGTTGGATGTTTTGCAAGCCTTGATGGATCTGGTTGGTGGCTTTTTGCACGCCCGGTTGTTTTTGGCTGGCAAAATCCATTTTAATGGGGTTAGAGAGGTACACGTAAAAAGCGCTCAAATCAATTTGAGGCAAAAAAGAAAGCTTAGCCGCTAATTTCATTTTACTCGCTCGCTTAATAGCGTATTCTTGCGCATGCAAGCCTTCATGGTTAGACAACACCCTAGTCCATGCGTTTTTTAAAGAGAGTTTTTGAGCGTCAGGGTGGTTCAAGGATAGGCTATCTTCAGCCAAATTCAAAGAAGAAGGCTCGGTTTGAGAAACCCCATCAACAGCGCTTAAAGAGCTATTGAATAATAAGCCCAATACAAAGAGGGTTGTTTTTTTCATGCTTCATTTTCTCCCTGATCTTGTTTAACCGCTTTTAAGCGTTTTATCCTGGCCCCATCCACGCTTAAGACTTCAAAAACATACCCATGCGAAACGATTGTATCCCCCTCCATAGGCATGCGCTCTAACAAGCTAAAAACATAACCCCCAAGCGTTACCTGCTCGCATTCTTTGTCAAATTCAATGTGAAGCACTTCTTCTACGCTCTCTAAATCCAGCATGCCCTCTAATTCAAACACGCCTTCTTCAAGCTTGTTCACGCCCTCTTGTTTTAAGTCGTATTCGTCGCTAATCTCGCCCATGATCTCTTCAATAATATCTTCCATAGTGAGCAGCCCGGCCGTGCCGCCGTATTCATCAATCACCAAAGCGGTATGGATTTGCTCTTTTTTCATTTTAATAAGGATTTGAGAAATGGAAGCGCTCTCAGGGACGATGATCATTTTCCTGACGATTTGATTGAAATCATGCATTTTAGGGGTAAAAATAGAGCGAGAAAGCAAGTCTCTAATATGCACCATGCCGATAATGTTATCCTTAGAACCCTTACAATAAGGGTAGCGCGTGAAGCGGCTTTTTAAAACAATGTCTATATTTTCTTCATAGCTGTTTTCTTCGTCCAAACACACCATGTCTTTTCGTGGGGTCATGATTTCTTTAGCGCTCGTGTCAGAAAAGTCCACCGCGTTTTTAATGATTTCCCCCTCCACCGAATCAATAATGCCCTCTCTCAAACTCTCGCCCACAATGATCTTTAACTCTTCTTCAGAATGCGTGCCGTCATGCTCTTTAGGATTGATGCCCACTTTTTTTAAAAAGAAATGAGCGATCACATCAAACAGGCACACCACCGGATAAAACACCACCCAAAACACATGCAAAGGGCGCGCGGCAAAAAGAGCGGCTTTTTCAGATTTAGCGATCGCTAAAGATTTAGGCACAATCTCGCCCAACACGACATGCAAAAAAGTGATGCTTAAAAACGCTATGACCACGCTCATTGAATGGATAAAAATAGGATTTTCTCTCAAATCCATAGACTCAAACAGCGCGGCTAACAATTTTGCGATAGCGGGCTCACCCACCCAGCCTAAAGCTAATGAAGAAAGGGTGATGCCTAACTGCGTGGCGCTCAAATAAGTGTCTAGTCTTTGACTCATCTTTAAAGCGAGTTTAGCGTTGGAATTACCGATTTTAACCAGCTCTTCTAAGCGGGTTTTACGCACTTTCACAAGGGCAAACTCTGAAAGCACAAAAAAAGCGTTCAACAGCACCAATAAAAAAGCAACCATCAACATCAAAATCGATTCAGACGGATCCAAATAAGCTCCTTGATTCCTCCCCATGATTTAAACCTAAAACCTAACGATAAATATAAAATATATAAAATCTTAGAATTTTAACATAAAAGATTAAGCCTAACTTTAAAAATCAAGCCTTTAAAAACCCTAGAAATACTTTTCTATAAAACCAAGAGCCACAAAAAGAAGCGCGCCTAAAAGCGCAGAAACCGGCACGGTTACCAACCAAGCGGTAACAATCTTTTTTAAAATGGAGCGTTTGATCACTTCTTCTTTATACACTTTTTTAAGCGACTTTTTTTCTTTCTTTTTCAATTCCAAAGCAATAGCGGTGTTCTTGCTTTTTTTCAAGCTCTCTAGCATGAGCGATTTTTCTTTCAAATTGGCTTTATCAAAGCGCTCTAAAAAGCCTTCAATTTCTTCTAAATCTTCCCCAAAGTGCGCCGCTACAATGTTGTCTCTGATCCTAGCAAAACGCCTTCTTGATTGCTCTCTTAAGCGCTCCCTTAAAAAGCCCACCCCAAACACCGCGCCCACCACAATATGCGTAGAGCTTACGGGCAAGCCTAATTGAGAGGCTAAAAGCACGGTGATGACTGCAGAAAGCGCGATGCAAAAAGCTTGCATTTTGTCTAATTCTGTGATTTCAGACCCCACCGTTTTAATGAGCTTTGGCCCATACAAACTCAAGCCTAAAGCGATCCCAGCTGCCCCTACTACCATAATCCACAACGGCACAGAGCTTAAAGTATTCCCCATAGGGCTATTTGCATCTTCTAAAGTTTGACTGATAGCCGCTAAGGGGCCTATAGCGTTAGCCACATCATTAGCCCCATGCGCAAAGCTTAAAAGCGCGGCGGCAAAAATCAAAGGGACATTAAAAAGCTCATTAATGCTTTCATGGCTATTTTCTAATTGTGGGGCTTTTTTTAACACAAATCTTTTAAAAAGGATAAAAATCAAAAGCGCAAGGATACAACCGCAAGCCAGCTGGATTTCAAAACCCACCGCATAGAGGCGTTTTAAAACCTTAATCATCAAATACCAGCTAAAGGCTAGGCTCATCAACGCTACCAAATAAGGCACGACCTTTAAAGCCGCGCTCTTTTTATCTTCTTTATAAGCGATAGTCTTTTTAATGAGCATTAAAAAAAACATGGCTATCAAAGCCCCCATTAAAGGCGAGATTACCCAACTCGCCACAATGCCTAATAAGAAATGCCAATTAATAGCAGACATTCCAGCCGCTGCCATTCCAGCCCCCATAATCCCCCCCACCACAGAGTGTGAAGTGGAAACGGGAGCGCCTATTAAAGTCGCCACATGCAACCACAACGCCCCACTGAGTAAGCTAGCCAACATGACATTAATGAAAACATGCGCATCATTAATAAATTCAGGCGAAACGATACGACCCTTAATCGTAGAAACCACTTCCCCCCCGGCAATGATCGCTCCAAGCATTTCACAAATCGCAGCAATCAAAATCGCCCCGCCCATGCTAATGGCTTTAGAGCCTACGGCAGGGCCGACATTATTAGACACATCGTTCGCGCCAATATTCATCGCCATATACCCCCCAATCACAGCCGCAAAAATAAGCAACAATCCCTTAGAATTAGCCTGCCCAAAAATGAGAGCGAGCAAAGCGGCACCGATGAGGAACAAAAGAGCGAGAGCGATCTTTAAAGTGTCTTTTTGGAGTTTTTTGGAAGCTTTTTCAAACTCTTTGATGTTTTTAATTTCCATATCGTCATCAAAACCTTATTCTAATAGTGGCTCTATTCTATCCAATTAGCCCTTGAGCCACTCTTAAAAGGCGTTGTTTGATAAAAATGGCTCATTATATGGTATCTTAAAGTAAAATTTTAAAAATAAGGTTTTTAAAAATGATAGAATTTAGCGATGAAGATTTACAAAAACCGGTGCGTATTGTGATAGAAAAGATCCGCCCTTACTTGCTCAAAGATGGCGGCAATATTGAAGTGCTAGGGGTGAAAAGCATGAAAATTTATGTGGCTTTAGAGGGAGCGTGCAAGACTTGCTCTAGCAGTAAAATCACTTTAAAAAATGTCATTGAAAGGCAGCTTAAAATGGACATTCACCCCAATTTAGAAGTGGTGTGTTTAGAAAACGCTAAGGAGTTTGATAAGCTTTAAGGATGATTAGGCATGCAAAAGTTTGATTATGAATTTAAAAAGCGAGCGTTGGTTAAAGATGGCTTTTTAGCGTTCAAGCAAGCCCATTACGCTGAAGCGTTGCGCCTTTTTTCTGAAGTGTTGTTTTTGGATAAAGACAACCAAAAAGCCAGAGTGGGGGCGTTATTAAGCGACATCGCTAAGGATTTCCCTAAAGAAGCCCATAGCTTTTATGAATTGTATCAAAGCCTGATCGCTATGCAAAAACGAAGTTTAAAAAACCAGGCTGAAGAGCAGATCATCGCCTTGATCGCTTCTTTTGATGAGGGGCTAAACCAAATGGCTGAAAAGATTGATGCGCAAATTTCTCAAAAAGGCGAGGAATTGAACGGCATTTTGTATGCGGATTTCAAACGCTTGAGCCTGGAGCGCGGCTTTAAGGAAGCGTTTGAAGATTTGATGTTCAGCTCTAGGGTGATTTTTGACAATAAAGAGGATTTTTATGAATTTTTGAAAGAATTGAACCACTATGGCTATTACGAATTAGCGGTAAATTACATTGAAAACATGCATGAAGATTCTTTTATTTACGATAAATTTTTGCGTTCTCTTTTAGAAGACGCTCTCAAATCCAATAAGGCTTAAAGAATGAAGCTTAAAAAAACCTTGACTTATCGTAACCGCGCCTATTCTTTTTTAAGCGATAACACGAATGAAGTTTTAGAAAACCCTAAAGAAATCCTTTTTGTCAAAACGCCTTTAAATGAAAAATACTCTCCTTTAATTGCAGAAAAAAACCTGGCTATTTTAGATTTTAACGAGCTTAAAAACTACTTTGATTTTAAGATTAAAATTGTAGGGATTACTGGCACTAATGGTAAAACGACCACAGCGAGTTTGATGTATTCCTTGCTCTTAGATTTGAATAAAAAGACCGCTCTTTTAGGCACAAGAGGGTTTTTTATTAACGACACACAAATCAAGAAAAAGGGCTTGACCACGCCCACTCTTTTAGAGCTTTATAGCGATTTAGAAGAAGCGATTCGTTTGGGGTGTGAATACTTTATTATGGAAGTGAGCTCCCATGCGATTGTCCAAAAGCGCACCGCTGGGCTTGATTTTGCCCTTAAAATCTTAACCAATATCACAAGCGATCATTTAGATTTCCACGAAAGCATAGAAAATTACAGGGACGCTAAAAACAGCTTTTTTAAAGATGAGGGCTTGAAAGTGATTAACAGAGATGAAACAAACGCCCTTTTTAACCCCATTAACGCGCGCACTTACGCGTTGGATAAAAAGGCGCATTTGAATGTTCAAGCCTTTTCGCTCAACCCCTCCATTAGCGCGTCTTTATGCTACCAACACGATTTAAGAGATCCTAATGTTAAAGAAACCGCCCTGATACATTCCCCCCTTTTAGGGCGTTACAACCTTTATAATATTTTAGCGGGCGTTTTGGGGGTTAAATTACTCACTCAATTGCCTTTAGAAACGATCGCGCCGTTATTAGAAAACTTTTATGGGGTGAAGGGGCGTTTGGAAATTGTGCATTCTAAACCTTTAGTGGTTGTGGATTTTGCCCACACAACAGACGGCATGCAACAAGTCTTTGAAAGCTTTAAAAACCAAAAAATCACCGCTCTTTTTGGAGCAGGGGGCGATAGGGATAAAACCAAGCGCCCTAAAATGGGAGCGATAGCGAGTTGTTACGCGCATCAAATCATCTTAACTTCAGACAACCCCAGAAGCGAAAACGAAGAAGACATTATTAAGGATATTTTAAAAGGCATCAATAATTCTTCTAAAGTCATTGTAGAAAAAGACCGAAAAAAAGCCATTTTAAACGCTTTAGAAAATTTAAAAGACGATGAGGTGTTGTTGATTTTAGGCAAGGGTGATGAAAACATTCAAATCTTTAAAGACAAAACGATTTTTTTTAGCGACCAAGAGGTCGTTAGAGATTATTATCTCAATTTAAAACAAGGATAAAACATGCAAGAATTCAGTTTGTGGTGCGATTTTATAGAAAGGGATTTTTTAGAAAACGACTTTTTAAAACTCATTAACAAGGGGGCTATTTGCGGGGCGACGAGTAACCCTAGTTTGTTTTGTGAAGCGATCACCAAAAGCGCGTTTTATCAAGATGAAATCGCTAAACTCAAAGGCAAAAAAGCTAAAGAAATTTATGAAACTCTGGCGTTAAAGGATATTTTACAAGCTTCTAGCGCGTTAATGCCTTTATATGAAAAAGACCCTAACAACGGTTACATTAGCCTAGAAATTGACCCTTTTTTAGAAGATGATGCTATTAAAAGCATTGATGAAGCCAAGCGGTTATTCAAAACATTAAACCGCCCCAATGTGATGATTAAAGTCCCGGCGAGCGAAAGCGCTTTTGAAGTCATTAGCACTTTGACTAAAGCTTCTATTCCTGTTAATGTAACTTTAGTTTTTTCGCCTAAAATTGCCGGTGAAATCGCTCAAATCTTAGCCAAAGAAGCGCAAAAAAGAGCGGTCATTAGCGTGTTTGTCTCACGATTTGACAAAGAAATAGACCCTTTGGTGCCAAAAAACTTGCAAGCTCAAAGCGGGATCATGAACGCTACCGAGTGCTATTACCAAATCAACCAACATGCTAATAAGCTAATAAGCACCCTTTTTGCATCCACCGGCGTTAAATCCAACGCTTTAGCTAAAGATTATTACATTAAAGCGCTGTGTTTTAAAAACTCTATCAACACAGCCCCCCTAGACGCCCTAAACGCTTATTTGCTTGACCCAAATACCGAGTGTCAAACCCCTTTAAAGGTTACAGAAATTGAAGCGTTTAAAAGAGAACTGAAAAACCAAAACATTGATTTAGAAAACACCGCTCAAAAACTCCTTAAAGAAGGCTTGATAGCGTTCAAACAATCCTTTGAAAAGCTTTTAAGCAGTTTTTGATTTTTAAGGGTTTTTTGGATAGAATAAGCCCTTATTTTATTTTAAAGGATTGACATGTTAGAAGGCGTTATTAGAGAGAGTATTACTAAAGCTAACGCTAAAGCTTTAAAAAAAGATGGCTATCTAATCGCAAATGTTTATGGAAAGGGTGTTGAGAATGTGAATGGCGCGTTCAAATTAAACCCTTTCATTAAATACCTTAAGGAAAAAAAGCATTTGATTTTTCCGGTGAAATTAGGGGATAAGACTTTTGAAGTCGTGGTTCAAGAATACCAAAAAAACCCTGTTACTAACGAGCTTATCCATGTGGATTTACTCGCTGTTACTAAGGGCGTGAAGTCTAAGTTTAAAGTCCCTGTCAAACACCAAGGCACTCCAGTGGGCCTGAAAAATAAAGGGATTTTAATGCTCTCTAAAAAGCGTATCAGCGTGGAATGCACTCCAGAGCATTTGCCCGATCACTATTTAGTGGATGTAGCCTCTTTAGACGTGAATGAGTCTATTTTAGTGCGCGATTTAGAAAAACACGAAAATGTGAAGATCTTAGATCATGATTCTATCGCTGTGATCGGTGTGATTAAAGCGAAGTGATTTGAAGTTATGACGCTTTTAGTAGGTTTAGGCAACCCTACTTTGCGTTACGCTCACACCAGACACAACGCTGGTTTTGATATTTTAGATTCGCTCGTTAGCGGGTTGGATCTTTCTTTCACTTTTTCTCCCAAACACAACGCTTATTTGTGCGTTTATAAGGATTTTATCTTACTCAAGCCCCAAACTTACATGAATTTAAGCGGCGAGAGCGTTTTAAGCGCTAAAAATTTTTATAAACCCAAAGAGCTTTTAATTGTCCATGACGACTTGGATCTACCTTTAGGCGTTGTGAAGTTTAAAAATGGCGGGGGAAATGGGGGGCATAACGGCTTAAAATCCATTGATGCATTGTGTTCGAATTCTTATTACCGCTTGAGGGTGGGGATTTCTAAAGGAATTGGTGTGATTGAGCATGTGCTTTCAAAATTCCACAAAAACGAAGAGCCTTTAAAAAACGCTGCGTTTGAACATGCCAAAAACGCCTTAAAATTTTTTATAGAAAGCCATGATTTTAACGCCATGCAAAATCGTTTCACGCTTAAAAAACCTTTAAAAATAGAAAGTTAGGGGTTTAAAGTGCGTTTGTTTAGATTTGTGGGGTGGTATTATTTCAAATACTTTTTAATCGTGCTTTTAGCTTTGGAATTGTTTTTTGTAGGCATTGACAGCCTAAAATACGCCGATAAAATGCCCGATTCTGCGAACATGATCATTTTATTTTTCACCTATGATATTTTATTTGCACTCAATTACACCTTGCCCATTTCCTTGCTTTTGGCGATGGTTTTATTTTACATCACCTTCATTAAATCCAACCAATACACCGCCCTGCTCTCCATTGGCTTTTCCAAATGCCAGATTTTAAGCCCTATTTTTTTGATTAGCTTGTTTTTCACGGCTGTTTATGTGGGGTTGAACGCGACTCCTTTTGTGTATATGGAAGAAAAAACGCAAAATTTAATTTATAAAGACAATTCTTTGAGCGTTTCAGAGCATTTGTTAGTGAAATACAACGATGATTACGTGTATTTTGACAAGATTAATCCCTTATTGCAAAAAGCCCAAAACATCAAGGTTTTTCGCCTAAAAGATAAGACTTTGGAATCTTACGCTGAAGCTAAAGAAGCTTTTTTTGAAGACAAATATTGGATTTTGCATGACACTACTATCTATGAGATGCCCTTAAATTTTGAACTGGGCGCGAACGCTTTAAGCACCACGCGTTTAAAAACCTTTAAAACGCTCAAAAATTTCCGCCCTAAAGTTTTGGACACCATTTATCAAAACAAGCCTGCGGTTTCTATCACAGACGCTCTTTTATCCTTGCATGCTTTAGTGCGCCAAAACGCAGACACGAAAAAAGTGCGCTCGTTTTTGTATGTGTTTGCGATTTTGCCCTTTTTTGTGCCGTTTTTAAGCGTTTTAATCGCTTATTTTTCGCCCAGTCTCGCCCGCTATGAAAACCTGGCTCTTTTAGGGCTAAAATTTATCATTATCACGCTCGTTGTTTGGGGGCTATTCTTTGCTTTAGGGAAGTTCAGCATTTCAGGGATACTCATTCCTGAAATAGGCGTGCTATCGCCCTTTTTTTTATTCTTAGCTCTCAGTCTTTGGTATTTTAAAAAGCTTAATAAGAGATTGTAGGATTTATAACCTATGGTAAGCTCTCACTAGAGGGCTAAATTAAAAGACTTGCAACGCAACATTAACTTAAAGCTTGTAAAATAGCTTGAAAATTATTAAGGTTTTTGGTGGGTTCTGTCCAAATTCTATCTAATCTCAATTATCCTATTAGCAAAGTGATTAATGAAGGGCTAAGAAATTCTTTAAACACTCACATTGCAGTTGCTTTTTTAAAATACAGTGGGGTGGAAGTTATTCAAGACGCTTTGATTGATTCTTTAGAAAAGGGGGCAGAATTTGAGATTATTGTAGGGCTTGATTTTAAAACAACCGACTCAAAATCCATACGATTTTTGCTAGACTTAAACAAGACTTATAAAAAATTAAAATTTTATTGCTACGGCGACAAAGAAAACAACAAAACAGATATTGTCTTCCACCCTAAAATTTATATGTTTGACAATGGAAGCGAAAAAACTTCCATTATAGGTAGCACCAACTTGACTAGAGGGGGATTGGAGAGTAATTTTGAAGTCAATACCATTTTTACAGAAAAGAAACCCTTATATTATTCGCAACTAAACGCTATTTATAATTCTATAAAATACGCAGATAGCCTATTCACTCCTAATGAAGAGTATTTGCAAAGCTATGATGAAGTTTTTAGTGCCATTATTAAAAACGAACAAAAAGTCTCAAAAGATAAAAGCATTCAAGAAAAGATTAAAAAGATTGAAAAACAAGAAAAATTGCTTCCTGGAACTATCCCCTCTATTAAGGCAATGGTAGTGGAATTTATTTTTGATTGTGAGGAAAAAGGCGTTAAACAAGTAGCATTGCAAGATATTTATCAAGCATTAGAAGAGCGAATAAAAAAAGAAGAGTGGGGAGACAGATACAAAGGCGATACTTTTAGAAACACTATCAGGGGCGAACTCAACCACCATGTACTAAAAGATAACCCCTTAAAAGATAACTTAGGGCTTTTTGAGAGACCAGAAAAAGGTTTTTATGCACTAACACCCAAAGGGCGTTTGTATCAAGGACGCTAAAGGTATTTATTTTAGACATTACTCAGTCTAGCCTAATTAAACTTTTTGCGAGATTATCTCTATCAATCAAAATAAAGAATTGAAAGAAAAATTTGACTCCAATGAATATATCTTTAGCGATGAATAATTAGAGTGCATTATAGAAATACCCCCACAGCAGCATAAGGACTCATTGTGCGGTAATGATAGATTTATCAAAAAAGTAGAAAATAGTGCAGAATAGCTACAGATCAATGACAATTGAAAGCTTAAAGCATCAAGCTTTCATATCAGCCCTACCTAAAACCCCTACCAAACTTAAAAAGTATAAACATAGCGCAAATACATAGAATACTGACGGCGTAAGGTTTGGGTCAAACTGAAATTGGTTTCTGCTCCGGTGATAGTGGTCGGATTCCCATTCTCTAGCGGGCCTTGTTTTTTCGCTCTTATGGTAGTAGAGCCTTTGAAAAAGTGGTTAGGGAGCGTGGGGATTTTGATGCCAAACTCAATGCCATGGTGTTCAAAAATATTGGTTCTAACCCCTACATTCACTAAAAATTGGAAAATCGTGTGATTCACTTTAGCGTTTAATTTTCCTGTGGCATAGACGCTATTAGGGTTAATCCCCACATTGCAACTCGCCGGCGTCGTGTCCCCGCAAGTGATTGTGCCATCAGCGTTAGTCATGTAAGCGTCAGCGTCCGTATTGACGCCATAAACATACCCGTCCTTAAAATACCCCACACGATTATTAGTCCAAGTGTTACCCGCAAAATTCACGCCTAGAAAAAACCCGGCCGTGGCTTTAGGCTTGTCTATAATGTTAAAAAGCATGTCTGTGCCAAAACCATAAGTATACATGTCCGCTTTTTGATCGCTCAAATAAAAAGGCGATATAGCGTTAGCGGCTCTGGAGTTAGAGAAATTGGTATGCCCATAATCAAAAAAGCCATAATAACGCAACCCAAACCACCTTTTTTTACCGATAAAATGCTTATAGCCTGTCATCACGCCTAGCCCATACATCGGCTGGTTACGGCCAGGAATGTTTTTATTAGTGCTAAGCATGGTGCGAGAAGTCCAATTGACCACGCAGTTAGCTTTAGTATAGCCTGGCGTTCCTGGCGTCCCTGAAGCTGGCTGACAGCCACCGGTCTGCCCGTCAGGAACTTTACCATCATCATTGGCTGAAACATCGCCAAAAGGTACTTGAAACAATTCGCCGTTTTTATAAGCGTTGGTCTTTTGATCAGCCCTACCCACTTCCAAGCTAATCCCCACAAACGCGCCATTCTTTTCATGGGCATTTAAGGGGTTTGTCAGCCATAACGAACTCAAAAGAGCGCCTAAAATTACCGAGCCTTTTTTAGAAATATCTAAAGATTGAGCTATCAAAACAGATTCCTTACGATTAAAATTTTTACAAACCATTTTGCAATCTTGCATTCTATTTTTCTTCTTTGTCATAAAATTGAGCATCACTCTCTAGGGTCTCCGCTTAAGTGTTACTTTTTTAATTATTTTATTATAGCTAATTGCAATCTTAAAAGTCAAACAAAAACCACCCCTAAAATTCCCATAATAGTGGGATACTTGACAATAAAATCCTTTTATAGTAGATTAAAAACTCTTTAATTCTCCCATGAATAAAGGATTTTAAATGGATGCGATTTATCCTTATGTGTTGGTTGTTCATTTATTGTGCGCCATCATTTTCATTGGCTACTTGTTTTTTGATGGGGTAATTTTCCCCAATGTGAAGAAAATGTTTGGCGAAGAGTTTGCCAATAAAGCGAATACAGGAATCACTCAAAGAGCGATCAAAATCATGCCCTTATGCGTTTTAGGGCTTGTTTTAACAGGGGGTATGATGCTTAGTCAATACATGGGGGGCGATAAAGGCTGGTGTGAAACCCCTTTTCAAAAAATACTCATGCTTAAAGTGATCTTAGCGTTAAGCATTTTTCTTTTGGTGCTTTTTTCTTTGTCGTGTAAGTTTTTGGGTAAGAAAAACCCTATTGGTAAATATATCCACCCTATCGCTCTAACTTTTGGCTTTTTAATCGCCATTTTAGCCAAAACGATGTGGTTTGTTTAAGAGCGTTTCAACCTCAAAGAATTTAAAACCACTAAGAGCGAACTACCACTCATGCTCAAACTCGCTATTAAAGGGTTGATGTATCCTAACATAGCGACTGGGATTAAAATAGCGTTATAAATCAAGCTCAAAACAATGTTTTGCAGCACCACTTGATAGACTTTTTGAGCGTTATGAAACGCTTTTTCTAGCAAACTCAAATCCTCTTCTAAAAGCAAAATATCGCATGCACTTTTACTCAAAGCGCTTTTTTCAAACCCTAAAGAAACGCTCGCTTGTTTTAAGGCTAGCGCGTCATTATTGCCATCGCCTACCATCGCGCAAACGCCCTTATAAGAGCTGATGATTTGAGCCTTATCTTCAGGGGTCAAATTAGCATGATACTTAGAAATCCCTAATTTTTTCGCGCACTCCTTAACCGAGCTTTCATTATCCCCGCTTAAAATTTCTAATTCTAAGCCTTGATTTTGTAAAGCCTGAATGACTTCTTTAGCGTTAGCTTTCAAACGCTCTTCTAAAATGAATAACGCGCATAAAGTCTTGTTTTTCGCAAAGCCTACCATGATATTAGCGCTCTCTTTGACCTTTAAATCAACCCCCATGGATTTTAAAAATTTCAAACTCCCCACTAGCAAAGTTTCGTTTTGATAATTCGCTTTTAAGCCATGAGCGAAAAACTCTATCTTTTCTAAATCAACCTCATCGCCATTTAGAGTTTTAAGGATTGCGCTATGGGCTAAATGCTCCCTGGTTTTTAAAAGGCTCTTCAAAAGCCTTCCATCAAATTCTTCGTAAATGATTTTTTCTTTTAAAAGGACTTCTTTTTGCGTGAGGGTGCCGGTTTTGTCTATAAAGATTTTTTTCACTTTAGCCAGGGTTTCTAAAAACAACGCTTCTTTAAACACGATCAAAGGGTTTTTAAACACCCCTATCACTAACGCAATGGGCGTAGCTAAAGCGAACGCGCAAGGGCAGCTGATGACTAACACGCTAATACACACCATTAAGGCTTTTTCAAAATTACCCCCCAAACCAAATTGCCATAATAAAAAGCTCACAAAGGCTAAAAACAACACCGCTTTAGAAAAAATATCCGCAATTTGATTCGCACTGCTCTCAATTAAAGGCTTTTCTAAAAAACTCTTTTTTAAAGTTTCTAACAAACTAGAAAGGCGTGAGTTTTGAAAAGTCGCGCTCACTTGATAGCTAAAAGGCACGCCCACATTCACATAACCCCCTAAAATTGGATCATTAACCCCCAATTCCAAAGGCTTAAACTCCCCGCTGATCAAAGACGCATCCACGCTCGCATTATTTAAAAGCGTGCCATCTAAAGCGATTTTAGCCCCGCTTGGCACCCAAACAACCGAGCCTATCGCCACATCTTTAGGGTGTTTTTCTATCTGCTTGCCATTTTCTACAACAATCACGCTATGGATTTCATGCGATTCTAGGGCCAGACATTTTTCATTCGCAAACAGCCTAGCCTTTAATTCCAAAAACTTAGAGCCAAAAACAAGCGTTAAAATCGTGCTGCTCGCTTCAAAATAGGTCTCTTGAGACACCAACATCGCATAAATGGAATAAACAAACGCCGACAACGCCCCAAAAGACACGCTCAAATCCATGCCCAAAACGCCATTTTTTAGCCCATAAAACGCCCCCTTAATGAAAAAACGCCCCACCACCACTAACACCAACAAGCTTAAAAAGAGCGATACAAGATCCAAATTCCTTTGCATGAGCTTATCCATACCACTACCATAGCTTGCACCGCCATAACTCACACCGCCATAACTCACACCGCCATAGCTTGCGTATTTGGCAATGGCAATAAACATCAAATTCATGGTGGCAAAAAACCCCACGCTTAAAGTGAGCAAGTAGGAGCGTTGCTCTTTTTGGGCTTTTAGGGTGTAATTTTGCACATTATAAATTTTAGCCCCATAGCCCAAACTCTCAATCTTTTGAATAATCTCTTTAGGGTTTAAGGATTTGTCAAACACGATTTGCAAGTGGTGGGTGGTGAAATTCACGCTCACTTTTTTAACCCCCTTTAAGCGTTCTAAAACCTTTTGATTGAGCCACAAGCAAGCGTTGCAATGCGTTTTTTCTAGCAAAAGATTGAGGATAAAATCGCTTTTATTGTTTTCTTCAAGGGCTTGTTCTAATTCTAAAATATTCATTGGATCTTGGGGCGTTACGGGGGCTAAAGTGGAATCGTTTAATTTGTCATAAAAGCTCTCTAAATTCAAATCTGTTAATAACGCATACACCCTAGCGCACCCCGTGCAGCAAAAATACAATTCCTTATGATGGATCACCTCTTTAAAAAGCTCGCTTTCTTTAAATTCCAACTGGCAATGCGAACATTTCATTTTTAATCCTCAATCTAAAGGCGCTTTGATAGAATAGGTGTTACAAATTTGATAGATGCTTAAAACTTCTTTGGTGTTGTCGCTTTGGTTTTTGGAATGGTGCGTGATTAAAGGGGGCAGAACCTTTAGAGCGCTTTTGGAATTGTTCCTAGCCGCTCCAAGCATCAAATGGGCGTTTTTGTCTTTAAAACTTTGGACAAACCTTAAAGTTTCTAGCGTGAGTTTAACGCTTTTTAAGCTCTCTATGACCAAGCAAAGCGATAAGGCTTCATAGCAAAAAATAAAATACCCTTTAGGTTTTAGGCATTTTTTCACTTTAGCCGCTAAAGAAGCGAAGTCTAATTCGCTCTGGTGCCTCGCATGCCCTTTGTTTTTAGATTTAATAGAGCCTAAAGCGTAAAAAGGAGGGTTGCACACAATCGCATCATACAAAATCGGAGGGTTAAAATCTAAAAAATCGCTCTCAAACGCTTGGGCGTTAGGGAATTTGAGGGCGTTTTTTTGGGAGCAAAACGCCATTTTGCTATCCTTTTCCACTAAATGAACGCTCGCTAGCGGGTTGTCTCTAGCGCAGAGTAAGCCTAAGATTCCACACCCTGATCCTATGTCTAAAATCGCACCGCTATTTTTGATAAAAGGGCGTGAAAAATCGTATAAAAAAAGCGAATCGCTATTGTAAGAATAAGCGTTTAAGGGCTGGTATAATCTTAAGAGTTTTCTATCCATAAAAGGGCTTCATTTTCTAAGATTTGCGCATGCAACAACCGCCCCTTAAAAGGGGTTTTTAAAGCGAATGCACTAAACGCTTCGCCAATCATAGACGCATGCGAATGCAAAAGCAATACATCAATTTTATCCCTCAAACCCTCAAACAATCCCCATCCCCCTTCAATGAAATTAAACCCTTTCTCTAGGGGTAAATCTTTAGGGTTGTTGAAAATATTAACCAAACGATTGGGTGCAAAAAAAACTTTTGAATGGGGATCAATTGAGTGCTTGGATAAAATAGCGATATTGGGGTTTTTACCTTGATAAAAATTATCGCAAAAGCGGGTGTCTAATAAGGGGTTATCCGTTCTTATGGTTTTCCCAGAAATGATGAGAGTGTCGCATACCGCTCGCTGGTTGTGCGTGAAAATAACGCTTTTTTGCCCGGTGATCTTGCCATGATGATAATCCCCATTCATCCTTAAAGCGAGTTTGAACAAATTAAAACGCTCCTTTTGTTCCATTACCCTAAAAGGCAAGAGCAAGTCCTTAGCCTTGTTTTCTAAATTATGACAAATTATTGTTTCAATATGAGCCTTTTGTAGCCTTGCTAAACCCCCTTTTTTCGTTTCGTTTTCTTCTGTGGCAATGATCACTCTTTTAGGCTTTAAAATTTCTAACAATCCGCTGCACGCCGGGGTTTTGCCATAAGAATTGCATGGCTCTAAAGTGATTAAAAAAACGCAGTCTTTAAAAGCGTTATCGTGGCGCGTTTTTAAAAAATCGCTTAAAATTTTAGGGTCTTCTAATTTTTCTAAATCGCTTTTTAAATGGGGGCGTAAAATCTTTAGCGCTGATTTGGCGGCTAAGACTTCTGCATGCGGAGTTTTGGCTTTTTTGTGGGTTTCTAAACTCAAGATCTCATGGTTTTTATCTAGCACCATGCAAGCCACGCTTGGGTTTTCTAAAGCTAGGGTTTGATGCTCCCATGCCTTATTCAAGCACATTTCTAATAAACTCTCATAAAGTCTCATGACGGGAAAAAAGGCAAGAGCAAAAAGCCTTTAATCGCTAAAGCGTTAATAATATCAACAAAAAACGCTCCCACTAAAGGCACGACGATAAACGCTACATGCGATGGCCCATAGTGGTTGGTGATGGTTTGCATATTCACCATAGCCGTTGGGGTCGCTCCAAGCCCAAAACCGCAATGCCCCGCGCACAACACCGCTGCATCATAATCCTTCCCGCATACCCTAAAGGTTACAAGCACCACATAAAGGATCATAACTGCCACTTGAACGCTCAAAATAACCGCTAATGGCACAGCGAGTTTTAACAATTCCAATAAATTCACGCTCATCAAAGCGTAGGCTAAAAACAGGCTCAAACTCACATTCCCTATGACTGAAACCTCTCTGTCAAACACGCTATGGATCTTAAAAAACGACAAGGCGTTTCTTAAAATAACTCCCACAAACAAGCACCACACAAAAGTCGGCAAAGTGAAACTTTTAGGCATCAAGTGCGATAAAAAAGTCCCCACTAATAAAGCTATTGCAATGAGAGCTAAAGTTTCTACAAAACTGGATGCGGTGATTAAGCGTTGCTCTTTAGGGGTTTCAAAGCCCTTAGACACCACGCCCTCTAAAGTGTCTTTTTCTTTGGTGTCTTTAGGTTCTAGTTTGTATTTAGAAATCAAATATTTAGCGACAGGCCCTCCAATAATCCCCCACTCACCAAGCCAAAAGTCGCGCACGCCATGCCCACTTCTAAGCTGGAGCTAAAATTATAAGGTGGTTGGGTGAAAAAATTAGCCCATGCCGCGCTAGTGCCATGCCCTCCCACTAAAGCGATAGACCCCCCTAAAAGCCCCATTAAAGGATTGACCCCTAAAAGGCTAGCGATAGAAATCCCCACCATATTTTGACACACCACAAACCCCGCCACAGCCAGCAAAAAGACCGCAAGCATTTTGCCGCCTTTTTGTAAAGATTTGAAATCCGCGCTCAAACCAATGGTGATAAAAAAAGTCAGCATTAAAGGATCTTTTAAAGAAGAATCAAACTGCAAGCCAAAATTGTAAAACTGACGCGCTAACATGATAAAAAAAGCGACTAAGACCCCGCCCACAACAGGCTCTGGAATATCATAATCGCGTAAAAACTTGACTTTAGAAATCACATAACGCCCCAAGAGTAACACTAAAACCATGCACACCAAAGTGGCATAAATATCCAACTTAATTTCTTGCAAGCTTGCATCCTTATTAATCAAATTTATCTTATTATAATATAATACCCCCCTAAAAGAACGAGATTAGTTAGAAAGTAGGTGTTCCTTGCATACAGTATTACAAATTGGAGCTGGTGGCGTAGGCAGTGTGGTAGTGCACAAAATGGGCATGAACAGAGATGTGTTTAAAAATATCATTTTAGCGAGCAGGAGCTTGGACAAATGCTATGCGATTAAAGAAAGCATGCTCAAAAAGGGTTTGGGGGAAATCAGCGTTGAGCAAGTGGATGCAGATGATACGCAAGCCTTAGTCGCTTTAATCAAAAAATACAAGCCTAAAGTCGTTATTAATGTGGCTTTACCCTATCAGGATTTAACGATCATGCAAGCATGTTTAGAAACTAAAACGCATTACATTGACACCGCCAATTACGAACACCCGGATTTAGCGAAGTTTGAATACAAAGAGCAATGGGCGTTTGATAAGGCCTATAAAGAAGCAAGGATTTTAGGGATTTTAGGGGCTGGGTTTGATCCGGGCGTGACTAACGCTTATGTCGCTCACGCTCAAAAACACCATTTTGACACTATCCACACTTTAGATATTTTAGATTGCAACGCTGGGGATCACAAACGCCCTTTTGCGACGAATTTTAACCCTGAAATCAATTTGAGGGAAGTCAGCTCTAAAGGGCGTTATTATGAAAATGGCAAATGGATTGAAACAAAGCCTTTAGAAATCAAGCAGGTGTGGGCTTACCCGCAGATTGGCGAAATGGATTCGTATCTTTTATACCATGAAGAATTGGAATCGTTAGTCAAAAACATTAAAGGCTTGAGGAAAGCGAGGTTTTTTATGACTTTCTCTCAAAATTATTTAACCCACATGAAATGCTTAGAAAATGTCGGCATGCTAGGCATTAAAGAAATAGAGCATCAAGGCGTAAAAATCGTGCCGATACAATTTTTAAAAACCTTGCTTCCCGATCCAGCAACTCTAGCCAAAGACACCACCGGCAAAACCAATATCGGGTGCTATATGACCGGCATTAAAAACAACCAAGACAAAACGCTCTACATTTACAATGTGTGCGATCATAAAAAATGTTATGAAGAAGTGGGTTCGCAAGCCATAAGCTACACCACCGGCGTGCCAGCGATGTGCGCGGCTAAAATGATTTGCAACGACACTTGGAGCGCGGATCATTTTAGGGCCGGGGTGTTTAACATAGAAGAATTAAACACCGATCCCTTTATGGAAGAATTGGTTAGGCAAGGCTTGCCTTATGAAGTGATTGAACGCTAGTTTTAGGCTTCAATCCTCACTTGGCGCAATAAACACCGATTCCCTTTCTATCGTAATGTTCTTATCGTCTGCACTATAAGCTTGTATCATAATAGGGATTAAAGCGTCTCTAGCGTTCTTGTATTCTGTGGCGTTACTCTTTAGGGGTTTTCTTAAAATCACTACCGCTTTGATCTTTTGTCCGGCTTTAATGGCGATAGGGTTTAAAGGCTTTTTGATTTGAATGTCTTTTTGCCCCAAAATTTTGAAATAAAACTCATGGTCTTTATTATCCGTGTTGTGGAATAAAAACACATAATCGTTATCCACATACCCACTAGATCGCAATTCATACAGATCGCTGTTGCGGTTAATGTCTAAGAGCATGCGTTCTTTTTTAAACGAAGTGATGGCTAAAAGAGCGATCACAATAGCGATAACCCCCATGTAAGCGATCGTTTTTAAACGCACTAGGCGCACTTTTTGGCGCGTGTTAATGGCGTTGGTTGAAGACCATTGGATGAGTGAAGGGCGGTTGTATTTGGCCATGGTAATCGTGCATGCGTCCACGCATTCTAAGCAATTGATGCATTCTAATTGCAAGCCCTTCCTGATGTCAATATGCGTGGGGCAAACCTGCACGCAATGCAAGCAATTCACGCATTCGTTTTCAGTGCTGCGTTTTTTGGGGGGTAAGGGAAAAAGGCGGCCCTGATTGTCATAAAGCGCTCCGCCGCGCTTTTCATCATAAATAGGGTTTAAGGTGTCATTATCATACAACACCGATTGCACCCTAGCGTAAGGGCATAAATAGATGCAAAAACGCTCCGCAACCACCACTATATCAAACAGCACCACTAAGGCGCTAAAAAGCCAAAAACCCATAGCAATAGGGTGATCGCTAGGGTTTTTAAGATACATAAAAAAATCTTCAGGGGCGATGAAATAAAAGAAAAACAACATCATTAGCCCCGCCACAACAGGAGCGAACAACAAAACGCTCAACGCTTTACGGATCTTATAGCTTGGGGTGTTTTTAGGGCTTTCTTGCTTGTTGCTGATCTTTTTATGGAGTTTGAAAATCTTGGTTTCAATCACATCTCTATAAAGCACCCTTAAAAAGGTTTGCGGGCAAGCCCACCCGCACCACACACGCCCAAGGCTAGTGGTGATGAAAAAAATCCCTATAAAAAGCAAAATAACCATAAAAGGCATGACATGCAATTCTTCAGCGCTAAAGATCTTGCCTAAAAAATGCAATTGCTTATGCTCAAAGGAGATCAAAAACAAATGCGCCCCATCAATGCGAACAAATGGCGTGATTAATAACGCTAAAGAAATCAATAAAAACCCTATATAACGCTTCAAACGAAACGATTTTAAAAAATGGCTAGAAGTTTCAAGCATTCTCAATATCCTAAAATTTTTAAGCCACTATACCCTAACAACTTAACGCTTTCACTTAAAAAGCAACATGTTATAATGATCGCTATTTTATTTGAAAGGGTATTTATGGAAAGCGTTTTAAATTTTCTAACCAATATCAATGTGATTTTCACCCTTTTGGGCTATTTGATTGGGGGGATTCCTTTTGGCTATGCGTTAATGAAAATCTTTTACGGCATGGATATTACTAAGATCGGATCGGGCGGTATTGGTGCAACAAATGTCTTGCGCGCTTTACAAAGTAAGGGCGTGAGCAACGCTAAACAAATGGCCTTATTAGTCTTAATCTTGGATCTATTCAAAGGCATGTTCGCGGTTTTTTTAAGCAAATTGTTTGGGTTGGATTATAGTTTGCAATGGATGGTCGCTATTGCGAGTATTTTAGGGCATTGTTATTCGCCTTTTTTGAATTTCAATGGAGGCAAGGGCGTTTCTACGATCATGGGCTCTGTGGTGTTGCTCATCCCTATTGAAAGCCTGATCGGCTTGACGGTGTGGTTTTTTGTGGGTAAGGTGCTTAAAATCTCTTCACTCGCTAGCATTTTAGGGGTAGGCACAGCGACTGTTCTTATCTTTTTTGTGCCTTATATGCATATCCCAGATAGCGTCAATATCCTTAAAGAAGTCGGCACGCAAACGCCTATGGTGCTTATTTTTATTTTTACCCTTATCAAGCATGCGGGCAATATTTTTAATTTATTGACCGGCAAAGAAAAGAAAGTCTTATGAAAACTAAACAAGGCGTCCATATCCATAACTTGGTGTTTGAAACGATTTTAGGGATTTTAGAATTTGAACGCTTAAAACCCCAAAAAATAAGCGTGGATTTGGATCTTTTCTACACGCAATTACCCAATAAGACTTATTTAGACTACATGGAAATCCAAGAGCTTATTCAAAAGATGATGCGAGAAAAACAATACTTACTCATTGAAGACGCCCTAAAAGATTTAAGCCATGTTTTAAAAACGCGCTATAGTGAAATCTCTGAGCTTTATTTGAAAATCAGCAAGTTAGAAATTTCTTCCAATTCTCAAGTGGGGGCGAGCGTGAAAATTTACTATGAAACCAATCTTTAGCCTCTTTTTCCTCCTTATGGTTTTAAAAGCGCACCCCATAAACCCTTTATTAGAGCCGTTATTTTTCCCCAGTTACGCGCAATTTTTAAATTTAGAACCTCATTTTATCATTAAAAAAAAGCGCGCTTATAGACCTTTTCAATGGGGGAATACCATTATCATCAAACGCCATGATTTAGAAGAACGCCAGAGCAACCAACCAAGCGATATTTTCCGCCAGAACGCTGAAATCAATGTGTCTTCTCAAACTTTTTTAAGAGGAATCAGCAGCGCTTCTTCACGCATAGTGATCGATTCAGTCGCTCAGTAATCAGCCGCTCAATAAAATGCTAAAACTTTTTTTAATCACATTTTTCTTCATATTTTCTTAATCCTAAAACAAATTTAAGGTATTATTAAATAGAATAATGTAATAATAACCTTAGGTTTAAAACTTGACTAAATTTTTTAGAAAAAAGTAAATAAAAAGGCTAAAAGAAATGCTTAGAAATCAATTTCGTATCGTGTTTGTCTCTTGTATTGTCGCTAGCAGTTTGCAAGCTCAAGAAAATACCCACACTTTGGGTAAGGTAACCACTAAGGGTGAAAGGACTTTTGAATACAACAATAAAATGTATATTGACAGAAAAGAGCTCCAACAACGCCAAAGCAACCAAATCCGTGATATTTTTAGGACTAGGGCGGATGTGAATGTGGCCAGTGGGGGCTTAATGGCGCAAAAGATCTATGTTAGGGGGATTGAGAGCCGTCTTTTAAGGGTAACGATAGATGGCGTCGCTCAAAATGGTAACATTTTCCACCATGACGCTAACACCGTGATCGATCCTAATATGATTAAAGAAGTGGAAGTGATTAAGGGGGCGGCGAACGCTTCAGCAGGCCCAGGTGCGGTTGCGGGTAAATTGTCTTTCACCACGATTGACGCTAACGACTTCTTAAGAAAGAATCAAACTTATGGGGCTAAAGCGGAAGCGGCCTTTTATACCAACTTTGGATACCGCATGAACGCCACCGCAGCCTATCGGGGGAAAAACTGGGACATCCTAGCCTATTACAACCATCAAAATATTTTTTACTACAGAGACGGGAACAACGCTTTCAGGAATCTCTTCCACCCTAATTATGATTTACAAGATCCAAGCAATAGCGAAATGAGCGTAGGGACTCCGAGTGAAGTCAATAGCGTTTTAGCTAAAATTAATGGCTATATCAACGAAACCGATAGCATTAGCGTGAGCTACAACCTCACACGAGACAATTCTACAAGGCTTTTACGCCCTAACACCACTTCAGCCCTCTCCAAAGCCAATGACCCAGGAAGCCAGCCAGCCCCTTTTGTGATTGACTTTGGGAAAGAATTAGCCCATACGATCAACTTCAACCACAATTTGAGCTTGAAATACAAGCATGAAGGCGGCCCTAATTTTAACCAGCCGCGCGTTGAATCCACCGCCTTTTTAGGGGTAAGGGGGGGCAATTATAACCCTGTGGTGAATCCTTTCGCTTACAATTCTAACGAGCCGGCTAATCCGGATTACATTCCTGAAGTGAAAGAGTGGTGTAATAACCCAGACAATATCAGCCAATGCACGCAAGGGGCTATCAGGCCTTCTAATGGGGGGTATCAAATAGGCTATGGCGTGCCTAATTCTATCAACTGGCAAGGGGCTAGCGATTCTAGTGGAGGGGCGCAAGCAGGCTATGGGCAGCTTAGCACTACCATGCTTTCTACAAGCGCGAATGTTTATCATGGGCTTGTCCCTAAAAACCCTGATTATGACATGACCCCCCCTAACGCTCAAAACCCTAGCGCAAACGATTGGACTTTAGGGAATGCGGACGCTGAGGGGACTTTAGCCAGAAGGATTTTTTTAATCAACTCAGGCGTTAATTTTAAAGTAACCCACCCCATTAGCGAAGATTATGGGAATGTGTTTGAATACGGCATGATTTATCAAAACCTGAGCGTTTTCTCTGGATTGGATAAAGGCAAAAACGGCTATTATAAAAACAACATTGACCCTAACGACCCTAATGGGCCAGGCTTGCCTTACCGCCATTACTACACCGATCAAAGCTCTCAATACCCTCAAAATCTAAACGCGCCTAACCCGCTCTATCGTAACATGCCCCAAAATTCGCATGCGATCGGGAATATCATCGGTGGGTTTATGCAAGCGAACTACAATATTTTAAGCAATGTGATCGTGGGCGCGGGAACTCGTTATGATATTTACACCTTGCTAGATAAAAACGGCCGCACGCATGTAACTTCTGGTTTCTCGCCTTCTGCAACCGTGCTTTATAACCCCATTGAAAGCATTGGCTTGAAAGTGAGTTATGCGTAT
This sequence comes from Helicobacter pylori, assembly GCA_008033015.1. GTDB lineage: Bacteria > Campylobacterota > Campylobacteria > Campylobacterales > Helicobacteraceae > Helicobacter > Helicobacter pylori_DH. Next base: position 1,228,230 of record CP032042.1, read on the forward strand.
GTAACTAAGGGGGCTTTGCCTGGCGATGGCGTTTTGATGCGCGATCCTACGGTGATTTATCAAAGGAACTTGCGCCCTGCGATCGGTCAAAATGTGGAATTCAATGTGGATTACAACAGCAAGTATTTCAACGTGCGCGGGGCAGCGTTCTATCAAGTCATCAATAACTTCATCAACAGCTACGGGCAAGACACTTCTAAAAACGGAGGGGGTAATGCGACCGCAAAAAACATGTCAGGGAATTTACCTGAAACCATTAATATCTATGGTTATGAAGTTTCAGGGAATGTGAGGTATAAGAATTTCTTAGGGACTTTCTCAGTGGCTCGCTCTTGGCCAACGGCTAGGGGGCATTTATTGGCGGACACTTACGCTCTAGCTGCAACAACGGGGCATGTGTTTATTTTAAAAGCCGATTATGATATTCGCAGATGGGGGCTTACTTTAACCTGGCTCTCGCGCTTTGTAACTAACATGTATTATGAGGGTTATTCTATCTATTACCCGCAATACGGCTTGATGAAAATCCATAAACCCGGGTATGGCGTGCATAATGTCTTTATCAATTGGACCCCCACTTCTAAAAAATGGCAGGGTTTAAGGATTTCAGCCGTGTTTAACAATATCTTAAACAAGCAATATGTCAGCCAAGCTTCCGTGTGGCAAGCGAGCGCGGACGCTCCAGCAAGCGATATGATCCCTAAAAATAAACGCATGGCGCTCCCGGCTCCTGGATTTAACGCGCGTTTTGAGGTATCCTATCAGTTCTAAAATGAAAGAAATCCTAGGATTTCTTTTTGAATTTTAAACATGGAAACAAGCATGAAAAAGCCCTATAGAAACCGCCAAACTCTATGGAAAAAATTCCGCTCACTCAATAAACTCATTAAGACGCTCTTAAGGATTTTAAAAAAGTAGTTTTATCAAAAATTTAGCGAGTTTGGATTAAAATCACGCTTTATTTTAAACTCTCAAAAAAGGAACCAAACGCTTTCATCATGGCTAACATCACGACTAAAGAAACGCCCGAAATAACCCCGGATCTTTTGAAAAGCCCTTATCAAAAAATCATCAATGCGAGTGCGAGCGTTTTTGATGAAAAGCATGGGCGATCGTTTTTTAGCCCGCAATTTTATGAAAAAATTGAGCCTTATTTAAAAGAAGTTTTAACCCAACCCATTGATTTAGAATGCGATCTCAACACCGCTAAAAAAAAGAACCGCTTAACCCCTTTAAAACAGCTTTTTAAGGCGTGTTTTAACGCTGAAGAGGTTTTGATTGTGAATAATAACACCAGTGCGATTTTTCTCATCGCTAACGCTTTAGCGCAAGAAAAAGAAATCGTTGTTTCTTATGGCGAATTAGTGGGGGGGATTTTAACCTTAAAGATATTTTATTAAGCAGTGGGGCTAGGCTGCATTTAGTGGGGAATATTAATCGCGCTTATTTAAGGGATTACCGCTTAGCCTTGAATGAAAACAGCAAAATGCTCTTTAAAACCCATAACCCCGCTTTTCAAAAAGACACGCCCTTTAAAGATTTGCAAGCCTTAGCTAAAGAGCATGGTTTGATTGATTATTACAATTTAGGGGATGTGGATTTGTTGGATAAAACGGCTTTAGAAGAGGTTTTAGCTCTAAAGCCATCGCTTTTAAGCTTTAGCGCGGATAAATCCTTTAACAGCGTTCAAGCCGGTATTATTATGGGGCAAAAAGAATGGGTTGAAATGTTAAAAAACCACCCTCTTTATAGAGCCTTGAGGGTGGATAAAATCACGCTCACCTTGCTTTTTTGCAGCCTAAACGCATGGGTAAGCCATAAAGAAGAAATTAAAATTTATGAGTTATTGAACCAAACTAAAGACGCCTTATTGCAAAAAGCCCTCAAACTCTACGCCCTTTTAAAACCTTTAGAATTGAACGTGAGCATAGCCTCTAGCTTTTCTAAAATAGGGAATTTGTTTGGTAGAGAATTAGAATCCTTTTGCGTGAAAATCCAGCCCAAAAACACCCGCGCTTTAAATAGTGAGAAACTTTATTTAAAGCTTTTCCAAAAAGGCGTTATTACAAGAATTTCATGCGAATTCGTGTGCTTTGAAGTCTTTAGCTTGAATGAAAAAGATTTGGAAAAAATCGCTCTGGTTTTAAAAGAAATCCTTAACAAGGCTTAAAAATTCGCTATAATAAAATTTCTTTTAAATGCGCCACTCCCCCACAATAGAGAATGATAGAAAACAATAGAACATCAATTTAAAGGAACTTAAGAATGGAAAAAATCAGCGATCTTATAGAATGCATTGCGTATGAAAAAAATTTGCCTAAAGAGATGATTTCAAAAGTGATTCAAGGCTGTTTGTTAAAAATGGCGCAAAATGAGTTAGACCCCCTAGCGCGCTACTTGGTGGTTGAAGAAAACAAACAGCTCCAGCTTATCCAGTTGGTGGAAGTTTTAGAAGATGATGATGAAAGGTTAATTAACGATCCTTCTAAATACATCAGCTTGTCTAAAGCCAAAGAAATGGATCCAAGCGTTAAAATTAAAGACGAATTGTCTTACAGCTTGAGTTTGGAGAGCATGAAGCAAGGAGCGATCAACCGCCTTTTTAAAGATTTGCAATACCAGTTAGAAAAAGCGTTAGAAGACAGCCACTTTGAAGCGTTTCAAAAGCGCCTTAACAGCGTTTTAATGGGGCAAGTGATTTTAGTGGATCATAATCAAAACACTTTTATTGAGATTGAGCAGCAATTTCAAGGCGTTCTTTCCATGCGCCATCGCATCAAGGGCGAGAGTTTTAAAGTAGGCGATAACATTAAAGCGGTTTTAACGCAAGTCAAACGCACGAAAAAGGGCTTACTATTAGAACTGAGCCGCACCACCCCTAAAATGCTTGAAGCTTTGTTGGAATTGGAAGTCCCTGAAATTAAAGATAAAGAAATTGAAATCATCCATTGTGCGCGAATCCCAGGCAACAGAGCGAAAGTGAGCTTTTTTTCCCATAACGCTAGGATTGACCCCATAGGCGCGGCTGTGGGGGTTAAGGGCGTGCGCATTAATGCGATCAGTAACGAATTGAATAAAGAAAATATTGATTGCATAGAGTATTCTAATGTGCCTGAAATTTATATCACTCTCGCGCTCGCTCCAGCCAAAATTTTAAGCGTTGAAATTAAAAAAATCCCTATAGAAGAATTGAGCGCTGAAGAAAAAGAATCCATTCAAGAGCGTTTTATTGTCAATAACCATTTGCAAAAGGCTAAAGTGCGTTTATTAGACATTGAAAAATCTAAAGCTATCGGTAAAGGCGGGGTGAATGTGTGCTTAGCGTCCATGCTTACAGGCTATCACATAGAGTTTGAAACCATTCCTAGCGTCAAAGAAAACGCAGAAAATGAAAGCGAAAAAGAAACGCAAAAAGTAGGGGTAGAAGCTTTAGAGTCTTTGTTTAAGAATTAAAATTGTTTCTGCGAAACTTATTGAGTCTTTAATCAAAAGGAATTTAAATTAAAAGGCTTGCGGTGTTAAATAAGTGCGTGATTGAATTTCTTAAGACTAAACTTAAAAGGAATAGTTCAGGTTTTTCAATGAATGAGTATTGAAATTTTCAAAATAGCAAAAAACACTCAATTAAGGGAAATTTGCATCAAGTCTTATTGGAATGGACGCAAAAATGGGTTGGGTTGAATTAAAGATATTTAGAAACTAATCTTTGTATTATATGCAATTCTCCAAAAAAACCAATCATAAATAGAATTGTAACTATTAGATTAAACCAAAACATGGGTTTTTTGCAAAAATTTTCTTGTTTATCTTTTTTCTCTTTTGATAAGGATATTTTTGATAAAAAAGAAAAAAGCAGATACAAAATATTCCCAAAAAATAAAGCTATAAAAGCCATAACAAAAACCAAGCGATAGGCGTTCGCTTTATCAATATTTGATAAAACAGAAGTGGAAAACGCTAATCCCGCAACAAATGTTAAAACAATAGAAGCAAAAATACCTAAAATGGTTATGTATTGTGTTTGTTGCTTATTCAATTCTTCGCTTAATTTTTTATAGTTTTTATTTAGATCATCTTCTAGCTTATTAGAAACATCTTTAACTCTACTCATTTTCTCATCAAAATCTTGCAGTCTGATACACTCTAAATTCATGTGATCATAAAGCTTTTCTAATTTTGGTTTAATGCTTTCAACTTCTTTATTATCTTGAATCTCTTTGAGTGTCCTTATATTTTGTGCGAGCGTCATAAAGGCTTGCTCTTTATCCCTTGTAGAATTTAAAATAATAGTTGTAATTTTTGAGTATTTATGCCTGTATTCTCCTTCATAGATTTCTTTGAAATCTTTGATGATTTGATCTGTTTGGCTAGACAAATCCCCTTTTCGCACAGCAATACAATCATTTCTTCTAGCTTTTTATCTTTATCTTCTTCTTTAGTTTCCATTTGTTTGCTTTGCTTCTTGTTTGATCAAATCTTTGCTAATGATTTCTTTTCTGTCTTCTTTGAAGCTTTTATGCCAAGCGCCATTTTCTTTATGACTCTCTTTCACTAAGTCCCAATAGGATTTTTCGTTGCATTTTTCTATGGAGTGGTTGATGGTTTCAAGTTCATCTTTTCTAAGATTTTGCGAGAGAGTTTCTTCTTTGGGTTTGTCAATAGAATTGGCACCATAATTACGGTATTCATAATACACTTCTCTTGCAACAGGCCCGTATTTCCAAGCTTCAAAATCATCAGAAACTAGGTGTTTGTCAAACTTTTTGATATAATCAAGCTCTGTGAAATACAAAGTTTTTTGCAATTCTAAGTTACTCAATTCTTTGTTTGAATGCTTAAAAATATATTGTGCTAGTTCCAAAGTATTGACCATTAATACCTCCTAGTCAGTTTTTGCTAATTTTAACTAAATATTGTTAACTTTCTAACCATTCCTTTTTCAATGATTTTAATTTCTTGAATTTCTTAAAGCTAATTCTAGAGAAATAATTCAAGTTTTTTCAATGGATATTTAGCCTTTCAAAATAGTAAAAATCGCTTAATAGTTCAACTAGTGAGCTATTCACATGTTTAAGGAATTCAGTAACTTTTTTAATTTATTTTTGAAATTCTTTTTTGATGAATGAAATCCCTTTTTTTGACAATTCACTCCAACCATTGCAATTTTTTAATGCATTTTCGTTTTCAACTCTCAATACTTCATATGCAAAAAGCCAAAATTCATCATCTAATATATATGTTCCATCTTCTGACTTAATCATCGTTTCAGCTCTTTTTAAATATTCATCAATCGCAGAACTCTCTGAATCTTTTCTTGCCCTTAAATATCCTAAAAGCATAAAAATACAATCATTACTTTCAAGGGCCATACTATGGCAAGTTTTTTCCATCTCAAAATCATATTTTAGAGAGAAATACAACGCATAAGAACAAGCTTCATGATTATTGTTTTTTGACCCTGCTTTAAATATATCCTTAGAAATTTCTTGAATTTGATTGGTTTGGATCGAATAGTTATTGTTATCAAACACTTCTTCAATACAAGGGATTAAATAAGGATAGAGCAAAGCTAAATGGTGCAAGGTGCTAAAATAATATTCTCTTGCGTTATCTGTCATCTTCTTTTTGTTGAGCATTTTTATAGCATATTTTAAAATGGAAGCCTTATTATCATTTTGCTTTATCAATGCAATAGATTTATCTAAAAAAGCAACAACGCTAGGGTATTTAATTTTCCATTTATACTCATCTATTTTAAAAATTTTTAACTGATTGATCCATTCTTCTTCATACGTTAAGGGGAGTTCAAAAATTTTTGTTTTTTTGTGGTTGAGTGAAAGGTTATATTTTTTAAGACACTTTGCGAGATCGATTGTAAATTGTTCTGCCTCATCTCTTGAATTCACATAGCAAGTATAATCATCAATGTGCCTAATATATCTATATTCTGTTTTATTTTGCTCTTTTCTTAAATTTTTTAAATCCCTATCAACGGCGACTAAAATAATTTCTGAAATCAAATTGGAACTATGCGGTCCAATAAGAATCCCCATAGTTTCCTTATGATTCATGTTTCTTGTTTGGGTATCAATCTCATCGCTCCAATGATTTTTGTCTTTTTTAGCAATTTCTTTACCCCTTATTGCCCAAGGAATTGAATGCGTATAAATGCTTGGGAAACAAGTGGATATATCAGTCTTTAGCTTGTATCTCGCACCAATACGAATACTCCTCCCTAATTTCCCCTCACAAAAAATATCTTTATGACCCATATCAAAAATACTTTTTCTCATAGCAACTCTATCTTTAGAATAATCGTTTTGAAAAATTTTTTTATTTTTAGGAATTTTTTGAATGTGGATGCGGCTGATCTTGTGGGTATTGCCATCTGTCTTTTCTTTAAAATACTCCTTTAGTTTATCCCAATTATCCCGTAGAATTTTGCATTGATTATAATAAGCCAAAGGATTAGGGATAGCAAAATATCTTGGTGTTCCAATATCTCTTATTCCCTCGTAAGTAATATGCTGATACCCCATCTTGCGTTTGGGGAATATCTTATTTTCATTATTCTTGCAATATCTGTAAAAAGGCTTTGATGTCAGAAAATTAGGAATCCTTTCTACAAACATCCCATATCCTAACAATCCCTTAAAAAGTTTATTTTGAGAAATCTCATCAAGACATTCAAAATAAGTCTTTTCTTTCACTTTTTTCATTAACATTACCCTCTTTTTGAAAGTTTTCCTAGCCAATATACAGATTTAAAAGCAATTTTATGGTATTTTTTAGTTTTTAAGGCGTTTGCTTTAAACATCACGATCCCTACTATTTATGGTTTTATTCCAAAGCCATGCGTTAGAAAAAGCTTTTTAATCTTTAAATTGCACTTGATTGTTCTTGCTTGTTTTAAGGGTTAGGATAAAATAACGCTTCACCCCCTAGTTTTTTTGCTAGAGATTAGGGGGTAAATCACCTTCAAAGGATTACTATGTCCAAAAAACATGGTAAAAAGCCTTTGGTTGTATTATACTTAAAAATACCTTTTTTTAAGTATAGGGTTAAAATCGTTGTTAAAAAAACCCATTAAAACCAAAGGTTTCCCCTATTTAAGGGGTTTCCTTTAAGGTAAATCGCTTTTTATTGCTTGTGAAGTTTTTTAATATGATTTTAAATTAGTGATTTATAGCCTTTTATAGAAATCGTTTTTGCGAAGTTAGGATAAAATAACGCTCACCCCCTAATTTTTCGCTAGAGATTAGGGGGTAAAGTTTGTCTAGGAGACTTCTATGAGAAAAAATCATAGTAAATACTCAAACATTATACCTAAAAATCAGTTTTTTAGGGTTTTGTTTGGAATTAAAAATCAAACGATAGTTTTTCAAGAGTCCCCCTTTTTTAAAGGGGGGTGTTTCTTAGACAAAGAACAAGCGCTTTTTATTTGTTCTGTTGCCAATATATAGATTTAAAAGCAATTTCATGGTATTTTTTTATAGCTCTTAAAACATACGGTTTGACAATATAATCATCTTTTGTTGGTTCAAAAAAATCTCTCAAACCAAAATGACCTATTAAACAATCAAGCTCATCTGTTCTAGGAATTTTATTTTGTTTTTTAGAATAACATTCATAAAGTTCTTTTTTTATCTTATCAGGGAATTGATGAATTTTAAGGGCAATTTTTTGATCTATTAGATCTTGTTCGTATTTTTTAACTTCACACCAACGATATACTTTACCAACAATAAAGAAATTAGCGTAAAAGAAAAGGAAAATAAAGAAAAAAGAAAAAGGAAAAGAAAGGATTTTGTTTTGAGTGTATTGGAAAACAAACTCAAAAATCAATTGAAAAACCCCTATTAGATTTACAATAGAAACAAAAAGCGAAAAAACAAAAGCAAGTGGGAAAGCAATTCCTGATCTCATTTCATGCAATATCTTTTCAAACAACTTTTCCATTTACTGCCCGTCTTCAATGGTTTTGATTTCTTCATCGGTGAGGTGGTAGAGCCGATAGACTAAGGCGTCAATTTCTTTTTCTAATCTTTGAGTGTTGGCTTTAGGGTCTTTTGCTTTTGCTTGTAGGATTTGCTCCGCACAATCGGTGATTTTATCGGCTGTAGGCTTGTTTGATTTGGTGATTTGTGGGATTGGAAGAGTTTCAAGTTCATATAAATTAACATGGTTATTAGTGCTTGTTTTTCTAAATAACCAATCAAGAAGTCTAGAATTTAGCAACCCAACAAGAAATTTTGCATGCTCTCGCTCTTTACAATATGAAAGGTTACAAGTATGCAAAAAAAGCATTTCTTGATTCTTTACTTCTATAAGATTAGCATGAATGCGATAAGGGTCTGAAGTCCCTGTAATATTTTGTGTTACGATGATATTTTGATAGTAATTTTTTTCAAAAATTTGTTGAGTGATCTGATTATCTTTTGCAAACAAATATTGCGTGTCTAAAAAATACCTATGGCAATTTGCACCCTTGTATATACGCCCATTAGTTTCTTTTTGATCTTGAATATCTTTTAAGTGTATGGTGTTAATGTTGCCTTGTAGAGATTTTTCCAATAAATCTCTAAATAAAATCTTGTCTGTTTTGATCTTTCTAACAATTTCCATTTCCCCACTTTTAATTAGCGGTATTTCATAAAGTGGGAAAAATTTTAAAATTTCATCTTGTTTGATTTGCTCATATTGGATCTGGCTCATTTGGATTTGAGTGTTATTGATAGCAATTTTAAAGGCATGTTCTTTATTAGGTCTATCTTTTAAAAATTCTAATATACATACCCCTTGAATCACATTGCTGAATAATTTTTGTTTTTTATTGAACTCCACAAAATAATGTATTTGGCAATATTTTAACAATAATTCTCTTGTAAATTGTGCAGAACAATCACACATGATTGAACTTTGTGTGATAAAAGATATTAACCCTTTTTGTCTTACTAGATTAAAACCAAGCTCAATAAAAACCTTGTAGGTATTTTGTTTTCCAATATCTTTTCCCTCACTAAAAGGATAAAAAATAGATGAATACAATCCTTTTTTAACTTGCATATAAGGCGGATTACCTATAATGCAATCAAAGCCTGAAAAATCCCCCTCATCGTCTAGCACTTCAGGGAATTCAAAGCGCCATTCAAACGCATTTTGATACTCTCCACCACTTAAAGCATCATCAAGCTTTTTCCTTAAAGCTCTAATACGCCCATAAGAAGCAAAAGCCTCTTCCTCTTCTTTGGGGCTTAGTTTGAGCGTGCCAAAAAGGCTTGGGGTAAAGTAATTTAACCCATCTAGCAAACTCTTATCGTCTAGGGCAAAGAAATTGTATTTTTTGATGTGTTTTTCAATAGCCTTTTCAAGCTCTGCTTTGGTTTTAGGGTCTTTGAGCGTGAGGGAAAAAGTGTTTTTTAAGTCTTGGATTTTGTTGATAAGATCTGCTTTATTTAAGGGATAGAGAGGGTTTGGGTCTTTGTATTGGGCGACTAAATCTTTGTATTCTTGGATTTTTTGCTTGATATTGGGGATCTTTTTGAGATCATCATTCAAATTAAAGCGTGAAATCAAGCTGTTAGCGCACTTAATGTTAATATCAATGTTGGGGAGGGTTTCAAGATTGTTGGTGTTCTTACCCTCTTCAAAAATATAATAGCTGTATTTTAAAAGCTCTATCCATAGCCTGAGCTTGGTGATTTCGCATGAATTGGGGTTAATATCCACGCCAAAAAGGCAGTTTTCAATGATGTCTTTTTTAAGCTCAAAAAGTTCTTTTTGGATTTGGTGGTGGGGGTCGTTTTCGCTATGCGGTATGGTGTATTTAAAGACTTTATCCTCTGGCGTGTGAATGATGATTTCATCGTTTTCTAATCTAAGCTCGTGGCGATACAAGGAAGCAATAAGCCCTAGCTTGTAAGCAACCCACACCATTTCATTGAGCGCTGAAACCAAGAAATGCCCGCTCCCCACCGCCGGATCGCAAATGCGCAAGGCTAAAAGCGTGTTTAGGTATTCTTTAGCTTTTTCATTTGAGAAATTTCTGTCTATTTTTCCTCGCAACGCTTTTAAATCTTCGCAGTCCCACTGATAAATGGCGTTGAATTTATCCAACACGATGGGCGTGATACTCTCTTTGCACATGTAGCTTGTGATGAAGCTTGGGGTATAAAAGCTCCCCTCTTTATAGCCGTTGAGTTTTTCAAAAACAAGCCCTAAAACGCTAGGGTTAATCAAACGGCTTTCGCTGGTATCGGTATTATCTTTAATGTCTTTAGGGGTGGTGGTGAATTTATAAAGACGCAAAAATGCAAAAAGGTATTCCAGCAAGGGCAAAGGTTTATCTTTTTGGTAATCTTCATGTTTTTTGAGAACGGAATTTTTATAGATTTCTAGCTTTTTATTTTCTAAAAGCTTGATTTCACACCCCTTTAATTCCAAAGGCGTTTTATCAAACAAACTGGAATTCAAATAAGGGATTTTTCTTAAAATCTTGTTTTCTTTAATGGCTTGGAGGCGCTCGCTGTTTTTCTTGGCTAGGACTTCAAAAAAGAGAGTGTTTAGGGCGTTGAAATCTTTAAAGTTTTCTGTGGTTAAGAAAGGTTTTTCAAAATGCTTGAAAGAAATTAAAAGGCTTTCTAAAAGCCGTAAAAACAAGATGCGGTTATTCCAAGCGATGAGTAACGCCATGACTTCTTCATCGTCTAAATTATTGTATTCTTTTTTTAAAGCATCGCTTAGGGAGTTTTGGGTGCGGCTTTGCTTGATTAAAATTTTCCCTTTGTCATTTTGCTCTTCTAACCCTAAAATATAGAGCAATTCTTCATAAAAATCTTTGTTAAGCGTGTTAGCGTCAAGGGTTTTCCTTTGCTTTAAAAGGACTTCATGGCTTAAAACTTGATAAATCAAAGGGAGCTCTTTAGGATCATAACTGCTCAAATTAAAGTGGGTGTAGGGGAGTTCGCCTTTAAAATCCTTTTTTAAATATTCCTCTAAATCGCTGTAGAATCTTTTGGTGCTAGGGTCTGTGCCTTCTTTTTGAGCACAATTTTTATGGAGTTTTTTGATGCGTTTATCTTCTTTTAAAAAGAGTAAATCCTTACAATCAAAGAGGAAAAATTCATGCGCGTTGCAAATAATGGCGTGTTTTAGGGAGTTGTTGTTTTCTATCTCTTTTAAAAAATAAAAAACCATTTGACAAAAGGCTTTACTGAGCGGGTTTTCTCTGTCTTTGGGGAATTCGTTCCCATTGTTTAAGGCTTTGACTTCAATAAGCACCCAAGCTTCTTTATCTTCTTTATCTACATAGATCGCGCTATCCACTTTTTCGTAGGTGTTGCAATGATAGCCATAGGTATTTTTTAAAAAGGAATTGATTTCATTTTTTTGAAATTCTTCATCATCTTGTCTTGGTGCGTTTTTTAATAAGCTGTTTATTTCTTTTTCAAAATTTTCTATGGTTTCTTTTGTGGGTGTTGGGGGATTGTATTGTTTAATAAAATCCTTGAGCGGGATACGAGTGAAACTAATCATGAAACGCCTTTGAAATGGGATAAAAACGATTATAACAAAAGCGCCATGAATTTTAAATAAAACGCTTTTCTTTGAAATTGTTCCATGTGAAACATTAGAGTAATTGAGCTTATTAACTCTAATCTTTACGATTTAAAACTTCATTAATCAACGCGCTCAATTGATCATCATTCAGCTTGGTTTGGTATTCAATATTCACGCCTTGCTTTTTTAAAGCTTCAAAAAATTTCTTAGCGGTTGAAATTTTCCGCTCTTCTTCAGGGCGTAATTCGCTTTTTTTATCAACCCCCTTAGTTTCTACCACTAACAACACTTTTTTATCGTTATTTTCAACCACATACCCAAAATCAGGGCTATAAGTTTGATTTAACCCTATTGGGATCTTAACCCTAGGGAGCTTGCCAAAAACAATGATTTTAGTGTCGTTAGATTCTTCAATCGTGTCCTTTTCAATCTCGCTATCCACTTGCATGAAATTTTCATACAGGCATTTTTCTTGAGCGCTTGAATTTTTAATTTCATATTTATCCGCCCCCAAACTCCCGTCTAAAAACTCTCTAATCTCTCCCTTTTCATCATAAAACGCATCGTTTTTTCTGTTTTTAATCGTCGTTTCGCGCATTTGATAGGAGATTTTATCTTTAATATTTTGATAAATGATTTCCAAAAACAGCTCTTCTAAGCGCCTTAATCCCTCTTGTTCGTTTTTCTTAATTTCATTAAACTTGTTTTCATCAATGTTTTCCAACACTTTAGCCACGCTTTTAAAACTCAATTTCACCTTATTAGACAAGGCGCTGATAAATTCATGCAGACTCCACACGCATGCGCTTTCTCGCTCAAAAGTCTCTGTCTTGGCGTTATTCCCCATCGTTTCTACTTTTTTATGCATCGTAACCGAAACGCTTTTTGAACTGACCTTAAAAGAAGCATTGATCTTTTTGACAATCTCATCAATCAAGCTCTCGCTATCAATGGCATAAGCGATCCGGGCTTGATGATTCAAGTTCTCCCATAAGGTTTCAAATTTTTTAAAATTTTCTTTATTGATTTTGATTTTTTCACTCTTTCGCTCGTTTTTGTCCCTCACTCTAACATGGCCCACTAAACGATCTTTTAAAAAATCTTTTAATTTTTCAAGATTCAGGTATTTTTCATCTTTTAATTTTTCAAGTTCTGGCTCTTTTTCTAAAAATTCGTTTTGATTGAGAGTGAGTTTAAAGTTTTCACCATCTGTTTTTTCTCCAAAATCCAAACCCTCTAACTTTTCAAATAAAGTCCCATAATACCCTTTTTTAACAACGCCGCTTTTTTCTAACTCTCCCCCACTAAACGCTTGTTTAATCAAGCTATGCTCGCTTATCTCTTGCTGGATCGCTCCCACAAAATCCCCCTCCACTTGCGGCACGATCACAACTAATTCATTGACAAAATCAAAATCAGCATGCTCTTTAGTGATGCGTTCGCCCTTATCATTCACAGCGAGCCTTAACCCCCTACCGATTTGTTGCAATTTAGTGATATTAGAAGAGCTAGGGGCTAATTTGCAAATCGTCATCACATTAGGGTTATCCCACCCCTCTTGCAACGCCCATTGCGAAAAAATAAACCTGAGATCGGAATCAAAACTCAGCAATTTTTCTTTTTCTTTTAAAATGAGCGCGATCACTTGGGCTTCATCGCTCTCTTTCTTGCTTTTAGCAAAATACCCTCCATGCACTTTGTAAATAGCGTCTTTGGTGCGCTCTAAATACGCTCTATAATTTTCATCTAAATCATCTTTTTTTAAGACTTCTTCAAGCTTTTGCTGGTAGAGTTTTTCAAATAAAAGGGCTAATTTGGCCGGCTGTTCATTTTCGCTTAAATAGCTATTCACCCCGCTAATAAACACCATGCACAAGGCTTTAATCCCCTTTTTAAAAAGCCCTTCTTCTCTTTCAAAATGGCTTTTTATCGCTTCTTTCAGCATCACTTCTTGTTCGCCCTCTACAAAATAAGAAAAAGGCTCTTTTTGATCCAGCAACAAATTAACGCCATTGAGGAAACGAACCTCATTTTTAGTGATGTTTTCTACAATGTAATCTTCTAAAGCGCTGATACGAGTTAGCGCGCCTAAATTATCATGCGTTTTGACTTTGACGCTTTGAGTTTTATTTTCTAAATTCGTGTAGTTGATCGTCGCTTCATTTTGTTTTTTGTTAGCCTCTTTAAGCTCTAAAAAATACTCATCACTCTCCCCCACAGACGCCACGCTAATGCTTTTCACTAGGGCGCAATCAAACGCTTTTTTGCTGTCTAGCGCGTAAATCAGATTATTGTAATCATCTTTAAAAGTCGCCCCAAACCTAATCGTGATTAAAGCGTTTAATTGTTCCAAATATTTTTTTGTTTTATCGCCTAAAAATCGGTGCGGTTCGTCCATGATTACGATGGGGCGCATACTCGCTAAAGCTTGCATGTAACTTTTTGCGCCATTGAATAGATTCGTGTTTTCTAAGCATGATTTATTGATAGTGTTTTTCTCTTTATTAAAGGCAGAAAAAGTCATCACCAACACGCAGCATTTGTGATTGCTCGCTAGAATAAAGCTCCTTATATCTTCATAGCTTTCTAAATGCGTAGAATACTCGCTTTTAAAAAATTCTCTGGTGATTTCAATACTCTTTAAAACCCCTAATTTAATGGCGTTGCTTGGCACTAAAACGATGAATTTTGACAAATGGTAGTTTTGGTGCAAGGCATAAACGCATTCCAAAAAGCAAAAGGTCTTCCCGGTGCCTGTTTCCATTAAAATATCGCAGTTTAACGACTTTTCAATCCCCACGCTTCCCTGGGTTATTTTTTGTTTCGATCGCAAATTCTCAATATTTTCTAATAAAACACCTTTGATCGCCCCTATTTCAAAAACAGGGTTAGAAATCCTTTGAGAGTCATTTTCTGGCTCTTCAAAATAGATCCCCTTAAACACCCCTAAAATTTGATTCAAGCATTTTTCTTGATAATCCAATCGTTTGAATTTGATTTTCATCTCTACCCCCTAATCTTTAAATCGCCGCTCTCTAACTTCAAATCCAACAAATTACTGCCCAATTCCAAACACAGCCTGTCGTTACTGATAGCTGGCATATACACGCTAATTTTTTCCACCCCTTTATCTTTCAAGTTTTCTAAAACTTCGCTCATTTCTATATCCCCCACAATGAAAGCCGTATTTTGAGCCAGATACAAGGCGTTTTCAATCAAGCAAGTTATAGGGGTGGTTAGCTCTAAATTCTCGCAGCCTAAAAGATTGGTTAAAATCGTTTGAGTTTCTCTTTTTTTTGGGTTAGAATAAGCGAATAAATCCTTTTGATTGGCTTCATTGAGATTTTTATCGTTCGTTTCATCATCAATGATTTCAAACGCTCTAAACCCCACATCTAAATGCGCGCAAGCTTCTTTGATTTTAGCCCCCGCTCTTTTAATCCTTTCTTCGGTGATGTCAAAAATGCTCGGGGAGGTGGAATTTAAAGTGTTTAAACAAAAATCATAAGCGCTTTTGTTTTTCTTGGGATCAATTTTTTCATCTAATTGGACGAGAATGAAGCGCCTTTCTTTAAATGCGGCGTTCAAGCCATTAATAACCCCCCCCCCTCACTTAATTTTTGATAATCGCTCTTATTACTCTCCAACACGGCATGCGCGGTTGTCCCGCTCCCGGCAAAAAAGTCTAAGATGATGTCGCCCTTATTGGTGGATAATTCAATCAGTCGGCTAATGAGTTTTGTAGGTTTAGGGTTATTGAAAATCTTTTGATTAAAAAGATCATTAACTTCTTTTGTCCCATTACCACCGCCGATATTTTCTATCACATTTCTTGCGGGCGATGACTTGTCTAAAATAGCATAAAATTCGCCGTTTTCATTTTGTTTGACTTGGTTTTTATCTACCCATTCTTTCCTTAAAACGCTATAACCATTTTTACTTTTTTTAATCAAAATTCTATCTAGCTCAGTAAGACTTTTTTCCAACGCCCATTTCCAACGCCCATTTCCAACACCCATTTTTGGCGGTCTTATAGGGACATAACCCTTTTCAATCAGCTCTATATTATCCTTATAAATATCTGTGTGTTTTTTGGCATCTTCTCTATCATAATCCATAATAGGCTTAATATCTTTTGTCATAGAGTTATAATAGAATGTATAGCCAAGATTAGGACGATTTTCTAAACTTCCACCATCCCCACCTCCCATAGAAAGCCCAGCTCCCTCATAATAATATTTATCATTTTCACAAAATACTTTGACTTCTTTTTTTGAAGCCATGCGATTAAGACTGAGCGCTTCAACATGCTTTGCATAAACAAGAATATTTTCATAATTGTTTTGAAAATATTGTGCATCATTTTGTGCATTACCTTTAAGCCAAGTCAAAGATGATAAAAAATTCCCCTCCCCAAAAATTTCATCGCATAAAAGTTTGAGTTGGGCACATTCGTTATTGTCAATGCTGATGAAAATCACGCCGTCTTGTTTGAGCAAATCTCTAGCGAGCAACAATCTAGGATACATGAAACTAAGCCACCCGCTATGGCATTTTGACCCAAAAAGATTCTTAATGTAATCCAGCTTTTCTTTAGAATAATC
Organism: Helicobacter pylori; assembly: GCA_008033015.1. Taxonomy (GTDB): domain Bacteria; phylum Campylobacterota; class Campylobacteria; order Campylobacterales; family Helicobacteraceae; genus Helicobacter; species Helicobacter pylori_DH. Next base: position 1,244,393 of record CP032042.1, read on the forward strand.
CAATTGTTTTAAAACCTCTTCATTGGATTGCGAGAAATCATCGCCATAGATAAAATTCTCGGTTTTCGTGTTGTAAGGCGGATCAATGTAAATCATTTTGATTTTTTCACTATAGCTTTGTTTTAAGATTTTGAGAGCGTCTAAATTATCGCCCTTGATGAGAATGTGCTTGCTCGTGGATTTATTTAAGGGCTTTAAAATCTTATGATTTTTCTTAAAAGCTTGATTTAAGGCGATTTTCTTACCCACAAAATCCAACCCATAGCCCTCTTCTTTTATCTCGCTAAAATCCCCTAGTAACGCTTTTAATCTTTTCACATCCAGTGTGAGCTTGTTATCATTTTCCACACTCAAACAACCGGGAAAATAACGATTAAAAATTTCTATTTTTTCCTTAACGCTTTTTTCTCCACCAATTTCTTTATTTTGCATCTCTATCCTTTATTTTAAATATTCCTTTAAATTACCCAATTCCGCCTTAATTTTCAATTTTCAAATGTTCCTTGTGAAACGCTAGCGTTTTTTAAAAAATCTTGTTTCACTTCAGCGATAATGTTTTCATCTTTGGCTAAGTCAATGTATTCAAAACTATTCCCGCTCTGCTCCCCGCCTTGGAGTAAATCCCCGCTTTTTCTGTATTCTAAATCCAATTCAGCGATTTTAAAGCCGTCTAATTCATCAGCAAATTTTTCTAATCGTTCGTTTTCTTCTTGGATTGTGCATAAAAAACAATAGCCTTTCAAGCCGTTACGAGACACGCGCCCCCTTAACTGGTGTAAAGTCGCTAAGCCTAACCTTTCAGGAGCTAAAATCACCATCACGCTCAATCGTGGTAAAGAAATGCCCACCTCAATGAGCGTAGTCGCTAAAAGAATGCTCCCAAACTCTCTAAATTCTTCAATCACTTCCTCTTTATTTTTATCTTGCCCTGAAGTGGTATAAACCTTTTTAAAGCGTTTTTGCCAAAAACTCGCCCCCTCACTGAGCGATAAATACGGGATTTTTTCGCTTTCATTCACCAGCGGATAGACGACAATGACTTGATGGTTTTTAGCGATCTCTTCGCTAATTTTCTCCATCACTATTTTAAAATCTCTTTTATGCAAGACTAGAGTTTCAATCTCTTTAGGGTAAGGGATTTCTCTAATCATGGTCGTTTTCACAAACGCGCTTTTGGCTAGGGCAAGCGTGCGAGGAATGGGGGTAGCGGAAAATTGCAAGGAATGGGGTTTATTACCCTTACTGCTTGCCATTTTTTCTAATTGGTAGCGCTGCTTGGTGCCAAATCTATGCTGTTCATCAGTGATCACCAAAGCGAATTCATTCAAATCGCGCTTATCAAACAACAACGCTTGCGTGCCGATGACAACATGCGTGATTTTTTCAAACAAATGATTGGATCGCTTTTTATGGCTCTCGCCGAGCAATAATTCCACTTCAAAATAAGGGGGTAAAAATTTTAAGGCTTCGTTATAAAGCTGTTTAGCGAGAATGGAAGTGGGCGCCATTAAAAGGGTTTTATTAGGGTAAGCTAATACCATGCTCGCTAAAATCACCATCGTTTTCCCGCACCCCACATCGCCTATAATCAAACGCTTGCACGCTATAGAACTGGTGAGATCGTTTTGGATTTCTTTAATGGCGTTTTGTTGATCGCGCGTGAGCTTAAAGGGTAAAGAAGCGGTAAACGCTTTCAAGCGTTCGCTGTTATTAGGGCATGCGATTTTAGCGTTGAATTGCAATTTTTTGTGCTCTAAATTTTTCATATAAAAAAGCATTTCAATGTATTTTAATGCATTTAAATGTTGTGAAGGAAAATTTTTATTCGTTTCAAAATCCTTGACAAAATGCGGCGTGGGGAAAAAGATTTCTAACAATAAATGCGCGATATTCTCTTTAATGCCTTCCTTTTTTAAATTTTCTAATGAAATGAGTTTTTGTAAATTTTCTTGTATTTTTTTATGATTTTTAACTTTTTTAAAAATTAAAGAAATCTTGCCAAATTCGGTAAGGATTTTAGGCGTGTTAATGATATAAGCTTGATTAAAAGAGCTTTGCTCTAATTTACCATAAATGAATAAACTCTCGCCGGTTTTAAACTGGCTGTAATAAAACGCACTGTGATTGAAAAAAACAAGCTCTAAATTTTTGTAAAATCGTTTGGAATAAGCGAAAATCTTTAAAACTTTGGCGTAGTTTCTTTTCTCTAAAATACCCACTTCTAAAACGCCGCTCAAGCCCGTTTCAAAATGTTTTAATAAATTCAAATCTTTATAGCCTTTGGGCGTATAAACAAGCAAAGCTTCTAAAAGCGATTTCACATTCAATATTTTTAATAAATTATCTGTTTCTTGCAATTTGTTCTTACCCTAGCCAATCCTTAATCATTTTTATGATAAGATAGTCAAATTATACATTGACTTAAGGAAATTTAATTGATGAAATCTAAAATCACTCATTTTATCGCTATCTCTTTTGTTTTAAGCCTGTTTATTGCATGTAAAGATGAAGTTAAAAAATCGTCCCAATCGCACCAAAACAACACTAAAACCACTCAAAACAATCCAATCAATCAAGCGAATAAGGATATAAAAAAGATTGAGCATGAAGAAGAAGATGAAAAAGTCACTAAAGAAGTGAATGATCTGATCAATAACGAAAACAAAATTGATGAAATCAATAATGAAGAAAACGCTGATCCTTCGCAAAAAAGAACGAACAATGTTTTGCAACGAGCCACTAACCACCAAGACAATCTCAACTCCCCACTCAACAGGAAATATTAAAGTTTGAAATGCTTTTCAAAGGATTTATTTAAAAAAGTAACCCCCTTATTTTTAAGCGTTTGTTTTTTAAACCCTACCATTATGCAAGCTAAAAGCCGTTTTTATGTGGCTTCTCAATATCAGGTAGGCAAAATGATCATGAAAAAATACAACGATCTCAAACGCACGATTGAAGGGGCGAGCTTTTCTTTAGGCTGGGAGATTAACCCCACTAATTACTGGTTTTATTCGCGCTATTACTTTTTTATGGATTATGGGAATGTCATCCTCAATAAAAGAACGGGTGCTCAAGCGAACATGTTCACTTATGGCTTTGGAGGGGATTTGATCGTGGAATACAATAAAAACCCCTTGTATGTATTTTCTCTTTTTTATGGCATGCAAGTTGCTGAAAACACATGGACGATTTCCAAACACAGCGCGAATTTCATCATTGACGATTGGCGCAGCATTCAAGGGTTTTCGCTCAAAACTTCCAATTTTAGGATGCTAGGTTTAGTGGGGTTTAAATTCCAAACCGTGCTATTCCACCATGACGCAAGTATTGAAGTGGGGATCAAATGGCCTTTTGCTTTTGAATACGACTCACCCTTTGTAAGGCTTTTTTCTGTCTTTATTTCGCACACTTTCTACCTTTAAACTAATTCCAACCCTACCGGGCAATGATCACTCCCTAAAATATCTTTATAGATTAAAGCGTCTTTTAAGCGCGTTTTTAAAGGATTAGAGCATAAAAAATAATCAATGCGCCAACCAATGTCTTTATCCCTTGCTTGTTGCATATAACTCCACCAGGTGTAAGCCTTTTCTTTGTTGGGGTAAAAATAACGGAAAGTGTCAATGAAACCGGCGTTCAAAAGCTCGCTGAATTTTTCTCTCTCTTCATCGCTAAAGCCGGCATTTTTTCGGTTGGTTTTGGGGTTTTCTAAATCAATTTCATTGTGAGCCACGTTCAAATCCCCGCACACAATGACCGGTTTTTTCAACTCTAAAGCTTTTAAAAATTTCCTAAACTCCACTTCCCAACTCATGCGATAACTAAGCCTGGATAGGGCTTGTTGGGAATTAGGGGTATAAACATTCACTAAATAAAACGACTCAAATTCGCAAGTTACCACGCGCCCTTCTTTGTCATGCTCTTCCATATTAATCCCATAGCTCACGCTTAAAGGCTCTTTTTTAGTGAAAGTTACCACTCCAGAATAGCCCTTTTTAATCGCGCAATTCCAAAAATCAAAATACCCCTTAAATTCAAAGGTGTTTTGTTCTTGTTGCATTTTAGATTCTTGAATGCAAAAAACATCTGCATCAACGCTATTGAAAAAATCCATAAAGCCCTTAGTCATGCAAGCCCTTAACCCGTTCACATTCCATGAAATCAATTTCATTGTAATCCTTGTTTGATTTTGAGTGAATTATATCTTTTTAGTCATTTTTTTAAAAATTAAGCTTTATTTTACCTTTTTTATGTAATAATTGTCTTTTGCTTGGCTTGATAGCTCAGTCGGTAGAGCAGAAGACTGAAAATCTTCGTGTCGGTGGTTCGATTCCGCCTCAAGCCACCATTTCAAACTTCATTGAATAAATAATTCCCCTTTTTGACACACACCACACGAGAGTTTTCAATACTCAAAGGCGTGCTTTTAGCTCGTGGTTGTTCTTCTATTTCTAAGGCCATGCACACCCCTTCTTTAAAGCGCACATGGTTTTTAACCCATTCTTTGTATTCACTGCTCTCTTTGATTATATCGTTTAAATAATGCCCCTCATACACTTCCACAAATTCCATGAATTTTTCATTCAAATTCAATTCATTATGCGTTATTTCGCTTTTTCGTGTGGAAGAATAAGCCAATTCGCTGGTTTCATAAAAAGTCGGCTCTGCTTGATCGTCTTGTTTGGGGCGCTCATATACGGCTTTCACTAATTGCGTGGTGATTTCATACTCACTTTCCCATGCTTGTTTTAAAGGCTCTTCTATTAGATAGCATTGCCTAGTCGTGCCGTCTTTTCTTGCTCTAGCCCTTTTGCATTTTTCCGTAGAGCTTCTGGCTTGAAGAATGGCGAAATTGTTTTTAGCTTCAAAAGTTTGTGGCTCTTCTAAAGGCTCTGTTTTATGAACAGAAATTTTAGTATAGGGGGTAGTGATTTTACCGCTTTTATTTTCAGCGGTGCTGTAATCGCAAGGGGTAATATCTGTTGCAGTTTGTTTGTCTTCATCAACGCGTTTTAAAATGCTTGGGCGATAGGCTTGTAAATTTTCATCGTCATAAACCCATTTCCCGCATGCAAATTCTTTAACATTAGCATCTCTAACGGCTTGTTTTTCCACATTATCCCTATTTTCGTTGCTTTCATTGTTTTCATTAATATCAGTGTTAGAGGTGTTGTTAGGGAGCGTTTTTTCGGTGGGTGGCGTTATAAAGAGGTTGTTTTCTTGATCTTCTGAAGAATGCTTTAAAGGGGGTTTGGTGTCGTTTGTTGGCGTTTGAGTTTCGTTAGTGGGGCTTATTTTGCTAGGAGTTACTAAAGGCTGCAAAAGGCTGTTTTTAGAGTTTTTAGAGCCTAGTTTGAACTCTGGGTAAGAAAAGTTTTGAGGAGATTGTTGCGATGAGCTGGGTTTATTTTGTGGTTTTTGCATGGGCGCGTTTAAAGAAGGCATTTGGTGCGGGTGCGACTCTTTCAATTCTTTTGAAGAAAAAACGATTTGGGTGTTTCTAGGGATAGTAGGGCGGTTAGGGTTTAAGGTCGTTTCTAAAGAAAGTTTTTCATCAAGGGGTTGATAGACGATTGCAGTGGATATGTGGGTGATAGTGAGCGTGAGTTTTTTGTGTGGGGAGATATTATAAACGCCTAAAACTTGTCTTGGTTCTTTAGAATCAAGGACTTTAGCCTTAAAAGTGCCTTTATGCGGTGAAGTTTTGATCTCTTCTAAAAGCTCGATCACAAGGGCTTGAAGAGGGTTAGAGAAAGTCAGAAAGAAAGACAGACAAAGGGTTTTTTTCATGTTGATTCCTTTTTATTTTTTTGGATTATAGCTTAAAAAGAGGTTTAGTAAAAGTTATAAATAAGTTATAGATAGGTAACATTTTGATTAATAATAATTAGTAACAGTAGTAAGGGCGTGAATGAATGGAATGAAAAATGAAAAAGCTTTAAAGACGCGCGTTTTTAAGGGGGTTGTGGGATGTAAAAAAAAGTGAATGAAACGCTTTTTGATAAGCCTTTTTTCATTCACTTGAATGGAAAGCGGTTTTTTTGTCGTTCAGTTCGTTCAAGCGGTTTTTGATTTCTTCTCTAAGGCTTGAGATAAAAGGGCTTTTTTCTTCTTCAAGCATTTTTTTAACGCTAGAATACATTTTAGAAATGCTTGAATGATCCTTTAAATCCAAAAATTGAGCGAGCGAAAGCGTGGGGTTAGGGGTATAAAGCCTGGCGAAATACACGACTAATTTTCTAGCCAGAGCGACGTTTTTTTGGCGCGAAGAGACTTTGATTTCGCTGGATTTGAGATTCAAGCTTTGCGCGACAGCGAGTAAGATATTTTCTAAGCTTGAGCCTTCAGCATGATCTTTTTGCAAATCTTCTAAAACGGTTTTAGCGAGATTCAAATCAATGGAAGCGTTCATTAAGTTTGCGTTCACGCTGATTTTAATGATCGCGCCTTCCATTTGGCGGATATTGTCGCTGATGTGTTGGGCGATGTATTCCATCACCTCTTCAGGCAAAGTGATTTGATTGAGCTGGCATTTTTGTTTGACAATGGAAAGTTTGGTTTCTAGATCAGGGGGCATGACTTTAGCGGTTATCCCCCATTCAAAGCGCGATTTTAAGCGATCTTCTAAGCCAGCGATGTTTTTAGGCGATCGGTCTGAAATCAATACGATTTGTTTGCTGTTGGCGTGCAATTCGTTGAAAGTGTGGAAAAATTCTTCTTCTAGTTTGGGTTTTCCTTGCAAAAATTGAGCGTCATCTAACAAGAAAAAGTCGCAATGGCGGTATTTTGTTTTAAAAGAATCCATGGTTTTGTTGTCTAAATGCTTTAAAAAGTCTGTCAAAAAGTCTTCTGAAGTGACTAACACGACTTTTTTATGCTTTTCTAGGGCATGGTTACCGATAGCGTTTAAAATGTGCGTTTTGCCTAACCCTGTGCCGCCATAAAAAAGCACCGGGTTATAAGGGGGGGTATCGCTTTGGGCGACTTTTTTAGCGATTTCATAAACGGTGTTATTGCATGAGCCTACGACAAAATTTTCAAAAGTGTAAGAGTCTTTGACGCTCGTTTTTACCGCTTTGTAATTGATATTAGATTGGGCATTAACCTGGATTTTAGGTGCTACTTCAATACGCACATCCACGCTGTGGGCTAAATGCATGCCGACTTTATTCTGACTTAAAATTTCTTTAAGCAACGCGCCGTATTTAGCCGTAATCGTGGTGCATAAGACTTGGTTGGGGGCATAAAAAAAGGCAATATCGCTCTTGCTCGCGTTAGGGTTGTATTTGAGTTGGCTCAAGTAATTTTCATATTCTATGAGACTAACTTTAGGATTTTGTTTGACTAGCGCCAAGATTTCTTTTTCAATATTGTTGTTGGTATCCATGGCGTTATTATAGCGTGAATAAGTGGTGAATGAAAAAGGAATAACATGTGAATGAAATGTGAATGAAGCCTTAAAATTAAGGTGTTTCTTTTAAGGGTTTGTCTATAATGCTTGCTTTATAATAAGCTAATGGATGCAAAAAAAGGATTTTCATGCTGCTTTGTGCGGGAAGGAATGAGACTTTAAAAAAAGCGGTGCCTATTGGTGTGGGCTTGATAGAGAGTGCGATCAATTTAACGAGGATATGTTTAAAAAACCCTGATACAGAAAGCCTTGTTTTTATAGGGAGCGCGGGGAGTTATAGCCCAGAAACGGAGCTTTTGAGCGTGTTTGAAAGCGTTCAAGGCTATCAAATTGAAGAGAGTTTTAGCCATTTAAACAGCTACACGCCTTTGGATAATTCCATTCACATAGAAACTAAAGAGCAGGCTCTTTTTGAAAGGGTGCGTGTGAATAGCAGTAACTATATCCACACCGGCGAAATGTTTGCTAAAAAAATGGTTCAAAAGGGCGTTTTATTAGAAAACATGGAGTTTTTTAGCGTTTTAAGCGTGGCTAAAATTTTTTCTTTGAAAGCTAAAGGGATTTTTTGCGTGAGTAATCATGTGGGACTTAACGCGCATAAGGAATTTAAAGAAAACAACGCCAAAGTCAAACAGATTCTAGAAAACATCATTGATAGTTTGATAGTTTAGCTATCATGGAGTATCATGGAGCATTCTAAATTAAAGGCGATCACATGTTTGAAAAAATACGCAAGATTTTAGCGGATATTGAAGATTCGCAAAATGAAATTGAAATGCTTTTAAAATTAGCGAATTTGAGTTTGGGGGATTTTATTGAGATTAAAAGAGGGAGCATGGACATGCCAAAGGGCGTGAATGAAGCGTTTTTTACGCAATTAAGCGAAGAAGTGGAGCGCCTAAAGGAGCTTATCAACGCTTTGAATAAAATCAAAAAAGGGTTATTGGTGTTTTAAATGTGCGGGATTGTAGGTTATATAGGGGATAGCGAGAAAAAATCCGTTCTTTTAGAGGGCTTAAAGGAATTGGAATACAGAGGCTATGACAGCGCGGGTTTAGCCGTATTGAGTAATGATTGTTTGGAAGTGTTTAAAACTCAAGGGAAATTAGAAAACCTTACACTAGAGCTTAAAAATAAAGAGTTTTTGGATTTTGGCGTGAGTATCGCTCATACCAGATGGGCCACGCATGGCAAGCCAAGCAGCGCGAACGCCCACCCGCATTTTACAGAAAATTTAGCCTTAGTGCATAATGGCATCATTGAAAATTATGCGAGTTTGAAAAAAGAATTAGAAAACAAAGGGCATGCGTTTTTAAGCCAAACGGACACGGAAGTCATTGCGCATTTACTAGAAGAAACGCTTAAAAGCGAGAGCGATTTATTGAAAGCTTTTGAAAAAAGCATCAGCCTTTTAAAAGGGAGTTATGCGGTTTTAATGCTCCATAAAAGGGCTAAAGAGAGCCTCTTTTACGCTAAATCTTCTTCGCCTTTAGTTGTGGGTAAGGGTAAAGAGGGGGTGTTTTTTGCGTCCAGTTTGAGCGTGTTAGCCCCTAAAGTGGATCAATTTGTCATTTTAGAAGAAAACAGCGTGGGGCAGATTTCTTTAGAAAATTTTAAAGATTTAAAACACATTGAAAACATGAAAGATTACGCTTTTGAGGATAAGGATTATTCTAAAGGGGATTTTAGGAATTATTTAGAAAAAGAGATTTATGAGCAGCACAGCAGTTTGTTAGAGTGTTTAGAGGGGCGCTTGGAAGCCTTGAATGTGTATTGCGAGATCGATCCTGAATTTTTAGAAAATGTGAGCGAAATCACGCTGTGTTCTTGCGGGAGCAGTTACCATGCGAGTTTGGCGAGCGTGTATTTGTTTGAAAGGTTAGCCAAAATAAGAGCGAGAGCCATTTTAGCGAGCGAATACCGCTACGCCCATTTTAAAAGCAACCCTAACGAGCTTTTTATAGCGATTTCTCAAAGCGGCGAAACCGCTGACACTTTAGAAGCTTTAAAATTAGCCAAAGCCCAAGGGCTTAAAACCATTAGTTTGTGTAACGCCCCTTTTAGCATGATGAGCCGCATTAGTGATCACACGCTTTTGATTAGAGCGGGGGTGGAAAGAAGCGTGGCATCCACTAAGGCGTTTTCTTCGCAAGTGATGCTTTTATGGCTTTTGAGCGTGTATCTAGGCAAACAGCTAGGGACCATCTCTAAAGAAGAAGAAAGAATCCAGGCTAAAAGCATGCTCAATAGCGTGAAGGCGATGAAAGTAGAGCCTAAATTGCATGAAAAAATCAAGCGCTTATCCAAACGCTACTTGCATGGGCATGGCTTTTTTTATATCGGCCGCGATGTGTTTTACCCGCTCGCTTTAGAAGGAGCGTTAAAACTTAAAGAAATCAGCTACTTGCACGCTGAGGGGTATGCGAGCGCGGAAATGAAGCATGGGCCTATTGCGTTGGTGGATTCTAACCTTTTTACCATTGCTTTATTGTCTAAGCATCTGTTGTTTGATAAAACCAAAAGCAATATTGAAGAATTGAGCGCTAGGGATTCTACGATTTGCGTGTTAAGCTCTGAAATTTTAGAGATCGCTGATGATTTTATCCAATTAGAAGAGAGCGAAAGCTACATGGAGGAATTTTTCCGCATGAATTTAGCGGTGCAGCTTTTAGCCTTAGAAATCGCTATGCGCCTAAATCACGATGTGGATCACCCAAGAAACTTAGCTAAAAGCGTTACCGTGGAATAAAAAAGCGATTAGGAGTAAGATAATGGAAGTGATTTGTAAGCATTACACCCCTTTAGACATTGCAAGCCAAGCGATCCGCACTTGCTGGCAGAGCTTTGAATACAGCGATGATGGAGGCTCTAAAGATAAGGAATTGATCCACAGGGTGGGGAATATTTTTAGGCATTCTTCCACTTTAGAGCATCTTTATTACAATTTTGAAATCAAGGGTTTGAGCAGGGGGGCGTTGCAAGAATTGAGCCGGCATCGAATAGCGAGCTTGAGCGTGAAATCAAGCCGTTACACTTTAAGGGAATTGAAAGAAGTGGAGAGCTTTTTACCCCTTAATGAAACGAATTTAGAAAGAGCGAAAGAGTTTTTAGTTTTTGTGGATAATGAAAAAGTGAATGCAATGAGCGTTTTAGCTTTGGAAAATCTTAGGGTTTTATTGAGCGAACATAACATTAAAAACGATTTGGCCAAATACGCCATGCCTGAAAGCTATAAAACGCATTTAGCCTATAGCATTAACGCTAGGAGCTTGCAAAATTTATTGACTTTAAGGAGTAGCAATAAAGCTCTAAAAGAAATGCAAGATTTAGCCAAAGCCTTATTTGACGCTTTACCTGGCGAGCATCAGTATTTGTTTGAAGATTGCTTGAAGCATTAGTTTTAAACAATGCCGCTTAATAACGCTCATTCTTTAATGTTTTAAAAACGCCTTGTTTTTGATTAGATGAGATTTTAAGGGGGTTTGTTGTAGGATTCCATCACGCCCCATAGTTACGATATGGGGCAAACTACCTTAAAAGGAGCATGTTATGCCTAAGACACATAACAAACGCTCTTGGAGATCATTATACTTTGAGTTTGCTTTTTTGGGGCTTAAAGTGATCGTTTCTGTGAAACGCTGATTTTTCTAAGAGCGTTCCCCTGAGTTGAAAAGCTTAGGGGTTTCCTTGTAGAGTGGGTTTGTCCTTGACTTTTGGGGCGTTGGTCATTTTGGTATAAAACTTATTTTTTTAAAACCCTGATTTTAGCGCTCATTAAATCGTGGTTTAAAGCTTTTTTGATGTTTTCAAATTGGCGTTTTTTGTTTTTAAGGCTAATGATTTCACTATCCAAACCGCTTAAAATGTTAGCGATAGCGATTTGTTCGTTTAAATCTTTAGGAACAAAAAAATCAATTTCTTCAAAAACTTGTTTTGATATTATATAAGTAGCAGTAACTCCTGCTTTTCCTAATAAATATTGTTTATTATTTTCCATCAAATAATAAATAAAATCTGCATTAAAATCTTTGTTAGGAATAATAGCGTTTATCTGTTGATTACAAGCCCCATTAACTCTTAAAATTGCATTTTTCCCAATACTAGCAATACAAGTAACCAAAACACTATTTTTTGGTATCATTCTTATCGTATCCAATCCTTTTTGCGTGATTTTTCGCTCTGAGTTAAAAATATCTTTATTATCGTTTATATCTGTTGGTGTGATCCAAGAAATTGTTCCATTCCAATACTCGCTAATTTGTGTTAAAGGTGTAGAGCCTGTGATAATAGTTCCAAAATCTTTAACTTTTACTTTTTGCCAGTTTTGATTGAAGCCCCTCAAGCGTTTTCTTTGGCTCAATAGTTCAAAGCTTAAAGCTTTTTTAACGCTTTCTTTTTTAAGAATGAGGGCGTCTAAAGTGTAAAGATAATGATCCACATCGCTTAAAACGTTAGCGATAGCGATTTGTTCGTTTAGAGGAGGTAGGGGGATTAAAGTATTTCTGAAATTATCGTTATAAAGTCTTAAGATAGTTGTATGTTCTGTATTCCATTTAACATTAGAATAAGCATAAAATAAAAAATCATTTTTTACTAATGCTTCATCGTTGTCAATCCAAACAATATTTGAGTCTTGAAAATAAGCGGGTTTTCCGTCATAAATGACTGCCCTACCAATAGTTCCGGAAGCAGAAATTAAAATATCGCCTTTTTTTGGAAAAGAATATTTTGTTTTGTATTCTAAAAATAGCTTTTTTGAAATAAAGGCATCGGCGGTGTTGCCAAATGTGCCTATTTTATAAAATGGAATTTCACCATATCGTGTTGTTTGATGTTTCATAACTCTTTTACACATGCATGGTTTGCCAATATCCCCAAGTCTCACTCTTTGCCAATTTGAGGGCGTTGTTAATGCGTCCATGCGTTCTGTCACCCCATTAACCCCAAATCTTTCAAATGCTCTAAAACTTTTGATTCGCTCTCTTTAACTTCTTTGTCTAGTTCTAACAAGCTGTTAGAGTAGCTTGAAATGATTTCATTAAGAGCACTTGTAAAAGCGTTGGTGTGTTTTTGGATTTTGTTTTCTAGGGCGTTTTTTAGGCTGTTGAGCCATTTGTCTTTGATGATGAGATCCTTGATTTCATTGATTTCAAGGTTTTTATACTGGTGGAACGCTTTTAATTCCAGCTCCTCATAAGCTTTATTTTTCATTTTTAGCGCCTTGTTTTTCGCTTCTAGCCATTCTAAAGCGGTTTTTAGGATTTGTTTATCTTCTGGGTCAGTGGCGTTTTTTAACTCTTTTTTCAAAACGCTTTCATTGATTTTCAATCCATCAAAAAGCCCTTCTTCGTTAGAATGCTCTTCTATAAATTCATCTAAAAGGGCCTCTTTTTCATTGAGGGCGTTTTCTAATTCTTCTAATTCTTTTGTTTCTTTTTCAAAAAAGCGTTGTTTGATCAAGTTTTTAGGGATTAGATCGCTTTTATAGTAGGTTTTTTGAATGACAAAATCCGGCTCTTCTAAATAATTGGCTTTTTTGTTTTTGTCTTTTAGGGGGTTTAATTTTCTCAATTCTTTAGCACTCTCAAAGCCATTGAATGAAAGAAGGAACCAATCGTCTTGCAAAACTTCGTTGTAGTAATCTTTGAAGAGCTGATACACGCCGTATTTGTCTAAAATTTCTATTTTTTCAAATTCGTATAAAACTTTTGAACAAACGCTTTCTATGAGGGTTTTTGGGTTAAAACCTGGCTCTAAATGCTCAAAAGTTTCAAATAAACCCAATCGGTCAAAAGCACTTAAAACAGAAGCGTGGAAGGTTTGGTATTCTGAGCTTTGAATGATTAATTCTTTAATGTTTTCGCATTCTGTTTTTAAAGCGTAATAACCCTCTTTATCGCTCTTTTTAAACAGCGTGTTTTTAAGCTCTTTAAACACTTGAAAATAAGGGTCGTAGGCTTTTATTTCGTTTTTGGGCAAATAACTAGCCTTGTGGCTGTTGATTAAAGCGAACAAGTCTTTTTCTGATTCTTGTTTGGCGGCAATGTAGCGTGCGATATTCAAGTTATAGTCGTTAGCGCTAATTTCTTCTAGGCTTACCATTTTGGAATAATAAGGGATTTCTTTTAAAGCGTTAAAAGTGTCTATCATTTTTTGGACATCTTGATCTCTCAAGCGGTTTTTATTGCCGTCTTTTTTAAAATCCTTGCTCGCATCAATCACAAAAACGCCTTTTCTGGCATGCGCGTTTTCTTTGTCTAAAACAATGACGCATGCAGGAATGGAAGTGCCATAAAAAAGGTTAGGGGCTAGGCCTATCACGCCTTTAATATAGCCTTTTAATAAAAGATTTTTTCTAATTACGCCCTCAGCATTTCCCCTAAATAGCACCCCATGGGGTAAAATCACTGCCCCTTTGCCTGTGTTTTTTAGGGATTTGATGATGTGGAGCAAAAAAGCGAAATCGCCGTTTTTTTCAGGGGGCGTGCCGTCTTCAAAGCGATTGAAACTATCGTTAATGACTTGCTTGCTTTTGGGGTCTATGCTTAGCCCGTCAGTCCAATTTTTCAAGCTAAAAGGAGGGTTAGCCACAACATAATCAAAGGTTTGCAGCATGCCATTTTTAATAAAAAGGGGGTTAGAAAGGGTGCTAAAACCCCCTTTAGCAATATCAGCATCAGCGCTATGGTGTAAAATCATATTCATTTTACAAAGGGCTGTGGTGGAAATGTCTTTTTCTTGACCATAGATAGTTAAACCCTTTTTGCCGGCCAAACTAGAAGCTTTTAATAATAACGAACCGCTCCCGCAAGTGGGATCATAGATGCTTTTGTCTTGTCTGGTGTTTTCATCAATGCCAAGCAAAAGGGACAATAAAAGCGAAACTTCGCTAGGGGTGTAAAACTGCCCTTTGGATTTACCGGATTCGCTGGCGAAATGGCGCATTAAATATTCGTAGGCATCGCCCAATAAATCATCGTCTAAAGCCCCATGCGCGCCCAAACTCAAATCCGCAAAGATTTTAACCAGATTAGAAAGGGTGTCCATCATCGCTTTACCCTCTCCTAGCTTAGTGTTATCGTTAAAATCCACGCTGTCAATCACGCCTTTTAAATCGTTTCGCTCTGCGATCTTGGCGATGATTTTATTGAGCTTGTCGCCTATTTCCTTATCGCCCTCTAAAGCGAGAATGTCTTCATAAAAGCACCCTTGTGGCACTTCTATTTCGCTATAAGTATTGTTTTTAGCGTCATTTCTGGCTTTATCGCTGATGTATTTTAAAAAAAGCAGGTTCAAAACATAGTTTTTATACTCGCTCGCATCCATTCCGCCCCTTAAACTATCCGCTCCAGCCCATAAAGAGCTATACAATTCGCTTTTTTTGATCGCCATTTTAACCGCCCTATTTTGTTTTTAGGATTATAATACAAAGCGGTAAGAAGCGTTCTTAAGGGGTTTATGATGAAAACAGAAAAAGAAGTTCAAAAACAAGTCATAGAAACTTTTAAAGCAATGGGCTATGCGTATTTAGGGGATTTAACAAAGAGCGATAATGAAAACATCAATAAAGAAAGCCTAAAAGCATGGCTAATTAAAAATCAAAAAATTGAGCCTGAAAGGTGGCATAAAATTGAGCAGAAAATCCATGACGCTTTAAAAAACGATTTATACGAAGCGAATCAAACATTTTACAACCTTTTAATTTATGGCGTGAAAACTAAAATAAGCCAGAATGAAAACACTCAAACGACTTATCTCATTGATTGGAAAGACGTTTCTAAGAATGAATTTAGCGTGGCTGAAGAAGTGAGCGTTAAAGGGCCAAACGCAAAACGGCCGGACATAGTGCTTTACGTTAATGGGATCGCTTTAGGGGTGTTGGAATTAAAAAAATCCAGCGTGAGCGTAGAAAGCGGTATTAGACAAAATTTAGACAACCAAAAGAAAGAGTTTATTAGAGATTTTTTTAAAACGATCCAATTGGTTATGGCGGGCAATGAAAGTCAAGGGCTAAAATATGGCGTCATAGAGACTAAAGAAAAATACTACCTTTCTTGGAAAGAAGAGGGCGTTTTAAAAAATTTGTTTGAGACGATTGAATGCTTTTTAAAGAAAGAAAGGTTTTTAGAATTTATCCATGATTTTTTGATTTTTGATAAGGGGCAAAAGAAATGCGCCAGGTTCCACCAATATTTTGCAATTAAAAAAACGCAAGAATTTATCCAAAGAAAAGAAGGGGGGATTATCTGGCACACGCAAGGCAGCGGTAAGAGCTTGACTATGGTGTGGCTTACTAAATGGCTAAGAAAGAATCTCAAGCAAGCAAGGGTTTTAATCGTTACAGACAGGAGGGAATTAGACGCTCAAATTCAAGGCGTGTTTAGTGGGATAGGCGAGGCTATTTATCGCGCAGACAGCAAGAAGGATTTATTGAGCGTGCTGTTTGAAAATAAGGAATTTTTGGTTGGCTCGCTTGTGCATAAGTTTGATGACAATGACTTAGAACAACCTGTTTTAAAGGAATGGGTTGTTTTAGTGGATGAATGCCACAGAACCCAAAGCGCTAAATTGCATAAAGCCATGAAAAGCCTGCTCCCTAATGCGATTTTTATCGCTTTTAGTGGCACGCCTTTATTGAAACAAGATAAAAAGACAAGCCAGGAGGTGTTTGGGAATTATATCCATTGCTATAAATTTAATGAAGCCGTTAGCGATAGGGTGGTGCTAGATTTGAACTATGAAGCCAGAAGCGTGGATCAATATGTCAGTAGCCATGAAAAGCTGGACGAGTATTTTGAATTGAAAACCCAAGGCTTGAACGATATAGCTAAAGTAGAGCTTAAAAAGAAATGGGTTAATTTGCAAAAGGTTTTTTCCACTAAAGACAGATTAGCTCGTATTGTGCAAGATATTGTATTGGATATGGCAAAACTCCCACGATTAAGGAATGGAAAAGGGAATGCCATGCTAGTGGCTGAAAGCGTGTATAACGCATGCCGGTATTTTGAACTCTTTTTAGAAACAGAATTAAAGGATAAGGTGGCTGTGATCACAAGCTATGAACCCAATATCGCTGATCTGAAAGATTGCGGGAGCGATGAGAGCGAAGAGAGTTACAAATACCACACTTATTGCAAAATGCTGCAAAACTTTTTTGATGAAAAAGATGAGAAAAAAGCCCTTAATCAAATTAAAGAGTTTGAAGAAAAAGTTAAAGAGCGTTTTATTAATGAGCCTAATAGAATGAAGCTATTGATCGTGGTGGATAAGCTATTGACCGGTTTTGATGCGCCAAGCCTCACTTATTTATACATGGATAAGACAATGCAAGATCATGGGCTTTTTCAAGCGGTGTGCAGGGTGAATAGATTGGATAGCGAAGATAAGGATTTTGGCTGTATCATAGACTATAAGGATTTGTTTGACAGCTTACAAGAAGCGCACAGCGATTACACTAATAAAGCGTTTGAAAACTATGAAAGAGAAGACATTCAAGGGCTAATCTCTGACAAAGCCCAAAAGATTAAGAAAAGATTAGAAGAAACTAGAGATCAGTTGAAATCGCTTTGCGAAGGCGTGAAAGAGCCAAAAGATGAAGAGGATTATATCGCTTATTTTTGTGGGAGCGATTTAGAAAAAAACGCTCAAAAAAGGCGGTTGTTTTACCAGCTCGTTGGCGCGTTTTTAAGAATGTTTGTGGAATTGAATAATTTAGAAAAGCCCATTCTTTCTAAAGAAGAGACGCAACCAATCAAACAAGAAGCGGAATTTTACAGGCATTTACAAAAAGCGGTTGGCTTGAGTAGTGGGGATAGCGTGGATTTAAAAAGCTACAATGAAGACATGCGCCGGATTTTAGACGCTTACATTAAAACCACGGATAGCGAGGTGTTATTCCAAATAGAAGATCAAGGGCTGTGCGAAGTTTTAGCCCAAATGGATATTGATGATTTCAATAAGGCGCTGTCTCAAGCGTTTAAAAATGAAAGCTCTATGGCAGAAAGCATCGCTAACAACACTAAAAAACGCATTATAGAAAAAGAAGCGAGCGATCCTAAGTATTACGAAAAATTATCTTCGCTTTTAAACGATTTGATTCTCCAGTTTAGAGAAAAGAAATTAACCTATTTAGAATACTTGCAACAAATCCACGACTTAGCCAAAAAAGTTATTGATAAAGAAGATAGAAATTACCCTAAAAAGATCAACACTAACGCTTTAAAAACCCTCTATGATAATTTAGATGAAAATGAAGCCTTAGCCCTAGAAATAGACGCATGCATAAGGGGTAATAAAAAAGGCGATTGGGTGGGGCATAATCAAAAAGAAAAAAACCTTAAAATCGCTTTAAGAAAAATCATAAACGATGAGGTTTTGTTAGAAAATGCCTTTAATTTAGCCAAACACATAGAGGAGTATCACTAATGAACGCTTATTGTTTGACTTTAAATAATACCAACATCGCTATAGAAAAAAAGGATATTAAGCATTTACACGTTAGCGTTTGCCCGCCTGATGGCTCTGTGCATGTGTCTTGCCCCCTAGCTCTAAACGATGAGAGCCTTAGGCTTTCTTTGATTAAAAGACTCCCTTGGATAAAAGAACAGCAACAAAATTTTTTAAACCAAAACAGACAGAGCCAAAGGGAAATGCTAGAGAGAGAAAGCCATTATCTTTTTGGGAAACGCTATTTGTTAAAGATTGAACACACTATAAAAAAACACTTCGTCCTCCAAAGCCCTAAATATTTAATCTTGCATGTCCATCAAAAGACAAGCTTAGAAAACCGCTTAAAAGTGTTAGAAAACTATTACAGACAAGTCTTAAGAGAAAAAATACAAACTTACATCAACCAATACGAAAAGATTTTAAACGAGAGCATACAGAGCTTTAAAATCCAAAAAATGAAACGGATATGGGGGAGTTGCAACACAACTAAACGCACCCTGCTTTTTAATTTAAAATTGGCTAAAGCGCCTAGAAAGGGCATTGAATATGTGGTTGTGCATGAATTATTGCATTTCAAAGCGCGCCACCATAACGAATATTTTAGGGATTTGCTGAGTTTGTATTTGCCTGATTGGCAAAGGGCTAAGGCCAGCCTCAAAGAGACTTACTTAGAATATTCTTAAATGAAGACTTCACAATATTAGTGAAATTAGTGGAACCGCTAAGCGACTAGTAACTCATCATCGTGCAATAATCCCCCTCCTTTTTAAAGCCTTTAGAAAGTGTAGTTCAAATACGCTGTAACTGATCTTCCAGGTGCAGGTTGCAAGCCTGCAGGGCTAGAGCCAATCCCTGTAAAATAATACTTCATGTTGAAGATGTTATTGATTTGCAAACTTCCTGTAACTCTGTGTCGTCCGTTTTCCCAGAAAATTTGGCTCACTTGGATATTCCACACCCAATACCAAGGCAAGAGCCCTTCATGCTGGGTCATACACCAAGCTTCGCATTGATAACCGCTATTAAGAACGCTTTCATAGTTGTTCCCTCCACTATAATATTGCATCCCGTAATAGCCTCCTGCTGCGCTGTTGCTAATCCCGCTATAAGCGCGGCTGTAAAAATAGCTAGAAATACCAATGGTGGTTTTACGCCAATTGTAACGAGCGTCAAGAATGAACTGGAAAGGGCTTACAAATGGGAAATGCTTGTTATAGCTTGTCCCTTTTAGCACATCCCCGTTCAAGTCTGTTAAAGGGCCATGGCTGGTTACACGAGTGTCAATGTAGTTGAAAGCGGCATGGAATTGCAACCCTCTAATAGGCCTGTAATACAATTCCAGCTCCACGCCTTGAGAATAGCCATTAATGGGGCGCACATTACCTTTCATGGGACCGCTTGTATAGACTGAATACTGCCCGGTGGCAAAATCGCGCGCCCAAATCCTGAAGTAATCCGCATTAAAGCTGAATTTATCTTTATAGGTGTAGCGCGCTCCTGCTTCCACCGTGTCAAAGTGTTGGGTAAAATACTCCGCTCCTCCATAGCTCAAAACGTCTAATTGAGGCGGGACGAAAGAGCGTTGGTAGTTGAAGTAGGTAAGCACATTGTGATTGCCTTGCACAGGGATAAAGCCAATGTTGGTTGAGGGCATCCAATTGTTCATGTGCTTGATTTTTCTTAAATCCTTCTCAGGGATTTGCGCCCAATTAGCCGCATTTTCGTTGTTGTATTGCACAAAAGCGTAGCGCAAACCAGGCACGATGAAAAAGCGCCCATCCCAAGCTTCAATGCGATCGCTCAAATAAACTGCTGTGTAATTGTTGCGCCAGTTATTCCAGTTTCTATAAACGCCATGCTTGATGTGGGGTTTCCAACCGCTCATCACATTAGCGCCCTCACACAAGAATCCTGCCCCCTCACCGCTCGTTTTGGTGGCACATTCATTGGTGTTTAAGTATTGGCGCTGTAAAAAAGTGGTGGTCATGAAACGCAAGCCCATGATAAAGGTTTGCTTGACTTTCCCGGTATTGACGATCAAATTCACTTTAGGCTCAAAAGCGTTGTTAATGGAACGCACAGGGTTTTCTACTTCTGCCCAACCATTGTAGTTAGTGGCATAATAAGGCACAGCCAAGTTATACCCTGCCGGGAGCCCTGCCGCCCTGCATGCCGCTTCGCTAAAACAAGTAACCATGTTAGCGCTATTGTAGCTAGAGCTCACTTGAAAGTCCCTAGTCATCAACTGCCCATAGTAAGTGAAGCTAAAAGTCCCGCCCACTTTGTCTAAATCCCCGAAGCGGTTTTCATACACAGCCCCAAAGCGTTGTGAGCGCCCGCCTTTTTGGTTTAAGGGGCGCAAATTAGCGAAGCGGTTTATTTTGTAATCTTGCTCGCTGAGTGATCCCGGTTGAGCGATAGCAAAATCGTAGTATTGGTAATAGGCTTTAATCCCATTGCTTTCATTGATGTCATAGACTCCATCTAGCCAATAGTTTGAAATATTAGAGGGGCTATTGTCCCTAAAGCCTTGGCCTCTAACCCAGTTAGCTTGCGCTTGGATACCCACATGCTTATTGATCATCCCTCCGCTTCTCACATAAGTGTTATAGAGGAGGTTGTTGCCTAAAGACTTGATGAAAGAAGGATCACCGGTTTTATCAGGGGGAGCGGCAAACCCGGCGTTTCTAGCCTTAGCCCAATAAGTGATCCTTTCAGCCGCTTGGTTTTCCCATTGAGTAGGGATGGGCTTAGTGATGATATTGACAATACCCCCATAAGTGTTAGGCCCATATTGCACGCTGCCTCCACCCTGATCACATCAATGCGATCAATGGCTTGAAAGGTAACAGGGAAAATGTCTAGCTCAATGTGAGCGTAGGGGGCCATATAAACAGGAATACCATTAACTAACATCAGCGTCGCATCGCTATGCCCTGAACCCCCAGCTCCAAAGCCACGGATTTGGATAGTAGGCATAGCCCCTACGCCTGTGGCATTCCTAATTTGCAGACCGGGGACATTCTGTAAAGCTTCTTCAATGCTTTGGTTAGCTTGTTGGGTGAGCGCTTTATTAGAGATCACCGTGCGGCTTCCTGTGTATTTTTTCACCTCTTCATCTTGCCAACTCTTAGGCGCGGTAATCCCACTATAACCCAAATTGACCTGCCCAGAATAATCAGATTTATCCTTTTTACCGGCAGTAGAAACCTTGCCCAAAGTGTAATCTTTTTCCTTAGCGAACAAAGACTCTTGGCAAATCAAACTGGCAGTTAAAGCCAACAGAACTTTTTTATGCAACACAAACTCCTTACGTTTTAAGAGATTAAAAAATGGTTTAAATTTTTCAAGCAAAATTGCACTAATAACGAACGCCTATTAATTAAGTAATAAAAACAAAAAAAACTTAATAACATGCAGGATTTTATGATAAAATTCTTAAATTTTTATTAGTTCCATGAGAATCTTTTTTTTTTTTTGATTTCGCTCGGTTTTAGTAGAAAATACCCATTTTTGACACACAGATAGCTTGATGCGTTCTCAAAACGCACAAGACATTTTTTGACGCTCAAAGTGGTTTAATTTTCCATCTAAACACCGCCCCTTATAGAACAAAATCCATAAACTGATAATCTAGGCCTAAGCCTTGATTTTAAACGGCTTCAGCGCTTGGCCTAAATTATTACTTTTTGGAGTTTGTGTATATTATAACATTTAGTCTTAAAATTCTTTGTCAAAAGGATTTTATGATCGTTCTTTCTTGGCACCTCTTGTTGTTGGTTTCATTTTTCAACCTTTTCAACCTTTTATCGTTTGGTTTGAAAAGCGATCAGCGACTCATTGCAAAAGATCGCTCCTTGTCTTTGATTTTGCAACGCTTGATGATGAGATCCAAGATCTCTAAAACCTGCTTTTCTTCTTCATCGGTGTGTTTAGCGCTCACCGTGGGGTTGTATTCGGTTACCTCAACCGCCCCTAATCGGTCTTTAAAACTTTCTAAAAGCAAACCCAGTAATTGCCTTAATTCATCAAAACTCAGCCCGTTATTTTCACGCACGCCGGTAGAAGTGAAAAGCTTGCCATCCATAATGTCTAAATCCAAGCTAAGGTAAATAATATCCACCGCTTTTAACAATTCTTTGGTTTTTTGAACCACTTCATGCATGTTTTCTCTTATCGCGCCCACGCTAAATAAAGGGATTTCTAATTCCTTAATCACATCTCTTTCGCTTTGTTCTGTGCTTCTTACCCCAAAATACACCAAACATTTAGGATCAATTTCTAACCCCCCTTTTTCCAACCCCAAAGAGCAAAGCTTTTGCCATGCCTTTTCTTCGCTCTCGCTCATGCGATTAACCCCACTACGGACACGATTTAAAACCATGCCTAAAGGCATGCCATGAATGTGCTTTGTATCGCTGTCATAAGCCGTATGAATATCCGCATGCGCGTCTAAATATAAAATCCCTATTTTTTTGTTTTTATGAACGCTTCTAAAGGCTTGGAAAATCCCAAACATGTTCGCATGCTCTGAGCTTAAAATCAAAGGGAATTCTTTTTTCTCAAACACTTCTTTCATGCAAGGGATCAAATTTTCTTTACAAAAAAGGTAGTAATCTTCAAAATTCTTAGCGTATCTAAACTCTTTATAAAGCACGCACCGCTCTTGAATAATCGTTTGTATGCCCTTAATCACATCGCCATGCGTTGCACTTAAGGCTTCTCTCAAACGCCTAACCCCTTTATCGGTGCCTCTTTTTGACGCTCCTAATTCCGCTTCCAATCCTACTAAAATCATTTTATAACTCCTTTAAATTCCTTTTTCTTGCTGATAACCCCATTTGTCTTTACTCAAATAATACGCCCCATAGCAAAGCCCCATAAACACTAGCGTGAGATACCCTCCAATGCGTTCATTCGCATCCATATACGCCCCTATAAGCCCCACCAAACACCCGCTGATGCCAATAATTTGGATTAAGGGATTAAGAGGGGCTTTATAAGGTAGATCTTTTAAGGATTTTCCCAAAGCCAGATACTCTTTCCTGAAGCGGTATTGCGCTACGCTGATACTGATCCATACAATAATCACCATAAAACTCACCACATTGATCAAGCTTGCCATGATTTTTTCTGGTGCAAACGCTTCGGTGAGCATGCCAATAAGTGTAACCCCTAAAGATAAATACAAAGCATAAGTGGGCGTGCCAGAGGCGTTAAGTTTAGCAAAAAGGGGGAAAAACATCTTTTTTTGGCTTAAGCCATAAATCATCCTCCCTGAAGCGTATAGCCCAGAATTAGCGGTGGATAAAATCGCGGTGACAATGACAAAATTCATAATATCTGCCGCATAAGGGATACCCACGCCCAAAAAGGGTAAGGGGATCTTTTCTAAAGCGCTCACAAAAGGGCTTTGCGTCAAACCACTATCCGTCATGGGCAAAAACACCGATACCACAAACACCGCCCCTAAAAAGAAAAACACGATCCGCCATAAAGTCGCCTTAATCGCTTTAGGCATGACTTTTTTCGCGTCTTTAGTTTCTCCTGCTGCAACGCCGATAATCTCTGTGCCCGTGTAAGCAAAAATCACCGCTAAAATCGCCCCAAAGAACGCCCCCACTCCTTTAGGGAAAAAGCCTTTTTCTAGCCCTTGAGTCTCCCCATTAAAATAGAAATTAGCAAACACGCCTTCAAATCCATGCAAATAAAACGAATAGACAATGCCAATGCCCCCAAGCACAATAAACACAAAGACCGCTAAAACCTTAATGGTGCTGAGCAAAAATTCGCCTGTGGCAAAAATTTTAACCGAAAAGAAATTCAATAGAAATAAAAGCGCAATGCATGCGATGACCCACACATATACAGGAACAGTCGGGAACCATCGTTGCATAAGCAAGCCTATGGCGATGTATTCCACGGCCACGGTTAAAACCCAGCTCAGCCAATACATCCAAAAGACCATATACCCGGTGCTTGGGTTAATGAAACGGCTCGCACAATCCCCAAAACTCCCTGTGGTGGGATACACGCTCGCTAATTCTCCTAAAGATAAAACAATAGAATAGACAATAATCCCTCCAATCAAATACGCTAAAAGCGTGGCTAAAGGACCTGCGCTAGCGATATTCCCCCCTGTGCCTACAAAAAGCCCGGTGCCAATCGTCCCCCCTAAAGCGATCATCATCAATTGGTTGAAGCCAATGTCCCTACTTAAGGTTGTGTTGTCTTTCATAAACGCATCCTTTAATCGTTAAGTGAATTCTATTTTAAATCCCAACCAACGATTACAAAATAATAAGAAAATGAATAACAAACAAACTTCATTGTGTAAAAGAGTAAGACTATTTAGCTTTTTAAAAGAAAGATACCCAATCGTTTAATGGAGTGAGTATAATCATAACTGACACTACTATTTAAAGGATTAACATGACTATTGGGCTAGTCAAAGAAAGCATGGATTTGGAATCCCGAGTGGCTTTGGTGCCTGATGATGTGGCGCTAATCGCTCAAAAGGGCGTGGAGGTTTTAGTTCAAAATAGCGCGGGCGCGAATAGCGGTTATAGTAACGAAGCGTATGAAAGCGTGGGGGCTAAAATCGTGGATTCTAAAACGGCGTGGGGGCAGGATTTGGTGGTCAAATGCAAAGAGCCTTTAGAGCATGAATACCCTTTACTAAAAGAAAAAGCGGCTCTGTTTAGTTATTTGGATTTAGCGTATCAAAAAAGCTTGTGCGAAATGTTTATAGATAAAAAAATCACTTCTATTTGCACTGAAACCATTGCCGGGCCTAAAAACGACTACCCTATTTTAGCGCCTATGAGCGTGGTGGCTGGGAGGTTGGCTGCGCATTTAGTCCAGCATTATTTACTGGCTTTAGAGCATGTTAAGGGCTTTATGGGTAAGGGGGTCATGCTAGGGGGTTTATCGGGCGCGCAAAGGGCTAAAATCGTCGTAGTTGGGGGCGGTGTGGTTGGCATGGAGAGCGCGAAAGTCTTAAGCCAAATGGGGGCTAAAGTAACGATTTTAGAATTAGACTACGCTAAATTACAAAACCACCCCTATTATCATTTGTATGATTTGGAAGTTTTAAGCGTGAATGAAGCCAATATCATTCAGGCTTTAAATGGGGCAGTGGGGCTAGTGGGAGCGGTGCTAGTTACAGCGAGCCAAACCCCTAAAGTGATCTTAAGAAGGCATTTAAAATACATGCAAAAACAAGGGGTAGTCATTGATGTGGCTTGCGATTTAGGGGGGTGCATAGAGACCATACGCCAGACAAGCCATTCTAACCCGGTGTATGTGGAAGAGGATTTGTTGCATTATGGCGTGCCGAACATGCCAGGGATTGTCGCTAAAACGAGTTCTGTGGCTTATAGCCATGCGAGCGTGCCGTATTTGTTGTATTATTTAGAGCATGGCTTGAAAGGCTTTTTAACAGCCAACACTAAAATCGTGGCAAACACCCTTGGAGGCTTGAGTGCTTATAACGGCTATATCACTCAAGAAGGCATCGCTAAAGCGTTCAATCTGGCGTTCAAATCGCCTCTAGAGATTTTAAAGGAGCTTTAAAAAAATAAGCTTTAGCAAGGGTTTTAAAGGCCGCTTTAGGGTAAAGGTTTTTCTTTAGCCTAAGAAAGCTTTAAGCATAGATTCCTTAAAATCTTTCCACATTTAGCCTTTAATAGTTTTTGTTAAATTTTTGACGGTTACAGAAACACACAAACACTCTTCTTTTGAACCTGTTTGACGGTTACAGAAACACACAAAAATCCCTTTTTTCCTTGTTGTTAAAACTACAAATAAGACTGAATGATACTTTGATGTTTTAAGGAGTTTTTATGCATAACGCTTGCAATTGTAACAACCAACGAGTGCCTTTTAAAGGTTTTGCGATAGACAACAAAGACGGGAAGTTCCACGAATGGGAGCATAGCCGCCATGCCATGGGCGAATACGATGTTGTTATTGACACCCATTTTTCAGGAATTTGTCATACGGATATTCACTTCGCTCATAGCGATTGGTTGCCTGGAATTTATCCTATGGTGCCTGGGCATGAAATTGCTGGGGTAGTGAGCGCGGTTGGCTCTAAGGTAACGAAGTTCAAAGTAGGCGATCACGCTGGAGTGGGTTGCATGGTAAATTCTTGCGGTGAGTGTCATACCTGTAAGCATGAACACCAAGAACAATGGTGCGAAAACAACAAAACCATTTACACTTACAGCTGGGAAGATTCTTTCCACAATAATGAGCCTACTTATGGCGGGTATTCTAACAATATCGTGGTGAGCGAAAACTTTGTGATTTCTATCCCTAAAGAAGCCCCATTAGACAAGGCAGCCCCCTTGCTTTGCGCGGGCATCACCGTGTATTCGCCTTTAAAATTTTCTAAAGTTACTAAAGGCTCTAAAGTGGGTATCGCTGGTTTTGGCGGGTTGGGGCATATGGCTTTAAAATACGCCGTGGCTATGGGAGCGCAAGTGAGCGTGTTCGCAAGGAACGACAAGAAAAAACAAATGGCTCAAAAACTAGGCGCGACTAACTTTTATACAAGCGTGGGAGAATGCAAAGAAAAATTTGATCTAATCGTTTCTAGCATTCCCACGCAATATGATTTGCTCGCTTACACGAAATTATTAAAATATGGCGGTGAAGTGGCGATTGTGGGTATCCCTCCAAAAGACCCGCAAAGGAATTTGGATTTTGGCGATTTGGTGCTGTTTTCAGGCAATCATAAGGTTTATGGCTCTTGGATTGGGGGCGTGAAAGAAACCCAAGAAATGATGGATTTTTCCATCAAGCATGGCATTTACCCTGAGATTGAGCTGGTTACCGGTCAAGAAATTGATGCGACTTGGGACAAACTCTTAAACGGGCAAGGGAATTTCCGTTATGTGATTGACATGAAAAAATCCATGGAAAATTTTAAGAAATAAACCCCAAAAACCCCTAAATTAGGGGTTCTTTTCTGTCTGTTCTAACAAAAACCATGCGTTTTAATGCGTAGAAATATTTCAAAAAAAAAAAAACACTTTTTAATGTTATAATCTACCTTAAATCATACAAGGGGTTTTTATGGCAAAAATTGATAGCAACGATCTCAACCTGAGAGATATTTTAAAAGACGAACTCTACTATCAAATCCCAATCTACCAACGCCCTTATCAATGGACAGAAGAAAACTGCGAAAAGCTTTTAGAGGATTTGTTTTTTAATTATGAAGATGACAGAGAAAGCGATTATTTTTGCGGCTCATTAGTTTTAATTCTAATCAGCGAAGATTCTAAAAAAGCCAAAACCTATGATATTGTAGATGGCCAGCAACGCTTGAGCACTTTCATTCTGCTGGCAAAAGTTTTAGTTACTCTCTATGATAAAGATTTAAATGATAAAGTTTTAAACAAAACTAGCAGAGAACTTTTAGAAAAGAGTTTGGGTGATACTGATGGAGAAAAAAGAAATCTGCTTGCAAAAGTTTTAGTTACTCTCTATGATAAAGATTTAAATGATAAAGTTTTAAACAAAACTAGCAGAGAACTTTTAGAAAAGAGTTTGGGTGATACTGATGGAGAAAAAAGAAAGCGGTTGATTTTTAATACTATAGGGCTTAACGCTAAAGATGATTTTCAAGATGCCTTAGATTTTTTTGACGATCTTGATGCAAGCAAGGGTTGGGACAGCAAGCAACGACCAAGCAAGGGTAAGAACAGCTACTTGAAAAATGCGATTTGTTTAAAAAACTATCTTGAAAAAAAAGAGATTGCAGACATTAACGCTTTCATTAAATGGCTGTATTTTAAGGTCGTATTTATCAAAACCACTTGCTCCAATATAAGTATGGCATTAAGGATTTTTAGTGTTTTAAACGCTAGGGGTTTGCCCTTGCATGCGATAGATGTTTTTAAGGTGGAGTTGCTAAAAAAACTCGCTAAAGAAAAGGATCAAGAAGAGTTTGTGTCTCGGTGGAATGCCTTGCGTCAAAAATGCTTGGATAATGAGTCAAAATTTCCAAAGAGAAAAGAGAACAAGCGAGAGAAGAACGCCGCAGAAATATTGTTTAGCTGGTATTTAATCTATCTCAATCCGGTAACTGGTGGGAAAAACATGGAAGAAAGACTTGCCGATCAGTTTGAAAATCTTAATAAAACCCCATTAGAATACCTTAAGGGCGTAGAAGATTTTTACAACGCTTATTGTGAGGTGTTAGAAATGCAAGACCGACATGCCCATTTGCTTTCTTATCTAGCTTCTGATTTTTGGCGCGTTATTTTGTGCACCAGCATATTGCACCGCTATAGCGAAAGTGAGAAAGAAGCTTTAAAGGAATTGTTAGTCAAGTTTTACTACCAAGATTGGGTTGCAGGGCAGACAAAATCCCCACGCAGCCAAACTTGTTGCAACATTATTATTGCCTTGAAAGAAAAGAAAAGCATTGAAAATATCGCTTCTATTGTGAAAAAATATTTAGATGATAAAAATATCACGCAACACTTTAAGGAAAACCTAGAAGATGACCATTTATACACGAAATTCTACTTCACTGATAAAACTCCTAAAAAAAATTCATGGCTCAAACCCGTTCTCATTTTAGTGGAATATTTCGTGAGCGACGATCCTTGCCCTAAACGCATTCAAATGGATAAAAATTTGCATGTTGAACACATTTTACCTCAAAACCCTGATCCTTCAAGCCAATGGGTGAAAGACTTTAGCGAAGAAGAAAGAGAATTATACACGCATTCTTTAGCCAACCTCACGCTTTTAGGGGGCACGAAAAACGCTCAAGCTTCAAATTTGGATTTCAAAGAGAAAAAAGAAATCTATATGGGAAACGCTGTCAAGCTAGGTAAGGACAAGCGAGGTAGGAAAGAAACTTTTAAGGTGATGACTTGTTATAAGATGACCATAGATGTTGCACAATACACAGAATGGACGCCCAAAAGCTTAGAAAAAAGAAAAGAAGAGTTGATTCAGATCGTTAAAAGCGTGCTAACGCTCTAGGGACGCACCCCTAGAAAGTGAACACGTAATTCACATACCACGAATACACGCGCCTAAACCCTATATCCAAATTTTTTGCGGTGATATAGGGGTTTTTCTTTAGCATAGGGAATTTCACGCCCGCTTCAATGCTAGAATGTTTTAAGATCCTTAAGCGAGCCCCCACATTGAATAAAAATTGGAAAGAAGTGGCTTTTTTGCTCACAAGGGTTTGTTCCACTAAAATGCCCTCAAAACTCGGCGTCGCCATAAGCCATGAATTACCGGCCAATTGCACCCCACCAAAAGCCCCCAAACTCATGATGCCGTTATTGATGACATTAACCATCAAGTCCATAGCCCCCCATAAGTGAGCATGTTCGGCTCAAAGGTTTTGGGATCAGCGAGGCTCGTTAAGCGATTGATTTCTTGTTTCCCAAGAATTTGACCCGCTATTTGCGCCGCTTCGCTGTTATAGTTGGGGTTTTTAAGCCTAATAGAATTGGCATGGGCGTAGTCAAAAAACCCATAAAGGCGCAAGCCAAAGTGTTTTTCAAAGAAAAATTGATACCCTAAAAGCGCATCAAAGCCCTTGATAGTAGCGTTAGTGGCTTGTTTTTGAGAATTAATATCCGCATGCATTTGGGCTTGCCCTTGCAAATAACCCGCTCCTAAAAAAACGCCATTGCCATCCATGGCTAATAGCGCGTTCATAAAAACAATCAAAGCTAACAAAGATTGAGAAAAAAATTTTTTCATGGATGATTCCTTAACACAATGTTTACATTCATAAAAAGAATACCCAAAAAACAATTAAAAAAGTTTAAAAAATGAAACATTAACCACAATAAAAACTTCTTATGAATTTCACATAAGATGATAAAAAAGCAATTAAAACCCCCTTTTTTAAAATTTTGTTTCAAGCTTTAAGCTACAATATACGCATGAAAGATTCACTTCAAACTATCGGCGTGTTTGTGCGGCCTACCCATTATCAAAACCCCCTTTTTGAAGAGCTGGAGCAGGCTAAAGAATGGGTTTTAAAGCTTTTAGAAGATGAGGGGTTTGAAAGCTTTATGATTGATAGCCTTGATGGGGCAAAAGATGCGCGATTGATAGAAAAAGCTTACGCGTTTTTGTGTTTAGGGGGCGATGGCACGATTTTAGGGGCTTTAAGAATGACGCATTCTTACAACAAGCCATGTTTTGGGGTTAGAATTGGGAATTTAGGGTTTTTGAGTGCGGTTGAATTGAACGGGTTGAAAGATTTCTTACAAGATCTCAAGCAAAACAGGATCAAATTAGAAGAGCATCTGGCTTTGGAGGGTCGTATTGGAAACACCTCTTTTTATGCGATCAATGAAATCGTGATCGCTAAAAAAAAAGCTTTAGGGGTTTTAGACATCAAAGCATGCGCAGGCCATACGCCCTTTAACACCTATAAAGGCGATGGGCTTATCATTGCCACGCCCTTAGGCTCAACCGCTTATAATTTGAGCGCTCATGGGCCCATTGTGCATGCTTTAAGCCAGAGTTATATTTTAACGCCCTTGTGCGATTTTTCTTTAACGCAACGCCCTTTAGTGCTAGGGGCGGAATTTTGCTTGAATTTTTGCGCTCATGAGGACGCTCTTGTGGTCATTGATGGGCAAGCCACCTACGATTTAAAAGCCAACCAACCCCTATACATTCAAAAAAGCCCTACCACCACCAAGCTCTTACAAAAAAATTCAAGGGATTATTTTAAAGTGCTTAAAGAAAAGCTATTATGGGGAGAAAGCCCTAACAAAAAAAGATAAAAGGGTAAAAAACATGCGAGATTTCAACAACGCTCAAATCACACGCTTAAAAGTGCGTCAAAACGCCGTTTTTGAAAAATTGGATCTGGAGTTTAAAGACGGCTTGAGCGCGATTAGTGGGGCTAGTGGGGTGGGGAAAAGCGTTCTTATTGCGAGCCTTTTAGGGGCGTTTGGGCTTAAAGAGAGCAACGCTTCAAGCATTGAAGTGGAATTGATTGCGCCTTTTTTAGACACGGAAGAATACGGCATTTTTAGAGAAGATGAGCATGAACCCTTAGTCATCAGCGTGATTAAAAAAGAAAAAACGCGCTATTTTTTAAACCAAACGAGCCTGTCTAAAAACACGCTCAAAGCGTTATTAAAAGGTCTGATCAAACGCTTATCTAACGACAGATTCAGCCAGAATGAACTCAATGATATTTTAATGCTCTCCTTATTAGATGGCTATATTAAAAACGAAAACCAGGCGTTTAGCCCCCTTTTAGGCGCGCTTGAAGAAAAATTCACCCATTTAGAAAAGCTAGAAAAAGAAAGGCGATTATTAGAGGATAAAAAGCGTTTCCAAAAGGATTTAGAAGAGCGTTTGAATTTTGAAAAAATGAAATTAGAGAGGCTGGATTTAAAAGAAGATGAATACGAACGCCTTTTGGAGCAGAAAAAATTGCTCTCTAGTAAGGAAAAATTGAACGACAAAATCGCCCTGGCGTTAGAGGTGCTAGAAAATACCCACAAGATCACGCATGCTTTAGAGAGCGTGGGTCATAGCGCGGAGTTTTTAAAAAGCGCTTTGTTAGAAGCGAGCGCTCTACTAGAAAAAGAGCAGGCTAAATTAGAAGAGTGCGAGCGTTTGGATATTGAAAAGGTGTTAGAAAGGCTTGGCATGCTAAGCGGGATCATTAAGGATTATGGGAGCATTGCGCATGCTAAAGAACGATTAGCGCATGTTAAAAACGAACTGCATAACTTAAAAGAAATTGACCATCATTGCGAAACTTACCACAAAGAAATAGAACAATTAAAAACCGAATGCTTGAAATTGTGCGAAGAAATAGGCGGCTTTAGAAAAGAGTATTTAGCCGGTTTTAACGCTCTTTTAAGCGCTAAAGCGAAAGATTTGCTCTTAAAAAGCCCCAGTTTGGTTTTAGAAGAAGCCCCCATGAGCGAAAAAGGCGTTCAAAAACTCGTTTTGAATTTACAAAATTCCCAATTAGAAACTTTAAGCTCTGGAGAATACAGCCGTTTGAGGCTGGCGTTCATGCTTTTAGAAATGGAGTTTTTGAAGGATTTTAAAGGCGTGTTGGTGTTAGATGAAATGGATTCCAATTTGAGCGGTGAAGAGAGTTTGGCGGTCTCTAAAGCCCTTGAAACCTTAAGCAGCCATTCGCAAATCTTTGCCATTTCGCACCAAGTCCATATCCCAGCGCTCGCTAAAAACCATATTTTGGTGTTTAAAGAAAACCACAAAAGCCTTGCAAAAACCCTTAATAACGAAGAAAGGGTTTTAGAAATCGCACGCATGATAGGGGGGAGCGAAAATATTGAGAGCGCGATTTCTTTCGCTAAGGAAAAATTAAAGGCGCAAGAATGAAATTTTTTCTTTTAAAGAAATTCAGCGAATTTTTAAACGCTCAAACGCATTTTAGCCTCAAACGCTTGAACGCGTCTAGCTTTTTATTAGAGACTTTTTCTAAAGAAAAACACGCCTTTGTTGTGGATTTGAACGCGCCTTATATTGGTTTGTCCAAAAAAACCCCAGAGAGCGTTTTAAAAAACACTTTAGCGTTAGATTTTTGTTTGAATAAATTCACTAAAAACGCCAAAATTTTACAAGCAAGCATCATTGATAACGATCGGATTTTAGAAATCAAGGGCGCTAAAGATTTAGCTTATAAGAGTGAAAATTTTATTTTGCGTTTAGAAATGATCCCTAAAAAAGCCAATCTCATGATTTTAGATCAAGAAAAATGCGTGATAGAAGCCTTTCGTTTTAATGACAGGGTCGCTAAAAACGATATTTTAGGGGCATTGCCTCCTAATATTTACGAGCATCAAGAAGAGGATTTGGATTTTAATGGATTGTTAGATATTTTAGGAAAAGATTTTTTATTTTACCAACACAAAGAATTAGAACACAAAAAAAATCACATCATCAAGCGATTAAATATTCAAAAAGAACGCTTGGAAGAAAAATTAGAAAAACTAGAAGATCCTAAAAATCTACAGCTGGAAGCGAAAGAATTGCAAACTCAAGCCTCGTTATTACTCACTTACCAGCATTTAATCCATAAGCATGAAAGTTGCGTGGTTTTAAAGGATTTTGAAGATAAAGAATGCACAATTGAAATTGATAAAAGCATGCCCTTAAACGCTTTTATCAATAAAAAATTCACTCTCAGCAAAAAAAAGAAACAAAAATCGCAATTCTTGTATTTAGAAGAAAAGAATCTGAAAGAAAAAATCGCTTTTAAGGAAAATCAAATCAACTATGTTAAAGGAGCGCAAGAAGAAAGCGTTTTAGAAATGTTTATGCCCTTTAAAAATTCTAAAATCAAACGCCCAATGAGTGGGTATGAAGTGCTGTATTATAAGGATTTTAAAATCGGCTTGGGGAAAAACCAAAAAGAGAATATCAAACTCTTACAAGACGCAAGAGCGAATGATTTATGGATGCATGTAAGAGATATTCCTGGATCGCATTTGATCGTTTTTTGCCAAAAGAATACACCCAAAGATGAGGTCATTATGGAATTAGCCAAAATGTTGATTAAAATGCAAAAAGATGCGTTTAATGGTTACGAAATTGACTACACGCAACGAAAATTTGTCAAAATCATCAAAGGAGCTAATGTCATTTACTCAAAATACCGAACTATTAGTCTAAAGGACACTTAAACACTTAAGGAGGTTAGCATGGGTGTTTCCGCTTTAGGCAATGTAACTTATATCAACCAAAACGCTCCTTTAAATTCTGCTATCCAACAGGGTGCAAGAAGTGATATGCTGGATTTAGTGCAAAGTTTTCAAAGTAAGCTTGAATTAGCCCAAGAAACAAGGGCGTTAGAAAACATGCAAGCTATTAGCGATAAAGATCCTAAAGAAGGCTCCAAAAACCGCTATCCAAACAGCCAAAGGGCTAAGGCGTTTGGCTTGGAAGAAGAAGAGATTGAATTGTGGCATGAAGAGCATTTGCTGGATATTGTGGGGTAGGGTTAAACTAAAGGGTTAAGATAACTTAAATGGATTTTTTTAATTTGGTTTAAGTAGAACTTGATGTAGGTTTTACTTAATTATTATATTTATACTTTTTTTCTGCTATTAAAATAATTTAAACAATAAAAATATTTTTTATGTTGACTTACTATTATATTTATGATATTGTAGAACCTATATTAATGGAAGCTATAACTAACTTTAAAAGCATATAGCAAAGACTCTCTAAAGTTGACTATAAAACGCTCTTTAGGGATAAACAAAACCGAAATTCAATTGACAACAGCAAGATAAATATACTAGACTTAAAGGACAGCAAAATGAAGCAAGCGTTAAAAGACAACAGCATCAGTCCATGTTTAGTTGATGATTATCGTTACCTGAACAAAGGCATACCGAACTTTTTTGATTATAATATTATTAAACTTTCAATTTAATTTTGTTTAAAATATATTATGTGTATAATCATAAGAAATTCACTCAAAGGTAGTGCCATGCTTATAAACGCTGTCATAGAAAAAGATGAGAATGGGTATTTTGCTTTTGTCCCCTTGCTAAAATCTCTTAATGGGGAAACAGATGACCTTGACTGAACGTCATATTATTAGACCTACGCACCCCATTTTTAAACGCATTAAGGACTTTTGTCATCTGTCTAAAAACCTTTACAACTACGCTAATTTTATTTTAAGAGAGCATTACTTTGCGGGTTTTAAGTTGCCTACAGCCTACGATTTAATCAATCGCTTTGTCAAAGAAAGCCAAAGAGATTACAAAGCTTTGCCTGCCCAAAGCGCGCAACAGGTATTAATGCTTTTATCTCAAAATTGGAAAAGCTATTTAAAAGCCCTTAAAGCTTACAAACTCAAGCCTTCTAGCTTTCTAGCGCTTCCAAAAATCCCTAAATTCAAACCAAAAGATGGCGTATCTATAGGGGTTTTAACAAACCAGCAAACTAGCTTTACGAAAGGACGCATGACAAAAATTAAATTCCCCAAAAAAGCTAATTTAAAAAGACTTATCACTAAAATAAACCCTCAAACTTCTAGGCTAAAGCAAGTACGCTTAATCCCTAAAACCACTTGTTTTATCGTGGAAGTTGTCTATGAGCAAACCACGCACAAACTTCCACAAACTCATGGCATTGGCATTATGGGTATTGATCTAGGCTTGAACAACTTCGTAACTGCAATAGATAATCAAAGTAGTCCTTTTATTATCAAAGGCGGAGGGGTGAAGTCTGTCAATCAGTGGTTTAACAAACTCAAAGCCCATTATCAAGCCAAAGCCAAGACTTCAAATAAGCGCTTTTGGACAAAACGCTTAGGCAAATTAGCTCTATGGCGGGAGTGTAAAGTCAATGATTTTATGCACAAGGCGAGCGCCTATGTGGTGGGGCATTGCTTAAAAAAGGGCATTTCTACAATTGTCATCGGTAAAAATGATGGCTGGAAGCAAGAGCTAAAGCTAGGCAAGAGAACCAATCAGAACTTTACTAATATCCCTTATGAATCCTTTATTGAAAAACTAGCCTACAAGAGTGCTTTAGTGGGGATAACTTTGCACACAACAGAAGAGAGATTTACGAGCAAGTGCGACCACTTG
Source organism: Helicobacter pylori (assembly GCA_008033015.1). Lineage (GTDB taxonomy): Bacteria > Campylobacterota > Campylobacteria > Campylobacterales > Helicobacteraceae > Helicobacter > Helicobacter pylori_DH. The sequence goes on from CP032042.1 coordinate 1,279,856, forward strand.
GCTAACGAACCCATGCAGCACCACGAGCAATATTTAGGTAAAAGAGTTAAACGAGGGCTATTTAAATCTAGCATAGGCAAATCCCTAAACGCCGATATTAACGGTGCAATCGGCATTTTAAGAAAAGTATTCCCTGATGCAGTGAAAACTCTAAGGGATAGCGGAGTAGTGTTTACTCCAGTAAAAATCTCGTTGGCGTTTTAAACACGATGGGAAAATTTACAAAAAATAACTTTTTAAATATTTTTAATAAGATTAAAGAGTTTTTTAGACATACAAGAATACAAAAAGATATACGATGAGTGCGAAGTAACAGACAAAATCAAAATATTAGGCAATATCCAAAAGTATCAAATGGATATGCTTAAATTTCGCCCCTAACCAAGCCCCATTAAACAGCTTTCGTTTAACTGGTTGCTTTTATGATATTTAACAAGCCCTTTGTCCTCTCAAAAAGAGAAAACGGCGATGAAATCTCTTGGTATCTGGCTCTTGGGGGTCTTTTGATCAAAGTGTTAGCGCATTTGGAAAAATCAATCAAATCCATTGTCGTTTTGATGTAGCTAGGCAAGTTTAACAGGCATATTTCAAAGAGTTTATAGCTCGCTAAAGCGTCCGCGTAGGCTCTATGGCTGACTTCTATACCAAACCCTAAAAGCTCTTTTAAAAAGCTCAAAGAATAATGCATGGATAAAATGGCTCGTTTGGATAAATCCAAAGTGCAAAGCTTTAGATTCAATAAGGGGCAATGCAATTTTTCTACAAAATAACGCCCTAAAAAGTTGTAATCAAAATTAGCGTTGTGGGCCACAAACACGCTATTGCCTAAAAAAAGCCGCAATTCTTGCAAAGCTTCATGCACGCTTGGGGCGTTTAGGGTGTCTTCATAAGCGATGCCTGTAAGCTCAGCGATATAATCAGGCACGCTTTTGACTTTCACAAGGGTTTCAAAACGATTAATAATTTCCCCCCCCTTTACTTGCACGGCTCCGATTTCTAAAATCTCATGCTTTATGGGGCAAGAGCCGGTGGTCTCTAAATCAATAAAGGAAAAAACCTCATCTTTAAGGGGGGTTTTAAGGTTTTTGAGCGTGATTAAATTTTCGCTCGTTTCTACGAAATTAAGCCCGCACGCCTTCAAATACTCCAAATTGATTTCATCATAAATAAGGCGAGAGAGCGATTTTTCTAGCATGCCCAAGCTTAAATCCTGGTGCTTTAAGCGAGCGATTAGGGCTTGGATGTCTTTATGCAAGAGGTTGTCTGACATTCTGTAAGCCTTCAATAGCCAGCTTACGATCTTTAGATTTAAAAATATAACTCCCTGAAACCACCACATCCACGCCCGCTTGTTGGAGTTCAAAGATATTTTTATCATTCACGCCCCCATCCACTTCTAAAAGACAGCTAGGGTTGTAGCGCTTGATCAATTCTTTAACTTTTAAGCATTTTTCTAGCACCAGATCTAAAAATTTCTGCCCGCCAAAGCCCGGATTCACGCTCATTAAAAGCACTAGCCCCACGCTTTCTAGCAAGTATTTAATGCTTTCTTCATGCGTGTGGGGGTTTAGAACAATGCCTGGCGTGATGCCTGAATGTTTAATGAGTTGCAACACCCTGTGGGGGTGCTTTTCATTTTCTGCATGAATGCTGATGATTTGCGGTTTTAAAGGAGCGAACAATCCCACAAAAAAGCCCGCGTTTTCTACCATTAAATGCACATCTAAAGGCACTTGGCTCATTTGAGTAACATTCTCTAAAACCACAGGTCCCATCGTTAAATTAGGCACATAATGCCCATCCATCACATCCACATGCAAAAAATCAGCGTTACTCACGCTCTCTATCTCTTTGGCTAAATGCATAAAATCAGCGCTCAAAAGGCTCGGAGCTACTTTCAAAATACTTCCCTATTTTCAATGTTTTAAAGTAAAATATTAGCATCTTTAATCAAATCATAAAAGGGTTTTTATGGATTACAAACGTTTTAAAGGCAAGCATGCGAACATCGTTATAGAAATCATCAATCTTTTAGAAAAAGGGGTTAAAAAAGCCCAAGAGATTTTAGAAAAGCCGGACGCTGGGAGTTACACTAAGTTAGAAAACAGCAGCGGGGATACGCCTATTAAAGCGGATTTAGCCCTGGATAAATTTTTAGAAGAGACCTTTTTGAGTTTAGAGAACGTCAAAAGCGTTTTTAGCGAAGAAAAAGAAATGCCCGTTACTAAAGAAAACGGCTCTTATCTGATCGCTTATGACCCCTTAGATGGGAGTTCAGTCATGGAAGCGAATTTCTTAGTAGGCACGATTATAGGGGTTTATGAAAAGGATTATAAGGCGCAAAATTTAGTTGCAAGCCTTTATGTGGTTTTTGGGCATAAAATAGAATTAGTGGTGGCTTTAGACAAGGTTTATCGTTACGCTTTTTATCAAAACAAGTTTCATTTTATAGAAACCATCGTTTTAGAAAATAAGGGTAAAATCGTCGCTAGCGGAGGCAATCAAAAGGATTTTTCTTCGGGCTTAAAAAAGGCTTTAGAAGGGTTTTTTGCAGAAAATTACCGCTTACGATATTCAGGATCTATGGTGGCTGATGTCCATCATGTGTTGATTAAAAAAGGTGGGGTGTTTTCCTACCCGCAAAAGAAATTGCGAAAGCTTTTTGAAGTCTTTCCTTTGGCCTTGATCATTGAAAAAGCTAAAGGGGAAGCGTTTTATTTTGATAAGGGGGTTAAAAAGCGTTTGCTAGAGCAAAGCGTAGAAAATTACCATGAAAAAAGCGAATGCTATTTAGCCAGCCAGCATGAAGCTCAGATTTTAGAAAAATATTCAAAGGGAGAATGATGCAAAATAGCACTAAAAAATTAGAATATGAAGAGCGTTTTAATGACGCTCTTTTGAAATTGCAAGCATGCCAAGAGGAAAAGCAAGTAACAAGCTGCTTGAAATGCGAGAAGGTTTTAAAATGCGAGATTCGCAACAGCTATGTGGATGCGGCTTATGAAAGCATGAGTTTGGGCGAAGCGGGCGGGTTTGATTTCAACTAAAATGGGATTAAAATGGTCAGTAACACTACCTTGCAAAAGAATTTAGACGCTTTTTACACCCACCCCAAAATCGCGCGATTTTGTTTGGATTTATTAAAAGATCTCACCGCTCAAAATCTAGGGCTGGACTTAAACGCATTCCATTTTTTAGAGCCAAGTGCAGGGAGTGGGAGCTTTGTTGATGCATTAAAAGAGTTAGGGATTGCTGATTGGGACGCCCTTGATATTGCCCCTAAAGCTCAAGGCATTCAAAAAAAAGATTATTTGTTGGAATTGATTGAGTTTAACAAAAAGCGTATTATTATTGGCAACCCTCCTTTTGGGCATAGAGGGAAATTAGCCCTAGATTTTTTAAACAAATCTTTAAACGAAGCGCCTATTACAGCGTTTATTTTGCCCAATTTATTCAAACGCTATTCTATTCAAAAACACATTGATAAGCGTGCAAAATTGGTTTTAAACGCTGATTTAGAGAAAAACGCTTTTATTTTTAATGAACGACCCTATGATGTGAAATGCGTTTTTCAAATCTATATGCATAAGAATATCGCCCTAAATCTTAAAGACGAACGCATCATTGCACCCCCTAAAATCCGCCATAATGACTTTATCACTTACATTCATAACAACACGCCACACACCCTTAAATATTTCAACAAAGAAAAATACCAATGGGATTTTGCGGTGGTGAGACAAGGCTTTTATGACTACAACGAAAAGATCACCAATGCAAATTTACTGATTAAAAACCGACAATATTTTTTCATCAAAGCCCATTCTAAAGAAGCTTTAAGGATTATCCATAAAATTGATTTCAACAAACTCGCTCATAAAAACACGCAAGTTTTAGGGTTTTCTACTTATGATTTTGTGGAAGAATATTGCAAATTAAAGGAAATGCATGCTTGAAAAAGTGTTTCAAGAAATTACCAATAAAAGAAAGTTTTTTGCAAGTTCTAGCACAGGGGAGCAGTTTGAAAACAAATTTAGGAATGAGTTAAAAAAACACTTTAGCGAAATCAACGGCGATTTAATAGAAGGATTAAGTCATATTGAAGAAAAGCCTAATAAGGAAATCAAAACCACTTTTAACCAACTCAAAAAGCAAGTTTTAGAAAAAAATCACCCAGAAACCCTTAAAAACCCTTTTTCAAACCTTACAAGCCATTTTTTATACCAGCCTTTTGGCTCACAAAATTACCCTGATTTTTTGGTTTTTATTTTTGATCATGTCGTGGGGATTGAAATCAAGTTTTCTAAAAACGATAAGGGTGAAAAAAATCTTCAAACATCTCGCCCCATGTGGAATTCAAACCTGCCTAAACCCAATGCGATTTATGTGTATGGAGTCGCTAATGCAGACATCACTTTTTTTAAAGGCTCAGATATTTTGAGCTATGAAACCAGAGAGGTCTTACTCAAGTATTTTGATACTTTAGATAAAGATGAAGAGAGTTTGAAAAGTGCCTTAAAGGATTTAGAAAATCCTTTTGGGTTTGCCCCCTACATCAGAAAAGCTTATGAGCATAAAAAGGAATTTTCTAACCACCACCAGATTGAAAGCTTCTTTTCGCATAATCACATTTTAAGAGAACAGAATGTCTTGGAATTTTTGAAAACGCTCATTCATTAGCATGTTTATTGCCCATTTATCTATTTCTTGTAAAATACAAGTTTATTTTTAATATAAAGAAATTGATGGTTAGCCTAATAGAAAAAGCCCCTTACATTCCTTGCCCCCGGCTCTAGCTTTTAGAATTTAGTTAAACCACTCAAAAAGCTTTGTAGTCATAATACCTTATAGGGGTTATTAGTAATAATAAAATCCCAAAATAAAGATTATTTTGAAAAAGCCATTCAAGTAACCCACCATAAATCAAAAATCATAAAACCATGCCCCCCCTTTTTTAATTCAATGCACTTCGCTCCAAACTTTTCTTTTCCATGCGTAAGCCAAGAACGACAACACCGCAAAGAAAATCATGATTTTTATCCCTAAGGTATTCCTTTCATGTTTTTTCCTATCGCCCGCTTTTTCCAAATAAGCGATGACTTGTTTTTGAGCTTTTTCACTCAACCCCACTCTAGGCATGGCCGTGCCAGGCAAAAGCTTTTGCGGATCGTTGATGAAAACATTCAAGCCATGTTCGCCCTTAGCCCTAATCATCATGGACAAATCAGGCGCATGAGAGCCTAAATAATTGTCTAAATCTTTAGGATCGCTAAAGGCCTTATCTTTAGCATAATCTAAGCTATGGCACCTTTGACAGCTTTGCGCAAACACTTCCTTATCGCTCAAATTTTTAGGCAAAATAGAAGTGAGATACGCCACAATATCGCTCAAATCTTGATCGCTAAATTGAGAAAACGCCGGCATAGGATAGGGCCTTTCATCGTTGAATTTATGGCTCAATTTTGCCGTTTTCACAGGGTTTTTGATGAAGTGGGCTAAGAAATTCGCATTCAAAACCCCCGCCACATGGCTTAAATCCGGTGGCACGACCCCAAAAGAGTTGCTCGCGCTAAGGCTATCCATAGGGGCTGGAATGTTTTGGGATTTAATGCCATGGCAAGCGGTGCAGTTTTCGGCTACAAGCTGTTTGCCCTTATTAGCGTCGCCATTTTTCAAATCCATCGGCTCTAAATCCTTGAAAGCAAAATCTGCCGGAGCGACTTTAGGGTGCATCACCGAATGCGCATAAGGCTCAACCCCATAATAAATCACGCCTACCACCACAATAAGGATGATTAGAATTTTAAATTCTTTCATCTAGCACCCCCTTGTTTCTTGCTCTCAGCGATAGTGATAATGGGCAACACCACAAAGAAAAGGGCTAGGAAAGTGATTGAACCAAATAAGCCAATGTATTTACCAATCCCAAGCGGAGGCAATTTACCATAGATCGTTAAAACAATCATATCAATGATTAAAAGCCAAAACCACACCATAAACGCCGGCCGTTTGTGCGCGGGAGCGACGACTGGGCTTCTGTCCAAAAAGGGCAGTAAGAAGAAGATCACTTGCGCCACGCCAAAGGCCATTAGCCCTAAATCAGCGCTAAAGAAAAAGCCTCTTAAGACTTCATAGCTCCATAAGAAATACCATTCAGGGTAAATGTGAGGCGGCGTTTTAAGGCTGTTAGCCCTTTCAAAGTTGATAGGATCCATCGCAAAATCATAGTGGTAACACACCAAGTAAAAGAAAAAGACCATGAACGCGCAAACCACAAAAATATCTTTAGACAAGAATACCGGCCAAAAAGGAATGACTTTGGATTCTTTTTTCTTGCCTTCAACGAATTTCTTTTCTTCTGATTCAAAATCAATCTCTTCGCCTTCTTGGTTATTGACATGCGGGATGCGTAAAGAATAAAAATGCACCCCAACAAGTAGAATGATCGCAATGGGCAGTAAAAAGACATGGAGCATGAAAAAGCGCGTTAAAGTGGAATCCGCCACAACATAATTGCCCCTGATCCACTCCACCACATCAGCCCCAATGAAAGGAATGCCTCCAAATAAATTAGTGATAACCGCTGCGGCCCAATAGCTCATCTGCCCCCAAGGTAGCATATACCCGCTAAAGGCTTCCGCGCTAAAGACCACAAACAAAATCATCCCGCTAATCCAAATCATCTCACGACCCTTTTTGTAAGAGCCATAATAGATGCCAACAAACATGTGGATATAAATGATGACAAAAATCATGCTCGCTGCCGTGGCATGCATGTGGCGCCAAAGCCAGCCATAAGCCACTTCTTGCATGATGGTGAAATTCACGCTATCAAACGCCATTTTCGCATCAGGCTTGTAATACATGAGCAAGAAAATCCCTGAGATCACAAGCACGCCAAAAAGGGTCAATAAAGTCACCCCCATAGCCCATAAAAAATTGATGTTTTTAGGGATCCAATATTCTGTCATTAGCACTTTAACAAGCTTGTTAGTGCCAAGACGCATGTCCAGCCATTCGCCTAAATTCTTCGCTTTTTTTATCTCTGCCATGGAACTCTCCTTACGCTTTAGCCATCATTTTTTTGTATTCAGCCCCGGCTTCACCAAAAGTGATCTTAGTGCCTTCAATTTTAAAAGGCGGAATATCAAAAGGGCGTGGAGGGGGAGTGCCGGCAATATTCACGCCATCAGAAGTGAAACGCCCCCCATGGCATGGGCATAAAAAGCCTTTTTCTTCATCTTGATAAGTGGGGATACACCCTAAATGCGTGCAAATTTGAATGGCTGTGGTAAAAACGCTCTCGCCAATTTTAAAATCGCGCCTTTCATTAAAGCCCTCTTTTTTAGAGTGCTTGAGGATATAGACCGGTTTCCCACGCCATTCCACAGTGGAAAACTGCCCTTCTTGCATGTTCGCCACATCTATGGTTGTAAAACCGGCTGAAACAACGCTTGGGAGCGGATCCCAAGTCTTTTTCATCGCTACCAGACTCGCTATAGCCCCTATAGCTGTAACGCTAGCAAGGCTCATTCCTAAAAAATCACGCCTTTGAATATCTGCCATGATTAAAAAACTCCTTAATGATAATTACCTTTTAACAACTAAAGGCCTAGCAAATCCCTATTTTACAACAAACTCTCTTAATAATCTTTTTAAAATAACAAAATTGAGACTAAAATCAAACGCTTTTAACGCCGCTTTAAAGAAATTTGAGCGCGCAAATGTTTCAAAAGGGTTTCTAAAATATCGTTATCGTCTTTGCTTGGGGCTTTCAGGCTTTCTTTCTTTTCATCGCTATAAGTGATGGTGATGTTTTGATTGAAATTAGAAAGCTTAATGATGCCAAGCTGGTTGGCTAAGATTTTAAGCGTAATGATTTGCAAAAATTGAGCGCTCAAATCGTCTATTTTGCCAAACCTGTCTTCTATTTCTTCATGGATTTGCCCCACCTCATCTACATTTTCACACAAACTCAAACGGCGGTATAGATCCAATCTCAAACTATCGCTTGCAATGAGTTCAGGGTTTAAAAAAGCGCTCACGCCAAGTTGGATTTCTACGCTCTTTTCAAGTCGTTTTTTCCCCCCACTCAATTCATAAATCGCGTCTTCAAGCATGCGCGTATAGAGCGCATAACCAATGTTTTTAATATGCCCGCTCTGATCTTGCCCGAGCAAATTCCCGCCCCCCCTGATTTCTAAATCATGATAAGCGATACTCTCCCCACTGCCTAAATACGAATTTTTTTCTAAAGCGAGCAAGCGTTTTAAAGCCTGTTCATTCAAGTTTTTTTGATCTTCTATGAGGAAATAACAAAAGCCTTCTTTTTTGCCTCTCCCCACACGCCCTCTTAATTGATGCAAATCAGCCAGCCCAAAATTTTGCGCATTATCTATAATAATCGTGTTAGCGTTAGGCAAATGAATCCCTGATTCCACAATAGAAGTGCATAATAAAACCTGATAGTTCCCCTTAGCAAACTCTAGCATGATTTCTTCGCTCTCGTTAGCGTTAATCTGGGAATGCAAAATAGCGATTTTGAGTTTAGGGATTAAATTTTCTAGCTTGGTTTTGACTTTTGAAATGCTAGCAATGTGGTTATGGATGTAAAAAATTTGCCCGTTACGGCGTAATTCTCTATAAATAATCTCTTTTAAGAGTTCGTCATTCTTTTCTTTCAAAAAAGTGCGGCTGGGCTTTCTGTCTGTGGGCGGGGTTTTTAAAGAGCTAATGCCCTTAATTTGAGAGAGCGCCATGTTTAGAGTGCGTGGGATAGGCGTAGCGGACATGCTTAAAAAATGCACGCTTTTGCTCAATTCTTTTAAAGCTTCTTTTTGTTTCACGCCAAATTTATGCTCTTCATCTACGACCACTAAGCCCAAGTTTTTAAATTTCGCGCCTAAAATCGCATGCGTGCCTACAAGAACATCAACTAGCCCTAATTCCACCGCCTTTAAAAGCTTGTTTTTTTCGCTGGTTTTAATATACCTGTCCAAACGAGCCACTTTAACGCCAAAATTTTCAAAACGCGCCCTTAAAGTCTCAAAATGTTGGTGCGCTAATAAGGTAGTAGGCACGACTAGTGCGCTTTGAAAGCCGTTCAAAAACGCGCAAAAAATCGCATGCATCGCCACTTCCGTTTTCCCAAAACCCACATCCCCACTCAAAAGTCTATCCATCACCCTGTGAGAGCTTAAATCCCTTGAAATTTCAGCGATGGCTTTTTCTTGATCGCTAGTGTATTCAAAACCCGCATGCGATTTAAAGACTTCCAACTCCGCTAAATGCACATCCATCTTTTTGCCCAAGATCAAATTGCGTTCAGCCGCTAATTCAATAATCTTGCCCGCAATCTCTAAAAGCTTGGTCCTGACTTTAGCTTTTAATTTGAGGAAGCTCCCTTTCCCTAGCCGGTCTTTGACCGGCACGCTATCGCTTTGCGCCACATAGCGAGCGATGAGATGCAGGTTTTCTACCGGTAATAGCAGTTTGTCTTCGCCCAAATAAGCGATTTCTAAAAAATCCCTCTTGCTCCCTAAAACGCTGTGCTGGATCAATTGAGAAAACACGCCCACCCCATAATCATCATGCACCACCCATTCGCCCGCATTCAATTCGTTCAAAGCGAGCTTGGATTTTTGGCGTTTTTTCTTCCTCTCAAAGGAATTGAGCGAGATAAAAATCCTATCAGGGGTTTTAAAGTTTAACACAAAGGGGGCGATCACGCATTCCATGTTGCCTGCATCAAGCGCGCTTATTGCGTTGTCTAAAATCGTTTTATTAGGGGCTAGGATCGTGATTTTATAATTTGAATGCAAAGCGATAAAGCCTTCTAGGGCATGCGCATGGATTTCTAAATCTTCATAGCCTTGCGCATTTTCTAAAACCTTTAAAAATTTGAAACGCTCATCATCCAATTCGTTTAAGCTCGCTAATTCTTGAATTTCTTCTAAAGCTTTAGGGCTTATAATACTTTTATAGGTGTGCAACAAATCGTTTGCTTTTTCTCCTAAAAACCACAAACCAAAACTGGCTAAATCTTTAGAAAAGCTATTTAAGGGGCTTTGTTCCACTTTTGTTTTTAGATCCTTATAAGATGGTTCGTCCAAGCTAAAAAGCGTGGGGGGGATTTCAATTTCTAACAAATCTTCTTTGAGACTCATTTGAGTGGCGGGATTCAATTCCTTAATGCTCTCACATTCCGTGTCAAAAAAACTCAAGCGATACGCCTTAGAATTAGGTACATAAATATCCACAATATCCCCCCTGAAGCTCGCTTCGCCCTCCACTTCCACTAAGTCTAAAATTTCATAGCCATAATAAAAGAGTTTGTCTTTCAAATCCTTAAGGTTATATTTTTCTAAAAGAGTGATTTTAAAGCTCTCTAAAAGTTCTTTTTTGGGTAAAGGGTGTAATAACGCACTAATAGGGGCAATGACGATAACTTCTTGCTTATTTTCTAAGGCCTGATAAAACTCCCTCAAACCCCCTAAAAGCTGTAAAAATTCTTCAAAAAACGAACGCAAATCGTCGTTTTTTTTAGCCCTAAACTCCGGGAAAAGAATGGCTTTAATATTTGGCTTAAAATAGCTTATGACTTCTTTAGCGAGCTCGGATTCTTTAAAATCCTTACAAGCGAGTATTTGGTAATCAAAGCCTTTGTTTAAGGCTCTATAAAGACTAGATTGGATCATTCCCTATTTATTTTCAATTTTCTTTTCTTGCTCATTGATCAACAACGCCCCCCCTTGAATATTCTTAGGGCGAGTTTCCCCAATCAAAATCCCTTTCCTTTCCACCACAAGCTCTTGGCTAGAGATCTTACCATCAAGGCGCCCTAAAGGCATGATTTCTACCACTTCCGCTTCCACCGTGCCAGTAAACTTGCCATTGACCACTAATTTATTAGCGAAAATCTCACCCACTACCGAGCCGGTTTGCCCGATCACCACCGTGCTTTTAGAATGCACCACCCCTTCTAATTCGCCATCTACGTGCAAATGGTAATCTAAATGAAGCTCCCCCTTTATTTTTGTGCCTTGAGCGATGATAGTCGCTGGTCCTGTTTTTGCATTAGCCGATTTATTATTGTTATCAAAGATTGCCATCTGATGCTCCTTTCTTTATTAAAAACTTCTTCAAAATCTTTCATGTTCCATTTGGTGAAACTCATGGGGTTTATGGGCTGATTTAAAAACCGCACTTCATAATGCAAATGCGGCCCTGTGCTCATTCCTGTATTACCACTATACCCAATCAACTGCCCTTTTTTGACAAATTCGCCCGTTTTCACGACGATTTTATTCAAATGGGCGTAGTAGGTTTTAAAACCAAAAGGGTGGAAAACTTTAATCAAATTCCCATACCCCCCATTCCACCCTTTGCTCGCTAACCCCACTACCCCGCTCGCACTCGCATACACAGGGGTGTTAATAGCGGTGCTTAGATCAAGCCCGGTATGGTTATGCAGCACATGCAAAATAGGGTGGATTCTTTTATTAAAGGCAGCTGAAACGTGCCGATAGGATTCTAGCGGGTAGTCATTAGGGATAAGGCGCATGATAAAGCTTTTTTGAAGCCCGGTAATCCCAGCGACATCTAAGCGGCTGGAAAAATTGCCCTCTTCTTTTTCTTCAGGCCTATTCACTCCCACCACTTCTTCTAAATCGTTGATGCGCTCCCCTGAAAGTTGCAAATCGTCTAAAAATTCATCCATTTGCAAGGAAAGCTTTTCATTGGTCTCTCTTTTTTTCTCAAATTCTTTAGTGATTAAAGCATGCTGTTTTTCAATGTTTTTAATTTCTTTATTTAAAACCAGTAACGAAACGCCTAAAAACAATAAAGATCCCACAACGCTCAACAGCACATACAAACCAATTTGACGGAATAAGATATGAACATTAATGTAACGGCTCCCTTTAGAGTCCGTAACCATCACAATCAAACGCCTGTCTAAAAACACCAAAAACCCCTACTGACCTTTTAAGGTGTCTTTATCCACATGCTCTTGGAGCTGGACAATGTCTTCTAAAACCCAAAACAAATTCTTCCATTCAATAAATTTATTTTCTTCTAAAGCGCTTTGGAAATGATCCAAATCCCATGTGAGAAATTTTTCTGCGTCTAAAATTTTACCCAAAAAGCGCACTTCATAATGCAATTTTTCGCCGCCGCTATTACCGCTCTTCCCGCTATAACCAATCAACTGCCCTTTTTGGATAAAGCTTTTAGGCTGCACATTGACATGATCTAAATGCGTGTAAATGGAGCTAAAACCAAACGCATGCTCAATGCGTACCAAGTTCCCATACCCCACATTAGAATTGGTCTTCACAAAATCCACAATCCCATCAGCGCTCGCATAAACAGGCGTGTTTAATGGCGCGATAAAATCAATCCCGGATTCAACGCCTTTAATTTTTTTAATGGGGTGGTTCCTTTCTTTGGTGGGTTTGATCGCGCTATAAGTTTTTAGGGGCATGCCATTAGGAATGAGCATGAGCGCTAAATGTTTTTGAGCCAAATTCAAATTTTCTAAATCCACTTCATCATAGAGATACACGCCCCCATTGGCCCCTCTTTTGACTTCAATCAAGGATTCCAACCCGCGAATCTTTTGCCCCACAATAAAAAGCTCTTCTCGCTTGTTTTTAATTTCTTTTGCTAGGGCGTAATTTTTTTGATACAAATCCCTAAAATCCCTTAAAACCGCATTCCTCTCGCTTGTCATCGTATCCATTTTAGCGATTAAAAATTTTAAAAACCCCACGCCAAGCCCCACGATCAATAAAAGAATGATAACAGAAATGATGAGGTTGCGTTTTAAATTTTTAGAAAATTTGAGCTGTTTAGAGCCTGATTCATCAATGATGGTGATCACAAGCTGGTTTTGCGGCATCAATCCCTCTTCTTTGGATAGCGTTCATAAAAAGCGTTGGCTACCAGAAATGAGCCATACACCAAATAATTTTCATTTTCTTTTAGTTCTTCAAACAAAGCGTGTTCTAACCCTAAAGTTTCTAAAATCCCTTTAAGTTTTTCTAATTGGATAATTCTTTCATTATGCAATTCTAAAATCAAAACCTTTTTAATGACAGGCTTTAAAATTTCTAGCACCAAAAAAGCGTCCTTATCTTGATAGCAATTATAAATCAAAACGATTGGAGTGTTAAAAACGCGTTTGATTTCTTCTTTTAAGGCTTTAGCGCTATGGGGGTTATGCCCCACATCTATTAAGATATTAGGGCTTAAAAGCTCGCAACGGCCGATTAAATTTAGGGGTTTTAGGTTTTTTAAAACTTCTTGTTTATTGCATGGCAATAGCGTTTCAAACGCTTTTAGGGCCACTTCTAAATTCATCGCTAAAAAATAGGCTAAATGGTGGCGTTCAATATAGTCCATGACTCCTTTTGAAATTTCATTTTGAACCACAATCAATTTTGCGTGTTTTTCTTTGGCGATTTTTTGAGCCACATTTAAAACCAGTTCTTGTTGGGGAGCGATGATATTAAGAGGGCCCATCGCTTTTAATTTAGTTTGCGCAATGCTTTCTAAACTATCCCCTAAAAATTCCTTATGATCATAATCAATGGGGGTGAAAACGCTTAGGGTTTTTTCTAAAGCGTTCGTGCTGTCAAACTCCCCCCCAAGCCCCGCTTCTAAAACCAAATAATCGCAATCTTTAGCGAGCATGACGGCCAGTAAGGTGGCGTATTCAAAATACGAGCAAGCGCTGCTGAAAGCGTGCGATTGCAATTGCTGGTGTGCGTTTTCTAAAACGCTTTCTTCAACAACAGAACCATTCAAAAAAAAGCGCTCCCTAAATTCAAAAACATGAGGGGAGGTGAAATGCAACACTTTAAAATTTTGATCGGCTAATAAAAGGGTTAAAAACCGCCCGGTGCTGCCCTTGCCATTAGTCCCTACCACATGAATGACTTTCGCTTGAATCTCAAAAAAAGCGTTCTTAAAATCTTTATAAATTTGAATGAAACGGCTAGGGTCAAACTTGTGGTATTCTTTAGGCTTTGTTTCTAAAAACGCCTTTAATCCATTCAAAGAGCTATTTTTCATTATTGAATTTCCCCTCATAAGCGATTTGAGCCACAAATTTAGTCAAAGTTTGCTCCACAGCCTGATTGATAGCGTAATAGCGGTTTTGGTAGGTGTTAAGGGGGTCTTGCAAATTCACAGCGTAGTTGTAATACCCGCTATTTTGAAAAGTCTTTTGTGTGCCTCTTTTATTATCGTAAGTGTAGCTTACAGACACGGTCGCGCGATAGAAAGTCGTAAAACCTTCTTTATTTTGCGTGATGCTCGTATCGGTTACGTTCGTGATTTCTATAATGATGATAGAATCCGCATCCTTTTCACTCGCTAGGCGGTTTTGGAAGCGTTGCACGACTAAACGATTCATCAAGTCTTTAAACTCTACAGAGTTTTCAGGGTTAGGCAAATTCACAATGAGTTTTACATACACGCTATCGCCAAGCGCGTTTTGAGCGTAAGCGGCGATGGGCTTATACCCACAGCCCTTGAACAAAAGCAACAAAATAAAAAAAAGTAAAGCCCTCATGCGATAACAAAATTAACAAGCTTATTAGGCACATAAATTTCTTTTTTAACGCTCGCCTTTTCTAAATATTTCTCTAATTCTTTTTTAGCCAAAACAATAATTTCTTCCTTGCTGGCGTTAATATTGACTTTCAATTCCGCGCGCCTTTTGCCATTAATGGTAAGCCCTAAAGTCATAAAGTCTTCCATCAAAGCGCTTTCATCGATCGCTATAGGCTTAAAATTCTCTCTTTTAAAAAGCCTCTCGCTCAATTCCCATGCAGTGTGCGGGATAATAGGCTCTAAAATTTGCAACAACACAAAATAACCCTCGCATAAAATCCGCTCATTATTTTGCGCATTCAAAGCGTTTAAAGCCTCCATGCAACTTGCGATCAAAGTGTTAAACGCGTAAGCGCTTTCAGCCTTATTGAAAATTTCATGCGATTTTTTTAACGCTTCATAGACTTTTTTACGAGCTAGTTTTTGCGCTTCATTCAGGCTGACTTCTTTAAATTCAGGCTTAGAAGTGGTAGGGGTAATGGCACTCGCTTTATCGTATAAGCGCTTGATAAACCGGTGCGCGCCCTCTAAAGCGCTGTCATTCCATTCTAATTCTTTAGCCGGTGGGGCAGCAAAAAGGATAAAAAGCCTCGCCGCATCGGCCCCGTATTTTTTCAGTATCTCTTTAGGGCTAACGACATTACCTTTAGACTTGCTCATCTTAGCACCATCTTTTAAGACCATGCCTTGAGTGATAAGCTGTTTGAAAGGCTCATCTAAATGAAGATAGCCCAAATCCCTTAAAGCCTTAGTGAAAAAGCGCGCGTATAACAAGTGCAAAATCGCATGTTCAATGCCGCCAATATAAGTATCCACTGGCATGAAATACTTCAAGTAATTTTGATCAAACGCTTGATTTTCACGCTGATTTTGGGGCGTGGTATAACGCAAGAAATACCAACTGGATTGGATGAAAGTGTCCATGGTGTCTGTTTCTCTTAAAGCGTCTTTGTGGCATTTAGGGCATTGAGCGAATTTCCAACTCGCATGCTTTTCTAACGGATTGCCCTCCCCATTAATCACAATGTCTTCGGGTAAAGTTACCGGCAGTTGGGTTTCAGGCACAATCCCGCAATTCTTGCAATGAATCATAGGAATGGGTGCTCCCCAATACCTTTGACGGCTCACTCCCCAATCTTGCAAGCGGTAGTTGATAACCCTTTTACCGAGATTTTCTTTTTCAAAATAAGCGATGATTTGCTCTCTGGCCACTGAGCTAGAAAGATCGCTCCACTCCCCGCTATTTTTTAAAACCTCTTCTTTGGTGTGGGGCAAATTTTGAGAGCTTTGAGTGATCACTTTAATAGGGATATGATAAAGATTAGCGAATTCAAAATCCCTTTCATCGCAGGCTGGCACGCCCATTAACGCCCCAGAACCATAATTAGCTAGGGCGAAATTAGCCACCCAAACAGGGATTTTTTGCTTCGTTAAAGGGTGGATAGCATAAACGCCTAAAAACACCCCTTTTTTCTCTAAGGCTCTTTCTCTTTGAGTCGTGTTTAAAATCGCTTTAATCATCTTTGAATCTTCTTGACTCGCTCGCTTAATGGCATGCTCTACTAAAGGGTGTTCTGGGGCGATGGCGATGTAAGTTACACCATAAATGGTATCCGCTCTTGTGGTAAAAACTTCAATTTCTTGAATGCCGTTGCAAGCTTTCAAGCACTCATCAGCGATTTTAAAACCAAATTGCAACCCGCTAGATTTTCCTATCCAGTTTTTTTGCATGATTAGGACTTGAGAAGGCCAATGATTTTCTAAAGTTTCTAAGTCTTTTAGCAATTCTTCAGCGTAGTTTGTGATCTTCAAATAATATTGATAGAGTTCTTTTTGAATAACTTCTGTATCGCAACGCCAACACCTCCCATCAATGACTTGCTCATTAGCTAAAACGGTTTTGTCGTTAGGGCACCAATTGAGCATGGCTTTCTTGCGATAAATTAACCCTTTTTCCCACAAATCAATGAAAAATTGCTGTTCAAATTTCGTGTAATCCGGATCTGAAGTGGCAAATTCCCTGTTTTTAGAAAAAGAAAACCCTAAAGCTTCAAACTCTTTTTGCATGGCTTCAATGTTTTCATAAGTCCAGGTTTTAGGGTGGATACCATGCTTAATGGCGGCATTTTCTGCAGGCATCCCAAAAGAATCAAACCCCATAGGGTGTAACACATTGTAATGGTGCAAACGATAATAACGCG
Organism: Helicobacter pylori; assembly: GCA_008033015.1. GTDB lineage: Bacteria > Campylobacterota > Campylobacteria > Campylobacterales > Helicobacteraceae > Helicobacter > Helicobacter pylori_DH. The sequence continues at coordinate 1,296,676 of CP032042.1, forward strand.
CCAACGCATCGCCAATGGTGTAATTGCGCACATGCCCCATGTGGATTTCCCCACTAGGATAAGGCAGCATGCTTAGAATGTATTTTTTAGGGAGGTTAAAATCGTCTTTAGGTTCAAAACTCTTATTTTTCCACCAAAATTCTTGCCATTTTTTTTCTATATTGATAAAATCCATCAACTACCCCTTAATCCGTTTCGCTCGTTACAACGCTTTCAATCAACAAAAAAATAAGGCTGAAAGCGTTACTAATCAACGCCCCAATCATGAGCATGTAAGCTGTAACCAAATTGTTTAAAATCTGTAAAAACACAAACGCCGGTATGAGATGCAACACGGTAGCTAAAGAGCTGGCCAACAGCTCTGATGCGAAACGCTTGCACACCCCAATTTTGAGCGTAACAGAAATAAGGTTTAAAGCTAACGCTACAAACAACACCACCGTGTTAGGCTCATACAAAAACCCTGCAATGGTGGTTAAAGAAATAAGACTGAACAGCACATGAACGACCCGACCCCAATCCATAGAAACTCCTTAAACCCGACCGCTTTCATACAGACGGCGCATTTTTTCTTTCTCTTGAGCTTTTTTGATTTTTCTAGCCTCATTCTCATAATATTTACCCATATCAAAACCTAACAATAACGCTACTTTAGGGGCGATGAAAATAGAGCTATAAGTCCCTACAATCGTGCCTATTAGCATGGGCAATGAAAAACCAATGATGATCTTACTCCCAAACACGCACAAAATCAACACCACAAAAAACACGGTTAAAGAAGTTAAAAGCGTGCGCGTGAGCGTGCTGGAAATGGCTTCATCAATGGCTTGAATGGCGTTTTTGGTTTTTTGAGAGAGCATTTCTTCTCTGATCCTGTCAAAAATAATGATCGTATCATTAATGGAATACCCAATCAAAGTGAGCAAAGCCGCAATCACTTCCAAATTCATATCAATCTTAAAAACAATCACTGAGCTTGCCACTAAAATCACGTCATGCACAAGTGCAATGACGCTCGCTAAAGCAAAACGCCATTCATAGCGGAAACTCACATAAACCATGATCGCTATTAACGCTAAAATCAGCGACAAAATGCCTTTTTCTTTCAATTCGCTCCCCACTCTAGGGCCAACGGTGTCAAATTTACGGATTTCAAAATCGCCACTGGGTTTTAGAATGTTAGCCACGATAGCGTTCAGATCTTCATTTTCAGCCGTTTCTACAAAAGGGAATTTGATTAAAATTTCTTCTTTAGAGCCAAATTCGCTCACTTGCACGCCTTTGAAGCGAGCTTCTTTTTCAAACAGATCGCGCACTTCTTTAATGGGAGCGTTTTGAGTGTAACGCACTTGCACCAAACTCCCCCCCGCAAAATCAATCCCTAAAGAAAACCCTTTGAAAAACAAAAGCCCCAACGCCAGAAGCACTAATATTGCTGAAACGATCACCCCATAATTGGAATAACGCATGAAGCTTAAGATTCTAGTTTGTTTGAATAATTCCATAAAACCTCCTAAGCTCTTTTGTTCACGCCAAACCAAAAGTAAAGGCTTTTTGTTTGGGTGAGTTTAGGCAAAAGGGCTTGATAAATCCCTTGCGTGCCTATAATAGCGGTGATGATAGAGGCTAAAATCCCAATGCCTGTGGTTAGGGCAAAGCCTTTAATCGCTCCTGTGCCATAAGCGTATAATAACACCGAAGCGATCAAGGAAGTGATATTGGAATCAAAAATCGCCCGACTCGCATTGATATAGCCTAAATGGATCGCTTTAGCGATGCCCTCATTCTCTCTTAAAACTTCTCTAATGCGCTCATTGATAATGATATTAGCATCCACGGCAATCCCCACGGTCAAAACAATCCCCGCCATTCCCGGTAAAGTCAGCGTCGCTCCAAAAATCGCCATGACCGCCACGATCAAAAAAAGATTGACCACTAACGCCATGCAAGCGATCACCCCAGCCATGGAGTAATAAAGCACCATAAAGCCCATCACTAAAATAAAGCCCCCAATGAGAGCGATAATGGAAGTTTTAATGCTGTCTTTCCCTAAACTCGGGCCTATAATCCTTTTTTCTAAAACCTGAATGGGCGCACTCATCGCCCCACTCCTTAAAGCGATCGCTAAATCGCTCGCTTGAGCCACGCTAAAATTCCCGCTAATTTGCCCGCTCCCTCCGCCAATACGCTCCCTGATCACCGGGGCTGAATAAACCTTATTGTCTAAAACGATCGCCATGCGTTTGCCCACATTCGCGCCTGAGAAATCCCCAAAAATCTTAGCCCCTTGCGCATCCAGCGTGAAGCTCACCACCGGCTGGTTATTTTGATCATACACCACTTTAGCGTCCGTAAGCATTTCGCCATCTAAAATGGGGATCGCTTTGAGTAAGATTTTACCCCCCATTTCCACATCAGACAACAACACGCTGCCTAATTTTTGAGCCTCTAAATCCGTCATTTTCATCGCATCTTTATTGTGTTCTTCATCCACCGCCATCATCTGCAAATGAGCGGATCTTGAAATCAAGTCTTTAGCGCGCCGTTCTTCTTCTAAAGTCTTAATGCCGGGCAATTGCACCGAAATTTCTTCTCTACCTTGCTGGATGACTACAGGCTCTGCCAAACCAAATTGATCCAAGCGGTTACGAATGATCCCTATCACTTGCAAGATCGTGTTTTTACGCAATTCTTCTTGCTCTAAAGGGGTGAGTTTCACGCTATAAAACTCCGCTTCTTTTTTGATTTCAAACTGGCTATGACCCTGCAATTCCACTAAAAGCGCGTCTATTTTTTTCGCTTCATCTTCATCTAAAAGCTCAAAACTGATCCCTTCTAAACTGGATTTAATGTCTTTAAGCAAGATATTTTGCTTTTTGGCGTTGTATTCTAAAGCGGACGCTAGGCTTAAATACTTGTTTTTTAAAGCCTCATCGGTTTGCACCCCTAAAAGCATGTTTAACCCCCCCTTAAATCCAAACCTAAAGTGATTTTAGGACCTTTAGTCTCTAACAAAGAAGGCACAGAAAACCCTACCCCTAAAAGAAGCGCGCAAATAAAAACGATTAAACGAGGGTTAAAAGGTTTCATTCAGTTGTTATTTGGCGTTGTTTCAAAGTTTTAGTACCAGATAATTTTGCCGAAATTTCTTCTCTGCCTTGTTGGATAACTATAGGCTCTGCCAAACCAAATTGATCCAATTCGTCTAATTTGAACGCTACATAGTTTTTAGAAAGTTTAGCGGTGGTGTCATCATTGAGCTTCACGCTAAAAAAATTCGCTTCCGCTTTAAGCACCTCAACGATGAACCCTCCTTGAGTAACGATTTTATCGCCCTTAGTCAAGCCCTCTATCATTTCTTTGTGCTTTTTTTGTTGCTGGCGTTGCGGGCGAACAATCAAAAAATAAAAAATAAGAAACAACACCACAAGGGGTAAAAGCGTTGTTAGAATGTCTTTAATTTGTCCCATTTAATTTCCTTAAAAGATGTTTTAATCTCAAATTATAGCATTTTTAGCTATTTCTTTAAAGTTACTCTCTTGTCTAGTGCGAATAAATACAAAGCCCCTATGATCCCAGAAATCAAAGATCCGAGCAAAATCGCAATCTTTGCCACTTCCATAGCGTCTTTATGCTCGCTCGTGAAAGCCAGATTAGAAATAAACATAGACATGGTAAAGCCAATCCCTGCTAAAAGCCCAGCCCCTAAAATATGCCACCAGCTGATGCCTTTAGGGCGTGCGGTGATTTTAAGCTTTTCGCCTATAAAAGTGATTAAGAAAATCCCTAAAGGCTTGCCCAAACAAAGCCCTAAAATAACCCCTAAAAGCACCTTATCCACTTCTAAATTGATGCTAGAATCAACGCTCACCCCAGCGTTTGCAAACGCGAATAAAGGCATGATGAAATACCCGCTAATGGGGGCTAAAAAATGCTCCAATCTTTCTAAGGGGCTTTGTAAAGCGCTCGCTTTTTCTTCAATAGAATGCAAGATTTCTTGCTGCTCTTTGGTTAAAAGCACCCCTGAACTCGTTTCTGCGTATCGCTTGCCCAGTTCCAAAAGCTCTACATTTTTAGAATCTTTAGGGATCTTCACCGGTATCATAAAAGCTAGAACCACTGCAGCGATTGTCGCATGGATACCGCTTTGATGCACGCAAAACCAAAGCAACATCCCTAAAAGCAAGTAAGGGATGAGCGAGCGGATATTCAAGCGGTTCAATACCGCTAAAATAAGAACCACCCCTAAAGCCCCTAAAAGCCATGCGAATTTTAAATTCGTGGTATAAAAGAGCGCGATCACCACAATAGCCCCCAAGTCATCAGCCACCGCTAGAGTGATTAAAAAAACCTTTAAGGCGGTTGGCACCCTCTTGCCTAAAAGCATGATCACGCCTAAAGCGAACGCAATATCCGTCGCCATAGGGATCCCAAAACCATGCTGAGAGGGCGTGTTAGTGTTAAGAAAAAAATAAATCAATCCTGGAGCTATCATGCCCCCAAGAGCCGCAATCACAGGGAAAGAAGCTTTTTTGAAACTGGATAGCTCCCCAAACAACAATTCTCGCTTGATTTCTAAACCTATCATTAAAAAAAATAACGCCATTAAGACATCATCAATCCAATTGTGCAAGCTAAAGCCGATAAAAAAATCCCCTATTTGAAACCCAAAAGGGGTGTGCCATAGCGCAAAATAACTTTCTTTTAAAAACGAATTGGCCACCACCATTGCTAAAACAGCGTTCAAAAAGAGGAAAATCCCTCCAAAAGACTCGCTTTTAATGAAGTTTTTAAGCGTTACACTGAGCGCGTTTTCTGTTTTTTTGAGATTCATAGACAACCTTAAAATTTTTAATTTCAAACCCATAATTTTTCAAGCAGTCTTTTATGAGCGTAAATGATGCCTGCTTGTATCTTAAAATGGGGGGCTTGAGTTTGCAAAAACGCAGCGTAATGAGACACTTGCGCCTTATGGCTTTGCTGGTAATTTTGAGAGCTTTTATAATCTAAAACATACAAATTTTGCCCCCTATCCCACAACAAAACATCAATCCTAGACACAACCCCTTCAAATAAAAAAGCCGCTTCGCCCTTTAAGATATAATTTTTAAAAAGAGCTTGTATCTCTGCATCGTTTTCAAAAAGCTCTAAACTTTCTTCTAACGCTTGGTAATCCAAACCATAAAAACCATGATGGTAGTTTAAATATTCTAAAACGCTTTTTTTAGGAATGTTGTAAGCGTATTGGTATTCTAATCCCTTGTGCAAGGCGATACCAAAATTGATCGCTTCCTGGTCGTTATTCTTTTCATAATCGCTATCTGGCTCTTCTTCTATCTCTTGGACTTGCTCGCCATAGGCATGGGGCTTGATGAGAGTGTTTGTAATTAAAGGCTCTTTTTGTGGAGAAATAACCGGCGCGATTTCGCCCTCTTCTAAAGGTGCAAGATCCAATTTTTCGTGCATTGTTTTGTTTTTGCTTTCTTGCTTGCTTTCTTTTTTGCTTTCTTTTTTGTCTTTGGCCACGACAATCAGCCCTAACTCAGCCCTAGTGAATGCGACATAATACACATTGGTTTCTTCGTGATCTTTAGCCGCTTCTTCTTTGTCTAAAGCCCTAGCGTAATCTTTATCTACGACCTCACGATTTTTCATTCTGTAATAAAGGCGTGCAAGCTCTGTGCCATTATATTCTTCAAGGAGTTGATTGGAATGGCTTGAATTAGGCTTGCCCAAGCGTTCGCACACGATCACATAAGGGAATTGCATGCCTTTAGATTTGTGAATGGTCATGATCTGCGCGCCTTTTGAATGGGAAGAAGCGATCGATTTAGCCTCTAATTTTTCTAAAAATCCATCGGCGTCTTCGCACCCAACCGCCAATTCCAAGCAGATTTGTGCAGGCTCTCCATAAAGCTCAAACAATTCCATCACCTTCCACACAAAGCTTGCCACGCTCTCTTTTTTAGGGTTAAAACCAGCTAAAGCGATCGCATCATCATGCAAGTATCCAGCGAGTTTTAAAACGCTGTGCTTATAAAAGGGCTTGTAAGGTTCTTCCGCTAGAGCGTATTTTAAAGCGTTCTTAATGATTTTAGATTCTACAAATTGAGACAAATTAGCGCTAGATTCCGTGCTTGGGTGGATTGCACTCAAACGCTCTTGCAAATAATTTTTGATTTCTAAAGCGTCGTCATTAGTGGCGCATAAAATGGTAATATCTTTAGGCTCAATACGATGTTCTAAAAGGTTTTGAGCTTCTTGTAAGATTTGTTCTAATAACAATTCTCTTTCATCAGCCACTAAAGAGACTTTAACATAGCCGTCTGTAGCATGTTTATTTTGAGAAGTTTTAGGGTATTTTTGCTCCAAATAAGCGGTGGGGGAATTTTGATAAGCTTTTTTAAAAATGGTATTCACATAATTAATAATCAAAGGCGCACTGCGGTGGTTGAATTGTAAATTATCGTGGTAAAAATCCTTAGAAACGCTTTCAAACAAGGAACTAAAACTCCCCCTAAAGGCATAAATGCTCTGCTTGACATCGCCCACAAAAAACACGCTCCTGTGCCATTTAGCTTGCCCTATCCCGGCTTTAATCTCATCAATAAAAGGGGCTAAAATCTTATAATCGTTCAAGCTCGTGTCTTGAAATTCATCAATCAAAATGTGTGCGATTTTGCTGTCCAATCTGAAATAAAAAAACTCCGCCGGCAACTCTTCATAACCATTCAATAAGACATGGACTTTATCTTTAATCGCATCAAAATCCAAAGCTTGGATTTTAGAAGTGGCGTTATCATAAAGCTGGATGAATTTAGGGAATTTTTTAAATATTGCGGTTTCTTTGGCTTCATAATAGCGTTTTAAATCGTTTTCAATCTCTTTGCATTCGCTCTCTAAAGTGGGGATTTCACTTTTAAGTTTTTTGAAAGATTGATATTCGCTCTTTTTTTTAAGCCAGGTTAAAGAGCTGTTTAAAAATCCCCTAAAACTACCGCATTTAATGGCTGTTTTAGCCCTATCTGACGCTGTTTCTATGCTTTGAATTTGTTCGTTTAAGCTTCTTAGTTTTTCTAAAAAACCCTCTTCATCAAATGCAGGCTCTTTCTTATTAGGATCAAATAAATAGAGCTTGTTTTTTAAAAAACGCAACCGCTCTAAAATAGAATCGCTTGTGTAACTATCATAGCTTAAGCATTGAGCGATAAAAACGCTCAATTCCTCAAGCTGTTCGTTATTTAAAGCGCTCAAAAAACCCTCATTAAGCTGTTGCTGGTGCGCTTTGGTGTCTTCATTGACTTCAAAATTCGCGCTCAACCCCACAAACCAGCAAAATTTCCTTAAAATGCTTTGAAAAAACGCATCAATGGTGCTGATTCTGATTTCGGCGTTTAAAAAGCGTTGGTAGATTTTTGGAGCACTATTTTGCACCAAGCTAGGGTCTAAATGGTATTTTTCTTCTAATTCTTTCAGGATATTTTGGGATTTTTCTTTTTCGCTCTCAAGGTTTTCTTTTTGCAAGATTTTTAAATAGTCTAAAATGCGCTCCTTCATTTCGGCGGTGGCTTTTTTAGTGAAAGTGAGCGTTAAAATCTCGCTAGGATTAGCCCCCTTAAACAATAAGGCCAAAAACCGCACGCTCAAAGCGAAAGTCTTCCCGCTCCCTGCTGAAGCCTTTAAAGCCATGCATTGTCTTTTTGTATCCATGATAGCTATCCTAAAATTCTGTTTTGTCTTTATTATAACCTAAAAGCCTTTTTTACTTAAGCTAAAAAACCTTAATCTTTTGCTATAATCGCAGGGTTTTGTCATTTTCTCTATGATTTATAGGGATCAAAGGGCAAAGACAGCGTCAAATTCACACATGCTAATCCTTGTATTTAGGTGTTCTTAAGAAATTTAAGAATCAAATGAGCATGGAGGAAGAGAACCAAAATAACTTTAAGGAGAATATTCTCATGGTAACCATGAAAGATTTATTAGAATGCGGTGTGCATTTTGGACACCAAACAAGGCGTTGGAACCCTAAAACCAAAAAATTCATTTTTGGCGTTAGGAAAAATATCCATATTATTGATTTGCAAAAAACTTTGCGCTACTTTAGATACACTTATAACATCGTGCGCGATGCGAGCGCTCAAGGCAAGAGCATCATGTTTGTAGGCACTAAGAAACAAGCCAACGAGACTTTGAAAGAATTTGCTGAAAGCATTCAAGTCCCTTATGTCAATTACCGCTGGCTTGGTGGCATGCTGACTAATTTTAGCACCATTAGAAAATCGGTTAGGAAATTAGAAATCATTGAAGAAATGGAAAATAGCGGTCAAATTGATCTATTGACTAAAAAAGAAAAGCTCATGATTTTAAGGAAAAAAGAAAAGCTAGACAAGTATCTTGGTGGGGTGCGCCACATGAAAAAAATCCCTGATATGATTTTTGTGATTGATGTGGCTAAAGAAAAAATTGCTGTCGCTGAAGCGAGGAAACTCCATATCCCTATCGTGGCCCCCTTAGACACTAACTGCGACCCTGATTTAGTGGATTACCCCATTCCTGGAAATGACGATGCGATCCGCTCTATTAGATTGTTCTGTAAAGAAATGAGCGAGGCGATTTTAGAGGGGCGAGAACTCATGCAAGAAGAAATCGTCCATGCGGATGAAAATAGCGAAGAAATAGAGTTCGTGAGCAATGAAGAAAAAGAAGAAATGCTCGCTGAAATCCAAAAAGAAATCACTCAAGGAGCCGAATAATGTCAGGAATTAGCGCTCAATTAGTCAAAAAATTAAGGGATTTAACCGATGCGGGCATGATGGATTGCAAAAAAGCCCTTGTGGAAGTGGCTGGGGATTTGCAAAAGGCCATTGATTTCTTGCGCGAAAAAGGCTTGAGCAAAGCCGCTAAAAAAGCCGATAGGATCGCTGCTGAGGGCGTGGTCGCTTTAGAAGTAGCACCCGATTTTAAAAGCGCGATGATGGTAGAAATCAATAGCGAAACGGATTTTGTGGCTAAAAATGAGGGCTTTAAGGAATTGGTGAAAAAAACTTTAGAAACGATCAAAGCCCACCATATCCATACCACAGAAGAATTGCTTAAAAGCCCGTTAGAAAACAAGCCTTTTGAAGAGTATTTGCACTCTCAAATCGCTGTGATCGGTGAAAACATTTTAGTGAGGAAAATCGCTCATTTAAAAGCCCCTAGCTCTCATATCATTAATGGCTATGCGCATTCTAACGCCAGAGTGGGCGTGCTAATCGGCATAAAATACGATAATGAGAAAAACGCTCCAAAAGTGGTGGAACTGGCCCGAAACATCGCTATGCATGCCGCAGCGATGAAACCTCAAGTATTAGATTGCAAAGACTTTAGCCTTGATTTTGTCAAAAAAGAAACTTTAGCCTTGATCGCTGAAATTGAAAAAGACAATGAGGAAGCTAAACGCTTGGGCAAACCTTTGAAAAATATCCCCACTTTTGGGAGCCGCATTGAATTGAGCGATGAAGTTTTAGCCCATCAAAAAAAGGCTTTTGAAAATGAATTAAAAGAGCAGGGCAAGCCTGAAAAAATCTGGGATAAAATCGTTCCTGGAAAAATGGAAAGGTTTATCGCTGATAACACCCTTATTGATCAACGCCTAACCCTTTTAGGGCAATTCTATGTCATGGACGATAAAAAAACTATCGCTCAAGTCATCGCTGATTGTTCCAAAGAATGGGATGATGATTTAAAGATCACTGAATATGTGCGTTTTGAATTGGGCGAAGGCATTGAGAAAAAAACAGAAAATTTCGCTGAAGAAGTGGCTTTGCAAATGAAGTGAGATTTTAGGAAACGACCTTTAAAGGTTGTTTCTTCTAACTTTTCAACTTTCTTTATTTAAAATTTTCCATTTTAAGGTGTTTGAAATTTTTGTAATTTTCAATCTCTATGCTTTTAATCATTTGAATTTCGCCTTTTAATGAGCCTAGTTGATACTGCCAAGTTTATAGTCGCTCTAATTTTACATTATTTTGATTAAATTTTGAACGCTCACTTGTTGTAAACCTTGCGTTTAAATTATAATAGCAAGCTAATCCGCATTCTTTTTGATTTAAGAGTTAGTTTTGATTGTCTTTCTAGGGATCATACAAATCTCATTTTATTTAATTGGGTTCAATCTAACTCAAACAGATTTTTTCTAATCTGTCCTCTAAATTTGACCTTAATGCCACAGAGCCGGCAACTTAAGACTCCTTTTTTGGGGTTTGGGTTGAAAAGAGCCTTTTATTTTATTTTAAAGCGGTTTTTCTCCAACGCATTTTGAATCGCAATAGAGGGCGATAGATAATTGTAACGCACTAAAATTTCGGTGATTTCTTTAAAAATAGGGGCTGCAATCTTGCTAGCGTAATATTCTTCCTTGCCGTGCGAGCCTAAGATAACCACGCCGATAGTAAAAACCTGTCTTTCATCTTCAGCGAACCCAAAAAAAGAGCTGTTGTAGGACTGCACGCTATAACTCCCGTTTTTAGCAACCCTAGCCGTGCCTGTTTTGCCCCCTATGTATAGCCCTTCAAATTGAGCGTTTTTGCCTGTGCCATAACGCACCACTTTGATTAAGGTTTCTTTCATTTTTCTAGCGCTTTTGGGGCTAATGACTTGAAAAGTGGGTTTGGGGCTAGGGATGTAAATATCGCCATTAGGGGCGGTTTCTCGTTGCACTAAATAGGGAGTAGTCAATTTGCCTTCATTAGAAAACACCGCATAAGCCCTTAAAAGCTGCAAAAAAGTCGCGTTCAACCCATAGCCATAAGAGACGCTGCCCTTTAACACTTCACGCTTGAAAGCGGACAAAGGAGGGATCTTTCCTGTGGCTTCTAAGGATAAATCAATGCCCGTTTTTTGAGAAAATCCATAGCCTAAAAGCCCGTTATAGAAATCCTCTGGGTTGAGGCTTTTACTGATTTTTATCATGCCCACATTGCTAGATTGGATCAAAACGTCTTCCACAACGGCTTTTTTACTGGGGATAAAGTCGTCTTTAATGGTGTATTTTCCTAATTGGTAATAACCATGGTTTAAATCAATGCGCTCTTTAGGGTTGATCAAATTCTTATCCAACAGCAAGGAATAAACAATGGGTTTGATCGTGCTGCCTGGCTCAAAAACCTTTTCGGCAACGCTCAAATTCAAGCTTTCATAATCGCTGGTTTTAATGGCGTTAGGATTGAAGCGCTTGCTTGAAGCCAGCGATAAGATTTCCCCGCTTTTAGGGTTAATGATACCCACTAGGATTTCTTTAGCCCTGAGTTTGTCTTTAGTTTTATCTAATAGGGTTTCAATTTCTCTTTGGAGTTTTAAAGGAATGCTCAAATACACCTCATAGCCATCAAGCCTTTCAACCTCTGTGTAAGAGTGGTTTTGGATAAAGTTAAAACTCACATCTCTTTTGCCTGTTCTTATGCCATTTTGTTGGGCTTTAAGCAAGTGATCTTGAGATTTTTCAACGCCTTTTTTACCGGTAGTTAAAGTGAGCTTGTCTTCTTCTTGTTTTTGCACATAGCCAATGATTGGCTCTAGGTTATTTTGATAAGGGTAATGCCTAGAAACGCCGCTCACTTCAATGTTTAGCCCTTGCTTTTGCCACACTCTATCGTGTGCGTCTTTGAAATTTTGAAAAACCCCAAAGGCTAAAAATTTCTTATTCAAGTCTCTAAGATTAGCAGCGGTGTTGGGCGTGAGATCATAGGCTAGAATGATATAGCCTTTCGTATTGATGGCGTCTTTTAAGGACTTTTTAGGGATATTGCTATAAATAGAAAGGAAATCAATGAAAAAATCTTCTTTATCCGGGTTTAAAAACCTTGTGTCAAAGCCCAGTTTGAAAAGGGTTTGCGAAGTGGCCAGGCTGTAGTTGTCTTGACTATAGATAGTCCCTCTAGTCGCAGTGTCTTGTTTGCTCATCACCAAAGTGGGCATGTTGGCTTGGGCAAAAAAAGCTTTTTTAAAAGCCACCATTAAAAAAATAAAAAAAAGCAATAAAAAGATTAATGCTGTAACAGAACCCTTATCTCTTTGGGTTTCTAAAAATTGCTCTGGGTTGAAGTTGGGATCAATGTTTTTATTATCCATGAACGCTTACTTGAAAATGGCGTAGCGTTGGATTTTCACAACGCATGAGAGCATGAATTTTTGATGGTAAAATCCGTTAAAAGGGGGCGCAGCAACAACAAACCCTCTCTTTAAAAAGGACCAAGCGATCATTTAAAGAGAAGCCACTTAAGAGACTAGATCTGCGTTCTTAAAAGCTCTTTATAAGCACTAATCGCTTTGTTGCGCACCTCAAGCATGAGTTTCATGCTCGTTTCAGCCTTCCCTATGGCGATAGCCGCTTGGTGCAAGTCTTTGATTTGCCCTGTCGCCATATCCGCTAAGGCTTTATCAGACTGCTCTTGAGTGTTGTTAAGCTCATTGATAGATTGTTTCAAGAGTTTGGAAAACTCCCCACCTTTTTGTTCTTTAAAGGTGCTGCCCGATTCTTCTCTTTTAGTCCTGTTGTCTGTGTTAAGCTCAGAGAAAGGACTCAATAAGCTTTTATTATTGTGTATGGCTTGCATAGAACCTCCTTAAGCTCTTTTTTAAAAATTTAACTCTATTAAATATTTTATTCATTTTTGTATTCTACTGATCTTTGGCTAATACTACCTAAATTTTCCTATACTACCATGAATTGTTGAAAATCGTTCATGTTTGTAACATGCCAATCGCGTTTTGCGCCATGTTTTTAGCGCTTTGAAAGGCTGCAACATTAGCCTGATAAGCTCTAGTCGCTTCCACTAAGTCCGCCATTTCAACCACCGCATTCACATTGGGGTAAGCCACATAGCCTTGAGCGTTAGCGTCAGGGTGGCTCGGGTCGTATTTCATCAACGGCTCGCTATCATCGCGCACAATCTTATCCACCACCACGCTTGTAATGGGGATTAAGGGGTTGTCATCGCCTTCATCTAAAGGGTCTTCATAGGGGGTGATTTGATTGTTTTGGGCGATTTTTTGGTTTAAAATCTCATTGAAATCAAAAGCCTTAAACACCGCTTCTTGCCTCCTATAAGGGCCTCCTTCGCTCGTGCGTGTGGTGTTAGCGTTAGCGATATTAGAAGAAATCAAATTAGCCCTTAAGCGTTGAGCGGACAAACCATAACCGCTAATATCAAAAGAAGATAAAAACATGCTTTCCCTTAACTATAAATTCTTACTGGAATCAATGGCGTAATTGATCACGCCTCGATATTTTTTTAAGGCTGAACTCAAGGCTAAATACATGGTAGAGTTCTTGCCCATTTCACTCGTTTCTATGTCTAAATCCACGCTGTTGCCATCATTTTTAGCCAAATGCCCGTCCCTAAAAAAAAGACTTGCCCCATCTTTAGCGCTATTTTCAAAGTCTAAATGCCTAGGGTTAGTGTGGGCTAAAGGCAAAACTTTACTGGATTGGTTTTCAAAAATTTCTGCTTTTTTCTCCGCTAAAACGCTTTCAAAATCCAAATCCTTTGGCCTGTAAAAGGGGGTATCCACATTAGCGATGTTAGAAGCAATCATATCTTGCCTTAAAGCCCTATAATCTAGCGCTTTATAAACCAATCCAAACGCTTTAGAAAAATCCATCAAAACCCCTTTTTAAACCCTTGCAAATTGTAGCATGCAAAAAACATTCCAAAAATAGCTCATTTCCTCATTAAAGAATGCGATCAATTTCAAAGCATGCTTAAGCTTGAGCGATAAGCCAATTCAGAGCCATTATAGTGTAAAATACCCCTAAAATACCTTAAGAGAACGCCTATTCAAAAACCAAAATAAGGAAATCCTAATGACTACAGACAGAAACCTGTTTTTTTGCGCTTCGCTATTGATTTTTTTAGGGGTATTGATGAGCTATTCGCTCTCAACTTACACCACAGTGGTGCTGTATCATTATGGGGAATTCCATTTTTTTATACGGCAGCTTTCAAGTGCGATCATAGGGATTGTTATCATGTGGGGGTTGTCTAGGGTTGATCCTAGCAAGTGGTTTAGCCGTTTGGGGTTTTTTCTTCTTTTTATCCCACCATTACTCATTATTGGCATGTTTTTTTTGCCAGAAAGCCTTTCTAGCAGCGCAGGGGGGGCGAAGCGATGGATTCGTTTGGGGTTTTTCTCTCTAGCGCCTTTGGAGTTTTTAAAGATTGGTTTCACCTTTTTTCTTGCGTGGAGTTTGTCTCGCACCTTTGTGGCAAAAGAAAAGGCTAATGTCAAAGAAGAACTCATCACTTTTGTGCCTTATTCGTTTGTGTTTGTAGCCTTAGCGATTGGGGTAGGGGTTTTGCAAAACGATTTGGGGCAGATTGTTCTTTTGGGGGCGGTTTTAGCGGTGTTATTGGTTTTTTCTGGGGGGAGTGCGCATTTGTTTGGCTTGATTATTTCAGGGGCGTTTGCGATCAGCGTTTTAGCGATTGTTACAAGCGAGCATAGGATTTTGCGCCTGAAATTGTGGTGGTCTAATTTGCAAAATTCGCTTTTCACGCTCTTGCCGGATAGATTAGCGAACGCTCTTAGAATAAGCGACTTGCCCGAATCCTATCAAGTCTTTCATGCAGGCAATGCCATGCATAATGGGGGGTTGTTTGGGCAAGGGCTTGGGCTAGGGCAAATCAAGCTTGGGTTTTTGAGCGAAGTGCATACGGACATGGTCTTAGCTGGGATCGCCGAAGAATGGGGATTTTTGGGGCTATGCGTTTGTTTTATTTTGTTTTCTGTTTTGATTGTTTTGATTTTTAGGATCGCTAACCGCTTGAAAGAGCCAAAATATTCGCTATTTTGCGTGGGCGTGGTGCTGCTCATCAGTTTTTCTTTGGTGATCAACGCCTTTGGGGTGGGAGGAATTCTTCCGGTTAAAGGTCTAGCGGTGCCGTTTTTGAGCTATGGAGGGAGTTCGCTTCTAGCGAATTGTATCGCTATAGGGCTTGTTCTAAGCCTAGCGCGATACACGAAGGGCTAAAAAGATTAACCCCTTTTAAAAATCAATGCCATAAAAAGGGTTCAACCTCTGCATCATTCAAATCAAAAACCACCTTATAGTAATCTTTGACTATCGCATTAATATCCACGCCCTTAAAGGCTTCAGGGTGGGCTTTTAAAGCAATATACAAGCTAATGAGTGGGGCTCTAGGCCCGCCAATATCCATCGTGGGGAGTTTATAAACTTGCTTGTTTTTAATGGCCTTGATAGTGGAAAATTTGGGGTTGTTTAACACGTCTTCAGGGCTAAGCGGGCTTATCCACCAAATAAAGATAATCTCAGGGTTTTCTTTAACGATTTTTTCCACGCTAATATCAGCACGCCCAAATTTGACGTATTTTAAGCCAAAATTGTCTATGCCCCCTTTTTCTAAAATATCTGAATCAAGGGCTTGATGGCCGCTGATTTTATTGGCTTTGTGGAAAAGCTCCACGCCTTTTTTCTTTTTAACGCCCTTCAAACGCTCAGCAATGAAATCCAAAGTTTCTTGCATTTTGGCCAATTTTTTAGAAGCGTCAACTTCTAAGGCTTTAGCTTGAGCGTCAATATCTTCCATGACTTCTGCAATGGTTTTTTCTTGGAAAGAAAGAAATGAAATCCCAAATTTTTTCGCATGCTCTACCGCTTTAGGGTTGCCCACAAAGGTTACCACAAGATCAGGGCTAAGTTTTTTTAAAAGCTCCACATTCAACGCCGCCACATGATCGCTGCTCATGGATTTAATGCGTTTAGGATCTTTGAGAGTGGCTTTAACAATATCAGATTTAAAAGCGTAATCCGAAATGCCCACGACCCTATCCCAAGTATTGAACATGGCAGGCACTTCTGCAAAGCTGCCCAAGTAGATTATTTTAGAAACAGGAAGCTTTATCGTTTGCTCCCCAAAATAATCCTTGACTTTGACTTCTTGCACTGAAGCGTTAGCCACGCCTAATAAGAATGAAACAATGAGTGCGCCTAAAGAACAGGAGATTAAAGCTTTTTTAAAGCGAGCGATTAGCATAACAATTCCTTTCGTATGATTTATGAAACGATTATAACACTATTCAAGGAAATACAAGCAGTAAAAATGAAACTTTTTTTCACAAAATCTTAAAATTTAAAAGGAAATATCTTTCCATTAACTTTTTAAGAATATACTCCACTATGTTTCCATTGAGACTAAGTGGAAAGCATGATAAATTAAATCTAGTTTGGATTTAATTTTGATCCAACAAAATTTTAAAACACCTAAGGAGTTACGATATGTTAGTTACAAAACTTGCCCCCGATTTTAAAGCGCCTGCCGTTTTAGGAAACAATGAGGTTGATGAACACTTTGAGCTTTCTAAAAATTTGGGTAAGAACGGTGCGATTCTTTTCTTCTGGCCAAAAGATTTTACTTTTGTATGCCCTACAGAAATCATTGCGTTTGACAAAAGAGTGAAAGACTTCCACGAAAAAGGCTTTAATGTGATTGGCGTGTCTATTGACAGCGAACAAGTGCATTTTGCATGGAAAAACACCCCTGTGGAAAAAGGCGGTATCGGTCAAGTAACTTTCCCCATGGTAGCTGATATTACCAAAAGCATTTCTAGAGACTATGATGTGTTGTTTGAAGAAGCGATCGCTTTGAGAGGTGCTTTTTTGATTGACAAAAACATGAAAGTAAGACACGCAGTGATCAATGACTTACCATTAGGTAGGAATGCCGATGAAATGCTTCGCATGGTAGACGCTCTCTTACACTTTGAGGAACATGGTGAAGTATGCCCAGCAGGCTGGAGAAAAGGCGATAAAGGTATGAAAGCTACCCATAAAGGCGTTGCAGAATATCTTAAAGAAAATTCCATTAACCTTTAATGGTTCAATTCGCTGTTTAATCAAGAGAAACTTCGTTTTTCTTGGTTGAATCCTTTTCTTTTTATTCTTTGCCAGTTTCTAAAATTTTCGTATCGTTTTATCTTTTTATCATTTTTGAATTAATTTTTTTAATAAAGGGGTTTTTATGAACATATTCAAGCGTATTATTTGCATAACCGCTATTGTTTTAGGTTTTTTTAACCTTTTAGACGCCAAACACCACAAAGAAAAAAAAGAAGACCGCAAAATCACTCGTGAGCTTAAAGTGGGTGCTAACCCTGTGCCGCATGCGCAAATCTTGCAATCAGTCGTGGACGATTTGAAAGAGAAAGGGATCAAATTAGTGATCGTGTCTTTTACCGATTATGTGTTGCCTAATTTAGCGCTCAATGACGGCTCTTTAGACGCGAATTACTTCCAGCACCGCCCTTATTTGGATCGGTTTAATTTGGACAGAAAAATGCACCTTGTTGGTTTGGCCAATATCCATGTGGAGCCTTTAAGATTTTATTCTCAAAAAATCACAGACATTAAAAACCTTAAAAAAGGCTCAGTGATTGCTGTGCCAAATGATCCGGCCAATCAAGGCAGGGCGTTGATTTTATTGCATAAACAAGGCCTTATCGCTCTCAAAGACCCAAGCAATCTATACGCTACGGAGTTTGATATTGTCAAAAACCCTTACAACATCAAAATCAAGCCTTTAGAAGCCGCGCTATTGCCTAAAGTTTTAGGGGATGTGGATGGGGCTATTGTAACAGGGAATTACGCCTTGCAAGCAAAACTCACCGGAGCCTTATTTTCAGAAGATAAGGACTCGCCTTATGCCAATCTAATAGCCGCTCGTGAGGATAACGCGCAAGATGAAGCCATAAAAGCGTTGATTGAAGCTTTGCAGAGTGAAAAGACCAGGAAATTTATTTTGGATACCTATAAAGGGGCGATTATCCCGGCTTTTTAAGTCATTTGGATAAAATTCATCTTAAGATGAATGGGGGTGCTTTTAGGCGCTAATAAAAAGCTTTGTTCTCATTGGACATTGATCAAAAATACTTAAAGTATTTTTAAAATAAAACGAAAAGAGCTTGCGTTAATCAAGCAACAATTTCTTAAAAAGCGTTGTTTCTTAAGGGGGAAATGGCGCAAAATAACCCCTTATCCCTTTAAAAAAATCATGATAAAATCTAAAACGATGAAGCCAAATAACTAAAACCCCATTTTTAAAAAGATTAAACAAGACTTCAGCTATTAATATGCGATTAGAATAAAGCCAAACATACAGCAAGCCTGAATCTCATTAAAGTTTTACGCTTTTAGAGTGTTCTTTAATGAAGACCAGTTTTAAAACCATTAGACTGAGTTGTAGAGCGCTGAAACAAGTTTGGAAACAGGTTGGCTAAAGGTCTTTAGCGTTTAAAAGGTTGCGTTTTTGAAAAGATTTAGAATTTTATTAAAGATAGCCAAGCTCATAGAGTTTATTGCTCATTTTCACTAACAAGCCCCCTAGTTTTGACCCCCCTTCCCCATGTTCTACTAGAATAGTGATAGCGTATTTGGGTTTTTCATAAGGCAAGAATGCGGTAATCCACGCATGGGATCGATGGAAATATTCCATATCCTTTTCTTTCATGCGGTTGACGATGTTTTGAGCGATTTCCACGACTTGCGCGGTGCCGGTTTTACACGCTAAAGTAACCTTAGAACCCCTTGTGGAATGATAAGCGGTGCCGTCTTTATGGTTACACACTTCATACATGCCCACTCTCAAGGCTTGGAGCTTCTTTTTTTGAAAGCTATTTAAGGGATCTTTGAGCGGTTGTTTGTTGTTGATAGCAAAATGAGGCGTTGCCAGTTTGCCCGTAGCAATGAGTCCCGTATAGGCTAACACCTGCAAGGGCGTGGCTAAAAAAGAGCCTTGTCCAATAGCCGTAATGAGCGTGTCCCCAACGCGCCAATCCTGATTGAAGCGTTTGAGTTTCCACAAATTATCCGGCACAATCCCCACAAATTCATTCGGCAAATCAACGCCCGTTTTTTCCCCAAAGCCCACTTCCCTTAAAGTTTTAGAGAGTTTTTCTATAGAAATTTCAAGCCCAAACTTATAAAAATACACATCCACAGACTCCCTAATGGCTTTATACAAATTAGAATTGCCATGCCCTGTTTTTTTCCAGTCTCTGAATTTGCGCTTGCCCACTTCAATAAAAGGCGGGGTGGGTATGGTGGTGTTTTCTGTGATGTTAAGGTTTTCTAAAAAGCTCAAGCCCACGCCCATTTTAACCACAGATCCCGGCGGGTACAAGGCGTTAGCGAAGCGGTTTAATAAAGGGTTATAAATATCATCTTGGAGTTTTTGCCATTTGTCTTGACTGATCCCGCCCACAAAATCGTTCAAATTGTATTCAGGGTAACTTCCTGCAACGAGCAATTCCCCATTTTCTGCGTTCATCACTAAAATAGCCCCCCTTTTATTTTCAAAGAGCTTGTCCGCTTCTTTTTGCAAGCGTTTGTCTAAACTCAACTGCAAGTGGTTGTTGGTGCTTGGTGGCACTACTTCTAAAGTGGCTAATTCTTGATTGAGCGCATTGACACGCATGATTTTATAGCCCACCTTGCCTTGTAAAAGTTTGTTGTATTCTTTTTCAATGCCGGTTTTGCCCACAATCTGGCTGTATTGATTCTCTTCATCGTCTTTCAAATCTTGCAAGCTTGCCACCCCCACATAGCCTAAAACATGCGAAGCTAAAGCGTTATTAGGGTAGTAGCGCTTGTCTAAGGGAAGCACAAAAATGCCTTGAGTTTGGATGAGTTTGGCATAAAGAGGTTGCATGGCAGTATAAGGAATGAATCCCACCACTTTAATGAGGTTGTGGTTATAGAGCGAATTTTCCTTTTGGTAATTGTTTAAAAGCGTTTCTTTGGAAAAGTTAGGGAAAAACTTTTGGATGATTTCAATTTTTTCTAAAAGTTCTTTTTGTTTCAGTCTGCTGGGCAAAAACACGCCAAACACCAATTCGTTAGTGGCTAAAAACTCATCATTTCTGTCTGTAATATCGCCCCTTGTAGGGACTAGAAATTCCTTTTTAGTCATGTTGCGTTCGGCCAGTTTTTCATAGTATTCTTGATTTTTAACGCTTAAAATAAATAAATTTAAAACCAATAACCCCCAAAACCCTATAAAAACAAAGAGCAAAAGCTTATAGCGAAGATTTTTCATACAAACCCCACAAAGCGCTCTCTATTAAAGCAAAAAGAGCGAGAAAGTCGAGTATTTTCAAACTCAAGGACACCGAAAAAAAGCACGATAAATAGAGGTAATAAACCAAAAAGACATGCAAAGTTTTGAATAAAAAGCCGTCGTTAAAAAACTTTAAAGAGTTTTTATAGACGATTTGATGATAGATTAAAAACAATAAAGCTAAAACGCCTAAAGTCTTTAAATGCATGCTTTCAAACCAAAACAAACAACCAAACACGCTCAAACTGGGTAAAAAATGATCGTATTTTTTGGCATAAAACAAGAATAAAAACCCAATCATGGGGGGTAAAAAAGGCATTAAATCTCTCAAAAGGCTATAAAAATAAAACCCCAAGATCCCTAAGCATAAGAAAAAAAAGGAATCTTGTTTTAAAGAGAGCATGGTTTTTGCGGCTTATAATGGGTTAGTGAGCAAGTATTTCAAAAGGGTTTGGCGCACTATTTCAAGGGTTGGGTATTTTGAATAAAGAGCGTTAAAATGGGTGGTATTGATTAAAAAAGGTTTAGGAGCGTTTAAAAAAAGGCGGTGTTGCTCGTTTTTATTCAATTTGTCAAACTTCGTAAAAAGAGAAAGGTAAGCTTGATCGGGCCTTAAAAGGGCTTGAATGTTTTCTTTAGCGTTTTTATCAATTTCTAAATCCAAATGGCGCGCATCCACCAAGTGGATAAAAAGTTTGATAGAAACCCTAACGCTCAACAATTCCCATAAAAACCCCTCCCATTCTTTTTTCAAGCTTTTAGAAACTTTAGCGTAGCCAAACCCGGGCAAATCAATCACATTAAAGGTTGTTATTAAAGCGTTTTCTTTATCTTCCCAAGTGGTGGAAAAAAAATTCGCTAAACGGGTTTTTCCAGGCGTCGCTGAGCTTTTGGCGAGATTTTTCCCTAACAAGGTATTAATAAACGAGCTTTTACCTACATTGCTGCGCCCTAAAATGACCATCTCAGAAGTCAAGCTCGCAGGGCATTGAAAAAGTTGGCTAGAAGAAGTGAGAAAATGAGCGTCTTTAATGACAATCATGGTTTTGCCTTAGCGTCCTTCTTTTTTTGCTTCGCCTTACGATTTTCTTCATTAATGTCTTCCATATCAAACACAAATTTAGCGGGCCGTTTCGCGCTCCCCAACACGTCAGCATAACCCTTGGTTTTGTTTAAAATGATTTCATCACCGGTGATGACATTAGATTTCCCCACTTCTCTAACCACCGCATTTTGCAACAATTTGTATTCCCCATTCAGCGCGTTATAAATGAGCTTGTCAGCACTCCCGCTGATTTCACGATTATCCTCTGTAAAGATATTAAAGTGCGTGTTCCCTGTGGCTTCATAGCGCTCTGGCTTTCGTTTATCGTTTAAAAACACGCTCACTTTATCCGCAAACAACCGGTCTTTACCTTTTTTGATCTGCACATTGCCTTGAATAACGGCGGTTTTTGTTTTGTCGTTCGCTACAAATTGGTTGCCAGTAATCTCTAAAAGCTCTCTTTCTTTTTTCAAACCTTTATTATCTGTTTTTTGAGCGTCCATCACGCTTAAAATACCAAAACAACACACCAAAAAACACCACCAACGCATTAAAAACCTCCTTTGAAAGTGGGGAATTTTTTCTTTTCTTTCTGGCTTTGTTTGATTTCATCTAAGAATAAATGCGCTTGAATGCTTTGAGCTTCAATAACGGCTAAAGCATGCGAATAAGAAATGTCAAGCCCTTCAATCTTACTATCTTTTGAAGTGAGAATGAAACGGCCCTTGCCTTTAAAATTTTGCTCCTTGTGGTTATAAATCCCTGTTTCACTCCAAAAACTAGAATCATCGCTTCTTTTATAAGTAACCCCATTAGGGAAGAAATACAAATCCTGCTGCCGTTTGGCTTTAGGGGATTCAACGCTTTCAATGGTGTCTTCATCATAGCGCTTGATTTTGGAATCAAAAAAGATTTCGTAATCATCGTATTGTAAAGCTTTTTTGCCCTCTATGGACAGATCAAGGATTTTATCGTTGATTTGAAACGCTTTAAAGTTTTCTAATTCAATTTTAGGGATATTTTCTTTAGAGACCACGCTAGTGGGTTGGGAACGCAAAAAGAAAAAGACTAGCCCTATCGTGATGAAAGATAAAACCACAAAAAAGTTTAAAACGCTATTAGAGGTAAAGCTTGAGCGCTTCATCTTGCAAGCCTTCTAATTCTAAAAGATAATCAATCGCTTCCCTAACGGCCCCCTTGCCCCCTGAATTTTGCAACACTTTATAGGCCTTGCTTTTAAGCAAGGGGTGCGCATCAAAAGGAGCGAAACTCAAAGCGCATGCCTTAAACATGCCTAAATCGTTATAATCATCGCCTACGCATGCGATTTCTTGCGCACTCAATTGCAAGTCTTTTTTGAGCCGCTCTATAACCACGCTTTTATTTTCAACGCCCATAAAAACAAACTGAACGCCCAAACTCTCCATGCGTTTTTTCACCATGATTGAAGTTCTTCCTGTAATGATAGCGATTTTTTTGCCCAATTTTTGCCATAGCGTCATGCCAAGCCCGTCTTTGACATTAAAAGCCTTGAATTCGTGAAAATTTTCATCAAAATACAACGATCCGTCTGTGAGCGTGCCATCCACATCTAAAAGCAATAACTTAATCATTCTCTCGTTAAAACCGCATTCTGGTTATATTTTTTCATAAAATCCCTAGCCTCTTCTTCGCTTTGAAACCCTTGAACTAAAACTTTATACAAATCGTCCTTAAAAGCAACCTTGACGCTGTAATTTTTATTCTCTGCTTGCAATTTATCCGCTAAAGTTTGAGCGCCTATTTGGTTTCTAAAAGCCCCCATTTGCAAAGAAAATTTCCCTCCGCTCACGCTTTGTTCGCTCTCGCCGACTTTAAATTCCTTGTGTAAGATCTTTGAAGAGCTGGCGTTAAAGGATTGTTCGTATTGCGTGGAGATAACCCCACCAAAACCCAAAACAATGAGACGCACGCTAGCGGTGCCTTTTTTAACCATGTCAATATCCCTAGCGGCCGCATTAGACAAATCAATGATGCGATCGCTCACAAAAGGCCCTCTATCATTAATGCGCACAATGGTGCTTAAGTTATTATCAACATTGATGACTTTCACCACGGTGTTCATGGGTAAAGTCTTGTGCGCGGCGGTGTGGGCATACATGTTATAAATTTCCCCATTACTGGTTTTTTTGGCATGGAAGTTAGGGCCATACCAGCTTGCAATGCCATCAAATTTTTCGCCTAAATCCACTTTAGTGGGGTAATACCACTTGCCCCCCACTTGATAAGGGCGCATGGTGGCTCTTTGAATCGCGCTAGAATCGCGCATGCCGTTATCTAGGGGTTGTTTTGTATTGCTATCTTGCGAATCGGAGTGGTGTTTGAAATGGCGTTCAAAAAAATTGCGTTTATAGGTGGCTTTTTTGGTTGTCGGATCATAGTCTTTAGCGTTTTCATAAGCGCGCAAGCTTTCATGCTTATAAGACAAATTCTTGACCCCCTCTTTTTTAACCGCACAAGCACTAATCAAAAAAATAACGCCTAAAAAACAAACTTTTTTTAACGCCCAACCCATTAAAATTCCCTTGTAGCGAGTAATTTCTTATTGGTAGGGATGATTAAGCGCTGGTGGATAAAAATATTAGAATCTTTGAGGTTATTGGCTAATTGGATACTGGAAATACTGACTTGATAGCGTTTAGCGATAGAAGATAAGGTTTCTTTAGGCAAGACCACATGGGTGATGAAAGGGCTTTTTGAACTGGCTTGAATGCTTTTATTTTGTTTGAGCTGGCGTTGTTTGAAAAGGGCGAGTTTTTCATAAGGGATATAAATGGTGTAGGTGGGGTCTTTAGAGGGCAGAATGTTATAACGGAATTGGTGGTTGTAGGATTTTAAGGTTTCTAAACTCAAATTCAAATTTTTGGCCACTTGGATTAAAGAAGTGTGCCTTTTAAACGGGACGCCCACTAAACTCACCCTCGCCCCACGATTGAGTAAGTATTCTTTATCTTTGAGATTGTCTAGGCTGTTGAATTTCAACGCCAGGCTCAGAATGGAGCGGATATACTCTCGTGTCTCTTTAGGGAGGTATTTCTTATCTTCATCCAACAAAATCTTAATGTCCGAAGTGCCGGCGGCTTTAATAGCGTTTTGAACCTTGCGTAAGCCGTAATTATACGCCATAGCGACCAAATACCACTCCCCGGTTTGTTTGTAGAGCCGTTTCAAATAAGTGATCGCCGCTTGAGTGCTTTTAATGGGATCTCTTCTTTCATCAATGTAATGATTGACCTTAAGCCCTAACTCTTTGGCCGTGCTTGGCATGAATTGCCAAATCCCTACCGCTTTTTTCCTGCTATAAGCCCTTGATGAAAATTTAGACTCTGCCATGGCTAAAAATAAAAATTCTTGCGGCACGCTCGCTTCTATTAGCATGTTTTTGATGATGGGGATGAACTGGTAATTCACATCAAATCTTTTGACTAACTTTTTCCATTCTTCTTCTTTATTCATTTTCTTTAAAGCGTTTGGCATTTGGGATAAAAAGCCCGCATTAACCCCGAAAGCCTCTAGCGCTTTGGTGTCAATATTAGATTCAAAAGCCATTTTTGCATGGCCTAAAGAAGCCAATAAAAGGGTAACAAAAAAAACCAACCATTTTTGACTAAAACACTTCATTCTTTTTGACATCGCATCCTAATAACTATAGCTATTCAGCTTTTAAAATAGCCTTGATTATAGCTAAACTTGAATAACGCTTTCTAACACAGCCTTATTTTTAGGGGAAACTAAAGAGCGTTTGAGCGTTATGCGTGCTTAAAGAGGCGAGCTCTTCAGTCTCTATGTTGATGATTTCGGCAATTTTTTGAGCGATTAAAGGGATATAAGTAGGGCTATTTCTGGTGCCTCTAAAAGGGTGTGGGGTCAAATAAGGCGAATCCGTTTCTAAAAGAAGCCTGTTTTTAGGGATTTTAGGGAGGATCTCTACCAGTCTTTTAGCGTTTTTAAAGGTGCTAACCCCCCCTATCCCATAATAAAAACGATCGCTTAATTCTAAAAGCATGCTATCAGCGTTAAAGCAATGCAACACCCCAAAAGCTTTAGGATAGCTTTTTAAAAGATTCAAACTATCAAAACTCGCCTCTCTAATATGGATGATCAAGGGCTTGTTGTGTTGGATAGAAAATTCAATCTGTTTGGTAAAAATTTCTTTTTGCTTGCTTTTATAATTTTCTCTTTCATTCAATTCAGGCAAGCGGTAGTAATCCAGTCCGCATTCGCCTATCGCCACGCACTTTTGATGCCCAACGAACTTTTCAAACAGGCTTTCATCAAAGCTTTCCACATCATAGGGGTGAGCGCCTATGGCAAAAAACACGCCTTCAAATTTTTCGCTAATTTCTATTGCTCTATTCAAATCCTTCATGTCCGCACCCGGAATCACGCATTGAGTAACGCCTTTTTCTAGGCTTTCTTTTAACACTTCTTCTAAATCGTTTTCATAATCCTTGTGATCCAAATGGCAATGCGTATCAATAAACATGCTTCTATCCTGTGGTTTTATTTAATATGTTACAATACTTAAGCATTCTAACATAAGGAAAATAATCATTAACGATGTTCAGCGGTCTAATCCATCAAATAGCTAAAGTGAAAAGTTTCCAAAACAATATTTTAAGCATAGAGAGCGATCTCAATCCCAAGCTTGGCGACAGCATTGCGATTAATGGGGCGTGTTTGACCGCCATAGAAAGTTCAAAAACGCATTTTAGTGTGGAATTGAGCCAAAAAACCCAAAACAGCGTAGCGTTAGAAAATTACAAGGATTTAGTCCATATTGAGCCAGCCTTAAAAGCCGATGCGAGTTTGGATGGGCATTTTGTGCAAGGGCATATTGACGCTATCGGGGTCATTGAAAAAATTATTCAACATTCTAATCAAGTGGATTTTTTCATCAGCGCTTCTAAAGAAACTCTTTTGTTGTGCGTTGAGCAAGGCTCTATCGCCATTGATGGGGTGAGTTTGACTTTAAGCAAGGTAGAAGAAAAGGGGTTTTGGCTAACGATTATCCCTTACACTTTAGAAAACACCCTTTTTAAGACTTATCAACTCAAACGGCGCGTGAATATTGAAACAGACATGTTAGTCCGCAGCGTTGCGTCTATTTTGAAAAAAACAAAGGGGTTTGAAAAAAATTTCTCTTGGAATGAGGCTGATGCCTTGACTTTAGGGTATTAGATGAATAAAACCATAAAAGCCGCTGCTCTAGCCTATAACATGGGGCAAGATCATGCCCCAAAAGTGATCGCAAGCGGGGTGGGTGAAGTGGCTAAAAGGATCATTCAAAAAGCTAAGGAATACGATATAGCGCTCTTTTCTAACCCCATGCTGGTGGATTCGCTTTTAAAGGTGGAATTAGATTGTGCGATACCTGAAGAATTGTATGAAAGTGTGGTGCAAGTGTTTTTATGGCTCAATAGCGTGGAAAATAACGCGCAAATGTCCAAGTGAGCAAGAGATAAAGTTAAAACGATGGTAGTGGAATTAAAAAACATTGAAAAGATTTATGAAAACGGCTTTCATGCTCTAAAAGGCGTGAATTTGGAATTGAAAAAAGGCGATATTTTGGGCGTGATAGGCTATTCAGGGGCGGGGAAATCCACGCTCATTCGCCTAATCAATTGCTTAGAGCGCCCCAGTTCTGGCGAAGTTTTAGTCAATGGGGTCAATCTGTTAAACTTAAAGCCTAAAGAATTGCAAAAAGCGCGCCAAAAAATAGGCATGATTTTCCAGCATTTCAATTTATTGAGCGCTAAAAACGTGTTTGAAAACATCGCTTTCGCTCTAGAAATCGCCCGATGGGAAAAAAATAAGATCCAATCCAGGGTGCATGAATTGTTGGAATTAGTGGGGTTAGAAGATAAAACGCATTTTTACCCTAAACAGCTAAGCGGTGGGCAAAAACAACGAGTGGCGATCGCTAGGAGTTTAGCGAATTGCCCTGATTTATTGCTTTGCGATGAAGCCACATCCGCGCTGGATTCTAAAACCACGCATTCTATTTTAACGCTTTTAAGCGGCATTCAAAAAAAGCTTAATTTGAGCGTCGTTTTCATCACGCACCAGATTGAAGTGGTTAAAGAATTGTGCAATCAAATGTGTGTGATCAGCAGTGGCGAAATTGTGGAAAGAGGCTCGGTGGAAGAAATTTTTGCCAACCCTAAACATGCCGTTACTAAAGAATTGCTTGGCATCAAAAACGAGCATGGGGATCAAAAATCGCAAGACATTTATCGCATCGTGTTTTTAGGGGAGCATTTAGACGAGCCGATCATTTCTAATTTGATTAGGCGTTTTAAAATAGATGTGAGCATCATTTCAGGCAATATTGAAGAGCTTACGACTAAAGATATAGGGTATTTAGTGGTGCGGTTTTTAGGCAGTGTTGCAGAGACTCAAAGGGCTTTAGAGTATCTAAACGCTTTAGGCTTACAAGTGGAAAAATTAAAGGATTAAAATGATTTCTCAAATGCTCATTCAAGCCACGCTAGAAACGCTTTATATGGTGTTTGTGGCGAGCTTTTTGGCGGTTGTTTTTGGCTTGCCTTTGGGGGTTTTATTGTTAGTGAGTAAAAAAGGGCATTTGTTAAACAAACCCCTTTTGCATAAAACTTTAGACACTTCTATCAACATGACTCGCTCTTTCCCTTTTATCATTTTGATTATTTTGCTCCTGCCTTTATCGCGCTTTTTGATTGGCACAAGCATTGGCTCTAGCGCGAGCATTATCCCATTAGCCATTTCAGCCATTCCTTTTGTCGCAAAGCTTTTTGAAAATTCTTTAATGGAAGTAGAGCATGGCAAGATTGAAACCACTTTAAGCTTGGGAGCGTCTCATTTGGAAGTCATTAAAATGATGCTTTTAGAGAGCCTGCCCTCTTTAGTGAATAATATCACCATCACCTTAATTTCTTTAATAGGCTATTCGGCTATGGCGGGAGCGTTAGGGGCCGGGGGATTGGGGGATTTAGCCATTAGGATTGGCTATCAAAGTTATAGGGGCGATGTGCTTTTTTATGCGGTGGTTGTGATCATTGTTTTGGTGCAAATCATTCAAAGCGCGGGGGATTATGTGGTGAAACGCCTAAGAAGGCATAAGTATTAGGGATTTGGCTCTCATCAAATACGAATATTCAAAGCCAACTTTAATACTCTTTTTAAAGGGGATTTTTACGCTTTGTTTATGGCGAAACTCAATTCTCTAAGAACGCTTTTAAAGGTTATCGCTCAACACTTGAATTAAAGCTTTTTACAATCAAATATTCCATTAAATTCTCATGCCAAAATGGGCTTTATTTTGCACCATTGATAAATTTATCCATCTGTTTTTCTAAGCCTATGATTTGCGTTATCGCTCCCTCTAAAATTTCAAAATTTTGAGCGTTTTTTGGGGTAATGCATGCGAGCTTGTTGGAAGCTTTTTCTAACGATTGGATGTCTTTAAGCAAGGTTTTTAAAACTTCTACGCTTTTAAAATCCTTTTCAAAATAATCATCAAATTGCTGTTCTGTTTGAGACAAGTTCTCTAAAAAAGCGTTTTGAAGGCGTATTTGAGTGCGATCATGCCCGGTTTCTATGCAGGTTTTATAGGTTTTATCGATCGCAATAAAAGCGTCTTTGGCTTTCAAAAAAGCCTTTGAAAGCTCAACGATGATTTCATAATGTTCGCCCTCTGCTTTTAAAAACCCTAAAAAGAGCGAAATGAATAATAATTTTTTTAGCACTTTATCCCTTTACCATCGATAAGAAAAGCTCACCCCATAGCGGCTACTGCCCTTAAAATCGCTAGAGATTTCAGGATAGAGCATCCATTGCTTAGGTTTGTAGCGTGAAGTGAATAAATAGGCAAACCCCCATGCGATAAGGCTGCCGATTGTAACTTGTAAGATCGTGTGTTGTCCTGCCACCACTCTGCTGGCATCAGTGAGGATTGCAAGAGCGATCACAGGAAGAGCCGGCTTCCACCCATAGCGGTAATACACAAACCCAGCCGCGCTAAACACCCCCCCAGCATGCCCGCTTGGCATGCCTCTCCAAGAATTACAGCATGGCCGTTTAGCAAATCCCACTCTAGCCCCATCTTTATGGGCGTTGCTAAAAGCTCCTTTAAGGCCATAAATCACGCCTTGAGTGACTAATGTGCCGACCGCTAATTCCCCTAAACCTCTATAATCGCGCATCGCTAAACTGACCGTGCCTACAAAAATAGGCAAAAACCTAAGCACATCGCCAATCTCTTCTAAAATGTATGCCCCCTCATTGATCGGCTCACTCCTTAAAGGATAGACCCATAAGAGCAGGCTCAAAAAAAGACCTTTGAGCTTTTTCATTGAAACGCTCGCTTTTCTAAAGCGCAAACTTGCCTGCTCAAATAAGTATAGCCTATTAAATAGCATGCGATAAAGACTAAGCTAATCACAATGAGCGCGTAAGAATTTAAACGAAACAAGACGCTGATTAAAATAAAAGGCAGGTTGCACAGAATAAGGATAAACGCGCATAAAGGGTTAGGGTAATTGAAAGAGCGTTGTTGCAAGAATTTAAATAAAAGGGTGTGCAAATGCAAATTATCCGGCATGGTGGCTTTCTGGCGTTTTATTTTGCGCCTAAGGATACTAAAAAGCACTTCTATGACCGGATAAAGCATTAAATTGAGCCCAAAAAACACGCTGATTTTTTGCTCCAAACTCAAATGCAAGAGGGAAATCCCGCACACCAAACCCAAAAAATACGCCCCTCCATCGCCTAAAAAAATCTTTCCTGAAGGGAAATTTAACACCATAAACCCAAGCACCATGTAAGCGAGCAAACAAGACAAACTGCTAGGGTCTATATAATGAATGACTAAAAGCGCGATCGTGCAAATCCCTGATGCAAGCCCGTTAAACCCGTCAATGATATTAATAGCGTTACTGATACCCACCAGCATAAAAATAGCGAATAAAAAAGCGATAAAATAAGGCAAGCTAAAAAGGGGGGAAAAATCGCTCACCACTAAAGGCGTTGATGAAATGACGCAAACGACCCCTACGGCTTGCAAAATAAGGCGTATTTTGGGGCTTAATGAAAGGTTAATATCTTCTAAAAAACCGCTCAAAAACACTAGCGATAGCCCTAAGAAAACAAAAGGCCCCTTAAAAGGCATCTCAAAAGGTTCAAGATAACAAGCCAACGCAAAAGAAAGAAAGATCCCAAGCCCCCCAGCTCGTGGGGTTCTCGCATGATGAAAGCCTTGTATTTTATTGGCGTTATCCACAAAGAGCATGGATTTTTTAGACCACAAAACAACTAAAGAGCAAATAAATAAACTGGTTAAAAAATATAGCACCCACAACACTTTTATTGGATTTAATTGGCATTTTGTTTTGGGTATTATAGCATTTTTAAAAGATAGCTTGATGACAAAATCTTATAGGCATAAGGAGGGGTTTTATGTTACAATTCCAAAAATCATTATTATAAAATAAAGGATAGTCATGCGTTTTGGATTGAATATTGATCACATTGTTACTTTAAGAGAGATAAGAAAGACTTATGAGCCTGAGATTTTAGAGGCTCTGTTTATCGCTAAAAACACCCATAAAGTGGATTTAATCACCATCCATTTGAGGGAAGACAAACGGCACATTCAAAATGAAGATGTTTTGAGACTGCTTGAAATAAGCCCTTTGCCTATTAATATTGAATGCTCTATTAATGCTGAAATCACTGATTTTTTATGCTCTTTGAAAAATAAGCCGAGTAAGGTTACGATCGTGCCTGAAAACAGAAATGAGGTTACGACAGAGGGGGGATTGGATTGTTCATTAAAGGGTTTAGGAGAGGTGATTAGAGCGTATCACAATAAAGGCGTTGAAGTGTCTTTGTTTGTTGATCCTTTAAAAGACGCTCTGCATTTTGCAAAGGAGCATCAAGTCAAGCAAGTGGAGTTCCACACTGGGGTGTATGCGAATTTGCACAACGCTTTATATTCTAACGCTAACAATCAAATCCATGCCATTAGCACACTCAAAGACAAAAGCCCTAAAGAATTGAAAGAAGAATTGCATAACGCCTTTTTGGAATTAAGGAGAATGAGCAAAGAAGCGTTTTTTATGGGAATTGTGGTGTGCGCTGGGCATGGGTTGAATTATTCTAATGTGAAAGAATTGTTAAAAATCCCCTCTTTAAGAGAGCTTAATATCGGTCATAGCGTGGTTTCAAAAGCGGTTTTAGTGGGCTTAGAAAAAGCGATTTTAGAAATGGCGCAACTTATTAAGCGATAAAATGGCTAAAAAGAAAATTGCGATCAGTTGTGGGGATATTCAAGGCGTAGGCTTAGAATTGATTTTAAAAAGCCATAAGGAAGTGAACGCGTTTTGTGAGCCGTTGTATCTCATTGATAGCGAACTTTTAGAGCGGGCTAATGAATTGCTTCATAACGCTTATGAAACTAAAACGCTTAACGCGCTCGCTATCCATTCCCCCTTACCCTTGCTAAATTCCAGCACGATAGGCAAAGTCAGCGCTCAAAGTGGGGCGTATAGTTTTGAGAGTTTTAAAAAGGCTTGCGAGTTAGCGGATAGTAAAGAAGTGGATGGCATTTGCACTTTGCCTATCAACAAACTCGCATGGCAACAAGCTCAAATCCCTTTTGTGGGGCATACCGATTTTTTAAAACAACGCTATAAAGAGTGCCAAATCATCATGATGCTTGGGTGTTCAAAACTCTTTGTGGGGCTATTTAGCGACCATGTGCCTTTAGGGGCGGTTTCTCAACTCATTCAAGTTAAAGCGTTAGTTAAGTTTTTATTAGCGTTTCAAAAAAGCACTCAAGCTCAAATCGTTCAAGTGTGTGGTTTTAACCCCCATGCGGGCGAAGAGGGCTTGTTTGGGGAAGAAGATGAAAAGATTTTAAAAGCCATTCAAAAGAGTAACCAAACGCTGGGTTTTGAATGCTTTTTGGGGCCACTGCCCGCTGATAGCGCTTTTGCCCCCAATAAGCGCAAAATAACCCCTTTTTATGTGAGCATGAGCCATGATGTGGGGCTAGCCCCTTTAAAAGCGCTCTATTTTGATGAAAGCATCAATGTGAGTTTGAACGCTCCCATTTTACGTGCTTCCACTGACCATGGCACGGCGTTTGATATCGCTTATCAAAACAAAGCGAACAACAAAAGCTATTTGAATGCGATCAAATATTTGGCTTAAAGATTTTAAAATACAAGCCAACAAAGTATAATTCAAGCAAAAACACCACCCAAAGATAAAGATAATGATTTTAAGCATTGAAAGTTCTTGCGATGACAGCTCTTTAGCCCTTACAAGAATAAAGGACGCTCAACTCATCGCTCATTTTAAAATCTCTCAAGAAAAGCACCACAGCTCTTATGGGGGCGTTGTGCCTGAGCTTGCGTCGCGCTTGCATGCTGAGAATTTGCCGCTCTTATTAGAACGCATTAAAATCAGCTTGAATAAGGATTTTTCCAAAATTAAAGCCATCGCCATCACGAATCAGCCAGGTTTGAGCGTTACTTTAATAGAAGGTTTGATGATGGCAAAAGCCTTGAGCTTGTCTTTGAATTTGCCCTTGATTTTAGAAGATCATTTGAGAGGGCATGTGTATTCGCTCTTTATCAATGAAAAACAAACCTGCATGCCTTTAAGCGTGCTGCTAGTCTCTGGGGGACATTCTTTGATTTTAGAGGCTAGAGATTATGAAGACATTAAAATCGTTGCCACGAGTTTGGACGATAGCTTTGGGGAGAGTTTTGATAAGGTTTCCAAAATGCTTGATTTAGGCTATCCAGGAGGCCCCATAGTGGAAAAATTAGCCCTTGATTATGCACACCCAAACGAGCCTTTAATGTTCCCTGTCCCTTTAAAAAACAGCCCGAATCTGGCTTTTAGTTTTTCAGGTTTAAAAAATGCGGTGCGTTTGGAGGTTGAAAAAAACGCCCCTAACTTGAATGATGAGGTAAAACAAAAGATTGGCTATCATTTTCAAAGTGCAGCGATTGAGCATTTAATCCAGCAGACTAAACGCTATTTTAAAATCAAACGCCCTAAAATTTTTGGCATTGTGGGAGGAGCGAGCCAGAATTTGGCCTTAAGAAAGGCGTTTGAAAACCTGTGCACTGAGTTTGATTGCAAGCTTGTTTTAGCCCCTTTAGAATTTTGCAGCGACAATGCCGCCATGATAGGGCGATCCAGCCTAGAAGCTTATCAAAAAAAGCGCTTTGTCCCTTTAGAAAACGCCAGCATTTCGCCAAGAACGCTGTTAAAAAGTTTTGAGTGAATGGGTGCGAAAAGAAAGCACATGATAAAACGCCCTAAAATTTATCAATAGCGTCAAGTATCGATTATTTTGAGGCAAGAGCTTAAAAAAGAGGGTGTTAAAAAGCGCGTTTTAGTCAAATTTAATCTTATTTTGGTTATAATTCTAGGTTGTTAAGTTTTAGTTTAAAGGGAAAAAATGCTCCGCTCTCTCTATAGCGCCACTTCAGGGATGCTCGCCCAACAAACGCATATTGACACCACTTCAAACAATATCGCCAATGTCAATACCACCGGGTTTAAAAAATCTCGTGCGGATTTTAACGACTTGTTTTACCAAGCGATGCAATACGCTGGCACCAACACAAGCAACACGACTTTATCGCCAGATGGCATGGAAGTGGGTTTAGGCGTGCGCCCTAGTGCGATCACTAAAATGTTTTCGCAAGGCAGCCCTAAAGAAACGGAAAATAATTTAGATGTCGCTATTACGGGCAAAGGCTTTTTTCAAGTCCAATTGCCTGATGGCACCACCGCTTATACAAGAAGCGGGAATTTTAAGCTAGATGAACAGGGCAATCTTGTAACAAGCGAGGGCTATCTCCTCATCCCTCAAATCACTTTACCTGAAGACACCACGCAAGTAAACATCGGTGTGGATGGCACAGTGAGCGTGACTCAAGGCTTGCAAACGACTTCTAATGTGATCGGGCAAATCACTTTGGCTAATTTTGTCAACCCGGCGGGGCTTCATTCTATGGGGGATAATTTGTTTTCAATCACCAACGCTAGCGGCGATGCGATTGTGGGCAACCCGGATTCTCAAGGCTTAGGCAAGTTAAGGCAAGGCTTTTTGGAGCTTAGTAACGTGAGATTGGTAGAAGAAATGACGGATTTAATCACCGCTCAAAGGGCTTATGAAGCCAATTCTAAAAGCATTCAAACCGCTGATGCCATGCTCCAAACCGTCAATTCTCTCAAACGCTAAAAGGGGATTTTACTCTCCTTAACGCTCTTTAATCTCTGCTCCCTTGTTGTTTTCGCGCTTGGGGTGGTTTTGTGTTTTGGAGCGGTTGTTGCCATTCTTTAATCCTTGTGGCTAGGGTTTTTAAGTTTTTCAACACCGCTTTTTGGGTTATTGTTTGAATGGTGTTTTCCTTTGATGAAAAAAATGACTGATGAGACAATAATCAAAATAACCAGAAAAATGAAAATAAAGATCCCCTTACCCCCTTTCTTATTGTCTATTTTTGGTTTATTTATCTGTTTTAATTTTTTGCGTAAGGTGGCGACCAAAACGCATGCAGGCACGGTTACCCTATAAGCCGGCCCAGCAAGATTGATGCTCACTAACGCGCCCGTAATGACCCAACCAATAGGGCCAGCTAAAATGCCTAGAGTTTTTTTAAGCACTACTTTACCCACCACAGATGATAAACCATGCCCTAGAGTTTGTCTTACCATTGCATCTGCAACAGATACAGCCAACGCATAAGAATGAGAGCCGCCCGTTTGAAACAGCGTTAAAGTAGATGCGATTAGGACTTGTTTGTTTTCACCAATCACTTTATCAATATTTGTCATGCCCAATTCATTGCAAAGTTCTTTAATCTCTCTCCCACTCATGTTTTCTAAACTATCTTCCAAAAGTTTAGAAAACATGTTCTTCTCAATCAAAGAGGTTGCAGATTCTTCATGGTAATTAACCTTTAAATGATCGCACGCATCGCACAAAATCTCTTTGTATAAGACCCCTTCGTTTCTAAAAAAATTCATGAAACTATTGCCCCCATAACACTGCAATTCTTCAGCGATCCTTCTTGGGTATTTAGCGTAATCATGGCCATACCTTTTATATTCTGTTGAATTTGTCAAGTCTTCATTCATTCTTAGTGCGCCATCTTCATCATAAACAAGCACATCAAACAAATCTTTCAAATCATTAGAGCTTAATCGCTTTAAAAATTCCAAGTCGCTATCACGTCTGTATGCCATGCAATCCCTTTAATTTTATTCCTACCACCGTTCAAATCCCACCAACCCCCTTTTTTAGTGATTAGTGATTAGTGATTAGTGATTAGTGATTAGTGATTAGTGATTAGTGATTAGTGATTAGTGATTAGTGATTACAGCATCATTTTTAAAATCATGTTTAACGCCCCAAAAGGCTTAAACACACCCGCTAACTGTGCATGAATATTGCGTTACAAATGCTAATGGGCTTTATTGATTTTACAACCAAAGAATAATAATGATTAAAATGTTTTGATACGCTTTATCATTTTAAATAAGATAAATCTGACTTGAAAGCAAGAAACTATTGATTTCTTTGGGTAGGGCTAACTTAATGAAACGCTATTTTGATTTTTGGCACAAGAAACCCCCTCCTTTTAACTCTCTCTAACCCTTACTTTTTATCGTTTTTATGTTCGTGGTTAGCGTTGCATTGATTGGCTTGGTTTTGGCTATTTTTTTGACAACTTTCGTTGTTTTGATTTTTAGCATCACCTTTTTGATTGTGGTTTTGATTACTGCAACTGTTACTCATTGTGTCTCCCTTAAATTAAAATAAAAACCAGATGCGTTTTCGCATCTAGGTCTCCATTCTATACCCTTTTCCCTAAAAAAAGCTTAAACGGATTCTATTTGCAACGACTTCTTATCTTCACTGGCTTGCTGTGTTTTTAGGCGTAAAGTGGCAACCACAATGCATGCCGGTATGGTTACCCTATAAGCCGGTCCTGCAATATCAATCGCTGTCCATACGCCTGTAATGATCCAGCCAACAGGGCCTGTTAAAAAGCTCAGAGTTCTTGTAAGCACTTGATTGCCTGCAAGCGATAAACCACGCCCTAGAATGGTTTTTGCGACCGCATTCGCAACAATGACCGCTAATTGATAAGATTTAAAGCCTCCCATTTTAAACAGCGTTAAAGTCGCCGCGCTTAAGGCTTGTCTGTTCAAATTGTCGGTGTTTTTTATGGACAACTCATCGCACATTTCTTTCACTTCTTCATCATCCATTTCTTCCAAACTTCTTTCTAAGATTTTAGAAAGCATGTTTTGTTCAATTAAAGTCGTTTCGGTTTTCTTGTTGTAATTGACCTTTAATTTATCGCACACATCGCATAAAATCTCTTTGTATAAGACTCCTTCACCTTTAATGAAACTCGCAAAACTATTGCTCCCATAGTATTGCAACTCTTCAGCGATTCTTTCTGCGTATTTAGCGTAATCATCGCCATGCCTTTTGTATTCTATGGAGCTTGTGAGTTTTTCATTGTGTCTTTTTTCGCCGTCTTTACCAAAAACAAGCACCTCGAACAAATCCAATAAATCACTAGATTCCAGTTGCTTTAAAAATTCCAAGTCTCTATCATATTTGTATGCCATATTATTCCTTTATATTGTTTTATCACTTATTAAAAACAAACGACTTTTCGCACTTCATCGCTGTTTTTCTAAAGTGGTTACTGATTTTAATATCATTTGTCTAAAACTACACTTAATATTCTAAAAAGGCTTAAACTCAAAAACCCAACGCTCTTAACCCTATAGATTGCTTTAAAGCGTCAATTTTCCCAAACGCTAAAAATAAAACCCAGACATTTTATAGCATCTAGGTTTATATTGTATTTTTAAAAAAGGTTTAAAAAGGGTTAAAGGAGATTTTTAATTTCGTTTGCTTGTGCTTTTAGGCGTAAAGTGGTAACCAAAATGCATGCAGGCACGGTTACCCTATAAGCCGGTCCTGCAATATCAATCGCTGTCCATACGCCTGTAATGATCCAGCCAACAGGGCCTGTTAAAATGCTTAGCCCTCTTGTAAGAGCGGCATTTGCCCCTAGAGACAACCCTCTTTGAAAAATCGCCTTTATCACGGCATTTGCAACAATTAAAGCTAATTGATAGGATTTGAAACCCCCCATTCTAAACAGCGTTAAAGCAGCTGTGCTTAGGGCTTGCTTGCCTAATTTATTAGTGTTTTTCACTCCTAATTCATCGCAAAGCTCTCTAATCTCCTCATCGCTCATTTTTTCCAAACTTTTTTGTAAAATACCAGAAAGCATGTTTTATTCAATCAAAGTTGTGTCAGATTTTTTGTTGTAATTGACTTTTAATTTATTGCACACTTCACACAAAATTTCTCTGTATAAAACCCCTGTACCTCTCAACGCGCTCGCAAAGCTATTAGCCCCATAATGCTGCAATTCTTCAGCGATTCTTTCTGCATATTTAGCGTAATCATTGCCATGTCTTTTGTATTCTTCTGAAAGCGTTAATCCTTCAGTAAATCTTTTTTCGCCATCTTTGTCATAGACAAGCGCATCAAACAAATCTTTCAAATCATTAGAGCTTAATCGCTTTAAAAATTCCAAGTCGCTATTTGTATGCCATATTATTCCTTTAATTTTACTTCTACCGCTCGCTCAAATCCCACCAACCCCCTTTTTAGTGATGAGTGATGAGTGATTAGTGATTAGTGCATCATTTTTTAAATTTAGGCATAAAACGCCCTTAATTCAAGGGTTTTTGAGTGAGTTTTTTGCTCAAAGAATCCAAGATAGCGTTTAAAAATTTAGGGGTGTTAGGCTCAGCGTAGAGTTTGCCAAGCTCTATGCATTCGTTGATGATGATAGGGTTTTGCGTGGGCGTGAAGCCAATTTCATACGCTCCTAAGCGTAAAATCGCCTTTTCCATGCTCCCTAATCGTTTGAAATCCCAGTCTTTCAAATGTGGTTCAATGAGGGCGTCAATTTCATTGATTCTTTCTAACACGCCATTAAAAAGGCTTAAGGCAAAAGCCAACTGGTTGTTTTTGATCTTTTTTTCTTCTAACATGCTAGAAGCGATTTTTTTAATTTCTTTATTACCGCTCTCAAACGCATACAACAATTCAACCACAGCCCCCCTGGCTTGAGTTCGTGTCGCCATTTTAACCCTTGAGAGTTTGGCACAAGCTCAATAATTCAATGAGAGTGCTCATCGCTTCAAAGCCCTTATTGCCGGCTTTACTGCCCGCTCTTTCAATCGCTTGTTCAATATTGTCCGTGGTCAGCACGCCAAAGCTTACCGGCATGCTGTATTTTAACATCGCGCTGGCAATGCCCTTAGTCGCTTCCGCGCTCACGTAGTCAAAATGCGGAGTCCCCCCTCTAATAATAGCTCCTAAAACGCACACGCCATCGTATTTTCCACTCCCTAACAACCTTTCTAAAATCAAAGGCAATTCATAAGCCCCAGGCACCAGCACGAGATCTAAAAGATCCTCATCGCCCCCATGCCTTTTAAAGCAATCCATCGCCCCTTCTTTTAATCTGTCTGTGATGATATGGTTGAAGCGCGAGATTAAAATAGCGACTCTTTCATTCCCTTGTAAGTGCAATTTCCCTTCTATGATTCGCATGAAATTCCTTTAAAATAAATTTTGGATTTTTAACATGTCGGTTACTAAATATTCTAGCTCATCAGGTTTGAGCATGTTCGCCCCATCGCTTAGGGCGTTTTTAGGATCAATGTGCGTTTCAGCGAATAACCCATCAATCCCCACCGCAGCCGCCGCTCTGGCTAAAATAGGGGCAAAAGAGCTGTCCCCTGAACTTTTCCCGTTCGCTCCCCCTGGCATTTGCACGCTATGGGTAGCGTCAAAAATCACCGGGGCAAATTCTCGCATGATTTTTAAAGAGCGCATATCCACCACTAAATTCCCATACCCAAAGCTGCTCCCCCTTTCACACAGCCACACGCCATTTTTTAACGCCGTTTCATAAGTGGGGCTTTGAATGCTTTTGTCCCTAATTTTAAGGGCTTTTAAGACAGAATATTGCATGTCTTTTGGGTTCATGAATTGCCCTTTTTTGATATTGATAATGGCGTCAGTTTGGCTCACTGCTACAATCAGATCCGTTTGGCGGCACAAAAACGCTGGGATTTGTAAAATATCCGCTACTTTGGCCGCCACGCTTGCTTGATAGCTCTCATGCACATCGGTTAAAATCTTATAGCCAAATTCCTCTTTGATAATTTGTAACATTTCTAAGCCTTTTTCTAAACCAGGCCCTCTGTAACTCTCTAAACTCGTGCGGTTCGCCTTATCAAAACTCGCTTTGAAATAAAAATCCAACCGCTCGTTGTTGGCTAGGGGTTGTAATTTAGTAGCGATACTTCTTAGATTTTCTAAGCTCTCAATGACGCATGGCCCAGCGATTAAAACGGGTTTAGGGGTTTTTGTTTTAGAAGTTTTCATGACCTTTCCTTTGTTTAATGGTTTCTTCAATCAGCTCAAAAAAATGGCTTTCAAAATTGTAATTATAAATCCTGCCTGTTTCTATGATATAGTGCCAACCAAAAATTTTTAGTTCGTTATCCATCACTCTTTCTTGAATGAAATCATAGCTTAAGAGGTTGTTGAGTTGCAAGCACGCATTCAAACGCTCCGTAAGCCATGAACGCTTGGCGAAATGGTTGCTGAATTGCGGGTGGTTTTTTTAATTCTTCTTTAACAGGCTCTAAGAATTGTATCCAGTTTGCAATGTAAGGGGTTTTAGCTTTGGTGGTTTCATCATGGATTAAATGAACGCTCCCGCAAGCCCCACAATCGCTATGCCCGCAAATGATTAAGTTTTGAATCCCTACATGCACAATAGCGTATTCAACGCTCGCAATGGTAGAAAGGGATTCTTTATAACTTGTTTTAGGGGGGATCACATTGCCCATGTTGCGGATCACATACAATTCGCCCGGCTTGGTGCCAGTGATTAGATTAGGCACGACTCGTGAATCCACGCAAGAAATGAACAAAGTGTGGGGCTTTTGCTTAGTCTTTAAGCTCTCATAAAGATCTTTAAGCTCTTCGTATTCATTCTCTTGAAACTCTAACGCTCCTAAAAACGCTTTCACTCTTTAACCCTTAAATCTCATTTTTTTAAACTTGGTTTTCATTTTAAAACGCTTATCATAGCTAAAAATCTTGCATTTCTTTTTGTTATAATGGCGTTATTTTACACTTTAAAGGGCTTTCATGCAATTATGTGTCGCATTGGATTTAGAAAAAAAAGAGGACAATCTTTCTTTATTGCAAGAATTGAAGGGCTTAGATTTATGGGCTAAAGTGGGGCTTAGATCTTTTATAAGGGATGGGGCTGTTTTTTTAGATGAAATCAGAAAGATTGATGAAAATTTTAAGATTTTTTTGGATTTGAAGCTCTATGATATCCCTTATACTATGGCAAATGCCGCGCTAGAATGCGCGAAATTAGAAATTGATATGCTCACCGTGCATTTAAGCAGCGCTAAAAGCGCGCTAACCATTTTAATGCAACGCTTAAACGCTCTTAAAAAACGCCCCTTGATCATGGGCGTGAGCGCTTTAACCAGCTTTAGCGAAGAGGAATTTTTGAGCGTGTACAACGCTCCTTTAAAAACTCAAGCGATTAAATTGAGCGCTATGGGTAAAGAGAGCGGGATTGATGGGGTGGTGTGTTCGGTGTTTGAAAGTTTAGCGATTAAAGAGGCTTTGGGTCAAGGCTTTTTGACTTTAACCCCTGGCATAAGGCTGGATCAAAACGATAAAGAAGATCAAGAACGAGTGGCGAACGCTAAAGAAGCTAAACAAAATTTAAGCGATTTTATCGTGGTGGGCCGCCCCATTTATCAGGCTAAAGAGCCTAGAGAAGTGGTTTTAGAGCTTTTAAAGGATTGTTAAATGCGGGTGTTAGAAACGATTGCTACTTTAAGAGAATATCGTAAAAGTTTGAAAGAAAGCGTGGGGTTTGTGCCGACTATGGGGGCTTTACACAAAGGGCATCAAAGCTTGATAGAAAGGAGTTTGAAAGAAAATCCCCACACGATTGTAAGCGTTTTTGTCAACCCCACGCAATTTGGGGCTAACGAAGATTTTAGCGCTTACCCGCGCCCTTTAGAAAAGGATTTGGCTTTGTGTGAAGGATTGGGCGTTAATGCGGTGTTTGTGCCTAAAATTGGCGAAATGTATCCCTATGAAGCAGAGCAACGCCTAAAACTCTACGCCCCTGCATTTTTATCCCGCTCTTTAGAGGGAGCGGTGCGTAAGGGGCATTTTGATGGGGTTGTTCAGGTCGTGTTAAAATTGTTCCATCTTGTCAATCCCACTAGAGCGTATTTTGGTAAAAAGGACGCCCAACAGCTTTTAATCATTGAGCATTTAGTCCAAGATTTGCTTTTAGACATTGAAATAGCGCCATGTGAGATTGCGCGAGATAGCGATAATTTGGCTTTAAGCTCTAGGAATGTGTATTTGAGTGCCACAGAAAGAAAACAAGCCCTAGCCATTCCAAAAGCTTTAGAAAATATCCAGCAGGCCATAGATAGGGGCGAAAAAGCGTGTGAAAAACTGAAAAAACTAGGGCTTGAAATTTTAGAAAATTTAGAAGTGGATTATTTGGAATGCTGTAACCACAAGCTAGAGCCTTTAAAAACCATAGAGCCAACTAACACGCTCATTTTGGTGGCGGCTCGTGTGGGTAAAACCAGGCTTTTAGATAATTTATGGGTGTAGTTTGAAATTTTTGTGGCGACCCTTGAAAGATTTGAACTTCCGTTTCCACCGTGAAAGGGTGGTATCCTTGGCCACTAGATGAAAGGGTCATTTTTAACGATTAACTATTATATGAAAAAGCGTAGGAAATGATTTTAAAAGCGTTTGGTGGCGGAGCGGACGGGACTCGAACCCGCGACCCCCTGCGTGACAGGCAGATATTCTAACCAGCTGAACTACCGCTCCCTATCCAAACCCCATAGCCTAAAAACGCATGCTTGAAGCTAAGTCAAAATGGTGGTCGCTATAAGACTCGAACTTATGACATCTACCTTGTAAGGGTAGCGCTCTACCAACTGAGCTAAGCGACCAAAATATTGAGATAAAATCCAACTAAACCCGTATAAAAGAGTGGTGACTCCTAGGGGATTTGAACCCCTGTAACCACCGTGAAAGGGTGGTATCCTAACCACTAGATGAAGGAGCCACGATGCTCATGGTGACCCGTGTTGGATTTGAACCAACGGCCCATTCCTTAAAAGGGAATTGCTCTACCAGCTGAGCTAACGGGTCTCACAAAAAAAGATAATGATACAATTTTTTTTAACGCTTGTCAAGAATAACTGAAAAATATTGCGGTTTTTATAGAAACGACACGCTCTCAAAACGGCATGGGTAACAACTATTACGCTTAAACTTTGGTTGCACTTAATGGAATTGTCTCAAAATAAACGGCGTTTTTGTTGGTCATTTTGTTATTTTTGGGGTTTTAAAAAGGCTTTGTTTATTCCAAGCACTAATAAATCTTATTAGGATTTCATGCTTTTTTGTTTAAAAAATTTCATTTTTAAAAAATGGGTTTTTGTTTTATCGTTTTAGATCTCATTTTGTTGTAAAAATCATTTCATTGAGTTTGTTTAAAGTATTTGAAAACGCATTTCCTTAAGGAAGTAGGGGGTATTTTGAAACCATTCTCCCCCTTTTAACCCCACTAAACCCCCAAAAAGAAGCGCTTTTTTAAAAAACTATCGCTTAAATTAGTATCAAGTTTTTCACTAACTAATATAAAAAACGCTAAAAAGGATTTTCCATCAAACCCCCCCAAAAAAGAAAGACTTTAAAAAAGAAAGACTTTAAAAAAGAAAAACTTTAAAAAGAAAGACTTTAAAAAGAAAGACTTTAAAAAAGAAGCCCTCCTAAAACAAAGGGTTCAAAAAAAAAGGATTCAAAAAAAAAGAGTTCTCCCCTAAAAAGGGAGTTCAAAAAAAGGAGTTTAAAAACAAAGGGTTTAAAAAATCAAAAAAACAAACCCCCAAAAAAGAAAGGGTTCAAAAAAGGAGTTTTAACGCAAGCTTTTAATACGCGAACACATAATTCAAGTACACGCTATATAATCTTCGGTATTGGAGCTGAGTGCCTAGCAAAGAATAGTAATTGGTGTTAATAGTGGGGATCTTCACGCCCAATTCCACGCCATGCTGCGCAACATGATCGCTCGCTTTCTTTTTGTTTTTAGCGAGATTCATTCTCAAGCCCAAATTGAATAAAAACTGGAAATTCGCCACATTCATTTTAGCGCTATAGAAATTATTGAAGGTCGCTAAATTCACGTATTGGGAATTGAGCCATGAAGTGCCGGCTAAGGCGATACCTCCAAACACCCCAAAAGAAATCTTGCTGTTTTTGGTGGCTTTATCATTGATAAAGTTATAGAGGACATCTGTTCCTACCCCATAAGTGAACACATCAGAGGCGGAGTTGAAAAAGCTGGATTTGATATAGGCATGGTTGTAATCAAAAAAGCCGTAATACCTTAATCCCCACCTTCTTTTTTCACCAAAGAATTGTTTATAGCCCACTTGCACGCCGATCCCATTCATGGCACCATTGTTGGTTTGAGAGCTGATTAATCCAACGCGTCTGAAAGGGTTATGCCCTAATTCTTGCGTGGCGCTTAGTAATTGCGAATAAGCGCTTTGGTTGACTTGATAAACGGTCTTTAAGCCCACGGGGTTATTAGGGTTAGTGGATTGGCTTATCAAATTTTTAAGGAATGGGGAATTAGGCGTGTTTGAAGCGGTCGTGGTGATGCTGTTATAAGTGTTGTTCAAATTGCTAAGGCTGCCTCTAAAATCAAGTATAGTGCGTGCAAGCAACTCAGATTGCTTGATCTGCTCGGCTTGAGTGCCAAAATGCGCAAGGCTGTTATTTAAAGCCGTTATGGTCTCTTCCACATACGCACAGCCCGCTCCCCAAGTGTTGGAAGTAACCCCTTGATTAGGTGTTGTGCCATCACTTCTGCAAGCTGCCAAGTAATTTGATACAAATTGGCTTGGGATAGTGTTAAGGTCTTTTTTCATTTGAGCGGCTAGTTCAAGCATCTTCGCTTGCGCTTGCGCGTGGTTGAGCATGTTTTGAGCGAAAGCCCTATCAGCAGAGGTGTAAGGATTGAAATCTTGTGGTGCAGTTTGATTGCTTTGCTGGTTGTTAAGGCTTTGAGCTTGCGTTACGATTTCTTGCGCGTTTTTGATCATGCTAGTAACGGCGCTAAACTCCGTGGCAAAAACCTGAC
Source organism: Helicobacter pylori (assembly GCA_008033015.1). Lineage (GTDB taxonomy): Bacteria > Campylobacterota > Campylobacteria > Campylobacterales > Helicobacteraceae > Helicobacter > Helicobacter pylori_DH. The sequence goes on from CP032042.1 coordinate 1,341,222, forward strand.
ACACGTTCCCTGTCGTATTTAAATGCCACGGCGCGCCCCCGTTTGAGTTATGAGCGGTATTTACCCATGGGCAGTTTGTAGTGAGGACGTCTATCATTTTACTGGCTTCTTGCAAAAGGGTTTGAGCGTCATTAGTAGTAGTAGTAGTAGTAGTAGTTTCACTTTTAGTAGATCCATTAGTTTGCGTTGTTACTTTGACTTCTATCTTTTGAGTCGTGTTGTTCAAAGCGGGTACCCCTTGTTTTAACGCTTGTTGGAGAACTTGATAAGCATCATTAAGCTTTTTAAAATTGTCAATGGATAAAGGGCCGCTAACCCCGTTATTATAACCGGTTAAATTACAATTAATGGAACTTGAATTGTGTCCTGGTTGGTCATTAAAGGTTACGCTTTGTTGCCCACTCTTACCAGGACCGCATTGGACATTATAGGCGATGACATTCCACAAGCCCACCGCCGCATTGAGTGCCAAATGCACCGCTTGATAGGCGGGGGAGTTGGTTTTTTCGCCGGTCAACCCTTGCGTGTTTGCTTTTAAATTATCGATCGCAGCGTTGATTTCTGAAGGGCTACTCGCGTTCGTTACCGCCTGATTGAGATTGTTAAAATTGTTTAAAAGATTGCTCAAATTTTCATAAGTGTCTGAAAGTCTTTTCAATTCGCCGGTGTTTTTCACCATTTGAGCGGCTTCGCCGATTTGATAGCCTGCGCTTATAAAAAAGCCGTTGTCTTCAGCGTTTAAAAGCGATGAAGCGAGAGAGAGAGAGAGAGAGTAAAAGGGTTTTTTTCATAAATATTCTCCTTGAAATTAAATTGAGTGATTGGAATTTTATACATTAAGAATGTATTTAAAGCATTGTAGCATGAAATCGTTTTTTTTTTTTTGTCATTTAGAGAAAATTTAGAATTTTTGCACTTTTTGCGCGTTTGTTTGGGTGGTAAAGAGTTTTTAGATTTTGTTTTAATGGAGCGCTAATGATAAAAGCTTGATTTTAATGGGGATTTTTTGTTGCGCGTTTTTCAAAACGAGCGGTTTTGTCAAATGAAAAGCCCCCCAAGAAGAGGGCTTTTATAAAAAATGGTATTAAAAAGCAAGGGGGCTTACATCATGCCGCCCATGCCTCCCATTCCGCCCATGCCACCCATATCAGGCATTGCTGGGGCCGCTTTTTCTTCTTTGATTTCATGCACGGTGGCTTCTGTGGTTAAAAGCAGGCTTGAAACCGAAACCGCATTTTGCAAAGCGATCCTTTCTACTTTTAGGGGGTCAATAATGCCTTCTTTAAACATGTCCACATACTTGCCATTGCTAGCGTTAAAACCAAAATGCCCTTCGTGTTTTTCTACTTCATTCACGACCACACCGCCATCATAACCGGCGTTAATAGCGATTTGAGCTAATGGGGCTTTAATGGCGCGCATGATGATTTCATAGCCCACTTTTTCATCATCGTGTAAATTCAAATGCACTTTTTGAGCCGCGCGAATGAGAGCCGCACCGCCGCCAATAACAATGCCTTCTTCAACCGCCGCTTTAGTCGCGCTCAACGCGTCATCAACCCGATCTTTTTTCTCTTTCATTTCCACTTCACTCGCAGCGCCCACTTTAATCACAGCCACACCGCCAGAGAGTTTAGCCAACCTTTCTTGCAATTTTTCTTTGTCATAATCGCTTGTCGTGCTTGCAATTTGGGTTTTGATTTGCGCGACTCTGTCTTTAACGTCATCGCTATGGCCTTTGCCATCTACGATCGTGGTGTTGTCTTTGTCAATCACAATCCTTCCGGCTTTGCCTAAAAACTCCACTTCAGCGTTTTCTAGACTCAAGCCCAATTCTTCGCTGATAACTTGACCGCCAGTTAAAACAGCGATGTCTTTGAGCATTTCTTTTCTCCTGTCCCCAAAACCTGGAGCTTTAACCGCTGCGATATTCAACACGCCTCTTAATTTATTCACCACTAGAGTCGTTAAAGCTTCGCCCTCAATGTCTTCAGCGATGATTAAAAGCGGTTTGCCCTCTTTCATGGTTTTTTCTAGTAGCGGGAGAATGTCTTTCATGCTAGAGATTTTTTTATCCGTTAAAAGGATGTAAGCGTTATCCAATTGAGCGGTCATTTTCTCAGCGTTGGTTACAAAATAAGGGGAGAGATAGCCTCTATCAAATTGCATGCCCTCTACGACATCTAATTCATCTTCAATGCCCTTAGCTTCTTCAACGGTGATCACACCGTCTTTACCCACTTTTTCCATAGCGTCAGCGATGAGTTTCCCGATATTGTGATCGGAGTTTGCAGAAATGGTCGCTACTTGGGTGATTTCTTCTTTACCGCCTACTTTTTTGCTCGCTTTTTTAAGCTCATTAATAATCGCTTCAGCGGCTTTATCCATGCCTCTTTTCACTTCAATAGGGTTAGCCCCAGCCGTGATATTCCTCAAGCCCTCTTTAAAAATGCTATAAGCAAGCACGGTCGCTGTGGTCGTACCATCGCCGGCAGCATCAGCGGTTTTGCTCGCTACTTCTTTAACGAGTTGAGCGCCCATGTTAGCCACCGGGCAACTTAATTCAATCTCTTTAGCCACGCTCACGCCGTCTTTGGTGATGCTTGGAGCGCCATAGCTTTTTTGGATCAACACATTCCTGCCTCTTGGCCCCATGGTTACTTTTACAGCGTCATGGAGTTGTCTCACGCCTTCAAATAAAAGGTTTCTTGCGCTATCTGAAAATTTGATTTCTTTTGCCATTTTGTATCCTTAATAATAATGTTTTTAGTGTTTTTTGTGATCATGACAGCAAGCTTCATGCTCTTTAGCATGTTTATGGTCATGACTATTTGTATGACAACAAGAGCCTGAGCTCACAATGCCTAGAATGTCTTCTAGTTCTAACACCATGTATTCAGTGCCGTCTAAAACGATTTCTGCACCTTTGTATTTGCCAAAAGCGATCACATCGCCTTCTTTAACGCATTTGCAACTCTCGCTGATTTTATGGCTAACCGCTTTGACTACGCCCATTAAAGGCTTTTCTTTAGCGTTATCAGGGATGATGATGCCTGAACTGGTTTTGTTCTCTTCTTCAAGTCTTTCTACTAAGACCCTCTCTCCTAATGGTTGAAACTTCATTTCAGTTCTCCTAAGTTTTGATAAATAAAATAGAAATTTAGCGCTTAGTATTCTTAAGCGACATAACTATAGCGCATTTTTAGGGATAAGTCAAGCCATAAAAACAAAGCTAATAATATAACTATAAGGATTATTAAGTCTATTTGTATAAAGTTTCATTAGTTTAAAAATATAAGGATTAGAAAAAGGGGGCGTTATTAACAAACCTTTTTTAAGATTTTATTTATTGAGTATAATCCCTTTTGAGAAAGTCAAACCAAAAAAGCCCATTTAAAGAAAGCATGAAAAATGATTCTTAAAAGTTCCATTGATCGCCTTTTGCAAACGATAGACATTGTAGAAGTCATTAGCTCTTATGTGGATTTGAGGAAATCAGGTTCGAATTACATGGCTTGTTGCCCGTTTCATGAAGAAAGGAGCGCGAGTTTTAGCGTCAATCAAATTAAAGGGTTTTACCATTGCTTTGGGTGTGGGGCGAGCGGGGATAGCATTAAATTCGTGATGGAGTTTGAAAAACTTTCGTTTGTGGAAGCGCTTGAGAAATTAGCCCACCGATTCAATATAGTTTTAGAGTATGACAAAGGCGTTTATTACGATCATAAAGAAGATTACCACCTTTTAGAAATGGTGAGTTCGTTGTATCAAGAAGAGCTTTTTAACGCCCCATTTTTTTTGAATTATTTGCAAAAAAGAGGGCTTAGCATGGAGAGCATCAAAGCGTTTAAATTAGGCTTATGCACGAATAGAATTGATTACGGCATTGAAAATAAAGGCTTGAATAAGGATAAGCTCATTGAATTGGGCGTGCTAGGCAAGAGCGATAAAAAGGATAAAACCTATTTGCGCTTTTTGGATCGCATCATGTTCCCTATTTATAGCCCTGGCGCTCAAGTGGTGGGCTTTGGAGGGCGCACCTTAAAAGAAAAAGCGGCCAAGTATATCAATTCGCCCCAAAGTAAGCTTTTTGATAAATCCAGTTTGCTTTATGGCTATCATTTGGCTAAAGAACACATCTATAAACAAAAGCAAGTCATTGTAACAGAGGGGTATTTGGATGTGATTTTATTGCACCAAGCGGGTTTTAAAAACGCCATAGCCACGCTTGGGACAGCTTTAACGCCATCGCATTTGCCCTTGCTTAAAAAAGGCGATCCAGAAATCCTCTTAAGCTATGATGGGGATAAGGCAGGGCGGAATGCGGCTTATAAAGCGAGCTTGATGTTGGCTAAAGAGCAAAGGAAAGGGGGGGTGGTTTTATTTGAAAACAACCTAGACCCAGCGGATATGATCGCTAATCATCAGATTGAAACCTTAAAAAATTGGCTGTCGCGCCCCATAGCTTTCATTGAATTTGTTTTAAGGCACATGGCGGGTTCTTATCTTTTAGACGATCCTTTAGAAAAAGATAAGGCCCTTAAAGAAATGTTAGGGTTTTTGAAAAACTTTTCCTTGCTTTTACAAAATGAATACAAGCCCTTAATCGCTGCACTTTTGCAAGCGCCTTTGCATGTTTTAGGGATTAGAGAGCGAGCCTCTTTTCAGCCTTTTTACCCCAAAACAGAAAAACCCAATCTTGCTCAAAAGTTCGCCCATGTTCCTAACACGATGAGTTTGGAATTTTTAGAAAAACTGGTGATCCGCTACCTTTTAGAAGACAGAAGCTTGTTGGATTTAGCGGTGGGTTATATCCATAGTGGGGTATTCTTGCATAAAAAACAAGAATTTGACGCTTTGTGTCAAGAAAAATTGGACGACCCTAAATTAGTTGCGTTATTATTAGATGCGAATTTACCCCTAAAAAAAGGGGGTTTTGAAAAGGAATTGCGTTTGTTGATTTTGCGCTATTTTGAGCGGCAACTCAAAGAAATCCCTAAAAGCCCGCTTTCTTTTAGCGAAAAAATGATCTTTTTAAAAAAGGCCCGCCAAGCCATTATGAAATTAAAACAAGGAGAATTAGTCGCCATATGAAAAAGATTAAAGCTTTAGCCTTATTTAGTGGGGGGTTGGATAGTTTGTTGTCCATGAAATTACTCATTGATCAAGGCATTGAAGTAACCGCTTTACACTTCAATATAGGGTTTGGGGGGAATAAAGATAAAAGAGAGTATTTTGAAAACGCCACCGCGCAAATCGGGGCTAAGCTCCTAGTGTGCGATATTAGAGAGCAGTTTTTTAACGATGTGTTGTTCAAGCCCAAATACGGCTATGGGAAATATTTCAACCCTTGTATTGACTGCCATGCCAACATGTTTAGGAACGCTTTTTATAAAATGCTTGAATTGAACGCGGATTTTGTTTTGAGCGGGGAAGTGCTAGGGCAACGCCCTAAATCCCAAAGGAAAGAAGCGCTCAATCAGGTGAGGAAATTAGTCAGAGAAGTGGGCGAAGAGGCTCGTTTTGATCTTATTTTAGACCGAACGCAAGCAGGCGGTGAAAAACCGCAGTTTTTAGATGAATTGCTCTTAAGGCCCATGAGCGCTAAACTCTTAGAGCCTACTTTTATGGAAAAAAAGGGTTTTGTTGATAGAGACAAGCTTTTAGATGTGAGTGGTAGGGGGCGCGCTAGGCAATTGCAGATGGTTAAGGATTATGGCTTGAAATATTATGAAAAGCCAGGTGGGGGGTGCTTGCTTACGGACATTCAAGTGAGTAATAAGATTAAGAATCTGAAAGAATACAGAGAAATGGTGTTTGAAGATGGCGTGATTGTCAAAAACGGGCGTTATTTTGTCTTACCCCATAACGCTCGTTTGGTGGTGGCAAGGAATGAAGAAGAAAACCATAAATTGGATATTCAACACCCCTTAATGGATAAGATTGAATTGCTAAGTTGTAAAGGTCCTTTGAGTTTAGTGGATAAAAACGCCAGCAAAGAAGATAAAGAATTGGCCGGCCGTATCGCTTTAGGCTATGCTAAGACTTTAAAAAATCAAGCTTACCTCATTCAAATAGGGAACGAAAAACGCGAGCTTTACCCTTTGGATAAAGAGAGCGCTAGAGAGTATTTGTTCGCTTAAAAGGGAGTTTTTTGAGGGTTTTAGGGGTTTTCTTTTATGCTATAATGAAAAAAGCTCTAATGATTAAGCGGTTTTTTAGGAGGTTTGCATGCAAGAGTTTTTAGGTTTTGGTGTGGTGGGGAATTTTGCAGGGCATTTGGAGCAAGCAGGAGAGAGTCATAGTTTTATTAACATGAAAAGCGAAGAAAAGGACGCCCCTAAGGGGTTATTCCCTTTTTATATCCCATATGAGAATTGCTATTTGGGGCGTTGTTGCATTAATAACCATAAGATTATTTTGCCTAATGATCCAAATTTGAAAGTGCAAGCAGAGCCAGAAATCGCTTTAGAATGCGATGTTAAATACGATGAAAAACATTTGGTAACCAAGCTTGTGCCTAATTTTTTCATGGCGTTTAATGACGCTTCTGTGCGTAATCTAGAAGCCGCAAAGCTCTCCCAAAAAAAGAATTTTTCACCAGCTTCTAAAGGTATAGGGCAGAAATTGCCTATTGACAGGTTTGTTTATGGGGGGTGTGTAACAATTTTTCTATCGCGTCTTTTTTGAAATACAATCATGTTTGGCACATTTATGGGGAAAACAGCAAATTGCTCAAATACGAGTTTTTTTATCAAAAGCTTTTAGACTGGATCAAAAACCAACTAAACCACCAACAAGATGGCGACTCTTTAGAGGCTATAAGACCTTTTTTAGAGCGCCATAATTTCCCCACTAAAATGATTTTTGCGATAGGGGCTACCCCTTATATGCCTTTTGCGCAAGAGCATTTTTTACAAAAAGGCGATGAGGTGGTGATTGTTGCTTACAACCACTTGCAATATAGTTTTGAAAAGATTCAAAGCCTCTTAGAAGAAGACACCCTACAAACCAAAGAACACACCAATCTTTCTTATGTCTATCAGATCGTAGAATAGTAAGGCTTTTACCTCTTCAGCTTTGCTTTTTTACCCTTTTAAAGATAAAAACCACCCCTTTTGACCCCCTTTTAGAGGATTTTTATGGTTTTTTTGAGATAATAAAGCCTTAGAAAGTTAATTAAAATTAAACAAAAGGGTTGTGATGTCCGCTCATTTTTTAAAAATCGTTTTTTTAGTAGGCATGTGCGTTTCAAGTTTGTTCGCTGAAGGTTTAGAAGGGTTTTTTAACGCCCTAGAAGCCCAGCTCAAAAGCCCCATCGCTAAGGGGATTTTAATGGTGATTTTCATAGGGATCGCTATTTATGTGTGGAGGAATTTAGACCGGTGGAAAGAGATCTTATTCACGATCCTTGGCGTGGTGTTTGGGATTTTTTTATTCTTTAAGGCCCCGAGTTTGGCGAATTGGTTTATGGGAATTTTTTAATGATTATCCTCTCAGCGAGCGTGAAGAATTTGCGTGAAATTTCGGTTAAAGAAAAATTTTTATGGCTGAACGCTAAATCTTATTTGATTTCTGTTTTTGCGCCTTTTATTTTGCTCCCTTGGATTGATTTGTTGAGCGCTTTTTTATTGTATTTAGGGTTTTTAGCGCTCTTTAGCGTGCTGGAATTTTTTGATGAAGACATTGCAGATATTATTGTGGCTAAAAGCAAAATAAAGACTAAAACCAAATGTTATAGAGCGTAGGATGTTAGAAAAGCTTTTGAACGCTGTCAAACAAAAAGTTTCAAACTATTTTTTAGGGGTTTTGCCTAAAAGCTATTCTATGAGCGAAGAAAACAACATTTTAGGCTTGTATGATGAGCATTTTTTACTCACTAAAAACGAAAACTTAGTGGGTATTCTCCGTTTAGAGGGGGTGAGTTACACCCATTTAAGCACAGAGCAATTGCAAGATCTTTTCACTGAGCGCCAGATGGCGTTGGATTCTTTAGAAAAAGTCGTGGTGCGCCTGGTGGTTAAAAGGCGTAAAATTGATCACCAACAAAACATTCAAGCTGATTCTAAATACTTGCAAGCGATTTTGAATCAATTTGAAAACAAAGAAGTGTATGAAAATCAGTATTTTTTAGTTTTAGAAAGCGCGCATTCTTTACAGGGCGTTTTAGAGCATAAGAAAAAATCCTTAATGCATGCCAATAGGGAAAATTTTAAGGACATTCTCTCTTATAAAGCGCATTTTTTGCAAGAAACTTTAAAAAGCTTAGAAATCCAGCTCAAAAATTATGCCCCCAAACTCTTAAGCTCCAAAGAGGTTTTGAATTTTTATGCAGAATATATTAATGGGTTTGATCTCCCTTTAAAGCCCCTAGTAGGGGGGTATTTGAGCGATAGTTATATCGCTAGTTCTATCACTTTTGAAAAAGATTATTTCATTCAAGAAAGCTTCAATCAAAAAACCTATAACCGCTTGATTGGCATTAAAGCTTATGAGAGCGAACGCATCACTTCTATAGCGGTGGGAGCGCTTTTATACCAAGAGACGCCACTAGATATTATCTTTTCTATAGAGCCTATGAGCGCGCATAAAACGCTGAGTTTTTTAAAAGAGAGGGCCAAGTTTAGCATGTCTAATCTCGTTAAAAACGAGCTGCTAGAATACCAAGAATTAGTCAAAACTAAACGATTATCCATGCAAAAATTCGCCCTAAACATTCTTATCAAAGCCCCCAGTTTAGAGGATTTAGACGCTCAAACCAGCTTAGTTTTAGGGCTTTTATTTAAAGAAAACTTAGTGGGCGTTATAGAAACTTTTGGCTTGAAAGGGGGGTATTTTTCCTTTTTCCCTGAACGCATCCATTTGAACCACCGCTTGCGTTTTTTAACTTCTAAAGCCCTAGCGTGTTTAATGGTGTTTGAAAGGCAAAATTTAGGCTTTAAGGCTAATTCATGGGGGAATAGCCCTTTGAGCGTGTTTAAAAATTTGGATTATTCCCCTTTTTTATTCAATTTCCACAACCAAGAAGTGAGCCACAACAACGCTAAAGAAATCGCCAGAGTGAACGGGCATACTCTAATCATAGGGGCTACCGGGAGCGGTAAAAGCACGCTGATTAGCTTTTTAATGATGAGCGCTTTGAAATACCAAAACATGCGCCTTTTAGCCTTTGACAGGATGCAGGGGCTGTATTCTTTCACAAAATTTTTTAAAGGGCATTACCATGACGGCCAATCTTTTAGCATCAACCCCTTTTGTTTAGAGCCTAATTTGCAGAATTTAGAATTTTTGCAATCCTTCTTTTTGAGCATGTTTGATCTTGCCCCTTCAAGGGATAAAGAAGCCTTAGAAGACATGAATGCGATTTTTAGTGCGATTAAGAGCCTTTATGAGACTTTATACCCTAAAGCCTTTAGTTTGCTAGATTTTAAAGAAACGCTTAAAAGAACCTCATCTAACCAACTAAGCTTGAGCTTGGAGCCGTATTTGAATAACCCCCTTTTTAACGCTTTGAATGACGCACTCAACTCCAACGCTTTTTTAAATGTGATAAACCTAGACGCTATCACCCAAAACCCCAAAGACTTAGGGCTTTTAGCCTATTACTTGTTTTATAAAATCTTAGAAGAATCCAGGAAAAACGACAGCGGTTTTTTGGTTTTTTTAGACGAGTTTAAATCCTATGTGGAAAACGATTTGTTGAACACCAAAATCAACGCTTTAATCACGCAAGCCAGAAAAGCTAATGGCGTGGTGGTGTTGGCCTTGCAAGATATTTACCAATTAAGCGGGGTTAAAAACGCCCATAGTTTTTTAAGCAACATGGGGACTCTTATTTTGTATCCGCAAAAAAACGCTAGGGAGTTGAAACACCATTTCAATGTGCCTTTGAGCGAGACTGAAATTTCTTTTTTAGAAAACACCCCTTTGTATGCCAGGCAGGTTTTAGTCAAAAATCTGGGTAATGGGAGCTCTAACATGATTGATGTGAGTTTGGAGGGCTTGGGGCGTTATTTGAAAATCTTTAATTCGGATTCTAGCCATGTCAATAAAGTGAAAGCGTTACAAAAAGACTACCCTACAGAGTGGCGTGAGAAACTTTTGAAGAGTTAGTTTAAAAAAGTCAATATCATTTTGAAGCACTCCTATTCAGATGGCTAAGGCACACAAGAAATTAGGGGACTCTGCTGTATTCCTACCCTGAAGCGTTACCCTAAATTCCTATTGCATAGGTCTAAATAAGAGCTTAGGGATCATTTTAGCCATAAAAAGCTTATGTTTTCATTAAAAATGTTATGATACGCTCAAATAGTCAAGCAAAAAAATGTCAATTAAAAGGGTTAGATTGAAAATATTCGTTCTGTTGATGTCGGTAATTTTAGGAATATCATTAACAGGTTGCATAGGCTATCGTATGGACTTAGAACATTTTAACACGCTCTATTATGAAGAAAGCCCTAAAAAAGCTTATGAATATTCCAAACAATTCACTAAGAAAAAAAAGAACGCTCTTTTATGGGACTTGCAAAACGGCTTGAGCGCTTTATACGCAAGAGATTACCAGACTTCTTTAGGGGTGTTAGATCAAGCCGAGCAACGCTTTGATAAAACCCAAAGCGCTTTCACAAGAGGGGCTGGTTATGTGGGCGCTACCATGATTAATGATAACGTGCGCGCTTATGGGGGGAATATTTATGAGGGCGTTTTAATCAATTATTACAAAGCGATAGACTACATGCTTTTGAACGATAGCGCGAAAGCTAGGGTGCAATTCAACCGCGCGAACGAACGCCAGCGCAGGGCTAAAGAATTTTATTATGAGGAAGTGCAAAAAGCCATTAAAGAGATCGATTCTAGCAAAAAGCACAATATTAATATGGAACGCTCTAGGGTGGAAGTGAGCGAGATTTTAAACAACACCTATTCTAATTTAGACAAATACGAAGCTTATCAAGGCTTGCTTAACCCGGCGGTTTCGTATCTTTCAGGGTTGTTTTACGCTTTAAATGGGGATAAGAATAAGGGGTTAGGCTATCTTAATGAAGCCTATGGGATCAGTCAAAGCCCTTTCGTGGCTAAAGACTTGGTTTTTTTCAAAAACCCTAACAGAAGCCATTTCACTTGGATCATCATTGAAGATGGTAAAGAGCCGCAAAAAAGCGAATTTAAAATTGATGTGCCTATTTTTATGATTGATTCGGTTTATAACGTGAGTATAGCCTTGCCCAAGCTAGAAAAAGGGGAAGCGTTTTATCAAAATTTCACTCTCAAAGATGGAGAAAAACTAACGCCCTTTGACACTTTAGCCTCAATAGATGCGGTGGTTGCGAGCGAATTTAGGAAGCAATTGCCCTATATTATCACTAGAGCCATTTTATCGGCTACTTTTAAGGTGGGCATGCAAGCGGTGGCGAATTATTATTTGGGGTTTGTTGGAGGGCTAGTAACTTCGTTGTATTCAGGTGTGAGCACCTTTGCAGACACTAGAAACACGAGCATTTTTGCCCATAAAATCTATCTTATGCGTATCAAAAACAAAGCTTTTGAAAATTATGAAGTTCGAGCTGATTCTATTGACGCTTTTTCGTTTTCCTTAAAGCCTTGTAAAAGATCGCTTGAAAACCCTAAAGTCATTGACGCTAGGGAATTGCTTTCAGGGTTTGTAACAGCCCCACAAATCTTTTGCTCTAACCGCCATAATATTTTATATGTGCGCAGTTTTAAAAACGGGTTTGTTTTGAGTCGTTTAAAATGATTTCAAAACCCCCACCAAAGGAATTTTAGTTTTTAAGTGTCGTTGGCATTAAACACAAACACGATATAATTATAAAACGATACGAAAACCTAAATTAAGGGGAAGTCATGGCTGATAGTTTAGCGGGCATTGATCAAGTTACGAGTTTGCATAAAAATAATGAGTTGCAATTGTTGTGTTTCAGGCTGGGTAAAAACAAGGATTTGTATGCGGTCAATGTTTTTAAGATCCGTGAAGTGGTGAAATACCATGGCAATCTCACCATCATCAGCCACGAAAACAATTCGCTCGTTGAGGGGCTAATCATTATAAGAGAGCTCACCATTCCCTTGATTGATATGAAAAAATGGTTTTATTATGACAGCCAGAACAAAAACAAGGATTTACGCCCTTATAGGATAGAAAAAGAAAAAGGCGAAGACGATATTGTTATGATTTGTGAGTTTTCTCGCTGGACCATAGGGGTTAGGATCTATGAAGCGGATAGGATTTTGAGCAAGAAATGGACTGAAATGGAGCAAAGCGCTGGGCTAGGGGGATCTGCAGGCAATAACAAACTCGTGAGCCGCACGCGCTATTTTGATGGGCGCTTGGTGCAAGTGGTGGATATTGAAAAAATGCTTATAGATGTGTTCCCTTGGATTGAAGATGAAAAACACAACGATTTAGAGACGCTTTCTAAAATCCATTCTAACCAATGCGTTTTGCTCGCTGATGATTCCCCAAGCGTTTTAAAAACCATGCAAATGATTTTAGACAAGCTAGGCGTCAAGCATATAGATTTTATCAATGGTAAAACCTTATTAGAGCATTTATTCAGTCCAACAACCGATGTGAGCAATGTTGGCCTGATTATTACCGATTTAGAAATGCCAGAAGCGAGCGGTTTTGAAGTGATCAAGCAGGTTAAAAACGATCCTTTGACTTCAAAAATCCCTATCGTGGTCAATTCTTCTATGAGCGGCAGCTCTAATGAAGACATGGCCAGGAGTTTAAAGGCCGATGATTTCATCTCTAAGTCTAACCCCAAAGACATCCAGCGAGTGGTTAAGCAATTTTTGGAATTAGCATGAAAAAATACAGCGCTATCCCCACCCCTTGCTATGTGTTAGAGAGCGAACGCTTAGAAAAAAACGCCAAGATTTTAGAAATCGTGCGCCAACAAAGTGGGGCAAAGGTCTTGCTCGCTTTAAAGGGGTATGCGTTTTGGCGCGAGTTTGGGATTTTGAGGCAAAAATTGAACGGGTGTTGCGCGAGCGGTCTTTATGAGGCTAAGCTCGCTTTTGAAGAATTTGGGGGGCGAGAGAGCCATAAGGAGATTTGCGTTTATAGCCCGGCTTTCAAAGAGGCTGAAATGAGCGCGATTTTACCCCTAGCGACAAGCATCATTTTCAACTCTTTTTACCAATACGCTACCTATAAAGACAGGATTTTAGATAAAAACAAGCAATTAGAAAACTTGGGCTTAAGCCCCATTAAAATGGGTTTGAGGATCAACCCACTCTATAGCGAAGTAACCCCAGCCATTTATAACCCATGCTCTAAAGTGAGCCGGTTAGGGATTGTGCCTAGCGAGTTTGAAAAGGGGGTTAAAGAGCATGGGTTAGAGGGGGTGAGCGGGCTGCATTTCCATACGCATTGCGAGCAAAACGCTGACGCTTTGTGCCGGACTTTAGAGCATGTGGAAAGGCATTTCAAGCCCTATTTAGAAAACATGGCATGGGTGAATTTTGGTGGGGGCATCACATCACTAGGAGCGATTATGATGTGAATTTGCTCATCCAAACGATTAAGGGTTTTAAAGAGCGTTATCATGATATAGAAGTGGTTTTAGAGCCTGGGGAAGCCATAGGGTGGCAATGCGGGTTTTTGATCGCAAGCGTGATAGACATCGTTAAAAACGATCAAGAAATTGCGATTTTAGACGCTTCTTTTAGCGCTCACATGCCCGATTGCTTGGAAATGCCTTATCGCCCTAGTATCTTTAAAATCTCTGTAGAAAATGATGAAGAGCTTATTGAGGTTGAAAAGGGCGAAAATCAGGGGGCGTTTTCTTACTTTTTAGGCGGCCCTACTTGTTTAGCGGGGGATTTTATGGGGAGTTTTAGCTTTGAAGCGCCTTTAAAAAGGGGCGATAAAATCGTGTTTCAAGACATGCTCCATTATACGATCGTTAAAAACAACTCGTTTAATGGCGTGCCACTCCCAAGCCTAGCCAAGCTAGATCAACAAGGGTTTAAAATCCTTAAAAACTTTTCTTATGAAGATTATAAAAACAGGAATTAAAGCTTTAATTAAGGTTTTTAATTAAGGTTTTTAATTAAGGTTTTTGGGGCTTGTAAAAAGGCTTACGCACAACATTCCAATACCAAGCCCGGCCAACACCGCCCCAATGGTGTGCATGTCTAAATAAATGCGAGCGAGCATGGTTAAAGGGATTAGGGGCAAGAGCCACCAGTATTTTTTAAAAGAATAACGGCGCATTAAAAACGCCACCGCCAAACCCACCATAGACGAATGCCCGCTTGGCATGTTGAAATTACCCCCATAAGGGCGCTCGCCTAAACGCTGATTGTTGATCGTTACATTATTTAAGGCTCTTTTGGTGGTGTGCGTGAGAAGGGTTGTAGCGATAGAAGCGTTAGCGACTTGAAAAAGCCCTATCGCATCTCTTTGAATTAAAGGGATAGCCACAGATAAAATCGTAGGGATAAAGCGCGCGTAATGTTCGGTGAAATGAAACACCAAAGGCACGCTTTTGTTTTTAGGGACTTTAGGGAAGGGCACAAAAATGCCTGATAAAATCAAGCCCAAACTGAGCGCTAATAAAGTTTTAGAAAAGCTTTTAGGCAGGCTTTCACAAAATTTTTGTTTAAATAAGAATCTTTTCATGCGTGTTATTTTACTCTTTTTTGTGTTTAAGCAGGTCTAAAGAAGGGCGATAAACAGCGCTAGGGTTTTTAAAATCCAAAAACACCCCTAAAATGCTATGGAAAATAACATTTTGATGGATTGGGGTTTGGGTTTGAATGATGGAATGCTTCTCTTTGAAAGGCTCATTAGCATAAACGATAAAGGGGATCTCGTATTGTTCTTTGGGGGCGATGCTTTTAGGAATGCCATGCAAATAGAACGCTTCTTCGCCCAAGCTTTCGCCATGATCGCTCAAATAGATCATTAAGGTGGGCTGCTTGGCGTTTTTGAGCATGCTAATGATTTTGTCTAACAGATAGTCGTTGTAAAAAATGGTGTTGTCATAGGCGTTAATCAGGCTTTCTTTGGAGCAAGAAGACAAATCAGCGCTTGAGCAATAGGGCTTAAACACCCTAAAATTTAAAGGCACTTTATTGTCGTAGTTGGGGCCATGCGAGCCGGCAAGGTGTAAGATGAGTAAGACATTTTCATTAGAGTGTTCTTTTAAAAGGTTGGGCAAATTATAGAGTAAGGATTCATCATAAGGAGCGATCGCTTCACAATTGGGGCATTTTTGAATCAACTCATAGTTTTTAAGATAGCTGGTAACCTTAACATTCTTTTCGCCGTCATTCGCACTATACCAAAAGACTTTGATACCGGCTTTAGTCAAGTAAGTCGGTAAATTTTCATAAGCGTTGTTTTTAAAAGAAGAATCTAAAATGCATTCCAAACTTGCGGTCGTGTAAGTGGCGCAAGAAGTGGCGTTAAAAAGAGTGAGTTCGTTATCGGCTAAACGCTTGCTTAATTTTGGGGTGGTGGGTTTTTGATAGCCATAAAGGGCGTAATTGTGCTTCCTAGCGCTTTCGCCAATGACTAGCACCACAAACGAATGAGAACGATTGGGCGAAAAAAGAGGGAGCGGCTTGATAGTGGGGGCGAAAAATTTAAGAGCGCTCACTCTAAAAGCGTTCACGCTATAAGCGAAGGGCAAAATTAAGCCCCCTATGAATTTCGCATGCTTGTCAAACCACAGCCAATTTTTAGCGTTAGCTAAAGCGCTAGCGATAAAGATAAACACTAACGCCAAGATCGCTAAAAAGGGCGCTTTTTTAGAAGAATTTTTGAGAGGGATTTTATAGATGACATAGCCAGGCAACACCCCAAAAACAACGATAACAATGAATAATTTAGCGCTCAAAAAGCCTAAAACTTCATGCGTGTTGGTGTTTAAGACATTACCCATCATGCTTTTATTTAAAAACACCTTATAAGCGCTAATGAAATAGAAAGCGATGGAATTGAGCCAACTAAAAACAACCGCGCTTAAGCGCATCAAAGAAGCAGAGATCAAACCTAATCCCAAAAAAAGAGCGCCATTAACGCAAAAAAGCACCACAACCATCATGGCTATAAAACTAACCTGGTTGCTTTCTTTATAAACGTAAGCGAACAAAGGGAAATGGTATAAAACGCCAAAAATAAGGCTATAAAGCAAACCGGCTTGCAGACAACTTAGGGGTTTTAAAAACTTCAGATGGAATAATGATGCCAAACACGCCCCTTAAAATCAATCGATCTTAGGATTATATCGTAGGTATGGGGATTTTATGGTTTATTTTAAAGTTGGAAAGCACGTTTTTTAGGGTGGTTGCATTTAAGAGCTTTAAAGCGCGTTGGTTGCAGGATTTTATCGCGCCCCATAGTTAGGATATGGGGCAAATCCAAATAAGGAGCATGCCATGAAGCGTAAAAGTGGCAAACGCTCTTTTAAACGATTATACCTTGAAATTTCTTTTTCTTGGTTTAAGGCAGTGTTTTTGATGAAACGCTAATTTCTAAGAGCGTTCCCCTAAGCCTAAAAAACTTAGGGGTTTCCTTGTGGGTGGGTTTGTCCTTGACTTTGGGGCGTTTTTTGGTTAGTGGAGCGCGCGAACGCTAAAGATGTTTGGGGTTTCTTGCTTGGGTGGTTTAAAATGATCGCTTGAATAACGCTAATTTTTATTTAGATTGTAAAAAACGCCTTTGAGTATTTTTTGTGATTAACGCTTGAAGTCAAAAAACTTTGTTTGGTGGAAAAAATTAAAAAAGTTTAGAAAAATAAAAGCTTTATGAAAAGTTAAAAAGCGAGTGAGAAGTCAGCGAAAAAAGATTAAACCCCCTAAAAAGAGAGCTTAAAAAGGGGTTTAATGCTTTTAGTAAGCAAACACATAGTTGAGGTACACGCTATAAAGCCTTCTGTATTGCAAGGTAGTGCCTAGCAAAGAATAGTAATTCGTGTTGATCGTGGGGATCTTCACGCCTAACTCCATGCCATGTTGCGCGCTATGATCAGCGCCTCTTCTCTTATTTCTGGCGAGATTGGTCCTTAAGCCCAGATTGAATAAGAATTGGAAGTTAGAGGTGTTGATTTTAGCTTTGTAGTAATTATTCACATTCGCTAAATTCACATACTGAGAATTAAGCCATGAAGTCCCGGCTAGTTGGATACCGCCAAACGCGCCAAAAGAAATTTTATTGTGTTTAGTGGCTTTATCGTTGATGAAATTCACTAACAAATCGCTCCCCACGCCATAAGTCCAAACATCAGAATCGGAGTTGAAAAATTGGGATTTGTTATAGGTGTGGTTGTAATCCACAAAGCCGTAGTATCTCGCGCCCCATCGTTTGTTTTTCCCAAAGAATTGCTTATAGCCCACTTGAAAGCCGATCCCATTCATCGCGCCGTTATTGGTGGTAGAAGCGGCGATTAGCCCGGCACGTCTGAAAGGGTTACTGCCGAGTTCTTGACTCCTGGATTGCACTTGAGAATGGATGTTGGAGTCAATGTAGTAGTTATCCTGTATGCCTTGTGGGCTATTTGGGTTAGTTTTTTTGCTCACCACATTTTGTAAGGATTGAGCGTCAGGCAAGCTAGAGAGCGCTGCTGTGATGCTGTCATAATGTTCGCCTAGCTTTTTATACTGGCCGCTGAAATTCGCTAAAGTGTAGGCGAGGTTTCGCGCGTTATAGATTCGCTCCGCTTGGTCGCCAAAATGAGCGATGCTGTTTTTTAGATTCGTTACGGTTTCTCCCACATACGCGCAGCCGGCTCCCCAAGTGTTAGAAGTAACCGTGCCAGATGGCGTGCCACGGAGATTGCCGTCGCTACCCTTTTCATGGCATACTCCTAAAGAGTCTTTCACGAACGCTGCAGGGATTCTTTCAAAATCCTTCACCACTGCTTGAGCGCGGTTTAAAATCTCCGCTTGCGCTCTAGCGTTAGCGAACATGCTTTGGGCGAAGTTGGCGTCTTTATAGGGGTTGAATGCTTTCCCAGTGTCCAGGTTGTGCTGGTTTTGCGCGTTGGCGGTAACGATTTTGGATTGCTCTACGGCTATTTCAGCGTTTTTGATCATGTCTTGAATTGCGCTGATTTCATTTTTAAAAATCCCGCACGCGCTCCCATCGCCTTTATCTATCCCAGCCCATAAGCTATTGCCACCGCCCACATTACCTGCACCGCCATTACTCAACCATGGGCATGCTTCATTAAGAGTGGTTAAAATAGTGCTAGCCTGTTTTAAAAGCTCTTGAGCGTTATTTGACACTTTGATGTCTTCTTTAGTTTCTTTATACTCCCCATTCACCCACTTGACTGAAACAAATTTTCCATTAGTCCATGGGAATCTCCATTTTTCTCCTGGCACGACACCATCATTTTTTTTCCCTTTAATTTCAAAATTAAGTTCTTTGGTGTCGCTTAAGGCAGGAATATCCTTCCCACTTGCTCCAAAAGCCTTTTGGATGATTTGATAGGCTTTATTGATTTTCGCGTAATTTTCAGTGGATATAGCGCTCCACTTTCCTGGTTCATAAAATGAATCGCAAGTAATGGTAGTCCTTCTATCTGCTGGCACATTTTCAAAAGTTTGAACGCCCCCATTTTTACCTTTGTCAGAGCCAGGACCACAAACGCTGATCGAATAGCTCATGACTTGCCATAACCCCGCTGCTGCATTCAAGGCTAAAAGCACGGCTTGATACGCTGGGGAATTCTTTTTATCATTGATTAAATTCTTCGCGCTAGCGTTCAAATTGCCCCTTGCGTTATTGATAGCGTTCGGGTCGGCAGACTGCCTAATAAGAGTGTTTAGGGCGCTGTAACTCGTTAAAAGATTGTTCAATCTTTCATAACTATCTGAAAGATCTTGAATGCCTTTAGTGTTTTTTACCATTTGAGAGGATTCACCGATTTGATAGCCGGCACTCACAAAAAAGCCGTTCTCTTCAGCGCTTAAAGCGGAAACTAAAAGCGAACCTAAGGTTAATGACAGAAATTTATTCTTTATGTTTTCTCCTTTTATTGCTTGAAATAAGATTGATTTTGTCCGTAAATCTTGTGCAAATGTGTCTTTAAGTAATTCCATAGCACAAGCTTTCGTTAATTATAGTATAAATTCATGCGATTTTGACATTAATGAGGCGTTTTTATCCTTTCAAAAAAAAAGGTTTTTGTAGCTTTTCTAAACAAATATTAAACCAATAAAGGTCATTTTAAAAGAAATGAGGTTGTTTGAATGGGGGTAACTATCAAAAAAGGGTTTTTAACTTGGATTGTTTTGGGTTTGTTGCAAGAATGATTTCTTAAATTGTAAAAAGGATTTCCTTAAATTGTAAGAATGATTTCTTAAATTTTCTTAAGAGGCGTGTTTTGCCAATCGTTTCCCCCAAAAACTCAAGGGTTTCTAAGGTTTCTTAAAAAAAGCGGTGGTTTCAATGAAACGCTAATTTATAAGAGCGTTCCCTAAGCCTAAAACACTCAAGGGTTTCTTTAAAAAAGTGGGGTTATCCTTGAGTGTTGGGGCGTTTGCATGCGGTTATTTAAAAAGCTTGGTGCGAGTTCCTCACTTTTTTAAACGAGTTCCTCACTTTTTTAAAAAGGCTTTGAGCGTTTCTTAAAACTATCATCAACGCTCTGTTAGGGCAAAATTAGGACAAAGCCTAATCCCCTACATAGACTTGTCTTGGGCGCGTGATCCTAGCTTGCGGGCTTTTGACATGCTCTAATAATTGAGCGCACCAGCCCACGGTTCTGCCAATGACAAACACCGGCGTGAAGAAACGCACCGGGATTTTTAAAGCCCTTAAAATCGTGCCGGAGTAAAAATCCACATTAGGGTAGAGATTCCTTTCAATGAAATACTCATCTTTTAGCGCGATTTCTTCCACTTTCGCAGCGATTTCGCTCAATCTCTCGTCCATTTTAACGCCCTTTTTATGCAGTTCGTCTTTTAAGCCTTTTAAGATTTTGGCGCGCGGATCGTAGCTTTTATACACCCTATGCCCAAAGCCCATGAGTTTGAAACTGTCGTTTTTGTCTTTCACGCGTGCGATGTATTTATCCACATTTTTCACATCGCCGATTTCTTCTAATTGGATAAGCACTTTTTCATTCGCCCCGCCATGCAAATGCCCCCACAAAGCGCTAATGCCAGCGCTTATAGCTGCATAAGGATGCACGCCGGTGCTAGCGACATTCCTTACCGTGGTAGAAGAGGCGTTTTGGCTGTGATCAGCGTGTAAGGTTAGGATTTTATCAAAGGCTTCTATTTCTAGGGGTGTGATTTCTACTTCGCCTTGAGTGGTGTGTTTCAAGCGGCTGTAAGGATACCCTCTCAGCATGAAAAGGATATTTTCCACATAAGAGCGCGCGATGTCCGGATAAATAATGGGTGCTCCCACTTCATTACGATAGCAAATAGCCGCAAGCGTGGGGATCTTAGCGACAATCCTTCTGGCCATCGTTTGGTAATCTTCTTCAGTGTGCATGTTTTGGTGCGTGGAATAAAGGGTGGATAAAATAGACACACCGCTAGAGAGCTTCGCCATAGGGTGGGCGTTACTAGGGAAAGCTGAAAACATGTTTAACAAGCTCTCATGTATAAAACTTCTGTGGCGCAATTCCAATTCAAATTCCAAGCTTTCTTCTTGATTTTTGGGCAACTCCCCTGTGAGGAGCAATTTGCACACATCTACATATTTGTATTTGGCGACTAAATCTTCTATTCTATGCCCTCTGTAATACAATTCGCCTTTTTTGCCGTTGATATAGCTGATCTTAGATTGGCACCCGGCGGTAGAAGAATACCCTGGATCGTAAGAAAAAAACCCGGTCGTTTCAAAAAGCTTGGAAAAATCCACCGCTTTAGGCCCACGGGTGCATTCAATCGTTTCAAATTCGTAGCGTTCATTATTTTCATTATTGATTAAAGCAACAGACATTTGACTTCCTTAAGTTTTTAGAATGATAGCACTCCATTATAAGCCAAAAAATTAAATGATTTCTTTTTAAAAACATTGCGTTTTTTCAAGTTATTCCCAACCGCTACTTTTAAACACGCATTCAAAAAAAGATTTTTAGGGGTTATATAGTATTTTTGCGCTAGTATAGTTACTTAAATTTTATAAAAAGGATTGAGAGATGGCTTACAACCCTAAAATCTTACAAAAGCCTAAAGAGGGCGAAGAAATTACGATTAAAGACAACAAATTGCATGTGCCAAACCACCCCATTATCCCTTTCATTGAGGGCGATGGCATTGGATCAGATATTACCCCGGCAATGATTAAAGTCGTGGATAGCGCGGTTCAAAAAGCGTATAAGGGCGAGAAAAAAATCGCATGGTATGAGGTGTTTGTGGGCGAAAAATGCTATCAAAAGTTTAAAGATCACAAAGAATTAAGCCCAGAAGAGCAATGGTTATTACCGGACACTATTGAAGCGATTAACCATTATAAAGTTTCTATTAAAGGACCTTTGACCACGCCTATTGGTGAGGGGTTTAGATCTTTGAATGTAGCGTTACGCCAAAAAATGGATCTGTATGTGTGCTTGAGACCGGTTAGGTGGTATGGGAGTCCGAGTCCGGTTAAAGAACCACAAAAAGTGGATATGGTGATTTTTAGAGAAAATTCTGAAGACATTTATGCGGGCATTGAATGGCAAGAAGGTAGCGCGGAAGCGAAAAAACTCATCCATTTTTTACAAAATGAACTAAAGGTTAAAAAAATCCGCTTCCCTGAAAGCAGCGGCATAGGGGTGAAATCCATTAGTAAAGAAGGCACAGAGAGGCTAGTTAGGAAAGCGATTGAATACGCTATTGATAATGACAAGCCAAGCGTAACTTTTGTGCATAAAGGTAACATCATGAAATACACTGAGGGGGCGTTCATGAAGTGGGGTTATGCACTCGCTCAAAAAGAATTTAACGCTCAAGTCATTGATAAAGGCCCATGGTGTTCTTTGAAAAACCCTAAAACCGGTAAAGAAATCATCATTAAAGACATGATCGCTGACGCGTTTTTGCAACAAATCCTCTTACGCCCTAGCGAATACAGCGTCATTGCGACCATGAATTTGAACGGGGATTATATCTCTGATGCGTTAGCGGCGATGGTGGGGGGTATTGGTATCGCTCCTGGGGCTAATCTCAATGACACAGTGGGCATGTTTGAAGCCACCCATGGCACCGCTCCTAAATACGCCGGGCTAGACAAAGTCAATCCGGGGTCTATTATTTTGAGTGCGGAAATGATGTTAAGGCATATGGGCTGGGTGGAAGCGGCTGATTTGATCGTTTCTGCGATGGAAAAAGCGATTAAGAGCAAGAAAGTAACCTATGATTTCGCTCGTTTGATGGATGGGGCTAAAGAAGTGAAATGCTCTGAATTTGCTAGCGTGATGATTGAAAACATGTGAAAGAGCGTTTTTTAGGCTCTTAAATGGTGTTTGAATGCGATTGTTAGGCTAATACTATCATAAGGAATGAAATTGATAAAATTTGTGCGTAATGTGGTTTTATTCATTTTAACGGCGATCTTTTTAGTGCTCATGCTCTTAGTGAGCTATTGCATGCCCCATTATAGCGCGGCTGTCATTAGCGGGGTGGAAGTCAAAAGAATGAATGAAAATGAAAACACGCCCAATAATAAGGAAGTAAAAACCCTTGCTAGAGATGTCTATTTTGTGCAAACTTACGACCCTAAAGATCAAAAAAGCGTAACCGTTTATCGTAACGAAGACACGCGCTTTAGTTTCCCTTTTTATTTTAAGTTTAATTCGGCTGATATTTCAGCCCTCGCTCAAAGTTTAATCAACCAGCAAGTGGAAGTGAAATACTATGGTTGGCGGATCAATTTGTTTAACATGTTCCCTAATGTGATTTTTTTAAAGCCCTTAAAAGAGAGCACTGACATTTCAAAGCCCATTTTTAGCTGGATTTTATACGCTTTGCTGTTAATGGGCTTTTTTATCAGCGCGAGCTCTGTCTGCACTTTATTTAAGAGCAAAGCTCATTAAAACTTTTAGGCTTTGTTGGAAAATCACAATGGGGTTATTGGAGCGTGTATTAAAAAGCTCAATATAGGGCAAGCTGACGCTGTGAAAAGCGGCGTTGTTTTCTCTCAAATTGATAGCGATTTTATAGTCCAGTTGGTGGGATTTCAATAAAAAATCATTCAGCAAACAATCATTAATCAAGCCCAAATTATCATGGCTAATCAAAAGCATTTTGGCTTTTAATTTTAGGGCAAAGTCCAGCATGTTTTCTTCTAAAGTGATAGGCACGCATAACCCCCCAGCCCCTTCAACGATGACTAAATCGTAAGTTTTGGTGAAATTGTGAAGGCGTTGGGTTAAATGATTGGTGTCAATGGGTGCGTTTGGATCTTCTTCTTGTTGGGCGATGAGGGGGGCTGAAGCTTTATGATAACGATAGAATGAAATGTCTTTTAAGGTTAAAGAGCGATCCAAAAGGCGGTTATCTTGCAAGAATAGGTGCGCATCGCTAAAGTGGTTAATGGCATCATTAACGCCTGTTTCAATGGGCTTTAACAAGATCGTTTTAACGCCACAAGCGTTGCAATATTTTGCTAAGAGCCTGGTGCATGTAGTTTTTCCGGCATTGGTGTTAGTCGCGCTGATAAAGAGCATGGTTTAACCTTTAAATTGATAGTCATTACCTCTAAACTGATAAGCCCCATCAAAGATTTGAGAAGTCAATACATTTTTGATTTGTGGTAACTTCACATTTTTAAGTGCTTCTCGTGGGACTTCAATGACTAGTCTCTCAAACGCTTGGTCGCTTAAAGGATTATCAATATCAAAAATGAAACTTAAGATATTGTGGAGTGAATTATAGGTAACCTTGTCAATTAACGCATAAGTTAGTCTAACGCCCTCTGCTTGCTCTATGGCGGTAACGATACTCTTGGATAGTCTAGGGCTGATGCTATCAAGTTGTGTCGCTAAATCTGTCGGCGAAATAAAGCAATAACCCGCATCGGTGTCTATGGTGTTAGCAAGCACTTTAGCTAATAATGTCCTACTCACTTTTTTGCCTTGTCGCATAGCGTTGGCAACCTTGCGGATTTTAATATTGTGGTTATAGCTCTGTCTAAAGCTTTTGCTTGTGAGACATTTTAGTTTTTCTCTGTCAAAAATACCTTTTCGTTCCCAATCCTCTATCTCATCAATAGAGAACGATTGTTGATGCCCATTAGTCCTAGAACTATTCTGTCTTGCTATAATGCTAGATTTAACAAAGTCCATAACTCCTAACCCCTCTATATCTCTAGGTAGTCTTATCGCTTTTATCTGTGTCTTAACGATGTCTTTAAAATACACACCATAATTGTCTTTGTCTTCTTTTTTAAAGAAAGTATAGACTTTGTCTTGTAATCTTGTGAGAGATTGTGGCAATTCATTAGGAGCAGAGAATGTGATGCCTGTGAAAGTCCAATCCACTTTACCAAAATCCTTTTCTGTCGCTAATACTAAATCTACTTTTCCAGTCTCGGCGTTGTCGCAATAACAAATCGCCTCTTGATTGAAATACCTTGCCAAATCTAATAATTGGTCTTTCAAGTCAAAGGAGTTACTAGGTTCGTTTTGAAACGCAAAGAAACTAACTTCTTTGCTTGGTAATAATGGGTCATCTAACCTATCTTTCCAATAACCTGTTACTTGTAGATAACCTAAAAAGTGTCTCTTTTGGTCTAATAGAGATTTTAGCTCTTGTGTCCTTTTAATATTGTCTTTTTGAGTGAAGCGGTATTTTTTAACAAATTTCTCACTAGACATAAAGTCTCTCATTGTCGCATTGCTGTTTATGAAATTATCAACATAATTTTTACCTAACTTCCTACTCAATGTCTCATAAATTCCTTTAACTAAAATCTTATATTTAGGGATAACTTTACCTTGTGGCATAAAGAAGTCTTTAACTTTAATAGATTTTGTGGGGTCAATGTCATCAGTTGCCTCTCTAAATTTAGTCTTATTCTCTTTCATTTGAGCTAAATAAAGCTTTGATATTTTGTCTTTTTCATTAGGTCTTAATCCACTGCTATAAGCTTTTTTTAACAAGGCTTGTTGGTCATCAGTGAATGTAGCTTCAAAATAAGGTTTAAAAACTCTAAACGCTGAAATAGTCCCAAAAGGTAGTCCGCTTTTGATTTTATTGACAATACCTCCAAGTCTAGTAGCTTTAATAGTC
This sequence comes from Helicobacter pylori, assembly GCA_008033015.1. Lineage (GTDB taxonomy): Bacteria > Campylobacterota > Campylobacteria > Campylobacterales > Helicobacteraceae > Helicobacter > Helicobacter pylori_DH. The sequence continues at coordinate 1,366,425 of CP032042.1, forward strand.
GTGTTTTGTTCGCTTTTAAGTCGTGAGAGTTCCTCACCAAACGCATCTAGCGTGGCTCTTAAAGATAAGCCACCTTTTATCTTTACTCTGGGTTTATTTTGTCTAGCTAGTTTCTTGTCCGCTAACGCCTTATCAATAGATGCTGTCAAAGATAAAGAAGTGTTTCTTTGTGGCTCATCAACAAATTCTAAAAAGTCGTAATTCAATAACATTTTGTGTCCTTTTCTTTAAGCGAGATTGTAGCGCTTTATCTTTGAGCTTTCAGCGGGTCATTAGGGTTTATTTGGTATAATACCAAAACTCCATTTAAGGTTGGTTCTTATGAATATTTTATTTGGGATTAGCGACACGCAAGAATGTTATAACGCTATCAAATTCGCTGTCAAATTAGCCCATTCGCTTAAAGAGGTCCGCTTCACCTTATTGCATGTGAGCATGGAAGTGTTTATTTATAGCGAAAGCGGGATGATGGATTACGGCCAGACAGAAGCCTTAGAAGAAGAAAAAGCTAAGGCTTTGTTAAAGCAATTTGAAGACGCTTTCAAAAAAGAAAATATAGAGTGCGAGAGCGTTCTAAAAAGCGGCGATTTGATTGATGTGGTTTTAGAAATGGCTAAGGATTATGATTTGTTATTGATCGGGGCGAGCGAATCCAATTTGTTGTATCGTTTGTTCATTTCACACCAAAATAGCTTGGTTGAACAATCCAGTATCCCTGTTGTGATCGCCAAGTAGCATGGATAAGCGGCATGAAAGCAGCATGAACATGAAAATGTATAACATACCCACCCCCACCATGGCACAAGTGATCATGGTTGATGACCCCATTACGACAGCGGAATTTGTCATCTCTGCTTTGAGGGATTTTTTTGACAAGTCTTTAGAAGAGGCCAAAGCCCTCACATCAAGCATCCATCGTGATGGTGAGGGGGTTTGTGGCGTCTATCCTTATGATATTGCCAGGCATAGGGCAGCATGGGTTAGGGATAAGGCCAGAGAGCTAGAATTCCCTTTAAAATTATTGGTAGAAGAGATAAAATAATGGCTAAATTCAATCAAGATCTCAATGAAGTTCTCAACCAAGCTTTAAATTTAGCCCTAGATCTCAACCATGCCCTTTGCACCACAGAGCATGTGCTACTAGTCATTTTAGAACATGAGAGCGGGGAAAAGATTATTGGCGCTTTAGAAAGAGATGACTATGATAAATTAAAACAAATCCTTAAAGACTATTTGTTGCAATACGTGCCTTTAAAGAGCGATCCAGCCAAAATGCCTGCCAGGAGTTTTGTGCTATTAAGAATGCTTAAAAGAATGTATGCGAGTTGTTTTGAGAGCGTGGGCGTGGAAGAATTGCTTATTTTAATGCTGGATCACCCCGATTGTTACGCTTCAAAACTCATGGATAGTTTTGGCATCGCTCGTTTGTATTCTAATCCTGCTTTATTGGATTTGGACAACCATGGCATTCCTAATGACATTAATGATAATGAAGAAGTGCCCAAAAACACTCCCCTAAAAAAATACGCTAAAAATTTGAGCGCTTTAGCTCAAGACAACGCTTTAGATCCAGTCATTGGCAGAGAAGAAGAGATTTTAAGAGTGATAGAAATTTTAGGGCGCAGGAAAAAGAATAACCCGCTTTTAATTGGCGAAGCGGGCGTGGGGAAAACCTCCATTGCTGAAGCTTTGGCTTTAAAGATCGTTCAAAAAGAAGTGCCGGAGTTTTTGCAAGAATATGAGGTCTATTCTTTGGATCTAGCTTTAATGGTGGCTGGAGCGAAATACAGAGGGGATTTTGAAAAACGCTTGAAAAAAACGCTCAAAGAAATCCAAGAAAACGGCCGCATCATTTTATTCATTGATGAAATCCACACCCTTTTAGGTGCAGGGAACACTAACGCTGGGAGCTTGGATGCGGCGAACATATTAAAACCGGTTCTAACGGATGGGAGCTTGAAATGCTTAGGAGCGACCACTTTTGAAGAATACCGCAGCGTGTTTGAAAAAGATAAGGCTTTCAACAGGCGCTTTTCAGTCATAAAAGTTGAAGAGCCTTCTAAAGAAGCGTGTTACTTGATTTTGAAAAAGATCGCTCCTCTTTATGAAGAACACCACCAGGTGCGTTATGATGAGAGCGTGTTTAAGGCATGCGTGGATTTGACGAGTTATTACATGCATGATAGATTCTTGCCGGATAAAGCGATTGAATTGCTAGATGAGGTGGGATCGAGGAAAAAAATCAGCCCTAAAAAGGGCAAAAAAATCGGCGTTGATGATGTGAAAGAAACGCTCGCTATCAAGCTTAAAATCCCTAAAATGCGTTTGAGCAGCGATAAAAAAGCCCTTTTAAGGAATTTAGAAAAATCGCTTAAAAATAAGATTTTCGCCCAAGCCGAAGCGATTAATCTTGTTAGCAATGCGATTAAAATCCAGCATTGCGGGCTTTCTTCTAAAAATAAGCCTGTGGGGAGCTTTTTATTCGTGGGGCCTAGTGGGGTGGGGAAAACAGAGTTGGCTAAAGAATTGGCCTTGAATTTGAATTTGCATTTTGAACGCTTTGACATGAGCGAATACAAAGAAGCCCATAGCGTGGCCAAACTCATCGGGAGTCCTAGCGGTTATGTGGGGTTTGAGCAAGGGGGGTTATTGGTGAATGCGATTAAAAAACACCCGCATTGCTTGCTGCTTTTAGATGAGATAGAAAAAGCCCATTCTAATGTGTATGATTTGTTGTTGCAAGTGATGGATAACGCCACTTTGAGCGATAATTTAGGCAATCAGGCGAGCTTTAAGCATGTGATTTTGATTATGACTTCAAATGTGGGGAGTAAGGATAAGGATGCGCTAGGGTTTTTTAGCGCTAAAAACACCAAGTATGATAAAGCCGTTAAAGAGCTTTTGACCCCTGAATTACGCTCTAGAATTGATGCGATCGTGCCGTTTAACGCGCTTGGTTTGGAGGATTTTGAACGCATTGTTTCTGTGGAATTAGACAAATTAAAAGCCCTAGCGCTAGAGCAAGACATAGCCTTAAAATTCCATAAAGAAGTTTTGAAATTCATCGCGCAAAAAAGCTACCAAACGACTTTAGGAGCGAGAGAAATTAAAAAAATCATTCACAATGAGATCAAAACCCCATTAAGCGATCTACTGCTCTTGCAATCGTTTAAAAAACCTTGTAAGATCGCTTGCTTGCTAGAAAAAAACCAATTGGTTCTAAAAGAAATCAAGCGCGCGCAAAAGGTGAAAGAAAATGACTTTTGAAATGCTTTATAGTAAGATCCATAGGGCCACTATCACAGACGCTAACCTCAATTATGTAGGCTCGATCACCATAGATGAGGATTTGGCCAAGTTTGCCAAGCTTAGAGAGGGCATGAAAGTGGAAATCGTGGATGTCAATAACGGCGAACGCTTCAGCACCTATGTGATTTTAGGGAAAAAAAGGGGCGAAATTTGCGTCAATGGCGCAGCAGCCAGAAAGGTGGCCATAGGCGATGTGGTGATCATTTTAGCTTATGCGAGCATGAATGAAGATGAAATCAACGCGCACAAGCCATGCATCGTGTTAGTGGATGAAAAGAATGAAATTTTAAAAAAATAAGGGGTTAGAGATGGATTTTAGTCAATTGGGCGGGTTATTAGACGGCATGAAAAAAGAGTTTTCCCAACTAGAAGAAAAGAATAAAGACACGATCCACACTTCCAAAAGCGGTGGGGGAATGGTGAGCGTGAGTTTTAATGGGGTGGGGGAGTTAGTGGATTTGCAAATTGATGACAGCCTGTTAGAAGATAAAGAAGCGATGCAAATCTATTTGATGAGCGCTTTGAATGACGGGTATAAAGCCGTGGAAGAAAACCGCAAAAATTTAGCCTTTAACATGCTGGGGAATTTGGGGAATTTTGCCAAATTGTGATGTTTCACAAAGCCCTTATCATTCTATTGGTTTTTTTGAACGGCTTAGGGGCTTATGATTTCAAGCATTGTCAGGCTTTTTTTAAAAAAGCGAGCCTTCAAAAAGGGGGCGTGGCTTTAAAAGAATTGCCTAAGGGCGTGTATTTGTATTATTCCAAAACCTACCCTAAACACGCCAAAGTCATCAAATCCGATCCCTTTGTGGGGCTGTATTTGTTGCAAAGCGCGCCAAGCGAGTATTTTTATACCTTAAGGGATTTAGACAAAGACGCCCTTATAAGGCCAATGGCTAGTATAGGGGATAAAGAAGCCATAGAAGCGCGATTGCTTTTTAGGCAAAAAGGCTATGAGCGCTACGCCCAAATTTCACAAGAGATTCAAAAAAATGGCGTTATCAGCAATATTTGCTATCAAATGTTAGGGCTAGGGGTAGGGGGGAATGGCTTTATAGAAACGAAATTTATCAAGCGTTTTTTAAACCAAAAAGAGCCTTATTATGGGGATATTGGGGTGCGTTTAGAAGAAGATAATAAGCGTTTAGTGGTGGTGCAATTTGATCCCTTTTTCCCTAAAAACCCTTTTTTAAAAAACGATGAAATCCTAGCGATCAACCATCAAAAGATCCACTCGTTAGCGGAGTTTGAATGGGTGGTGAGCAATCTTAAATACCAAAGCCTTGCAAAAGTAAGCATCAAACGAAACCATAAAATCAAAGAAGTAACGCTCAAAGTTAATAAGCGTTATGGGGGGTTTTTGCTCAAAGACACTTTTTTAGAGCGCTATGGCATCGCTTTAGACAAGCGTTTCACTATCACTAAAATAGGCAGTCATTTGCCCAAAGGCTTGGATTTTTTAAAGCTTGGGGATAGGATTTTATGGGTGAATCGTAAAAATGTAGCGTCCAACCCAAAGGCTTTAAGAGAAGCGTTAAGCGCGCCTAAAATTGAATTATTAGTGTGGCGTGAAGGCTTTGAATTTTACATTAAAGTCCGTTGAAGTGCTGATGAAAAATGACGCTTATGAGATTATCCTTTCTTGGTTTATCACGCCTCTCACGGCGATTTTAGGGCGTTTCGCTGAATTTTTTCTCTACACCTTGCATGCACAATTGGTGTTTAATAGCGTGGTCGCTTTGGCGTTCATGCTCTTTGCTTATAGGAGTTTGAAAGAACAGAATTTCTTCAGCACCAGTGCGCTAACAGAAGCGTTATTGTTTGTGGGGTTTTTTGCACTCTTTAACTACGCTTTAAAAAATCCCATGCGTTTTTATGAATTTTTCCAAAACGCTATTTTTATTGCACCTAACATGATCGTGCAAAGCCTCTCTCAAAGCTTGAGTAACTTTTCTAACCACGCGCTTTCTTTAGATTTTATCTTTAATCATGGTTTTTATGCCCTTAGTTTTATCAGCGATTTGAGCCATAATGAAATGTCTGTGTGGCTTTTTTTAAGCATTTTGCAAGGGCTTTTTTTGAGCGTGTTGTTTGCGATTATTATTTTAGTGTATTTAGAAGTGCATGTGTGGTGCTCTTTAGGGGTGCTGTTTTTAGCGTTTGGGTTTTTTAAAACCTGGAGGAGCATTGTGGTTGCGTGCCTAAAAAAATGCTTCGCTCTTGGGTTTTACAAGCCTTTTTTGTTGTTGGTGGGGTTTTTGAATGTGTCGGTTACTAAGGCTTTAATAGACGCGCATATGCAAGAAAAACAAGACTTAAGCCTTTTATTGGTGGTGGCGTTATTTTTGTGTTGCGTTTTTATCATAGGCGTGCCTTTTTTCATCAACGCTTTGTTTAGGGTGCAAAACAGCTTTAAAGAAACTTACAAACTTGCTACCAATTTGAGCGCCAATCTCAGCCAAAACGCCCTTAATTCCTTACAATATATCACGACCTCACCCGCTTCTTCTAGCGTTTCTTCTTCTATGAGCGCAAGCGTCTCTAAAGAAAAAGAAACGCATTCCCCCACATTCAAGGTAGAAACCACTCAATTAGATGTAAAAATCCCAAATTTCAAGCAAAAAAAGGTTAAAAAGGATACAATAAATACAAAAAATGAAATTTAAATAAATAGGAATTTAATGAGAATTTTTTTTGTCATTATGGGACTAATATTGTTTGGTTGCACCAGTAAGGTGCATGAGATGAAAAAAAGCCCTTGCACATTGTATGAAAACAGGTTAAATCTCGCATGAAAGAAAAGCCTTTCAATAGCGAGCAGTTGGCTTTTTTAGAAGAGCTTTTAAGCCACCAAGAAAAGCATTTAGAAAACAAGCTTTCTGGTTTTTCGGTGAGTGATTTGGACATGCAAAGCGTGTTCAGATTAGAGAGGAACCGCTTGAAAATCGCTTATAAACTCTTAGGCTTGATGAGTTTTATCGCTCTTATCTTAGCGATCGTGTTGATCAGTGTTTTACCCTTACAAAAAACCGAACACCATTTCGTGGATTTTTTAAACCAGGACAAGCATTACGCTATTATCCAAAGAGCGGATAAAAGCATTTCCAGTAATGAAGCGTTGGCTCGTTCGCTCATTGGGGCGTATGTGTTAAACCGGGAGAGTATTAATCGCATTGACGATAAATCGCGCTATGAATTGGTGCGTTTGCAAAGCAGTTCTAAAGTGTGGCAACGCTTTGAAGATTTGATTAAAACCCAAAACAGCATTTATGCGCAAAGCCATTTGGAAAGAGAAGTCCATATTGTCAATATTGCGATCTACCAGCAAGACAATAACCCCATTGCGAGCGTCTCCATTGCAGCTAAACTCATGAATGAAAACAAGCTAGTGTATGAAAAGCGTTATAAAATTGCGCTGAGTTATTTGTTTGACACCCCGGATTTTGATTACGCTTCCATGCCTAAAAACCCTACCGGCTTTAAAATCACTCGCTACAGCATCACTGAAATCGCGCCGACTAATAGGGGCGATTGATGCGTAAGGTTTTATACGCTCTTGTGGGCTTTTTGTTGGCTTTTAGCGCTTTAAAAGCCGATGATTTTTTAGAAGAAGCTAACGAAACAGCCCCCACGAATTTAAACCACCCCATGCAGGATTTAAACGCCATTCAAGGGAGCTTTTTTGACAAAAACCGCTCAAAAATGTCTAACACTTTGAATATTGATTACTTTCAAGGGCAAACTTATAAAATCCGCTTGCGTTATGCGATGGCGACCTTATTGTCTTTTTCAAAACCCATTAGCGATTTTGTTTTAGGGGATAAGGTGGGCTTTGATGCGAAAATCTTAGAGAGTAACGATCGCATTTTGCTCATCAAACCCCTACAAATTGGCGTGGATTCTAATGTCAGCGTGATTGATAATGAGGGTAAGGTTTTTTCTTTCTATGTGTTTTCTACCACTTTCACTAGCTCCAAACACCCTAATTTACAGGTTTTCATAGAAGATAAAAATTATTATTCCAACGCTTTTATGAAGCCGCAAAACAAAGAAAATACCCTTGAAAATGCCTCCACAAACAACAACAAACCCTTAAAAGAAGAAAAAGAAGAAACCAAAGAAAAAGAAGAAGAAACTATAACGATTGGCGATAGCACTAATGCAATGAAAATCGTTAAAAAAGACATTCAAAAAGGCTATAGGGCTTTAAAAAGCTCTCAAAGGAAATGGTATTGTTTAGGGATTTGTTCTAAAAAATCCAAGCTCTCTTTGATGCCTGAAGAAATTTTTAACGACAAGCAATTCACTTATTTCAAATTTGACAAAAAATTAGCGCTCTCTAAATTCCCGGTGATTTATAAAGTCGTTGATGGCTATGATAACCCGGTGAATACTAGGATTGTGGGCGATTACATTATCGCTGAAGATGTCTCGGCTAAATGGACTTTAAGGCTGGGTAAGGACTATTTGTGTATCCGTTTTATGAAAAAGGATAAAGATGAATAAGTGGCTTAAGGGGGTGCTTGTTTTTGTAGGGGGTTTTGCAACGATTATAACAATTTCTTTAATCTATCATCAAAAGCCAAAAGCCCCCCTAAATAACCAACCCAACCTTTTGAATGACGATGAGGTGAAATACCCCTTACAAGACTACACCTTCATTCAAAACCCACAGCCAACTAACACAGAAAGCTCCAAAGACGCTACCATCAAAGCCTTACAAGAGCAGCTAAAAGCCGCCTTAAAAGCCCTAAACTCCAAAGAAATGAATTCTTCTAAAGAAGAAACTTTTAAGAGCCCTCCCATAGATCCAAAAACAACCCCCCCTAAAAAAGATTTTTCTTTAAAGCAATTAGATTTACTGGCCTCTCGCATCACCCCTTTCAAACAAAGCCCTAAAAATTACGAAGAAAACCTGATTTTCCCCATGGATAACCCTAAAGGGATCGATGGTTTTACTAACCTTAAAGAAAAAGACACCGCCACTAATGAAAACAAGCTTTTACGCACCATTACAGCCGATAAAATGATACCCGCCTTTCTCATCACGCCTATTTCTAGCCAGATCGCTGGTAAAGTTATTGCGCAAGTGGAGAGCGATATTTTTGCTCACATGGGCAAGGCCGTCTTAATCCCCAAAGGCTCTAAAGTCATAGGCTATTACAGCAACAATAACAAAATGGGCGAATACCGCTTGGATATTGTATGGAGCCGCATCATCACTCCCCATGGCATTAATATCATGCTCACTAACGCTAAAGGGGCGGACATTAAAGGCTATAACGGCTTGGTGGGGGAATTGATTGAAAGGAATTTCCAGCGCTATGGCGTGCCGTTACTGCTTTCTACGCTCACTAACGGCTTGTTGATTGGAATCACTTCGGCTTTAAACAACAGAGGCAATAAAGAAGGAGCCACCAATTTCTTTGGGGATTATCTTTTAATGCAGTTGATGAGGCAAAGCGGCATGGGGATCAATCAAGTGGTCAATCAAATTTTAAGAGACAAGAGCAAAATCGCTCCCATTGTGGTGATTAGAGAGGGAAGTAGGGTATTTATTTCGCCCAATACTGACATCTTTTTCCCTATACCTAGAGAGAATGAAGTCATCGCTGAGTTTTTGAAGTGACTTAAAAAATGCCCAATTAAAAACGCTATAATAACCCTAAAAAACAAAAGAGAGCCTGACAAGAAAACGCATGAAAATTAAAAATATCTTACTGAGTGGGGGGAGTGGCAAACGCCTATGGCCTTTAAGCCGTAGCCTATATCCTAAGCAATTTTTAAAGCTTTTTGACCATAAAAGCTTGTTTGAATTGAGTTTTAAAAGAAACACTTCCTTAGTAGATGAAACGCTCATTGTGTGCAATGAAAAGCATTATTTTTTAGCCCTAGAAGAGATAAAGAGTGAAATCAAAAACAAAAGCGTGGGTTTTTTATTAGAGAGCTTGAGTAAAAACACCGCTAACGCCATTGCTTTGAGTGCTTTAATGAGCGATAAAGAAGATTTGCTCATCGTTACGCCAAGCGATCATTTGATTAAAGACATTCAAGCGTATGAAAATGCAATGAAAAAAGCGATTGATTTAGCCCAAAAAGGTTTTTTAGTCACTTTTGGGATCAATATTGAAAAGCCCAACACGGAGTTTGGGTATATTGAAAGCCCTAATGGTTTAGATGTGAAGCGCTTCATTGAAAAGCCAAGCCTAGAAAAAGCGATAGAGTTTCAAAAAAGCGGGGGTTTTTATTTCAATAGCGGCATGTTTGTTTTCCAAGCGGGCGTTTTTTTAGACGAATTGAAAAAGCATGCCCCTACTATTTTAAAGGGGTGCGAAAGAGCATTTGAATCTTTGGAGAGGGCGTCTTTTTTTGAACAAAAGATCGCTCGTTTGAGCGAAAAGAGCATGCAAGATTTAGAAGATGTGAGCGTGGATATAGCTTTAATGCAGCAAAGCCACAAAATCAAAATGGTAGGATTAAACGCCAAATGGAGCGATTTAGGGAATTTTAACGCTCTTTTTGAAGAAGTGGCTAACGAGCCTAAAGAAAATGTCAGCCTGAATCAAACGCCTGTTTTTGCCAAAGAGAGCTAGAATAATTTAGTGTTTTCCCATAAAGTGAGCGCTCTTTTAGGCGTTGAGAATTTAGCCATCATTGACACTAAAGACGCTCTTTTAATCGTTCATAAAGACAAAGCTAAAGATTTAAAAGCTTTAGTGAGAGAGGTGGAAGCAAACAACCAAGAATTGTTGCAAACGCACACTAAAGTGTATCGCCCTTGGGGGAGTTATGAAGTCTTGCATGAGAGCGGTTGTTACAAGGTTAAGATTTTAGAAGTCAAACCAAACGCTAGGCTTTCTTTGCAAAAGCATTTCCACAGGAGCGAACACTGGGTGGTGATTAGCGGGATGGCGAGCGTGGAGTTGGATCGCCAATCGTTTGAATTGCAAGCTAATGAGTCCACTTATATCCCTAAAAACACCCTACACCGCCTGGCTAATTACGGCAAAATCCCTTTAATTATCATAGAAGTTCAAGTGGGCGAGTATGTCGGTGAAGACGATATTGTAAGGGTTGATGATGATTTTAACAGACAAAATCAAAACGCCTAATGAAAAAATTTGATAAAGAAAATTCAATAAAGGAACAATAATGAAAGAAAAAATCGCTTTGATCACCGGGGTTACCGGGCAAGACGGGAGCTATCTGGCTGAATACTTGCTGAATTTGGGTTATGAAGTGCATGGGTTAAAAAGGCGCTCTTCTAGCATCAACACTTCTAGAATCGATCATCTGTATGAAGATTTGCACAGCGAGCACAAAAGGCGTTTTTTCTTGCATTATGGGGATATGACCGATAGCTCTAATCTTATCCATTTAATCGCTACCACTAAGCCTACAGAGATTTATAATTTAGCCGCTCAAAGCCATGTGAAAGTCTCTTTTGAAACCCCAGAATACACCGCTAACGCTGATGGTATTGGCACGCTAAGGATTTTAGAAGCCATGCGGATTTTAGGCTTAGAAAAGAAAACACGATTCTATCAAGCCAGCACGAGCGAATTGTATGGCGAAGTTTTAGAAACCCCACAAAACGAAAACACCCCCTTTAACCCACGAAGCCCTTATGCGGTCGCTAAAATGTATGCCTTTTACATCACCAAAAATTACAGAGAGGCCTATAACTTGTTTGCGGTTAATGGCATTCTTTTTAACCATGAAAGTAAAGTAAGGGGCGAAACTTTTGTCACTCGTAAAATCACACGAGCCGCTAGCGCGATAGCGTATAACTTAACGGATTGCTTGTATTTAGGGAATTTAGACGCTAAAAGAGATTGGGGGCATGCCAAAGATTATGTGAAAATGATGCATTTAATGCTCCAAACGCCCATTCCACAAGATTATGTGATCGCTACAGGCAAGACCACAAGCGTGCGCGATTTTGTGAAAATGAGCTTTGAATTTATCGGTATTGGTTTAGAATTTCAAAACACAGGGATTAAAGAAATCGGTTTGATTAAAAGCGTTGATGAAAAAAGAGCGAACGCTTTAAAATTAAACTTAAGCCATTTAAAAAAAGGCCAAATCGTGGTGCGTATAGATGAGCGTTATTTTAGGCCTACTGAAGTGGATTTGCTATTAGGCGATCCCACTAAGGCTGAGAAAGAGCTAGGCTGGGTTAGGGAATACGATTTAAAAGAGTTAATTAAGGACATGTTAGAATACGATTTAAAAGAATGCCAGAAAAACCTTTACTTGCAAGATGGGGGTTATATTTTAAGGAATTTTTATGAATGAGATTATTCTAATCACCGGTGCCTATGGCATGGTGGGGCAGAACACGGCGTTGTATTTTAAAAAAAATAAGCCTGATGTTACTCTACTCACCCCTAAAAAGAGCGAATTGTATTTATTGGATAAAGACAATGTTCAAGCTTATTTGAAAGAATACAAGCCTACAGGCATTATCCATTGCGCCGGGAGAGTGGGGGGCATTGTCGCTAACATGAGCGATCTTTCAGCTTACATGGTTGAGAATTTACTGATGGGCTTGTACCTCTTTTCTAGCGCTTTAGATTTGGGCGTGAAAAAAGCCATTAATCTAGCGAGCTCTTGCGCTTATCCTAAATTCGCCCCCAACCCTTTAAAAGAGAGCGATTTATTGAACGGCTCTTTAGAGCCAACCAACGAGGGCTACGCTTTAGCCAAACTCTCTGTGATGAAGTATTGCGAGTATGTGAGCGCTGAAAAAGGCGTTTTTTATAAAACCCTAGTGCCTTGCAACCTTTATGGCGAGTTTGACAAGTTTGAAGAAAAAATAGCGCACATGATACCCGGGCTTATTGCTAGGATGCACACCGCTAAATTAAAAAATGAAAAAGAGTTTGTGATGTGGGGCGATGGCACGGCCAGGAGAGAGTATCTAAACGCTAAAGATTTAGCCAGATTCATTTCTCTAGCTTATGAGAATATCGCTTCAATCCCTAGCGTGATGAATGTCGGCTCTGGCGTGGATTACAGCATTGAAGAGTATTACAAAATGGTCGCTCAGGTTTTAGATTATAAGGGCGCGTTTGTGAAAGACTTGTCCAAACCAGTGGGCATGCAACAAAAGCTTATGGATATTTCCAAACAAAAGGCTTTAAAATGGGAATTAGAAATCCCTTTAGAGCAGGGCATCAAAGAAGCTTATGAGTATTATTTGAAACTTTTAGAGGTTTGAAATAAAATCAAGGCTCTTATAGAGTTTAAAAACGCTTTGCTATTAAGCGTTGGACTAGCGATTTTACGATATTGTGATTATCAATTCGCTTCAAAAAGCTTGAGCCATTAAAAGGGTTTGGTCGCTTTACTCTCAATCTCAAGCGTTTTCAAAAAGCAAGGCGTGTTGGTATTTTAATTTTTCATAAAGAGCTAGGGAGTGGGGGAAGTGGGGGGCTTTTTCTATGAGATTAACCACTGCTTGCTTTGCATGAAAAATAAACTCCCAAAGGGCTATGACAATAATTTCTAAATTGTATTGTCTGTTTTAGATCATCAGTTGGTTTTTATCTTCTTCCAATTCCAAAATCCCAAGTCCCTTTATCAGTCTTTATACTAACTTCTTTTATATGCCGACAACGAAGTATATAAAATTGATAGCTATCGCCAAATCTTAGCGTTTTATTAATCTTAAAATAAGGAAATCCCTTATTGTTAGTGCAATCCCCACGATTGATTTTTGCGCTCAATATAGTGATACTATCAACATTTGAAATGATGTTTATCCAATAAAAATTGTGCCTAAAAGTCATTCTAAGATCTATTGGTGGTTTTTTTGGCAGTTTTTCATCAAACGCTTCTCTTATCTTTTCCTTTATCTTTTCTTTTTTTATTGTCTCTTCCTCTTTTATCTTTTTTTTAATTCCTTTCTCTTTTATTATCTTTACTATCTTTTTTTTGCGTAATCACTCTTACACCCAGAAAAAAACACAGCAGACCCAAAAATGACCGCTAATATCAAGCCCGCTTTTTTATAACCCACCACTAACACTCTCTTATTGTAAGTTTTCTCAAATAGATTGAGTATAGCAGACTTAGACTTAAGCGATCTCTAAAAAATTTTAGAGGGCAAAGGCGGTAGGGTTTTAAAAAGCGTCTTAGTGTTAACAAATCCTAGGCAACAATTCGCCCTCTGGCACCTCTAAAATCCTTTCAAAACCCCATGCATTCTTTAAAACCACGCTAGGATAAGGGTTTTCAAACACTTTGCCAATCACGCAAGCGTTTTTCGCTTTCTCATTACTTTTTAAAATTTCTAAGGCTTTAGTGGCGTCTTTTTGATTGAGCGCTAAAACAAACACCCCCTCATTAGCCAGCGTGTAGGGTTCTAGCCCTAAAATTTCACAAATCCCTTTAGTTTCTTCTTTTAAGGGGATTTTTTCTTCTTCTATGACGATTTTCACCCTGGAGCTGTTCGCCCATTCGTTCAGCACGCTCGCTAACCCGCCCCTAGTCGCATCTCTTAAAGCATCAATTTTGAGATCGCTTAAAAATAAGGGTTTCAATAAGGGATAGAGCAGTTGGCAATCGCTTTCTAGATTCGTTTTAAGCTTGATTTCATGACGCGTCGCAAACAGGCTTGCCCCATGATTGGCGATCGTGTCGCTTAGGATAATGGCTTGGTCTTGTTTTAAATGGCGCGAAGAAATCCCTGGCTTGATGATTTTACCAATGCAGGTTGTATTGATAAAAAGCTTATCCACGCTCCCCTTTGGCACGACTTTAGTGTCTAGGGAGAGGAGTTTTAAGTTGGCTTTAAACAATTCTTTTTGTATGGATTGTAAAATTTGTTTTAAAAGAGGGATTTCTAAGCCTTCTTCTAAAATAAAACCCATATTCAAATACAAAGGTTCGCCCCCTTGCACGCTCACGTCATTCGCGCTCCCGCAAACGCAAAGCTTGCCTATATCGCCCCCATTAAAAATTAAAGGCGTGATGACAAAACTATCCGTGCTCACGCAATATTCCCCACTAGCTTCAAATTTAGGGGCGTCTTCATCAAATGCAACAATAAATTCTTTTAAATGGGGCATAAAGATCTGCTCAATTAAAGCGTTTGTTTCTTTCCCTCCGTTCCCGCATGCTAGAGTTATGCTATCCATTTTTATCCTTTTTATCCTTTTTTGATGATTATAGGGTTGAAATACGCCATTAAGGCTTGACCGACAGGGATACTGCTATCGTTAGGGGGGAAATGCTTGTGGAAAAAATACTCCCTTTGAAGCTTTTTCAATCGTTTGGCCAATTGTTCGCACAACAATTGATTGCAAAACACGCCCCCACTGCACACCACCACATGCTCTTTAAAAGGCGCAATCAAAGCGGTAATGATTTCTACTAAGCTGTTAAAAAATTTCTTAGCGATGCGTTTGGGTTCTAAAACGCCCAAATCCTTTTCAAACGCTTGATAAAATTCTTTCAAACCCACCACGCTGTTTTTGATTTCAAAAGGGTAAAAGGCGATCTCATCGCTTTGTAAGGCTAGATTTTCTAAAACCTGCCCGCTCTCGGCTTCAAAACTAATCGTTCCTACTAAATCCAAACTAAACGCTACTATATCAAACAAACGCCCTATGGAATTGGTGGCGACGCTTTGAATTTTTTTGTCATGCATTTGTTGAAAAATTTCCAATTCGTCTTCTTTAAAATGTTTTTGAACGCGTTTTAAAAGCTTGTTGAGTTGGTGTTTTAAAGCGATTTCTAAAACCAGGCGTTTAGGTTCTTTGATCGCTTTTTGCCCCCCTAAAAGCCAAAATTCTTCAAACCTAGCCACTTCTTCAATGTATTCAAAATCCCCCACAAAACACTCCGCCCCATAAATCTTATTTTCATAAGCCCCACTCCCATCCCAGATGATACCTATAAAGGGGTGGTTTAAACGCGGATCTTGTAATAATGCGTCTAATACGCTCGCTAAAAAGTGGGCATGGTGGTGCTGGACTTGCAATAAGGGCGTATTAAATTCAAAAGCCATTTGAGTGGTGGTGTAGTTTTGATGCTTATCGCAAGCTAAGAGCGTGGGTTTAAAATCATAGGTTTTTAAGAAAAAATTCAAAGTTTCTTTAAAGTGTTTTTCATTTTCTAAAACGCTCAAATCCCCACAAAAAGGCGAGAGCAAAAGAATAGAAGTTTCGCTATCCAATAAGCTAAAATGCCCTTTTTGCTCCGCTCCAAGCGCTAAAATCTTTTTGGGTGAATGGTTAGAGCGTTTGGGCAAAGTGAGATAAAGGGGGGCAAACCCTCTAGCCAAACGCATGGGGCGAATGATATTATCCACACGCTGCACAATGCTATCATCAATCCTGTGAATGATAGTGCGATTGTGCGTGAGCTTAAAATCAAAAATGAAACTCAAGGAATCAATCTCAGTCTCATCGCTCGCTAAAGGGAGGGAGCTGAAATTCGCGCTCGTGAACACAATAGGGAAATCCAATAAATCCAATAATAGAGCATGCAAAGGGGTATAGGGCAAAATCACGCCATAAAAGGGGGAGTTTTTAGCGATATTGGGGGCTAATGGTGTATCGGGTTTTTTACGCGCTAAAAGAATGGGGGCGCTTATCGAACTCAAGCTTTCGCATTCTAACGCGTTCAAAAACGCATGCTGTTTGACTGAGTTTAAGTCTTTAAACATGAGTGCAAAAGGCTTTAGGGGGCGGTTTTTTAAAAGCCGTAATCTTTCTATGGTTTGAAAATTCCTCGCATCGCACAAGAGAGCAAAGCCTCCCAAACCTTTAAGAGCGATGATTTTACCTTTTTGAATGTCTTTAGCGCATTCTAAAAGAGCGTCATCGTTTTTGAATCGCTTATAATTGAGCGCGATACCGCACTTTTTGCAGCTGATGCCTTGAATGTGGAAGCGCTTATTGGTAGGGTCTTGATAAATAGAAGCACAAAATTCACAGAGTTTGAAAGGTTTTAAGGCGGAGTTTTCTCTGTCATAAGGTAAGGCGTTTAAAAGGCTGTATCTCGCCCCGCACTTCGCGCAAGAATTGAAAGCGTAATGAAAATAGGGGGAGTTTTTATCTCTAACCTCGCGCAAGCAATCCTCACACACGCCTAAATCTTTAGGGATTTGACTGAGCAAATTCAAAGGGAGGTTCTTGCTTTCTAAAATCCTAAAATCATTGAAATGAAGCGCCTTATCATAGGGGCTAATAATGATTTTTTCCACCAACGCTAAGGGGGGCAATCCTTTTTTTAGGGCGTTTAAAAAAGACTCTGTTTTATGAGCGGGTAAGACAATCTCTAAAGCCGCTTGGGCGTTACGTGCAAAGCCTACAAGCCCTAATTTTTGAGCTAGGATATAAACAAAAGGGCGCATGCCCACGCCTTGAACCACGCCAAAAAGCGTGATTTGATTCAATAAAGTTGCATCGTTACACAATGCAAACTCCCATGCTGTTTGATTAAAGTGTTGCAATCAACCCCTATCACTTCTAAGGGTGTGTGTTGTCTTAAGGTTTCTAAAATGAGCGCGTCTTTAGGGTCGTTGTAAGTGGGGACGATTAAAGCGTTATTGCACAATAAAAAATTCACATAAGTTGCTGGCAAGCGTTGTTGGTTTTCATCAAAAATGGCTTTGGGGATTTCTAGGGGGATGAGTTTATAGGGCGTTTTGTCTAATTTTTTAAAGGTTTTTAATTCTTCTTGCATTTTTTTTAAGGCTGTGTAATGCTCATCGTTTTCATCTTCGCATGCGCTATAAACAATGGTGTCTTTATCTAAAAAACGAGCGAGCGTGTCGGTATGGTTATCCGTATCATCGCCTTTTAAATAGCCATAAGAATACCACAGCACTTGTTTAGCCCCTAATTCCTTTTTAAGCATGTTTTCTATTCCATTTTGATTCAAATGGGGGTTACGATTTTTTTCTAGCAGGCATTGGGTGTTGGTTAAAATGCTCCCAGCCCCATCGCTTTCTACGCTCCCACCTTCTAAAACATAGGGCATCGTTTTTAAAGGGTGTTTTAAAAACCCTAAACTTTTGAGTTTGGAATTCACCCGGTTGTCTAAATTGGATGGGTATTTTAACCCCCAGCCGTTAAAACCAAAATCCAAGCACTCTAAAACGCCCTGATTTTCAATACTGATCGCTCCAAAATCCCTAGCCCATGTGTCGTTAGTGTCGACCTTTGCGATCTCTACACCGGGTAAGTTTTTAAGCGTTTCATAGCCGATAGTGTCGTTATTATGGACGCACACTAGCACTTTAGCGTGTTTGGCTATGGTTTGAATGATGTTTAAAAAACTTTCCCTAGCCTCTTTGATGCAATACGCCCAGTCGCTAAACTCATGGGGGAACGCCATTAAGATCGCTTGGATTTTTTCAAACTCCGCTAACATTCTTTTCATTAAAAATATCCTTTTAAATAACTATAACACAATCTCATTCAAATAGCGTTTTTAAAGCAAATTCAAACGCTTTTTAGCGATTTGAAAATATTCTTTTTCTGATTCTATACCGATAAAATTTCGCTTTAAATTTTTGCACGCTAAGCCGGTGGTGCCGCTCCCCATGAAAGGATCTAGCACGATGTCATTAGGGTTTGTGTGGATGGAAATGATTTTTTCCATTAAGGCTAGGCTTTTTTGCGTGGGGTGTTTGACTCTTTCAAGCCCGCTCACCACAGGGCTTTTTAAGATCAAAGGCCGTAAATATTTTTCATTTTCAGGTTTGTTAAACACCCATTTGGCTTTCTTTTTAACCGCCCATAAGGCAAATTCCGTGTCTTGGACATAGCGCCGGTGAATATTTCTTGGCATGGGATTATTTTTAACCCATTGGATAAAGTCTTTGACTACAAAGCCGTTGTCTTCTAAAAAATCAGCGATATAGCTTATAAACCTGTAAGAGCAAAAAATCACCATGCAGCCGTTTGGATTGATTAAGGGGGCGTAGCGCGTGATCCATTCTAAAAGCTTGAAATTTTTATCCCATTCCCCAAAATCTATGCCTTGCCTTTTAGCGCTCTTTAGGGTGGAAAAATTGTTTTTAACCGAAATGTTGTAAGGAGGATCCGTGATGATCGCATCCACTTTTAAATTTTGCTGGTAAAAATCCTTGATGATTTCAAAAGCGTCAGCGTGATAAATTTGTATCATTTTCTTAAGCTTTTTAAGATCGCTTTGCCTAAGGCTAGGGCTAGAAGAGGAGGCACGGCGTTACCGATTTGCTTGCAAACGCTCGTTTTATTGCCATAAAAGATATAATTATCGCTAAAACTTTGTATCCTAGCGGCTTCTCTGGGCGTGATAGAGCGGTGCAATTTGGGGTGGGAATTGGTGCCATTGCTGGGAGTGTCAAAGCGTGTGTCTATGGTGGGGCTGATTTTATTCCAATTTAAGCGCCCCCATGTGCTTTTGAATTGTTGTTTGCCATGCAAGTTTTTAGGCAAGCATTCTTTGCCTTGCTCTTTATTGATGAGCTTTAATTTCTCTAAAGCGGCTTGCGAGTGGTTGGTGGCTTGGTGGTTGTATAATTTAGGGCTATCTTTTCGCATTAAAGCCTGATAGTTTGATTGGATAGGGTTTAAATAGTCGCTCTCAAACGCCCCCTCATTAGAACAAAGATAAGCCAAATCGCTTATGGCCTCTTGAATATTCACGCTTTGAGAAGGCTCTAAAAGATTGAAATCAAAACTAAAACGACTAGCCCCTACAATAAAAGCCCTCTCCCTGTTTTGAGGCACGCCATAATCTGAAACATTTAAGACAATCTTATTGCCGACCATTCTATGAGGCTTTTTGTTTAATTCTGTGTTCTCAAACGCGCTTTGTCCTTCTTTTAAATCCTTAATCCATTCTTGCATATGCTTTGGATAAGTTCTAAAACTATGATAAAAATCTGCGCTATCATACTCGCCCCAACTAAGTGGTTTTAACGAGCCTATCACTTTTTTTAAGGTTTTTTCTTGTTTGAAATCAGGGAAAAATTCTAACGCGCTTATAAAATCTTTAAACTCTTTACAAACCCCTATCACTAAAGTTCTTGTTCGGCTTGAATTAGCTCCAAAATTTTTAAAATTGATTACCTCATCATAGAGCATATAATCACCACTCAAATTTTGCTCTATCATAGATTCTATTTCTAGCAAATTGTCATTTTTGTCTATATAACCTGTTTTATAAAAACTAGGGACATTTTCTAAAATAAAAAATCGGGGTTTGATTTGTTTGATCAAATCAATGCTCTCAATAACCAAAGAATTCCGTTTGATTTCATCGTTTTTCTTTTTATGATTGGCTACGCTCATGCCTTGACAAGGTGGGGTTGCTACCACTAAATCAACCCTATCATTACCAAATTTTTTAGAATAAAATCCAATTTGTTTTAAAATTTTTTCTTTTGTTTCTGGCTTTTTAATGTCCCCACTAATGTAGCTTTCATCTAGTTTGCATTTGCGATTGATCCTTTGGATATTCAAGCGTTTTTCTAAAATTTCATTGGTAGCACGCATTCAAACCCCTCTTCTAAAAGCCCATAGCACCCCACTCCTGCCCCAGAAAATAAAGAAATATAGGTTAAGGTTTGATTAAAGAGCATAAGGGGGATTTAAAGATTGGATCAAACTCATTTGAAGCGCCTCAACGCCTCAAGCTCTCAATTTCTTTAAGCATGGTTTCAAAGGCTTCTTTAGTGCCTGCTCGCACGCTAGAAAACAGACTAAACGCAACAATGGCTATGCTCGCCACAATAAAACCCGGAACGATTTCATAAATATCCAAAAAGCTTTTGCCAAATTTATCGTATAAAATCACCGTGCTAGCCCCAGAGAGCATGCCAGCAATCGCGCCAATGCGCGTCATTCTTGACCAAAAAAGCGAGAATAAAATCACAGAGCCAAAACTCGCGCCAAAGCCAGCCCATGCGTAACTCACGATGCTGAGAATGCTAGCGTTTCTATCCGTTGAAATGAAAAAAGCGATGCAAGCCACCCCTAAAACCGAAAGCCTAGAAATAACCATCACTAGTTTTTGCGGGGCGTTTTTATTGAAAATCGTCGCATAGAAATCTTCAGCAATGGTAGAAGAGCTTACAAGCAGTTGCGAACTGGCCGTGCTCATCACCGCCGCTAAAATCGCGCTCAATAAAATGCCTGTGATCCAAGGGTTAAAGAGCAATTGACTCATCACAATGAAAATCTTTTCAGGGTCTTGTAAGCTCAAGTCAAATTTATGCACATATGCAACGCCTAAAAGCCCCATAACGCATGCCCCAATCAAAGAAATAACCATCCAAGAAATCCCAATAGTGGTCGCTTTAGGCACATCTCTAATGGAGCGGATAGACATGAAACGCACTAAAATATGGGGTTGTCCAAAATAGCCTAACCCCCAAGCAAGGCTTGAAATAATGGCGACTACGCTAGAGCCTTGCAAGAAAGAAAGGTTTTCAGGCTTGATCTCTCTAATGATTTTAATCCCCTCTCCAATACCGCCAAGATGGATTATCATAACGATCGGCACCACGATTAAAGCGCTCATCATCAAAAGCCCTTGAATCAAATCCGTCCAGCACACCGCCTTATACCCTCCTAAAAAGGTGTAAGAAACAATAATCAGCGTGCCAATGCTTAAAGCGTAGTTGTATTGAATGCCAAAGGTCGCTTCAAAGAGTTTAGCCCCACTCACCAGCCCTGAAGAAATGTAAAAAATAAAAAAGATTAAAATCACAAAAGCTGAAATCAAGCGCAAGATGTGTTTGTCATCGCTAAAGCGCGTTTCAAAATAATCTGAAATGGTGATGGAATTAGCGATCACGCTCGTATAAATGCGTAAGCGTTTGGCCACAAAAACCCAGTTAATCAAGGCACCCAAACTCAACCCTATGGCGATGTGTGAATTGATAAGCCCCCCCACATATAAAGCTCCAGGTAATCCCATTAAAAGCCACCCGCTCATGTCACTCGCCCCCGCGCTCAAAGCGCTAATCACAGGGCCCATAGAACGATCGCCTAAGAAATAATCTTCAGTCGTTTCGTTTTGTTTGTAAAAATAAAAACCAATATAGAGCATTAACAGCGAATAAACGACAAACATCGTAACAATAGGGGTGCTTAAAACAACATGTCCCATTTTGATCTCCTTATTTAATACAATATTTATTTTTCAGCACAGCATGATTTGTGGCAAGGGGGTTGCCTTAAAACCCTTGAGCCTAAATTCCCGTAACGATGATAAGAGATGCTAACCGATCGCTCTAAGTGGTAATACAACAATTCAAAACGCCCGTTCAAGCAGGGTTTAGCCGTGGCTAAAACCATCCCTAAAGCACTCGCTTGTTCGTGCAATAAATCCAAATCGCTTTTTAGATAACGGACACGATTGAAAGTATTTAATTTCTCGCTAAATTTTTGCAAGCTTTCATAAACAATAGGGGCGTTTGCTTGGAGCGCTTTTAAGCATTCTAAGAAAAAGGTTAAATCTTTGTTCGCTCGTTCGTTTTCTATGCTGATCGTTAAAGGGATTTGAGAAATTAAGCATGCTAAAGCCACGCCCAACATATCGCTTAAAGTGTCCTTTTCGGTGATGCGATAGCCCACGCTTTTAACCTTAGTGTAGGAAAAAAGGTTGTCTTCGCCTCTGATTTTGACATAGTCTTTAGCTTGGCTGAATTCATGCTTGTAATGATAAGCGTAGCTCTTTGCCATAAAAATCGCGCGTCTCAACTCATGCGTGTGTTCGTCATAGCCTTTTTGAGTCAAGCCCTCTAAAGCTTCGCTTAAGGGGTTTTTTAGGGCGTGTTCATCTTCTTCATCTTGATGGATATTCACAAATTGCGTGATATAGTTAAAAATGCCTACCTTCCTCCCAAACCCCACAGCGGATTTTTTAACCCCTCCAAAAGGCTGGCGCAAAACGATCGCTCCTGTGGTGGGTTTGTTGATATAGATATTACCGGCTTCAATGCGTTCTAAATAATACTCCCACTCCCTTTCGTCCAAAGACTCTAACGCACTAGTCAGCCCGTAACCGGTAGAATTGGCTATTTCTATCGCTTCGTCTAAATCTTTTGCTTTCATCACGGATAAAATGGGCGTAAAAAGCTCAGTTTGGTGCGTGAAATCGCCTTTTTTAGTGCCGTATTTGATGCTTGGCTTCATCAAATAGGGGTTATCATCAACAAAACTTGCTGGGATTTCGTAATTTTCATAGCTTTTCAATTCATCTATGGCTTTGATGACCTTTTCATTAGGCTTGTCCGCTAGAGCACCAATTTTGTTTTTGAAATCAAAAGGATCGCCCACGCTAAGGCTTAGAGTTGCATCTATTAGAGTCTTTTTAAAGTTCTCATCTTCATAGACTTCTTTTTCTAACACTAAAAGCGAAGTGGCAGAACATTTTTGCCCCGAATTGCTAAAAGCTGAATGGATAACGTTCTTAATCGCTTGATCTCTGTCTGCCATTTTGCTCACAATGGTGGCGTTTTTACCGCCCGTTTCAGCGCTCAAGGCTAAAGTGGGGTTAGCTTTTAACATTTTATAAGCGGTGTCTTCGCCCCCGGTTAAAATGGCAAACTGGATGCTTTCATTTTTTAAAAGGTGTTCGCTAATATCGCTCCCTTTAGAGGGCAAGTAAATGAGCACATCTCTTGGCACGCCCGCATCCCAAAAGCACTCACAAAGCTTATAACCCGTTACGCTAGACAAACTTGAGGGCTTGTAAATCACCCGATTGCCCGCGACTAGGGGGGCAGCGATAGTGCCTACAGAAATGCCCACAGGGAAATTCCATGGGGCAATGACCACACCCACGCCTTTGGGAGTGAATTGGGTTTTTTTATTTTGCTCTTGTAACACCCTTAAGCTGTAAGGGTAAAACTCTAAAAAGTCAATGGCTTCGCTCACTTCAGCGTCCGTTTCAGCGAAAGTCTTACCCACTTCTAAAGCGGAAATCCCTACTAAATCGCCTCTCCTTTCTCTAAAAAGTTGGGCGGTTTGACTCAATAAAGCATGGATTTCTGTGAAGCTTTTTTGACTGAAATGACTCTTATCGCTTTTAGCCACTTCTAAGGCTTTTAAAATCGCCTTCTTATCCGCTAAATGCACGCTGGCGATTTTTTTATGATGGATTTTATCAAAGACTTCTAAAGGGGTTAAATTAGGATCTTCAAACCTCCCATCTATTTCTGGGTAAAGCTCTAAAATAGGGGCGTTATGCATTTTATCGCGCATTTTTTTAGCCCATTCTCGGTTGGCTTTTAAAATAAAATCGGTATCGCTTTCGTTTTTAAAGGAGTGGTTTGGGTAGGTGGTATGACCGGTTTGCTTGGCGTTTCTATCTTGAGTCCTGTGGGTGGCATTGTCTAAAGTGGCGATTCCTTTAAGGCTGTTTAAGAAGCGTTGTTCTTGGTCTTTCCATTCGCTCGTGCCTACTTTGAGGTTGAAGAAAGCTTTCATGAAATTATCGCTTGAGGTGTTTTCATCTAACCTCCTCACCAAGTAAGCGATCGCATTGTTAAAATGCGCTTCATCGCACACCGGCGCATAAAGAATGAGCTTGTGCATCTCTTTTAGTTCCTGGCTCGCTTGCAAGCTCATGCCCTCTAGCATTTCAAAGCTAAAATGCTCCAACACAACAGGGTCATTAAGGGCATGGATGCGCGTATAGACATAAGCGATTTCAAAAATATTGTGGCTCGCTGCGCCGATATGAATGTATTTATAATTATCGCCCTCTAAAACAAAATCTAGCATTTTATTGTAATTAGAATCGGTGTCTTGCTTATTGGAAAATGTGGGTAACGCCCAGTCTTTCACGGAAGCGATCGTCTCTTCGCTCTCCATGTTCGCTCCCTTAACAAAGCGGATTTTAATGGGCTTTAACCCTTTTAAAACCCTTTCTTTAGAAAAAGCATGCAGTTTTTTCAAATATTCATAAGAATCAGGGATATAAGCTTGCAACACAATTCCAGCGTTCAAATCAAATTTGGCGATAGACTCCATAAACGATTCCACCGTAAGCTCTAAATCCCTAAATTCTTCCATATCCAAATTAATAAATTTAGGCATGCCTTGCTTTTTTTCTTCTTCTAAAGCCAGGGCATAAAGAGCGTCTAAGCGTTTGACAATCTCTTTTTTAGAGTATTCAAAATCAAGGATATTGATTTGAGAAAAAATCGTCGTGATTTTAATGGAAATGTATTGGATGTAGTTGGATTTTAGGGCTTGAGAGTATTTTTCAAAACGCGCATTAGCTTCTTCTTCGCCTAAAACCTCTTCGCCAATAAAATTCACATTCAAAATGATTTTTTCATTTTTTCTTTTTAAAATCCGCTCTTTTAATTGGCTTTCTTCTTGATCCAAGACCATCGCTTTCGTGTCGCTTCTGATTTTATTGACAAAGAAAGGCACGCTCATATCAGGGAGCATTTTCCCAAAGCTTAAAAATCCCATTAAAAGCAATTTTTCAAACGGAGAAAAAATCTCACGGCTTTTGTATTTGTCTAAAACATGCTCAATCATTTCAAAGCGGGCTTTATTGTCCAAGCACCTGAAACTCCGATCCATAAGCTCTATGAGCATGACTTTGTTTTCAGGGTTATTTAAAAGCTTTTGCATTTTAGAGTGGAACGCTTTTTCTTGATCGCTCAAATGGTTACTGATACTATCTTGCAGTTTTTTAGCTAATTCTAATGAATCCTCAATGATTTTTTGCATGAGCTTACCTTTTATTTAAGAATTTGGCTTGATTGTAGCATGTTTTAAGCGGGTTTTTTAAGCGGTCATTTTTAATAATGCTTTTTAATTTGTGATTGTTTTCATACTAAATGAATTTAATTATTAAAATTGATTTTTTTAAAAGTGGTAATTATTTACCGCTTAAGACAAAAATTAGAGGAATTTTTTATCGTTTAAAAAGTTCATTTACTTTTCGTTTAAAAATAAATTTTATCATTCTCGCCGTGTAATTTAAAAGCTTCAAACCAATGAAACGATTTTAAATTAAACGGATTTATAAGAAATTTTACAAAACAAAGGATATAAAATGAAAACAATTAAAAATGGCATTATGATTGGCACACTCGGCGCATTGTTATTGAGCGGTTGCTCTAGCTTTGATGCTCAGCGTTTCGCTTGTCTCCCTAAAGACCATTCTTCAAAAGACGCTTCCACCAAAAAAGAAGCACAATACATACCTAAGGGCTTTTTTGACCCTTATTCTTCTAACTTAAACCACTGGGATTCTACATTCTAGGGGTTTATTAGAGGGGGCGAAAAAGGGGGGAAATAAAGCTCATTTTAAGTTTTCTCAAATTACAATAACAATCTTTTTAACACTGATATAATATAAAAGGAGATATTCTTTATGAGTGGCACTCATATTGTAGAAAATACGAATATTTCAAGAACGACTGCTTCCACCCCCCCCAATAATGAAGAGCTTTTAGAACTTGTTAGAGATGTTAGAGAACTTAAAGATCGCATTAAAAAATTAGAAGATCTTAAATTAGAAGACTTTGAACCCCTTAGAAAACTCTCTCATTTTATAGGCTCTTTCTTTTTGCTTGGAAAATCCTCTAACGACACCCAAGAAAACTCAAAAGACGCTTTAAAAAAAGAGGAAGAGCTTAAAAAAGTCCAAGAAGTCCAAGAAGAAAACGCCAAACTAAATAGAGATAAAACAAATCTAGCTAGAGAAAAAGATAAGCTAGCTGATCAAAATAAAACACTGATTGAAACAAATCAAAATCTAGCCGCAGAAAAAACAGAATTAAATAACAAGATTACTGGGTTATCCACAGATAAAGAAAATCTAACTAAAGACAAAGCCGAATTACAAAAGCGAGTGAAAGAGTTAGAACAATCTCAGCAAGTTTTAGAAAATGTAAAAACCGATCTGACTAACGAAAACACCAAGCTAAAAAATGAAAAAACCGAGCTGACTAGCAAAATCACCGGATTATCCACAGACAAAGAAAACCTAACCACAACGCTATCAAATGCAAAAACCCAAGCCGAACAAACGAGTCAAAAACTAAACGAGTTAGAGCGAAGGCACGCTCCATACCAAAAATTAGAAAGACTCTATGAAGTCTTTTTGGAAGTCAAAGATCGCTTGAATTTTAATTTTGTAGCAACAACTCACAGCGCAATGGACTTGATCGCATCTGTTCTTAGCGATAGCAAATACTATTTAGAAAGCCTTTATAACAGAGCGAGCCAAGAATTAAGCGATAAGAGGAGCGATAAGGGCGAAAAATTAGCTGAATTGTTTGATTTGCTTTTTGAATATATTAAAGATAGTAAATTTGAGCGTTTGAAAGAGCCAAGCGCTTATGACTATTCTTGTAAAACGCTATACCCAGAGCAAAACTCTTCTCAAAAGATACAAAGAGTGGTCTTAAGAGGCTACACATACGACAAAAAAATAGCATGTTACACTATCGTGGATATGGGATCATAAATGGGAAGGCTCATTGAAAAATGGTTTGGCTTCTCTCAAATCAGAGAAGAATTAGAAGCTCGTATCGGCGAGTTAGAAGATGAAAACGCCGAATTGTTAAGAGAAAAAAACGACTTATTTGTAGAAACTAGCGGGTTAAAAGACGCTAACAATCAATTACGACAAAAAAACGACAAGTTATTCATAACAAAAGACAAGCTAACCAAAGCAAACACCGAACTATATAGAGAAAGAAATGATCTAGCTAGAGAAAAAGAAAATCTAAACAATCAGCTTAATGCATCACAAAAGCAAGTGAAAGAGTTAGAACAATCTCAGCAAGTTTTAAAAAATGAAAAAGCCGAGTTATCAAAAGAAAAAGAAAATCTAACTAAAGCAAACACCGATCTGAAAACCGAAAATGACAAGCTCAACCACCAAGTTATCGCGTTCAATAAAGAGCAGGGCAGCCTCAAACAAGAGCGAGCAAAATTGCAAGATGCGCATGGGTTTTTAGAAAAACGATGCACCAATTTAGAAAAAGAAAACCAACGCCTAACCGAAAAGCTCAAACAATTAGAAAGCACTCAAAAAAGCTTGGAAAACACTAACAACCAATTACGGCAGTCTTTAGAAAACACTAACGCCAATTAGCGCAAGCTAAAGAAAAAATAGCCAAAGAAAAAACCGAGCTGGAGCGAGAAATCGCGCGCTTAAAGAGCTTAGAGGGTATGGAAGCTAAAAGCGACCTGGACTTACACAACAGGCGTTTAGCGAGCGCAAACCAGGATTTAAAACGCCAAAACCGAAAATTAGAAGAAGAGAACATAAAGCTCAAAGAGGAGGCTGGTAATGTCATTTGACGAAGAAACAGAAGACGAAGACTTTGAAGAACTCATAAAGGAAGTAGAAGAGTTAGAGAACTCTTATTATTTTTTAAAAGGTGAAAACGCCGAATTATCAAAAGAAAAAGAAAGGCTAGCCAACAAAAACGACAAATTACAAAAGCAAGTACATGAGCTAGAAAATTCTTATCATCTTTTAAAAAATGAAAAAACCGATTGGCTAAAAGAAAAAGAAAGGCTAAAAAAAGAAAAACACAAACTAGTCATAGAAAAAGAAATTCTAAACGATCAGCTTAATGCATCACAAAAGCAAGTGCAAGCGTTAGAACAATCTCAGCAAGCCAAAAGCGACCTGGACTTACACAACAGGCGTTTAGCGAGCGCAAACCAGGATTTAAAACGCCAAAACCGAAAATTAGAAGAAGAGAACATCGCTCTCAAAGAGAGGGTTGATGGCTTGAACGAGCAAATCTCAAAACAACAAAAACCATAATTAAAGGAGAAATATCATGGTAAAAGAAAAAAGTTTAGAACTGCCTCTTGGCCACCCCTTAGTAGAGAAATTGTGCGATCAGTCTTTAAAGGATGGAGTCAAATCCAATGAAAAAATTGAGCCAAATTTCAAAAAAGAAGTGCCAGAAGAAGACAAAATCAAATTCAAACAAGCACTGCGGGTGCTTCATGCGATCGTCAATAACAGCACTTCTTTAAGGTATCTTTCTGATGACAATCAAAAATTCTTAGAGAATTTAGCGCAAGCTGAAAAGATCGCTAATGAGCAAATAGAAAAAGCCTTAGAGATCGTTTCTACTAGCGATGTGTATGTGGATTTTGAAAAATTTAAAGAGTTGATGCTCAAGGTGGATAACATAGCGGTAGGCCTTAAGAGCTATAGCCAAAGCCAATTGCTTGATTTGGACGGAGGGCATTGGGATTTAGAGGCGCCTAGCACACCTAAAGAAAGCGTAACCTTTAGGTTTGATAATTTAGACCCTAGCGGCAAAGAAATGGATTTTTATGCGCGCTCAAGTTTGAAGGATTTAAAAAAGGGCGTTGTCGCTATTGACTTTGGGACTAAAAGCACGACCGCAGCCTATATGGATAAGAACGGAGAATACCGCTTGCTCTCTATTGGCGGGAATGTAGATGACGCAAGCCCTACAAAGTTTGAAAACCCCACGATCATGGAGTTTAGACACAAAGGAAACTTTCTTAACGCTTATAACGCGCTAGATCACCGCCCTTTCACAGAAAAGAACGATATAGAAGTGGCGCATGAAGCCCAAAAGAATGCTGAAGGCGTTAAAGGGAATGATTTGTATCGGTTCTTTTCTAAATTGAAGCAATGGGCTGGAGCGGATGAAAAACAGAATTTTAGGGATCTAATAGAGAATTTTTCTTTAGAAAGCTTCACTCATTGCACGGGTTTTAACCCCATAGAAATCTACGCTTACTACATCGGCCGCTACATCAACAACATGCACAATGGCGTGTTTTTGAAATACTTTTTATCCTACCCCATCAAGTATGAAAAGCATCAGGCTGAAAAAATCAGAGAGAGTTTTGAAAGAGGCTTGAAAAAATCCTTACCCCAGCATGTTTTTGGCGATGAAAAAACGGCTAAAATGTTCAAAGTGGAATTGAGAGCGAGCGAGCCTTGCGCGTATGCTATTAGCGCTTTAAAAAGCTATGGGTTTTTTAAATCAGAGAAGTTAGACAAGCCAATTTATTACGGGGTGTTTGATTTTGGGGGCGGGACGACGGATTTTGACTTTGGCAAATGGGAAAAAAGCGCTAGCCCTAAATTCCTTTACAAAATGACGCATTTTAGCAGTGGAGGGGATAAATATTTAGGCGGTGAAAATTTATTGGAATTGTTGGCTTGGGAAGCGTATGCCAAAAATTTCCAAGAGCTGAAAGCAAAAGACATTGTCATCGCCAAACCCAACTATGACAGGATCGATACGCAACGCTTCGGATCGTTTATGCAAAACTCCAGGGAAGCGCGCTTGAATTTGCAAACGATCGCTTCTCAATTACGCCCCTTTTTAGAAAATTTAGACGCCAATATCATAGAAGCGATAGAAGAAAATGAAAACTTTGAGATAAAGGATTTTGAAAAGGGTTTTAAAACCATGCTGTTTGATAGGAATGGGGTAGAAACAGAATGCGATCTTAAAGTTGATTGCAAAGAGCTTTTAAACCTCTTAAAAGGCAAGATAGAGGAAGGCGTTGCCAACTTCTTTGCCGGATTTTCTAAAGTGATGGCTGAAAACATTGATCCTCAATGCAACGAGTTTCATATTTTCTTAGGAGGGAATGCGAGCAAATCGGTGTTAGTCAAACAAGCGTTTGAAAACGCCAAAGAAAAGCAGCTCGAAGATTATAAGCAAAAGACTTCTAAAGATGATTTTAAATTCATCATTTACGAGCCGCTAGGCACAGAAAAATCAGACAAACAGATTTTAGAGCTTACAGGAGAAGACATCTCTAACACGCCCGCTTATTTGAAGCCTACTTGCAAAACCGGGGTGGCTTTTGGGCTTTTAGAAAGCAGGGACAAGGCTAAAGGGATTGAAAGGCCCTCTATAAGCTCCAATCCTGTGTTTAAATACGATTTAGGCATTGAGATAGAGGGGAAATTCCACGCTAAAATCCATAGGGATTCTTTAAAGCCTAATGAATACCAGATTTTCCAAACTAAAGAGGAATGGGGAGGCTTTGATGAGCTAGAGATACGCTACAGCGACAAAGCCCTAGCCAACACCAACACTTTAAACATTCAAGACATGCAAATGATTTCCATAGCGCTAGAAGAAGTTGGAGAAGTGGATGTGAAGGTGTGTTGCGTGGATTCTAAAAGCATTAAAGTGGGGCTGTTTAAAGACGGCCAATTAATCTATGAAAGCGAGGTAGAAAAATTATGATGACTAAGAACGCTTACGCGTTTGTCGTGATTGAAAAAAGTATTATGGTGTTTAAACGCGCCAAAGATAAGGGGCTAATCCCTATCACGGAAGGCTTTGCGCCTTTAGAAGAGGGCTTTTTGAAAAGTTTTAAAGAGCGTTGCAACATGGAATTTTTAGAAAACTTAGACCTTTTGTTTTTGTATGACTATCAGTTTTCAAGCGAGGTTTTTTCCTTGTGTAAAGATTTGAAAAATTCCATTTGGGACAGGAAGCTTGTGGTAGCGTTAGTGGAGGCTTTGGAGAATTTTAAGGGCTTGAATTTGTCTCTTAAAATAGAAGACAGGCATTCTAACAGCTTGGGTAATGGCGCAAAAAAATTGCTCACCAACGCTGATTTGGGGAGTACCCATAAAACAATCGTGATAGACAGCATGAAAACATACCACCAAAGCCAGCAAGAAAAATACAAAAGAGAAAGAGGCGAAACGCTAGAGGTTCGCCCCACAACACCCCCTAGCTATGGGGGTTGGAGCATTAGAATCAGCGGCGATAAAAAGCCTGATTCTAATGAAGAAAATTTTTAAAAGAAAGGATAACCGATGAGCAGAGTGCAAATGGATACCGAAGAGGTCAGAGGATTTGTAGGGCATTTAGAACGCTTTAAAGAGTTGCTAAACGAGGAAGTGAATAGCTTGAGCGGCCATTTTCATAATTTAGAATCATGGCAAGACGCTAGAAGAGACAAATTTAGCGAGGTGCTGGATAATTTGAAAAGCACTTTCAACGAGTTTGATGAAGCCGCACAAGAGCAAATCGCATGGCTTAAAGAGAGGATTAGGGTTTTAGAGGAAGATTATTAAGGGGTGGTTTATGGCTGAATGGAAAACGGACACAGAAGAAGTCAAAAAGGTTGTTAGAAGATGCAGGGATTTTAAAGAATCTCTGCAAGAAAAAAGGTGTGGTGGTTTTATCAAAGACCTTGATAGTTACGCGCTAAAAATCCTAGTAGAGCACAGAAAAATTGAAATGCAATTGGAAAAAGCCATAGGAGAATTAAAAAAAGCCATAAAGGAGCGAAGTGGTTTTTGGGGATTTCTTGGAGAGCTTGGGAGAGATTTTGGTAATGCGGTAGGGTCGGTTATCTCTCCTGTTAAATTATGCACTGAACTTTGTGAAAAGGGCTTAAACCTTATGGAAGACAATATAGAAAAATGGGAACACAATGTAAGGTTATTGGAACGAATGCTTGAAATCTACGCCACTCAAGCCAAAGCGAGCGTGGATCTTGTGAATCAAGCTTGGGAGGGCGTTAAAAAGAGGTTGCATTTTTATACCGATAAGCACCAGGAATTTATCAGGCGTTTGAAACAAGCGAGCGATGCGATAGATAACGAATACAACTTTCCAACCCTAGGCGTTTTAATGGAATACGATTTTGAACGGCCTACTATCTCTTATAACCCTAAAAAAAGCGTTTTTAATGAACGATTGAAGGATTTGAGGGAAGATTTTAGCGCTTCTTTATACGCTGATTTGAAAGACAAGATCAACGTTTTTTCTCATAGGGATCGCGCTAAAGCCTCTAAAGAGCGAGAATTGGAAAATTTAGAGGATTGGATGGGCGCATCTCCTTATGATGAAAGCCCTAACGATGAATTAGATCGCATGGCAAGCTCTAAAGAGCGAGAATTTGAAAAGAATTTAGAGGATTTGATGCCAAGCGTTTTAAGCGTGCCTTCTTATAACGAAAGCTTGACTCTAGCCAAAAAGAATTGCGTTAAAAATTGTAAGAAAGCTTTAGAAGGTTTTACAGAAAAAATCAAAGAAGCCCCCAACGATTCAAACGCTATCAATGAAGCTTTTGATAGCTTAGAAAGAGAGTTAGAAATAGCTACGGAAAATTTGAGTCAAAAAATCGATCCCGTTTTAGAACGCAATGAAGATTATACGCAAAAAGCGTTGGAGTATAGGGAGTTTTTAGAAAGCCGTAAAGAGGGCTTTATTGTAGATGAAAAAAACCCCTATCCGGAAGAAGTCCGCTTTAATGAGTGGCGTTTAGCGGAATTTGATAGCGTTTTTAGCGCCATTGTGCCTTTAGAGGATTTAGACAAAACCGCATGCACTCATCATGCCCTAAAGGCTTTAGAAGCTACGCTTAAAGACAACGGTTTGGGCTTTGATGCGACAGAGTTGGAACAGATCGCAAAAGGATTCATCCCTAGGGGGTATTTATGGCATTTTGACGCGAATGTTTTAGGGAATGTGGCGTTGGTGAGAGAAGAATTATTATTAGGCGTGAAACACACGAAAGGATATTCACTATGGACAGAATTTCTACAGAAACAGAATTGAATTGGGAATTTGTAGAGCCGCTCAATGGAAATGCGTTGAGCGATCTAGAAGAGCGGTTGAAAATAGGCTTTAGCGATGCGTTTAAGGACTTTATCAAACGATCAAATTATGGTTTTAGCCAATGGCGTTATTTCATGGTGGGCAATGAATCCTACACGTTCAAACATGTTTTGAATTTCAACTTAGAGAGCTTGTTTATTGATTTCATGCAGAGTTTAAAAGAATGGTTAGAGCCTGAAGAAATCGTCTTTGCTAATGACGGGTATGGGGGGTATTATCTTTGGAATACCACCACTGATGTGGTGCTGTTTTTAGACACCGATGATGGCTCAAAAAAAGCGCTATTAAATCTTAAAATGTTTTTAAAAAAACTGGAATCAAGGGGTTAAAATGTTTTCTCATAAAGTTTTTTTGGAGGGTTGCACCCTTGAATTAAAAAGATTTGCGATGATTTTGTTGAAAATGCCATGCAAGATGATTTGGGGCAGAAGCTTAAAAGTGAGGTGCTAGAGGAGATGCTAAAAATCGCGCATGATTTAGAAAATTTAGAGCAGGAAACTCAATACGAAATGAGAAAAATCAACGAGCAACTTGAAGAAGCCAAGTCTTTGGAGGGGCAAATTCATATGAATTTCCATTCACCAAGCGAGATCGATAGGCTTATGCGTGAAGCCAAAGAGCATGAAAGAGAAGCCAAGAGGTGCTATGATGAATATCTTAAGGATAAACATGATTGATGCGGGTAATTTATTAAAAGAATTGGACGACGCCTTAGATAAAGTTATCGCTAAAAAAGAGCCAGAGAGTTTTCTCAAGCCGATCGCCTCACGAATAGAGGACTATCAAAAGAGTATCAGGCAAATTCAAGCGCAATTCACAGACACGCCAAAGTTCAATGAAGAGGGTGCTTACCCTAAATTTTTAAGCTGTGGTTTATTGGAAATTAAAGGCAAGAATGGCGCTAACATGGAATTTTTATTGCCTAAAGTTTATCCTTTCCCCCCTAAAAGCTTGTATATAGAGCATGAAAAAGACGGGCAGTTTTTGAGAGAAATGCTCATGCGCTTACTCTCCAGCACGCCTTTAGTGCAATTAGAGGTCGTCTTGGTTGATGCGTTGAGTTTGGGGGGCATTTTCAATCTGGCCAGAAGGCTTTTAGATAAAGACAATGACTTTATTTACCAGCAAAGGATTTTAACCGAAAGCAAGGAAATAGAAGGAGCCTTAAAGCATTTGTATGAATACTTAAAGGTTAATTTGCAAGAAAAATTGGCCGGTTTTAGAGATTTTGCGCATTATAATGAAAAAGAAAAAGACCGCTTGCCTTTAAAAGCGCTTTTTTTAAGCGGGGTAGATGTTTTGAGTAAAGACGCGCTTTATTATTTGGAAAAGATCATGCGTTTTGGATCTAAGAATGGGGTTTTGAGCTTTGTCAATTTGGAGAGTGAAAAAAACAATAAATCCGCAGAAGATTTGAAAAATTATGCGGAGTTTTTTAAAGATACGACAAGTTTTGAACGCTTTAAATACCTTAATGTAGAAGTGGTGAATGATCAAGGTATTCAATCCCAACACATGCAAGACTTCGCTGATAAAATTAAAGCGTATTACAAGCAAAAAAAAGAAGTTAAAAGGGAGTTGAAAGACTTACAAAAAGAGAGTGAATTTTTGACTAAAAGCTCTCAGTATGAAGTAAGCGTGCCGGTGGGGTGGGATATTAACCATAAGGAAGTGTGTTTTGAAATCGGTAACGAACAAAACCACACGCTCATTTGCGACCACAGCGGGAGCGGGAAATCCAATTTCTTGCATGTGTTGATCCAAAATCTAGCCTTCTACTACGCGCCCAATGAAGTCCAACTTTTTTTGTTAGACTATAAAGAGGGGGTGGAATTTAACGCGTATGTAGCAGATACCCCTTTAGAGCATGCGAGGTTGGTGAGCGTGGCGAGTTCGGTGGGTTTTGGTGTTAGTTTTTTAAGCTGGCTTTGTAAAGAAATGCAAGAAAGAGCCGATCGGTTCAAGCAATTCAATGCGAAAGATTTAAACAATTACCGAAAGCATGAAAAAATGCCCAGATTGATCGTAGTGGTTGATGAATTTCAGGTGCTTTTTAGCGATAATAAATCCACTAAAGTGGTGGAGGGGCATTTAAACACCCTGCTTAAAAAGGGCCGCAGCTATGGGGTGCATTTAGTTTTAGCCACTCAAACCATGCGCGGCACTGACATTAATCCAAGCTTTAAGGCTCAAATCGCTAACCGCATCGCTTTGCCTATGGATGCAGAAGACAGCAGTAGTGTTTTGGGCGATGATGCGGCTTGTGAGCTTGTCAGGCCAGAAGGCATTTTCAACAACAACGGAGGGAATAGAAAATACCACACCAAGATGAGTATCCCTAAAGCCCCCGATGATTTCAAATCTTTTCTCACAAAAATACACGCTGAATTTAACCAAAGAAATCTCGCGCCCATAGATCGTAAAATCTATAATGGTGAGATACCTTTAAAAATGCCCAACACCCTTAAGGCTAATGAAATGCGTTTGCATCTGGGCAAAAAAGTGGATTATGAGCAAAAGGACTTGATAGTGGAGTTTGAAAGTAACGAATCGCATTTGTTGGTGGTGAGTCAAAATTTACAGGATCGCATCGCTTTAATGAAACTCTTATTCCAAAACATTAAGAGCACGAACAAAGAATTGGTTTTTTGCAATAAAGAAAAACGCTTGATAAGGTCTTTTGATGCGCAAAAAGAATACGGCATCACGCCTGTAGAAAATATTTTAAGCGTTTTAGACACCGCTATGAATCCTAACAGCACGCTTGTGATAGACAATCTCAACGAAGCGAAAGAATTGCACGACAAAGTAGGGGCGGAAAAGTTAAAATCGTTTTTAGAAAAAGCCACAGACAACGAGCAGTATTGCATCATCTTTGCGCATGACTACAAACAAATTAAAACTAATTACCATTTTGACAAGTTAAAAGATTTGTTAAACAACCACTTCAAGCAATGCCTGGCCTTTAAGTGCAATGGGGAAAACTTGAATGCTATCAAAAGCGATTTACCTTTACCAAGCGAACTCAACGCGCTATTTGTAGAGCTTTCCAAAGACAGCCACACTGAATTCAGGCCTTTCAGCTTACAAGGTTAAAAAAGAGAGTTAAAAAAGAGAGTTAAAAAAGAGAGTTAAAAAAGAGAGTTAAAAAAGAGGGTTAAAAAAGAGGGTTAAAAAAGAGGGTTAAAAAAGAGAGTTAAAAAAGAGAGTTAAAAAAGAGAGTTAAAAAAGAGAGGGGTTAAAAAGACTAAAGGGTTTTTTAATCTTTTTAAAGCGTTTTCAAACCTTTTGCGTGGTGTTTTGCGTGATGAAGCGAGCGATTTTTTCTCTTAAGTGCAACAAGGGTTCTGAACCTTTCGCTAAAGCTTTCAGGCATAGATGAGAACTAGCAATCTCGCTCACGGCCCCATCCACTCCTTCGCTCTCTTCAATCAATCCTCGCGCACCAGACAGCTCTATGGGGCAATTGACAAGCACCAAATTCAAATAATGCGTATAGCCATCAAACATGCACATGTTTGTCATGTCGGTGGTTTTGGGATCTAAAATCGTGTTGTCATAATAGATCGGTTGGTTATCTTTTAAAATAGAGATTTTAGTGTGCAAGCGGTTGAATTGGAACAATTCGTTTCGCGCCACTCGCCCGGCGACAATGATTTCACTATAGAGCAATTGAGAGCTAGAGTGCAAAGAAATCGTGGTATTGCCCTTAAAATGCGCGTTTTCAAAGGGGATTAATGGGAAAGGTGCAAAATCTAAAAAAGCGTTTTCCCCCACAACGATATGCATGTCTCTGCTGGCAAACCCATCTTCAGTGTTATGGATTTTTTCAAAGGATTGCGAAGTGATCCTTAACTTGCAATTTTGACCGATGTGTAATTGCATGTCTTGCGCATCGCCTTTCATTAAGCCAGGGCTTACCGCTAAAAGCATGATTTCAGCTAAATCGTCTTTAGGGTAAAAGGGCGCCATGAGCTTAAAGGGGGGCGTGAAAAAATTGTCTTCAATCACGCACCGCCCATCAGCCCCTATTTTGGTTTTTAACCTGAGCTTGGATTCTTGAGCGTAAGTGTTCATCAATCTTCCAATAAAGCGTTGTGCTTGATCCAAGCGATCACATCGTCTAGGCCTTCTTTAGCGCGGATATTCGTAAAAATGAAGGGTTTTTCGCCGCGCATCTTTTTAGAATCCCTTTCCATGACTTTCAAGTCCGCTCCCACATAGGGGGCTAAGTCAATCTTATTGATGACAAGCAAGTCTGAGCGCGTGATTCCTGGGCCGCCTTTCCTGGGGATTTTATCGCCCTCAGCCACATCAATCACAAAAATCGTAAAGTCCGCTAGCTCTGGGTTGAAAGTCGCTGAAAGGTTGTCGCCTCCGCTTTCAATCAAAAGCAATTCTAAATTAGGGAAACGGCCATGCATTTCTTCTACGGCTTCTAAATTCATAGAAGCGTCTTCTCTAATAGCTGTGTGCGGACAGCCTCCTGTTTCTACGCCAATGATCCTCTCTCGTGGCATCACCGAATTTTTACACATAAACTCTGCGTCTTCTTTCGTGTAAATATCATTAGTGATGACCGCCATGTCATAATCCTTTGACATGTGGCGCGTTAAAGCTTCAATCAAGGCGGTTTTACCGCTTCCTACAGGACCACAAACTCCAATTTTTACCATAAAATTCCTTTCAATTTGAGATTAAAATTCAAGACATATAAAGGCGCGAGTATAAACTCTCATGCTGCATCGCCTTAATGTCGTTTTGAACGCTTGCCGCGCACAGGTGGCTTTCGTCTAATTCTAGGGTTTTTTCTATGAGCTGGTTAAAAGGGCTTTGCAAGCTCAATAAGATTTTTTGCCCGTCGTTTTGGGATAAGGGGACGCTTTTAACGCAGTTGATCACCATGTTAGAAGTTTGCGCATAAAGATAATGCCTTAAAGCCTTTTTCAATTCCATATTCAAACTCGCCGCAAAAACGCCATAGCTAGTGGCATGGGTGGGATCTTTGGTTTGTTGAGCGTAAGCGTTAAAAAATGCACCCATGTCTAATTCGTTCATGGCTTGTAAGGTTTTAATGAAACGATTGCCTAGCTTTTGATTGGCTAATCGTAATTCCATGGGGCTTGTGGATAGCGTAATGATTTCTTCAATCCCTAAGATTCTTTTTAAATCCTGTTGGAGAGCGCTTTCATAGGTGAGTTTCAAGCTCAGCATTTCCGTATAAAGGAACTGGCTAGAAAGATTAGCTTTTAGATATTCTAAAGCGCTTTCTTTATTGGTAACCTTTTTTTGCTGGATATAAGTTTCTAGCCCAAAAGAATGCGTGTAAGATCCAATAGGGAACACCGCATCATTGACTTGCAAGATCAGAAATTCATTATCCACATGAGCATTGTTGTCTGTCTTTGGGGTTTTTGGGGGCGTACCCACGCTTTTTTTAGTGCTTTTCACGCTCTTTCCTTTATCCATTTGTTATTTTTCTATTTCATGACCACTTTAAAATCGCTCGCTAGTGAGACCTTAAAATTAGGCTCACTATGGGGCATGCTCACGGTTAAGCGTTCTTTGGAATCCAGTTTTGAACTTAAAACACGATTCTGAACCCCTAGCTTTTCTAGTAACGCTAGTGTGGGCTTTTCAAATGGTGTTTTAAATTCAAATTGAGACTCGCCATAGTATAAAGCCGCATGGCGGTTTCCTATTTCATAGCATATTTTCGCTACTTCTGCCACGCTCTTAGCTTGGATGTGAATGACTTCAGAATCCAAGATATTAACGGCGATAATTTCCTTCTCTTCTTTAAATAAAATATCTCCTTGAGAGAGACCCAACTTGGGAGCGTCTTTAAGGCGTATGGCTATGTCTTTGCCTTGCCTGGTTTTAAAGCGAGCGATTTTTTTCCTCGTTTCAAACCATTCCAAATCCACATAATCCACGCTGAAATCCAAGGGGTTTAAATCCCTTAGACTGCCCATTAAACGCTCTATGATCATCTCACACCCAGTGTTGGATAAAGAGTAACCAAGCAGGGATCCAAGCGGTTAAAATACCCTCAATGATGGCAAGCCATGGAGTGAATTTCCCTAAAGGGATTTTCAAGATGTTTTCAATGAAAGCGGTAAGCCACAAAACACCCCAAGCCAACCAAATGATCGCCCACCAATCGCCTTCAGTGATGCCTAACACTTTGTGGTCATCAAGCATATCGCTATAGTGGGATAAAATCGCAGCAGGAACAGTGTTGATCGCTACGAATAAGCTATACCAAGAATAGGGCCTCCAATCCAAACCAAAAGTGTGGTTGATAGCCGCATACAAGTAGGTAAAACCAAACAATAACCCAGTCGCTGGCCCATAGAAACTAGTCAAATGGTGCGATACTTGAGCAATATCTTCGGCACCTTCTACAGGGGCTACAGGGTTGAGTGCAGAATAAGTGATGACAACCACATTACAAACAATGGAAAGCCCGCCCACAAAAAAGTTCATCACCGCAGTGCTTTTAGGATCGACTTTGGTTAATCCGCAAATCCCGTTGCTGATTAAAACAATCCCAACATATAACAATACAAGTCCTAGCATTGCCTTTTCCTTCCAAACAAAAATTTTTACAACAAACGCACCTTACGAATAACTTTTGTTGCTTGAGCTAATCATAAAGAAAAATAGTAAATTGACAAAAAATAAAACAAAAAAATAAGCCCCTAACTTTTAATAAATAATAAAAGTCAGAGAGCTTAAAAACTAAGATTTAAGGAGAAACGCTCCTCAAAATCCTAGAAAATTAAAAATCCTAGAAAAAATCCTAGAAAAAATCCTAGAAAATGCTAAAGAGTTGCGCCAAGCTCACTTTATTGGCTGGTTTAGAAGTTACTTCTTTGCCATCCACAAACACATGGTAAGTTTCAGGATTGACTTCAATGTGAGCGGTAGTGTCGTTGAATTGCATGTCTTTTTTAGTGATGTTTCTGCAATTTTTTACTGGCAACACTTGTCTTTCAAGCCCTAATTCTTCTTTAATGCCTTTGTCATAAGCCGCTTGGGATACAAAAGTGATGTTTGCATCGTATTTGGCTTTACCATGGTGAGCGAACATTTCTCTGTAATAAACTGGTTGTGGGGTAGGGATAGAAGCGTTCGCATCGCCCATTTGACTTAATGCAATGAATCCGCCTTTGATGATCATGTTGGGTTTCACGCCAAAGAATGCTGGACTCCACAATACCAAGTCAGCCACTTTGCCCACTTCTACAGAACCTACATACTCGCTAATCCCATGAGCGATCGCTGGGTTAATGGTGTATTTAGACAAGTAGCGTTTGATCCTGAAATTGTCGTTATCGCCTTTTTCTTCTTTCAAGCGGCCAAATTCTTTTTTGTTTTTGTCAGCTGTTTGCCAAGTTCTAGTGATGACTTCACCCACACGGCCCATCGCTTGAGAGTCAGAACTAGTGATGGAGAAAATCCCCATGTCATGCAAAGTGTCTTCAGCCGCAATGGTCTGAGGGCGGATCCTTGAATCAGCGAACTGAACATCTTCTTTAATGCTTTTATCCAAGTGGTGGCACACCATGAGCATGTCCATGTGTTCGGCTTCTGTATTCACGGTGAAAGGGATAGTGGGGTTAGTGGAAGCTGGTAGGATGTTGTGTTCACCGGCCACTTTAATAATATCAGGAGCGTGTCCGCCACCAGCACCTTCAGTGTGGAAAGTGTGCATAGTGCGTCCGGCAATAGCAGCCATAGTGTCTTCCACGCAACCGGCTTCATTCAAAGTGTCTGTGTGGATAGCGACTTGCACATCGTATTTGTCCGCAACATCTAACGCATGATTGATTGCAGAAGGAGTGGTGCCCCAGTCTTCGTGGATTTTAAAGCCAATCGCACCGGCTTCAATTTGATCGGCTAAGCTCGCATCGTTAGAAGCGTTACCTTTAGCCAAGAAACCTAAGTTCATAGAATATTCTTCAGCCGCTCTGAGCATCCATTTCAAGTTTCTTCTACCTGGAGTGATAGTAGTCGCATTAGTGCCATCAGCAGGACCGGTTCCGCCACCAATCATGGTTGTTACACCGCTTGCAAAAGCTGTAGGGATTTGTTGGGGTGAAATGAAGTGGATGTGTGTGTCAATACCACCAGCCGTTACGATCAAACCTTCACCGGCTAAGGCTTCAGTAGCAGGACCCACGCTAAGATTGTTTTTAACGCCATCTTGCATGTCTTTGTTACCGCCTTTGCCAATGCCAGCGATCTTGCCATCTTTAATACCAATATCCGCTTTATAAATACCGGTGTAATCCACGATTAAAGCGTTAGTGATGATTAAATCCAGTTCTTCTTTGCTAGGGTTGTTAGATTGGCTCATGCCTTCTCTTAGGGTTTTACCGCCACCGAATTTAAGCTCTTCGCCATAAATGGTGTAGTCATGTTCTACTTCAGCGATCAAGTCTGTATCGCCCAATCTCACTTTATCGCCCGTAGTAGGGCCATACATAGAAACATATTCTTTTCTGCTAATCTTTTTCATTTCTTACTCCTTAATTGTTTTTACATAGTTGTCATCGCTTTTAGCGCCATGAAAACCACGCTCTTTAGCTCTGTGTAAAGCAATTTTTTTGCTTTCGTTGTCTGCTTGCCTATCAACCAATGCGTTAAATCCAAAGATTCTTCTGTTACCGCCAATGTCAATCAATTCTACGGATTTTTCTTCGCCAGGCTCAAACCTTACCGCTGTCCCGCTCGCAATGTCTAAGCGTTTACCGAAAGTTTTTTCTCTGTCAAAGTCTAAGCATCTATTCACTTCAAAGAAATGGAAGTGTGAGCCGATTTGAACGGGTCTGTCGCCCACGTTTTTAACTTTCACGCTAACGGCTTTTTTGCCTTCGTTGATAGTGATGTCTTCATTTTTTAAGAACAACTCACCAGGAACCAATTTACCATTAGCCTCAATAGGGGTATGCACGGTTACGAGTTTGGTCCCATCAGGAAACATCGCTTCAATACCCACTTCATGAATCATGCTTGCCACACCATCCATCACATCATCCGGTTTTAAAAGAGTGCGCCCTTCTTGCATCAATTCAGCCGCAGTCTTTTTACCAGCTCTCGCTTCTTCCATAATATGGGCACTAATCAAAGCTACTGCTTCCACATAGTTAAGCTTAATGCCTTTTTCTTTGCGTTTCCTAGCTAATTCTCCAGCGTAGTGGAGCATCAACTTATCTAACTCTTTTGGGGTGAGTTTCATCTCATTCTCCTATTCTTAAAGTGTTTTTCCTTGAAGACATAACGCAATCAAGGTTGGATGTAATTGTAGCAATCTTTTGATTTACTAAGATTAACAGAAGCGTTCATTAACTAATTATTATTTAAAATGAATTAGTGTTATAGTCTTGAAGCGCTATAAAATCGTTATTGGAAGCGCGTTTAACACCCCTTTAGAATTTATAAAGATCAAAAACTCGCAAAAAAATGAGAATTAGGATTGGAGTAATAATGGTGGCCACGACTGGACTTGAACCAGCGGCCACTACCATGTCAAGGTAGTGCTCTACCAACTGAGCTACGCGACCTTTATTAAAAAGGGTAATTATGCCTTAATTTTGTTTTGTTTTTGCTTAAAAATGAATTGTCTTAACAATAAAACGCCCACGCCCACATCTATCATGACATCAGCGAAATTAAAAATGGCAAAATCAAAGCCATAATGATAATACACATAATCCACCACGCCCCCATGCCTAAACCGATCTAAAACATTAGAAACTCCAGCGCCAAACACCATGCCAAACTCTATCGCATGGTTTTTAAAAAGCTCCTTTTGGCGCATTAAAAAGATAAAAAGCCCCAAAATCAAAAGGATTTGCAAGTATTTCAAACCCCCATCTAAAAAACTGAGCAAGGAAAACGCCACGCCTTTATTGAACACCAAAACAATATCTATAACCAAACTTTCATAGCGAAACCCCTCTAAAATAGCGTATTTAATCGCTTGATCCACGCCAAAAATAAGAAAAAAAACCCCTATAAAAATCAACAGGCTTTTTTTAGTGGTGTTTAGCACAAATGCCCTTCAAAAAATTCTTTCAATTCTTGCATTTTCAATTCGAGCAATTTTTCGTCTTTAGCTTCTAAAAGGATTCGTAATTTGTTTTCAGTGCCGCTATAACGGATCAAATGGCGGATCTCTAGTTGGTCTAATTCTTTTAAAAGAGCGCTATAACCTTTCAGGCTTTCTAAAGGGGGCTTTTTTTGGATGTTCAAATTCGCTAGGCTTTGGGGGTATAATTCAAAGGGGTTTAACGCAACAGAGCTCACTTGCTTACTTTCTAACACTAACGCGCTCACTTGCAACGCACACACCAAACCATCGCCGGTTTTAGCGTAATCGCTAAAAATGATATGCCCGCTTTGCTCGCCTCCAAAATTGGCTTTATTCAATTGCATGCATTCGCTCACAAACTTATCCCCAATCGCGCAATGCTTCAATTCTAAATCTTGGGATTTTAAGTATTCTTTAAGGGCTAAATTACTCATGTTTGTAGCGACAATTGCTTGAGAAGAAAGGGCGTTTTTAGATTTTTGATAAACCCCTAACACCCCTAAAAGCTTATCCCCATGCACGATATTCCCTAAATTATCCACCACCACTAGCCTATCGGCATCGCCATCAAAAGCAAAGCCTAGATCCGCGCGGTATTTTTTCACTTCCTGGCTCAATTGGTTAGGGTGTAAAGCCCCGCATTGCTCATTAATATTACACCCATTAGGCTCATCATTAATCACTAAAACATCAGCCCCAAGCTCGCTAAAAACAACCGGAGCCACCTTATAAGCCGCGCCATTAGCCGTATCTAGCACGATCCTTAAATTTTGTAAATTCAAATGTTTGGGGAAAGAGTGTTTTAAATGCACGATATAGCGCCCTATGACATCATCTATCCTTTTAGCGCTACCGACGCTCTCGCCCACTTTATAACTAGAATGCAGTAATTCTTCATCATGAAAGATTTCTTCAATCGCTTTTTCTTCTTCTTCTTTAAGCTTATAACCATAAGAATTGAAAAACTTGATGCCATTGTCTTCAAAAGGGTTGTGGCTCGCGCTTATCATAATGCCCGCATCACAGCGCATGTCTTCGGTTAAAAACGCGATCGCAGGGGTAGGCATAGGCCCTATTTGAATCACATTATAGCCTATGGAAGTGAGAGCGCTCACTAAAGCGTTTTCTACCATATAGCCGCTTTTTCTGGTGTCTTTACCGATTAAAATTTTATTCGTTTGAGAATGTTTTTTAAAATACAACCCGGCAGCAATGCCTAAACGCATCACAAACATGGGGGTGAGTTTCACCCCTGCTTTACCCCTCACGCCATCAGTCCCAAAAATTTTCATCGTTATAAAATACCTTTTAAACTATTTTTAATCAATTTTTAGATAGAATTATGCCAAATTTTACATTACAAAGGGATTAAAACAAGGCTATGGCAAATCATAAGTCCGCAGAAAAGCGAATCAGACAGACCATTAAAAGAACCGAACGCAACAGGTTC
Source organism: Helicobacter pylori (assembly GCA_008033015.1). Taxonomy (GTDB): domain Bacteria; phylum Campylobacterota; class Campylobacteria; order Campylobacterales; family Helicobacteraceae; genus Helicobacter; species Helicobacter pylori_DH. The sequence continues at coordinate 1,410,885 of CP032042.1, forward strand.
TATAAAACTAAAATTAAAAATATCATTAAAGCCGTGCGTGAAGCGGTCGCCATCAATGATGTAACAAAAGCTCAAGAGCGTTTGAAAATCGCTAATAAAGAGTTGCATAAATTTGTCAGCAAAGGGATTTTAAAGAAAAACACTGCTTCTAGGAAAGTCTCAAGGCTTAACGCTTCAGTGAAAAAAATCGCTCTCGCTTAGTTTTAGGGCGTTTTTGACTTCTTTAGCTCAGTAACGGGTTTTTATTATTGAGCTTCTTTTTAAGTTTTGCGTTTTTTAGATTGTTGCATCTTTTATTCACATCTTTTTATAGGTAGTCTTGCATGTCCATTCTAGCTGAAAAGCTTTCTTCCATTCTCAAACGATACGACGAACTCACAGCGTTGCTTTCTAGCGCTGAAGTGATTAGCGATATTAAAAAACTCACCGAATTGAGCAAAGAGCAAAGCTCCATTGAAGAAATCTCCATAGCGAGCAAAGAGTATTTGAGCGTTTTAGAGAATATCAAAGAAAATAAGGAGCTTTTAGAAGACAAAGAATTGAGCGAACTGGCTAAAGAAGAGTTAAAAATTTTAGAAATCCAAAAAAGCGATCTAGAAACTGCCATTAAACAACTCCTTATTCCTAAAGATCCTAATGACGATAAAAACATTTATTTAGAGTTAAGAGCCGGCACAGGGGGCGATGAAGCGGGCATTTTTGTAGGGGATTTGTTTAAAGCGTATTGCCGTTATGCGGATTTGAAAAAATGGAAAGTAGAGATAGTGAGCTCTAGCGAAAACAGCGTAGGAGGCTATAAAGAAATCATCGCTTTGATTAAGGGCAAGGGCGTGTATTCAAGGCTCAAATTTGAAGCAGGCACGCATCGAGTCCAAAGAGTCCCTGAAACAGAATCTCAAGGGCGCATCCACACTTCCGCTATCACAGTAGCGATCATGCCTGAAGTGGATGATGTAGAAGTTACTCTCAACCCTAGCGATTTAAAGATTGAAGTGTTTCGCGCTGGTGGGCATGGGGGGCAATGCGTCAATACCACAGACTCTGCGGTGCGCATCACGCACCTCCCCACCAATATCAGCGTGAGCATGCAAGATGAAAAATCCCAGCATAAAAACAAGGATAAAGCCCTAAAAATCCTAAAAGCGCGCCTTTATGAAAAACAAATTGAAGAGCAGCAACTCGCTAACGCCAAAGACCGAAAGGAGCAGGTGGGTAGTGGGGACAGGAGCGAAAGGATCCGCACTTATAATTACCCGCAAAACCGCTTGAGCGAGCATAGAATCAATTTAACTTTGTATAGTTTAGAAGAAATCATGCTTTCAGGGAATTTAGATGAAGTGGTCAACCCTTTAATCGCTCACGCTCAAAGCCAGTTTGAATGAGATTTTTACACGATACGCCCAAAAGCGATAAAACACCCAAGCCTTTTTTAAGATAGCCACCCGCTACTACCAAAAACCCTAACATGCTCTAAATTTTCGCCCCACAAAAACAGCGTAAGAGCTTCCATAAAATCTAGTTAAATATAATTTTAAATTATTTATATATATAAATACATTTTTAAAAAATAAAACGATTTATTTAACCCATTCTTAACAAAAAATTCACTTTTTTGTGATATAACTCCAAAGCTCAATAGTAAGAGCGAATTGTATTCTGTAGAAGCGAATGTATTCAAGGACAACTCTCAAATTTTGATAGCTCCCTATATTTTTGCACCATAGCATGAATGCAATAAAAGAATGCAATAAAAAAAGAAATTCTTAGGATTTCTCACATTAAGGAGTTTTAAATGAAAAAGGTTTTTTTAGGTATGGCATTAGCCTTTAGTGTGTCTATGGCAGAAAAAAGCGGTGCGTTTTTAGGAGGAGGGTTTCAATATTCTAATTTAGAAAACCAAAACACCACCCGCACCCAAGGTGCTAACAATAACACCCCGATAGACACTTCAATGTTTGGTAGCAATCAAACAGCTCCAGCCCAAGAAACGCAAAGCGCTTCCAAACCGGACACTAAAATCAATCCAAGCGCAAGTTGGATGAAAAAATAAGGGAGGAAGTCATGAAAAAGTCATTCAAAAAATTAGGCTTTTTCTCTTTAGCAACGAGTAGCGTGCTTTTAGGGAGCATGAACGCTACCGATTTACAAAACTACGCAGCATTGCAAAAACCATCGCATGTTTTTGGTAATTATGCTGAAAAGGATAAGGATAGTAAATTAACAAGCGATTCACCAACGCAACAACAAGCCCAAACTCAAGCCCAAAACACCGCTTCAAGCGGCACACCAACCCCACCAACTAAAGAGGAACCAAAACACACCGCTTCAAGTGGCACACCAGCTCCAGAAACCCCACCAGTTAAAAAAGATGAAACAAGTGGCACACCAAGCGCTAGTGGGAGTTCCGTGGCAAGCCAGCTAACCAAAGATACCACTATGGTTAATAATCTTAAGAGCGTGAGCGTGAGTGGCATGAACACCACTTTAAGTGGGGTAGAAACCATGTCTCAACAAACCGCAACGATCAGCACTCTTTTAAGCGGTAATCCTAATTTGGGCAGTGTGATTACCAACGCTCAAGGGCTAAACAGTGCGTTTAGTGCATTAGAAAGCGCTCAAAACACTTTAAAAGGCTATTTGGATTCTTCTAGCACGACGATCGGGCAATTGACAAACGGCTCTAATGCGGTTGTGGGCGCGTTAGATAAAGCTATCAATCAAGTGGATATGGCTTTGGCCGATCTTAGTGCAGCTGATACGCAAAAAACGCAAGCCGTTGTGCTTGCAGCTGCTAGTGATAGCGCAACGACAACGACAGATGCCATCAATTTCTTAAATGCGCTAAAAAGCAATCTAATAGCTCAAAAAGACGCTTTCATGAATGTGCATAAAAACATTCAAACCGCTGTCGCTCAAGCCCAAGCAACCTACACGCCAAGCGTGATCAACACCAATAATTACGGGCAAATGTATGGGGTAGATGCGATGGCAGGGTATAAGTGGTTCTTTGGCAAAACCAAACGCTTTGGCTTTAGGTCTTATGGATACTACAGCTATAACCATGCGAATTTAAGCTTTGTGGGGAGCCAGCTTGGAATCATGGAAGGCGCGTCTCAAGTGAATAACTTCACTTATGGCGTGGGCTTTGATGCGCTCTATAACTTCTATGAAAGTAAAGAGGGCTATAACACAGCAGGGTTGTTCTTAGGCTTTGGGTTAGGAGGGGATTCGTTTATCGTTCAAGGAGAGAGCTACTTGAAATCTCAAATGCAAATTTGCAACAACACCGCCGGCTGTTCAGCGAGCATGAACACGAGCTATTTCCAAATGCCTGTGGAATTTGGTTTTAGGAGCAATTTTTCTAAACACAGCGGGATTGAAGTGGGCTTTAAATTGCCTTTATTCACCAACCAATTCTATAAGGAAAGGGGCGTAGATGGATCGGTAGATGTGTTCTATAAAAGGAACTTCTCTATCTATTTTAACTACATGATCAACTTTTAAGCCTTTTTCTTCTTTTTAACAGAGGGTTTTCTCTCTGTTGGTTTCTTTTTTCTTTTTTTTGCAATGTTTGTTTTGTTGTGTTGGGGGGTTAGGTTTTTGTTTAAGAAAGTTTTTTAAAAACTAAAGAAGCGTTTAAAACAGAACCTTTTGTTTTGGGATTTGATTTTTTACTTTGGCTTGTTTTCAAAAGTCATTTTGATTTCTAAAAATAGTCTATAATGCTCGCAAGAGATATTTTTTAAGGTTATGAATGAAAGCTATAAAAATACTTTTTATAATGACACTCAGTTTAAACGCTATCAGCGTGAATAGGGCGTTGTTTGATTTAAAAGATTCGCAATTAAAAGGGGAATTAACGCCAAAAATAGTGAATTTTGGGGGTTATAAAAGCAGCACCAGTGAGTGGGGGGCTAGCGCTTTAAACTATATCAATGCGGCTAATGGCGATGCGAAAAAATTCAGCGCGTTAGTGGAAAAAATGCGTTTTAACTCTGGCATCTTGGGGAATTTTAGAGCGCATGCGCGTTTGAGGCAAGCCCTAAAATTGCAAAAGAATTTGAAATATTGCCTTAAAATCATCGCTAGGGATTCTTTTTATAGTTACCGCACCGGTATTTATATCCCTTTAGGCATTTCTTTAAAAGATCAAAAAACGGCTCAAAAAATGCTCGCTGATTTGAGCGTGGTAGGGGCGTATCTTAAAAAACAACAAGAGAATGAAAAGGCTCAAAGCCCTTATTACAGGAGCAACGACTATTACAACTCCTACTATAGCCCTTATTATGGTATGTATGGCATGTATGGAATGGGCATGTATGGAATGTATGGCATGGGCATGTATGATTTTTATGACTTTTATGATGGCATGTATGGGTTCTACCCTAACATGTTTTTCATGATGCAAGTTCAAGACTACTTGATGTTAGAAAATTACATGTATGCACTCGATCAAGAAGAGATTTTAGACCATGACACTTCCATTAACCAACTTGATACGCCTACTGATGATGACAAAGACGATAAAGACGATAAATCCTTGCAGCAGGCAAATCTTATGAGCTTTTATCGTGATCCTAAATTCAGCAAGGATATTCAAACCAACCGCTTGAATAGCGCTTTAGTCAATTTAGACAACAGCCGCATGCTCAAAGACAATTCGCTTTTCCACACTAAAGCCATGCCCACTAAAAGCGTGGATGCGATAACTTCTCAAGCCAAAGAGCTTAACCATTTAGTGGGGCAAATCAAAGAAATGAAGCAAGATGGGGCTAGCCCTAATAAGATTGATTCAGTGGTCAATAAAGCTATGGAAGTGAGAGGCAAGCTAGACAATAACTTGAACCAACTAGACAATGACTTAAAAGATCAAAAAGGGCTTTCAAGCGAGCAACAAGCCCAAGTGGATAAAGCCCTAGACAGCGTGCAACAATTAAGCCATAGCAGCGATGTGGTGGGGAATTATTTAGACGGGAGTTTGAAAATTGATGGCGATGACAGAGACGATTTGAATGATGCGATGAATAACCCTATGCAACAACCTGCGCAACAAACACCTATTAACAACATGGACAACACCCATGCAAATGACAGCAAAGATCAAGGGGGTAATGCGCTCATAAACCCTAACAACGCCACCAACGATGATCACAACGATGATCACATGGACACTAACACCACTGACACCGGCAACGCAAACGACACCCCCACTGATGATAAAGATGCTAGCGGCAACAATACCGGCGATATGAATAATACTGATACCGGCAACACGGACACCGGCAATACGGATACCGGTAACACTGATGATATGAGCAACATGAACAATGGCAACGATGATATGGGTAACACTAATGACGACATGAGCAACGACATGGGCGATGACATGAACAACGCCAACGATATGAACGATGACATGGGTAATAGCAACGATGACATGGGCGATATGGGGGACATGAACGATGACATGGGTGGCGATATGGGAGACATGGGGGATATGGGCGATATGGGGAATTGAGATTAACCCCAATATCAAAGAGTGATAGCCAAAACTTTAAGGAATATTTTTATCCCACTAGTGCGAAAAACTCCGTCCTTTAGGGTGCAAGATGTGAGTGCATAGCTGTTAGACTATATTCAAGCTTAAAAGATGAAAAAATACCTCTAGTCTTTTTGGGGTAGGAAATATCCATGCAGACTTTAAAGAACAAAGCCTTTCGTGTTAGCATTCAATGGAATGTTTTAGTTAGAAAGCCCCTTGCTTTAGAAAGGGGCGGTTTCACAGTAAAAACGATTCTTTTAAGGTAATAGGGGGATATTTTGCGATGAATACCCCTTTTAAAGAGCCTTTTATATTAGCGTTCGTTAGGGCGAAAGCCCCTTGCTTTAGAAAAAGGGGGCGGTTTTATATTTTAGACGCTCAAAATTAAAAGCAGAAATTAAAATTTCTTCTTGCTCACATCTTCTAAAATATCTTGAGAGATCCCATCAATTTTTGCGCTGACTTGTAAAGAATAATTAGCGATAGTCAAATTATCCTGCACATCTTGTTGCAAGGCGTTAATGGAGTTGTGGATGTTTTCTACGCCCTTATTTTGCATTTTGATAGACTCGGCGTTATCGGCAATGCTTTGAACTAAAATATTGATATTGGCTTCAATCTCGCTGAGCGATTTTTGCGTCCTTTCAGCGAGCTTCCTCACTTCATCAGCCACCACCGCAAAGCCTCTGCCATGCTCACCGGCCCGTGCGGCTTCAATAGCAGCATTTAGGGCTAATAAATTCGTTTGATCAGCGATGTCTCTAATCATATCCACCACGTTTTTAATGTCTTCACCTTGAGAGATCATCTCTTGGCTTTTAGAATCAATTGTTGTGATAATATTAGTGATTTCTTCTAAGGATTGGGTGGTGTTTTTCAGGCTTCTTTCTTGTTTATGAGCGGTTTTAGTCAAGTTATCCACGCAAGTTTTTAAATCTTTGGATTCATGATTGAGCGCGTTCGCAAACCCTAAAGAAGCTTTAAGCATGCTAGAAATTCCTTGCCCTAAAGTGTTGAGTGCTTTTTCCATGTTGGCTTTAGGATTTTGGATGTGGTGGGTGAAATCCAGGTCTTTATAATGCTCTAGGGCGTTATTTAGGGATTCAATATTGGCACCAATTTGGTTACGGAAATACTGGATAATGCTATTAATCGTGTTTCTTAAAGCTTGCAAATCTTTATTTTTAGGCACGCATGCGATTTCTTGCGTGAAATCCCCACTTTCCACAAAATTAGCCACTTCAATGCTGTTTTGAATGGCTTTATTATCGGCTTGAATATTTTCTTGGGTTTTAAGAATGTTTTCATTGATAGAAGCTTGCATTTGCCCGATTTCATCATAAGCGCTTGGGGGCGTTAGGCTTATGGCATGGTTATTTTTGGGGTTATTGAGCAAGTTGAAAAAACCATTTAGGGTGTTATTGACCCTACTGATGCGTTTGGTTATGAGGCTAGAAATGATGATAAAGACTAAAAAGGCTAACACCAGCACGCCTACAATCAAAGTGGTGATAATAATGTATTTGGTGTTTGTCGCTTCTTGAAAGACTAGAGATTTATTGACATATTTTCCGATTGCCCAACGCCAATGATTGCCGTTATTCCCTTTTTCTTCAAAAAAATCAAAGGGCTGTATGGCTAAAAAGGTTTCTGTATTCCCGCTCAATGAATGGTAGCTCAAAGTGCCCGCTTCGTTTTGATTGTAATACTCCACAGCTTTAGCGACTCTTCTATCCGGATTGATAGCGCTTAAAATCTTATCTTGGATCTCACGATTAGGGTTGATTAAAAGCCTGCCATCTTTCCCCATTAAAAAGGTGTTGCTCTTTTTCTTGCCTACCACATCTGTATAAAAAGCGTCAATGTTTAAAAAGAGATTCAGCGTGCCTATAGTCTTTTGATTCTTGCCCATTAAGGGGAGGGTAATATCCATGCCATAGATTTTATCGCCATTAATCTCTTTATAATAGGGATCTGAACGGGTTATACTTTTGAGCGAATGGATTTGATTGGTCATGTTTTCATTGAGCGTGGTATTAGGGTAGGCGATTTTTGAATCCAAATTCATGGCAGTGATAATTCGTTCATTATTATTCGTATAAATCGCGCTAATCAATAACACATGGGGGTTTGCTAACAAAAACTCAGAGAGCATGCGCTTTTTTAGAGTGTCGTTGATAGTGCTATTTTCATCGCTTAAAAATTTTTCAAGGGTGTTAGCGCCAATAAAAATGCGTTTCATGATGCTTTGAATCTTAAAACTGACTAACTGAGCCTTTTTTTGCAGCAATTCTGTGGCTTGGCTTTGCAATACGCTTTCAACCTTGTAGCTGATAATAACGCCCATAACAGCGCTAATGACAATAACAACCGCACACACCATCATGACGATTTTAGAACCAATTCTTGTAGATTTCATTCCCTTTGCCCTTTTAAAACTATTGATAGAGAACGATTATTATACATTAATTTTGAAATTTTAATAAAACAAGAGAGAAAAAAAGCAGAAAATGAAAGAGAGCCAAAGCCCTCCAAAACTCCCCCAAAGAAGAGCTAAAGAAATAAAAATTACCTTTTGGAGAATTGCGGGCTTCTTCTGGCCTTTCTTTTACCATATTTTTTGCGTTCAACCACCCTTGAATCCCTAGTGAGCAAGCCCTTAGGTTTTAAAATGGCTCTAAAAGCAATATCATAAGCGTTCAAAGCTTTAGAAATGCCATGCCTTAAGGCTTCCGCTTGCGCTGAGTAGCCCCCACCAAAAACCACCGCTTTAATATCCACAGATTGCTCTTGTTTGGTTAAAAGCAAGGGCTGCATGACTTTCATTTTAATGGCTTCATGCCCGCCTAACCATTGATTCAGGCTCTGCTCATTGATACTCAATCCGCCTTTACCCGGAGTGAGCCACACTTTAGCGATAGCGGTTTTTCTTTTACCGGTAGCATAGATTTTTCTCATTTAGCGTCCTTTTTGCTAGTTTGTGCGGTGTGAGGGTGCTTATCATCACGATAAACTTTGAGTTTTTTAATCATCGCTTTCCCTAATTTCGTTTTAGGGAGCATGCCCCTAACGGCTAAGTGGTAGAGCTTTTCGGGGGTTTTTTCTAGCATTTCTTGAAGAGTCTTGCTCTTAGTGCTGCCAAAATAGCCTGAATGGGTAAAATACTCTTTATTCTCTAATTTCATGCCTGAAAATTTAACCTTATTGGCGTTGATAACCACCACAAAATCCCCACAATCCACATTGGGGGTGTAAAAAGGGCGGTGTTTCCCTCTTAAAAGCACAGCGATTTCAGTGATCAAGCGGCCAAAAACTTTGTCCTTAGCGTCTAAAACGACCCAATCACGAACGATGTCATTGACTTTAGCGGTCTTTGTCATGAGAATCCTTTGATAAAATTAAAGCGACTATTATAAGGAAATAAGCTTAAATATTGCTGAATTTAAGGAAAGTTTAAAGTTTTAAAATAGGGTTTTTTAAAAAATTTGTTTTATTGCTTTTGATTTTATGGTAAAACCCATTTCTTAAGTAAAACCCATTTCCTTAAAGGGATAGGGGGTATTTTGAATAACCTCCCCTACAACCCCCAACTAAAAACCCCCTAACCCCAAAAGACCGCTTAAAAAATTACCGCTTGATTAAAAACCAAGCTTTTTACTATTTGATCGTAAAAATACCAAAAAGCCTTTATTTTCGCTCCTGATTAAGCCTTTCTTCTATCTTTTTGATTTGTTGGCTCATTTGAGCGCTCGCGTTGATTTGATTGATGAGCATGTAAAGGTTTATCATCATCAAAAGCACCACCACAATCCCTAAAAAAAACACGATTTGAACGGCTTTTTTAGCGATTTCTCGGGCTTCTTGTTCTTTTTGCATGCGTTTTTAATTTTCCAATTCTTCTGGGGATAAATCTTTATAAAAGCGTTCTAATTCAAAGCTCTCGCCCAAATACGCAGCGATTTCTTGGGAATCCACAAGGGCGTTTTGCAAGCAACTCGTCGCACCTGGAGAGGGAGTCATGTTGAAAGTGATGCCTTTATGGGTGCAAATCTTTTTTTCGCCCAATTCCAGCTTTCGCTTGGTTCTGTCTAAAACTTGCGGGCGCACTTCGCCAAAACCATGAGCGTATTCTAAATCTTCTAGGCTAAGAGAGGGGATGATTTTTTGAGCGTCTTTTAAAAATTTCCTTTTACCGATAACGGGCAATTCAAAAACCATGTTTTTAAACACATAATTACGGATTTCTTTATCGCTCATCAAATCAAAAGCGATTTTGAACACGTCTTTATTCAAATCCATTTTTAGTAATTCCAAACTAATGCCCTTAAGCCAGCATTTGTTGCGCTCTAATTTAGGCATCGTTAAAGCGGTAGGCCCGATTCGTGTTTTTCCTTTAATGACGGCATCAGGGTCGCCATGCACGGCTGCAAAAGGGAGTTTGGGGTTTTGAACGGTATAAACCTTACCCCTTAATAAATCCGGCACAAAATAAAAGCTGCCCGCCACAGGCAAGCACCCTAAATCTAGGCCATAGCCCATGCTCTGAGCCAAAGGTAAAGCGTAAGAGCCGGCATTGACTAGCACGAATTTAGCATACACTTCTTCAGCGTCTTCTGAAATTACGGCGTAAGTGTCGTTGCGTTTTTCAATCTTTTTCACTTTGAAATTCAAAAACACCTGGTTGTTAGGCTTTAATTTTAGGGCTTCTTCAACGAAGTTTTCACTCAACTTCGCAAAATTCATGGTGCTCCAATCCTTCCTATACCCATGCCCGACAATGTTTTCATGCCTGTCTATGCCATTAGCCCCTAAAATCACATTAGGCTCTAATTCTTTAATCTTTTGTTTGTCAAATTCTTCTAGCCCCACAAAGATTTCTTTAAAGGATTCGTAGCGTTTTTTCATGAACTCGCATTCTTCATCGCCCACGCCTATGGCCATTTTTTGGGTTTCAAAAATCACTTCATTTTGCAAGCCTTTATTGAGCGCGTATTGTCTGGTTTTATAAGCGCTCAAACGCACTTTTTTAGCTTTTTCAGGAGTGTAATTCGTTTCAATAGAGCCATCATGAATGGTTTGCGAATTAGCCTTAGCGCTGGAGCTGATTTGAGCTAATTTAGAGCATTTTTCCACGATAGCCACGCGCTTTAAAGAGCTGTATTCGCTCAAAGTATAAAAGGTCGCGCACCCTGAAACCCCACCACCAATAATAACGGCATCAAATTCCATACTCATTGTCTTTCTCCAAATGTTTTAAATTGATAAATCGTAATCATAGTATAAGAAAATCAATTCGCATTCAAAGGGCTTGAAGTTTTATTGACAAAATCTTTCAAATCGCTCATTCCAAGCACCCTGTCAATCAATAATTTCTTTTTAGAAAACGCCCCATTATGTTCTTCGGCTAACCATAATGAAGTGATCACCACGCCCCCTATTTTATGGCTCAAGGTTTTAAAATGCTTTTGGGTTTGCACCGACCAAATGCTGTGAGCGACTATCGCTTGATGGTTGTATGCGCCTAAATAGAGCATGATATGCCCTTTTAAATAGATGAGTGTTCCAAAAGGCGTGGCGTTTTTAAGGATGTAATCTTCTTTTTCTTTAGCTTTCATGGAGCTTAAATCCACATAATTGTTCGCATAACGGCTTTGCGCGTAGGAATTTCTGGGGAGCAAAATACCAAAATTAGCAAAACTATCTCTGGTGAAAGCCGAGCAATCCCTATTACCTAATAGTCCACCCCAGCCGTATTTTTGCCCTAGCATGGTGTCTATAAAATACGCCATGTTCTCGCTAGTAAAAGTCTTAGGGAAAACAAAAAAATCCTTTTCATCTAAGATCACGCTTTGTAAAGTTGCATAGCCCTTAGCGTCTCTCAAAAAACCATAGGCTTTCAATTCCTTTTTTGGGGGGTTTTGAGGTATTTTTTGACTTTGGGGGATGAGAGCGAACAATTCGCCCACCCTAGCATCGGTGTAAAAATCCCCATAGTCTGTATAAAGGGGGATTTTATCTTTTATAGGCATGACATAATTTTTAAGATGGGTTAAAAGCTCTATGTCTTTATTGTGCATATAGGCTAAATCGCTAACTTTGATCCAGCCATAAACAAAACTGCTTTGAATGTGGGCGTAAGTTTTATCTAGATTAAAATGCGTGATTAAAACCGGCGTGCCTTGAAAAATCAGCGAATTTTGATACCTATCAAAAGGATAGCCTTTTTGAGAAAGGTAATAAGGCTTGTTAGTAGGCACAGCCCTTACATCGCTATCTCGCACCACAACAGCCTTAATCTTAGCGCTTGGGTAATGCTCAATATCCATGCTTTTAATAAGCTCATCATTGAAAGCTTTTGCGTTGGGTTTTAGATCTTCGCCATAACCGGTGGATTTATTCATCTCCTTAAGGATCCAAAACACTTCTTTTTTATTGCTTTTGACTTTCGCATCTAGCCATGGGGAATACCACGCTTTGAGGTAGCTCTCTTTTAGGTTTTCTCTTAACGCTTGGGGGTCAATGCTTTGGTTATTATGACTGCCATTTTGAGAGCTTGCAAGATAGCTTGAAGCCTCTTGGGGCAAGGATAAATCTTTGAGCGTGAAATCCTTTTTTGTGCAACCCACAAACAAAAACAAGAAAACTACAAGAAAATAACGCATGTTTTAGAGAAGCCTTAACATCAAATGCGCAAATAGTTTCTTAAAATGCGCCCGTATTGCGGACTTCTCAATTTTTTAATCGCAGAGCTTTCAATCTGGCGCACCCTTTCTCTAGTAACATTCAATTCCTTGCCAATTTCTTCCAAAGTTCGATCGCTTTCATCGTCTAAAAGCCCAAAACGCATGCGGATCACCGCTTTTTCTCGCTCATTCAACTGATCCAAAACGCTTTCAATTTGCGCTTTTAAATCTTCGCGCATGATGTGATCAATGGAGCTAACGATATTCTTATCTTCCACGAAATCCCCAAATTTGCCGTCATCATCATTGCCGACTGGGGTTTCTAAACTGATAGGTTCTTTAGTCACCTTAATCACATTCTTCACTTTATCTAACGAAAGCCCCACTTCTTCAGCCACCACTTCCAAATCAGGCTCTTTGCCGTTTTCTTGAATGTGTTTGCGCATGACTTTATTGATGCGATTAATCGTGTCAATCATGTGAATGGGGATGCGGATAGTGCGGGCTTGATCGGCTATGGCTCTGCTGATAGCTTGTTTGATCCACCAGGTCGCATAGGTGGAAAACTTGAAGCCCTTTTCATGCTCAAATTTATCCACCGCCTTCATCAAGCCAATATTGCCCTCTTGAATCAAATCCAAGAATGGTAAGCCTCTGCTCGTGAATCGTTTAGCGATGCTCACTACCAACCTTAAATTGGATTTAGCCATTTTGTTTTTAGCGCGATCGGAAATCAACTTCCCTCTTTTGATTTGCTCTAAAATTTCTTTTAGCTTGTTAGGGGCTAAATCAAAGCCCTCTTCGCTCGCTTCTTTAGTCAAAAAGAGTTTTTTGAGATCCATGTACACGCTCACCATAGTCGCTTCTGGCACTTGAGCGATAATGTCTTCTTTAGTCATGTTAGTGATATTAGCAAGGATTTTTTTATGGTTAGCGATGAGAGTGTCATTGAATAAGGGCAGTTTGTATTCCAAGCGTTTCAACTCTTTTTCAAACCCATCGCCGCTTTTTAAAGTGGTTTCCATCGTTTTGACTAATTCATTGATCAGTTTGCTGGTAGGCTCTAAGTCATAGAGTCTGTCTTTGAGCGTTTGGCGTTTGTAAGCTAGGGTCAATAAACGCACCAACTCATCTTCTTTTTCATCTATGGGGGCTTCAAGAGCTTTAAGCCATTCTTTTTTAGCCTTGTCTAGGGCTTTAAAGCTTTCTTGAACCTTTTCTACACGCTTCTTGTCTTTTTCAGAAACGACCTTTTTCCTTTCTTCGTTTTCTTCGTCTTCTTCGCTGTCGTCATCTTTTTTAGAATCGCTCACGCTATTTTCATCGTCATCATCAAAGCTCCTGAAAAGCTCTTTAACCCTTCTTTCACGATTGATTAAAGCGTCTTTATACGCATAGATAAAATCAATCAAATACGGCACCGAGCAAATCGCGTCTAAAATAATGTCTTCGCCCAAGCGGATTTGTTTGCTCAATTCAATCTCTTCATCTTTGCTTAAAAGTTTTATATCCCCCATCTCACGCAAATACATGCGCACCGGGCTATCGCTTCTGCTCCACTCTAAAAAATCCTTTTCTTTCAAAAAGTCATAGCCATCTTCTAATTCTTCATCTAAAACTTTTTGCTTTTCTTCGGTGTTTTTAATCTTGTCAATCGCATTGAGTTTTTTAGCGTATTCTGAAGAGCTGACCAATTTCTTTTGGTATTTTTGGCACAACTCTTTGATTTTTTTGACTTGAGCTAGAGTGGGGACTTTCGTGCTGATTTGAATGATAGACTCATAAGAAACACAATCGCTTAAGGAATTAGCGAACAATTCTTCTAACGCTTCATTAAAACTAAGCTTTTTAACAGGAATAAGTTCTTTCGCTTTAGCTTCTTTGATTTTGCTTTCTTTGGTTTTGCTTTCTGTGGTTCTAGTTTCTTTAATTTTGCTTTCTTTGGCTTTATTGTTTTCCTTAGTTTTATTTTCTCGTGCGGCTTCTATTTTGGCTTCCTGTTTAGCTCTTTTTTGGGCTTTTTCTTCGTTAGCTTTCTTTTTCATTGGACACTCCATAAAATAAAGAACCCATGCTTTCAACCAAAAGCTAGGTCTATAAGATAAGATACACCTAATCCTTTGTTATTTTACTAAAAAATAGCTTAAATTCTAATTATAAAATGAGTTTAAAATAAAATTTAAAACCCCCCATTTTTTAAAAAATAGGGTTTTAATGGTTTGCGTTTGGTAAAAACAAGCCCTAAAGCTTATCCACCATGCTTTTTAAGAATTTCGCTGAAGTTTGAGCGCTTTTTTCTAAAAACGCATCAAAGCTCATACCGGCTTCTTCATCGGCGTTATCGCTAATGCTCCTTAGCACGCAGCATGGCACGCCAAATTTTTGGCACACAAACGCCACGCTCGCTCCTTCCATTTCCACCGCGCTCGCCTTAAACTCGCTAACTAAAAACTCCTTCCTTTCTTTGCTATGGACAAACTGATCGCCTGATGCGATGATACCTTCTTTGAGCGCGATATGTTGCTCATTAGCGATCTTTTTAGCTAGGGCGTTTAAACTTCCGCTCGTTTCAATAAAAATCGCGCTTTCTGGGATAAACCCTAAAGGGTGATCAAACGCGCTCAAATCCACATCATGCTGGACTAATTGATTGGCCACTAACAAATCATTGATTTTTAAATCTTTAATTAAGCTTCCAGCCACTCCGCTAAAAAGCACCTTTTGAACGCCAAACGCTAAAATCATGCTCGTTGTGGTTAAGGTGGAATGCACCTTGCCAATCTTGCTATAAGCGACAACGATTTCCTTATCATTATAAACGCCTTTATGGAAAACATTCCCCCCTAAAGGGATCTCTTCAAAACCCACGCCAAACAATTCTAGTATAGGGGTTATTTCTTCTCTCATCGCCCCTAAAATGCCAATTTTTTGCACCATTTTCTCCCAATCACACGTATTCTTCTAAAAACTCAATGGCTTCATCAAGCCCTTTATTATCCCCCACGCTTATAGTAGGCTTATTGCTCAAGCGCTTGTTAAGCCCCTTTAACACATTCCCACAGCCTAATTCAAAAAAGACATCCACTCGGTCATTATTGGATTTCACGCAGTCTTGATAACGCACCGGTTGAGTGAGTTGCAAGCTTAATAATTCAACGGCTTTTGCTTTGTTGTGATACGCTTCATTAGTCGCATTGGAGATGATTTCAAAATGGAATTTATCTTTCAGGCTTTTTTCTAGTAATTCCTGGAATTTAAAAATCATAGGCTCTAAAAAAGGGCAATGGCTCGCCACGCTCATTTCTAAAAAAACCACTCTTTTAGCCCCCATTTCCTTTAAAGTCGGCTCTAGGGCTTTCAAATCGTCTTTAACCCCGGCTAAAACCACTTGCATGCCGCCATTGAAATTCGCGCACCACACATTCTTGGTTCTTTGACACAAACTCAAAAGGCTTTCTTCAGAAACGCCCAAAACGACCATCATGGACGCATCTTTATTCGCACACGCTTCTTGCATCATTTTGCCTCTTTGGTGCGTGAGTTTAAGGGCTTTTTCAAAATCTAACGCCCCACTCAAAGACACCGCACTCACTTCGCCGAGCGAATGCCCTAAAGCAAAAACGGGTTTTAACCCCCCATTTGCTTGCTTGTTGAGTAGTTGGTAAGCGATATAGCTCACTAAATAAATGGCAGGCTGGGTGTAAGCGCTCTCTTTTAAAAGCTCGTTTTCTTCAAAAAGCGTTTTTTTCATATCCACTTTAAGCGCGTTAGAAGCCCTTTCAAACAATTCTTTAGCTAGGGTGTGGCTCTCATAGAACGATTTCCCCATTCCTATACATTGCGAGCCTTGCCCTGGGAATAATAGCGCGTATTGCATGGTGTTATCCTTTAAATTTTATTAATCCATAATTTGAGATTGTAATATAAAAGCCCTTAGTTTTGTTTAGAAACCATTAAAGTTTAAGGTTTATTTTAACTTATTTTTACTATAATTCCACTTTGTGAATGAGGACAGGTGGGTGAGTTGGCTGAAACCACATCCCTGCTAAGGATGCGTAGCCGTCAAGGTTACCGAGGGTTCGAATCCCTCCCTGTCCGCCAGCCTTTTTGCCTTTAAAAACTTTTTGTTTAGAATGTATTAACGAGAGACATATAGTTTCTAAGCATTCCTTTTACGACACTCCTTTTACAGATTTTACAAATACAGAATTTAGGTTGGGTGAAGAGAGACACCCAGCCTAAACCCTATCAATCCACTGCGGTATTTTCAAACATTTTGAGTATAATCGTTTCCACTACAATCACAAAAAAGAAAGAACATGACTTACAGAGAATTAGGTAAAAAAGTTTTAGAACAAGCAGAGAAGCCTTTGAGCAAGGAAGAAATTTTTGAGAAAGCTTGTGAAATGGGATTGGATAAAGAACGCAACGGCACAGGAAAAATACCTAGGAATAGTTTTGAAATAGCAATTCGTGAAGACAAGAAGCAATTTCATGTTGCACGCAAAGAAAAAGGAACCCATTACTATTGGCTCAAATCTCGTGAAAGAGAATTTCCTCCACAAAAAACCCTAGATGCCAAAGAAGAAGAAGATACAGAGAGTGAGTGTTCAGGCACAGCTGAAAAACAAAAAAACTCTTTTAATGAAAGGGATTTGCACCCACTGCTTGTGAAATTCCTTAATGAAGATCCAAATTTCAAGCTTCTATGTAAAACCATCCGCCATCAAAAAGGTAAAAAAGGCACAGCGGGCAAAGACAGGTGGAATTATCCTAACATCGTGGGCGTGTATTTTCCCTACAATAAATATTTTCCCTACAATAAATATCAAAAAGAAACTTTGGATTTTTTACAGCATACCGGTCAAAAAAAACACAAGCTTTTTTCCTTTGAGCTAAAAAAAGAGCTTGGTTTTCCCAATTTAAAAGAAAGCTATTTTCAAGCGGTGAGCAATTCTAGTTGGGCTAATGAGGGGTATTTGGTGGTTTTTGATATTGATGATGAGGTTTTAAATGAATTAAGGCGGCTCAACCAAAGCTTTGGTATAGGGGTCATCAAGCTAGAATCTGAGATTTCAAACTCCAAAATCTTGTTGCCAGCTAAAGAAAGGGAGATTGATATGCAAACGCTTAATATGCTTATAGATGATAGTCCGGAGGATTTTAAGCCTTTCATCAAGGACATTAATAAGCAAATTAAAGCAGGATTTGATACGCATGTCAAAGTCGCCGGTTTAGATCCAGTACTTGATGATGAAGCAATGCAAAAACTCATTAAAGATAAAGGCATTAAAGCAGAATAAAAAATGGGAGTGCCTTATCTTTCTTGTCCCATTTTTAAAAGCACAGACAGACTTTTCACCCTTTATCAAGGGGATTGTAATGAGGTTTTGCCTCAATTTGAAAATGCTTTTGATTTGATTTTTGCCGATCCGCCTTATTTCCTTTCTAATGACGGCTTAAGCATACAAAGCGGTAAAATCGTGAGCGTCAATAAAGGCGATTGGGATAAAGAAAATGGGATTAACGATATTGATGAGTTCAATTACCAGTGGATCAACAACGCCAAAAAGGCTTTAAAAAATACAGGGAGTCTTTTAATCAGCGGGACTTACCACAACATCTTTTCTTTGGGGTGCATTTTACAAAAATTGGATTTTAAGATTTTAAACCTCATCACTTGGCAAAAAACCAACCCTCCCCCCAATTTCAGCTGCCGTTATTTGACGCATTCCGCTGAGCAAATCATTTGGGCGAGGAAAAGCCGCAAGCACAAGCATGTTTTTAACTATGAGGTTTTAAAAAAGATCAATAACGATAAACAAATGCGTGACGTGTGGAATTTCCCAGCGATCGCTCCTTGGGAAAAAGCAAACGGCAAGCACCCCACTCAAAAGCCCCTCGCTTTGTTGGTGCGCTTGCTTCTAATGGCGAGCGATGACAATTCCCTCATTGGCGATCCTTTTAGCGGGAGCTCCACCACAGGCATTGCGGCCAATCTTTTGAAAAGGGAATTTATCGGCATAGAAAAAGAAAGCGAATTTATCAAAATATCCATGAACAGAAAATTAGAATTGGACGCTCGCTATCAAGAGATACGATCTAAAATCAAAGATTTGAATCTCCAATAAGCCCTTTTTTTAAGCCGCTTTAAGCGTTATACTTTTGGGATTTCACCTCAAAATGGGATTCTATCTTCACCCATTCCTTACAAAGGATATTTTCATGCCCAAAAAGCCAGTGTTTAGGGCCAATAATGATTTTTTCTGGATTGTTTATCAAATAAGCCGCCCACCAGCTATAAGTGCTGTTAGCGATAATGCCATGCTTGCAAGATTGCATGAGCAGCATGTCCCAATACGCTTCTTCGTCTTTATCCCTAGTGGTCATGTCCATAAAAGGGTAGCCAAGATCAAGGTTTTGCGTGAATTTTAAATCTTCACAAAACACAAAAAGCTCCATGTTTGGCACGCGCTTGGCCATATACTCAAGCGCCTTTTTTTGATAGTCAATACCAAGCTGACAGCCAATCCCCACATAATCCCCTCTTCTTATATGCACAAACACGCTGTTTTTAGCGGCTAAAATCAAAGCAAGTTTGCGGTGGTATTCTTCCTCTTTTTTTTTATTATTCTTATTATTTTCGGGGGGGGGGGGGTAGGGTGAAGGTTTGTTTGATTAAAGGGGATATAGCATCAAAATATCGTGGATCTTGGAAATAACCAAAAAAATAAGTCAAGCGGCTTGGCTTTAATAATTTAGGCTCGTATTCAAAAACGATTTCTTTGCTCACCCTATCAAACCCCATGCATTTGAGCGCCTCTCTTACTAGCTTGGGGAGGTGTTGCATTTTAGCTATAGCGATTTCTTTTTCACTCGCATAGGGCAAATCAATAGGGAAAAGCTCTAATTGCATTTTCCTATTGCTCCAATCAAAAGAAGTAATATCTAATAGCACAGGCGTATTAGAGTGTTTTTGCAAACTTTTAGCGAAAGCGTATTGAAACATTTGATTCCCAAGCCCCCCACAAATTTGCACCACCTTAAAAGCCATTCAATCCCTTTGTTTTTCAAATAAAACGCTCATTTTAGCTCATTTTAAAGCCCTTTTTCAATAAAAGCCTAAAAAGCGGAATAACGCTTTCAAATCATTTGAATTTTTTATTTGAAAAAGACGCGTATGAGGGTTCTAGCAAGCGTTCTTGGTATTCTAAAAGAATCCTGTCTTCGCTATTGAGCGAGTAAGCTTCATCGTATTTGCGCTTGATGATGCCCTTTAAAATGGTGTGTTGGACCTG
The DNA here is from genome assembly GCA_008033015.1 of Helicobacter pylori. Classification (GTDB taxonomy): domain Bacteria; phylum Campylobacterota; class Campylobacteria; order Campylobacterales; family Helicobacteraceae; genus Helicobacter; species Helicobacter pylori_DH. The sequence goes on from CP032042.1 coordinate 1,430,408, forward strand.
GTATTTATCTTCTTTAAGCATTTCATCGACTAAAGCGTAAAGCTGAATGTCTTGAATGAGTAAATCTGAAATTTTAACGCTCTCTTTATCAAACAATTCTTCATTAGCGCAATATTCATTCACTAAAATAAGCACTCGGTTATACACATCAGAGGCGATTTTAGCGTTTAGGGTTCTATAAATGTAAGCTTTGATTTTTTTGAGTTGCTCTTCTAAATCTTCGCTGGCCTTGCTCGCTAAAGCCAGAATGCTTAAGATTTGAATCAGAGTCATCATTTTATGGCTTAAAGAGCGGGTGCGCCATTTAATGAGAAAGCGCATGAAATAAGACATTTTGATAGAAAGGCTACAGGGGAGGGTGTTTTTCTTGGGTTTTGGCATGTTTAGTTTCTTTTAAAAAAGGATTTTGTGGTTTAATTATATAACTTTAAGATTAAATCTAGGAGTATAGAGATGAAAACATTCAAAAAAGGCGTGGTATTAGACGCTAAAAGCGTGGGGTTAAAAGCGCTAGAAGTTTTAAAAGAAGTGGCGGATTTTGATTTTTATGAGGTTACTTCGCCCAGTCAAATCGTTGAACGATCAATTGAAGCTGAAATTATGGTATTGAATAAAGTCGTTATCACCCAAGAGGTTTTAAGCCAATTGCCTAAACTCAGACTCATTTGCATCACTGCTACAGGCACGGATAATGTGGATATAAAAAGCGCGAAAGATTTAGGCATAGAAGTCAAAAACGTGAGCGCTTATTCTACGGAATCTGTAGCCCAGCACACTTTAGCGTGCGCGTTGTCTTTGTTGGGGAGGATCAATGATTACGATCGTTATTGCAAAAGCGGGGAATACAGTCAAAGCGATATTTTTACGCACATTAGCGGTATGAAAATGGGGCTTATTAAAGGGGGTCAATGGGGGGTTATTGGTTTAGGCACAATCGGTAAAAGAGTTGCTAAGCTCGCTCAAGCTTTCGGGGCAAGGGTGGTGTATTTTTCCCCTAAAGATAAAAAAGAAGAATATGAGCGCTTGAGTTTAGAGAAATTGCTTAAAACAAGCGGTATTATCAGCATTCATGCCCCCTTAAATGAAAGCACGCGCGATTTAATCGCTCTCAAAGAATTGCAAAGCCTAAAAGAAGGGGCGATTTTAATCAATGTGGGGCGTGGGGGCATTGTGAATGAAAAGGATTTGGCTGGAATTTTAGAAACTAAAGATTTGTATTACGCGAGCGATGTGTTTGTGAAAGAGCCTTTTGAAAAAGATCATGCGTTTTTGAACCCAAAGATTCAAAATAAATTGCTTTTAACCCCCCACATCGCATGGGCGTATAGCGACAGCTTGAAAACCTTAGTGGAAAGAACTAAAGAAAATATCCAGGATTTTTTAGCTTCCCAAAAATAAACGCAAAAGGGGGTTTTTTTGATTGTTTGGATTTTTTTACTGCTAACGCTTAATGTTTTTGGGTATGGCATGATAAAAAAGCTCAAAGCATTTTTTAATGCAATACAAAATAAAAGAGCTTGTTTTAATCAAGCGATGATTTCTCAAATAGAAAGAAAAGCCTTTGAGTAACCACCCCAAAAGCTTTTATTAAAGGGGGCGATTACATCTTAGAAATATCAATTTTAAAGGTGTGGATTTCATCTTCTAAAAAGACTTTAACCACCACCACGCCCGGGGTTTTAAGGTTTTTGGTATCCACCACGACAAACCCTCCTCTAGCCTTACCTTCAACATTAAGGGTATTGTTTTTAAGGTAATTGATCGCTAGGATTTTTAAAGCTTGGCGGCTTTCTTGCATGACTTCTTGCTCTTCTACATCATCCATCATCATCATGCCAAAGCCCGGCCCATACATGCCCATTCCCCCATACATCATGCCGTTATAAGCTAAAAAACTCCCTTGCCCGTAATAAAACATAGGCGGGGTGATCATATTGATATTATCAATAGGAGCGGTCGGCACGCTGATATTAAAGCTTTGTAAAATGCCCTCAAAATCAAAACTGGATTTCATCACCTGTCTCAAGCTTAAGACCGGTAAATTCGTTTGGTTGATAGACACCGAAATGGCTTTACGGCTAAACACCACAGGATTTCCCTCTATAACTTGCGCCGCTACATACAGCACTAAGGGGGATTCATTCAAGCCTTTCAATTTGCTTTGAGCGATTTCTAGCTGGACTTTAGATTTGGCTTGCGTGGAAGTCATCACTTGAATCCCATTATTATAGGAAGTAACATGTTCAGGCGTGATCTTATAGCTCGCGCAACCACTTATCAGTAAGGCTATCGCTACTAAAACGATTTTTTTCATTCAAACTCCTTTCATTCAGTTTAATCTTCGTTTAGAATTTCCTTATTATAGTGTAGTTTGACTTAAAATTAAGATTTTATTAGGAATAAGGGCTTAAAAAAGATTTAATGTAGGCTTTCTAGCCACAAAAGAATAGAAGATTTGATCTCATTGAGTTTTAAAACTTCTTGGTGTTTGATTCCTCTTTCAAACAAGTCATCAAGGCGTTGGCTATCCGGGGTATTGTAGCTGTTTTTAAGCGTTTCTAGGGCGGCTTTATCGTTATCGTTTTTCTTTTGCTCGTTTAGGGCTAAAAGGGTGGTTTTAGGGAATTTTTCATAAGAGGCGGTGGCAGAAACAAGGGTTTTTTCGTTGGTTTTCAAGCTGGCGTTTAAAGCGGTGGCGGTGTGGGGGTCAATCAGGTATTGGTGCTCTGCATAAACTTCTTGGATTGTTTTCAAACAGGCTTCATCTGAGCAGCTCGCGCAAGAAAAATGCTCCTGTAAAAGGGCTAATTCTTTAGGTTTTAAGGCATAAAATTTCTCTTCTTCTAAAGCTTGCATCAATTCTAGCGTTCGTTCAAACCCAAAAAGGCTAAAAAGCGCCCTTTCCACATTAGAGCTTTTTAAAATATCCATAGCCGGCGAGAAAGTTTGCTTTAAAGAGCGGTGGGTTAAATCGTAACGCCCTGTCTCTATAAACTCCCTTAAAACATCGTTGCTGTTGGTTACGACCTTGATTTTAGCGATATTCAAGCCCATTTTTTTGGCATAAAACGCTCCTAAAGCGTTCCCAAAATTACCGCTAGGTATGGCTAGGGTGATTTTTTCTTTAGAATTGATCGCGCCTTTTTTATACAATTCTAAAAAGCCCCAAATATGATAGACAATTTGAAAAGCGATGCGCCCAAAATTCACGGAATTAGCCACGCTTAATTTCAATTGGCGCGTTTTTAAAGCGTCGTTAAAATCATCGTCTTTTAAAAGGTTTTTGAGCGCGTTTTGCGCATCATCAAAATCCCCACTCACCCCAAACACCTTTAAATTGCTAGCGTTTTGGGTTACCATTTGGAGTTTTTGGACTAAACTCGTGCCGTCTTTGGGGTATAAACACACCACAAAAACATTAGGCATGCCCGCTAAACTTTCTAAAGTCGCAGGGCCGGTATCCCCACTTGTGGAAACGAGCATTAAATACTTTTCATTTTTCCCTACCGCTAGGTTAGAAAACAAGCTCGCTAAAGGCTGTAACGCCATGTCTTTAAACGCCAAGCTAGGCCCATGGTAGAGCTCTTGGACAAAAAGCCTTTCATTGAGCGCAAAAATAGGGGCTGGATTTTTAGGGTTATCAAAATTTTCATAGCGTTTTAAAGCGCTTGTCAATAAACCCTTAGGAATCTCTAAACCCAATCGCTCAAACACGCATTCTACTAGCTCGTTATAGCTCAGATTCAAACAATCTTGCCATTCTAATGTTTCAAAATGCTCTAAAGTGTAAAGCCCGCCTTTGGGGGCGTTAGGGTTTAATATTGCTTCAATAAAATCAATCTTTTTTTCTTTCAAAGAGCGCGTGGGGACAAAAGGCATAATGATTCCTTTTTATATTTGGATAATTTTAAGTCGTAGCATACCCTAAAAGAGCGAATGTAACCTTAAATGGTTTTTAATGAGAATGATTGATCGTCTTTTTTAATTCAGTTTAATTTTGGATTTATGCTTATAATACTATAATGCGGTTTAAAATTTTGCCGCAAATGGGCAAAAAATTCATCATAGTAAGGTTGTGTTTTGTCTAAAGGTTTGAGTATCGGTAATAAAATCATATTGTGGGTGGCGTTGATTGTGATCGTGTGCGTGAGCATTTTAGGGGTGTCCTTAAACAGCAGGGTGAAAGAGATTTTAAAAGAAAACACCTTGCGTTCTATGCAAGATAGTTTGCATTTCAAGGTTAAGGAAGTGCAAGGGGTTTTGGAAAACACCTATACGAGCATGGGCATTGTCAAAGAAATGCTCCCTAAAGACACCAAAAGAGAAATCAAAATCCACTTGTTGAAAAACTTCATTTTAGCCAATTCGCATGTCGCTGGGGTGAGCTTGTTTTTTAAAAACAGAGAAGATTTAAGATTAACGCTTTTAAGGGATAACGATACGATTAAGCTATTGGAAAATCCGTCATTGGGGAATAACCCTTTAGTGCAAAAAACGATGAAAAATAAAGAAATTTCTAAAAGCTTGCCTTATTATAGGAAAATGCCTAATGGGACGGAAGTTTATGGGGTTTATGTTCTTTTACCTTTATTGAATGAAAACACTCAAGAGGCTGTAGGGGCTTTGATGATTTTCCTTTCAATTGATAGCTTCAGCAATGAAATCACTAAAAACAGGAGCGATTTGTTTTTAATTGGCGTTAAGGGTAAAGTGCTTTTGAGCGCGAATAAGAGTTTGCAAGACAAATCCATCGCAGAAATTTATAAGAGCGTGCCTAAAGCCACCAACGAAGTGCTAACTATTTTAGAAAACGGCTCTAAAGCGACTTTAGAATACTTAGATCCCTTTAGCCATAAGGAAAATTTTTTAGCCGTTGAAACCTTTAAAATGCTAGGCAAAACAGAAAGTAAAGACAATCTTAATTGGATGATCGCTTTAATCATTGAAAAAGACAAGGTCTATGAGCAAGTAGGCTCGGTGCGTTTTGTGGTGATCGTGGCGAGCGCTATCATGGTGTTAGCCTTGATTATAGCGATCACTCTCTTAATGCGAGCGATCGTGAGCAATCGTTTGGAAGCCGTTTCTAGCACCTTGTCTCATTTCTTTAAATTATTGAACAATCAAGCCCATTCTAACGATATTAAATTGATTGAAGCGCGATCTAATGACGAGTTAGGCCGCATGCAAACAGCGATCAATAAAAATATCTTGCAAACCCAAAAAACCATGCAAGAAGACAGGCAAGCCGTCCAAGACACCATTAAAGTGGTTTCAGACGTGAAAGCAGGGAATTTTGCGGTGCGCATCACGGCTGAACCCGCAAGCCCTGATTTGAAAGAATTGAGAGATGCGCTAAACGGGATCATGGATTATTTGCAAGAAAGCGTAGGGACTCACATGCCAAGCATTTTCAAAATCTTTGAAAGCTATTCTGGTTTGGATTTTAGAGGCCGGATCCAAAACGCTTCGGGTAGGGTGGAACTGGTTACTAACGCTTTAGGGCAAGAAATCCAAAAAATGCTAGAAACTTCGTCTAATTTTGCCAAAGATTTAGCCAACGATAGCGCGAATTTAAAAGAATGCGTGCAAAATTTAGAAAAGGCTTCAAACTCCCAACACAAAAGCTTGATGGAAACTTCTAAAACGATAGAAAATATCACCACTTCCATTCAAGGCGTGAGCTCTCAAAGTGAAGCCATGATTGAACAAGGGCAAGACATTAAAAGCATTGTAGAAATCATTAGAGATATTGCCGATCAAACCAATCTTTTAGCCCTAAACGCCGCTATTGAAGCCGCAAGGGCCGGCGAGCATGGCAGAGGCTTTGCGGTGGTGGCTGATGAGGTGAGAAAGCTCGCTGAAAGGACGCAAAAATCGCTCAGCGAGATTGAAGCCAATATTAATATTTTAGTTCAAAGCATTTCAGACACGAGCGAGAGCATTAAAAACCAGGTTAAAGAAGTAGAAGAAATCAACGCTTCTATTGAAGCCTTAAGATCAGTTACTGAGGGCAATCTAAAAATCGCTAGCGATTCTTTAGAAATCAGTCAAGAAATTGACAAAGTCTCTAACGATATTTTAGAAGATGTGAATAAAAAGCAGTTTTAATGCTCATTCATATTTGTTGCTCAGTGGATAATCTTTATTTTTTAAAAAAGGCTAAAGAGGCTTTTGCGGGTGAAAAAATGATAGGGTTTTTTTATAACCCCAATATCCACCCTTATAGCGAATACTTGTTGCGTTTAGAAGACGTGAAACGCACTTGCGAGATGCTAGAAATTGAATTGCTTGAGGGCGATTATGAATTAGAAAAATTTTTAGATAAAGCTAAGGGTAAGGAATTGTTAGGGGAAAAAAGCGAACGCTGTTTTGAGTGCTTTGATTTACGCTTAGAAGCGAGCGCGTTGAAAGCCTTTGAATTAGGGGAAGAAAGATTCACCACCACCTTACTCACAAGCCCTAAAAAAGACCCTAACCAGCTCATCGCTAAGGGACAACACATCGCGCAAAGGCACAATTTGGAATTTGTCGTGTTTAAAAACGATAATTTTGAACATTTTAAGAGCGAATTGGATTTAAACTTGCAAGCTTTGGCGAGAGAAAACGAGCTTTATCGGCAAAATTATTGCGGTTGCCAATTCGCTTTAAAAATCCAAAAAGAATCTCAAAACAGAAGCCCCTTTGAGCTTTACTCGCCTTTAAAACGCCAGATTTTACCCGCAAGCGTTGAAGAAAGAACGCAAGTTTTTAGAGGACTAGAAGCGGCTAAAAAGAATGGCAATAAGCCTTTTTTAGCCCAAAAAACGATCGCAACTTACCGCTTATTGAATGGGGGCGTGTGGCTTTCTAAAAATTCAAACCCCTTGAGTTGCTATATTCTGGCGCGCTCTAAAAGTAAGGCTAAAGTTAGGATCAACGATTTAAGGTGGGTTTTTTCTCAGCGTTTAAGCGCGCTAGTGGGTTATAGCCAAAGAGATGAAACCTTGTTTTTAACTTTAGAAGGCCTTAACACTCTTATGGCAAAAAACTACGAAAATTTAAAAGAGTTGAACCTTAACCCTTTAAATTATGAAGAAGAATTGTCTTTAAGGGCGTTAGTGAGCGGGAGCGAGAGCATAAACCCTATTATCGTGCTAGAAGAACGCATAGAAAAAACCCTTTTTGTGGAAATTAAAAGTATTTTTCAAGAAGAAAAGGTGTTTTATTTGCTCTAAGCCAAATTAAAATACAGCGTTGTGCGTGGGTGGGGGTTATAGTAAAAACATACAAGTTAATTTAAAGTTAATTTAAGATAATTAGGCACAATAGCCGTAAAAAGTTTAAGGCTGTATTTGAAAACTCTATTTAGTGTTTATCTCTTTTTATCGTTGAACCCACTCTTTTTAGAAGCTAAAGAGATCACTTGGTCTCAATTCTTGGAAAATTTTAAAAACAAGAATGAAGACGACAAACCTAAACCCCTAACTATTGATAAAAACAATGAAAAACAGCAAATCCTAGACAAAAACCAGCAAATCCTAAAAAGGGCTTTAGAAAAAAGCCTTAAATTCTTTTTCATTTTTGGATACAACTATTCGCAAGCCACTTTTTCAACTTCCAATCAAAGCTTGACTCTTGTAGCTAATAGCATAGGGTTTAACACCGCTACAGGCTTGGAGCATTTTTTAAGAAACCACCCTAAAGTCGGTTTTAGAATCTTTAGCGTCTATAACTATTTCCATTCTGTTTCGCTCTCTCAGCCTCAAACCTTAATGGTGCAAAATTATGGGGGCGCGTTAGATTTTTCTTGGATTTTTGTAGATAAAAATATTTATCGTTTTAGGAGTTATTTAGGGATCGCTTTAGAACAAGGGGTGTTGTTAGTGGATACGATTAAACCAGGTGCTATCACAACGATTATCCCAAGAACCAAAAAAACCTTTTTCCAAGCCCCTTTGCGTTTTGGTTTTATCGTGGATTTTATCGGCTATTTGTCTTTGCAATTAGGGATTGAAATACCCTTAGTGAGGAATGTTTTTTACACCTACAACAACCATCAAGAAAGATTCAAACCACGATTTAACGCTAATCTTTCTTTAATCGTTTCGTTTTAGCCCCCTTTTCCCCTTTTAAATAGGCCCATGATTTTCCTAGGGTATTTTAAAAGCATGGAAAAAACATTCGCTTGAATGCCGTTTTCTTTACATGCTCTTATGTTTTCTTTATTCCTTAATAAAAGGCTTTTAAACCCGCTCGCGCTAACCCCACCGGTGCGCATCACCACTAACGCTTCTTTCAAATAAGAAAAGCTTATTTTTTGCACCACAAACAAGCGGATGATCATCTCAAAATCCGCTGAAATCTTATAATCGGTTTTGTATAGCCCATAGCGTTCATGAATGGCTTTTTTGATAAAGAGCGTGGGGTGGGCTGGCACCACGCCATAAAGCAAGGTTTTAGGGTTAAACTCCCCGCTTTCATAATAACGGACCACTTTTTCTAAACGATCCGGTTTGACAAAAACCAGATCCGCATACACGCTATCGCAATTTTTGTTTTCAAACTCATGCACCACTTTTTCTATCACAAACTCATCTTTGTAAAAATCATCGCTATTCAATAAAGCGATAATATCCCCACTCGCACGCCTTATACCCTTATTCATAGCGTCATAAATGCCCTTATCCTTTTCACTCACCACGCAAGCGATTTGATCCTTGTATTTTTGAATGATTCCTAAAGTGCTATCCGCGCTAGCCCCGTCTATAATGATGTATTCAATGTTTTTATAAGTTTGATGAAGCACAGAAAGAATGGTGTCTTCAATGGTTTTTTCGCTATTAAAACACGCCGTGATCACAGAAACCTTTAACAATCCAACCCTTTTTTGATAAACTCCCCCCTAATTAAGTTTTAAACAAATTCACTTGTTTGTCTAAATTCATGGTCGTTCCACTCACATGCGTAGCGATATTTAAAATATCCGAAGAATCCGCTAAAGTTTTAGAAGCCACTTTTTCCACTCCTACAAAATCGCTTACCATAGCTTCAATCTGGCGTCCGGATTTGGCGTAATCGTCCATGCTTTGATTGCTATCTCGCACGACTGAGCTTAAATTAGAACTCATTTTCTCGTAAGTTTCTTGCACGCTTTTACTCATATCGCTCAAACGCTCCATTTTTTGCGAATTGAGATTCATTTGCGAGCTTACGGCATTGATTTCTTGGACAATCACCATGATAGTGGAATTGATTTCGGCTAAAGACTTTTGAGTGCGCCCGGCTAAATTCCTAACTTCATCAGCCACCACCGCAAAGCCTCTGCCATGCTCGCCAGCCCTTGCGGCTTCAATAGCAGCATTTAGGGCTAATAAATTCGTTTGATCGGCAATATCATTGATAATATCCAAAATGGATTTGACATCATCAGCGTTACGGCTTAGCTGCTCCACTTTACTAGAGAGCTCCTCTTCAGTGTGCGCGCTCTCTGTGATTTGAGAAAATAAATCCCCAATCGCATCCTTGCTCTCTTTGACAAGCCCTTGCGTTTCAATCAAACGCTTCCTTAACCCTTGAGACTGCTCTATGGAAGCATTCATCATGTTCGCTACATCCGTGGCTTTATTTTTTACGGAATTTAGGGTGGTTGAGGAATCTTTCATGCTCTTTTGGGTTTCTTGCACGATTTGGACTAATTTATCCATTGAAGTTTTATTGGAAGTGGAAATGCCTTTAATCTCTTCCATAATCAAGCGGGCGTTTTCCACAAACAAATTGATCCCACGGCCCACTTGCGAGATTTCATCGTTGCGATCACCCACATCAATTTTGGCTCTCAAATCCTTATCCCCATGGCTAAAAGCGTTGATTTTAAGGACCAGTTCATCAATGCGTTTCACGATCCTCAATTTAGCGTATATGAGCGTCAAAACCACTAACGCTATCGTCGCTGTCAGTATCCAAAGGAATAGTTTTGTGGTGTTTTCATTAAAAACCTTATTTACGCCTTCTTTGATCGCTTGATTTTCGGTGTTAATGTCAGTGTAATAGGAAGTCGTTGCGATCACCATTTGAGACACCTCATCATAATGCGAGTAGGCGAATTTTTTCTCCGGCACGCCTCCATCGTATTTAGGCATTTTATAATAAGTGTAGCCTCCCCCTTTTTTCGCCGCCTCCAAATACCCCCTAACATAATACACCCCATCAACGCTCTGAGCGTCAAGCCCTGATTGGCCTACGGTTTTAGGATTGACCGGATCAAACAATACTACCCCGTTTTTATCCACCACCACCATATAAATCATGCCCTTATCGTCGTTGATGCGTTTGAAATAATCTAGCACCATTTTTCTTGCAGTAGCATTGTCAAAACTTTTGTAATACTCATGAATGCCCTGTTCAATAATTTTTGTCATGTAAGCGAGCGTTTTTTCACGCTTTTTGTATTGCCCGGTTTCTAAATGCTCCATGAGTTGCGCTAACACATCTTTTTGTATAACCTTTACAAAACCAATAAAAAGCCCCCCTAAACCTAAAAGAGCGGCTAGCACGACAAACATAATACGAGTCCCTAGCGAAGCAAATACTGAAGCAAACATCATTTATCTCCTAATCAATCATTTTTAAGTCAAACCCTAATTTGAGAGTTCAGCCTCCAAATGCACCCCCCCCCCCCGAAAAATGAGTGGCGCAAAACAAGATTAAAAATCCGGTTGTTTGAAAACCGCCAAAAAAGTGAAAAGCCAACAATCTAGGATTATAGAACACCCTTCTTTAAGTTAAACTTAAAAATAAAACAATAAAAATAAAAAATCTTATTCAACTTCACTTTCCTTAATGGATTTGACATTCAAAGTCCTCCCATCTTTTGAAGTGGGGATTTTGATGCTCCACTCTTTTAATTTTTCTCTCAATTTTTCCAACAACGGGTTTTTGAAATCGTAGTGGATGATTTCCCAATTACCCTCCAGTTCAGGGGTTACTTTTGCGTTTTTTTCTTCAGTGATGTATTTAATAATCAAATCCCGTATTTGCCCGTTATCTTGCAGTTCATCGTAAGAATCATAATACCTATCAGCGTCTGTAACCAATTTTAATGTCGTGGATAATGTCCCGAATCGGTAATTGTTGATCGCTAATTTGTATGTTGCTTTGGGGTCAATTGGCTTTCCGTTAATTGTCGGATTAATAATCCTTTGTCCGGCGGGTTTGGTAACATCAACTTGGTATTTCACGCCAGAAAACATATCAAAATTATAGCCACGAACATTTTCATTAAAACTGATCGTCAAATCCCCCGGTTGCAACTGATTATAAAATCGGTACGACCATTCCATGTATTTCAACAGGTTTTCACCCGTTATACGCACTCCAATGAGCGTATTAGCGAACTTGTAAATATAAGCGACATCTTTTCTTTTGAAAGGCCCTTTTTTCAAATTCGCCCCAAAATTGAATAAGGCTGCCGCTGAAACATCGGCTTTGGCGTAATATTTTTGCACTCTATTAATCAATTCTATCACCGGTGTTTCTTGCAAGGCAGCGGTTGGCATCGTGGTGATTTTTTCTTCTCCTGTGATAAAATCAGGCCTGTCAATAAAGGTTTTTGTCACTTCGCCGACCACTTCATTAGCGTATTCTTTTGATTTTTTATCCACATATTCATATTTTTTCGCTAATTCTTCATCTTCTGGTGCATCTTTTGTGGGTAAATTTTCAGTCGTTATGGTTTTTTTCTTCGTTTTAGTGTCAAACACCACCACGCCCTTTGCCAGATAAGCCCCATACGCTCCAGGCTCAATGGTATGCACTTTCCCTACTTTGGTGTTATAAACCGCATGCTCATGCCCGGCAAAAATGATGTCAAATTGCGGGAATTTTTTCGCTAAATCCGGTATCCCATCGCCACCTTTCTCATCTTCTCGCCCCAAATGAAAAGCACCAATCAAAATATCATACTTCCCTTTTAACTCTTTCAAGGTCTTTTTTAGCGTTTCTTCAGCGTCCAAAAACTTCAATCCTGCAAAATGTTCAGGCGTAGAGGCTTCCCAAGTGGGGATATGCGGCACCACATACCCCACAATCGCCACTCTCACGCCATCAATTTTTTTAATCATATAAGGCTTCACAAACGGCTTATTGTCCGCAATTTTGATAATATTCGCATTCACGACACCGCCATTAAATCCCTTAATATTTTTCTCTAAAAAATCTTTACTGAAGTTAAACTCGTGATTGCCAAGCACACGAATATCAAATTTCAAATCGTTTTCGGCTCTAACTAGCGGGTGAGTAGGCTCATCATTAAACAACTCCGCGCTATTGCCTTGCAACAAATCCCCGCTGTCAATCAAAACCACATTTTTATTCTCAGCCCTCTGTTTTTTGATTAAAGTCGCAATCCTTGTCAAGCCGTTATTGGGTTTTTGTTCGCCAACCGCATAATCATACGAAAAAAGCCGCCCATGAATGTCTGAAGTTTCTAAAAACACGATTTTGACTTCTTTTGCAGATACTAAAAGTGTTAGCGTTAAAAAGATGACTAAAACCAATTTTTTCATTGAAATCCTTCCATAAAAAAATCTTCATAGCATTATTTTTACATGAAACTAACGCTGATGCAATGATTTTGATTGGCATGTAACGCCTAAATGGGTAAAACGGATAAGGGGATAGGGGAGTAAAATCATTCCCCCCATTCATCAAACCCCCACTTCAGACCACTCAGCGCGTTTGTCTAAAAAAGCGCGCGCTAAATTCTGTGCGCCCTCCAAAGTGTGGTTAGCCGCCCAACCGCATTGCTTTTCATTGCTCGCAGGCACTTCTTTAGCCTTTAACACATCTTGCATCGTCTTTTCTAAAACCTCTAAAATCTCTGTGTAATTGTCATGGTTTAACACCGTGAGATAAAACCCTGTTTGGCAACCCATAGGCGACCAATCCACGACATAACTGGCATGGTTACGGATAATTTCAGCGACTAAATGCTCTAAAGAGTGCAGGCTAGGCATGTCCATGTGATCTTGGTTGGGCTGCTTGAAGCGCACATCGTATTTGACAATCACATCCCCATTAACGCCCTTTTTGCGATCAGCTACACGCACATAAGGGGCTTTGACTTTGGTGTGATCCAAATTGAAACTCTCTACATTCATTTTCATGTTTTTAACTCCTTCATTCATAAATTGTAATGAAACTTTAGCTTATTTTAGCGAACGCTTGCTCTAAATCTTCTAACAAATCCTGTTCATGCTCAATCCCCACAGATAAGCGCACCAAACCATCTCTAATCCCGGCAGCTTCTCGTTGTTCTTTAGGGATACACGCATGGGTCATAAACGCCGGAATCCCCACCAAACTTTCCACCCCGCCTAAGCTCTCGCCTAAAATGAATAACTTAAGACTTTCTACAAAAAGAGTCGCCTCGCTGTCATTTTTGAGAGTGAAAGAGAGCATCCCGCTAAAGCCACGCATCTGTTTTTTGGCTAGCTCGTAATTAGGGTGAGTGGGCAAGCCCGGGTAATAAACCTTTTCTACTTTAGGGTGTTTTTCTAAAAACTCAGCCACGCAAAGAGCGTTTTTTTGATGGGCTTGCATGCGTAATGCTAGCGTTTTAATCCCTCTTTGCAACAGCCAGCTGTCTTGAGGGCCTAAAACCCCACCGATAGCGTTTTGGAAAAAAGCGATCTCTTGGGCTAGCGCTTCATTATTGGTGGTTACAAGCCCAGCGACCACATCGCTATGCCCGCCTAAGTATTTTGTGCCACTATGCACCACAATGTCCGCCCCCAAAAGAAGCGGGTTTTGGCAATAGGGGGTGGCAAAGGTGTTATCCACGATAGTGAGCAAATGATGATCTTTAGCGACACTAGCGCATTGCACTAAATCCGTGATTTTAAGCAAGGGGTTACTAGGGGTCTCTAAATAAAGGGCTTTGGTGTTGGGCTTGATAGCCTTTTTAATTTGGGATATATCGCTAGTGTCTATAATGGTGCAAGAAAGCCCGTTTTTGACAAGCACCTTATTAAACAAGCGGAAAGTCCCCCCATAAACATCATCGCCCAATAACACATGATCGCCTGATTGCAAGAGGGAAAAAACGGCGTGGATCCCAGCTAGTCCAGAGGCAAAAGCAAACCCCTTAACCCCCCCTTCTAAATCGGCGATGAGTTCTTCTAAAGCAAAGCGCGTAGGGTTTCCTGAGCGAGAGTATTCATAGCCCTTATGGCGGCCTATGGCGTCTTGGCGGTAGGTGGAAGTTTGATAAATAGGCACGCTCACCGCCCCCGTTGTCGCATCCTCACTAATGCCCCCATGGATTAATTTGGTTTGCATGCGCATGGTTTTTCCTTTTTTATTGAATTTTTATGAATAAATACCTTTAGAAAGATAACGATCGGCAACATCCGGGAAAATGGTTAAAACCTGACTGCCTTCGGGGAGGCGTTGCACTTCTTTCAATGCTGCTACAAAAGCTGCCCCGCTAGAGCTCCCTACTAATAAGCCGTTTTTCTTAGCTAATTTCCTGGTGTAGCTAAAACCCTCTTCATCTGAAATCGTTTCAAAGCCATCAATATCCAAGTTTGCAAAAAAAGGAGGGATGAACTCCACGCCAATGCCCTCAATCTCATGAGGCCCAGGCTCTCCCCCATTCAAAATAGAACCCTCCGGCTCCACCCCAATCAAGCGGATATTAGGGATGCGTTCTTTCAAATACCTAGCCGTGCCTGCAAAAGTGCCACCACTCCCTATCCCGGCTACAAAGCTCGTAAGGTTTGTGCCTAATTCTTGGACAATCTCAGGGGCTAGGGTGTGGTAGTAAGCGGCGGGATTATCAGGGTTTTCAAATTGCAAGGGCAAATAGCTATCAGGGATACTTTCGGCTAATTCTTTACTTTTTTTAATGGCGCCAGAAATCCCCTCGCTAGTAGGCGTGTTGATCACTAAAGCCCCCAAAGCTCTCATGATTTGCTGTTTTTCTGCACTGAATTTTTCCGGGACAACAAAGATGGTTTTGAGATGGTGCTTGATCGCCACTAAAGCTAGAGCGATGCCGGTATTGCCTGCGGTAGGCTCAATGATGGTTGTTTTAGAAGTGATTTTGCCCGTTTTAAACCCTTCTTCTATAAGGTATTGGCCTAAGCGATCTTTAACGCTCCCTCCCGGGTTCAAATGCTCCAGTTTGGCGTAAATGGCGGAATTTAACGGAATGGGGTAATCCTTGTTAGTGAATTTAAAAACGGGAGTGCGGCCTATGGCGTCTTGCATTGTGGTGATAATCATCATTCCTCCTATAACAAACAATAAAATTCAATTTTAGCGATTATGCCTAAACTCGTTAAATGGAATAAGTTTAGGATAAAATGTTAGCTTGTTAAGATGGATTAAGGAGCTTTCAATGGAAACGATAGAATGGAATGAGGAGCAAAGAAAAGCGTTTTTAGGACTTGTTAAGAGAATTTGTAGCGTCAATTGACGCCAAAGCGCAAGAGGAAAAACAAACAGGTAGAACTCCAAAAATACCAAAGTATGGTTCATGCCAAAACGGGCTGAACAAGTTTTTAGCGCCATGGGGTTATGCGTGTAAAATCAGTCTTGGCTCTGGGAATTTATCTAATGAGCCATCCATCACCTTTTGCCGTCAGGATATTTTAGGGGAAGGATTTGTCAATGGTGAGAAACTAACCCCAAAAAAAGGTTTTTACCTTTGGCTTGCTTACTATTGGCACAACGATTTAGAAAAGATTTATCTTTGTATAGGTCGTTCTCTAAAGAATGAGAAAGAAGAGTGCCAAAAATACCCAGCGTATGACAAGATCATTGATCCTAATGGAGATGCATACTACACAAGAGAGCTATGACGATTTAGAATCCCATCTTGAAAACATTACCAACGATTTTTTACGCTTTGCTAACGAATTCAATCAAATCCCCACTGCGTATTTTGAATTAGAACCATCTAGCGTAAGCCATTAAAAATAACCCCCTAACAGAAAGGAACTCTCTGTTAGGGATTTCCCCTAAATAGGGATTTCCCCTAAAGGTTAGCTTTGATACCCAATTAATGAAGATAAAAAGCAAGCGGGTTTTCATTAAAACCGCTCGCTTGAAAGAAGTTTTAAAAGCGTTTTTACTCCACTTCCGCATCAATCACATCATCGTCTTTTTTCTTGGGCTGCTCGGCGTTGTTTTTATTCGCCATGGCTTCGCCTAGTTTTTGAGCCGCTTGCGCTAATAATTTGGTTTTGTCTTCAAGCTCCGCTTTAGTAGCGTTATCGTTTTTGATGCAATCTTTAAGGGCGTTAATGGCGTTTTGGATCTCGTTAGCGTCGTTTTCGTTCAAATTCGTTTTATGCTCATCAAGGCTCTTTTGGGTTTGGTGCGCCAAACTATCAGCATGGTTTCTCGCTTCAATCACTTCTTTCTTCCTAGCGTCTTCTTCTTTGTGCAATTCAGCGTCTTTAACCATTTTTTCAATTTCGCTATCAGACAACCCGCTAGAGCCAGAAATTTTAATCTCTTGGCTTTTGCCGGTATTTTTATCTTGCGCTGACACGGTTAAAATCCCGTTAGCGTCAATATCAAAGGTTACTTCAATTTGCGGCACGCCTCTTGGAGCTGGAGCGATGCCTTGCAAATCAAATTTACCCAAAGATTTATTATCCCTTGCCAATTCCCTTTCACCTTGTAAAACCATGATAGACACGGCGGGCTGGTTGTCTTCAGCGGTTGAGAACACTTGAGATTTTTTCGCCGGAATAGTCGTGCCTCTATCAATCACTTTAGTCATCACACCCCCTAAAGTTTCAATCCCAAGGCTTAAAGGCGTAACGTCTAATAAAAGCACATCTTTCACATCGCCTTTTAACACGCCCCCTTGAATGCTTGCGCCCACCGCTACGACCTCATCAGGATTGACGCTTTTATTCAAATCTTTATTAATAAACGCTTTCACCCTTTCTTGGACTTTAGGGATACGAGTGGAGCCGCCCACCATCACCACTTCTGAAATCTCATTTTTGGTCAGCCCTGCGTCTTTGATCACGCTTTCAATTTTAGAAATCGTTTCTTCCACGAGATCTTCTGTCAGGCTTTCAAATTTAGCCCTAGTGAGTTTTTTAACCAAGTGTTTAGGCCCGGTAGCGTCCGCGGTGATAAAGGGCAAATTGATTTCAGTCTCCATCGCAGAGCTTAGTTCTTTTTTAGCGTTTTCAGCCGCTTCTTTCAGGCGTTGCAACGCCATCACATCGTTTTTAATCTCAATGCCCGTTTCGCTTTTAAACTCAGCCGCTAAGAAATCAATCACACGATTGTCAAAATCATCGCCTCCTAAGAACGCATCGCCCCCTGTGGCTAAAACTTCCACGACATTATCGCCTGTTTCTAAAACGGTAACGTCAAAAGTCCCCCCACCCAAATCATAAACCATGATTTTTTCGCTCTCTTTTTTATCCAAGCCGTAAGCTAACGCCGCGCTTGTAGGCTCATTGATGATTCTTAAAACGTTAAGCCCTGCAATCGTGCCGGCTTCTTTAGTCGCTTTCCTTTGGCTGTCATTAAAATAAGCAGGAACGGTGATAACTGCTTCCGTAACGCTCTCGCCTAAATAACTCTCAGCGTCTTCTTTGAGCTTCATTAAAATTTTGGCTGAAATTTCTTGAGGGGTATAAATTTTACCTGAAATTTCAATCGCACAAGCCCCATTCCTATCCACAATCTTATAAGGCAAGCGTTTTTCAGCTTCTTTAGCCTTATCTTCATTAAACATTAAGCCCATGATTCTTTTAATAGAATAAATGGTCTTTTCTGGGTTGGTTACCGCTTGTCTTTTGGCGCTCTCGCCCACTAAAATCTCGCCCTTATCCGTAAAGGCTACAATAGAAGGAGTGGTGTTTTTACCCTCTTTATTCGCAATAATCTTCGCTTCATTGCCTTCATAAACCGCCATTGCGGAGTTGGTTGTCCCTAAATCAATTCCAATAACTTTTCCCATGCGTTATCCTTGTCTTTTAAAATAAATGTTTTTAATCGTTTTTAGCAATGCTCACCATTGCCGGCCTCAAAACCCTACCCTTATACTTGTAGCCCTGTTGCAAAACTTGCACGATTTTCCCGTTTTCTTTTTCCTCGCTTTTGACTTGCATGATCGCATTGTGGAAATTAGGATCAAATTCTTCTAAGCATTCAATCCCCTCAATGCCATGCCTTGCCAAAACTTCATGCAACTTTTCCATCGTAAGCTCCAAGCCTTTGGTTAAAGCACTCTCTTTATCCACTTCTACAGCGCTCTTATGAGCCCCAAGAAGCGCATCAATCACCGGCAATAGATCCAACGCGATTTTTTCATACGCATACTCTAACGCCATGCTCTTGTCTCTTTCTAAGCGCTTTTTCACGTTTTCAAAATCCGCATGCACTCTCAAGTATTTTTCGTGCATTTCTTTATATTTAAGCTCAAAATCTTCCTTGATCTCGCCTTCTTTTTCGCTCGCTTCTTGCTTTTCTTCATCTTGTTGTTCTTTGCAAGTGCAAGCCTTTTGATAAGACTCTGGCTCTTTTGGGCTTAAATCGTGTTCTTGGTTGTGTTCATCTTTCATTATTTCTCCTTAGAAATCGTTTGAAAAAACCCTTCATAATCGCATTCTAGTTTCCCCACGCAAAGCAGTTGCATCCGCTCGTTTTGAAATTCTATAGGGCGTGTTACCAGCATGCAATCAGGCTCTATAAAATGCAACCCCTTTTTGAAACGCTCCAAAACCTTACCCCCTAAAATGTCAAAAAATAAAGGGCTGTTTAAAAGCGTTTTTAACCCCATCAGATTAAAGCGTGTGATTTGTGTGTTGGAATACTCCAAACGCTCTAATTGCCTGGCCAAACTCAACGCATTGACAGAAGCAGCGATGGAGCGCACTTCTTTAACGCTTTTACCCACAAGTTCTAATAAAAACTTCTCCATTTTAACGCTGTAACCCACCGCGCAAGAAAACGCCAAAAAATCCAAAATCAAAAAGCGTTTTTCGCACTCAATGACTCTTTCTAAACGCTCCAAACTGGGTTTTTTTAACAGCGTGAAAAGCCCGAAATTTTCACTCGCACTTTTTAAGCGTTTTTCATTCACCTTTAAAACTTCAAAGCACAACGACTTATGCCAATAGTTTTCAAACGCCTTAAAAGTGGGCAATCTAGCGCCGCTAGAATGGGCTTGATGGAGCATGCCTTCTTTAGAAAGGATTTGAAAATAATTCCTGATCGTCGCGCAAGATATTTTCAAGTTTGCCAACTCTTTTAAGCGTTTAGAGCTAATGGGTTCTAAAATCTGCAGATAGGTTTTAACAAACGCATCTAACAAACTCTCTTTTTTATTCAAATCAGAACCTACTTTAATTCTTCTTAACATCATTATTTGAAAAATCTCGTCAATCACCATTCTTGATGAAAGAACTCTCGCATTATAGCATAAAAAGTTAATAATCTATCACTTGTTTTGAAAAAGTGATAAAAATTACCCGATTTTTCTTTAAAGTTTAGTCTATATCACTAAATTTATTTACTAGCATTAAATTAGGATTTTTTATAGAGTTGATTTAATTTAGATCTGATCTCATTTAAATATGGATAATCCTTTTTGTTTTATAATGAAACTCATTCTCTTAAGGGGATAGGGGGGTATTTTGAAATAACTCTCCCCCTTAACCCCCTTAAAATCCCCCTAACCCAAGAAGACCGCTTTTTTAGTAAAGTTATCGCTTGCTTGACGCAAGCTCTTTACTATTTTATTATCTATCTTTTATTAAAAAAACTTGTTATCATGCTAAACATGAACACACACACAAGAGGCATTGACAGCAATCTGATTTATTCGCTCAAAAGCATTTCATTATCCATGTTTAGAAAGGGTTTTTTTGGGCTTTATCAAGGCTCCATTTCGGCACGCATTGGCACTAACCAGTTTGTGATCAATAAAAGAAACGCTGTTTTTGATCAATTGAATGAAAACACCTTATTAGTCTTGCATGACAAGATAGATTACCGCTGGAAAGAAGCGAGCCTGGATTCGCCCATTCATGCGAGCGTGTATCGGGAGTTTTTGGACGCTAAATTCATCGCTTATGCGCGCCCTCCTTATAGCCTAGCGTATTCCTTGCGCCACAACCGATTGCTCCCTAGAGATTATTTAGGGTATCGTTCTTTGGGCGAAGAAATCGTTATTTTTAACCCCAAAGATTATGACAGCTGGCAAGAAAGAGCGGATACAGAAATTTTACGCCAACTGCAAGAGAGCAAAAAATATTTTGTTTTCATTAAGGGGTGTGGGATTTTTGCCTACCACAGAGAGCTTTCTAAACTCATGGAAGTTTTTGATTTGATTGAAAACTCATGCAAGGTTTTACGATTGGGCGATTTAATGGATTATTGCTATAATGATGATCCACGATTGAGCGTGTAAAAAGCTAAAAAGGATAAAACATGACCATCAACACCCACTACACCCCTAATTTCACACAGCTCCAAACCTTGAACAATATCAATAATGACGCAACCATAAAAGATAGGAATCAAGTAGAGCAGGATTTACAACAAAGCAGTATTCAAGATGGTTTCAGCCAAGATAATACGCAAAACGCCCCTGATTTTGACCGGTTACAAGCTTTAAACGCTATCAATAACGACGGCGAGATTAAAGATAAATCCCAAGTTGAAAAAAGCCTTATTGATGGCGGAAATACCCCTGAAATTTATTCCAGCCTAGACACATACGCTTAAAAGGGGGTTTTACCATTCTTTTAAAGCCATTTTGATCGCTTCTATCACGCAATCCATCCCACCCGCTAAACTAAAAAGCCAGTATTTGTGCGCATAAATGTATTCTAATTGCTTAGCCCTTAATTCGTCTTCATTATTCGTTTTTTTACACACGATTTCAGCGATATGCAATTCCTGGTGGAAAATGTAAGATTGTATCGCATCCATAAAATACGAATTGAATCGCTTGTCATCAAAAAGCTCTTTAACGTTGTCAATTTCAGCGCTCAAATGCTCTAATTCTTTAAAATCCAACTCTTCTAATTTGTTTTTTTCATGAAGCTTTTCCACTTCTTCTAAAAATTCTGCCACCTTTAGAAACGCTCCTTCAACTTGCGTTTTTTTTTCATTGGCGTATTTGATGATTTCTTCGCATTTTTGCTTGGCGATCTTTAAATTTTTATCTTGCTCTGATTGGGTGGGATAAATAAGATTGATAGGAGGCTTTGGCTTGGATTTATCTATTTTTTCGCACACTTCTTTAAAGGGCATTTCTTTAGTCCCTTTAATCCTAGCCCCCCCTTCAGTAGCGTTAATGACTTCTAGTTTATAGGGCGTGTTAAAAATATCTTTTTCAAAAAATTCTAAGAAAAGTTTCCACACTAAAGTGGTCTCTACTTCCCCATTACCCCCGTATTTTTCTATAAAGATCTTGTCTTTATCTTTTTTAGGCTTGATCTCTCTATCGCCATAAATCGCCCCACTAGCGTGGCTGTTACCGCTTTGTGAAAAGCTCAAATCTTGCCCGATAAACACGCACCTTTTGAAACGAGAATGCACCACTAATTCATACGCCATGTTCGCTGCGCTCATGCCTATGCCCACATAACCATACTGGTGCAAATCAAAAAGGTTGGTATAGCCAAAGGGGCGGAAACTGAATTGTTTAACCCCTTTTTGAATCGCTTGAATCAATCGTTTATGCACAATGGAAGTCAAAGCAAAAATAACGCCTTCTTGAAAATCTAAGGGGGTTTCTTCGTAGAATTTCGCCGTCAAATCCACCCTTTCTAAAGACAGCACAATATCAGGCTTGATACCGGCTCTGGCTAGAATAGGGAAAGAAGCGTCAATGCAAAAAAGTGTCGCATAAGGGGCGATTTCTTTTAAAAGGGGGAGTTGCTTATTTAAACTGGGCCCGGTTGAAACAATGATAGCGGTGTCTCTGTTTTTTAAAGCGTTCACAAAATCCACTAAACTAGGGCTTTTGATGACTTCAGGCAAATTAGCGGCATGCTGTTTGATGCCTATGAGCGCGTCTTTAGCGTCATTGCCTACGCTAATAGCGCCATGCTCTAAAGCGCGCGTGAAATGCTGGTTGATTTCTATCATTTGACTAGAGTATCGTTCATAATAAGCGTTAAAAAGTTTTAAATCATACATTCTTGCGTATAAACGAGACTTTTTATCCATATCAAACAATGAAGCGATCATGTTGTAATTGCAAAAACTCGCGTGCAATAAAATCAAACGATTTTCTAAAATCTCAGTGGAAAAATCCAAAAGATTCAACACGATGAAAATAACCTCTATTTCAGGCTCAATGACCACCAAGCGTTTTAAATTGCCATTGCCTAAAAGCAAGCGATAAAACACTCCATTACCCAAGCCAAAATAATACAAATAAGGATAAAGCATGTGAATTTCGCTATTTTTATATAGCTCTAAGCTTGAATCTAGCGGGCTTTTTTCAAATAAGGGAGTGTTTGTTTCTTTATCTAAGAGGTTGAAATTCGCGCTATCATTCCCCAAAAACACTTCGTATTTTTTGTTTTCTTTAATGGCTTTGAGCTTTGCGAACAAAAGAGGGTCTTTTTTGAAAAGAGCTTGTAAGTTTTTTTGATAAATATCCATCATTTTAACTTATAAAAATAACTGATAAAAAGGGCTAACGCCCCTTTGAATCAAGGGCTGTTATTGTAAAAGCCTTAAGACGTTTTGTTGCACCGCATTCGCTTGCGCCATAGCAAAACTCCCACTTTGCACCAAAATATTGTATTTAGAAAAGTTCGCGCTCTCTTCAGCAAAATCCACGTCTCTGATTTGAGACTCAGCCGCTTTGACATTCACTTGGGTTACAGAAATATTGTTAATGGTGGTAACCAATTCCATTTGCACCGAACCCATATCCGAGCGGATCTTGTCTAATTGCGTGCGTGCAGAATCCGCCATATCCATCACAATCATCGCCCCTTTAAGGCTTGTTACCCCAGCCCCTATACCTTGAGAATTGGTCTCCGCTTGCGCGCCATTAGCGTTCGCTCCGGCTGCTGAAGCCACATTCGCATCAAAAATGCCCCTAACCGCTCTCAAATTCACGGTGTATTCTGCCACCCCTTGAGCGGAATGAAAGCCCACATGGCTAAAATTCACACCGCTCACAATGATGTCTCTAGCGTCAGTTCTCGTCAAGGTTAAGCGCCCAATAACCGCATGCTGTGTCCCAGAAATCCCTGCAAAATTCCCTCCCCCAAAGACCTGACCGCTCGCGCTCGTTGCATGCACAGAAATCGCGCGCCCGTCAATGGAGTGTAAATTAATGCGCCCTTGAATATCCAAGCTCGCTTCCACGCCGGTCCTATCTTTGACAGAGTTGATTGCATTAGTCAATCTCCCGTCAGCGTCGTTTTTATGCACATCATTCACGGTCCCAATTTCTACGCCATTAATGGTGAGCTCCCTAACAGTTCCTGATTGCACGGGAGTGCCGCCGGTGGCCATGACATTATAAGACGCCCTAACGCCTAGAGTGTTAGAAAAGCGATTGATGATTTCGCTTAACGCCCCAATCCCTGTGCCAGCGCTCGTAGAAATGCGCACGGTTTCAATCTTATAATCGTTCACGCCATTGACTTGTTTGAAATTCAATCCCACTTCAGTCAAGTTTTGCGCGGCCGCGCTAGCGAGCATGCCTTCACCGCTAAAAGAAGAGGTTTCCATGCGCACATGCCCAATCTTATCTGAGCTCGTTGAGCCAATGGACGCCTTAACCGTAGTGTTAGAATACGCGCCAATTTGAAATTCTTTGTTAGAAAAACTTCCTGAAAGCATTTGTTGGCCGTTAAAGCTTGTGGTGTTAGCGATATTGTCTAGTTCTTCTAACAACCTTTGAATATCGCTCTGGAGCGCTCTTCGGCTTTCTAAAGTTTGCCCGTCTTGAGCGGCTTGAACGGCTTTGGTTTTAATGGTGTCTAAGATTTTGATTTGCTCATCCATCGCTTTATCAGCGGTTTGAACCATACCAATAGCGTCATTAGCGTTGCGGATCGCTTGACCCAAATTCGCGCTTTGACTCCTTAAGCTATCAGCGATCGCCATCCCACTAGAATCATCAGCGGCTTTATTGATCCTAAGCCCTGAGCTTAACTTTTCAAGCGAGCTTGAAAGGTCTCTGTTGTTTTGAACCCCTACCGCATGAGAAGTTAAAGCGGCGATATTGGTATTTATCCTAAAACTCATGTTTGCATCCTTTGCATAGATATTTGCTGTTAATCAAGCAAAGGGTGTTCCAACTCTTTGATTTTTAGCGCCGCTATAGTTTTTATGGTTTAATAGGGCGTTTAGTCAAAATTCTATGCTACAATCATTCATTAATAGGTATAAACATTCCATTAAAGGCGTTCAATGAAGCACCTTATTATCGTAGAATCCCCCGCAAAAGCCAAAACCATTAAAAATTTTTTGGATAAAAATTACGAAGTCATTGCCTCTAAAGGGCATGTTAGGGATTTATCCAAATTCGCTTTAGGCATTAAGATTGATGAAACAGGCTTCACTCCTAATTATGTCGTGGATAAAGACCATAAAGAGCTTGTCAAACAGATCATAGAGCTTTCTAAAAAAGCATCTATTACTTATATCGCTACCGATGAAGACAGAGAGGGGGAAGCGATAGGCTATCATGTGGCATGTTTGATTGGGGGGAAATTGGAGAGCTATCCTAGGATTGTTTTTCATGAGATCACGCAAAATGCGATTTTAAACGCTCTAAAAACCCCACGACAAATTGATATGTCTAAGGTCAATGCCCAACAAGCCAGGCGTTTTTTAGATCGGATCGTGGGTTTCAAGCTCAGCTCGTTGATTTCATCTAAAATCACTAAAGGTTTGAGCGCTGGGCGGGTGCAAAGCGCGGCTTTAAAGCTTGTGATTGATAGAGAAAGGGAAATCAAAGCCTTTAAGCCTTTAACCTACTTCACGCTAGACGCTTTGTTTGAGCCGCATTTAGAAGCGCAACTCATCAGCTATAAGGGCAACAAACTCAAAGCCCAAGAACTCATTGATGAAAAAAAAGCCCAAGAAATTAAAAACGAATTAGAAAAAGAAAGCTACACTATCTCTAGTATCGTTAAAAAATCTAAAAAATCCCCCACACCGCCCCCTTTCATGACTTCTACTTTACAGCAAAGCGCTTCCAGTCTTTTAGGTTTTTCGCCCACAAAAACCATGAGTATCGCTCAAAAATTGTATGAAGGCGTAGCCACCCCGCAAGGGGTTATGGGAGTGATCACTTACATGAGGACTGATAGCTTGAATATCGCTAAAGAGGCTTTAGAAGAAGCGAGGAATAAGATTTTAAAAGACTATGGCAAAGACTACTTACCCTCTAAAGCCAAAGTCTATTCCAGCAAGAATAAAAACGCCCAAGAAGCCCATGAAGCGATCAGACCCACTTCTATTATTTTAGAGCCAAACGCTTTAAAAGACTACCTTAAGCCTGAAGAATTAAAGCTCTATACCTTAATTTACAAACGCTTTTTAGCTTCTCAAATGCAAGACGCTCTTTTTGAAAGCCAAAGCGTGGTTGTGGCTTGCGAAAAAGGCGAGTTTAAAGCGAGTGGCAGAAAACTCCTTTTTGATGGTTATTATAAAATTTTAGGCAATGACGATAAGGACAAATTGCTCCCCAATTTGAAAGAAAATGACCCCATTAAATTAGAAAAATTAGAGAGCAACGCCCATGTTACAGAACCTCCAGCGCACTATTCAGAAGCAAACTTGATTAAAGTTTTAGAAAGTTTAGGCATAGGTAGGCCCAGCACCTACGCCCCAACGATTGCACTTTTGCAAAACAGAGACTACATCAAGGTAGAAAAAAAGCAAATCAGCGCTTTAGAGAGCGCTTTTAAAGTGATAGAAATTTTAGAAAAGCATTTTGAAGAGATTGTGGATTCTAAATTCAGCGCTTCTTTAGAAGAGGAATTAGACAATATCGCTCAAAATAAAGCTGACTACCAGCAAGTCTTAAAGGACTTTTACTACCCTTTTATGGATAAAATTGAAGCCGGGAAAAAGAATATCATCTCTCAAAAAGTGCATGAAAAAACCGGCCAATCATGCCCTAAATGCGGAGGGGAATTAGTAAAAAAGAATAGCCGTTATGGGGAGTTTATCGCTTGCAACAATTACCCTAAATGCAAATACATCAAACAAACTGAAACCGCTAATAATGAAGCCACGCAAGAATCGTGCGAAAAATGCGGAGGAGAAATGGTGCAAAAATTCAGCAGAAACGGGGCGTTTTTGGCTTGCAACAACTACCCTGAATGCAAAAACACCAAATCGCTAAAAAACACCCCTAACGCAAAAGAAACAATAGAAGGCGTGAAATGCCCAGAATGCGGAGGGGATATTGCCTTAAAAAGGAGCAGGAAAGGCTCGTTTTATGGCTGTAACAACTACCCTAAATGCAATTTTTTATCCAACCATAAGCCCATCAACAAGCGTTGCGAGAAGTGCCATTATTTGATGAGTGAAAGAATCTATCGCAAAAAAAAGGCACATGAATGCATTAAATGCAAAGAGCGCGTGTTTTTAGAGGAAGATAATGGCTAAAGAAAATCTGCCTGTCGTTTTTGGGCCTGTTTTATCCAGGCGTTTTGGGAAGTCTTTGGGCGTGGATTTATCGCCCTCTAAAAAACAATGCAATTACAATTGCATTTATTGCGAGTTGGGTAAAGCCAAACCCATTGAACGCATGGAAGAAGTGATCAAAGTAGAAACCTTGATTAGCGCCATTCAAAACGCCCTAAACAACCTTGCTACCCCCATTGATGTTTTAACCATTACCGCTAATGGCGAACCCACTCTATACCCTCATTTATTAGAGCTTATCCAAAGCATCAAGCCTTTTTTAAAGGGCGTTAAAACTTTGATTTTAAGCAACGGCTCACTCTTTTATGAGCCAAAAGTCCAGCAAGCCTTAAAGGAATTTGACATCGTTAAATTTTCTTTAGACGCTATTGATTTGAAAGCCTTTGAAAGAGTGGATAAGCCTTATTCCAAAGACATTAACAAGATTTTAGAGGGGATTTTGAGCTTTTCTCAAATCTATCAAGGGCAACTGGTGGCTGAAGTGTTGTTAGTTAAGGGCGTGAATGATAGCGCGAACAACTTAAAACTCATCGCTACCTTTTTAAAACAAATCAATATAGCCAGAGTGGATTTAAGCACCATAGACAGGCCCTCAAGCTTTAAAGCCCCAAAATTGAGCGAAGATGAATTATTGAAATGTTCTTTGTTTTTTGAAGGGCTTTGCGTGAGTTTGCCTAAACGATCCACTGCTCAAGCTAAAAAATTGATTTCTTGCGGTATGGACGAATTGCTCGCTTTAATTTCCAGGCGCCCTTTAAGTGTAGAAGAAGCCCCCCTAATACTAGATCCTAACGCCTTTAAGCATTTAGAAACTTTATTAAACCATAAGCAAATTACGATTAAAAAAGTCGGCTCTTTGGAGTTTTATTGCGCGTTTTAACCTCCATTGGTAAGTTTTACCTTACTTTAGGGATAGTTTAAGCTTTTAAATAAGGTTCTCTTTTATTACCAAATAACGCTACCATAAAAAATGATCTCAAAAGCCGACAGATAATTAAAAATTTGGTGTAATGTTTTTAATCCCTACATCCTTTTACTATAACCATAACCCGCTTTTTCTACTTTTTTCTCGGTATTAGCAACTGCTTTTATTTCTTTATTAATATCAGCAAATATTTTTTGAACGAGCAAAAGGCTTTGAGAGTTTGAAAGGTGGGCTTGTGGGTTTCTCATTTCAAGCATTTTAGCTTGAGCTTTAGAGCGTATTTTTAAATTTTCTTTTTGCCATTCTTCTGTAACATTAAAATCTCTAGGGTCTAGTTCTAAATAAGCGATAGAGCTTGGTTTATAAAAATCCACTTGTTTAGCGATAGCTTTTTGCGAATAGGGCAGAGATTCTAATTCTTTTTGCAAATAAGCTATAAGCTCTTGCGCTTTTGATCCTCTTTGAGAGCGGGGTTGTTTAGAGTTTGGGAGGTGTTTTGGCTGGATAGGGGTTTGATTGGTTTTTGTGGGTTTAGGGGTTTTGCATTCAGCTTCTACTTCTATACCAATACCAGCCTTAATTCCTCCTTTTTTGATAAAGAATTGACCATGGTTTTCTTTGCAATTTTGTTCTGCGTATTTAATGAAATCTTTCTGTGTATTAATTGTCTTTTGTTTTTCTTGTTCTGTCTTTTGTTGTTCTTGTTCTACTTTTATTTGATTATTGGTTTCTATATTGCTTGTCTTTTGTTTTTCTTGTTCTACTTTTATTTGGTTATTAGTCTCTATATTGCTTGTCTTTTGTTGTTCTTGTTCTACTTTTATTTGGTTATTAGTCTCTATATTGCTTGTCTTTTGTTGTTCTTGTTCTACTTTTATTTGGTTATTAGTCTCTATATTGCTTGTCTTTTGTTTTTCTTGTTCTAACTCTATCTGTTTATCAGTATCACCAGCGCTACAAGCGGCTAATAATAAACTTGTCGCTATTGTTAATCCTGAATATTTCCACCAATTGATTTGATTTTCTTTTTCAGCTTGTTTGGATTTATCCTGAACTTTATCGTCTAATTCTTTCGCTTTCCTGCACGCAACATGGGTCAATACTACTAATGCCGCCCTGCTTTTCTTGGGGTGTTTTTTCACAAGTCCTCTAACTCTCTTCATAATCTTTGTAAAAAAACTACCAATTGATCTGATCGTATTTGTAATGGCGTTCGCTTGTTTAAAATGAGTCTCTTTATTTGCCTTTGTGTTAGCTGTCTCTGTGTTTTTGCCAACTTTATTTGTTTTTCCTGTTTTTACTGATTCCATTACCAACCTTTTTTCAAAAAACAACCCCACTTTTCAAAATTATATCATGGAAACTAATACGAAAAACCCACTCAAGTTAGATCAACCCCTTTATTATCAATGTGCAGTTAAGCCATGGTCTTTCAACTCTTTTTCTAACTTGGCTACGGCGTTCCAAGTGGGGATCACGCTATCAGGGTTTAAAGAAATGGAAGTGATGCCCTCTTTGACTAAAAACTCTGTTACTTCAGGGTAATCGCTCGGGGCTTGCCCGCAAATCCCGCAATATTTGTTGTGCCTTTTACAAGCTTCAATCGCTTTTTTAAACATTCTTAGCATCGCTTCATTCCTTTCATCAAAGACATGGCTGACTAACTCGCTGTCTCTATCCACGCCTAAAGTGAGCTGGGTTAAATCGTTTGATCCAATAGAAAAGCCATCAAACAAGCTTAAGAAATCATCAGCCAAAATAACATTCACCGGCAATTCACACATGATATAAATTTCAAGCCCGTTTTTACCGGATTCTAGATTGTTTTTTCTTAAGATTTCTAGGACTTTTTTACCCTCTTCAATGGTGCGCAAAAAAGGGATCATCACTTTCATGTTCGTTAAGCCCATTTCTTCTCTCACTAACGCTAAGGCTTCACACTCCCATGAAAACGCTTCATTATAGCTTTCTGAATAATACCGACTAGCCCCCCTATAACCAAGCATGGGGTTTTCTTCATTAGGCTCATAGCTAGAGCCGCCAAGCATGCGCATGTATTCATTGGATTTGAAATCGCTAGTCCTTACAATGACAGGTTTAGGGTAAAACGCCGCGCTGATCATGCCAATGCCTTCAGCGATTTTTTTCACAAAAAAATCTTTAGGGTTAGCATAGCCTGCCATGAGGTTTTCAATTTCATTTTTTTCTTTCACGCTTTTTTTGTGGTGCAAATCCACTAAAGCTAAAGGGTGGGCTTTGATTTGATTTAAAATAATCATTTCCATTCTGGCCAGCCCTACGCCGTGATTAGGGAGCTGAGAAAAGCCAAAGGCTTTTTCAGGGTTTCCAATATTGATGTAAATTTTTGTTTGCGTTTCTTGCATGTTAGAAAGCTCCACCCTTTCAATTTCATGCTCATAAATGCCCGCATACACATAGCCCTCTTCGCCCTCAGCGCAAGAAACCGTGATTTCCATGCCAGTATAAAGGCTATCAGTCGCCCCGCTCACCCCAACAATGGCTGGCACGCCAATTTCTCTAGCCACAATAGCGGCATGGCAAGTGCGCCCCCCACGATTGGTGATAACCGCGCTCGCTTTTTTCATGCAAGGCTCCCAGTCTGGATCGGTGTTATCCGTAACTAAAATTTCGCCCTCTTTAAAAGAATTCATATGCTCCAAATCATTGATGATACGCACTTTCCCTGAGCCGATTTTACTCCCAATCGCTCTGCCTTGTAAGATAATTTCTTTTTTTTCGTTAGGGTTTTTGAATTTGAATTTTTCAAAGACTTGACTTTCTTCTTTGGTTTTTTGGCTTTGAACGGTTTCTGGGCGCGCTTGAACGATAAAGATTTCCCCGCTCTCGCCATCTTTAGCCCATTCTATATCCATAGGGCGGTATTGTTTGGCTTCTTTAGAGTAATGTTTTTCAATTTCAATGGCGTATTTGGCTAAAATCAGCACATCTTCATCGCTCAATGAAAAGGATTGCCATTCTTTTTTGGTGGTTTTAATGTTTCTGGTGGGGTGTTCGCTACCCCTTGGGGCATAGACCATTTTTTGCGTTTTATTGCCGAGCTGGCGTTTGATAATGGGGCGTTTGTTTTGCTCTAAAGTGGGCTTAAACACATAAAATTCATCAGGATTTATCGTGCCGCCCACCACATTTTCGCCTAACCCCCACGCTGAAGTGATAAACACCGCGTCTTTAAAACCGGTTTCGGTGTCAATAGAAAACATCACGCCCGCACTGCCTTTATCCGCTCGCACCATTTTTTGCACCCCCACGCTCAAGGCGACTTTTAAATGATCAAACCCACGACTCGCTCTATAGCTAATCGCTCTATCGGTAAAAAGCGACGCTAAACAGGATTTGATATAGTGGATCAGTTCTGTTTTACCCTTAATGTTTAAATAAGTGTCTTGCTGCCCGGCAAAAGAAGCGTCCGGTAAATCTTCTGCGGTAGCGGAGCTCCTTACAGCCACATCGGCTTCTTTCATGTGGTATTGCTGGCTTAAAATTTCATAAGCTTGAAAAATCTCATCTCTTAAATCGCTAGGAAAAGGCGTGCCAAAAATAAGCTCTCTGATTTGTTTGGAGCGGATTTTTAACACATCAATTTCCGTGGCATCAACATTTTCTAAAAGCTCTATGATTTTTTGTTTAGCCCCCCCTTGCTCTAAAAGATACCAATACGCTTCGCTAGTGATCGCAAAGCCATCAGGCACTTTAATCCCAATTGGTACTAATTCTTGAAACATCTCACCAATACTAGCGTTCTTGCCCCCAACCAGATTTACGTTCTTATTGTTCAACTCTTTGAAAAACTTGATATATCGCACAAAACTCCCTTAAAATTATCATTAAGTCTCTTAAAACAAAAATATAATAATGATAGCATGATAGAGCTTTAGTTTAAGCTAGTTTGTATTACTAAGCTTTTTAATTAAGAGGGTGTATTCTTTTTGGTTTATGATTTTATTGTATAATGGGCGGTTAGTTAGGTATTTTTGAATATAGGAAGGGTGGTTTTGTATAGGCGGTTATTGTTGAATTTGCTTTGTATGGTGTTTTTACAAGCGTGTTTAAAGCCTATGAGCGACCCTAAAGCTGAGAAAGTGGATTCGCAAGTGCAATGCGGGTTTGGCTCAAAAGATTGCTAAATTTTAAGGTTTGAAGAAAGGAAACATAAGTTTTAAAGAATGAGTGCGGAACTGATTGCTGTTTATAAAGACGAGCAAATAATAGATTTAGAGAGTGCGAAAGTCTTAGGGCTGAGCGATGGAATTGAAGCGTTAAAAGGGAGCGAGCCGATATATTTTGATGATTCGCCTTTGGCTTTAGAAGTGATCAGGCATTCATGCGCGCATTTGCTCGCACAAAGCTTGAAAGCCCTTTATCCGGACGCGAAATTTTTTGTAGGCCCTGTGGTAGAAGAGGGGTTTTATTACGATTTTAAGACTTCTTCAAAAATCAGCGAAGAGGATTTGCCTAAAATTGAAGCGAAAATGAAAGAGTTTGCGAAGTCAAAGCTCGCTATCACTAAAGAGACTTTAACCAGAGAGCAAGCTTTGGAGCGTTTTAAGGGCGATGAATTAAAGCATGCGGTGATGAGTAAAATCAGTGGCGATATATTTGGCGTGTATAAACAAGGCGAGTTTGAAGATTTGTGTAAGGGGCCGCATCTCCCAAACACCCGTTTTTTAAACCATTTCAAGCTCACTAAATTGGCCGGGGCTTATTTGGGTGGCGATGAAAACAATGAAATGCTCATTAGAATCTATGGCATCGCTTTTGCCACCAAAGAGGGCTTAAAAGACTATCTTTTCCAAATAGAAGAAGCGAAAAAACGAGACCACAGAAAGCTGGGCGTGGAGCTAGGGCTTTTTAGCTTTGATGATGAGATAGGGGCAGGCTTACCTTTATGGTTGCCTAAAGGGGCAAGGCTCAGAAAACGCATTGAAGACTTATTGAGTCAAGCGTTGCTTTTAAGAGGCTATGAGCCGGTCAAAGGCCCTGAGATTTTAAAGAGCGATGTGTGGAAAATCAGCGGGCATTATGACAATTATAAAGAAAACATGTATTTCACCACGATTGATGAGCAAGAATACGGCATAAAGCCTATGAATTGCGTGGGGCATATTAAAGTCTATCAAAGCGCTTTACACAGCTACAGAGATTTGCCTTTAAGGTTTTATGAATACGGCGTGGTGCATCGGCACGAAAAAAGCGGCGTGTTGCATGGGCTTTTAAGGGTTAGGGAATTTACCCAAGATGATGCGCATATTTTTTGCTCTTTTGAACAGATCCAAAGCGAAGTGAGTGCGATTTTAGATTTCACGCATAAAATCATGAAAGCGTTTGGTTTTAGCTATGAAATGGAATTATCCACTAGACCAACTAAATCCATAGGCGATGATGAAGTTTGGGAAAAGGCCACTGACGCTTTAAAAGAAGCCCTAAAAGAGCACCGCATTGATTATAAGATTGATGAAGGGGGAGGGGCTTTCTATGGGCCTAAGATTGACATTAAAATCACTGACGCTTTAAGGCGTAAATGGCAGTGCGGCACGATTCAAGTGGATATGAATCTGCCTGAACGCTTCAAGCTCGCTTTCACGAATGAGCGTAATCACGCTGAACAGCCGGTGATGATCCACAGGGCGATTTTAGGCTCGTTTGAAAGGTTTATTGCGATTTTGAGCGAACATTTTGGGGGGAATTTCCCTTTCTTTGTCGCGCCCACTCAAATCGCTCTCATTCCTATTAATGAAGAGCATCATGTTTTTGCTTTGAAATTAAAAGAGGAATTAAAAAAGCGCGATATTTTTGTAGAAGTGTTGGATAAAAACGACAGCTTGAATAAAAAAGTGCGCTTAGCCGAAAAGCAAAAAATCCCTATGATTTTAGTTTTAGGGAATGAGGAAATGGAGACCGAAATTCTATCCATTAGAGACAGAGAAAAACAAGCTCAATATAAAATGCCCTTAAAGGAGTTTTTAAACATGGTTGAATCTAAGATGCAAGAGGTTAGTTTTTGAGTAGGAACGAAGTGTTGTTAAACGAAGACATTAATTTTAAAGAAGTGCGTTGCGTGGGCGATGATGGCGAAGTGTATGGGATCATTTCTTCCAAAGAAGCACTAAAAATCGCTCAAAATTTAGGTTTGGATTTGGTTTTGATTTCAGCGAGCGCGAAACCCCCTGTGTGTAAGGTGATGGATTATAATAAATTCCGCTATCAAAATGAAAAGAAAATCAAGGAAGCCAAGAAAAAGCAAAAGCAAATTGAAATCAAAGAGATCAAGCTTTCCACTCAAATCGCACAAAACGATATTAACTACAAAGTCAAGCATGCGAGAGAATTTATTGAAGCCAATAAGCATGTCAAATTCAAAGTGGTTTTAAAGGGTAGGGAGAGTCAAAACTCAAAAGCTGGGCTTGATGTGCTTTTGAGAATCCAAACAATGATGGAGGATTTAGCTAACCCTGAAAAGGAGCCAAAAACTGAGGGGCGTTTTGTTTCATGGATGTTTGTGCCTAAGGCTAAAGAAGCCCCCAAAAACGAAAAGAAAACCAAAGAAAATAACCCGCCTTTTAATCGTATTAACCTTATGAAAGGAGAAAATCATGCCAAAAATGAAGACTAATCGCGGCGCGTCTAAGCGTTTCAAAGTCAAAAAAAACTTGATTAAGCGTGGCAGTGCTTTTAAAAGCCATATTTTGACTAAAAAAAGCCCTAAGCGTAAAGCCAATCTAAACGCGCCAAAACATGTGCATCACACTAACGCGCATTCTGTCATGTCGCTGCTTTGCAGGGCTTAGGAATGCTCATTAGAAAGTGGAGTTAATCCCCTTATTTAAGGGAAAGTCGTTTGAAAAACGCACCTAAAAATATTTTAAAAAGAAAGGTAAAGAAATGAGAGTTAAAACAGGCGTTGTGCGCAGAAGACGCCATAAAAAAGTCTTAAAACTCGCTAGAGGGTTTTATAGTGGCAGAAGAAAGCATTTTAGAAAGGCTAAAGAACAGCTTGAAAGGAGCATGTATTACGCCTTTAGGGATCGCAAACAAAAGAAAAGAGAGTTCAGGAGTTTGTGGGTGGTAAGGATTAATGCGGCTTGCAGAATGCATGAAACAAGTTATTCGCGCTTCATGCATGCCTTAAAAGTGGCTAACATTGAATTAGACCGCAAGGTTTTAGCAGACATGGCGATGAACGACATGCAAGCCTTTAAGAGCGTGTTAGAGAGCGTGAGAGAGCATCTTTAATCTCTATTGGCTGTTAGGTTTAGTTTTAGCCTAAAAAAGGTGAGAGGATTTAGGAATTTTTACTAAAAAGTTCCTAAAATTGATTTTTGTTTCAATTTATTCTCATTCAATCGCTATATTTAATCAAAAAGAAAGCAATTTTATAGTAGAATGTAGCATTTAGAACTCAAGTAGAGAAAATGTAGAAGGAAGGAATACATGAAGAAATCTGTTATAGTAGGTGCTATCTCTCTAGCGATGACAAGCTTATTGTCAGCAGAGACCCCTAAGCAAGAAAAAGCTATTAAGACTAGCCCTACCAAAAAAGGTGAAAGAAATGCTGCTTTTATAGGGATTGATTACCAGTTAGGTATGCTCAGCACTACCGCTCAAAATTGTTCCCATGGGAATTGTAATGGTAATCAAAGTGGGGCTTACGGCTCTAACACGCCTAACATGCCTACAGCGTCAAACCCCACAGGAGGGCTTACTCATGGCGCTCTAGGGACTCGTGGGTATAAAGGCTTAAGCAACCAACAATACGCTATCAATGGTTTTGGGTTTGTTGTAGGGTATAAGCATTTTTTTAAGAAATCCCCGCAATTTGGAATGCGTTATTACGGATTCTTTGATTTTGCAAGCTCTTATTATAAGTATTACACTTATAATGATTATGGCATGAGAGACGCTCGCAAGGGTTCTCAAAGTTTCATGTTTGGCTATGGGGCTGGCACAGATGTGTTGTTTAACCCGGCTATTTTCAATCGTGAGAACTTGCATTTTGGGTTTTTCTTGGGCGTTGCGATTGGTGGCACCTCTTGGGGTCCAACAAACTATTATTTTAAGGACTTAGCTGATGAATACAGAGGGAGTTTCCACCCATCAAATTTCCAGGTCTTAGTGAATGGCGGGATCCGCTTAGGCACTAAACACCAAGGTTTTGAAATTGGCTTGAAAATCCAAACCATCCGCAACAATTACTATACCGCTAGTGCGGATAATGTGCCTGAAGGGACTACTTATAGATTCACCTTTCACCGCCCCTATGCCTTTTATTGGCGTTACATTGTAAGCTTTTAAGGTGTTTTAGGGTTAATCTTATGGGGGCATAGAAAAGGGCTTTTGCTCTTTATGGCCTTTTATGATTTTCTTGTATCAAAGGCTTTAAAAAATCAATACGGCACAAAAATTAAAGCACAATCCTTACAAGCAATTGAACTTACCAACAACAGCACACAAACAATTCTTTGAAAAATCAAAAATGGATTAATTGTTTTTGAAATAATAATAGGGAATATAGGTTAGCTGTTTTAATGGAACGCTGATCATAAAATCTAAAAATCAATTGGCTATTAAAGCGCTGTAAGTTATCTTTAATCAATCAGATGATAGAATTTGTCTTTTATTTTTGAATTGGGAGCATTTGATGAAAAAATTAGCGTTTTCTTTATTATTTACAGGGACTTTTTTGGGGCTTTTTTTGAATGCGAGTGATTTTAAGAGCATGGATGATAAGCAACTATTAGAGCAAGCAGGAAAAGTCGCTCCTAGCGAAGTCCCTGAGTTTCGCGCAGAAATCAATAAACGATTAGCGGTGATGAAAGAAGAAGAGCGTAAAAATTATAAAGCGGATTTTAAAAAAGCGATGGATAAGAATTTGGCTTCTTTAAGCCAAGAAGATCGCAACAAGCGTAAAAAAGAAATCCTTGAAGTCATTGCTAACAAAAAGAAAACAATGACCATGAAAGAATACCGCCAAATGGGGTTGGATCTGCATGATTGTGCATGTGAAGGCCCTTTTCATGATCATGAAAAAAAGGGAAAAAAAGAGAAAAAATCAAGCCATCATAAGCATTAACGCTTAAGGTGCACTAACTTTTTTTGATTTTTGTAAAACCTAAGTTTCTAGCTTTTGGCTAGGGATATAAGGCGTTTTCGTGTTATAATTCTAGCGTTTGGACACTTAAAATAGAGGCTGCCTGCTTGGTGGGTGGGCTTTGTTGATTCTAAAATCCTTTAGCTGTGAAGGGCATGCCAGTTTTTTAGAGTTAAAGTTTTTGGAGTGTTTGTATTTTTTGGATATTTATAGTATCATACCCAATAGTAAAGACCCTTTGAAAGCCTGTATTTTAAGATGACTAAAATGGCTTGAATTCTAGGTGGTTTTTTATCAATAGAAGAAATTTCAAAAGAGAGCTTATGAAGAACAATGTCTATTTTTGTTGCGGTTATATATTAATTAGGAGTTTGGTGTGAAACGGATTTTATTTTTTTTAGTAGCTACGATTTTTTCGTTGAGAGCAGAAACGGATTCTGCCACTATTAACACTACAATTGATCCCAATGTTATGTTTTCTGAAAGCTCCACAGGGAATGTGAAAAAAGACCGCAAAAGGGTTTTAAAGAGTATGGTTGATTTGGAAAAAGAGCGCGTGAAGAATTTTAACCAGTATTCTGAAACCAAGATGAGTAAGGGCGATTTGTCCGCTTTTGGAGCTTTCTTTAAGGGGAGTTTGGAAAGTTGTGTGGATCAAAAGATTTGTTATTATGAGCATAAAAACGGCAAGGTTTCTTTTGTGGTGAATGACAGAGAGAAATTTTATAAACATGTGCTTAAAGACTTAGGGACAGAGCTTTCGCTCCCTTTGTTCAATTGGCTTTACAAAGGCTCGGATTTTGGGGCTTTGCATGAGCAGTTTGGGGATATGTATGATGGGTATATCAAATATTTGATCAGCATGGTTAGGGTGAGCCAAAAAGAAAAGGCTAGAAAACTGGATGTAGCCACTTTTAAGAAAATGGAAGAACAAGCTGAGAAAGACACTAAGGCAGCGTTTCAAAAGAGGAGCAATGGGGAGCTTCAAAGCCATACTGATAGCCCTGAATTTATAAGTTCTTCTAAGAAAACACAGACTTCTAATCCAGAACTAGATTCTATGACTAACGCTAGCACGCTCAAAGAAACAGCTTCAAAAGAGCCAGAGACTTCTTCAAACAAAGAGAAAAAGCCCAAGAAAAAACGCCGCCTTTCAAAGAAAGAAAAACAACAACAGGCCTTGCAACAAGAGTTTGAAAAGCAAATTAGCGACTCTAGTAAGTCTGAAAAATAGCAAAACAGCCTAGCTTACCTTTTTGGGTAGGGGGCTTTAAATAAGTCTCTTAAGCACTCCTTTTTTAGGCTTTTAGCTTTCTATCGTTAAACTCTCTTAATATTAGGACTATCTTTTTAAAAACCACCGCTTTTTTAAAATCTTTAGAATTTAAGCTTTTTGGCTTTTTTTGTGGTAACGATTGGTAACAATTAGCTTAAGGTTTTGTTGTGCAAAAATCTTTGAAATATGGCGATTGACAGAGTTAAACATAATCTCAAGACATTCCAACGCATTTTATAGAGCGTGTAAAAATATTTTAATGGAGTGTTGGTAATCAAATTGATGCCTTTGAGTGTTTTTGCCATCAAAATAAAAGAACCTGCGTAAGCCAAGCGATAGTTCCTCATGACGCGCTTTTATAGGGTTAGGG
Organism: Helicobacter pylori; assembly: GCA_008033015.1. Lineage (GTDB taxonomy): Bacteria > Campylobacterota > Campylobacteria > Campylobacterales > Helicobacteraceae > Helicobacter > Helicobacter pylori_DH. Next base: position 1,468,764 of record CP032042.1, read on the forward strand.
GGAGTTTTGGGGGGTTAGGGGAATTGTTTCAAAATGCTTCCTATCCCCTTATGAGCTTGAATAAACTTAATGAGTTTTGCTATAAAATGGAATCCAGAACAATAAAATAACGCTTTAAAAACCCTATTTTTTAAAATTTTTTAAGAATATCAAAGCGGATAAGGCTTATTGATATTTGATAAAAACAAAGCCTTTTTTAGGAAATAAAACCCCTAAAGATTAGATTTATCCCTTAGCATTCTAAAGTCTTAGCTAACCCCCCTAACGAAGTCTCTTTGTATTTTTCATTCATGTCTTTTCCGGTCGCATACATCGTAGCGATCACTTCATCTAAGCTCACTTTAGGCTTGTATTCATCTTCTAAAGCCAGTTTAGAAGCGCTAATCGCTTTGATCGCTCCTAAAACATTGCGTTCAATGCAAGGGATTTGCACCAAGCCCCCCACCGGATCGCATGTCAATCCTAAATGGTGTTCCATAGCGATTTCACTAGCGATTAAAACCTGTTGCGTGCTCGCTTGACACAAACAAGCTAACCCCCCCGCAGCCATAGAGCTTGCCACGCCAATTTCAGCCTGACACCCCGCTTCCGCGCCGCTCAAGGAAGCGTTTTTTTTGTAAAGATAGCCAATCGCCGCGCTAGTGAGTAAAAAATCATTGATAGATTTTTGCGATAAATTTTCAAACAAATGGTTTTTAGCGTATAAAAGCACGCTTGGCACCACCGCGCACGCTCCATTAGTGGGGGCGGTTACCACCTTTCCTCCGCTAGCGTTTTCTTCAGCAATGGCGCGAGCGTAAAGCGAAATGTAATCAATCAACGCTAAAGGATCTTTCCCACTTGTGGGGTGTTTTTCTAGGCGCGTTTTAACACTTGGGGCTAATCGTGTTACTCTCAAAGAACCAGGCAGATACTTTTCTTTAGAATTAGCCCCATTATCATAACACTCAAGCATCGCATGATAAATTTTAGCTATCGTTGCATCAGGGCAGTTTTTCAGGGCGTTTTCTCTCAAACGCACGATTTCAGCGATGCTTTTTTGGTGTTTTTGGCATAATTCTAGCAATTCCTTAGCGCTTGAAAAATCATAAGCAATGCTTTCATTCCCGCTCTCTTCAGACAAGTTGTCTAATTCTTTTTCAGTATAGACAAACCCTCCACCAACAGAATAATAAGTCTCTTCTTTTAAAACCTCATTTTTAGCGTTAAAAGCTTTTAGAATGAGGGCGTTTTGGTGTCTGGCTAAAGGCTTATGGTCAAAAATCAAATCTTTAGAATAATCAAAATGAATGCGATGTTGGTTAGCGAGTTTTAAGACTTTGTTTTCAAGCGCTTCATGCAATAAGGCTTTTTTGGTTGTTACCTCCAATTCGTTAGCATAAATGCCATGCAAGCCAATTAAAACCGCCTCATCGCTCAAATGCCCTTTACCGGTTAAAGCTAATGAGCCATGCAAGGTGATTTGAACGCGCACAACCTGCTCTAAAACGCCTTTTAACGACTCGCAAAATCTCGCTCCCGCTTCCATAGGCCCTATAGTGTGTGAAGAGCTAGGCCCCACGCCGATTTTAAAAATGGATAAAATAGAAAAACTAGCCATTAAAATAGTCCTAAAAACACGCTCAAAGCCGTCAAGCTCCCAAAGACAAACACAAAAATATCCACTTTGAAGTTTCTAAAACGCTTCAAACTAGAAACGCTATAAAAAGCTATCATGGGCATCACAAACAGAATGAGCGCGATAATGGGACCGCCTAAATTTTCAATAAAATCCAAGATATTAGGGTTAATATAAGCCACCAGCGTGATAGTCAGCCATAAAAAAATCGTTACGCCAACGCTCAAGGGCTTAGAAGCTTTTTTCAACTTTAAACTTTGAATGATAATGCCTTCTAAACCCTCCTTAGCCCCATAATAATGCCCAAAAAAAGATGAAAAAATCGCTAAAAAAGCCACCACAGGCCCCGCATAGTTGATTAAAGGGTTGTTTAAAGTGTTAGCAAAATAGCTTAAAATGGGGATATTTTGTTCCCTTGCTTTCACAAAATCATCAGCATTCAAGCACATGACGCACGAAAACACAAAAAACATCACAAACCCTAAAAGCATCAGCGATGTCCCTAATTCAATTTGATTGAGTTTATATTCTTTGAAAGCGCCGTATTCTTTTTCCACATTTTGAGTGAAGGTTGAAATGATGGGGCTATGGTTGAATGAAAACACAAGCACCGGTAAGGTTAGCCAAACAGCTAACACAAATTCTTTAAAACTCGGCACCACAAAAAGGTTAGCGCCTTGCCAATAAGGGATAAGATATAAAGAGAAAAGCAATAAAATCAAGCATAAAGGATACACTAAAGCGTTACAAATGCGCGTAACAATCGTAGCGTTAAAAACCATCACCAACATCATTGAAGAAACTAACGCTACAGCCAGTAAGCCCCGATTAAAAGGCGCTAAATGCAACTGGTTAGTGAAAAAATGATCAAACACATTAGTGATACCCACCCCATAAGCCAAACAAATAGGATAAATCGCAAAGAAATAAAGCAAAGTGATAAGAAAACCCCATTGAGCGCCAAAATGAGAGCGAACGACCATAGTAATGTCTTCTTTATCTTTAGATCCTATGAAATAAGCTAAAGCTCTATGCCCCAGATAAGTTAAAGGGAATATAATCGCGCTCATCACCACAATAGCCCATATCCCATGCCCACCGGCTCTAATAGGCAAAAATAAAATCCCAGCCCCAACGGCTGTGCCAAATAAAGACGCCATCCAACGCAAATCAAACGCGTTGAGTTTTTTAGGATCTCTTATAAGCGCTTTTTCTTGTGCCATGCTGTTAAACCGCCTTTTTATCGTGTCAAATAGTTCTCATTGTAACATAAAGCTTTTTATGATTGGGTTTTTTTGAGATTAAGGGGTGGTTTTGGGTGCGCATTTATTTTCTAAAATCCACGATTTAACCCGCACAAGCTATAATAACGCTTAAAAAAAGATTAATAAAGGATTGTAGAAATGTCAAACACAACTTGGTCGCCCGCTTCATGGCATTCTTTTAAGATAGAGCAACACCCCACTTATAAAGATAAGCAAGAATTAGAAAGGGTCAAAAAAGAATTGCGCTCTTACCCTCCCTTAGTATTTGCTGGTGAAGCGAGGAACTTGCAAGAGCGTTTAGCCCAAGTCATTGACAATAAGGCGTTTTTGTTGCAAGGGGGCGATTGCGCAGAGTCGTTTTCTCAATTTAGCGCTAACCGAATTAGGGACATGTTTAAAGTGATGATGCAAATGGCGATTGTCTTAACTTTTGCTGGCTCTATACCGATTGTGAAAGTGGGGCGCATTGCCGGGCAATTTGCCAAGCCTCGCTCCAATGCGACTGAAATACTGGATGATGAAGAAGTGTTGAGTTACAGAGGGGATATTATCAATGGGATTTCTAAAAAAGAAAGAGAGCCAAATCCTGAAAGAATGCTTAAAGCCTACCATCAAAGCGTAGCGACTTTAAACCTTATCAGAGCCTTTGCCCAAGGCGGGTTAGCGAATTTAGAGCAAGTGCATCGTTTCAATTTGGATTTTGTCAAAAACAACGACTTTGGGCAAAAATACCAGCAAATCGCTGACCGGATCACGCAAGCTTTAGGGTTTATGCAAGCATGCGGGGTGGAGATAGAAAAAACGCCTATTCTTAGGGAAGTGGAATTTTACACCAGCCACGAAGCGTTACTGCTCCATTATGAAGAGCCTTTGGTGCGTAAGGATAGTTTGACTAACCAGTTTTATGATTGCTCCGCGCACATGCTGTGGATTGGCGAAAGGACAAGAGATCCTAAGGGTGCGCATGTGGAGTTTTTAAGGGGGGTTTGTAACCCTATTGGCGTGAAAATCGGGCCTAATGCGAGTATAAGCGAAGTGTTAGAATTGTGCGATGTTTTAAACCCGCACAACCTTAAAGGGCGTTTGAATTTGATCGTGCGCATGGGTTCTAAAATGATTAAAGAGCGCTTACCTAAGCTTTTACAAGGGGTGTTGAAAGAAAAACGCCATATTTTATGGAGCATTGATCCCATGCATGGCAACACGGTTAAAACCAGTTTGGGGGTTAAAACAAGGGCTTTTGATAGCGTGTTAGATGAAGTGAAAAGCTTTTTTGAAATCCATAGGGCTGAAGGGAGTTTGGCTTCAGGGGTTCATTTGGAAATGACAGGTGAGAATGTTACAGAATGTATCGGTGGCTCGCAAGCGATCACCGAAGAGGGTTTGAGTTGCCATTACTATACGCAATGCGATCCAAGATTAAACGCCACTCAAGCCCTAGAACTCGCTTTCTTAATCGCTGACATGCTCAAAAAACAGCGCGCTTAGTTAAAAAGAGATTAATCTTTTTTTAACTCTTTTACTTTATAATTATCGTTAGCATTTTAATATTATTCAAAGGATCTTGAAATGAGAATTTCTTTTTTAGCTGTAATTTTAGCGTTATTGTTTGTGGCTTGCCATGAAACTAAAAAACAAATTTTGCAAAACGAGGCCGATAGCACCCCTTCAGAAAAAACCATTTGGCAACCTGAACAAAAATAAAAAATTGTAAAAATACTCAAAGGCATTTTTTAAAATAAACGCAATAAAAAAGTTAGTGGGTGATAGTTTTTTGTAAAGCGATCTTAGGGCTATTAAGGGGGAATGGTTTCAAAACACTCCCTATCCCTTATGAAGTTTATTATCAAACGAAGTTTAAAAACAAGTTTTTAAAAGAAAGAGAGCAACTAAAAAGCTTAAAATTAAAACGGGCGAAAGTTAGAAAGTTAAACTATAAACTCTCTAAAACCTTTTGAGCATGGCCTTTCGCTTTGACATTGTAGAAGCATTTTTCTAAAACGCCTTGCGTGTTGATGATGAAAGTGGAGCGGATAATCCCCAAATGCTCCTTACCATAAAGCATGCGTTTGCCATAAGCTTTGTAAAGATTGGCGGCTTTTTTATCTTCATCGCAGAGCAAAATCACATTCAAAGAGCATTGGCTGATAAATTTTTGATGCGATTGAGCGTTATCAGGGCTTACGCCTACGACAACAGCGTTTTTCTTTTCAAATTCACTAAACAGAGCGCTAAAGTCTTTGGCTTCTAGAGTGCATCCGGGGGTGTTGTCTTTAGGGTAGAAATACAGCACCACTTTTTTATGGAGCAAATCTTTTAAAGAAATTTCTACGCCATCGCTGTTTTTCAACCTGAAATCAGGGGCTAATTGCCCTACTTCTAATTTTTCCATTCTTATCCTTTAATAGAGAATGATAGCGACTTTTTGAGGCCCATGCACCCCAAAAACGGTTTTTAATTCAATGTCGGCTGTTCGGCTAGGCCCGCCAATAAGGAGCATGTTCGTGGGTAATGCACCATTTTGGCTTTGATTTTTTAAAGCTTGTACGCCTTCACTCAAGTTGCGCACAATGGATTCTTTTTTCAATAAGATGATGCAATTAAGGGTGATGAGCGAAAGCAATCGCGGGCTTGCATGCGAAGAAACCGCCCCAATCATGCCCAAGCTTGAAATCCCACAAACCCCATGCAATAAAGCCGTATCAATCTCAAACAACTCTTCACGCATCGCTTCAATTTCTTTATCATAGGGCTGTAAAGTGAAATCCTTAAACGCTTCAAAATTCAAATTTAAATCCGTAGAGTGTAAGACTTTTTTGCTTTGAAAATTTTCTAAAGCCTTTAAGATGGCTTGCTCTAAATTTTCTTTAGCGCTTTCAATGACTTCAGCTTTATTCAACACCTGGAAATGCTTGTATTCTTCCACTAAGTCTTCAAACTCCACTTTAATGATATTTCTGTAAATAGGGTTTGCTCCCTGAATGGTATGCTTGGCTCTGGCTTCTTTAATGCGCTTTAAAATAAGCTCTTTACTCATAAATCACCCCTTCTAAGTGTTGGACTTTGGCATGCAAGCTCGTGTCCATATTGGGTAAGGTCCTAACGCTCGCCCACTCTTTGACTAAAGGCAGTATAGGCGCTAAAAGCTTGCCTAAAGGCGAGAAAAATTGAGCCATTTTCAATTGGAAACGCCACTTAGCCCCATCGCTTGCCATTTTGGCAAACATTTTCATAGAGAATTTTTCCATCCCGCTGTGTTGGGTGCTTTTAACCCCCTTGACCACGCCCCTGCCCTCGCCCACTTTATCGGCTCGTAAATCCCTAATGAGTTCTGCTAAAGGGATTTCTACGGGGCATACTTCAGTGCAACGCCCGCAAAGACTGCACAAATTAGGGATATGCCCGTAGTTATTAAGCCCAAAGAGTTGGGGGGATACCACCACGCCTATAGGGCCAGGATAAGTAGAAAGATAAGCATGCCCACCGATTTTATCATACACAGGGCAGTGGTTCAAACAAGTCCCGCAACGAATGCATGAAAGAGCGCGATAATACTTTTTATCAGCCAAAATATTAGAGCGGTTGTTGTCTAATAAAATAATGTGGGCTTCTTTAGGGCCGTCTAAATCGCCCTCTTTTCTGGGGCCTGTGATAATGTTTTGATAACAAGTGATAGGCACACCCACAGCACTCGGGGCGAGCAAATTGTTTAAAATCGCTGCATCATCAAAGCTTTCCACTAATTTTTCAATCCCACAAATTGCGACATGCACATCGCATGCGGTGGTGCTCATTCTCCCATTACCCTCATTTTCCACTAACCAGATCGCCCCCTCATTAGCGATAGCGAAATTCACCCCACTGATCCCCATTTTAAAGCTTTCAAATTCTTTGCGCATGTGCTTCCTGGCGATCGCATTGAGCTTTTCAGGTTCTTCTTCATAAGCGGCGTTGAGTTTTTCTTCAAAAATCTTACCGATTTGCTTGCGGTTTTTATGGATGGCTGGCACGACAATATGCACAGGGTGTTCATTAATGAGCTGGATAATCAATTCGCCTAGATCCGTTTCTTGCGCTTGAATACCCTTTTCTTTCAAGTAATGGTTCAAGCCAATTTCTTCGCTCGCCATGGATTTTTGCTTTAAAATGCGATTGATATTCTTTTCTTTAGCGAGGTTGTAAATGATTTCATTGGCTTCATCGCCGTCTTTAGCGTAATGGATTTTAAAGCCGTTTTGAGTGGCGTTTTTTTCAAACAATTCCAAATACTCATCAAGCCTGGATAAAATCTTAAGCTTGACTTCTTTGCCTAATTCCCTTAAATTTTCCCACTCGCTGTAACGATTTTTAAGGAGATTCTTACGATTAGCCCTTAAGGTATCCATTGCAGAACGCAAATTTTCCCTTAATTGCATATCGCCTAATTGGTCGGTGATGATCTCTTCGTATTCTTGGTCGCTATGATATTTTTCCATGATTATTCCTTAAAACAATTCTTTAATGTTAAAGCCCAAGCCTTGAGGCTAAAAAGTCATAAAAATGCATGGGTTTTGTTAGAGAGCCCATTTTTTGCATAGCGGTGCTGATATTCATCAAACACCCAGCATCCGCTGAAACAATCACATCCACATGACGGCTTTCTATGTCTTTAATCTTTTCTTTAACCATAACCGCTGAAATTTCAGGCTCTTTAACCGAAAAAGTCCCCCCAAACCCGCAGCATTCTTCTTCTTTTTCCAATTCAATGAGTTCCACATTTTTAAGCTGTCTGATGAGGTTTTTCGCCGAGTCAATCACTTTAGCCACCCTTAAGGCATGGCAATTAGAATGCCATGTGATTTTAAGGGGTTCGCCCTTATCTTCATATTTGACTTGCAATTTTTTATCCAAAAATTCGCTCAATTCATACACCCTAGAGCAAAAATCTTTAACCATGTTAAATTCCGCATGCCCTTCAAACAATTCCAAATAATCATGCCGCATCATTCCTGTGCATGAACCGCTAGGCAAAATAATAGGGTAGTCGTTATTGGAATAAAGTTTGATATTGTATAAAACGACTTTTTTTGTCTCTTCATAGTATCCTGAGTTATAGCTTGGCTGGCCACAACATGTCTGGTCTTTTTTAAAAACCACTTCCAAATTTTCCTTACGGAGTAATTTGATAGCGTTAAGCGATGCGTTGCTATAAATGGCTGCTCCTAGACAAGTAGCAAAGAAATTGACTTTCAAAGAATGCTCCTTAAAATTCCAAATTAAGAGTTTCAAACACAACATAATACTCAAAATTAGTAAGATTGTAATCACAAGTTGATAAACCCACTCGCTCAAATGTTGTTACTAAAATAAACTACAAACCCATTAAATTTGACTTAATATTAAATGCTACTTAAAATTAGTTTTTTCTTTTAAGTAAGATAAAGAAATACTTTTAATTATTCAAGGAAAATTTATGGAATTTTATCAAGTCTATGACCCATTAGGCCATATTTGGCTGAGTGCTTTAGTGGCGCTATCGCCTATTGCGCTCTTTTTTATTTCTCTTATTGTCTTTAAACTTAAGGGGTATAGTGCTGGGTTTTTAAGCTTATTGCTTTCAATCCTTATTGCGTTATTCGTGTATAAAATGCCTGCTCAAATGGTGAGCGCGAGTTTTTTCTATGGTTTTCTTTATGGCTTGTGGCCGATCGCTTGGATTGTGATCGCTGCAATTTTTCTTTACAACCTTTCAGTGAAATCCGGGTATTTTGAGATTTTGAAAGAAAGCATTTTAACCCTAACGCCGGATCACCGGATTTTAGTGATTTTGATTGGCTTTTGTTTTGGCTCGTTCTTAGAAGGCGCGATTGGCTTTGGAGGCCCGGTAGCGATCACAGCGGCGATTTTAGTCGGCCTTGGGCTAAACCCCTTATACGCTGCCGGGTTATGTTTGATCGCTAACACCGCTCCTGTAGCTTTTGGCGCGGTGGGTATCCCTATTACGGCGATGGCTAGCGTGGTGGGTATCCCTGAGTTAGAGATTTCTCAAATGGTGGGCAGGGTGTTACCCATTTTTTCCATTGGTATTCCTTTTTTCATCGTGTTTTTAATGGATGGTTTTAGAGGGATTAGAGAGACTTTTCCTGCAGTGGCCGTTACCGGGTTTAGTTTCGCTATCGCGCAATTTTTAAGCTCTAATTATCTAGGGCCGCAGCTTCCGGATATTATTTCAGCTTTAGTGTCATTGATTGCTACCACTTTATTTTTAAAATTCTGGCAGCCCAAACACATTTTCACCAGCAATGGCAAAGAGCCCACAATCAGCACAGAAAAACACCATATTTGTAAGGTGGTTGTGGCGTGGATGCCTTTTGTGTTGCTCACGATTACGATCATCATATGGACGCAACCCTGGTTTAAAGCACTCTTTAAAGAAGACGGGGCTTTGGCGTTTTCTAGCTTTGCGTTTGAATTTGATTCTATCAGTCAAAAGATTTTTAAAACCGTTCCCATTGTTACTGAAGCGACTAATTTTCCTGTGGTGTTCAAACTCCCTTTGATTTTAACGACAGGCACTTCCATTTTTTTAGCCGCTCTTTTAAGCGTGTTTTTGTTACGCGTGAAAATCAGCGATGCGATAGGGGTGTTTGGGGCTACTTTAAAAGAAATGCGTTTGCCGATTTTAACCATTGGCGTGGTTTTAGCGTTTGCGTATGTGGCTAATTATAGCGGCATGAGCGCTACGCTCGCTTTAGCGTTAGCGGATACCGGGCATGTTTTCACTTTCTTTTCGCCTGTTGTAGGCTGGCTTGGGGTGTTTTTAACCGGAAGCGATACGAGTTCTAATCTTTTATTTGGCTCTTTGCAAATGCTCATCGCTACACAGCTTGGCTTGCCTGAAGTGCTTTTCTTAGCAGCCAACACTTCAGGGGGTGTTGTGGGTAAAATGATAAGCCCTCAAAGTATCGCTATCGCTTGCGCAGCGGTGGGGTTAGTGGGGAAAGAGAGCGAATTGTTCAGATTTACAGTAAAATACTCTATCGCTTTGGCAATCATTATGGGGATTGTCTTCACTCTTATTGCTTATGTCTTCCCCTTTATTATCCCCATCATTCCTAAATAAGGGGGTTTTTAAAGAGATCTAGCGCTAAGAGAATATTTTTAAAAAGGGATTTTTTAGTGCTAGAATTTCATCAAATTTATGACCCTTTAGGTAATATTTGGCTGAGCGCTCTTGTGGCCTTATTGCCGATTTTATTATTTTTCTTATCTTTAATGGTTTTTAAGCTCAAAGGTTATACAGCGGCCTTTTTGAGCGTGGCCTTATCAGCCGTTATTGCGGTTTTAGTGTATAAAATGCCTGTTAGCATGGTGGGTTCAAGCTTCCTTTATGGCTTTCTTTATGGCTTATGGCCGATCGCTTGGATCATTATTGCGGCGATTTTTTTATACAAACTCAGCGTTAAATCCGGCTATTTTGAAATCTTAAAAGAAAGCGTTCAGTCCATCACTTTAGATCACCGCATTTTAGTGATTTTGATTGGCTTTTGTTTTGGATCATTTTTAGAAGGGGCGATCGGCTTTGGAGGGCCTATTGCCATTACCGCAGCGATTTTAGTGGGCTTGGGGTTAAGCCCTTTGTATTCTGCCGGATTGTGCCTAATCGCTAATACTGCTCCTGTGGCCTTTGGTGCGGTGGGTATCCCTATAAGCGCTATGGCGAGCGCGGTAGGGGTGCCAGCGATTTTAATTTCAGCCATGACGGGTAAAATCCTCTTTTTTGTGAGCCTGTTAGTGCCGTTTTTCATTGTGTTTTTAATGGATGGCTTTAAGGGGATTAAAGAAACTTTTCCGGCCGTTTTTATCGCGGCTTTTTCTTTCGCTGGCGCGCAATTTTTAAGCTCTAATTACTTAGGGCCAGAATTGCCCGGCATTATTTCAGCCCTTGTTTCACTCGTTGCAACGGCGCTCTTTTTGAAATTTTGGCAGCCTAAAGCGATTTTTAGAAGCGACGGCAAAGCGGCCTCATTCACTAAGAGTAACCATCATATTTGTAAGGTTTATGTCGCTTGGTCTCCTTTTGTGATTTTGGTTTTAGTGATTGTGTTATGGATACAGCCTTTTTTTAAAGCTTTATTTGAAAAAGACGGCTTGTTAGCTTTTTCTAATTTTTATTTTGAGTTCAATAACATCAGCAACCACATTTTTAAAAGCCCGCCTTTTGTAGAAGCCAATCAAAGCGTGAGTTTTCCTGTGGTGTTTAAACTTCTCTTAATCAACACGGTTGGCACTTCCATTTTTTTAGCCGCTCTTGTTAGCATGCTCGTTTTAAGGGTGCGAGTGAGCGATGCGCTGAGCGTCTTTGGCGAGACTTTAAAAGAAATGCGCTATCCCATTCTTACCATTGGTTTAGTCTTAAGCTTTGCCTATGTGTCTAATTACAGCGGGATTTCCTCCACTCTAGCCTTAGCGCTCACCCATACGGGCTTAGCTTTCACCTTTTTCTCGCCTTTAATTGGGTGGGTGGGCGTGTTTTTAACCGGGAGCGATACGAGCTCTAATCTTTTATTTGGTTCTTTACAGCAACTCACCGCCCAACGATTGCACCTCCCTGAGATTTTAACCCTAACGGCTAATACCGTGGGAGGCACTTTGGGCAAGATGATAAGCCCTCAAAGTATCGCTATCGCTTGCGCAGCGGTGGGATTAGCCGGGAAAGAGAGCGATTTGTTCAAATTCACGGTTAAATACTCCCTTATTTTTGTAGCGATCATGGGAGTCGTGATCAGCGCGATTGCGTATTTGATCCCTGAAGTGGTGCCTGCGATAAAGTAGAGCCATTTTAGATTTGGCAGGGTTTAACCCCCAAATAAATTTTTTTGTTTTAAAAAATTCAGGATTTTAAGCGTCATAGAGCTTATAGGTAAGGTTTCTAAGTCTTTAAGGCTATAAAAACGAACGGGGTTTTTTAGATCCTTTATTGCAGCTGAATAGAGGTTTAAATTGAGCTTGAATTTAGTGTGGCTGTGTTTGATCGCACCTAAAAAGGGGAGTTTGCATTCCAAATTTTCTTTTAAGTCAGGGAAATGGTGCATCCCCAAATAGAGTTTTTGCTCTATTTTTTCTAAAGCGATTTGGTTATTTTGGATCACAACGCCCAAGTAACGCTCTTCTTGAATGATTTCTTGTTTTTTCTTAAGCGTGTGTTTTTCTAGGTGGTTTTTACCTAAACAATAAGGATTGAAAGGGCAAATCGCGCATTTGGGTTTAGGGGAGCAGATTAAAGCCCCTAGATCAATTAAGGCTTGGTTATGATTAAAGCTTTCATTAGGATTGAGAAAGTCATTCGCCTTAATTTGTAAGTCTTTAGCGTGGATATTAGGATCTAAACCAAAAAGCCTTAAAAGCACGCGCTTGATATTAGCGTCCACGCATGCGCTCTTTTCTCTAAAACCAAAACATAAAATCGCATTAGCCGTGTATGCGCCAATCCCGGGGAGTTTTAACAGGCTTTGATAGTCATTGGGTAGCTGTGAGTGGTGTTCTTTCACGCAAATTTCAGCGCTTTTTTTTAAATTTTTAGCCCTTGAATAATAGCCAAGCCCTCGCCAGAGCAATAAAACCTCTTCTAATTGAGCGTTCGCTAAGTCTTTTAAAGTGGGGAAAGCTTCTAAAAAAGGGGAATAAAAACGCTCAACCACCGTGCTGATTTGGGTTTGTTGGCTCATCACTTCGCTGATATAGACTTCATAAGGGGCGTTAATGCCTTTTAAATTCCTAAAAGGTAAATCCTTTCGCCCACATTCTTCATACCATTTTAAAAGGGCGTTGTGTAAATTTTCCAGCTACAACCACCTAAAAGCGATGAATTTGACCCAAGGTATGCACACGATTAAAAACACGATTAAATACAAAAAGCCAAAAATAAACCCCCATTTCCAAAAATCCTTGCTTTGAATATACCCGCTCCCGTAATAAATGGTGGATGGGCCTGTGCCATAGGGGGTTAAAATCCCCATAATCCCTAAAGAAAGCATTAAAAACAAGCTCAATTCTTGCAAATTGACCCCTTGAATGTGCGAACCAATCCCCACAAAAAGTGCGAATAACGCGCTCACATGAGCGGTGATGCTAGCGAAAAAATAGTGCGACAGATAAAAAAGAGCGACGATAAACAATACCGCTATTAACGGATCCAAGTGAGCATGCTCTAAAAAATTTTGAGCCGCATTGCCGATAAAATTTAAAAAGCCCACATTTTTAAGCCCGCCAGCCATCGTGAGCAGCGATCCCAGCAATAAAAAAATGTTAAACGCGCTCTTGTTTTTAATGATGTCTTCATAGCTTACGATCTTACAAAACGCCATTAACACCATGACAATCAAAGCCGTTGCGCTCGCATGCAAGCCTAAAGATTTGCCAAAAATCCAACCTAATAAAGCCAATAAAGTGAGGCTGAGCATTAAAATTTCTTTTGAAGAAAACCTCCCCATGCCCTCCAATTCCTTTTTAGCCCACAAACTCACTTCCTTTGAGCCTTTTAAGGTGGGTTTGCAGGTTTTATACGCCAATAAAGGCACGAGTAAGATCAAAACCACCCCACAAGGCAAGAACGCTAAAAACCACGAAAACCATGAGATTTCATTCACGCCCATTTTGGTAGCGATCTCCATTGCTAGGGGGTTAGGAGCGAGCGCGGTTAAAAACATGGACGAAGTGATGCAAGTTGAAGCCAAAGCGACCCACATCAAATACACGCCGATTTTGTTAGGGTTATTACTAGGAGTAGAACCCATTAAAGGCGGGATAGAAGAAACGATGGGATAGAGTATGCCCCCACTTCTAGCGGAATTGCTAGGGATAAAGGGGGCTAAACACAATTCGCTCAAACCAATCGCATACCCTAAACCTAAAGGGGTTTGCCCTAAAAACCTAATCAGTAAAAGAGCGATCCGTTTCCCTAACAAGCTTTTTTCATACCCTAAACCCAAAATAAAAGCGACAAACACAAGCCACACCGTTTTATTCGCATACCCGCTCAAACCCCATGAAATGGCCTTATTAGCACTCGCTACTCCATCGCTCGCTCCAATTTTTAACGCCACGCACAACACTAATGCGCTCAACGCTATCAAACCTGATGGCACCGGCTCTAAAATTAGCCCTATAATCATGCCCATGAAAATACAAAAATAAAGCCATGCGTTAGGGTTTAACCCATCCGGTGCGCCTAAAAAATACAATAACGCTACGATAAAAAAAGGGGCAAGAATGATGAGAGTTTGTTTAATCATGTTTAACCTTTAGCCAAAGATAGTAATAATTTGGCTTAAAAATATCATTCAAATGGGATTGAGTTATTACAATGTTACAGAAAAAGATTAAAAATTAAGCTTTTTGAAAAGATAAAACTTTATAATTATGTTTATCTTTGTTGAATTTACTACAAATAGGAGTATTGCATGCAAGGAAATGTGCCTTTGAGTTATGATTATTCCATTAGCAAATTGTTTCTTTATGCGATGATCGCTTTTGGGATAATAGGCATGTTAATAGGGATCGTGTTAGCCTTTGAGTTATCCTTCCCTAGTTTGAACTACATCGCAGGGGAGTATGGCGTTTTTGGCCGCTTACGCCCCTTACACACCAATGCAGTGATTTATGGTTTCACTCTTGGGGGGATTTGGGCGAGTTGGTATTATATCGGTCAAAGGGTGCTTAAAATCACTTACCACCAACACCCCTTTTTGAAAATTGTAGGGTTATTGCATTTTTGGCTTTGGATTCTTCTTTTAGTCCTAGGGGTTATTAGCTTGTTTGCTGGTCTTACTCAATCTAAAGAATACGCCGAATTGATGTGGCCTTTAGATATTATCGTGGTTGTGGCATGGGTGCTATGGGGGGTTAATATGTTTGGGAGCATGAGCGTTAGGAGGGAAAATACCATTTACGTGTCTTTATGGTATTACATCGCTACTTATGTGGGTATAGCGGTGATGTATATCTTCAATAACCTTTCTGTCCCCACCTATTTTGTCGCTGATATGGGGAGCATTTGGCATTCTATTTCTATGTATTCAGGCAGTAATGATGCGCTCATTCAATGGTGGTGGGGGCATAATGCGGTCGCTTTTGTCTTTACGAGTGGGGTGATTGGCACGATTTATTATTTCTTGCCTAAAGAGAGCGGTCAGCCTATTTTTTCTTACAAACTCACTTTGTTTTCCTTTTGGAGCTTGATGTTTGTTTATATTTGGGCGGGCGGGCACCATTTGATTTACTCCACCGTGCCTGATTGGGTGCAAACCCTTTCTAGCGTGTTTTCAGTGGTGTTGATCTTGCCTTCGTGGGGGACAGCGATTAACATGCTTTTAACGATGAGAGGCCAGTGGCACCAGCTCAAAGAAAGCCCTTTGATCAAGTTCTTAGTTTTAGCTTCAACTTTCTACATGCTTTCTACGCTAGAAGGATCCATTCAAGCCATTAAAAGCGTGAACGCCTTAGCGCATTTTACCGATTGGATTATAGGGCATGTGCATGACGGCGTGCTTGGGTGGGTAGGCTTCACTTTGATTGCGAGCATGTATCACATGACCCCTAGGCTTTTCAAAAGAGAGATTTATTCAGGGAGGCTTGTGGATTTCCAATTCTGGATCATGACTTTAGGGATTGTGCTTTACTTTTCGTCCATGTGGATTGCAGGGATCACGCAAGGGATGATGTGGAGGGATGTGGATCAATATGGGAATCTCACTTACCAATTCATTGACACGGTTAAGGTGCTAATCCCTTATTACAATATTAGAGGCGTTGGGGGTCTTATGTATTTTATTGGATTTATTATTTTTGCCTACAATATTTTTATGACAATCACGGCAGGCAAAAAATTAGAGCGTGAGCCCAATTACGCCACGCCTATGTCTAGATAGGGGAGGTTGGAAATGTTTAGTTTTTTAGAGAAGAATCCGTTTTTTTTCACTCTTGCGTTTATTTTTGTGTTTGCGATCGCAGGCTTGGTGGAGATTTTGCCCAATTTTTTTAAATCCGCTCGCCCGATTGAAGGCTTACGGCCTTATACGGTTTTAGAGACAGCAGGGAGGCAAATTTATATCCAAGAAGGTTGTTATCATTGCCATTCCCAGCTTATTCGCCCTTTCCAAGCTGAGGTGGATCGATACGGCGCGTATAGTTTGAGTGGGGAATATGCGTATGACAGGCCATTTTTGTGGGGTTCTAAAAGGATTGGCCCTGATTTGCACAGGGTGGGGGATTATCGCACAACCGATTGGCATGAAAAGCACATGCTGGATCCTAAAAGCGTTGTGCCGCACAGCATCATGCCTGCCTATAAGCATTTATTCATAAAAAAGAGCGACTTTGACACCGCTTATGCGGAAGCTTTGACGCAAAAAAAGGTTTTTGGCGTGCCTTATGACACCGAAAACGGCGTGAAATTAGGGAGCGTAGAAGAAGCGAAAAAAGCCTATTTAGAAGAAGCGAAAAAAATCACAGCCGACATGAAAGACAAACGAGTGCTAGACGCCATTCAAAGAGGTGAAGTGTTAGAAATTGTGGCTTTGATCGCTTATTTGAATAGCTTGGGTAATTCCAGGATCAACGCTAATCAAAACGCTAAATAAGGGGTGAATGATGGATTTAGAAAGTTTGAGAGGTTTTGCGTATGCGTTTTTCACTATTCTTTTTACGCTCTTTTTGTACGCTTATATTTTTAGCATGTATAGAAAGCAAAAAAAGGGTGTCGTGGATTATGAGCGATACGGGTATTTAGCGTTAAATGATGCTTTAGAAGATGAGTTGATTGAACCACGCCATAAAGAAGTTCATGATAAGGGCATAAAGGAAAGTTGAAATGGATTTTTTAAACGACCATATAAATGTTTTTGGCTTGATTGCAGTGCTTGTGATTTTAGTTTTAACCATCTATGAATCCAGTTCGCTCATTAAAGAAATGCGCGACAGCAAATCTCAAGGTGAGCTTGTAGAAAATGGGCATTTGTTTGATGGGATAGGGGAGTTTGCCAATAATGTGCCAGTAGGCTGGATCGCAAGCTTTATGTGCACGATTGTGTGGGCTTTTTGGTATTTTTTCTTTGGGTATCCGCTGAATAGTTTTTCTCAAATCGGGCAATACAATGAAGAGGTTAAAGCGCACAACCAAAAATTTGAAGCCAAATGGAAGCATTTGGGTCAAAAGGAATTGGTGGATATGGGGCAAGGCATCTTTTTAGTCCATTGTTCGCAATGCCATGGCATCACCGCTGAGGGCTTGCATGGGAGCGCTCAAAATCTGGTGCGTTGGGGTAAAGAAGAGGGCATTATGGACACCATTAAGCATGGCTCTAAGGGTATGGATTATCTCGCTGGGGAAATGCCCGCTATGGAATTGGACGAAAAAGACGCTAAAGCGATCGCAAGCTATGTGATGGCAGAAATTTCTAGCGTTAAAAAAACCAAAAACCCTCAACTCATTGATAAGGGCAAGGAGCTGTTTGAAAGCATGGGCTGCACAGGTTGTCATGGCAATGATGGTAAGGGCTTGCAAGAAAATCAAGTGTTTGCGGCCGATTTGACCGCTTACGGCACAGAGAATTTTTTGAGAAATATCTTAACGCATGGCAAAAAGGGCAATATAGGGCATATGCCATCATTCAAATATAAAAACTTTAGCGATTTGCAAGTTAAAGCGTTAGCCGAATTTATCCAATCGCTAAAACCCTTAGAAGATTAAAGGAAAAGAGATGAAATTTTTAAACGGATTGGCAGGGAATTTACTGATTGTGGTTATCTTGTTGTGTGTGGCCGTTTTTTTTACGCTCAAAGCGATCCATATCCAAAAAGAGCAAGCCACCAATTATTACCGCTATAAGGATATTAACGCTTTAGAGACAAAAAACACCCAAAACCGTGCTAACTATGAATTAGTCAATCAAGGGAGTAAAAAATGAAATTCACGACTTTAGAAAAAATCTTAGCCTTAATGGTTGTAGCGACCATTTTAATGACAATTGTTATTTCTTTTGTACCTAACTTGTTTTTGTTTAGCACATGAGAATCTTATGGCTTGTAATAGCCTTTGTTTGTTGTTTGGGGGCTAATGAGTCCTATGTTTTTAATAACGCTAAAGGGCGTTTGGTAGAAAAAAGCGTTGTGTTTGTAGAGGGCGTTTCTAAAGAGCTTTATCTTAAGACAGGCGTGCGTTTTGTGATTGATATGACGGATTTTGAAAAAAATCCTATCGCTTTGGCGGATAAAAAGGAACGCCAAAAGTATCAAGAGGGCTTTTTAAAGCAATTCAAACCCCCTTTTGTGGTATTCTTTTTCTACCATGACGCTCAAAAAATAGAATTAGTGGCTAACCCTAAAGATTTGTTAGACACTGATAAAATCTTTTTTGAAAAAATCGCTCCCTTACTCCCTACAAACGCTAAAGAATACACGCCCCAAAGGATTTCAGCCATGCTCATTAATGGCTATTCGGTCGCAGTAGATGCTTTAGCGGAAAAATATCGTGTGAATATCGCGCAAAATTTTAACGCTCCTAAGGGAGTAACTTTTGTAAAGGTGGTTATTTATATTTTATTATTGACGCTTTTGGGCGCGTTTTTGGGGCTTTATTTTTTTAAAAAATCTTAAGAGAGAAATCAATGAAAGAGAAAAACTTTTGGCCTTTAGGGATCATGAGCGTGCTTATTTTTGGGCTTGGGATCGTGGTGTTTTTGGTAGTGTTTGCCTTAAAAAATTCCCCTAAAAACGATTTAGTGTATTTCAAAGGGCATAACGAAGTGGATTTAAACTTTAACGCTATGCTTAAAACCTATGAAGATTTTAAAGCTAATTATCGTTTTTTAGTGGGTTTAAAGCCCCTTACCGAAAGCCCTAAAACCCCCATTTTGCCCTATTTTTCTAAAGGCACGCATGGGGATAAAAAACTCCAAGAAAACCTTTTAAAAAACGCTTTGATTTTGGAAAAATCCAACACGCTTTATGCGCAATTGCAACCGCTCAAACCCGCTTTAGATTCGCCAAATATTCAAGTGTATTTAGCGTTTTACCCCAGCCAATCACAGCCCAGATTATTAGGAACGCTTGATTGTAAGATCGCATGCGAACCTTTAAAATTTGATTTGTTAGAGAGCGATAAAATGGGGCGTTATAAGATCCTTTTTAAATTCATTTTTAAAAATAAAGAAGAATTGATTTTAGAGCAACTGGCTTTTTTTAAGCAGCGCGTTTAAAAAATGCCTTTAGCGTTTTTTATTGGCACTCAATCATTAAAAAAGCCTGAATTTTCTATCCAAACGGGTATAATAAGGCTATGGGTTTTTTAAAAGTTTTGAAACATGACGCTTTGGGGCAAGTGGGGAATATTGTTGTGGGGAATTTTTTAATCACGCTCACTATTTTAGCGGTTTGTTTTTCCTCTCAAGGCGCTGAAGAAACGACCATGCTCACTTTAAGCTACACGCTCTTTTTTGTCTTGGGGGCGTTTTTACTGATTGCAATCAGTGTGGGAGCGATCAAAAACCTCAATGCGCTTTTTTCTAAAAGAGGGGTTTTAAGCTTTTCTTTACCCATTAGTTTGGAGTCTTTATTGCTCCCTAAAATCTTGCTCCCCATGGTGTTTTTTGTCTTCAGTTTGTTCTGGTTTGTGGCGAGCGTGCGTTTGGGCTATTCTCTTTTTAACGCGCAATCCAGCGTGCTGTTTATCTTGCACACCGCTTTAAAAACCTTTGCGTTAAAACCCACTAAAACTATAGGCGTTGCGCTGTTTTTAGGGCTTGTTTTAATGAAATTTTTATTTGTTTTGAGCGTTTTAAACGCTGCTAGGATCAAAAAAGCGCGTTTTTTACTCGGAGGGTTGTTGTTCATTTTGGTGGGGGTTGTTTTGGAATTAGCGTTCAATTCGTTACTGCCCTTAATGAGCTCTAGTTTAAGCATCAATGAGGGATTTTATTATTTCTTGCAACAACAAGAATTACAAGAAAAACAATACTATCTTTTATGGGGGGTGGATTTTTTAAAAATCCTTTTATTATATGGGGTGATCCGTTACTTGCTTATGCATAAATTAGAATTGGATTAAGAAAAGCGGTATTTTAAATATTCATCAGTGAGCAAGCAGTCTTTAGTCTTTAACAAGTTAGCGTAAAACCCATGCTGATAGCCCAATTCAAAAAGCTTGTCTATGGCGAGAATTTGAATCTCGTTTAAGCGCGTTGAAGTTTCATTCGCATACAAGCTTAAATAAGTTTGTAAGTGCTCTTTATTGACACGAATGAGCGAACGCTCTAACAGCATGCTAGAGAGCAAATTTTGGTGTTTTAAAGCGGCTTCAACCGCTTTAATCAAAGCCTTTTTAATCAAAATCGCGCGATACAAAGGGATAGAGCGCCTAATCGCCATGCCCCCTAAAGGCAGGGGCAAATCCACTCCAATGAGTTCTTTCCAAACATCCCACAATTCTTTTTCCACTTCTAATTCATCATGGAAATCCAAGATATTTTCATGAATGAGCACCCCTGCATGCGCTTTTTCTTCCAAAACCGCTTTTTCAATGTCTAAAAAATTCATGTAAGCGATGCGCGCGTGTTTGTAATAGATCTTAAACAAGAGGGCGTTTGTGGTGTGTTCCCCACTCAATGCGACTTTAAAGTCTTTTTTCAATTTCACGCCCTTTTTTTTCACTAATTTAGGCCCATAGCCATTCCCAAAGCTTGTCGCTGTGGGGAGCAAAGCGTAATCGTTCGCAATTTTAGGGTATAGCCCAAAGCTTATCGCGCTCACATCATAAGTGTTTTTTAGGGCTTCTTGGTTTAGGGTTTCAATATCCAGGGCAATGTTGTGGAATGTTTTATTCTTAATGGGACAATCTATCCAACCAAACTTAATCGCATAATACATGAAAATATCATCAGCATCAGGGCTATGAGCGACACTAATCAAAGTAAAATCCTTTTGTGATAGGGTAAGTCCTTTTATTATAATAGATTTTAGGCTAGGATTTGATAGAATAAACAAATCAAATTCAATAAGGTGATTTAATGGCAATAGATGAAGACAAACAAAAAGCGATTTCTTTAGCGATCAAACAAATTGATAAGGTTTTTGGTAAGGGGGCGTTGGTGCGCCTTGGGGATAAGCAAGTAGAAAAGATTGACGCTATTTCTACAGGCTCGTTAGGATTGGATTTGGCTTTAGGGATTGGGGGCGTTCCAAAGGGTAGGATCATTGAAATTTATGGGCCAGAGTCAAGCGGGAAGACCACTCTAAGCTTGCATATTATTGCAGAATGCCAAAAAAATGGCGGCGTGTGCGCGTTCATTGACGCTGAGCATGCCTTAGATGTGTATTATGCTAAGAGGCTGGGCGTGGATACGGAAAATTTACTCGTTTCCCAACCAAGCACAGGCGAAGAAGCTTTAGAGATTTTAGAAACGATCACCAGAAGCGGAGGGATTGATTTAGTGGTGGTGGATTCTGTGGCGGCTCTTACGCCTAAGGCAGAGATTGATGGGGATATGGGCGATCAGCATGTGGGCTTGCAAGCAAGGCTTATGAGCCATGCGTTAAGGAAAATCACCGGTGTTTTGCACAAGATGAACACTACTCTCATTTTTATCAATCAAATCAGGATGAAGATCGGCATGACGGGCTATGGGAGTCCAGAGACCACAACCGGAGGTAACGCTTTAAAATTCTATGCGAGCGTTAGGATTGATATTAGAAGAATCGCCGCTTTAAAACAAAACGAACAGCATATCGGTAACAGGGCTAAAGCCAAAGTGGTTAAAAATAAAGTCGCTCCGCCTTTTAGAGAAGCGGAATTTGACATCATGTTTGGGGAGGGGATTTCTAAAGAGGGCGAAATCATTGACTATGGCGTGAAATTAGACATTGTGGATAAGAGCGGGGCATGGCTTAGTTATCAGGATAAAAAGTTAGGGCAAGGCCGAGAAAACGCTAAAGCCCTATTGAAAGAAGATAAAGCCCTAGCGAATGAAATCACTCTTAAGATTAAAGAGAGTATTGGCTCTAATGAAGAGATCATGCCCTTACCCGATGAGCCTTTAGAAGAAATGGAATAAAAAGGATTTTGATGCTAACCATTAAAGACATTCATGCTTTAGAAGTGATGGATAGTAGGGGCAATCCTACCATTCAAGCCAGCGTGATTTTAAGCGATAACACTAAGGCGAGTGCGATTGTGCCTAGCGGGGCGAGCACTGGTAAAAGAGAAGCGTTAGAGTTAAGGGATAATGACAAAACCCGTTTTTTGGGTAAAGGGGTTTTAAGGGCATGCGAAAATGTCAATAGCGTGATCAAACACCATTTAATAGGGCTTGAAGCGATCAATCAAGCCTTTGTGGATGAGAGGTTAAGGGCTTTGGATGGCACGCCTAATTACGCTAATTTAGGGGCGAACGCTGTTTTGGGCGTTTCTATGGCGTTAGCAAGGGCTAGTGCGAAGGCTTTAAATCTGCCATTATACCGCTATTTAGGGGGGGCTAACGCTCTGACTTTGCCTGTGCCGATGCTCAATATCATCAACGGCGGAACGCATGCGAACAATTCCATAGACTTTCAAGAATACATGATCATGCCTTTAGGGTTTGAAAGTTTTAAAGAGGCTTTAAGAGCGAGTGCGGAAGTCTATCACACGCTTAAAAAACTTTTAGATGGAAAGAATCAGCTCACAAGCGTGGGCGATGAGGGGGGTTTTGCGCCTAATTTTAACAACAATGTAGAACCCCTTGAAGCCATTTCTCAAGCCATTGAAAAAGCCGGCTATAAATTAGGCGAAGAAATCGCGCTCGCTTTAGATGTAGCGAGCAGTGAGTTAGTGGATGAACATTTCAATTACCATTTAAAGGGTGAAAATAAGATTCTAGATTCGCATGAATTAGTGGCTTATTATAAAGAGTTGGTGGCAAAATATCCGATCGTGTCCATTGAAGATGGTTTGAGCGAAGACGATTGGGAGGGTTGGGCGTTTTTGAGCAAGGAATTAGGGCGTCAAATCCAATTAGTGGGCGATGATTTGTTTGTAACGAACGCAAGCATTTTGCAAAAAGGCATTGAAAAAAACATTGCGAACGCCATTTTGATCAAACCCAATCAAATCGGCACTATTAGTGAGACTTTGGAGACCATAAGATTAGCCAAACACCATGCCTATCAATGCGTGATGAGCCATAGAAGCGGGGAGAGTGAGGACAGCTTTATCGCTGATTTTGCCGTTGCATTGAATACGGGAGAAATCAAAACCGGATCCACCGCAAGGAGTGAAAGGATCGCCAAATACAACCGCCTTTTAGAGATTGAGCATGAATTAAAAGGGGGGATTTATATCGGCAAAGAGTTGTTTAAGCATGGCTAGTGGCCTTTTTGAAAACGATAAAATCAAAGACAATAAAGCACGAGATTTTTTTTATAGCCATAGCTCCCTTATTGTCTTTTTCCTTTTACTGCTTGGGTTTGGGTATTATTTAGGGAAGTTGCTTTTTGGGGGTTCTTCTTTAGAGGTTTATTTGGATTTAAGAGACAAGCATGAACGATTGCAGCAAGAAATCACCGAATTGCAAAGCAAGAACGTGCGTTTGCAAAAGCGTTTGTTTGAATTGAGGGAATTACGGCCTAGAGATTAGATTTAAGGAAATGGTGGTGTTAAAAAAGATGATAAGTTTGGTGGCGGTTTTAAGCGTCTTATTGGCTAGAGACAACCCTTTTGAGCCTGAAATCAATTCCAAGAATTTGCAAGGGGGCTTTAGCGGGATCTATGATGACTATCTCAAAGAAATCCATGTGGATTTGCCCACGAGCGCTAGGATCTTAAAAAAAATCACGCTCACCTACCAGGATATTGATGGCTCTATCCATTCTAAAGTCGTGGGCATTGATAAAAGCATTGATTGGCATTACCCCTTAAAGCTCTCCCAACACACCCTTAATCAAGACGCCTTTGAAAAACGCTACCAGATCCAAGATTTTGATTTTTTAATGGCAAACAACACGATGATTTTGCGTTCCCCTTATAAAATTTTGCGCTCTTTTGTGCTAGTCAATCCTTATAGAATCGTGTTAGACACGCAAAAAGGCCCTTTGGATATTTATCAAAACATGGATTTAAACCAGAAGTTTTTTTCTCAAATTAAAGTCGGCACGCACAAAGATTATTACCGCATCACGCTCATTTTAGACGGGAAATACCGCTATCTTTTGGAAGAAAAAAACGGGGCGTATGAATTAAAATTGAAATAAAAGCATGCAGCATTTAGTCTTAATCGGTTTTATGGGGAGCGGCAAAAGCTCTTTAGCGCAAGAATTGGGGCTGGCTTTGAAATTAGAAGTGTTGGATACGGATATGATCATTAGCGAGAGGGTGGGCTTGAGCGTGAGAGGGATTTTTGAAGAGCTTGGCGAAGACAATTTTAGGATGTTTGAAAGGAATTTGATTGATGAATTAAAAACGCTCAAAACCCCCCATGTTATTTCTACCGGTGGGGGGATTATCATGCATGATAATCTTAAGGGTTTAGGCACAACTTTTTACCTCAAAATGGATTTTGAGACCTTGATTAAGCGTTTGAATCAAAAAGAAAGGGAAAAACGCCCCCTTTTGAATAACCTCACTCAAGCCAAAGAGCTTTTTGAAAAACGCCAAGCCCTCTATGAAAAAAACGCCTCCTTTATCATTGACGCAAGGGGTGGTTTAAATAATTCTTTAAAACAAGTGCTACAATTCATCGCATAAATTTTTTTTAAAGGCCTTGTGATGTTAAGTAGAGACATTGTCCAATATTCCAAGATCCGCACCGAGTTATACGCTTATCTTACCTATTTGTTTTCGCACAATATCCGCAACCATCTCCCTGAAATCACTTTGGATTATTTAAACAAACAGATTAGAAAAATGCACGCTGAAATCAAAATGGCAAAAAGTTTTTTTGTGTTAGACGCTAAGGGCATGCTAATTCTTAAGCCAAGCCAGCTTAAAGAGCAGGGGCATAAGGAGGGGATATTAGAGCATGATTTAACAGAAGGGATTGAATTAGAATCGCATGTCAGTTTTAGCGATAAGTATTATTTTTATCAAGCCGTGAATGAAAAGCGTTGCATTTTAACCGATCCTTATCCTTCTAAAAAAGGAAACCATTTGGTAGTGAGCGCATCTTACCCGGTGTATGATCAAAATAACGATCTAGCGTTTGTGGTGTGCTTGCAAATCCCTTTGAGGGTGGCGATTGAAATCAGCTCGCCTTCAAAGTATTTTAGGACCTTTAGTGAAGGGAGCATGGTCATGTATTTTATGATTTCTATCATGCTCACTTTAGTGTCGTTGCTTTTATTTGTGAAATGCATTTCTAGCTTTTGGACAGCGATTGTCAATTTTAGCAGTTTTGACATTAAAGAAGTGTTCCATCCCATTGTGCTTTTAACCCTAGCCTTAGCCACCTTTGATCTAGTCAAGGCGATTTTTGAAGAGGAAGTTTTGGGTAAAAATAGCGGGGACAACCACCATGCGATCCACCGCACGATGATCAGGTTTTTAGGCTCTATCATTATCGCATTAGCCATTGAAGCGTTAATGCTAGTGTTTAAATTCAGCGTGAGCGAACCGGATAAAATCACTTATGCGGTGTATTTGGCTGTTGGTGTGGCGGTGCTTTTGATCAGTTTAGCGATTTATGTCAAATTCGCTTATAGCGTGTTGCCCAAACGAGAACGCTAAGAGTTTAAAAGTTTTTCTTTTAAGCGTTTGAAAATCCTATTCAATCTAAAAAAGACATATTCTAAAAGGGTTTTTTTATTGAGTAGGGGGGCAAGAAATTCAAAGGTTTTTTGTTTGTCTTTAAGGCTTAAACATTCTGTCATTTGCTTAAGGAATTTCACGGAATATTCAGCATAAAAAGGGGTTTTTAAAAGAATCTCATGCCATTCTTTAGAATATAAAGCGGTGGGTGAAATCCAAGGTTTTCCTACAAAATAAAAATGCAGCATGATAATTTCTTGTTGGCTAGGAATGAAGCGTTTTTGATTGGCCATGAAAGGGTGGGTGTTATAAATATAAGGTAATTGTAAAACTTTTTGATAGCATGCGAGCGTTAAAAGGTCCTGTTCAGGGCAAAACACGCACTGGCCTTTTTGATGGGCTAAATTGAATAGTTTATCTTCTAAATGATCAGCCCGCCATAGCTTTAAATTCACGATTAAAAACCCAACATTATAGTGGTTTTCACAAATGATTTTCATGTCTTTTTCTTTAAGGTAATGCTCATAGAGAGAAAATTTTTGGCGAGGCTCTCTCTCCCTTTCTGTTTGAAAATGTTTAAGGTTTTTAGGAGAAGAAAAATCTTTAGCCGCTCCAAAATAATAGCCATCCAGCGGGATAAAAAAACTCTCGCTCACATCATTTAAAAACAAAGTGTCCGCATCAAACATGATGATTTTGTCGTATTGTGGGAATAAAGAAGCCAAAAACAAGCGGCACATGACTATTTTAGAAAAGCGAGTCTTAGCGTAAATATTGAGTTGCAAAAAAGCTTCATGGATTTTATCAATCGCAGAGGGTTCTACTGAAGGGGTGTAAAGATTAGGGGTTGAAATGTCTAAAAAATCCACGCTCGCAAAAGCATCAAAGGGGGCTAGAGTTTCTTTTAATTTTTGTTGGTTTTCAAGGCTTAAGTTATCCACCAGGCAGTGGATTTTATAAAAAAGTTTTTTATTATCATCTTGAGATTTGGGATTTTGCGATTTAGGATTTTCTGATTTAGCGCAAGCCAGCATGGAATACAAGCTCACGCCAGCCGGCATGGCATAGTGATTGTCAAAAGCGATGACAATAGGAATAATGATACTCATTTTAAGTGGTTTCTCTAAAATAGGTTTTTAATCAATTTAATCCAAAAGTTGAATTTATTTTTTGACAATATTATACTATAATAACCAATTAGATTGGGGTTTTACTGATTTTTCTTTGTGTGAGTTTTGGCTTAGTTTTGTAAGGAATGAGATGATAAAGAGTTGGAACAAAAAATGGGTTTTGATTTTATTTTTAATGGCAAGCTGTTTTGGTCATTTGGTGGCTACAACCGGTGAGAAATATTTTAAGATGGCTAATCAAGCCCTTAAGAGAGGGGATTACCATAGAGCGGTGGCTTTTTATAAGAGGAGCTGTAATTTGAGGATGGGGGTTGGTTGCACGAGTCTAGGCTCTATGTATGAAGATGGCGATGGCGTGGATCAGAATATTCCAAAAGCCGTTTTTTATTACAGAAGAGGGTGTAATTTAAGGAATCATCTCGCTTGCACGAGTCTAGGCTCTATGTATGAAGATGGCGATGGCGTGGATCAGAATATTCCAAAAGCCGTTTTTTATTACAGAAGAGGGTGTAATTTAAGGAATCATCTCGCTTGCACGAGTCTAGGCTCTATGTATGAAGATGGCGATGGCGTTCAAAAAGACCTTCCAAAGGCTATCTATTATTATAGGAGAGGGTGCCACTTAAAGGGTGGGGTGAGCTGTGGGAGTTTAGGTTTTATGTATTTTAATGGCACGGGCGTTAAGCAAAATTATGCCAAAGCCCTTTCTCTTTCTAAATACGCTTGCAGTTTGAATTACGGCATTAGTTGTAACTTTGTAGGGTATATGTATAGGAACGCCAAAGGCGTACAGAAGGATTTGAAAAAAGCCCTTGCGAATTTTAAAAGAGGGTGCCATTTAAAAGACGGGGCGAGCTGTGTGAGCTTGGGATACATGTATGAAGTCGGTATGGATGTCAAACAAAATGGAGAGCAAGCCTTGAATCTTTATAAAAAGGGTTGTTATTTAAAAAGGGGGAGCGGTTGTCATAATGTGGCGGTGATGTATTACACGGGTAAGGGCGCTCCAAAGGATTTAGATAAAGCCGTTTCGTATTATAAGAAAGGGTGCACTTTAGGCTTTAGTGGTAGTTGTAAAGTGTTAGAAGAAGTGATTGGCAAGAAGTCTGATAATTTGCAAGATGACGCGCAAAACGACACGCAAGATGATACGCAATAAGCTAAAGTTTAAGGGCTAATCATTAAGATTCGTCTTATAGAAATCTTTCTATTCTCCTATTATCAAATAGGGATTAAGCGTCTCTATTGATGGGTATTGAGAATGCAATAAAAATCTACAAATTTAGGGTTTGGATTTATTCCCATATTGATAATAAAAATACTCAAAGGCCTTTTAAAATAAACATAAAAGAGCTTGCACAGACACAAGCGATAATTTTTTAAAGCGCTTCTTTAGGGGATTTAATGGGGTTAAAAAAAGGGGTGGGTGTTGTTTCAAAATCCCCCTATTCGCTTTAAGAAATAACTTTACTACAAAATAGAAACTAACTATAAAAAAGCTTAAAAACAAGTTTTTTAAAAAAGAATATTGAATCAAGCTTATTCCTATTTGATAAAAACAAAAAACCTTTAAAAGAGAAATTTTATAACTCTTTATAGGATTTTACAAGCTTATAGCGACAAAACTTTTTGTTGGTTTTGTTAAAAATCCTTTGAGCCTTTGAGCCTTTCACTCAATATTCGTATAAAGCGCGACCACATCATCATCGTCTTCAATCCTATCCAATAATTTTTCGGTAAGCTCCATTTGTTCGTCATTCAATTCAATGGGCATTGTGGCGATGCGTTGCAAACTCGCTTTTAAAATGGGCAATCTCAAGCTTTCAAACCCCTCATTTAAAAGCTTGAAGCTGTTATAATCCCCTCTAATAATGATTCTATCTCCCACTTCTTCTAATTCTTCCAAGCCATAATCAATGAGAGCGAACTCTAAATCTTCTAGGCTGAGTTTTAAATTTTCCACTTCATTTTTCAAGCATTCAAACACGCTTTTTCTATTAAACATAAACTCTAAAGAGCCATTAGGCACGATGCTCGCCCCTTGCGTTTTATTGAAATAGCTTTTAAGGTTAGCAATGGTTCTGGTGGGGTTATCAGTCATGCATTCCATAATGATTAACACGCCAAAATTCGCCTTACCCTCATAAGTGATCTCGCTCAAATTCCCCTCTTTACTGCTCGCTCTTTTAATCGCTGCGTCAATATTGTCTTTAGGCATGTTTTGCGCTTTAGCGTTTAAAATCGCCGTTCGTAGTTTGGCGTTCGTGTCCGGCTCGCTCCCGCCCTCTTTTGCCGCTAGAGTGATCGCTTTAGCCAGCTTGGGGAAAACCTTACTCATCTTATCCCATCGTTTTTCTTTAGCCGCTCTTCTGTATTCAAACGCTCGTCCCATTCAATTCCTTTGTAATAAGTTAGCCACTTCTTTAGCATGATAGCTGATAATCATATCCGCTCCCGCTCTTTTAAAACAAGTCATCGTTTCTAACAAAACGCTTTCATAATTGATCAGGTTGTGTTTTTGCACGAGTTTGAGCATGGCGTATTCCCCGCTCACGTTATAGAGCGCCAAAGGGAGCAAAGTGTGATCTCTAATCTCTTTAACAATATCCAAATACGCCAAAGCCGGCTTCACCATTAAAATATCCGCACCCTGTTTTTCATCTTCCAAACTTTCTAAAAGCGCTTCTTTTTGGTTAGCGTAATCCATTTGATAGCTTTTGCGATCGCCAAAACTTGGCGCAGAATTGGCCGCATCTCTAAAAGGCCCATAGTAACTGCTCGCAAATTTAGTGGAATAGCTCATGATGGGCGTGTGAAAATACCCGGCCTTATCTAGCGCTTTTCTCAAGCTTAAAACATTCCCATCCATCATGTTGCTTGGGGCTAGAATATCCACACCGCTTTCAGCCAAAATAAGCCCTTGAAGATTTAAAATCTCTAGCGTTTTATCGTTAGACACAGAATCGTTTTCTAAAATCCCGCAATGCCCATGGTCGGTGTATTCGCAAAAACACAAATCCGCTATAACGATCAAATCCTTAAATCGTTTTTTAATTTCTCTCGTGGCTTTTGCGACAATGTGATCCTTATTTAACGCATGGCTTCCTGTAGCGTCCTTATGTTTAGGAATGCCAAACAATAAAACGGCTTTGATGCCTAAACCCACTAATTCTTCGCATTCTTTTAAAAGAGGCTCTATGCTCATTTGATACACGCCAGGCATGGAGCTAATTTCGTTTTTAATATAACTACCGCTTTCTATGACAAATAAGGGAGCGATGAAATCATCAATATTTAAACGCGTTTCTCTTAACATCGCTCTTAAATTTTCGCTGCTTCGTAATCTTCTCAATCGTTTGAACATGTTCTCTCTTTATTGTTTTTCTTTAACCCCACAATTGGCTTTTTCTATCCCCTTCACTCCGCTCACCTCTTTCAAATTTTCGGGGGGGGGGGGGGTAGCTCTTCATTATTCTCTTCTAAATCGTAAAAACTATTAAAAACGCAATCATGGATAGTGAAACAGATTCTTCCATTGCTGTAATGATAGCTCAAATTCAATCCCATAGCCTCTAAAGCGTTTTTAATGATATACATGCCTAGCCCAAAACCATGGGCTTGGCTGGGGTTAGAAGATTTAAAATAAGGTTGCAAATACTTTTCAAAATCTTCTTTTAAAGGTTTGCTTTTATTGGACACCACTAAATTATTCTCTATAAAATCCAAAAACACCTGTTTGTCATCGCTGTATTTAATCGCATTATCTACCATGTTTTTTAACGCTATAGCAAACAATTCAAAATCCGCTTCAATGATGTAATTGGAAGAGGACACATGGATAGGGCTTTTTTTATCCTCATTAATCAAAAGCATTTTTTCAATCCTATCTATCAAATCGCTCATTAGAAATTTTTCTTTATTGCTCCCATAATTTTTGGAAGCGAGTTGCTCAATGCGGGCAAATTGCTCAATCAACATGTTCAAGTGATCAAAAATGGAAATGAAGCGTTTTTGTGGCAATTCTTCTTTGAGCATAGAGCTTAGTATCTTGCCCTTAGTGATAGGGGTGCGCAATTCATGCATGATAGAGCGCAAAAATAAAACCCGAGATTCATTCATCGCATTGATTTTAAGAATGCAATTGTCAAATTCGTTAGCCAGATCCCCTATTTCATCTTTTTGCTTGCTTTTACAACTCACGCTTTTATCCCCTTGAGCGAAGCGTTTCACTTGAGATCTTAACTCTCTTAAGGGCAATAAACTCTGCAAAACAAATAAAAAGAGGAATAAAATCAATAATAAACCCACCGTAATAACTAAGAAATAATTCCTGTAAGAAACCGAATGCAAATCTTTATAAAGCACAAAATGCTCATCCTTTTTTAAAAGGATAAAAACCATATCGCTGAATTTAAACACTTCAGCATACCCAATATTTCTGTGGTGCAACTGGTGGCGTCTTTTGGCTAAAACCTTCTCTAAATTTTCTATTGTGGTTTCTCTAAAACCAATTTTATAGAGGTAATCTTCTATGGCTCTATAATCAGAGTAGTTATTTAAAATTTCATTGATAGTGGTAACAAACTGATAATGGCGCATTTCGTTTTGATAGTTTTCGTGACTGATTTGAGAAGACACGAAATAGTAAGCGAACGCTCCAAAACTAAAGAGCGTTATCATAAACAAAGCGACAACTTTAAAAAAGATAGAGAAACGCAAAATCCCTTAACTCCTTATTAGAATATCAGTATTCTAATTTATAACCAATCCCTCTAACAGAGATGATGTATTGCGGTTGTTTAGGATTTTTTTCAATCTTAGATCGCAAACGGCCAATGATCACGTCAATGCTTTTATTAGAGCTTTCAGGGTTGATGCTCTCGCTTTCAATCGCAATGCTTTCACGGCTAAACACATAACCTTTTTTGCTAATGAGAAGCGAAAGGATTTCATATTCAGCCCTAGTTAAGTCTAGCTTTTTTTCATGCATATACACTTTTCGGCTATCCTTATCTACCCTAAAGATATTCGCATCGCCTGGCTCACTCACTTCTTCTTTTTTATGAGAACGCCTGAGCAAGGATTGGATACGAGCTAACAATTCCTTAGGATCATAGGGTTTAGGGAGATAATCATCAGCCCCATAATCTAGTGCTTTAATCTTATCTTCCACATCACTTCTTGCTGAAGAAATAATAATAGGGATATGTTTTTGTTTGGAAATGCGCCTACACACTTCAAGCCCATCTAAATTAGGCAAAGTCAAATCCAACAACAACAAATCATAATTTTGTGTGTTAGCCGCACTAATGCCGGTATATGGCTCATCGTAATTGGTTACATGAATGCCATGTTGGAGCAAAAACTCGCTCAAAAACTCGGCTAATTCTATATCATCTTCTATCATTAAAACTTCTATCATACTTCAATTAACTCCTTCAATGATTTCTGCAACTTTAAAAACGATTAACTTTGTTAATGTTTTAAGGGACTAATTCTAGCATTTTATTACTAAAGATACCTTAAAGATGTCTTAAAAATAAAAATTCAAAACATTATCATAGTTATTAATGGGAATTTAAGGCTTTGTTTTCATGGAATATTAAAAATTAAAGTCTTATTTTTTAATGTTTTTAAAAAATTCCTTTGATCGTTTTTCACTCTGTGTTTTCTCGCTCCAAAGATTCCAATCGTTTTTCAAGCACGCTCAATTGGTATTGCAAGAAACGCACCACTAAATCCAAACGCTTCAGCGCTTCTTTTTCTTCTAAAGCTTGCATGCCTTGAAATAACACTAAAGTTCTTTCTAGTAAGTTTTTTAAAAAAACCTTCTCGTTTGAAATTGGTGCTTGCGTGGGGTTTTTGGGCGTGATTTCTTCTGTAATGATTCCTTTTGCTTCTTCTTCTTTTTCTTCTGTATTTTCTTCTGTGATTTTTTCTTGCGTTTCTATTTTAGCAGCGTTTTTTGGCTCCGTGTTACTCATTGGTGGCGTTTCAGCGTTTTTGGCGTTTTGCAAATAAGGGGGCGTTTTTTGCGCTGTATTAAAACCATCGTCAATGGTTTTAGCCATTTTCTCAATTTCATTAAGGGTTTCTGAAATAATGTTTTTCAATTCCATTCTACCAGCCATTGTTCTAAATTCTCAACACTCAAACAATCCCCTTTGATAAAATTCAAATAGTGCCGCTCTAGTATTGCGTCGTGTTTGAAAGGAGCGCCATTTTTTTGGATTTTTTCCAAACGCTTTATTTGTTTTAACGCCTCTGCATGGTCAGGGGTTTTTTTTAAAATATTAATATAAATTTGCAACGCTTCTTCAAAAAACCCTTGTTCTTCATAAATATGAGCGAGCGTGATAGTTTCTAATGGCATGCGTTTTCTCTTAATCGTTTGTAATCCCTAATCTCTAAACGCCATTTTTAGACTCTAGCTTGGGTGCGTAAAAAACTAAAAGCCGGTAAGGGTGCGGGCAGTCGCACTAAATTCACGTTCCCGCTATGGATAGTTTCTAACTCGGTGTTATTTTCTAAAAGGATTTTATACAGCACTAAATAAGAGCGTTTTTCAAAGGTATAAATTTTGCCAATTTCATTGACTATGGGCGTGATAGCCGCATTTTTGGGAGCGATGATTTCATAAGCTATGTTAGTGGTGGTGGTGAATTTGCATGCAAAAAAACGCCCATCTTCTGTGATTTCGCCATTGACTTGAAAATCCCCTTCGCTGATGGCTGTTTGGTGGTTTTGAGTATCCAACCTTTCAAAAGGCCTTCGCATCAAATAGCCGTCCGTAAAACCCCTGTTTTTAAGCGTGTTCAATTCGCTAGCATAAAAACTCGGCTTTAAGGTGTTATGGTAAAAATCATCAACCGCTAAACGATAGATGCGCGTGGTTTGTGCGGCGTAGTAACTGGACTTGGTGCGTCCTTCAATCTTAAGCGCGCTAATGGCGTTAGAACTTAAAATTTCAGCGATATGACTAGAGAGGTTCAAATCTTTAGCGTTAAAAATATGCGTGCCTACGCCCTCTTCTTCAACCAACCTCATCATCACGCCGTTATCAGGGTTTTTCACATAATATTCATAATCAAACCGGCAATCATTCGCGCAACTCCCTCTATTAGGCACGCGCCCCTTTTGTAAAGCCGAAATCAAGCAACGCCCTGAAAAGGCAAAGCACATGCTCCCATGCACAAAGATTTCTAATTCCAAATCGGGTAAGGCTTTTTTAATTTCAATCGCATCATTCAGGCTTAATTCCCTAGCGCACACAATGCGTTTAACCCCTAAATCATAAAACACTTGCGCATCGAGCAAATTTAAGACATTCGCTTGCGTGGATAAATGGACAGGAATATGCGGGGTGATTTTTAAAGCGAGTTTGATGACACCAGGCGCAGCGATAATGAAAGCGTCTGGCTTTAGCTCTGCCATTTTATAAATATGCTCTTCTAAAAGTTTGAGCTGTGAATTGAAAGGGAAACCATTGATGGTCGCATAGACTTTTTTATTCAAGGCATGGGCGTAGTCAATCCCTTCTTTAAAGGTCTCTAAAGTAAATTCCTTGCTGGCGCGATTGCGTAAAGAAAAATGGCTCACCCCCCCATAAACCGCATCAGCCCCATAGTTGAGAGCGATTTTAAGTTTTTTTAAATTACCGGCTGGAGAGAGTAATTCAACTTGGTTCAAAACTACTTGGCTCCAAAAGAAGCGATCAAGGCTTCAATATCGTCCGCACTGGCTAAATCTTTATCGTCATCGCCGGTGATAAAAGTCGCTGAACTCACGCGCTTAGAATCATCAATTTTGCCTTCAAAAAGCGAATTCATGTATTGGCTGAGCGCTCGCATGACATTGACCACTCGTTCAATTTTTTGGCGGTGGATGTCTTGAAACTGCATAATATCCATCGCTTGCATGGAGCTATCAGAGCAATTAGCGGCTTCTTCTTCAATGCTTTTAAGGGCGTTTAGGATTTCTTGTTGCTCATTGAGCGCGGTTTTAAAAGATTCAACATGGGGGAAATGCGCATGCAAATTGTCAAAAATTTCTTGGTGTTTTTGCAAAGGTTCTTGGATTTTTTTAACCATTTTAGCGATTTTTTCAGCACTAGCCCCGATCAAATCCAATTGATCAAAAATTTGCGTGGCTTTCACTTCAGAATCTCTTGTAACATCATCTAATTGATGCACGACTTTATGCTCTTCAGTGGGGGGAGGAGGAGGCCATTCATTAGGGCTAATCTTGCCGTATTTTTCAGCGTCTTCTTTTTTGACGGTCATTTTTTGGCTAGAGCTTTCTTTGGATTCTTTAACCTCTTCTTTCTCTTTAGTTGGCTCTTTAGCCTCTTCTTTAGCCTCTAAGGCTTCCAAATTTTCCAAATCGCCACCATTCATCAAAGCGTCTAATTCTTCTTGTGTCATTGTTGTTCCTTGCCAATTGGTTTTAAAAAGCGTTTTTAACCATAATTCCTAGCTGTCATTTTAGCGCACTTAAGCTTTAGCAATCAAAACGCCCTCTAAAATCGCATCAATATCGCCATCTAATATCGCTTCCACATTGCTATAAGCAATATTGGAGCGCGCGTCTTTGACTTGTTGGTAGGGGGCTAGGACATAACTTCTTATTTGATGCCCCCAACCAATCTCGCTTTTTTCTTCATTTTTGGCGCTGCTTTGCTGCTTTTCTAATTCCAATTCATAAAGCTTGGATTTAAGCATTTTTAACGCGCTCGCTTTGTTTTTATGCTGGCTCCTGTCGTTTTGGCATTGCACCACAATGCCGGTAGGGAAATGCGTGATCCTAACCGCGCTTTCTGTTTTATTGACATGCTGACCGCCTGCCCCACTGGCTCTGTAATAATCATAACGGACATCTTTTTCATCAATTTCTATATCAATATCATCGTCTAATTCAGGGCTAATTTGCACGCTCGCAAAACTCGTGTGCCGTTTGGCGTTCGCATCAAAGGGTGAAATCCTTACAAGCCTATGCACCCCATTTTCATTTTTCAAATAGCCATAAGCGTTTTCGCCCTTAATGATAAAGGCGACCCCTTTAATGCCCGCTTCTTCGCCATCTTGATAGTCTAAAATCTCGCTTTTAAAGCCTCTTCTTTCTGCCCACCTCAAATACATGCGATACAAAATACTCGCCCAATCCTGGCTTTCAGTCCCCCCCGCTCCAGGCTGAATGGTGATAATAGCGTTTGAGGCGTCGTTTTCACCGCTTAACATGATTTCAATTTCTACTTTTTGGACGCTGTGTTCTAAAGTAGGAGCCTCTTCATAGAGTAAGGATAAAGTAACCTCATCGTTATCGTTTTGAGCGAGTTCAAACAATTCTACGCTTTCATCTAAAGAATTTTTCGTTTTTTGATAGGTTTCTAGCAAGCGGTTCAAGCGCACTTTTTCTTTATTGGTGTCTCTAGCCTTTAAGACATCTTGCCAAAAATTAGGGTCTTCTTGCTCTTTTTCAATGCGTTCTAATTCTTGTTTGATCTTTTCAGGCTTGATGATTAAAGCGATATTATCGCATTTGTTTTGCAAGCTTTTTAACAATTCGCTATAGGTGTAGTTATCCACAAACAGAACCTTTATGAGTGGGGTTTTAAACTCACCATTATAGCATTGTTAAAAGCCATTTTAATTTTCAAACCTTAAAATTTCAATTTCGCCCTGAACTAATCCCACTCCTTCATCAATTAAAGCGATAGAATCCACTTGCGCAAGGGCTTGAATCGCTCCTGATTCATAGCGGTTGTTGTTGTAAGGAATGAACTGGTGGTTTGAATAGTTGCCTAAAATTAAATGTGCACGTTCGCCTTTAAGCTTTAAAGGGGCATTGATTTGAGCCTTAAAGGGTTTTAGTTTAAAATCTTTATTTAAGGATAAGCGCTCCAATAAGGGTAGAATCAAAACCCGTAAAACCAATAAGCAACTTAAAGGATTACCCGGTAAGCCTATAATAATACTTTGATTGAGTTGGGCTAAAGTTACCGGTTTTCCCGGTTTGAGATTGATTTTTTCATAATAAAAAAGGGCGTTTTTTTCTTTCAAAGCGTCTTTAAAAAAGTCTTTATCCCCCACGCTCACCCCCGCGCTTGAAAGGATGACATCATAATCTTGCAATTCAAGTATTTTAAGTTGTAAATTTTTATCGTCTTTTAAAACCCCTAGAAAATGCGTGTTGTAGTTTTTAAGCATGTTGAAAATACCCACTGAATTCACATCATAAACTTGGCATTCTAGGGCGTTCTGCCCTAAAGGCACTAATTCATCGCCGCTGCTAAAGAGAGCGATTTTTAATTTTCTAAACGCTTTGATTTCTTTTAACCCTTGAGAGGCAATGAGCGCGATATGCCCGTAATTCAAACGGGTATTTTTAGGGACTAAAACGCTGTTTAAAGAAGCGTTCTCGCCCTTTTGACGGATATTAGCGTGAATTTTAAAATCTTTAGGAGCTAGGGCGAAATCTTTATGACTCTCTAGCATGCATTCTATGGGAACGATCGTTTCTATTCCCTTTGGCACCATCGCTCCAGTCATGATTTTAACGCATTCATTTTCTTTGACTTCTAAAGCGCTCACATCATCTCCGGCAAAAATGTGCTGAATGACTTGAGTTTTTTTGCCTAAATCCTGCATTTTAAACCCATAGCCATCCATTGCACTTTGATTGAATTTAGGCAAAGCGTGAATGCAAATAATATCTTCTGCCAAAACGCGCCCTGTACTTTCAAACAAAGAAATAACCTCTATTTCTAAGGGTTTTAGGGGAATGCTAGAATGGATTTTTAGAGCTTCTTTAAAACTAATCATATTGATCCTTTAAAAGATTTTGCTAATGGCGCTAAAGGCCAGGCTGATTTCTTCTTTAAAACGCCCCATGATAGCTGAAGCGATTAAAATAATGCCCACAAACCCGATCGCAATTTTAACCGGAAACCCGATAGCGAGCAGGTTGAATTGAGGATGGGTTTTCATAATCATGCCAAAAATAATATCGCTCAATAACACCAAGCATAAAATAGGGAACGCCATAGAAAACCCTATGACAAACAAGTGCGAAAAGGCTTTGACAATGTTTTTAGCCAACGCTGGCTCAAAGACAAATTGCCCTAAAGGGACGGCTTTTAAGCTGTGATCCACAAACAAAATGATTTGATGGTGGAACGATAAATCCAATAAAATTAAAATCGCTAACAACAAAAGGGCTTGCCCCACAATGGGTTTTTGCGATCCTGAAATGGGATCATACGCACTCGCCATCGTAAGCCCCATAGAAAAGCTGATGCTATCGGTTGCAAACACTAAGCTTGCAAAGACGATCTGTAAAAAGACAGACGCGCACACCCCTAAAAACAGCTCGCACAAGCAAGCGATAATAAAACCCTCTGGCGTGTAAGCGGCGTTTGAAAATTCTAAAGTGGGGTAAAAAATCGCGCTCACATACAAGCTCAAAGCCCCACGCACCGACAAAGGCACTAAATAGTTTTCAAAAAAAGGGAAAAAAGATAACACGCCACTAACCCTTAAAAACAACAAGAAAAAATCCCTGACATGGGGGGTGCTAAGCTCTTGAATAAAATCTAGCATTCTTTTTCTTTAAGGATAAAAAAGTAGTGCGTTAGCATTAGGGTTTGCAATAAGGTGGCAAAAAAATTAAAAAAAGGGATTAAGGAAAAAAGATAGCAAAAAAACGAAAAACGATAATGCTTCAATCGGTGCTGTTTGAGTAGGTTTTGATAGCTTTGATAATTAAAAATCATGCTGGCTATATCCAAACTCATGGTGTTTTTGAAAAAAAGAAAATGCGCGATTATAGAAAAAAAGACCCCAAAGATCCCTATAAAGGGAATGAAATAAAGGGGCGTTAAAACCGCTAAGAATAAAAGCATAAAAATGAGCGATTTTAAAAAATATTTAATAGAAAAAAGAATAGAGCCAAATTCTTCTAAAACAACATGGGGATAATATTTTTGGTGCAAATAAGAGACCACTAAAGGGGTGTAAAAAATAGACGCAAAAATATTGATGACTAAACTCAAAAGAATCGCAATCCAAAAAATAAGAAAATACACTAACGCTTTAAAAA
This sequence comes from Helicobacter pylori, assembly GCA_008033015.1. Classification (GTDB taxonomy): domain Bacteria; phylum Campylobacterota; class Campylobacteria; order Campylobacterales; family Helicobacteraceae; genus Helicobacter; species Helicobacter pylori_DH. Next base: position 1,507,623 of record CP032042.1, read on the forward strand.
CCCATGTGAACACACCAGCAAAAAAGCCTTGAGAATGGGAATAGTCATTCAAAGATTGCGGCAATAAAGCTTGGCAATAATTCACAACGTTTTCGCCATTGTAATAAAAAACAGCTCCAAAAAACGCCAAGCTCAAAAGGATAGGGCCAAGATTGATTAAAAGCATTCTAGTGCTTAAAAAATCATTAAAGCTTTTTTTAAGGATAGATAAAGACAAAACCATAACCTGAAATCCTTCTTGACTCACTTTGTTGGGGTAATTTAAGCGCAAAGTCCCTTAATCTTATATGTAGCAAGCTTATCAATATGAGATTGACTAAAGGTATAGAAATTACTTAATTATGGAATAACATGCAATGCTAAAAAACCAAATATATAGAATAATAACCCTGGTAACCAAGGAAAGAAAATACATGCAACAATAATTACGAATATTATATTCATAATTGCATCGAGGATTTTTGAATCCTTTTTAACATTCTTTTCCTTTCCAAAAAGAATAAAACTAACACCAAAAAAGATAATCAATATTATTACAACATCTGAGGCGAACACTTTTTACCCACTTTGAATGGAATGAATAACTTTAAGCATTTCTTACCCCTCAATGTGAGTTTTCTATAATCATGATAGCTGATTTTGTTTTAAATTTGCTATAATGTGAATTTAATGATGAAAATTAGTTTAGAGTGGAGAACACACAATGAAAAAAAATATCTTAAATTTAGCGTTAGTGGGCGCGTTGAGCGCGTCGTTTTTGATGGCTAAGCCGGCTCATAATGCGAATAACGCTACACATAACACGAAAAAAACGACTGATGCTTCAGCAGGCGTGTTAGCGACAGTGGATGGCAGGCCTATCACCAAAAGCGATTTTGATATGATTAAGCAACGAAATCCTAATTTTGATTTTGACAAGCTTAAAGAGAAAGAAAAAGAAGCCTTGATTGAGCAAGCTATCCGCACCGCACTTGTAGAAAATGAGGCTAAGGCAGAAAAGCTTAATCAGACTCCAGAATTTAAAGCGATGATGGAAGCGGTTAAAAAACAGGCTTTAGTGGAATTTTGGGCTAAAAAACAGGCTGAAGAAGTGAAAAAAATCCAAATCCCAGAAAAAGAAATGCAAGATTTTTACAACGCTAATAAAGATCAGCTTTTTGTCAAGCAAGAAGCCCATGCTAGGCATATTTTAGTGAAAACCGAAGATGAGGCTAAACGGATTATTTCTGAGATTGACAAACAGCCAAAGGCTAAAAAAGAAGCCAAATTCATTGAGTTAGCCAATCGGGATACGATTGATCCTAACAGCAAGAACGCGCAAAATGGCGGTGATTTAGGGAAATTCCAGAAAAACCAAATGACTCCGGATTTTTCTAAAGCCGCTTTCGCTCTAACTCCTGGGGATTACACTAAAACCCCTGTTAAAACGGAGTTTGGTTATCATATTATTTATTTGATTTCAAAAGATAGCCCTGTAACTTATACTTATGAGCAAGCTAAACCCACCATTAAAGGGATGTTACAAGAAAAGCTTTTCCAAGAACGCATGAATCAACGAATCGAGGAATTAAGGAAGCACGCTAAAATTGTTATCAACAAGTAGATGAGGTGTTATCATGTTAGTTAAAGGCAATGAAATCTTATTGAAAGCCCATAAAGAAGGTTATGGGGTGGGGGCGTTTAATTTCGTGAATTTTGAAATGCTAAACGCTATTTTTGAAGCAGGAAACGAGGAAAATTCCCCGCTTTTCATTCAAGCGAGTGAGGGAGCGATCAAATACATGGGGATTGATATGGCGGTGGGCATGGTGAAAACCATGTGCGAACGCTACCCGCACATTCCTGTAGCCTTACACCTAGATCATGGAACAACTTTTGAAAGCTGCGAAAAAGCCGTGAAAGCGGGTTTCACTTCTGTGATGATTGACGCGTCTCATCATGCTTTTGAAGAAAATTTGGAATTGACTTCTAAAGTGGTCAAAATGGCGCATAACGCTGGAGTGAGCGTGGAAGCGGAGCTGGGGCGTTTGATGGGGATTGAAGACAATATTTCAGTGGATGAAAAAGATGCGGTGTTAGTGAATCCTAAAGAAGCGGAGCAGTTTGTCAAAGAATCTCAAGTGGATTACTTAGCCCCAGCCATTGGGACAAGCCATGGAGCGTTTAAGTTTAAGGGTGAGCCCAAATTGGACTTTGAACGCTTGCAAGAAGTCAAAAGGCTCACTAATATCCCTTTAGTTTTGCATGGAGCGAGCACGATACCGGATGATGTGAGGAAATCTTATTTGGACGCTGGAGGCGATTTGAAAGGTTCTAAGGGCGTGCCTTTTGAATTTTTACAAGAATCTATAAAAGGGGGGATCAATAAGGTCAATACCGATACGGATTTAAGGATCGCTTTCATCGCAGAAGTGCGCAAGGTGGCTAATGAAGATAAGAGCCAATTTGATTTGAGGAAGTTTTTTTCTCCGGCCCAATTAGCGCTTAAAAATGTGGTCAAAGAGCGCATGAAACTTTTGGGTAGCGCTAATAAAATTTAATCAACAAGGAAAGAGTGTAACATGGCAATTGGGATGAGCGAGCTCAAAAAGGGCTTGAAAATTGAATTGGGTGGTGTGCCTTATAGGATCGTAGAATACCAGCATGTCAAGCCCGGCAAGGGTGCGGCTTTTGTGCGCGCGAAAATCAAGTCGTTTTTAGATGGCAAGGTGATTGAAAAGACTTTCCATGCGGGGGATAAGTGCGAAGAGCCTAATTTGGTTGAAAAAACGATGCAATACCTTTATCACGATGGCGATACATACCAATTCATGGATATAGAGAGTTATGAGCAAATCGCTTTGAACGACTCTCAAGTGGGCGAGGCTTCTAAATGGATGCTAGACGGCATGCAAGTGCAGGTTTTATTGCATAATGACAAGGCGATTTCAGTGGATGTGCCGCAAGTTGTGGCTCTAAAGATTGTAGAAACAGCCCCTAATTTTAAGGGCGATACTTCCAGTGCGAGCAAAAAACCAGCGACTTTAGAAACCGGTGCGGTTGTGCAAGTGCCTTTCCATGTTTTAGAGGGTGAGGTGATTAAAGTCAATACGGAAACAGAAGAGTATCTTGAAAAGGTGAAATGAGATTATTTTTTATTGATCTAGTGCTTTAGAAACAGCCTTTTTGTCATAAGGGGTATTATCAGCCCCTTATTTGGGCTTTGTTTAAAATGCGTGTGAAATCTGTGGTTAAAAATTATTTAAAATGGATTGACTTTTTTCATTGAGTGCCAATAAAAATATTCAAAGGCATTTTTTAAGATTAAACATAAAAGATTGATATAATCAAGCGGATAACCTCTTAAAAAAGCATTCTTTGGGGGTTAGGGGATTTGATTGGAGGTTAGGGATTAAACGCAAAATATTCCCTTAAAAAATGGGTTTTATTATAAAGTTTAAAACGATAGCAACAAAGTAATCCTGTTTTTATTTTGGAATTCAAATAAGGTTCTAGTTGCAACATTTGATGAGAGCGATGCCCCTATCCCCTTAAGAGTTTAAAATAAAGAAAATGAGTTTAAAATCAAATCTAAAACCATAAAACAAAATTTAAAAATCCCATTTTTAATCAAAACAAACCTACAATGAGCGTTCTATATCATCAACGCTTAAAGGGGTGTTGGCTTTTAAAAATTTTGATGCCTTTTGGCCTAAAATTTCTTTATAAAATTTAGGGTGTAAGCCAAGGTTGGGGCGTAAGGCTCTGATATTGTTTTCAGTCAATGCTTCGCCTTTTTGAATATCCTTAATGACAAATAAAGAGCGCATAAAGAATCTTCGCTCCTCTAAAGTCTTTGGATTTATTTTAGGCTCTTCTTCGCCTAAGGCTAAAACGCTTTGTTTGATCGCTTCAACCATGCTTTTAAATTCGTTAAAATCCATGCTAAAAGCGCTGTCTGGGGTTTGTAAGGATTTGTTTAAAATGAAATGCTTTTCTATCATGCTCGCTCCTAAAGTGGTGGCTAAAATGGGGCAAAGAGAGCCAATCGTGTGATCGCTCAAGCCAAATTTAACGCCAAAGGTTTCGCCTAATTTAACCATGCTTAATAGGTTAGCGTCTTCTATTTTACTGGGATAAGCGCTCACGCATTTTAAAAGGGTGATGTCAAAATTGCTCACTCCTTTGCACAACGAGATAGCGTCTTGCAATTCGGTGTGTGTAGCGATACCGCTAGAAAGGATAATGGGCTTTTGTGTGCGAGCGGCCTTTTCAATCAAGTCTAAATCAACGATTTCAAAACTAGCGATTTTATACATGGGGCAATTCAAGCTCTCTAAAAGCTCTAAAGCTTGTGAACTAAAAGGCGAGCTAAAAATGCCCAAATCAAGCTTTCTAGCCAACTCAAACAATTCAGCATGCCATTCTAGGGGGGTAGAAGCCTTTTGATACAATCCATACAAATTTTCTTTATCCCATAAAGTGCCTTGAATGATGAAAGGATCTTCTTTAGAATCTAAAGTCATGCAGCTTGGCGTGTAAGTTTGGAGCTTGACAAAATCCGCGCCGCTTTCCTTAATGGCATGAAGGCTTTCTTTGGCTAGGTTTAGATCCTGGTTATGATTAGCGCTCAATTCAGCGACAATTTTAGGGCGTTGTAACATTTTTTTATTTTTCCTTAATCAAAACTTCTTTTTCTAAGCGATAGACTTGAGAGCAAGTGAAGGCTAAATGCTCATCATGCGTGGCTAAGACTAACGCCCCTTCGTTTTCTGTAATGTAATTTTGCAGCATGCTGATGACTTGATTAGCGCTAGTGGTGTCTAAATTCCCGGTGGGTTCATCAGCGATAATGATTTTGGGTTTTTTAGAAAGCACTCTGGCGATGCTTAAGCGTTGTTGCTGGCCGCCGCTCAATTCGCCCACGCCTTGTTTTATGGTGTGGGCTATACCTAATTGTTCTAAAAGGGAATGATTTATTTCTTGCTTGGCTAGGATTGAAGCGACTTGCAAGTTTTCTAAAGCACTAAAACCCTTAAAAAGGTAATGCGATTGAAAAACGATGCCCACTTTTAAGCGCCGTAATTCCAAAAGCTTTTTGGAGTTTAGGGCATAAATATCCTGGTGTTCTAACAAACTGATCGTCCCACTATCCGGTTTTAGCATGGTGGCCAAATGGCTTAAAAGCGTGCTTTTACCGCTCCCGCTCACGCCTAAAATCGCTAGGCTTTCTTTGGGTTTGATGTGTAAATTCACGCCATTATAAAGAGGTTTTTCAAAAGCATGAGAAATATTAATCGCTTTAATCATTATCGTTTCCTAAAAAGAATATCGCCCAATAAGCTAGGGCTTAAAATGTAAGAAGTTGAAAAATTCGCGCTGTGCAAGATGATTTTATCATAACGCCTTGCATAGTATTTTAAAAGCGTTCTTTGCAAGGTGGGTTCAATGCTTGGGCTAAACCATGCGTTATTGCTCACCACGATAAAAATTTTTGAAGGGCTGTTTGAATAAGCGGCTTTGGAAGTGCCTTCATAGCAAATCAAAGGGCGAAAAGTGAAATCGTCTAATGTGAAATCGCTAAAATTAGGAGCGTTGCGGTATAAATAAGCGCTCTCGCCAAAAAAGAGCTTTTCAAGGGGTTTTTGAAGAAACTCCGGTAAAGGCATTATCTCGCCAAAGGGGGCTAAGATCACTTTATCAGCGATTTGAACGCTTTTTTTAGAAAATAAAAACGAGCTGTTATAAAGGTTATAGCCTTGAGTGCGTAATGTCCCTATTAAAATAGCAATATTATCGCTTAAATCTTCTAGCTTCGCTTTAAAGGGGGAGTTTTCTAAAGCGATGGGGTAGGCGGTCTCTGGAAAAACAATCAGGGTTTTTTGCTTGCTTTGAGCGAGCTTGATTTCTTTAAGAATGTTGTTTTCAATATTATTAAGGTAGTTTGAGTCAAATTTCAAATCTTGGGGCGTTTTTGTAGAGACTAATTCAATGTTTCCAACCTTTTTTAAATCGCTTGTTTTGAAACCATTAAAATCCAACGCGCCAAGCAACAATAAAACCCCTATGATCCTATATTTTTTAAGATTTTGAGCGCTCAAAAAAATGCAAGCTAAAAAAACAAGCCCTAGCGATAATTTATCCACTCTAAACACGCTATAAGAAAAAAAGCTATCCGGGACTAACCAATCAAATCCAAAGGGGTGGATAAAACTAGAGCCTAAAAAACTCAAAAGCCTGAAATAGGGGTTTTCAAAATAGAGCAACAAATAAAATAAAACCCCATAAACTAACGCTATTAAAACAATGATTAAGGGCAATAAATAAGTGAAATCCGAGTAGCGAAAGCTTAAAGCGCACCAATAAAACAATAACGCCCCCACAAAAAACCCCAAAGCAAAAGCGCTATTTCTAGGGGTTTTTAAAAACGCCAGCATGCTTAAAGGGGCTAATAGGCTTGTGAGTGTGATAGTGATATAAGGATTTTCAACCGCATAAGCGTCCAAAACAGCGTTCACATACACGCTTGAAACAAACATGCACGCTAATAAAAAAGCGTTTTGATTGAATAGAAGAAGACGCATGGTTAAATTTTGAAACCTTGAGATTGTTTTAGTGTATTATAGCTATATTTTAATTTAAGAATTTTAGATTGATTTTTTTAAGGGTAGTTTTTTTTAAGTTGTGTTACTATTTTCAAATTTCAAGTCTAAAGAGTGTGAATTGGCATGATTTAAGAGTAATGGGTGTTTTTGAGCGCTCACTATCTTTATGCGAGATATATGAGAGAAAGGTTTGGGTTTAGGGTTTGAACTATATTGATTTGGCGTTACTTGTGGTGGTGGTGGCCTTTGGGATTAGAGGATTTTATCATGGCTTCGTGAGTGAAGTGGCGGGGACTTTAGGGATTGTGCTTGGCGTGTATTTAGCGTCTCGCTATTCTGTGGCTGTTGGGAATTTATTTTCAGAGCATTTGTATGATTTAAGAAATGAAACCATGACGAATCTCATCGGTTTTTTACTGGTGTTAGCGTCCATTTGGGTGTTTTTTTTAGCTCTTGGAGTGTTGCTAGGCAAGATGTTAGTCTTTAGCGGTCTAGGCATTATAGACAAGGCGTTAGGGTTTATTTTTTCATGTTTGAAGACTTTTTTGGTACTTTCTTTCATCCTTTATGCGCTCTCTAAAATGGATTTAATGAAAGACGCTAACGCCTATTTGCAAGAAAAGAGCGCTATTTTCCCCACCATGAAAAGCATCGCCAGTAAGATCATGCGCCTTGATGGCGTCAAACATGTGGAGAAAAACCTTAAAGACAACCTTGAAGAAATGAGCGATGAAGTCAAAAACAAAGAATCTTTTAATAAAAATAAAGAGTCTTTTAATAAAGCGATGGATAAGGGCGTGGAATCTTTAAAAGAAAAGGCTAAAGACTTGCCTAAAAACATGCTAGATCCAAAAGCTAACCAAACCCCACCAAACCCCACCCCATCTAATAAAGAACCCCTATAAAGGCATCACATGTTTTCTAACCAATACATCCAACAACGCATCCATAAAGCCAATAGCTTGAGAGAAGAAGGGAAAAACCCTTATAAAAATGGCTTGAAACGAAGCTTGACAAACGCCGCTTTTTTAGAAAAATACGCTTATGTTAAGGGTTTAGAAGAGCCTAAAGACAAAGAAAAATGCGAAAGTATTGTGGGGAGGGTCAAGCTTTTGCGTTTAATGGGTAAGGCATGTTTTATTAAAATTGAAGATGAAAGCGCGATTTTGCAAGCTTATGTTTCGCAAAATGAATTGAACGATGAGTTTAAAAGCCTAAAAAAGCATTTAGAAGTGGGCGATATTGTGTTGGTGAAAGGTTTCCCTTTTGCTACCAAAACCGGTGAATTAAGCATTCATGCCCTAGAATTTCATATTTTAAGCAAAACCATTGTGCCTTTACCTGAAAAGTTTCACGGACTAAGCGATATAGAATTGCGTTACCGCCAGCGCTATTTGGATTTAATCGTCAATCCTAGCGTTAAAGATGTGTTTAAAAAACGCAGTTTGATTGTTTCTAGCGTGCGGAAATTCTTTGAAATGGAAGGGTTTTTAGAAGTGGAAACCCCCATGATGCACCCCATTCCTGGCGGGGCGAACGCAAGGCCTTTTATCACTTATCATAACGCTTTGGAGGTGGAGAGGTATTTAAGAATCGCCCCAGAATTATACCTCAAACGCTTGATTGTGGGGGGGTTTGAAGCGGTGTTTGAAATCAATCGTAATTTCAGAAATGAGGGCATGGATCACAGCCATAACCCCGAATTTACGATGATTGAATTTTATTGGGCGTATCACACTTATGAAGATTTGATTGAACTCAGTAAGAGGCTATTTGACTACTTGCTAAAGACTTTGAACTTACCTTCAAAAATCATTTATAACGATATGGAAGTGGATTTCAACCAAACGAGCGTGATTTCCTATTTGGACGCTTTAGAAACAATAGGGGGCATTAGCAAGGGTATTTTAGAAAAAGAAGACAGGCTTTTGGCTTATTTGTTAGAGCAAGGCATCAAAGTAGAACCAAACCTCACTTATGGTAAATTGCTCGCTGAAGCGTTTGATCATTTTGTAGAATACCAACTCATTAACCCCACTTTTGTAACCCAATACCCTATTGAGATTAGCCCCTTAGCCAGACGCAACGATAGTAACCCTAATATTGCTGACAGGTTTGAATTGTTCATTGCAGGAAAAGAAATCGCTAACGGCTTTAGCGAGTTGAACGATCCTTTAGATCAACTAGAGCGCTTTAAAAATCAAGTGGCTGAGAAAGAAAAAGGCGATGAAGAAGCCCAATACATGGATGAAGATTACGTGTGGGCATTAGCCCATGGAATGCCCCCCACTGCAGGGCAAGGCATAGGCATTGACCGATTAGTGATGTTACTCACTGGAGCTAAAAGCATTAAAGATGTGATTTTATTCCCAGCGATGCGTCCTGTTAAAAACGATTTTAATATTGAGAGTGGAGAATAATGGCGTATTTTTTAGAACAAACGGATAGTGAAATTTTTGAATTGATCTTTGAAGAATATAAGCGGCAAAATGAGCATTTAGAAATGATAGCGAGCGAGAATTACACTTTTCCTAGTGTTATGGAAGCTATGGGAAGCATTTTAACGAATAAATACGCTGAAGGCTATCCTAACAAGCGCTATTATGGAGGCTGTGAAGTGGTGGATAAAATAGAAAGCCTGGCCATAGAAAGGGCTAAAAAGCTTTTCAATTGCCAGTTCGCTAACGTGCAAGCGCATTCAGGCTCACAAGCCAATAACGCTGTCTATCACGCTCTTTTAAAGCCTTATGACAAGATTTTAGGCATGGATTTAAGCTGTGGAGGGCATTTAACGCATGGCGCTAAAGTGAGCTTGACCGGCAAGCATTATCAGAGCTTTTCTTATGGCGTGAATTTGGATGGCTATATTGATTATGAAGGAGTGCTAAAGATCGCTCAAAGCGTTAAACCAGAAATCATTGTGTGCGGGTTTTCAGCCTATCCAAGGGAGATTGATTTTAAGAAATTTAGAGAAATCGCTGATGAAGTGGGGGCGTTATTATTAGGCGATATAGCCCATGTGGCGGGGCTTGTGGTAACTAATGAGCATGCCCATCCTTTCCCGCATTGCCATGTGGTTTCAAGCACCACTCATAAGACCTTAAGAGGGCCTAGAGGAGGGCTTATTTTAACCAATGATGAAGAGATAGCGGCTAAGATTGATAAAGCGATTTTTCCAGGAACTCAAGGCGGGCCTTTGATGCATGCGATTGCTGCTAAAGCGGTGGGGTTCAAAGAGAATCTAAAACCAGAATTTAAAGCTTACGCAAAATTAGTGAAATCTAACATGCAAGTTTTGGCTAAAGCGTTAAAAGAAAAAAACCATAAATTAGTGAGCGGTGGCACTTCTAACCATTTGCTTTTAATGGATTTCTTAGATAAACCTTATAGCGGGAAAGACGCTGATATTGCATTAGGGAATGCCGGAATCACCGTGAATAAAAACACCATTCCTGGCGAAACGCGCAGCCCTTTTGTAACGAGCGGGATAAGGATTGGCTCAGCGGCGTTGAGCGCAAGGGGTATGGGAGCTAAGGAATTTGAAATCATAGGGAATAAAATATCAGATATTTTGAATGATATTAATAATGTTAGTTTGCAATTGCATGTGAAAGAAGAATTGAAAGCCATGGCCAATCAATTCCCTGTGTACCACCAACCCATTTTTTAAGGAAGTCAAGATGACAGAAATGGAATTAAAGCTCATTAAGATAGACACAAGCCATTATTTTGAAAAAAAACCAGGCTTGGGGGAGAGGGTGGATTATGCGGGGCGTTGCTTCTATAATAAATTCCAAAGAGTGAATGCCATGCTCACAAGCTCGCTCATTCAAAAGCATTTGAAAAAAGAAATAGAAATCGCACACAACCTCATCTTGCGTAACGATAAGGTGGAAAACATTGTGTTTGATTATAATGGGAGGAACCCGGAGCGTTTTTATCATAAGGCGCAGTTATTGCTTCGTGAGGAAGGTTTTATGAATTTTACCGCTTATAACACGAAGACGCCAGGGCATTTGCATTTGTATGTGCATAAAGGACATACGGAATTAGGCGAGGGTGAAAGGTTGGTTAAAACTTTGTCTATGAAGTTAGCGCAAGGGTTGCCGAAAGAATGGAAGGTCTTCCCTAGCAATGAATGGCCTAAGGAATTTAATATTTTAGCTTTACCTTATGAAGTGTTTGCAAAAGAGCGAGGGAGCTCTTGGGCGAAGCATTTATAACAATTTTTGAAAGGATTTTTGATGTCAGAAAAAGAAAGACTGAGTGAAGTGATCTTAGAAGAAGAAAATAATGGGGGCGGCACTAAAAAGGTGTTTTTGATCGTGGCTATAGCCATTATCATTTTAGCGGTGCTTTTAATGGTGTTTTGGAAAAGCACGAGAGTCGCTCCTAAAGAGACTTTTTTACAAACCGATAGCGGCATGCAAAAAATAGGCAACACTAAAGACGAGAAAAAAGACGATGAGTTTGAAAGCTTGAATTTAGATCCTTCCAAGCAAGAAGACAAGCTAGACAAAGTGGCGGATAATGTTAAAAAACAAGAAAATGATGCGTTTAACATGCCCACTCAAACCGATCGAACTCAAACGGAAATGAAAACAGCAGAAGAAACGCCAGAAGCTCAAAAAGAATTAAAAGCTGTTGAGTCTATTCCCATGAGTACTCAAAAAGAATCTCAAGCTATGGCTAAAAAAGAAACCACCCATAAAAAGCCTAAAGTAACCCCTAAAGATAAGGAAGCCCATAAAGATAAAGATAAGCATGCGGTTAAAGAGCTAAAAGTCAAAAAAGAAGCTCATAAAGAAGTCCCTAAAAAAGCTAATTCTAAAACCAACCTTATTAAAGGGCATTATTTGCAAGTGGGGGTTTTTGCGCACACGCCTAATAAAGCCTTTTTGCAAGCGTTTAACCAATTCCCCCATAAGATTGAAGATAGGGGGGCTACTAAACGCTACCTCATAGGCCCGTATAAGAGCAAACAAGAAGCCTTAATGCATGCTGATGAAGTCAGCAAGAAGATGACTAAACCGGTTGTCATAGAAGCGCGGTAGGGGTTTTGAGCTAAAAATTCTTATTTTTTTCTTGGGCGTTTTTAGTGGATCGCCCAAGCTCTAAAACGATGGGGTAGCTTTACTCCATCGGCTCGGATAATTTTAACAGACAATGAAGATAAACAGATTTTTTTGATCAATATACCTATTTGGTCTTTGAGGAATTCAAATAATTCTTGCGTTTGAATTCAGCCTTAAAGAGCATTCATTCGTTAAAGGCATTTGTTTATTGTTTGAAAACTACGGAGCGTTTAAATTTTGTAACATTATTGCTTGCTGTTTGATAACCCATAACTCTTCAAAGAAGAGAGCGGTTTGAAACTAGCTTTATCGGTGTGGTTGTGGGGCTAGAAGCAAGAGAGTGAGCGCGATCACTCTCTTTTAATCTCACGCTCTTTAGTGGGCGGCGAAATCCTTAAAAAAGGTGTCGCTCAGCCATTTTTCCATTTCATTATTCCTTTCTATCAAAACCTCTTTTTTGAAATCTTTTACATTAAAGCACCTGTTGAAAGGGATCTCACTACTTTTGTAGATTTCATCTTTTTCATACAGATCCTTATCTTTTCCTTTACTATTGAGCGGTTTTTCTAGGGAGATGAGGTTGCCGTATGTGTAAATATAAGCTCTAAGATCTTTCCTGTCTTCAAAACCAAGTTTTTGGATCTCAATTTCATTATCCAATTCTAATAAATTGATGAGGATGATGTGCTCTTTTTCTTGGGAGAATTGCTTCCCAGGGATCAATTTTTTGAGATCGGCAAGACCCATCTCCTGGCAGTTCTTTTCAAAGAAGACATAGTGGAAGCATGATGAGTTGGATGCGTTGTTTACAGACTGCCAAAAAGCCAGCCCTATATCATTTCTGTATTGAGCAATCATCTCGCTCTTCAATCCCTCTTTGCCCTTTTTAAGATACGCATTAATCAGGTTGTAGGCCTTTGATTCTAAATTTCTAGTAGCTTTGAAAAACACAATATCGGTTTTGGCAAAGAGTTTCAGCGTTTCATCGTCTAGTTCGTTGTTGATTTTCAGGCGGATGAGCGAATTGAAAAAAAGCGGGTTGATCTTGTTGATGAGCATGACCTTAAGGGTGGTTGGGTTAGTGTTAATCTCGCTCAATAGATCAAGGAAAGCCTGATAGAAATTTTTCAAATCGCTGACATAGGATTGGATGAAACTTTCCAATTTGCTTTTTTTGATTTTTTTTAGTTCATCTTTGAGTTTCTCGTAGGTTTTGTCCGTGCTTGCTTCGTAGTGCCCTAAAAACTCGATTCCATCAAATCTTTGACTCCCTGCGTGGTAGCGGAATATGTCGCCTTCATCAAAGTTTGGGCCTCCAACGCTGGAGATATGGTCGCTCTTTTTGATCTTGGCAAAGATCTTAAAGATCTCCCCAAAATGATCGATGATAAATTGGTCTAGCCCCCTTTTCCCATCGCAAAAAGTGTTGGAGTAATAGATGAGAAGGGATTTTAGTTTGTCTAGCAAGAGGAGAGGCACGCCTCTGTCATTCACGCTTTGAAAGGTTCTGATGGCCTTTCCAGGATCAGGCTCTTCAAACCGCATCAAAACCATTTTCAACAGCACCTCCAAACGCTCATTCACTTCTTCTTCACTCAATTTGCTGACCTTATCCAAGATGGCCTTCAAAACCTCAAAGAGATTTTGCTTGCCCTCGGTGTCTGCATCTTTTTCGCAATGGCTAATACTCCCTTTTTCTGCCGCTTCCAAGAGCGTTTTGAAGAAGCTTTGGTTTTGAGGGGCGACTTCTAATTTTAATTCCCCCTTTTGGTATAGATATTTTCTTGTCTCTTGCTTGTCTTTCTCATTTTGCTCGTTCGCCAAGACATGCAAGAGCATGAAGATGGTAGTCGTTCGCTGCTGGCCGTCAATGATGTCATACAATTTTTTGTTGTCTTCATTCTTAGCGACAACCATGGTGCCTATAAAATGCTCATAACCCTTTTTGTTGTATCCTATCGCTTCTTCTAGATCTTCCCACAGATCCCTAAAATTCTTGTCCTTCCAAGCGTAATCCCTCTGATAGTTAGGGATGCTGTATCCTTCCTCTTGAAAGATCTCTTTTATAGTGGTTTTCACTCAGTTCTCCTTTGTTGCATGCAGTAGTCAAATTTATACCATAAATACCATAAGAATGGCTTGAGATTCCACTCCATCAAGGCGCTCTGTTAGCCACTCGGGGCGTTTTATTAGCTATAATCAAGGCTTCAAAAAGCCATAATTAAAAGAGTTGAGATGTTGGAAAAGTTGATTGAAAGAGTGTTGTTTGCCACTCGTTGGTTGCTAGCCCCTTTATGCATTGCCATGTCGTTAGTGTTGGTGGTTTTAGGCTATGTGTTCATGAAAGAATTGTGGCACATGCTCAGCCATTTAGACACCATTAGTGAAACGGATTTAGTCTTATCGGCCTTAGGCTTGGTGGATTTGTTGTTCATGGCCGGGCTTGTTTTAATGGTGCTGCTCGCCAGTTATGAAAGCTTTGTTTCCAAATTAGACAAGGTGGATGCTAGCGAAATTACTTGGCTAAAACACACGGATTTTAACGCCTTAAAGTTAAAGGTTTCCCTTTCCATTGTAGCCATTTCGGCGATCTTTTTGCTCAAACGCTACATGAGTTTAGAAGATGTTTTATCTAGTATTCCTAAGGACACGCCCCTATCGCATAACCCCATTTTTTGGCAAGTGGTGATCCATTTAGTGTTTGTGTGTTCAGCGCTTTTAGCCGCTGTTACCAATAACATCGCTTTTTCGCAAAATAAAGGGCATTAAAAGTTTTAAAGCTCTCTTTCAGGAAGGACTTTAGACCATTCTTTAATCAAGCGTAAAAAGAAGGAAGTGTCAGGCGAAGTTTTTTCATGGATTAAAATGCCTTCTTCCACCGCTTCCCAAATAACTCTATGCCGATACACCACCAGATGCCATGATTGTTGGGCATGATCTTTAAGCGACAAACGCACCCTTTTAGCAAAAGACGGGTTGTCAAACAAAACCGCGCTTTCAGTGTTGATATATGCAGAGCGCGGATCAATATTAAAACTCCCTAGAAGCGTTAAATTGTCATCAAAAACAATCGTCTTGCCGTGCAAGGAATGTTTGGTGCTAAAGCGCCCTTTAATCTGGCGGTTGAAAAAATCGTTTCGTATTTCATAGACATTCGCGCCCATTCGCACTAATTGGTTGCGATACCTTTCCCACGCCCCATAGACTACGATAGCGTCCGTTGATGAAAGGGAATTGGTAAGAATATTCAATTCAATCCCCTTAGAAATTTGATTTTTAAAGATTTTCATTATCTTTTTACCTGGAATAAAATACGATGAAGCGATAAAAACGGAGTCCTTAGCGTTTTTAAGGGCTTTTTCAAAAGCGATTTTGATGGGCGAATACAAGGGAGTGTCAATTTTTTTGGGTGAATCAGCTAAAAAAATGGCATTCCCATAATAAATGGGGTATTGGTATTTTTGGAAGCGTTCTATAAAATCATTGACTTTTTTTTCAAACTGGTTTTTGTCTTCAGCGCTGATAGGGATTTTTTCATGGAGCTTAGCGATTTCTTTAGCGTTGTTTTTGAGTCTTTTATGGGTTCTTAATAATGAAACAGGGATAGAGCGGTGGAACCTCCAATAGCGTTCAAAGCTTTCTTTGGCTTTTGAAGCAACCCCCCCAAAAAACAAAGCGTCTAAATCTAAAAAATTCGTGTCTAAATCGTTATCAAAATAATTGTCCCCAATATTGCGCCCTCCTATAATGACAGCGAAATTATCCACGATGAAAAGTTTGTTGTGCATGCGTTTTTTAATGCGCTCATAATCCGCAAGCATTTCAAAATAGCGCAAGCCTTTATTGCGGATATAGTAGGGGTTAAAAATTTTCACTTCAATGTTTTTATGGAAATTTAAGAGCATAATATCTGAAAAATCCGAATCCAATCCGTTATCGTCTAAAAGAATGCGCACTTTTACCCCACGATTGGCCGCATTTAAAAGTTCTTTAGCGATCACTTGAGAGGAAAGATCGTTCTTATAAATATAAGTTTGCATGTCAATGCTTTTTTGGCTCATCCTGATAAGACCCACTCTGTGCAATAAAGCGTCAAAGCCATCTTCTAAAAGAATGGCTGCACTATGGTTAGGGTTTTCTTTTAAATTTTTAGCGTATAAGCTCCCAATGGTGGTAGTGTAGGGATCATAAGAGATAGGTGGGCTTGAAATGGGAGTCTTATAGACTAACCCAAAACACCCATTAAAAAAAAAGACGCTTAAAAAAACTAAAAAGATTTTCAAAAACGACCCAAAGAAATTAGCGGCTTTTACCCACTTTCAACATTCGGTTACGCAAAGTAGCGATACTGCTTTGCAAGGGTAATTCTTTAGGGCAAGTGTCATGGCAAGCAATCAAGCTCATGCACCCAAAAACGCCATCATCATCGCCGACTAATTCATAAAAATCGTCATCGCTTCTTTCATCGTGGCTGTCAATCATAAAGCGCATGGCTCTGTTCATGCCAGCAGCTCCAATGAAATTAGGGCGCATGAGTTTAGTCCCACAAGAAGCGATACAGCACCCGCATTCAATACACCTGTCTAGTTCAAAGACTTCTTGGGCTTCATCAGGCTCAATCCTTTTTTCCGGCTTAGTAATATCCACTTCTTCTTTAGAATGCGCCCAACTCTCCACCCTTTTAGTCATATCTAAAAACCAATCGCCCGTATTCACGCTCAAATCTTTAATGAGTGTAAAACTGGGCATGGGCATGAGCGTGATCACCCCGCTTTCAAAACTAGAAGTTAGGGTTTTACAAGCCAGTCTCGGTCTCCCATTAACCATCATCGCGCAAGAGCCGCAAATCCCAGCGCGGCACACAAAATCAAAGCTCAAATCCGGATCTTGATGCTCTCTAATGAGGTTTAAAGCGATAAAGAGCGTCATGGATGGCGTTTCTTTCAATTGATACTCTTTAAAATGCGGCTTACTCACTGCGCTTTGAGGGTCAAATTTTAGCACTCTAACTACAATCGTTCGTTCATTATCACTCATGGTGTTCTCCTTTTAAATTAGCGTTGTGTTGGTCTAATAAATCATGGACATTGAAAGAATACAAATGTTCCCCTCTAGCCCTCACTTCTTCATCTTCTAAACGCATGTTCCTGGCTTTGTATTTTTCTTGCAATTCAAAAGGCATGAGCGCGTGTTGGACTTCTATCCTGTCTTTTCCAAGCTTTTCTAGTTCTAAAATCGTTTTTAAAATCTCAGCGTCGCGCTCTTCTTTTTTGGGGTGGGGGATGAAATTACCCTTTTTGCCATAGCCCCTAAAATCAGGGCTGATTTCCATTTTCATCACGTCTAATTCTTCGTATTCAATCGTGGGCATGTCTTGCTCAGCGCTAGGCCAGCTCGCTAAAGTCCGATTAAGCCATTTTTCATCGTCTCTTTTAGGGTAATCAATCCTAGTGTGAGCCCCTCTGCTTTCAGTGCGCAGTAACGCTCCTTGGGTGATGCAAAGCGCGAGTTTGAGCATTTTTTTGGTGCGGTAAGCGTCTTCTAATTCAGGGTTATTGTGTAAAACCTTGTTTTTCACGCAAATGTTTTTGGAGCGCGCATAAAGCTCTTGCAATTCTTTAAGGGCTTCTTCTAATTTTTTGCCTTCTCTAAAAACGCCCACTTTTTCATCCATGACTTCTTTCATGCGTTCTCTAATCTCATACACATCTTCCTTGCCTTCATTATGCAATAAAAAATGCATATAATCCTGGCTTTCTTTAATGAAAGCTTCAACCTTTTGTGTGTTGATTTCAATTTGCGCTTCTAAACAATGCGACGCGAAATAATCCCCTATGATCATGCCAGCGACCACCGCTTCACTCACAGAATTTCCCCCCAAGCGGTTAAACCCATGCAAATCCCAGCACGCCGCTTCACCCGCGCAAAACAAGCCTTTTAAATGGGTTTCGCCTTTAGGGTTTGTCCTAACCCCACCCATAGAATAGTGTTGCATGGGTTTTATGGGGATCCAGCCTTTTTGCTTGGCCATCGCTTGCCCGTATTCAGGCTCATTTGCGGGCATTCCTTGCATGTTGTCTTTGGTTTGCTCTTCGCTATCGGCCGGATCAATGCCCGCAAAAGTCATGGCAATATCGCGCACATCCCTCAAATTTTTTTCCACATGGTTACGCCCTAAAATAGCAATATCCAACCACACATGATCCCCATAAGGCGATTTGGCTCCATAGCCTTTTTGGATATGCTCTAAAATCCGCCTTGAGACCACATCTCTGCTAGCAAGCTCTTTTTTTTCCGGCTCATAAGCGGGCATGAAGCGTCTGCCAAACTTGTCTCTTAAAACGCCGCCATCGCCCCTACAACCTTCGGTCATTAAAATCCCGCTTGGCACTAAAGCGGTAGGGTGGAATTGCACCGCTTCCATGTTGCCTAATTTAGCCACGCCGGTTTCTAAAGCGCTCGCCGCCCCGGCTCCGTCGCAAATCACGGCGTTAGTGGTGTGTTTATACACGCGCCCATAACCTCCGGTAGCTAAAAGCGTGCCTTTAGAAACATACGCTGAAATTTCGCCGGTGATTAAATCCCTTACCACTGCCCCGTAGCATTGATTATCATGATGAATGAAAGCAAGCATGTCCTTTCTGTCTTGAATATCCACCTTGTGGTGTAAGGCTTCATTAGCGACCGCATAGAGCATGGTATGCCCTGTAGCATCAGCCGTAAAACATGTGCGCCATTTTTTAGTGCCGCCAAAATCACGGCTTAGAATGTAACCATGCCTGTCATCTCTTTCAGTGATAGTTACATGCTCACCATTGACGACCGCAGGCCTATCGCCCTTTTTAATCCTAGTCCAAGGCACCCCCCAACTGGCCAATTCCCTAATGGCTTTAGGAGCAGTGGTTACAAACATTCTAGCCACTTGCTGATCGCACCCCCAATCGCTCCCCTTAACCGTGTCTAAAAAGTGCAAATCTTCATTATCGCCCTCGCTTTTTTTAGCGTTCGCAAGGCTCGCTTGCATGCCCCCTTGAGCGGCTGCAGAGTGCGAACGCCTGACAGGCACTAGGCTTAAAACGATGGTGTTTAAACCCTTTTGTTTGCATGCGATACTAGCCCTTAACCCAGCCAATCCGCCTCCAATAATTAGCGCATCACAATATGTTATTTTCATTTTCTACCTTTATTCTTTGTGGAATTTCCCATCAGCTTCTATGGCTTCTTGCATGGTTTTAATGCCATTGTCCTTATTTTCTAAACCTTTTTTAATGTAAGCCCCATAGGTGCAAAGCCCTAAAACAATAAAAAACACGCTCATCGCCCATTTGACTTTTCTCAAACCTTGAATGCTCATGTTCTTAAACCACCCCCATTTGATCGCTAAGCGATACAACCCGATAGAGCCATGCAATTCTACGGCAAACAATAAGAAAATATACAAAAGCCAAAAGTTTTGCGTTACAAAACGATAGCTTGAACCATGAGGCCCGATGCTTTCAGGCTCTGTGAGCATGACAAACAGGTGGATACTCGCTAAGAAAAACATCGCAAACCCGGTTAAGGCTTGGATAAACCACAAACTCGTATCGCCATGCTTCATCAAATGCTTATGGGTTTTAAAAACCTTGTATTGCCTATAATTGATAGGGAATTTTCTCAAGGCTAAAAAAGCATGCGCGACCAAAATAAGAATAACCCCTGCTGCAACCACGCTCACAATAGCCGGCTCGCCCGCTTTTAAAAACAAGCTCCCTTCAAAAAATTTCGCCACTTTATACATGGCTTCATCGCTAATTAAGATACTAGAGACCAAAAACATGTGCGCTATCATAAAGAGCGCTAAAATCAAGCCCGTAGCGCTCTGTAAAAAGTCTAGCTTAGCGTAAATACCGCTCTTTTTAAGCCCCTTACTAGCGCCATAATAACCCTCTATAATCTCTTCTTGTTGCATAAAAACTGCTCCTAAAAACTCAAATTTAACCTGAATCGCTTGACGCAAAAACACTGCCTTAATTTTACTACATTTGAAATAATTTTTCTTAATAAACCGATCTTAAATTGGGAAAAAATTCAATTCAAGGGGGCTATTGTTTAAAATTTACATTTTTTAAACGCTATAATAAGGGATAGTTACCACCTAATAGAATAAGGATCATTCAATGACAAAAATTGCCATGGCTAATTTCAAATCCGCTATGCCTGTTTTTAAAAGCCATGCGTATTTAAAAGAATTAGAAAAAACTTTAAAGCCGCAGCATTTTGATAGGGTGTTTGTATTCCCTGATTTTTTGGGGTTATTGCCTAATTCGTTTTTGCATTTCACTTTAGGAGCACAAAACGCTTACCCTAGAGATTGTGGGGCTTTTACCGGTGAAATCACTTCCAAGCATTTAGAAGAACTGAAAATCCACACGCTTTTAATAGGGCATAGCGAGAGACGAGCGCTTTTAAAGGAAAGCCCTAGTTTTTTGAAAGAAAAGTTTGATTTTTTTAAAGGTAAAAATTTTAAAATTGTCTATTGTATTGGCGAAGATTTAACGACCAGAGAAAAGGGCTTTAAGACTGTAAAGGAATTTTTAAGCGAGCAATTAGAAAATATTGATCTTAATTATTCCAATTTAATTGTGGCTTATGAGCCTATTTGGGCGATTGGCACCAAAAAAAGCGCTTCTTTAGAAGATATTTATCTCACGCATGGTTTTTTAAAGCAAGTCTTAAATCAAAAAACGCCTTTATTGTATGGGGGGAGCGTGAATGTGCAAAACGCTAAAGAAATTTTAGGGATTGATAGCGTGGATGGCTTATTGATCGGGAGCGCATCTTGGGAATTAGAAAATTTTAAAACAATCATTTCATTTTTATAAAGGAAAATCATGGGATTTTTAAAAGGTAAAAAAGGGCTTATTGTAGGGGTGGCAAACAATAAATCCATCGCTTATGGGATCGCTCAATCTTGCTTCAATCAAGGAGCTACTTTGGCTTTCACTTATTTGAATGAAAGCTTAGAAAAGCGCGTGAGGCCTATCGCGCAGGAATTGAATAGCCCCTATGTGTATGAATTGGATGTGAGCAAAGAAGAGCATTTCAAGTCGCTATACAATAGCGTTAAAAAGGATTTAGGCTCATTGGATTTTATCGTTCATAGCGTGGCCTTTGCCCCTAAAGAGGCTTTAGAAGGGAGCTTGTTAGAAACTTCTAAAAGCGCGTTTAACACCGCTATGGAAATTTCTGTTTATTCTTTAATAGAGCTGACAAACACTCTAAAACCTTTATTGAATAACGGGGCGTCTGTTTTGACTTTAAGCTATTTGGGCAGCACCAAATACATGGCGCATTACAATGTGATGGGGTTGGCTAAAGCGGCCCTAGAGAGCGCGGTGCGTTATTTAGCGGTGGATTTAGGCAAACATAATATTAGAGTGAATGCCCTATCGGCTGGGCCCATTAGGACGCTCGCTTCTAGCGGGATCGCTGATTTTAGGATGATTTTAAAATGGAATGAAATCAACGCCCCTTTAAGAAAAAATGTGAGTTTAGAAGAAGTGGGCAATGCTGGGATGTATTTGCTCTCTAGCTTGTCTAGTGGCGTGAGTGGGGAAGTGCATTTTGTAGATGCTGGCTATCATGTGATGGGCATGGGGGCTGTGGAAGAAAAAGATAATAAAGCTACGCTATTGTGGGATTTGCAGAACAATAAGGGGTATTGATGAAATTAAGCGAATTGTTGAGCACCTATTCTATTGAAACGGAATTTTCAAACGATTTTGAAGTGCATGCTTTAGCGGAATTGGATAAGGCCACGCCTAATGATATTAGCTATATTGACCAAGCGCGTTACCTTAAACTTTTAAAAGATTCAAAAGCCGGGGCGGTGTTTATCCGCAAAAAAGAATCTTCTAAAGTGCCTAAAAGCATGCAAGCTTTAGTCGTGGATAACCCGCATTTAGCCTTCGCTAAAGTTTCGCATGCCTTTAAAATCCCTTTTTTTAAAAACCCACAAAGCGTGAATGAGCCTAAACATTTTGAAAAAGTAACGATCATGCCTAATGTTGTGATTGGAGAGGGCGTAGAAATTGGCGAAAATTCTTTGATTTATCCGGGCGTGGTGATCGCTGATGGGGTTAAAATCGGTAAAAATTGCGTTTTGTATCCTCGTGTCATTTTGTATCAAAACACGATTTTAGAAGACAATGTTACTATCCATGCAGGCAGTGTGATCGGAGGCGATGGCTTTGGTTATGCGCACACCGCTTTAGGAGAGCATGTCAAAATTGAGCATGTGGGGATTGTTAGGATCCAAAAAAATGTAGAAATTGGCGCTAACACGGCGATTGATAGGGCGGTGTTTGGCGAGACTTTGATTAAAGAGGGCGTTAAGATTGATAACCTGGTTCAAATTGGGCATAATTGCGTTTTAGGCGAACACAGCATCGTTGTCTCTCAAGTGGGCTTGAGCGGCTCTACAACCACTGGCCGTAATGTGGTTTTTGGCGGTCAAGTGGGCATTGGGGGGCATTTGCATGTGGGCGAATTCACTCAAATTGGGGGTAAAAGCGCGGTGGGTAAAGACTTGCCCCCTAACACTAATTTTGCCGGAGCGATCCCTGCTATGGAAATCCATGAATGGCACCATTTCCTGGCTCATTTACGAACGAATTTTAGAAAACAGCAAAAAACGAGTTTGTTGCAAAAAGCTAAAGGGTTTTTTAAGTCTTAAAGAATGAAATAAGCTATAATAAGCCCATTTTGAATACGAATGATTATTTTAATAAGGACAATCAATGAAAGATAGTTTTCTTTTCACTTCTGAATCAGTAACCGAGGGGCATCCTGACAAAATGGCTGATCAAATCAGCGATGCGGTTTTAGATTACATTATTGAGCGGGATCAAAAAGCCAAAGTCGCATGCGAGACTTTAGTTTCTAATGGCTTTTGCATGATCACTGGCGAGTTAAAAACTTCTGTTTATGCCCCTATGCAAGAGATCGCAAGAGAAGTGGTTAAAAAAATTGGCTATACAGACGCCCTTTATGGCTTTGATTACAGGAGCGCGGCGGTTTTAAATGGCATTGGCGAGCAAAGCCCTGATATTAATCAAGGCGTGGATAGAGAAGATGGCGAGATTGGGGCAGGGGATCAAGGGCTTATGTTTGGTTATGCGTGCAAGGAGACTGAAACGCTCATGCCCTTACCCATTCATTTAGCGCACCAGCTCACTTTCGCTCTGGCTCAAAAAAGAAAAGACAACACCCTGCCTTTTTTAAGGCCTGATGGCAAATCTCAAGTGAGCGTGCGTTATGAAAACAACAAGCCTGTAAGCGTTGATACGATTGTCATTTCCACCCAACACTCCCCAGAAGTTTCACAAAAGCATTTAAAAGAAGCGGTGATTGAAGAGATCGTGTATAAGGTTTTACCCAAAGAATATTTGCATGACAATATCAAGTTTTTTGTCAATCCCACAGGAAAATTCGTTATCGGTGGGCCGCAAGGCGATGCGGGCTTAACGGGCAGAAAAATCATCGTGGACACTTATGGGGGGAGTTGCCCGCATGGCGGGGGAGCGTTTAGCGGGAAAGACCCTAGCAAAGTGGATAGGAGCGCGGCTTATGCGGCCCGCTATGTGGCTAAAAATTTGGTAGCGAGTGGGGTCTGCGATAAAGCGACCGTGCAGCTTGCTTATGCGATTGGGGTGATAGAGCCGGTGTCTATTTATGTGAACACGCATAACACGAGCAAGTATTCAAGCACGGAGTTGGAAAAATGCGTGAAAGCGGTTTTCAAACTCACGCCAAAAGGCATTATTGAAAGCTTGGATTTATTAAGACCCATTTATTCGCTCACTTCAGCTTATGGGCATTTTGGGCGCGAATTAGAGGAATTCACTTGGGAAAAAACCAACAAAGCTGAGGAGATTAAAGCGTTCTTTAAGCGTTAAAAAAATATTTTAAGGGTAATATTTTAAAAAATTTTTGTATAATCAACAATTCACAAGGAGTTTAAATTGAAACAAAGAACGCTGTCTATTATTAAACCGGATGCACTTAAGAAAAAAGTGGTAGGCAAAATCATTGATCGCTTTGAGAGTAACGGCTTGGAAGTGATTGCTATGAAACGCTTGCATTTAAGCGTTAAAGACGCTGAAAACTTTTATGCGATCCACAGAGAGAGACCCTTTTTTAAAGATTTAATAGAATTTATGGTCAGTGGTCCGGTGGTGGTTATGGTTTTAGAGGGCGAAGATGCGGTGGCTAAAAACAGAGATCTTATGGGAGCGACTGATCCCAAACTCGCCCAAAAAGGCACTATCAGAGCGGATTTTGCTGAAAGCATTGACGCTAATGCGGTGCATGGGAGCGATAGCTTGGAAAACGCACACAATGAAATCGCTTTCTTTTTTGCTGCTAGAGAACTTTAAGATTTAAGGGCGTTTTAAGTAAGCATGCAATTTGAAATGCGTAAAATCGCTTTTAATGCGCCTAAAGCGTTTTCTTTAGAGCATGAGGGAGTGGTTTTAGAGGGCGAAGTTGTGCGGGTGGGGGCGAAATTGTTTCGTTTGGAAGCGTGCCTTAAGGGTGAATTGATGCTTATTTGTGATACAAGCGGTAAAGAGTTTAAAAAAAGCCTTGATGAGTCGTTGGTTTTGCATATTTCAGACGGGTTGTGGGATACGCAAAGCCAAAGTTTGGATTTTGATAATTTAGATGTTATTGAATCTTTCAATGGTTTTATTGATTTGAGCGAAATTTTACGCTCTGAAGTGGAGTCTATTAAATTAGACTACCATTATGCAGATTGAAATGAAGGAGAATTTATGGCAGTACCTGATAGAAGAGTGAGTAAGACAAGAGCGGCAAAAAGGCGCACGCATTATAGCGTTAAGTTGGCTAAACCTGTGAAAGCCAAAAATGGCACCTGGAAGCTTCCCCACCATATTAACAAATTTACTAAAGAATACTAATATAAAAGCTATCTTTAGTGATAGAAAGTATTTTAAAGGATTGCAACGGATTGCAACAAGCCTTTTAAGGACGCATGATGAAAATTGTAATAGACTTAATGGGGGCTGACCATGGGGTTTTACCCATTATTGAGGGAGTCTCAAGGGCTTTAGAGAATAAGAGTTTTAGTGCGGTTTTAGTGGGGGATAAAGACAAAGCGACCCCTTTTATTTCTAAAGAGTTAGCCAGCAAAGTGGAAATGATCCACACGCAAGATTATATTAAAATGGAAGAAGCCGCCACTGAGGCGATTAAGCGTAAGGAATCTTCCATTTACTTGGGCATGGATATTTTGAAAAATGGGGCTGACGCTTTGATTTCAGCGGGGCATAGCGGAGCGACTATGGGTTTAGCCACCTTGCATTTAGGGCGTATCAAGGGGGTTGAAAGGCCTGCTATTTGCACTTTGATGCCTAGCGTTGGCAAACGCCCTAGCGTGCTGTTAGACGCAGGAGCGAACACGGATTGCAAGCCTGAATATTTGATTGATTTTGCTCTTATGGGGTATGAATACGCTAAAAGCGTGTTGCATTATGATAGCCCTAAGGTGGGTCTTTTGAGTAATGGCGAAGAAGATATTAAAGGGAACATGCTCGTTAAAGAAACGCATAAAATGCTGAAAGCTTATGACTTCTTTTATGGCAATGTGGAGGGGAGCGATATTTTCAAAGGGGTTGTGGATGTGGTGGTTTGCGATGGCTTTATGGGGAATGTGGTCTTAAAGACAACAGAAGGGGTCGCTAGCGCAATAGGCTCTATTTTTAAAGATGAAATTAAAAGCTCTTTTAAATCTAAAATGGGGGCTTTGATGCTTAAGAATGCGTTTGGTATTTTAAAACAAAAAACCGATTACGCTGAATATGGGGGAGCACCGCTTTTAGGCGTGAATGAAAGCGTGATCATCAGCCATGGCAAGAGCAACGCTAGAGCGGTTGAATGTGCGATTTATCAGGCTATTAGTGCTGTTGAAAGTCAGGTTTGTTTGAGAATCACTAAGGCGTTTGAGAGCTTGAAGCCTAGCGTTTCTCAAAGTGATCAGCAAGACGCTTAAAGATGACTATGTTAAGGGGATTGAATGGAATTTTACGCCTCTCTTAAATCCATTGCGATGCATGTTCCAAGCGAGCGTGTGAAAAATGCAGAGTTCCAGCAATTTTTGGATACCAGCGATGAATGGATAGAAAAAAGGACTGGTATCAAAGAACGCCGTTTCGCTAGTAATGAAGAAAAAAGCAGCGATTTAGGGGTAATAGCGGCTAAACAAGCCATAGAGAGAGCGCGTTTGACTCCAAAAGACATTGATTTGGTGGTTGTAGCGACTTTAAGCCCTGATTTTTTGGCCATGCCTTCAACCGCTTGCGTGTTGAGCGCGAAATTAGGCATTGAAAACAAGCCGGCGTTTGATATTTCAGCCGCTTGCACGGGTTTTATCTATTTATTATCGGTGGCTAAGGCTTATGTTGAGAGCGGGATGTGCGAAAATGTGCTGATTGTAGGGGCAGAAAAAACGAGCAGCGTGTTAGATTTTAAGGATAGGGGGACTTGTATTTTATTTGGCGATGGGGCTGGGGCGTGCGTGATAGGCAGGACCAAGCGTTTAAAAGAAAGCATTTTAGATGTGCAAATTTCAGCGAATGGGAATTTTTCTGATTATCTTTATACGCCAAGGACTCTAAAACCCACGCCCTTTAACGCTAAAGAAGAAGCTTTAGAGCCTTTTTTGTGCATGAAAGGCAATGAAGTGTTTAAACTAGCGGTGAAAACGCTTTTAAAAGATGTGGAAACGATCTTAGAAAAAAATGCTCTCAAACCTGAAGATGTGCGCTTGTTCATCCCGCATCAAGCTAATTTTAGGATCATTCAAGCGGTGCGAGAGCATTTGGATTTTAAAGATGAGCAAGTGGTTTTAACCGTGCATAAATACGGCAACACTTCAGCAGCCAGTATCCCTATGGCCATGTGTGAAGCTTATGAAGAGGGGCGCTTGAAAAAGGGCGATTTAATGCTTTTAGACGCTTTTGGTGGGGGATTGACTTGGGGTTCGGCGTTGGTGTATTTTGGAGGAAATTAGGAAGATATTGAAGGAGTATTGATGAAAAAGGTTGTTTTTTTATTGTTAGTCATGCTAGGGGGTTTAGAAGCGCAAAGCACTTATTGTAGTGATCATTGTGAAGGCACGCCAGATAGCCGTATCCCTCCTATGGGGTTTCATTTCAGCTTTGTGCATTCAGTGAAATATTACTTGCAAGACCCACAAGAGCGCGATCACAAGCTTGAAAAATGCCACAAAGCCTTTGATTCGACGCTTAAGGTTAATTTTATCACGAAGTCTTTTAAAAAGGATTGCAAGCATGCACAAATGGCTTTGGAGCAAGCTCAAAAAGAAACTCCATAAAAGGGGTTTCTTTAGGAATGTTGTTTCTTATAGCAGAAATTATTTTTAAAGTAAAAGACAAATAATGTTTATATTAATTAGAGATTTAATATTTATTCTAATACCTGTTATTATTATTGGATTAATATTAGCAGGTATTAGAAGTGCTGTAAGAGGTTTTAGAGGCATGGATGATGAAGATGCTGATAGTGATGGTTTCTTTAGTAGAATATGGGATAAGGTGCTAGAATGGTTAGGAATAATTTCGGTATTTATAGGAATATTCTTTCCTTATATATTTGGAATAACTCTAGTTTTAATAGCTATTTTATCTTAATTTAGGCTATATAACCTTCTTTAATTTTATAAGATGAATAACTGACTATTATTTTTTTTTATTTTTCTGAACCCAATTCTTCCAATGACTAGTAGCGTCTCAACCAAAAACTCAACCAACAACCCATTGAGAGCCCAATATAGAAATTAATATTCTTTAGTCTGTTTCTTTAAAAAAGGGGGCTTTGGTTGCTTTGTTTTATGGCAAACTCTTAAGGGGATAGGGGGATATTTTGCGCTTTAATATCCCTTTAACCCCCAACTAAATCCCCCCTAACCCCATAATACCGCATTACAAGAAGCTATCGTTTGCTACGAAAACTTTGATATTAAAAAAGTTTTTAGCATTTTTAAATTTTATCCCCAACACCCCATTAGAACAAAAACCAAATTTTATTGGGAAAACTTGTGGTAATACTCGCCCTTGTCCGTGATGATTTTAACTTCTAACAATTGGTTAGGCTTGCAATCTAGGCGGTAAAATATCTGTTGCGAGTATTTTAATTCATGATCAAAGAGTTTTTCTTTTTTAAACTTATCGCCCAATTTGGGTTCTACTTTTTTAGTCGCTTCGCATGAATTTCCCCTATTGACAATCAGATTTTTAATCACCACCGGTTCGTCGTTCATGGAAGTGATGCTTAAAAGACTAGAATCCGTCATCTTCCCCATGAGTTTCCCCCCAGTCGCGCGATAATCCAGTTTGAAATCCAAATCCTTTGCCCCCACACAAACACCGCTTATCATTAGCAAGCTCAAACACATTTTTTTAAACATCAAAATCCTTTCAATAATAATTTGTGGGGTATTATAATCAAATTTGATATACCCTTTTTTAATCGTTGGGTTATTACACTCTTTTCTTTATCCATTCAAATAAGCATAGAAAATTCTTTTTTGTTTCTTCGCTCACCGCATCGTCTTTTTCGCCATACAAAAGCCTTGTTTTGAACGCCATGGCCAATTCCATTTGCTTATTTTTAGCGTATTTTTTTCTATCGTTTGCGCTGAAACAATCTTCAATTTGTTTGAAACACCTGTCGCAGTCTGAGAGTTGTAAGATGGTGATGGGATTACCTAAATACTTATTAGCCCTTTTAAATTGTTCGCTTTTTGCTCTTTGTGGGTCAGAGCCATCTTTTCTGTCATCATCTGTCAAAACAATGGGGTTGTTGTCTAACTCGCAGAGTTTTTGAATGGTTTCTTTCATCTTGTTTGGATTATTTTTAAGCCCTGAAATGGGTAAGAAAGTGAAAGGAATGGGGTTATCTTTGAATTGTGGATTATGCTTATTGAAATACAATTTGAAAGCGCTCAAATAGCAATAATCCGTGATGCCTTCTACAAAAATGATTCGGTGTTTTTTGGGTTGTGAAAAACATGCTGGCCCACCCCTAAAGAACGCTTGATTTTATCTAGGGCGTCGGAGTCTTTGCCCGCATTATTTAGGGGATAGTTAAAGTGATTCTTAATTACAGAGTCTTCTGTTTCTTTTTCTACAATCCTTATTTCATCTAAATGATCCGTATCCACTAAAAAGGGGTCATGGGTGGCTAAAACAAAAGTAACATGATTTTTATGAGCGTATTCTTTTAAAAATTTCCTAAACTCCTTCCTGGCTGGCACGCTCAAATGAGTGGCTGGCTCGTCCATAACATAGATAATATTCTTGTTAAAACTAAAATTTGATCCCACATTGTAGAGAAAATCAAACATGAAATTAAACGCCCATTGGAAGCCGGTGCTTTGCTGGCTTAAGATGATTGGCTCATTGTGATCGTGGGATTTTCTGCAGTCATGAATTTCAAGTTTTATTTCATATGCCGTGTATTCCTTCTCTTCAGAAAGCTTATTATTGTGTCGGACATGAATTTTTAATTGGTAACTATCTTTGGGACTATCTTGAGCGATCGCTAAAAGCTTGTTAAATTCTTTTGTAATCAAAGAATCTATTTTTAATTGCATGTTGTATTCCAAGATTTCTGCAAGATTTTCTAATATTTCTGTAAAATTTACCTTAAATAAAAGAGAGCTTTTATCATTAAAAAATTCAAGTTGACATACATTGTTATCGCATTCGCCTTTTGCTTCAATATTAAAAGGAAATTCTGATTGTCTGATCTCTTTTAGTGATTCTTGGTCTATTTCTTGCAAGTATTTTTTAGGGATATTGAACGATTTTTCAGAATCATAGATTACTAAATCATTATTTTTATCAAATATTATTATTTGTAACGCTTGACCATCTTTTAAAATGCTCAAAAAAAATTCCAAATTGCATTAGGGTGAAAGTCCATTTTCCTAAACAATGAATTTCTAAAGAACCAATCCGATTGGTCAAATTCAGAAGGGGAAGAGTAACCAAAGAGAGTGAATAATGCAGTCTTAAGGTCATTATCTGTGATTTTTGGCTCTTTGTATTCTTTCATGGTTGGCACGAGTTCATCAAGTTGATGAGATAAACCACTGCTTAAAGGGAATTGAACTTTATTTCTTAAGTTTTGAAACGCCGTATAGGGGTTACACTCTCGGCAATATTCTGCGAACTCAAAATAGTTTTTGCTTTGTTTGAATTTTTCCTTGTTGTCCTCAAATTTTTCTTTGATTTCTTTAGGATTTTTGGGAAACAAACGAGTGCCACTCTTTTCATCTAAAGTTTTTATATTTTCCCACAGAGATTTTCTTGCTGATTCAAAAAAATCACTGTATCTGTATTGTTTGATTTCTGAATTTAATAGTAAAACTATCTGTTTCAAATAAAACTGGCACATCATGGATTTCATATCTTTAGACTCGTCGCTAACAACATGGCTTGCTATATATTTTTCGCATATTTGTTGGATATTATCTAGTAATAAATCATAATTAATCTTTGACTCTTTTTCACTGTTGTATTCACTTTCACAGTCATTTTCAATTTCTCGGATCAATCGCTCTTTTTTCGCTCAAAATCCTCTCTTATTTTGTCAAGGTTTTTTAAAGAATTTTTAATTTCCTTTTTAAGGTTGCCTATATTTAACCGGAATGTTCTAAATTGCTGTTTAAAATTTTCATTGATGGGGTATTTTTCATCTATTTTTTCAATCATCTCTTTGACAAACTCTGATAATTTTTCTTGAGATTGTTCATTTAATAGAGCTTCAGTTTTTGGTGTGAATTTTGTAAAGTCAGTAGTCTTAAAAATTTTATCTAATTCCTCTAGCTTTTTTAAGATATATTCCACATCTTTTGGTTTGATTTCACCTTCACTAAGTTTTTTAAAATAAGAATAAATTTTTGATAACTGATTTTGTTTGTGTTTCCCCATGACAAAAAAATCATCTGAATTGTATTTTTTATTAGGCGTATTGCACTTTTTGATTTCTTTGACACACTGACAAAAATTTTTAATCCATTCGCTATTACCGCTTACATGTTTGATTAATTCTTTGAAAAACAGATTGTTGGTTGCGTTGGCATATTCAGTTACAAACTCGCTCAATTTTAATTTTTCTTTGTAAAAATGTAAAAATAATCCTAATGAATTGTAAGAAGTTATAAGATTTATAAAATTACTCACAAGAGTGCAAATCTTTGAATAGTCGTTATTGTTAGTGGGAATATAAACGCTGTTGTTACATTGTTCCCCTAAAGCTTCTACATGTTTTTCAAAAGGATAGCTGATTAATATTTTTGATAATTCCTTTAATCCTTTATTAACTTCCTTAGATTGAATTTTTAAATCCACGCAAGAAAAATCTGTGATTTTATGATCAAGGATTGCTTCTTCTTCTAAACTTAAAAGGGTGTCTTTTTTATGGTTTTTGAAATAATCTTCTTCATTACAAAGTTTAATATCCGCATCATTAAAGATTTTTAAAGCTTCTAAAACATTGCTTTTACCGACATTATTTTCCCCCACTAAAACCACCAACCCCCCATGTTTGTTTTCAAAACTTGAATTTAAAAGCAACTCCGTAGGCGATTTTCTATCCAAATTCCTAAAATGGTGCAATTTCAAAACACGCTTATAAAATTCTATGCCTTATCCTTTAAAAACGCAAATTTAATTTATAATGCAAAATTAAACAAAACATGCTATAAAGAAAATTCAAATACTATCATTTTAAGGATTAAAATGCTCACCCAAGAAGATGTCTTAAACGCGTTAAAAACGATCATTTACCCTAATTTTGAAAAGGATATTGTCAGCTTTGGTTTTGTTAGAAATATCACCTTGCATGACAACCAGTTAGGGCTTTTAATAGAAATCCCCTCAAGCTCTGAAGAAACGAGCGAAATTTTAAGGGAAAATATCTCCAAAGCGATGCAAGAAAAGGGCGTGAAAGCTTTGAATTTGGATATTAAAACCCCGCCTAAACCCCAAGCCCCAAAACCCACCACTAAAAATCTGGCTAAAAATATTAAACATGTAGTGATGATAAGCTCTGGGAAGGGCGGTGTGGGTAAAAGCACCACCAGCGTGAATTTAAGCATCGCTTTAGCGAATTTAAACCAAAAAGTGGGGTTACTAGACGCTGATGTGTATGGCCCTAATATCCCTAGAATGATGGGCTTGCAAAACGCTGATGTGATCATGGATCCTAGCGGTAAAAAACTCATTCCTTTAAAGGCTTTTGGTGTTTCTGTGATGAGCATGGGGCTTTTGTATGATGAAGGGCAGAGTCTCATTTGGAGAGGGCCCATGCTCATGCGAGCGATTGAGCAGATGCTAAGCGATATTATTTGGGGAGATTTAGACGTGTTGGTGGTGGATATGCCCCCAGGAACAGGCGATGCACAACTCACGCTAGCTCAAGCTGTGCCTTTGAGCGCAGGAATCACCGTTACGACGCCTCAAATAGTGAGTTTAGATGACGCTAAACGGAGTTTGGACATGTTCAAGAAGTTACACATTCCTATTGCAGGGATTGTAGAAAATATGGGGAGTTTTGTGTGTGAGCATTGCAAGAAAGAGAGTGAGATTTTTGGCTCAAATTCCATGAGCGGATTATTAGAGGCTTATCACACGCAGATTTTAGCCAAGCTCCCTTTAGAGCCTAAAGTGCGTTTAGGGGGGGATAAGGGCGAACCGATTGTGATTTCTCACCCTGATAGCGTGAGCGCTAAGATTTTTGAAAAAATGGCAAAGGATTTGAGCTCGTTTTTAGACAAGGTGGAAAGGGAAAAATTAGCCGATAATAAGGACATCCAGCCCACACAAACGCATGCCTGCTCGCATTAATTTTGAAAGGGGGTTTAAAAAACCCTTTTAACCAATCGTTTCACTTTTTGTTTGGCTTTAAAAAGCAAAAATTCTATAAGGAGTTTAGAAGAAAGCCTGGGCAGAAGGAATTCAAAAGAATGCCGCTTGTCTGAAAAAGATAGGGCTTTATTGAAAGCGTGGATTTCTTTATCCCTTGTTTGAACCGCTTGAACTTCTTCAATAATCTCAAAGAGGTGATCTAAAAAGGGAGCGTTAAAATAAGCGTCTTTAAAAGGCGTTTGAATCAATACTTCATGCCATTTTTTCGCGCCAATGACGCTTAAGAGTTTCCAAGGTTTATCGCCCCAAAAATGCAGCATGCGCGCTTCTTTAAGGCTAGGGAATAGGGGCGTATCAAGGAAACTGGGGTGGGCGTTGTATGAATAAGGCAGTTCTAAAATCCTACCACGGCACACAAAACACAAAGCGTCTTGATCGCTAAATAAAAGTTTTTCGTTCTTCAAAATGAAAAAGGCAATCAATTGGTTTTCCAGATTTTCTTCACGCCACAATTTTAAATTTAAGGCTAAAAACCCTGCGTTAAAGTAGTTGTCAAAAAGGATTTGCGCTTCTTCTAAATTAGGGAAAGCGTCAGCAACGCCGATGGTTTTTGCGTGCATTTGGCGTAATTCGTATAAATCCTTAGCCGAATTCCTGTTCATAGCGATCAAATCTTTTTCCCTCACAGCCCCAAAATAATGCGCTTCAAGGGGGATAAAAAAGCTCTCGCTCATATCATTCACAAACAAAGTGTCCGCATCAAACATGATGATTTTGTCGTATTGGGGGAAAAGAGAAGCGAGTAATAAACGGCACATGATCATTTTGGAAAAGCGTTTTTGCGAAAAAGAATTGAGTTTTAAATACAATTTTTTAATTTCATTAGCTATTAAAGCATCAAGCTTGTAATGATTGTGGCGTGGTTCTAATTCTTCATTAGAAAGGGTAATATCCAAAAACTCTATACTGGAAAAAGCGCTAAAAGGAGCGATCGTTTCTTCTAATTTGGCTATATTTTCAGTGCTTAAATTTTCCACCAAACAATGGATTTGATAAAAGAGTTTTACTCTCTCTCTCTCGTTTAGCGTTCGCTAGCATGGAATACAAGCTAACCCCAGCAGGGATACAATAATTATTATCAAAAGCCACCACAATAGGGATAATCTCTTGCATGCGCAGTCCTTAAATCTTTAAATTGAACCCGCTAAAAAAGGGGGATTTTTGTCATTTTATCGTTTTTTTTTTTTTTTTTCAAAACCAAAATGGCGAGTTTGTTTTATGGCATAATATCAGACTTCAATAAAAAAGGTGTTTGATAAAAGGGTGCTTAATCAAAAAGTTTGGCTAGGGTTTTTAGCTTTGCATGGGGTTTTCCTCAGTGCTTTTGAGTATCAAATCAGCGCGAGAGTGGGATCGTTTTCGCGCATCGCTTTCAACCAATCGGTTATCAATTCCAAAAAAGGGATTTATCCTACGGGGAGTTATGTAACCACTACCGGGGCTTTGCAAATTGATGTTAGTTTGCTCCCTAAAGGGATTGAAAACCACAAATTGGGTTTTGGGGTGGGGGGCAAAATAGGAGCGTTAGCTTATGATTCCACGAAGTTTTTGATTGATGAAGCCAACCCTAAGGCAGGGTTTCAGCCAGCGAACTGGTATTACATGGGGCGATGGGAGGGCTATTTGATGCAACACAGCCAAAATTGGACCAGAGAGCAAAAGGCTCAAAACGCTAGGCCTTATGTGTTATACAATTTGTATTTAGATTATCAATATAAGGACATTTTTAGGATTAAATTAGGGCGTTACCCCTCTAAAGCTTTGTTTTTGAGCGGGTTTAATCAAGGGTTTGAGGTTTTTTACCGGTGGAAAAAGTTTAAGATAGTGTGGTTTAGCACCTTTGGAAGGGCTTTAGCCAATGAGCAATACATTAGGGATTTTTACGCCCCTGTCAATTACAAGCAAAAAATCAACTACGGCATGCACAATTTCAACCTCATTTACGAAAATAAGTACATTAGAGTCGCACCTTTTATTTGGTTTTACCCTAAGAATTTTAACGCTCCTGGATTTGAAATCACCCATGACACAAAGTCTTATTGGAAATCTCTTTGGCGCATCCAAACGACTTTTTACGCATGGTTTCCTCTCTATAGCGATTATTTGTCTAAAGATTATTACAGAGCCTCTTTAGTGGGTAAAAAAAGCGCGGCTTTGTTTGTGTTTCAAAGAGTGCATTTCCGATCTTATCGTTTTGGCTGGAGCGTGTATAAGAATTTTGGGAATGCGAGCGTTCAATTAGGCTGGAATGGCTCGCCAGCGGATCCTTTTTACGACACTAAAGATGACACCCCTTATGAAGACGCTTATTCCAATTTTTACAACGCTAATTCCATAACGATTAACGCTTTCATAGGAAAGAGCGTTAAGAATCTTTTGGTGCAATTGTATGGGAAATTGACCTATTCCCCAAGGGCTGATGCACAAAGCTTAGGGGTTACTTTTAAATATGACCTTAAAAAACATATCTATTTCATGCTAATGGTTAATGGCTATCAAATCACGATGCATAAGGGTTATAAGGTAGGGTTTTTTACAAGCGGTTATAACCCTGATTTCGCTCAAACCATTCAAAACAGAAGCTATTTGATGAGCTCTATGAGTTATCGTTTTTAAAGAGTTAAACATTCTTTCATGTTCTTTTTTAAGCCATAGCATACCCCTTTTAAGCGCGCTTTTATTGTATAATCTTAAAAATTTTATTAAAGGAAAAAGTTCAATGTCTAACCAAGAATACACCTTCCAAACTGAAATCAACCAGCTTTTGGATTTGATGATCCACTCTTTGTATTCTAATAAAGAGATTTTTTTAAGGGAGTTGATTTCTAACGCGAGCGACGCTTTGGACAAGCTGAATTATTTAATGCTGACCGATGAGAAATTAAAAGGGCTGAATACCACGCCTAGCATTCATTTGAGTTTTGATAGCCAGAAAAAAACCTTAACGATTAAAGATAATGGTATAGGCATGGATAAAAACGATCTCATTGAGCATCTAGGCACGATCGCTAAATCAGGCACGAAGAGTTTTTTAAGCGCTTTGAGTGGGGATAAGAAAAAAGATAGTGCTTTAATTGGCCAATTTGGCGTGGGCTTTTATTCGGCGTTCATGGTAGCGAGCAAGATTGTCGTTCAAACCAAGAAAGTAACTAGCGAGCAAGCTTATGCATGGGTGAGCGATGGTAAGGGCAAGTTTGAAATCAGCGAATGCGTCAAAGAGGAGCAAGGCACAGAAATCACCCTCTTTTTAAAAGAAGAAGATTCTCATTTTGCGAGCCGTTGGGAGATTGATGGCATTGTTAAAAAGTATTCTGAGCATATCCCTTTCCCTATTTTTTTAACTTACACCGATACGAAATTTGAGGGCGAAGGGGATAATAAAAAAGAAGTTAAAGAAGAAAAATGCGAGCAAATCAATCAAGCGAGCGCTTTATGGAAAATGAATAAGAGCGAGTTAAAAGACAAGGATTACAAAGATTTCTACCAATCGTTTGCGCATGACAACAGCGAGCCTTTGAGCTATATCCATAATAAAGTGGAAGGCTCTTTAGAATACACAACGCTTTTTTATATTCCTAGCAAGGCGCCCTTTGATTTGTTTAGGGTGGATTATAAAAGCGGGGTCAAACTTTATGTTAAAAGGGTGTTTATCACTGATGATGACAAAGAATTGTTGCCCTCTTATTTGAGGTTTGTTAAAGGCGTGATTGACAGCGAAGATTTACCCTTGAATGTGAGCCGTGAAATCTTACAGCAAAACAAGATTTTAGCCAATATCCGTTCGGCTTCAGTGAAAAAGATTTTAAGCGAGATTGAACGCTTGAGCAAGGATGAAAAAAATTACCATAAATTTTATGAGCCTTTTGGGAAAGTGTTAAAAGAAGGCTTGTATGGGGATTTTGAAAACAAAGAAAAACTTTTAGAATTGTTAAGATTCTATTCTAAAGACAAAGAAAAATTGGTTTCTTTAAAAGAATACAAAGAAAATTTAAAAGAAAATCAAAAAAGCATTTACTACCTTTTAGGCGAAAATTTAGACCTACTAAAGGCGTCCCCGCTTTTAGAAAAATACGCTCAAAAAGGCTATGATGTTTTGTTATTGAGCGATGAAATTGATGCGTTTGTGATGCCAGGCGTGAATGAATACGATAAAACGCCCTTTAAAGACGCTAGTCATAGCGAGAGTTTGAAAGAGCTTGGTTTGGAAGAAATCCATGGTGAGGTAAAAGATCAGTTTAAAGATTTGATGAAAGCGTTTGAAGAAAATCTTAAAGATGAGATTAAAGGCGTAGAGCTTTCTAATCATCTCACTTCAGCGGTGGCTTTAATAGGCGATGAACAAAATGCGATGATGGCTAATTTTATGCGTCAAATGGGCCAAAGCGTGCCTGAAAGCAAGAAAACTTTAGAATTAAACCCTAACCATGCGATTTTACAAAAACTCTTAAAATGCGAAGATAAAGAGCAGTTGAGCGCTTTTATCTGGTTGCTTTATGATGGGGCGAAGCTTTTAGAAAAAGGGGCTTTAAAAGACGCTAAAAGTTTTAATGAGCGTTTAAACAGCGTGTTATTAAAGGCGTTGTAAGGGCGTAAAACCCTTTTAGGGGTTTGAATAAAAATGCTTAAATCTTTCAAACACTAATAGAAAAAGGGGCTTTAAAAGACGCTAAAAGTTTTAATGAGCGTTTAAATAGCGTGCTGTTGAAAGCGTTGTAAGGGGGGTAAAACCCTTTTTTAGGGTTTGAATAAAAATGCTTAAATCTTTTAAACACTAATCTAAAAACGGCGTTTGGAATGAACGGGTGCGATAAAAGCTTCTTTATAATTAAAAAGATTGGTTCGTGGGGTTTATGTTTTCTTTAAAATATTAAAAAGCGTAAAAGCCAGCTAAACGCGGCGTTTAGCTTAACTTCATTAAAACTAAAGTTCTATTTTTAATTCCTTGAGAGCGTCGCATGCTTCTTTAACGCTTGATTTGCAACCTTTTTTAAAGTTTTCTACCGCTTGCTTTTCGTCCTTTGCTGTGCCTTGGGCGTTGTATTGCATAACCCCTAAATTATAACACCCCCTACCATCTTTCAATTCGCATGCCTTAGAATAACGAACGATAGCCTCCTTAAAATTCTTCGCCACACCATACATGTATCCTGCATTAATACACCCTGGGCTGTCTTTTAACTCACAAGCTTTTTCATACAAATCAAGAGCCTTTCTTAAATCCTTAGGCGTGCCTACGCCATAATGGTGTAGGCTTCCTAAGACCGTACACCCTTCAGCATGGTTCAATTCACAAGATTTAGAGTAATATTGTGAGGCTTTTTTGGCGTCTTTAGAAACGCCTTGTCCGTTATAGTATAAATTGCCTAGTAGGCGGCACCCATAACCATCATTTAATTCACAACCTTTAGTGTAAAATTGGATGGCTTTTTTCAAGTCTTTTCCCACTCCTTTCCCTTCTTCATAGAACGCCCCTAAAAAAACACACCCAAAACCCTCTTTTAACTCACACGCTTTTTCAAAATGCGCTTTAGCTTGAGCGAAATCTTGCTTCTTTGCACTCTCTATACCTAAATTCACAAGCTCTTTAGCGTCTGGCTCTGCCATTAACCCTCTCAAACACAACGCGCCCAAACACAAGACCCCAAAAAGGGTTTTTTGAACACTTCCTAGCATGATATATCTCCTATTAAAAAAATGCGATCCTTTATAATTGTAACCAAATATTGACGATTAAAGTTTTATTGAACCTTTATTGATGAGATGAAGAAAAAATTATTTTTCTTTTAACTGCGTGTTGTTTGATCTTAATTGCTATGCTAAAAGGGATGCTTCTGAAGATAGGGCTTAAAAGAGTTTGTTTTAAAAAGTTGGTTGAGCCACCCCTTTAAGAGTGGCTTGGTAAAAGCCCTTAAGAATTTTAATTTTTAACAACAGGAGCATGTAAAAACTGCAAAAAAAAGGCGAAAAGATTATAGCAAGCTTTGGCTATTTTGTCAAGCATGACCCCACTCTCATGAGACTATAATAAACGGATTGCAAGCGTGCTAACGAAAAAAGCGTTGGTATTAAAAATAAAACCCTTACGCCAAAACTCCCCATTCATTTCTCGCCCAAATCCTCTAAAACCCCCAAAAACACTTTTTCTAAAAGCTCTAATTCTTTCAAGCTCACTCTTTCATCAATGGCATGGATCCTGTCATTAATAACGCCAAATTCCACCACTTCTATGCCGTGAGCGCTAAAAAATCGCGCATCGCTCGTGCCGCCTTTGGTGTTTAAAAGGGGGGTGGTGCGGCATGTTTTTAAAATATTTTCTTTTAAAACGCTGGTAAGCTTTGAATGAGAAGCCGTGATGAAAGGCGAACTGCTTGACTCTAATTCTAAAGTGTGAGGCAAATCTTTTAAAACTTTTTCTAAATATTCTTTCAAACTCTCTTTGGTGGTTTTTAAAGAATGGCGCGCATTAAAGATCATTTCTACGCTTGCCGGGGTAACATTATTGGCCCCTAACCCTGCGTGCAAGTTGGTGATGACTAATTTTGAAGGGTCAAAACACTCATCGCCATTGTCTAAATGAACTCCTGAAATCAAAGGCAAAACCGAAGCGAGCGCATCAATAGGGTTTTGGCATTTTTGCGGGTAAGCCACATGCCCTTGAGTGCCTTTTAAAATGAGTCTGCCATTAATAGAGCCTCTTCGGCCAATTTTGATGCTATCGCCTAGGACTTTTTCGCAAGTGGGTTCAGCCACAATCGCCATGTGAGGGAGTAAACCTTTTTCTTTGAGTTTTTCTAACATGAGTTTTGTGCCAAAAATCCCTGACCCTTCTTCATCGCTCGTGAGTAAAATAGAAAGCAAAAAAGGGGTTTTAGGGTTAAAATTTAAACTCGCGCTCAAAAACGCCCCCACGCCCCCTTTCATGTCTTGCGCCCCACGGCCGTATAAAAACCCCTCTTTAATGATGGGTTTAAAGGGATCGCTTTGCCAATTATCTCCAGGAGGCACGACATCAATATGCCCTGCAAAGCAAAAATGCAAGGGCTTAACATTTTCTTTTGCATGCTTTTCTTTTGTATGATCTTTGGGGGGGTTAAAAATGCGGTATAAAAAAAGGTTTTTCACGCCATTTTCCCCACACTCTAGGGTTTTAAAAGCAGGAAAAAGCGATTTAATGTATTCAAAAATACCGCATTCTTTGGGCGTAATGGTGGGGTAGCTGATGAGCTTTTGGGTGATTTCTAAAGCGTTCATTAAAAATCCTTTAAGAGTTTTTTCGCAAATGGATGTATAAATGCAAAACGTCTAAATTCGCCGGGGTGATCCCGCTGATTTCTGAGGCTTCAAAAAGGCTTTTGGGGCGGAATTTTTCTAACTTTTCTACCGCTTCTAAACTAAGGCCTGGAATGCCTTTAAACACGAAACCTTTAGGGATAGACACTTTGAGCATGCTGTCCATTTTAGCGATATTTTCGTGTTGCTTTTCAATATAAATATTATACTTGCATTCAATTTTAATCTGCTCTAAAACCCGCTCATTCAAAGGCGTTAAAAAGCTAAAAAAGGAGCGCATTTTTTCTAAATTAAAACTATCGCGTGCTAAAAGGCTAACGCCATCAACCTTGTCATTGATAGGGTTTTCATCTAATTCATTCAAGCGTTTTAACACTTCTTTACTAGGGGTAAGGACGCATTCTTTAAGGCGTTTGAGATTGTCTTGTATCTCTTGTTTATCTTTTTTCAATTCCTTATAAAAATCTTCTTCCATAAGCCCTAAACGATAGGCATGTTCGCCTAATCTAAAAAGCGTGTTGTCTTCTCTTAAAAGCAAGCGGTATTCAGCCCGGCTAGTAAACATTCTGTAAGGCTCATTCGTGCCTTTAGTAACCAAATCATCAATCAAAACGCCGATATAAGCTTCATTGCGCTTTAAAATAAAGGGGGCTTGATTCTTTAGGGCTAATACCGCATTAATCCCAGCCATAAGCCCTTGAGCCGCCGCTTCTTCATAGCCGGTAGTCCCATTGATTTGCCCAGCCAAATAAAGCCCTTTGATTTTTTTGGTTTCTAAAGCGTGGGTCAATTCTGTGGGCTGGATAAAATCATACTCTATCGCATAGCCATAGCGCGTGATGAGCGCGTTTTCTAAGCCTTTGATAGAATGGATGACCTTTTCTTGCACATCTAGGGGTAAAGAGGTGCTTAAGCCGTTGATATAATATTCGCTTTTGTGGATGGTTTGAGGCTCTAAAAACAGCTGGTGGCGTTCTTTTTCGCTAAAGCGGTTGATTTTATCTTCAATGCTAGGGCAATACCTTGGGCCTATGCCTTCAATTTGACCGCTAAATAGGGGGGCTCGGTGGAAATTATCCCTGATGATTTGGTGGGTAATAAGGTTAGTGTAAGTGATAAAGCAAGAGAGTTGGGTGGGGTTAAAATCTTTGGTTTTATAGCTGAAATAGGGAGGGTTTGTGTCCCCAAAATGCTCTTCTAATCCTTCAAAATCAATGCTATTACCGGCCACTCTTGGGCAAGTGCCGGTTTTTAACCTCTCCACCTTAAAGCCAAGCTCCCTTAAATTCAAGGCTAAAGAATTAGAAGCGTTTTCCCCAAAGCGCCCGTTTTGGTTTTGGTGCTCGCCAATATGCACCACCCCTTTTAAAAAAGTGCCTGTGGTGATGATCACTTTTTTAGCTTTATAAGTGTTGTTAATGTTTGTGGTTACGCCCACCACCTCATCATTTTCAATGATTAAACTTTCAGTCATTTCTTGAGAAACGCTCAAATTAGGGGTGTTTAAAACAAGATTCCTTGCAAAAATGCGGTAAGTATCCATATCAATTTGCGCTCTAGTCCCTCTAACTGCCGGCCCTTTAGAAGCGTTTAACACACGATATTGCAAACCGCTATTATCCGTAATAATCCCCATAGCCCCCCCTAAAACATCCACTTCTTTAGTCAAATGCCCTTTACCCAAGCCTCCAATCGCCGGGTTACAGCTCGCCAAACCGATCGTGTCTATGAGCATGGTGATTAGATGCACTCTAGCCCCCATTTTGGCTGCAATCAAGCTCGCTTCAATGCCTGCATGCCCCCCACCAATCACTAAAATATCACTTTCTTTTACCACTCTTTTTCCTGTTTTGATATGATTTTTCTAAAATCTTAGTTTTGAAAAAGTTTTATTGTAGCATGTAGGTTAATAATTTTAAAGGGTAAAATAAAATGGAAAATCATTCGCATGCCAATACGCATACAGATACGCGCGCCGATGATAAAAGCACTAAGATCGTGCGCTTGTTGGGGTTAATAGGAGGGGCGTTGATCGCGCTTATTATTTATTACGCTTTAAACGCTCAACTGCCTCATATTGTAGAAGAAATCCCCAAGCTTAATTCCTTAAATTATAAGGCGATGCCTGTTGTGGCTGGGGTGGCTGTTTTAATGGGGATATGGTGGATGACTGAAGCCATTGACCTGCCCGCAACCGCGCTTTTACCTTTAGTGCTTTTTAGCGTCTTTAGCGTGGATCAATTCGCTAGCGTTAGCTCTTCTTACGCATCGCCGATTATCTTTCTTTTTATGGGAGGGTTTATTTTAGCTTTAAGCATGCAAAAATGGAATTTGCACACACGCATCGCTTTAAGCATTATTTTATTAGTAGGCACAAGCCCTAGGAGGTTGATTTTAGGTTTCATGATAGCTACAGGCTTTCTGTCTATGTGGGTGAGCAATACCGCAACGGCGGTGATGATGCTCCCTATTGGCATGAGCGTTTTGCAATTAGTCGCTAAACTTGTGGGCAAAGAAAACGCCTCTAATTCATGGCATCAAAAAGAAGAAATCACCAAAGCACATGGGGGTATTATGGGCAATATCGTGCATAAGGGCAAAGATATTTCTCAAGTTATTCAAGAAAAGACCATCATTTATCGCACGAATTTCAGTATTTGCTTGATGCTTGGCATCGCTTATGCGGCTTCTATTGGCTCTTTAGGCACTCTTATTGGCACGCCGCCTAACGCTTTATTAGCCGGCTATATGAAAACCGCTTTCAATGTTGAAATTGATTTCGCCCAGTGGATGGTGTTTGGGACGCCGTTAGCCTTCATCATGCTCATTTTATCGTGGCTCTTGCTCACTTATGTGATTTTCCCTTTAAAGATTAAAGAAATCCCAGGAGGTAAGGAAGTCATTAGGGTAGAGTTAAAAAAATTAGGCCGTTTGAGTTGGGCGGAAATCTCTGTGGGCGTTATTTTTATTTTAGCGTCTTTAGGGTGGATTTTTTTAGATACGATTTTAAAATCTTGGGGCATTAAGATAGATAAAATTGATTCAGTGATTGCGATGGGGGTTTCTGCACTTTTATTCATTTTGCCCGCTAACCATCAGGGCGATAGGCTCATTGATTGGGGTGTTGCTAAAAAACTCCCTTGGGATGTGTTGCTTTTATTTGGCGGCGGGTTAGCCTTGAGCGCGCAATTTTCTAAAACTGGGTTGAGTTTGTGGATCGGGCATTTAGTTTCTGGCTTTTCGCATTTACCGATTTTATTCATTATTTTCATGGTCACTTTAATGGTCATTTTCTTAACCGAAATCACTTCTAACACCGCCACTACTGCGGCGTTTTTGCCGGTGATTGGAGGGGTTGCGATGGGCATGGGTTATGAAAATCATCAGAGCTTGTTATTGACCATTCCTGTAGCCTTGAGCGCGACTTGCGCGTTCATGCTCCCTGTAGCCACCCCACCCAATGCGATAGCTTATGGCTCTGGGTATGTTAAAATAACGGATATGATTAAAGCCGGTTTGTGGCTTAATCTGGTAGGAGTTGTTTTGATTAGCGCGTTTAGCTATTTTTTAGTTTCGCTGGTATTCAATTGATTAAGGAAAATAGTGAAAGAAGAGTTATTTAAAGAAAAATCTCGTTACATTACAGGGTTTGTTTTAATCATTGTGGCAGGCTTGGTTTTGTATGCGGACAATTTGTTGTTGTTTTGGGCGGTTTTAGGGGGGTTTATGTGGTAGGTTTTTCTGAAGCGTTAAGATTATTTCAAGTTAAAGCGAGCTTTAGCCTGTATCTTGTTTTAGTGTTGTCATGGGTGGCGGCGTATTTTAATGGGCACCCTATAGAATGCACTCTTATTAGCGCGATGGTCATGGCTAGCATTATCGCTTATCAAAAAGCGCACCATAGCGAAGCCATTTTACCCTTTTTATACCCGGGCGTTGGGTTTTTTGCGCTTTTTGGGGTTTATAAGGATTTTGGTGCGGTAGCGATCATTTGGCTTTTAGTCGTGGTGGTTGCA
Organism: Helicobacter pylori; assembly: GCA_008033015.1. Classification (GTDB taxonomy): domain Bacteria; phylum Campylobacterota; class Campylobacteria; order Campylobacterales; family Helicobacteraceae; genus Helicobacter; species Helicobacter pylori_DH. The sequence goes on from CP032042.1 coordinate 1,551,605, forward strand.
AGCGATGTGGGGGCGTTTTTTGGAGGCAAGCTTTTAGGCAAAACCCCTTTCACGCCCACTTCGCCAAATAAAACCTTAGAGGGCGCGTTGATTGGCGTGGTTTTGGCGAGCGTTTTAGGATCGTTTGTGGGCATGGGGAAATTGAGCGGAGGCTTTTTTATGGCGCTTTTATTCAGCTTTTTAATCGCTCTTGTGGCGGTGTTTGGGGATTTGTATGAAAGCTATTTGAAAAGAAAGACCGGGATCAAAGATAGCGGTAAGATTTTGCCCGGGCATGGGGGCGTTTTAGACCGATTGGATTCCATGCTTTTTGGGGCTTTAGGCTTGCATGTGTTGTTGTATTTTTTAGAAGTTTGGAAAGAAACGGCGGTGTTTTTAGGGGATTGAATGGTTGTTTTAGGAAGCACCGGCTCTATTGGGAAAAACGCCCTAAAAATCGCAAAAAAATTCAAGGTAGGAATAGAAGCCTTGAGTTGTGGGAAAAATATCGCTTTAATCAATGAGCAAATCAAAGTTTTCAAACCCAAGAAAGTGGCGATTTTAGATCCTAACGATTTGAATGGTTTAGAGCCTTTGGGCGCGAAAGTGTTTGTGGGGCTAGAGGGCATTGATGCGATGATAGAAGAATGCGTTTCAAATTTAGTCATTAACGCCATTGTGGGCGTGGCGGGACTAAGGGCGAGCTTTAAAAGCTTGCAAACTAACAAAAAACTAGCCCTAGCGAATAAAGAAAGTTTGGTGAGTGCTGGGCATTTATTAGACATTTCACAAATCACGCCCATTGATAGCGAGCATTTTGGTTTGTGGGCGTTGTTGCAAAACAAGGCTTTAAAGCCTAAATCCTTAATCATTAGCGCAAGTGGGGGGGCTTTCAGGGACACGCCTTTAGAACTCATTCCTATTCAAAACGCGCAAAACGCGCTCAAGCACCCTAATTGGAGCATGGGATCTAAAATCACCATTGATTCAGCAAGCATGGTCAATAAGCTTTTTGAAATCCTAGAAACTTATTGGCTTTTTGGCGCGTCTTTAAAGATTGATGCGCTGATTGAAAGGAGTTCTATCGTGCATGCTTTGGTGGAGTTTGAAGATAACTCTATCGTCGCGCATTTGGCGAGCGCGGACATGCAATTACCCATAAGCTATGCGATCGATCCGAAGTTGGCCTCTTTGAATGCGTCTATCAAGCCCCTAGACTTATACGCTTTAAGCGCGATTAAATTTGAACCCATTAGCATGGAGCGCTACACTTTGTGGCGTTATAAAGACTTGTTGTTGGAAAACCCAAAGCTTGGCGTGGTGCTGAATGCGAGCAATGAGGTGGCGATGGAGAAGTTTTTAAACAAAGAGATCGCTTTTGGTGGGCTTATCAAAACCATTTCTCAAGCCCTAGAATCATACGCTAAAACGCCTTTCAAGCTCTCTGATTTAGATGAAGTGCTGGCGCTAGATAAGGAAGTTAGGGAGCGCTTTGGAAGTGTTGCGAGAGTGTAGTATAATAAAATTTTGCTTTTAGTAGCGTTTTATTTCAATCAGGAGTTTTTATGGGGTTAAAAAATAAAATCAAGGGTTTTATTAAAGAGAGGATGCCTTTTGTGGTCAGGTATGTTCGTAGTTTAAAAGGGGCCAAAAATATTTATGATGAAATCAATCATGAAATTAAGGAAATGTTAGAGGCTAAAAAACTTCATTCTCTTCAAGAAAAAGCTTTATTCAACCATGACCATCAAGAAAGCGTGTTTTTGGCTATCGCTTCTTTAAATAATGAAAGTTTCATTGAACGCAATAAGAGTATTTATAAAAATAGTTCTCTTAATTATAATTATGGGGGGGGGGCATTTAGAAGATAGGGTTATCCATCCCACTTTAACTCTGCCCAATCCCACGCATTTGGGTTATTTTAACTATGATAAAGAAAGTCAAAACCCTAAAAGCCCTCTAAACCCATGGGCTTTTATTAGAGTCAAAAATGAAATCGTTACTTTAGAAGAGAGTTTGTTTTCTATGCTTCCTGCCATTCAAAGGGGGGTCATTGGTTTTAATGATTGCGATGATGGCTCTAAAGAAGTGATTTTAGAGTTTTGTAAAAAGTTCCCCTCATTTATCCCTATCAGCTATCCTTATGAAGTTATACTAAAGGATTGCCCGAGTTTGTGGCACCAGTTCTATCATTACTGTAATTATACGCTTTCTTTTATCCCTAAAAATGAGTGGGTTATCAAAATTGATTGCGATCATATTTATGACGCTAAAAAACTTTATGAAAGTTTTTATATCCCTAAGAGCGTTAAAGAGGTTGTGATGTATTCGCGCATTAATTTTGTGGTGCGGGATTTTGAAGTGTTTGCGCGTAATGATGGGGATTTTGGGTTTTTAGACGCATGGGGAGATCATTGGTTATTTTATAACGATTGTGAGCCTTTTGAAATTTGGCAACACAATGGTGATGCTTATGAAACTTTAAAGTTTAAAGATAAACACCATATTAAGGATAAAGAACTCACGCAATGGCACTTCCCTTTAGCTAAAAAGAGGCGAAACGCTACTGTTGATAATGATTTAATCCCTTTAAAAGATTTCAAAAAGCACCATGCCGATTTGATAGGCACAAGGATTGAAGAAAGCATGCTAGATGAAAAGAGAATTTTAGAAATGTATCAAAAATTCAATTTAGCGAAAGAATAGCTACAAGCATGCAGTTTATTTCCTCACAAACTGCTTGTATAAAAATTCCTTTCTCCCTATGGCGATGATATGCCCGCGCATTTTGTCATGCAAATCGCCTAAGAAGAAAGGGGCTTTTAAGGCGAGTTTAGGAATGTCTAGGGCATACACTTGAATCAAGTAATGGTGATCGCCATTAGGGGGCATGGGGCCGATATAGACGCTATTATTGAGATTGGAGCGTTGTTTTTCGCTTTCATTAAGAGAAGAACGCATAAAGCCTTGAGTGAGCGAATTGACCCCTTGAATAATCCTTTTATCCATCATGGAAGCGTTTTCTTCTAAAACATTATAAGAAATATTGCCCACGACCCAATGGACAAACGGCATGCCGCACACTTTTTGAGCGTCATGATCGATGAGTTCTAGTGCATAGCTTTGAGCGCCTTCTACTTTTTGCCATGAGATTTTAGGCGAATAAGTGGGTAAGCCGTTTGGATTGAGAAACCCTCTAGGAGCGTTACCGCCAAATTTAGCGTCCAAATACCCTTGTAAATCGGTTTGAATCATTACTTCAAAAGTTTTCATTTTAAGCCCTTTTTCTTTGGAATCATTTTGCGTTTTTATTGTAGCATGATCATAAAAACACATCTTAATTTGGAGCATGGTATTAGAATAATCATTTTTAATGATTAAATAGTTATTTATTTTTACTAGTTACCATTGAACGCATGGAAAGTAAAATAAATCGTTTGAGCGCCAAGATAGACGCACTATTGGAACAGCAAAAAAGAGTGATTTCTTTACTAGAAACTTATTTGAGCGTTTATCCCGCCCAAGAGGCTTCAAATAAGTTTTTTAAAGGCGTTAGTCAAGGGATGGAGTTAGCCCCAGAAATCGCACAAGAAGATGAAGAAAAACGCCTTTATGTGTTGCAATATTTAAGCCATGTGGATATCACTAAAAACAAGCAAGACTCCCAGCTCAAAAAAGATTGTTTGGAATTTATCCAAAGGTTTAATGTCCCAAAGCCCATTATGGTTACCGCTCTTTATAACCTTAGGGGCATTCAGCCCACTAAAAAAGAAGTGGCAAAGCAATTGCAAAAACTCTATGTGTGGGAGAAGCGTTACCAACAAGGGGGGATAGACGCTTTAAAAGACAGGCGTGGGAGACCCCTTAAAAAACCTTAAGAGAGTTGGTAGCGGCTGTTGTTGGTTTTTGATAGGAGGATGCTCGCATTTCTCAAAATGTTTTCAAAAATTCATCTTATTTTTAAGTTAAAATTAAGAAAATATCTTGTATTTAATCATAATTTAGACTTAGATAAGAAAATCTATGTAAAATTTTAAGGAGAACACTCATTTGTTACAACGAATTTATTTAGACAATAACGCTACAACTAGGATTGACCCTAAAGTCAAAGAAATCATGGATCCTTTTTTAAGGGATCATTACGGGAATCCTAGCTCGTTGCACCAGTTTGGCACAGAAACCCACCCAGCCATTGCAGAAGCGCTAGACAAGCTTTATAAGGGCATTAACGCTAGGGATATAGATGATGTGATCATCACTTCTTGCGCGACAGAAAGCAATAATTGGGTTTTAAAGGGCGTGTATTTTGATGAATGCTTGAAAAAAGGCAAAAACCATATTGTAACCACGGTTACAGAGCATCCGGCGGTGCGATCCACTTGCAATTTTTTAGAAAGCTTGGGGGTGGAGGTTACTTACTTGCCCATTAATGAGCATGGGAGCATCACCGCAGATCAAGTCAAAGAAGCGATCACAGAAAAAACCGCTTTAGTGAGTGTGATGTGGGCGAATAATGAAACCGGTCTCATTTTCCCTATTGAAGAAATTGGGGCTATTTGTAAAGAAAAGGGCGTGTTGTTCCATACCGATGCGGTGCAAGCGATTGGTAAAATCCCTGTAGATGTGTTGAAAGCGAATGTGGATTTCCTTTCTTTTAGCGCGCACAAGTTTCATGGGCCTAAAGGCATTGGGGGGTTGTATATCAGAAGTGGGGTGGGATTGACCCCTCTTTTTCATGGCGGGGAGCATATGAATGGCAGGCGCAGCGGGACTTTGAATGTGCCTTATATCGTGGGCATGGGCGAAGCGATGAAATTAGCCGTAGAGCATTTAGACTATGAAAAAGAAGTGGTAGGGAAATTGCGCGACAAATTAGAAGAAGCGCTTTTGAAAATCCCTGATGTGATGGTGGTGGGGGATCGAATTCATCGTGTGCCTAACACGACTTTAATCAGCGTGAGAGGGATTGAAGGAGAGGCCATGCTGTGGGATTTGAATCGCTCTAATATCGCCGCTTCCACAGGGAGTGCGTGTGCGAGTGAGGATTTAGAGGCTAATCCTGTCATGGTAGCGATTGGAGCGAGTAAGGAATTAGCTCATACCGCTATCAGGCTTTCATTGAGCCGTTTTAACACGGAAGCTGAAATTGATAAAACGATTGAAGTTTTCTCTCAAGCGGCTACAAGGTTGAGAAACATTTCAAGCTCTTATTAAAAAGAATATAAAGGAATCAAAATGGCAAAACATGATTTAGTGGGATCAGCCCTTTGGGACGCGTATTCTAAAGAAGTTCAAAGGCGCATGGATAACCCTACGCATTTAGGGGTCATCACCGAAGAGCAGGCTAAAGCTAAAAACGCTAAGCTCATTGTAGCAGATTATGGCGCAGAAGCATGCGGTGATGCGGTGAGATTGTATTGGCTTGTAGATGAAAGCACGGATAAGATTGTTGATGCGAAGTTTAAAAGCTTTGGTTGCGGAACGGCGATCGCAAGCTCAGACATGATGGTGGAATTGTGTTTGAACAAAAGAGTCCAAGATGCGGTAAAAATCACGAATTTAGATGTGGAAAGAGGCTTGAGAGACGAACCGGATACGCCGGCTGTCCCTGGGCAAAAAATGCACTGCTCGGTGATGGCGTATGATGTGATCAAAAAAGCTGCCGGCATGTATTTGGGGAAAAACGCTGAAGATTTTGAAGAAGAAATCATTGTGTGCGAGTGTGCTAGGGTGAGTTTAGGCACGATTAAAGAAGTGATTAAACTCAATGATTTAAAAAGCGTTGAAGAAATCACTAACTACACCAAAGCCGGCGCTTTTTGTAAAAGCTGTGTGAGGCCTGGAGGGCATGAAAAAAGGGATTATTACCTGGTGGATATTCTTAAAGAAGTGCGCGAAGAAATGGAAGCTGAAAAACTTAAAGCTACCGCTAACAAATCTCAAAGCGGGGAATTGGCTTTTAGGGAAATGACTATGGTTCAAAAGATTAAAGCGGTGGATAAAGTCATTGATGAAAATATCCGCGCTATGCTTATGATGGATGGGGGGGATTTAGAGATTTTAGACATTAAAGAAAGCGATGATTACATTGATGTGTATATCCGCTACATGGGGGCATGCGATGGGTGCATGAGCGCGACTACCGGGACATTATTTGCCATTGAAAACGCCTTGCAGGAATTATTGGATCGCAGTATCAGGGTGTTACCGATTTGATTTGAACTTTTTAGGGGGTGGAGGCCTTTTTTGAGCGAAGCGCTAATAAGCTCTGAGGAATGATTAGTGCTTGCAACAGTATTCATTATACGCTACTTTTATGCTAATATGCTATTTTGAAGCGATTTGCGATGATGATTGAAGGAACTTGATGGAAACGACAGAAAGCACAGATGAAACTCGCTTAAGGGGCACTAAAAATAAACTAGGGCGCAAACCAAAAGCAGACGCTAATAAAAAAACTCGCGCTGTAAGCTTGTATTTTTCTGATGAGCAATACCAAAAACTAGAGAAAATGGCTAACGAAGAAGAAGAAAGCGTGGGATCTTATATCAAACGCTATATTTTGAAGGCTTTAAGAAAAATAGAGCAAAATGGTGCTTGATAATTTTTTAACTTGTTTTTTAGTTTAGTTCTACGAGTTTTGCTATAAAACAAAACTAAAACCCCATTTTTATCTAGTATTTAGCTGTGTGGTTTTAAAAAAGAGAAATATTTTGGCTAAAAAAACTTCTTTATTTGAATGTCAGTATTGCGGTTTTACAAGCCCTAAGTGGCTAGGAAAGTGCGTTCAATGCAACGCATGGGAAAGTTTTATAGAATTGAACCAAGCTCAAAAGGAGGTTTTAAACACGCTTAAAAACCCGATCCCAAAAGCGCAAAAAAGCGTTTCTATCGCTGAAATTGAGCATGAAGAAGTGATCAAGTTTTCTTCCACGCAAAGCGAGTTGGATATTGTCTTAGGTGGGGGGATTGCTAAAGGGGGGTTGTATTTGGTGGGGGGGAGTCCTGGGGTGGGGAAATCCACTCTGCTTTTAAAAGTGGCTTCTGGCTTAGCCAAAAACCAGCAAAAGGTTTTGTATGTGAGCGGGGAAGAGAGCTTGAGCCAGATTAAAATGCGCGCCACTAGATTGGATTGCATAGAAAAAGAATTGTATCTGCTCAATGAAATCAATTGGCCTGTGATTAAGGCGAATATTGAAAGCGAAAATTATTTTGCTTGCGTGATTGATTCCATTCAAACGCTTTATTCGCCAGAGATTTCTTCAGTGCCCGGCTCTATTTCGCAAGTGCGAGAGATCACTTTTGAGCTCATGCGTTTGGCTAAAACAAGAAATATTGCTGTTTTTATCATCGGTCATATCACTAAAGAAGGGAGCATCGCAGGGCCTAGAGTGTTAGAGCATATGGTGGATAGCGTGCTGTATTTTGAAGGCGATCCTAGTAGGGAATTAAGGATTTTAAGGAGTTTTAAAAACCGCTTTGGCCCTACGAGTGAAATCGGCTTGTTTGAAATGAAAGAGCAGGGTTTAATGAGCGCTAAAGAAGCTTCAAGCCTGTTTTTTTCTCAAGAAGAGCCTATGGAGGGGAGTGCCATTACCATCACTTTAGAAGGCTCAAGGGCGTTGATTTTAGAAATCCAGGCGTTGGTGAGCGAGTGCAGTTTCGGAGCGCCCAAACGATTAGCGAACGGGTTTGACACCAACCGCCTTAACATGCTCATCGCTTTATTAGAAAAAAAGCTAGAAATCCCCTTAAACCGCCATGATGTGTTCATTAATGTGAGCGGAGGCATTAAGATTAGCGAGCCGGCTTGCGATTTAGCGGTCATTGCCAGTATCCTTTCAAGCTTTAAAAACAGAAAAATTGACAATAAAACCGCCTTTTTGGGCGAAGTGAGTTTGAATGGTAGGATTTTAGAAGCCCCTAATTTGAATGCTAGATTGAAAGAAATGGAAAATTACGGCTTTTTAAAAGCCATTTTGCCTAAAAAACCTAATCAAAAAACCTCTATCAAATGCTATGAAGCCAATGCGGTGGGGAAGATTGTTGAATGGATGTGATTTTAACTTTTGTTACCTAATAGAACAGAGTCTTATTAAAATTTAAACTCAATTTAAAGAACAACTACCATTTTTTTTAGTTATAATAGCGGACACCATTAAAATTAAAACAAAGGTTATTCAATGAAGGTATTATCTTATTTGAAAAATTTTTATCTTTTTTTAGCGATAGGAGCAATTATGCAAGCGAATGAAAACATGGGATCTAAACTTTCCAAAACCGATGAAAGAGTGATTTACTTGGCTGGGGGGTGCTTTTGGGGGCTAGAGGCGTATATGGAGAGGATTTATGGCGTCATAGACGCAAGCTCTGGTTACGCTAACGGCAAGACTTCAAACACGAATTATGAAAAATTGCATGAAAGCGATCATGCTGAAAGCGTGAAAGTGATCTATGATCCTAAAAAAATCAGTTTGGACAAGTTGTTGCGTTACTATTTTAAGGTGATTGATCCGGTGAGCGTGAATAAGCAGGGTAATGATGTGGGCAGGCAGTATCGCACAGGGATTTATTATGTCAATAGCACGGATAAAGAAGTGATAGACAACGCCTTAAAAGCGTTACAAAAAGAAGTGAAAGGCAAAATCGCTATTGAGGTGGAGCCTTTAAAAAATTATGTGAGGGCTGAAGAGTATCACCAAGATTATTTAAAGAAAAATCCTGGTGGTTATTGCCATATTGATTTGAAAAAGGCGGATGAAGTGATTGTGGATGATGATAAATACACCAAACCAAGCGATGAAGTTTTAAAGAAAAAACTCACCAAACTCCAGTATGAGGTGACTCAAAACAAACACACTGAGAAACCCTTTGAAAATGAGTATTACAACAAGGAAGAAGAGGGTATTTATGTGGATATTACCACAGGCGAGCCGTTATTTTCTTCAGCGGATAAATACGACTCCGGTTGCGGGTGGCCAAGCTTTTCTAAGCCTATCAATAAAGATGTGGTGAAATACGAAGACGATGAGAGCCTTAATAGGAAACGCATTGAAGTGTTGAGCCGTATTGGTAAGGCGCATTTAGGGCATGTGTTTAACGATGGGCCTAAAGAATTAGGGGGCTTAAGGTATTGCATTAATAGCGCGGCTTTAAGGTTTATCCCCTTAAAAGACATGGAAAAAGAGGGCTATGGCGAGTTTATCCCCTATATCAAAAAAGGTGAATTGAAAAAATACATCCAGGATAAAAAAACGCATTAAGGGGTAATGATTAAGCCTCCTAATGGGGGTTAAAATGGGGGGTTAAAGCGTTATCTTAAAAACGCTTAAAACCGCTCGCTGATTTATTTTTAACCATTCTTATTCAAAAAACAACCCCTATACAAGCGCATGCGAGTAGGACTTAATAATGATTGGTATGGTAAAAAGCTACCTAATAAATGGGTGATAAGCAGTTATGAAATTTATAATAGTGAGGGTGAGCTACCGAGCCTCCTTATAGCTCAATTACAAGGAGTAGGTTTGGGAACCCCTAAACTCACTGAACCTAATCCTACCACAAACGCGTTAAATTCGCAAGAGCCCTATAAAATGGTTTTTATCCCTTAAAAGAAATGATTTAAAATAAATAGGGATGATTAAAACTTTTTTAAAAAGCTATCCTTTGATTAAATCAAGCTCTTTTGCTGATTGATTTTTAAAAATGCCCTTGAAGTATTTTTAGATTACCCCATAATGAGCTTGTGTAAAGTCGCTAAAATGCTTAAGGCATAAATGAGGAGCAATAAGATTTTATGTACCTTTTCATTAGCCAAAGCGATAAGCTTAATGCCAATGCCCACCCCTAAAAACGCTCCAATACCGGTAATCACCCCGGCTTGAACGCTTATATCATCAAGAACCTTCCCGTTATAAAGAGAAATGACCCCAGATAAAGAAGCGAACACCACAAAAAATAGCCCCAAAGGCACGATTTTTTTAGAATCGTATTTCAAAAAATAGCCCAAAAACGGCACCATTAAAATCCCCCCACCCATGCCTAGCGGGATAGAAAAGATGCCGGTAACAAAACCGGCGAGCATCAAAACCCCATGCGTTCTATCCATAGACACAAAAGGGAGCGGGCGCTTTTTTTCTGGCGTGTTGTTATTCGCATGCAAATCAAAATGCATTTCTTCAAAATGTTCTGGCTTCTTGTTGTTGGAAAAAGCGTATTTGATAAAGGTGTAGCACACCACCACCACAAACACCGCCATTAAAATCTTATCGTCAATGATTTTTAAAATAAAACTCCCTAAAATCGCCCCCATTAGCCCTCCAAACGCGGCAAATGAGCCTTCTTTCAAATCCAATAAGCCCTTTTTGTAATTGATGATAGAGCCGACCACTGAAGAAAAAAGCATTTGCATGAGCGAAATACCCACCGCATGGCTATAGCTAAAATGCGCAAAAATCGCGCTAGGGACGACAATCTCCCCCCCACCAATACCAAAAAACCCGGCGGTAATGCCGGTGAATAGCCCCACAAGAGCCAAAATAAACGCTGTTGATTCTTCCATGAAAAACTCCCTAAATTCTAAATTATTACTTTATCAAAAAAGAGCGATAATCTTTAAAAAATCTTTCTTTAATGATTGCAAAAATAGGGTTTTGATTAGTTTTATAGCTTGAGAGCGATTGCAAGAGATAAGCCCTCTTTAAAGCGCTTAATTTTAAAAATGCCTTTAAGCGTTTTTTAAACAAGCCTCCTTTTTCAAGCCCCCTTTTTTAAAGAGAGTTTTAATAAGCAAACACATAATTCAAATACACGCTATAGAGCCTTCTGTATTTGAGTTCAGCGCCCATGAAAGAATAATAATCCGTGTTAATGGTAGGGATTTTCACGCCTAATTCCACGCCATGCTGCGCGGCATGATCGCTGTCTTTTTTCTTAGACCTGGCGAGATTCATTCTCAAGCCTAAATTGAATAAAAATTGGAAATTCGCCACATTCATTTTAGCGCTATAGATATTACCCACCACATTCAAATTCACAAATTCAGAATTAAGCCACGAAGTCCCAGCTAACGCAAAACCACCAAAAAGCCCTACGGAGAGCTTGTTATTTTTGCCTAAAAAGTTGGTGTTTTTATCGTTGATAAAGTTATAAAGCGCATCCATGCCCACCCCATAAGTCCACACATCAGAAGCCGAGTTGAAAAAGTTGGATTTAATGAACGCATGGTTATAATCAAAGAAACCATAATACCTTAACCCCCAATTCCTTTTTTTACCAAAGAATTGTTTGTAACCCGCTTGCACGCCGATCCCATTCATCGCCCCGTTATTGTTTTGATAGTCAATCACGCCGATGCGCCTAAAGGGGTTTTTGCCTAATTCTTGTGCGATGGTTTGGAATTGGTTGTATTTGTTGGTATCCAAAGAATAAGTGAGCAAACCTTCTGGGGAATTAGGGTTTTGAGTGGCATGCGTCATGTTTTGAAGAGACTTGGCGTTAGGCAAGTTGGAGATACCGCTATTGATCGCTTTTGAGTCGTTGTTTAAAGTGTTAAGGGCTCCTTTAAAATCCAAAATGGTTTGAGCCAAAGCCCTATCCTGATTGACCTGGTTGCCGTAATAAGCGGTGTGTTGCTCTAAGGAATTGAGAGTTTCTTTCACAAACGCGCAACCTGAACCCCAAGTGTTGTCGTTAATCACACCAGCTGATCCTGCCAAACATTCTTCTAGATCTTGTTGGATAGGCCCTTGAATGTTGTGGAAATTGTTCGCTACTTGCTTAGCTAAACCTAAAATCTCTGCTTGAGCTTCAGCTCTATTGAGCATTTCTTGAGCAAACCCTTTGTCTTCAGAAGTGTAGGGGTTGAAATTTTCTGGTTGCGTGATTTGAGTGTTTTCATTAGCGTTAAGCTGCTTAGTTTTTTCTAAAACGGCTTGAGCGTTTTTAATCATCTCGTTAATCGCGTTAAAACTCTCGCCAAAAATATCCACCACACTCCCGGTCTTACCGTGAAACCCCCATGCCCCACCGCCACCATTCACATGCGGGTTTTGAGTGGTAAGGACTTGCATGATAGTAGCGGCTTGTTGCAAAAGGTTTTCAGCGTCATTGACACTTTTAAACTTTAGCTGGATTGGGATTGCAGACCCACCTGAATAATAATTGCCATTTCCATTGGGGTAAGTGTTTTCTGTGGTAGGGTTTCTTGTGAAAGTTTGGTTGATATTGACTACCATATTTTTGGAGCCGTTCAAGGCAGGCATCCCGCCCCCTTGATTCTGGTTTAAAGCGGTTTGGATAGTTTGATAAGCGGTATTGAGAGTCTGGTATTCACTACTAGATAGGATACCATTTGGCCCTACATTGCTAGCTCCATTGCAAGTGGTGGTGGTCGTTCCGCTATTAGTGTTGTAGCTGTAGTTTGGCGTGTTACTAAACGATCGAACGCCCCCATTTTCTAAATGTTCTGGGCCAAGATTGGGGCCAGGGCCGCAGCTGATACCAAAGGCTATGACTTGCCACATGCCAACAGCAGCATTGAGCGCTAAAGCCACGGCTTGATAGGCTGGGGAAGTGGTGGTAGCGCTAGTGAGGTTGATCGCGCTTGAGCTTAAATTGTCAATCGCGCTTGTGATCGCGCTGGGCGTGCTGGCTAAATTGACTAAGGAATTTAAGTAATTGTATTGGTTTAAAAGGTTGCTTAAGTTATCGTATTTGTCCGCAAGGTTTTGCAACGCTCCTGTGTTTTTCACCATTTGAGCGGCTTCACCGATTTGATAGCCCACACTCATATAAAATCCGTCATCTTCAGCCCTTGATAATGAAGCCATGAGAGAAAGAGAGAGCAAGAGGGATTTTTTGATTTTCATGTTTTCTCCTTTTATTAGATTTTTCTTGGTTTCACATTCCCATGATAATCATGTTTATGAAAGTTCGCCATTTTACCATAAAATGCTTATTCTTAACTTAAAATTTATATATTGAAAAAAAAAAAAAAACGATTTTAAGTATTTTTTACAATAAAATATTTAAGAAAACTTAACGCTAAGAAAAATTTTATCTGGTTTGAAATTGGTTTTTAAATCTTTGGTTACAATCAAGCCATTCTAATGAGGAAGAAGGGCATGTTTGAAAAGATACAAAAAGAATGGCTGAGTAACATTCAAAAGGATTTGTTGTCTGGTTTTGTGGTGGGGCTTTCTGTGATCCCAGAGACGGCCGGCTTTGCGATCATGGTGGGTTTAGATGTGGGCGTGGCGTTTTATACGACCTTTTACATGGCTTTTGCTTTGTCTTTTTTTGGGGCTAGAAAGGCGATGATTAGCGCAGCGGCCGGCTCAGTGGCGCTCATTTTAGTGGGCGTGGTTAAAAACTATGGGCTTGAATACGCGGGTGTGGCGACTCTTATGGCAGGGGTGTTGCAAATTCTTTTAGGCTATTTGAAAATAGGGAATCTTTTGAGGTTTATCCCTCAATCAGTGATGTATGGCTTTGTGAATGCGCTAGGCATTTTGCTTTTAATGGAGCAATTCAAATTCCTTCAAAACCAAAATTTAGGGGTGTTTATCTTGCTTGTTATTGGGATATTGATCATTTACCTCTTCCCCTTAATCACTAAAAAAATCCCCTCTAATCTGGTTTGTATCCTTGCAGTGAGCGCGATCGCTTTAATTTTTGATATGCATGCACCGAATTTGGGGAGCATTGAGCAAGGGGTTTCAGGCTTTCATTATATCATTATCCCAAAAAATTTGGATTTTAAAATTTTGATAGGATTGTTGCCTTACGCTCTTTCTTTAGCACTAGTAGGCACGATAGAGAGTTTATTGACCGCCAAAACTTTAGACATGATTTTAAAAGACGGCGTGAGCGATAAAAATAAAGAAACTAAAGCGCAAGGCTTGGGGAATATCATCTCAGGGCTTTTGGGGGGAATGACAGGGTGCGCTTTAGTGGGGCAGTCTATCATCAACGCAAAATCCGGGGCCAAAACCAGGCTTTCTACTTTTTTTGCCGGCTTTTCTTTAATGGTGTTAGTGCTAGTGTTTAATGAATATGTGGTTAAGATTCCCATTGTGGCGGTTGTGGCGGTGATGGTGATGATTTCTTTCACCACTTTTAATTTCCAATCCATTATTAACATTAAAAAAATCAAGCCCTATGACACGCTGAACATGCTCTTAGTCGTGGCGGTGGTTTTATACACGCATAATTTAGCGATAGGGGTTGTGGTGGGGGTTTTAGTCAATGCGTTATGGATCAAATCTAAAGGGATTGCGTGAAGTTTTGCTATAAAAAATGTTTGCTATAAAAAAAGATGAGTTAAAAATATGGCTCCAGATGTAGGATTCGAACCTACGACCAAGCGGTTAACAGCCGCCTACTCTACCGCTGAGCTAATCTGGAATTTCGCTCACAAAATAAAGAGAAATTTTAGTGTGTTTTTTGTAAAAAGTCAAGTAAAATGATGCCGTTATTCATTGAGAGCCAAAAAGAGAGCCAAAAAATTGGCTTTGTCCTCATTAGCAATGAGAACCGATTCCATATCAATAAGCCAAAACATAATTGAAATACACGCTATAAAGTCTTCGGTATGCTAATTTAGCGCCCATGAAAGAATAGTAGTTCGTGTTGATGGTGGGGATTTTCACGCCTAATTCCACGCCATGGTGAATCCCTTGAAGCCTTAAACCGGTATTGAATAAGAATTGGAAATTGGTGTTGTTGATTTTAGCGTTGTAGATGCTAGTGGTGGTTTTTAAATTCACAAATTGCGAATTAAGCCATGTCGTGCCGGCTAGAGCGATGCCTCCAAAAATGCCAAAAGAGATTTTGCGGTTTTGATTGGATCCGCCATTGATGAAATTCAATAAAAGATCACTGCCGGCGCCATAAGTGAAAACATTAGAGGCGGAGTTGAAAAAGTTGGATTTGATATAGGCATGGTTGTAATCAAAAAAGGCATAATACCGGATCCCAAAAAATTTATTTTTCCCAAAGAATTGCTTATAGCCTAATTGCACGCCCACGCCATTCATCGCCCCGTTATTGCTTTGAGAGTTAATCAATCCCACGCTTCTAAAAGGGTTATGGCCAAACTCTTTGGTGGTAGTTTGGAATTCAGAATATTGGGTTTCGTTGAGAGAATAACTATAGCTAGATCTGCTCACCAAACTTTGAAACCCTTTAGAATCGGGCGTTTTTTGAAGGGTGTTATAGATGGTTGCTAAATTGTCCCCTTTGAGGTAAGAGATCGTATCGTTAATAACGCTTGATACTTGATTAAGGTTTTTATTGAAATCAGCGTTGGTAAATGCGTTTGGTTGGTTTGGACTTTCTGGGTCATTTCTTCGGGATTGCTTAGCGGCCTCTTTAGCGCTATTTATCATGCTAGTGATGGCGTTGAATGTGTTGCCAAAAATATTGCATGCGTTCCCGCTTGCATTAATGCCCCATGGTTTGCCATTGCCCCCGTCTATCCTAGGGCATTGGCTTTGAAGGGTGCTAATAATGGTGCTAGCTTGCCCTAAAAGATGGTCATAGTCATTTTCAATGGTGAGATTATTCTTTTTATTTTCTAGGGTATTTTGGAGCGATTGAGAAATCGTATTGATTTCGTTGTATTTATCAGTGGGTAGCGAATTGTTGGCTAAATTAGAGGCTATCACTTGCCACATGGCTACCGCAGAACTGAGCGCTGAAGACACGGCTTGATTGGCGCTATTAGGGGTCGTTTTTAATCTGCTAGCGCTCTCTTTTAGATTGTCAATCGCTTGAGCGGTGCTTGAATCGGTGTTAGAGGCCGTTTGTTTGAGCTCGTTATAGCGGGTTAAAAGATTGTTCAAATTTTCGTAAGCGTTGGAGACTTTTTGGATTTCGCCGGTGTTTTTCACCATTTGAGCGGCTTCGCCGATTTGATAGCCCACGCTCATAAAAACGCCGTCATCTTCAGCAAGGAGCGATGATGCCATAAGAGAAAGTAAAATCGTTTTTTTCATAAAATGTTCCTTAAAGTAATGTTTTATTTGCAAAATCGTATCAAATTGAAACTTATTTACAATGTGTTTAAGTTATGCCATAAATTTATTGAATTTTTAATAAAATTGAGCAAAAATTAAAAAATTTTGCTTTTTTTGGATTTAAAAAGAGGTTTTTGATGGTGAAAAATGCTTTGAGTGCTTTTAAATTTTAGCGCTCAAAGGAGATTGGGGCTAAAAATTTTCAAAGCGTTTTGCAAATCCTCTTTGGTGTCAATGCCCACGCTTTGGCTTTGAACGATTTTTATTGCAATCTTTTTTTGGTAATACAAAGCCCTTAATTGCTCTAATTTTTCCAGTTCCTCTAAAACGCAAGGTTTTAAAGCGCACAATTCTTCTAACATTTCTTTATTGTGGAAGCCATAAATACCGATATGCCCTAAAAGGGGGGTTTGGCGTTTCATACCAGCGTCTCGTAAAAAAGGGATAAGGGAGCGCGAAAAATACAAGGCGTTATTTTGGCTATCTAAAACCACCTTGACTAAATTGGGGTTTTTGGCTTGCTCTTCATCAATGACTTTAGCGCAAGTCGCCATGAAAGGGGCGTTTTTGGTGGCTTCTAATAAGGCTAAAATGACTTCTTTTTCTAAAAAAGGCTCATCGCCTTGCAAATTTAAAACCCTTTCATCATTTTTTAACCCTAAAATTTGCGCCGCTTCCAAACAGCGTTCTGTGCCGCTATTATGGTGTTTGGAGGTTAGCACCGCTTTAATGTGGAATTTTTGGCATGTTTGCATGATGCTTTCATCATCGCAAGCGACCACGCATTCATCTACCAGATTCGCATTTTTAGCGCAACGCACTACCATAGGCAAGCCAAAAATGTCTTCTAGCACTTTATTTTCAAAACGACTGGATTTTAACCTAGCAGGAATGATAATCATCTTTAAACCTTTTTAAGCCAAAATAGGGGGATTTTTATGGTATTATACCCATTAAAAGCTTATTCCTTTTATTGTAAGGATTTAGGCTATTGAACTTTAGGAGTTTTAATGATATTAAGAGCGAGTGTGTTGAGCGCGTTACTTCTTGTAGGCTTAGGGGCAGCCCCTAAACATTCAGTTTCAGCTAATGACAAACGGATGCAGGATAATTTGGTGAGCGTGATTGAAAAACAGACCAATAAAAAGGTGCGTATTTTAGAAATCAAACCTTTAAAATCCAGCCAGGATTTAAAAATGGTCGTCATTGAAGATCCGGACACTAAATACAATATTCCGCTTGTAGTGAGTAAGGATGGTAATTTAGTCATAGGGCTTAGCAACATATTCTTTAGCAATAAAAGCGAAGATGTGCAATTAGTTGCAGAAACCAATCAAAAAATCCAAGCCCTTAACGCCACCCAGCAAAATAGCGCGAAATTGAACGCTATTTTTAATGAAATACCGGCTGATTATGCGATAGAGTTGCCCTCTACTAACGCTGCAAATAAGGATAAAATCCTTTATATTGTTTCTGATCCCATGTGCCCGCATTGCCAAAAAGAGCTCACTAAACTCAGGGATCACTTGAAAGAAAACACCGTGAGAATGGTTGTAGTGGGGTGGCTTGGGGTCAATTCGGCTAAAAAAGCGGCTTTGATCCAAGAAGAAATGGCGAAAGCTAGGGCTAGGGGAGCGAGCGTGGAAGATAAAATCTCTATTCTTGAAAAGATTTATTCCACCCAATACGATATTAACGCTCAAAAAGAGCCTGAAGATTTACGCACTAAAGTGGAAAATACCACTAAAAAGATTTTTGAATCTGGCGTGATTAAGGGCGTGCCTTTCTTGTATCATTATAAGGCATGATATAAGGCTATTCTCATGAAAAAACCCTACAGAAAGATTTCTGATTATGCGATCGTGGGTGGCTTGAGCGCGTTAGTGATGGTGAGCATTGTGGGGTGTAAGAGCAATGCTGATGACAAACCAAAAGAGCAAAGCTCTTTAAGTCAAAGCGTTCAAAAAGGTGCGTTCGTGATTTTAGAAGAGCAAAAGGATAAATCTTACAAGGTGGTTGAAGAATACCCCAGCTCAAGAACCCACATTATAGTGCGCGATTTGCAAGGCAATGAACGCGTGCTAAGCAATGAAGAGATTCAAAAGCTCATCAAAGAAGAAGAAGCCAAAATTGACAACGGCACGAGCAAGCTTATCCAGCCTAATAATGGAGGTGGAGGGAGTGAAAGCTCAGGCTTTGGCTTGGGGAGCGCGATTTTAGGGAGTGCGGCGGGGGCGATTTTAGGGAGCTATATTGGCAATAAGCTTTTCAATAACCCTAATTATCAGCAAAACGCCCAACGGACCTACAAATCCCCACAAGCTTACCAACGCTCTCAAAATTCCTTTTCTAAAAGCGCGCCCAGCGCTTCAAGCATGGGCGGAGCGAGTAAGGGACAGAGCGGGTTTTTTGGCTCTAGTAGGCCTACTAGCTCGCCGGCGGTAAGCTCTGGGACAAGGGGCTTTAACTCATAATTTAATTGATTCAAGGCTAAAAAATGCAAGTGATTCCTTTAAAACCTTTAGACAATAAGACCTTAGAAGAAATCGGCTTAGATTGGCACACGAATGATGACATGTCATCTTATATCGCTGATGAAATGGTGGTTGTTTCTCAAAAAGAAGCGGACGCTTATTATGACGCTTGTAATGAGCTTTATGACATGTTTGTAGAGACGGCTGAAGAGGCCATTCAAAACGATCGCTTTTTTGAATTGGATATTCCTAATGTGCTCATTCCTATGATCAAACAGAGTTTTGAAGAAGAAGTGCATTGGCATATTTACGGGCGTTTTGATTTAGCCGGGGGGCTTGATGGCAAACCTATTAAATTACTGGAATTTAACGCTGATACCCCCACCATGCTCTATGAAACGGCGGTAATTCAATGGGCGTTACTCAAAGCGAATGGCTATGATGAAAACAAGCAATTCAATAACCTTTATGAAGCGCTTGGCGAGAATTTCAAACGCATGGTAACTTTAGGCGAAGACACGAGCCGTTTTGAGGAAATGTATGAGGGGTGGAAAATCCTTTTTTCAAGCGTTAGGGGGAATATTGAAGAAGAGCGCACCATGCGTTTTTTGCAAGACGCTGCTCAGAGCGTGGGGTTTGAAACGGATTTTTCTTACATTGATGAGGTGGAATTTAATATAGAAGAGGGCGTGTTTAAAAACGGCTTGAATTATGAGTTTTTATTCAAGCTGATCCCTTGGGAAAACATCGCTATTGACGAGCCAGAATTAGCCCTTTTGATGCAAGGCATGATGGAAAATAAAAACACGATTTTTTTAAACCCCGCTTACACGATCCTTTTCCAATCCAAGCGTTTTTTAAAACTTTTATGGGACAGATACCCCAACCACCCCCTATTGTTAGAAACGAGCTATGAGCCATTATCCAATAAAAAGCAAATCAAAAAAGTGGCTTTTGGTAGGGAAGGGGCGAATAGCGAAATCTTTGAAGCTTCCATGCAATCGCTTTTGAAAACGGACGGCGTTTATTCTAACCACAAGCCCGTTTATCAAGAGTTTTACGAGCTCAATTCGCATAACGGGTTGTATTATCAGCCGAATGTGTTTTTTGCTTATGAATCTTGCGCGCTAGGGTTTAGAAAAGGGGGGTTGATCTTGGATAATTTTTCTAAATTCGTGAGCCACAGGTTGCAATAATGACCGCAATGATGCGTTATTTTCACATCTATGCGACCACTTTTTTCTTCCCTTTGGCACTTCTTTTTGCGGTTAGCGGGCTTTCATTGCTCTTTGGGGCGCGTCAAGACACTGGCGCTAAGATCAAAGAGTGGGTTTTAGAAAAATCCTTAAAAAAAGAAGAACGATTGGATTTTTTGAAAGACTTTCTAAAAGAAAACCATATCGCTATGCCTAAAAAGATAGAGCCTAGAGAGCATAGGGGAGTGCTGGTTATTGGCACGCCTTTGTATGAAATCAACCTTGAAACTAAAGGCACTCAAACAACAATCAAAACCATTGAAAGGGGCTTTTTAGGCGTGCTCATCATGCTGCATAAGGCTAAGGTGGGCGTTGTGTTTAAAGCGCTTTTGGGGATTTTTTGCGTGTTTTTATTGTTGTTTTATTTGAGCGCGTTTTTAATGGTGGCTTTTAAGGACACTAAACGCATGTTTATAAGCGTTTTAATAGGGTTCGTGGTGTTCTTTGGAGCGATCTATTGGTCTTTGTAGGGTTTAAAAAATTAGCTCTGTTTTGGATATTGGTTATGAAATCTAAAAAATACCTTTGGGTGTTTTGACAACCAAAATAAAAAAGCTTGCGAAAAGCGAGCGATAATTTCTCATAACGCGCTCTTAGGGAGGATTTAGTTTTGTGGGGGGTTGTAGGGGAATGATTTCAAAATACCCCTATCCTTTTATGAGTTTTAAGAATCCCATTTTTTAAAAAATTCAAGCTTATTCATATGGGAGTGGAGCAACGCTAAAGATATTTGAGATTTTCCCCTAGGCTGGTGCGAGAGTTTGGGTTTCATTCTGTTTCCCTATAATAGGGATTTTACAGAGTTTGATCTCTAACGCATTCGCTTCACGCATCATGTCTTTAAAGGTGAGCTCCTTTGTCCTAGATAGCAATGTTATAGATTAATAGCATTCATCACAAACGCTAAAGATGTTTGAGCTTTCTGCTTGGGTTTTCAAAACAGAGCCAAATCTTTGAAAAGTTTTGAGTCAAACACGATGATAATTTAGGGGATTGATTAAATTTTTCAATACCCTCTAAGTTTGGTAAGGTTTTCGCATGCCTGTTTCATGCCCAATTTACAGCCCTTGTCATAAATCATTATGGCGTTTTCTTTATCTTTCATGTTGTAATACATGCCCGCTAGAGCGAAGCAACCCACTTCATCGCCCATATCGCAACCCCTTTCATAATTATCAAGGGCTTTCCTCAAGTCTTTTGGAACAGAGTCCCCTTGGGAATACATAAAGCCCATCCTAGAGCAACTCACCGCGCTCCCCATATCGCATGCTTGTTTGAAATAATCAAAAGCCTTTTGGGGA
The DNA here is from genome assembly GCA_008033015.1 of Helicobacter pylori. GTDB lineage: Bacteria > Campylobacterota > Campylobacteria > Campylobacterales > Helicobacteraceae > Helicobacter > Helicobacter pylori_DH. The sequence goes on from CP032042.1 coordinate 1,572,634, forward strand.
TCTTTTTTGACATACCTGCCTAACATATACATAGAGCCTAAACTCGCGCAACCACCAGAATTGTTTAAAGCGCAAGCTTTTTGCAAATAATCAAACGCCACTTCAAAATCTTCATCAAGCCCTGCATCGCCATTTTCAAACAAACTCCCTAACGCACGACAAGCCTGCCCATCATCTAATCGGCATGCTTTCAAATAATAGATGACAGCTTTATGGTTGCTTTGTTTGACTTCTAAAAAGCCTTTTTCATAAGCCACGCCCAAAACATAACACCCCTTAGCCATATCAAAATTACAGCTTTTTTGGTAGTAGGTAACCGCTTGATCGGCATTGCCTTTGATTTTTCTATCATAAATAATGCCTAAATTGTAGCAACTCTCAGGGTGTTTTAAAACGCACGCTTTAGCGTAAGCGTCAATGGCCTCTTGATAATTTTGAGTCGTGCCTAACCCCTCATCATAAAGCCCCCCTAAACCAAAACACCCTTCCCTATCATCAGCCTGGCATGCGGTTTTATAATATTCTAGGGCTTTTTTATAATCTATTCTAGTGCCTTGCCCGTTTTCATAAATGATTCCTAATTGCGTGCAACCTTCACTCACCCCATCGTTGCATGCTTTTTTAAAATAAGATGTGGCTTTAGAATAATTCCCACTTTTATAGGCTCTTTCAGCAACCCCCAAAAAACTATTGTCTTGTTTCCCCCATAAATGGGCGTTCAAGCTCCAAAAAAATAACCCACAAACTAATATTTTTAAAATTTTGACACTCATTTTTACCTTCTTTTAAATCTTGATTTTTAGAACCCTTCTTTAATCAAAACAAAAATGCAACGCTCCATTTTAGCATAAATCAAGCGCTTTGATTAAGGCTTGGAAGAATCCTTATGCTCTTCTTTATGCTCTAAAGAGGTGATGTAAAGGTAAATCGCTTGGATTTCTTCTAAATTGAGATTGTATTTAGGCATCATGCCTTTGCCCAAACTCAAGGCGTCTTTAAAGGTTTTAAAATCTAAATGGTTGATTTTAGGGGCGTAGAGGATTTTTTTTTCGCCTTTTTCATAATAAAAGGTGATTTCTTGTTGTTCGCCTTTAATGCCATGGCATTTCGCGCACGCAACACCCCTAGGGTTTTTATAAAGAGCCATCCCGTATTCCAAATCAGAGATGAAATCCGCTTCTTTAGCGTTCAAGCTTAACCACCACAAGAACAAAACTAGCGCGATAAACAAACGCATTAAAACAACTGCGCCTTTTCTAAAATCTCTTTGGCCCCGCTTTGCAAAAATTCTTCTAAAAGCTCTTGCACTAAATCAAACGCCTTAGTCTTATCCCCTCGCTTTTCTTTAGTGATGACTTCTTTCCCGTTAGGCAAGCCTAAAACCGCCTGGATTTTAACCCTATCGCCCATTAAACTCGCATGCACGCCAATAGGGATCTGACACCCCCCATTAAGCCCTTTGATAAACTCCCTTTCTAAACGGCAGCAAAACGCGCTTTTCTCATCGTTGAGTTTTTGAAGCGTAATAAAATGCTTGTGGTTTTTGAGCATTTCTACCCCTAAAGCCCCCTGACCCATGCTAGGAATCATTTCTTCTACGCTAAAAGCCTTGCGGTATTTCGCCCCTTGAATGTTTAAGCGGCACAATCCGGCTTCAGCTAAAATGATAGCGTCAAATTCACCGCATTCAAGTTTTTTCAAACGGGTTTGGACATTCCCCCTTAAGCTTTCTGTGTCTAAATCCTGGCGCTTCAGTTTGAGCTGCATGGAGCGCCTTAAAGAAGTCGTGCCAACCTTGGCTCCTTTGGGCAAACTCATCAAATCAGGGAATTTCACGCTTAAAAAAGTGTCCCTTACATCAGCCCTTTTAGTGATGCATGCCAAGTCCAACCCCTTTTCAAACACGACCGGCACATCTTTTAAAGAATGCACCGCCAAATCAATTTCACCCTTTAAAAGCAATTCTTCTAATTCCTTAGTGAATAGCCCCTTACCGCCGATCTTATTTAAAGGGGTGTCTAAGATTTTATCGCCTTTAGTCTTAACGATTTGAATCTCACTTTCCATAGAGCATTCTTTTTTCAAGCGTTCTTTAATGTGATTCGCTTGCCATAAGGCTAATTCGCTCCCCCTAGAGCCAATCACTAAATTTCCCACTCACTCCCCCTTATTCGCTTTCTAACATTTCTAAAATTTTTTCTTCTAATTCGGTGTCTTTAAGCGTTTGTTTTTCTAAATTAGCGCGTTTGATGCATTCAAATTCTTTACTCTCTAAAGTTTGCTTCCCAACAATGAGCGCCAATCGTTCCCCAATCAGTTCAAAATCCCTCATCTTCGCCCCAAAACGCGCGTCTCTGTCATCTAGCAGCGCATCAACGCCCTTTTGGAGCAGCCTTTCATACACTTCAAAAGCGAGTTTTTTTTGCGCTTCATCTTTCAGGTTAGAAACCACGATCACCACATCAAAAGGAGCGGTATTTTTCGTCCACACACAGCCTAGATCATCGCTTTTTTGCTCTAAAATCGCGCTGAGCAATCGGCTAATACCTATCCCATAGCACCCCATTTCAAAAAATTGCTCCTTGCCATTCTTATCCAAGAAACTCGCCTTCAAGCTTTTAGCATAGCCTTGCCCGAGTTTGAAAATATGCCCCACTTCCAAACTCTTATGGTATTTCAACGCTCCTTGACAATTAGGGCAATGATCGCTCTCTTTAACCTGGACAATATCCGCATAAACAAGATTTTCAAACCCTTTTAAATCCACGCCCACCGCATGAAAATCCTTTTCATTAGCCCCAACGATCAAGCAATCGCTCTCTTTTAAATCTTCATCAAAAATGATATAAGAAACATGCTTTTTCAAGCCATAAGGCCCTATAAAACCCGCTATTAACCCTGCATTATCCAAATCTTTTTGACTCGCCTCTCTCAATTCTAAAGCGTTCGCCCCTATAATGTTCAAGGCGTTTAGGGCTTTAGTCTCTTCTAAATTGTCATCGCCTCTAACAAAAAAGCACGCTAGGGTTTCTCTATCTTTATGGATCACTTTTTTAACAAGCGCTTTTAAAACAAAATAAGGCTCTGTTTTAAAAAACTCCGCCACGCTTTGAGCGCTGGTGGTATTAGGGGTAGGGAATTTCGCTAATTGCGCTTTGGGGACATTTAAAGGCTCAGGCCTTTTAGAGCGTTTAGCGATTTCAATGTTGGCGGCGTAATCGCAATTTTGACACACCACGATCGTGTCTTCCCCGCATTCTGTTAAAACGACAAATTCCCTGCTTTTACTCCCTCCAATCGCCCCGCTATCCGCTTCCACAATGCGAAAATCCAAACCCAAATCGCTTAAAATCTCTCTATAAGCGCTTTGCGTGTTTAAAAATTCCTCATCCAAGCTCTCAGCGTCTTCATGAAAGCTATAACCATCTTTCATGATAAATTCCCTCGCTCTCACCAACCCGAATCGAGGGCGGATTTCATCACGGAATTTCGTGTGGATTTGATAGAGATGCACGGGTAATTGCTTGTAGCTTTTGATGAAATTAGAGGCAATTTCGGTGATATTTTCTTCTAAAGTGGGGCTTAAAACAAAATCATTGTCTTTTCGGTCTTTAAAAACCAGTAATTCCTTGCCGTATTTATCCAAACGGCCTGATTTTTCCCACAAACTCGCCAAAACCACAAAACTCATTAAAATATTTTGCGCCCCATGCTCTTGCATGCGTTTGTGCGTGATGTTTTCTATTTTGTCTAGCACTTTTTTAGCTAAAGGCAAAAAATTATAAATCCCGCTGCCTACTTGATAAATGTATCCTGCTTGAGCTAAGTATTTGTGGCTTTTTAACACGGCATCTTTTGGGGGTTCTTTGAGAGTGGGGGCAAAAAGTTTTGAAAATAGCATGCATTATTCCTCGTAATATTCGCATTTATAGAGATTCAAATTCTGGGCATGACAAGTGGTAGATTTGTCTAAATTAAACAAGTTTTTAATCGCGCCCACAAGCACATCGGATTCTTCTTTTTGAGCGTTCTTTTTTAAAGCGATAGTAGGGTGGTGTAAAAAGGTATTGAAAGCGTTGTGCAAGATCTTTTCAATGTTGCTTTCGTATTCTTTAGGCACATAGCGTTTTTTGAGTGCCTTTTGCAATTCCTTTTGGGCCGAAATCCTAGCTAATTCCCTTAAATCCTTAATCACAGGCTCTACTTCCAAGCTTTGGATCCATTGGTAAAATTCCATTGTGGCAAGCCCTACAATCTCATAAGCTTTCGTCCTACTCTCTTGCCTGTTTTCCACATTTTCTCTCACCATAGGCTCTAAATCATCAACGCTGTATAAGAAAATATTATCGCATACCGGCTTTTCAATATTTCGTGGCACGGCTAAATCAAACCAAAAACGCCTAAAAATCGTTTCTTTTAACATGGAATTTTGCACGATAAAATGCGGCGAAGAAGTGGCGCAAAAAAGCAATGCGTATTCATTGATATAAGCGTTTAAATTTTCTATATTTTGAAAACTCACTTTTTTAGATTCTTCTAATTCTTTGATGAAATCTTCAAATTTAGCCGCATTACGCCCTAAGATAAGCACTTCAAATTGCTTGTTTAAAAGGTGTTTGATGACCAATTGAGACATCTCGCCAAGCCCTATCACAAGGGCTTTTTTATCCTTAATCCTTTCTTTTTCAAAAATATTAAGCGCTTCTTTGACCGCCACTGAAGAGATGGAGACCCCTTGCTTGGAAATGCCGGTTAAATTGCGCACTTTAGCGGCGCATTTGAAAGCAAAATGGAGCAATCGGGTTAAATCTTTGGAGCAAAATTTCTCTTCAAAGGCGAATTTATAGGCGTTTTTCATCTGCCCTGTGATTTGAGTTTCCCCCACTACTAGGCTATCCAAACTGCTGCACACGCTAAAGACATGATGGACGGCGCTTTCATCAGTGTTCATTAAAACGCATTTTTCTAAATCAGACACGCTCATTTTTTTATTTTGAGCCAAAATTTTTAGTAACGCGTTTTTTTGTTCATTAGTATTAGCGCCGTGTTTCAGGCTCGCATAGATTTCAAAGCGATTGCATGTGGATAACACCATGCACTCTTTGATGTTAGGGCAATGGTTTTTAATGGTTTGTAAAAATTCTTTAAGCGTTGCGCTCGAATTGATAGCGAGTTTTTCTCGCATTTCCAAGCTCATGCTTTTATGCGTAAAGGCTAGGGTGAAATATTTTGACAAATGAGTTTCTAACTCCATTAAAAAGTCCTATAAATGACATCTTGTGCTAGTTTTTCTAAAACCAAATTGTTTTCCCCTTTAATGGCTTCAAGGGCCTTTTTAGAATAAACTTGAGCGATCTTAAGGGTTTCTTCTATGATACCATATTGCTTGAATTTTTCCTTAGTCCATTCTATGATTTCATGGCTATCTTGTTTAAAATAAGAAATTAAAAGCCCTTGTTCATGCGGATTCAATTTATCATATAAAAGCAAGTAGGGTAAAGTGGTTTTGCCTTCTTTAAAATCGCTAAAATTGGGCTTACCTAGAGTGTTGGCGTCTTGAGTGATGTCTAATAAATCATCAATGATTTGAAACGCCATGCCAAAATGCAACCCAAAATCCGCATACATTTTGGCGTCTTTATTTAAAAGAATCGCCATGCTCTTTAAGCTCGCTTCCATGAAATGAGCGGTCTTGTCTTCTAAAATACGCCAGTATTTTTGTTTGTCGCTATTAAAACTTTCCCCCACAAACACATCTTCAATCTCGCCCCTAGAGAGCCTTAAAACCGCATTAGAGAGGATTTGAGCGATTACTTCGCCCATTTTAGACAATTCAAAAAAGGCCTTAGAATAAAACACATCCCCAAGCATCACGGCGTTAAAATTCCCAAAAAGAGCGTTAATGCTAGGGAGTTTTCGGCGCATGGTCGCTTCGTCAATCACATCATCATGCAATAAAGAAGCGGTCTGTATCATTTCCACAATCGCGCACAAATTGAAAGCTTTATCTAATAAAATAGCGTCTGTTTTTTCGTCTAACAAAGCGAGCATGAGTTTGGAACGCAACATCTTTGAAGGGCCAATCTTAGAAAACAATTCATCTATAAAGCCACTTTCAATTTCCTTGATCCAAGAAGCGATCTTATTTTGAATGGCTTGAAGTCGTTTTTCTTGCATGCAAATTCCTTAAGGCTCTTTAGGGGAAAAAACAAGGGGCATAAGGGCTAAAAGCCTTAAAGTGGCTTTATCTTCTTTAAAATCTTTAAACACAAGCGACAGAGTGCTGTTAGAAGAAAATTTTTCTTCAAAAACTTTAAGGTTATAGGTGTTTCTCGCATGATCGGTGTATAAAATAAACTGGTAAGGGAAATGGTTAAAACGCATGTTGATGACTAAACCTTTATTTGCATATAGCGTCCAATAGAGCGTAATTTCTTTGGTTTGTTCATTTGAAGTGTCTTTGATGATCGCTTTAAAGACTTCATCTTTTTTTAATTCTAGCGTTCTATCTATCCCATAATCAAGCCCAAACGCCTTTAAAAAAAAGAGGAATATCAAGCCATAGCGGATTAAGCTCATTCATTCCCACTGAGAATATTCGCCATGGATTGGATCACAATGTCTGTTTTTCTGCTCTCTATTTTTTGTTGCAACTCTTCATCCATTCTTAAAGCTTTAGCGAAAGATTCAAACTTTTCTTCCAAGTCTTCTTTTTCTATAAAAGTTTCCAAAAGAGCCAAAAGCTCTAAAAGCCTTTCTAGCTCTTTTTTAGAAAGCTTTTTACTCGCATGAAAAATAATGTCATTCCACTTGTCTAAGGGGTTTCCCTCAAAAATTTCAAGCTCGCTGTAATCTCTCATGCTGGCTTCTTTTTGATAGCTTAAGCCAAATGGGCTTCTAGCATCCAAATGGATTTTTGCAACTTGGCTAATTGATCGTCTGCATAAGTTACGGTTACTTTATCGCCTTCTTTTTCAGCGGTGTTAGAAAGCTCTTTAAATTCTTTTTCTAGGTGTTTATAATCGCCTAGAATTTCTTTAAAGATGTCTTTAGAGTGGAAGCTTGTTTTAGTTTCTTCTTTAACGCGAGTGAGTTTGAGCGCTTCAGATAAAGTGACTAAGGGGTGGTGTCCTAATTGAACGATCCTTTCAGCGAGATCATCAAACATGTCCGCAAACTCTTCATAAGTTTCTTCAGTGGCTTTATGCACATTGAAAAAATCGGTGCCTTTCACATTCCAATGGAAGTTATGCACTTTCATAAACAACACGATCGCATCCGCTTGCAAATGTTTTAAAATTTCAAATGTTTTCATCAAAAGTCCTTTTTTTATAAAAATGTTTTAGGCTTTTACTTTCATAAAAACCTTGATCGCTATCCTACACCAAAAGAGTTAATGAAAAATTTTTTTTGTCTTATTTTTGTCAAAAACTGATAAACCCTATTCAATTTAATGTTATTTAATCTTTTTAAAATTTTGTTTTATCGTAAAACTCATTTTTTAAGGGGGGATAATTATCCAAATTAAGAAGCGTTAAGAATCCTAATTTCAAAGGTTTTTTCTTGATTTTCTAATAGCGCAATGCTCCCTTCATGGGCTTTAACGACTTGCAAAGACAGGGCTAACCCTAGGCCATTTCCTTTTAATTTAGTGGTTTCAAAAGGCTCAAATAAAGCGCTTTTGTTTTCCACCTCCTTGCCATTATCAATAATGGTGAAGACGATAAATTCATTTTGAATGAACGCTTTAATTTTGACCTGACCCTGTTCGCTCTCTTCTAAGGCTTCAATCGCATCAATGGCGTTATACAAGAAATTTTGTAACACAATTCCCATTAAATCAAAGTCAAAAAACCCTTCTTCATCGCTAAAATTAAAAAGAAAATCAATGTCTTTGGAGTAAGTGTAGCAGTTTAGGGCTTCTTTGAGATCGCTCTCTAGCGTTTTCAAACTTTGCTTGGTGCGGTTGGCTTGAATGCCTTTAGAAAAAAGCAAGGTGGCTTTAATGATCCTTTCTACGCGCCATAAAGCTTTTTGCAATTCTACAACAATGGGCTTAGTCTTTTCGTTCGCATGCTTTAATAACACCGAAGCTAAAAGAGAGATAGAGCCTACGGGGTTTCTGATTTCATGGGCTAAATGCGCTGAGATTTTCCCCATAGAAGCGAGCCGCTCTTGGCGTTTTTGAGCGCTAATATCGGTTGCGGTGATGATTTGCTTGCCTTGAATGCTGTTTTGCTGGACTAAATAGCTTTTATTTTCATGTTCAATTTCGGTGTTAAAATTTCCTAATTTAGCCTTATTGAACACCTCATGGCTTTGATTGGCTAAAGAATTTTTATAAAAAAAGCTCCCGTTTTCATTCACCACCCAAATGGCTTGCGGTAAAATTTCTATGACCCATTCATAAAGGGCTTTATAATCCTTAAATTCCTTTTCCACCTTGTAGCTTTGTAAAATGAATTGGTTTAAAAGCTCTAATAACTCTTGCATGTCTTTTTTGTTGGAAAAATTTTCTAATAAATCCTCGCTCTCTTTGGGTTTAAAATTTTCTAATGAAATCACATTATCCTCTTTTTTTAACAACCCCTTGAAAGAAGAAGCCTTATCAGAGCGTTTCAGATGGGAGTTTTTTAAATAAGGGCGTTTTAAGCACTTGGATTTTTTCATGGTTTTTGTTTTTCTTGCTCTTTTAAGAAATTAAACAGCATTTCGCTATAGCCAAAATTCCCGCTCAATTCTTTAGAGAGGGTGTCCTTATACATGGACGCATAAATCTCATCGCCTGGGGCTTTAGGATACAAAGGGTTATCCATTTTCATAGCGCTATCCAGCATGAATTTTAAAAGTAGTGCTTCAAAAGAATCGGTTTGCTCTTTGAGGAGCTTGTCGTTTTTATTTTGAGCCAACGCTTTTAATTTCTCTTCGCTCGCTAATTTAGAAACGTTGTATTGCTCTAACATGGCTTTATTGTTGTTTATCATAGTATCTCCATTTCAGCGCTAATCGCGCCGCTTTTTTTTAGGGCTTGCAAGATTGAAACCATCCCCTTAGTGCTCACGCCAATTTTTTGTAAGGCTTTTACCACCCCGGCAATGGTGATGCTTTTCCCGTTAGAACTCAGCGTGTTGTGAGCGGTGTCTAAGGACATGTTATTGTCTAAATCCTGCGTGTTTTTAGAATCATTTAAAGGCTCTTTAGTGATTTTAAGCGTGATGTCTTGGCTTGTAACCACTATCGGATGCACTATTATATCCACTCCTGAAACGATCGTGCCTGATTTTTCATCTACAATGATCTTATTTTTCGCGCTGTAGTTAATAGGGATTTCTTGCACTAAGGCTAAAAACTCCACCATAGAAAAACGCTCTGGGCGAGTGATTTGAATGGTTTTTGGATCTAGCGCTATGGCTACTTTATTACCAAATACCTTATTTAAAGTGTTTTGCACTTGGATAGCGTTTTTAAAATTAGGGTTTTTCAGGCTTAAAGTCATGGCGTTTTTATGGAACAAATCATACGAAACTTCCCTTTCAATAGTCGCCCCATTGATGATATTGGCTGAGAGCAAGTTATTAGAATTACCCGAAACGATAGCCCCTTGAGCGAGGGCGTAAATATTCCCATCTACCGCATTTAAAGGGGTCATCACCAAAGTCCCTCCTTGAATGGATTTCGCATCGCCAATAGAAGAAATGTGAATATCAATTTTATCGCCCTGTCTTGCAAAGGGGGGCAAGGAGGCTGTAATCATCACGGCAGCGACATTTTTAGATTTAATATCATCTGCAGAGATCTTGACATTCACGCTCTCTAGCATGTTAGAAATGGATTGCATGGTGAATTTTGAGCCGGATTTATCCCCTGTGCCATTTAAGCCAATCACAAGCCCATAGCCAATCAGCTGGTTATCCCTTACGCCCACCACGCTCGCTATATCGCCTATTTTTTCGGCCAAAAGCTTGTGGAAAGCTAATACAAAAATAAGCCACAAAAACACCCGTTTCAATCAAACCCTTTCTTTATTCCTTAAATTCTAATTATTTTAGCATAAGCCTTTTATAAAAACTTTAAACCTAATTGAGCGCATTTTTATGCTATACTCAAAAATCTTATAAACTTTAAATCAAAGATTTTATTTTAGCCTTTTATTAGCTTTTTATAAAGTTTCAAATTAAATTGAGGTATGAATCTCCCATGGAATTTAATCAACCACCACTCCCTACAGAAATTGATGATGACGCTTATCATAAGCCGAGTTTTAATGATTTGGGTTTAAAAGAATCGGTTTTAAAATCCGTTTATGAAGCCGGCTTCACTTCCCCAAGCCCCATTCAAGAAAAGGCCATTCCGGCTGTTTTGCAAGGCCGAGATGTCATCGCGCAAGCCCAAACAGGCACAGGAAAAACCGCCGCTTTCGCTCTGCCCATTATCAACAACCTTAAAAACAACCACACCATAGAGGCCTTAGTGATCACGCCCACCAGAGAATTAGCCATGCAAATTAGCGATGAGATTTTTAAATTGGGCAAACATACCAGGACTAAAACCGTGTGCGTGTATGGAGGCCAGAGCGTTAAAAAACAATGCGAATTTATTAAGAAAAACCCCCAAGTGATGATCGCCACGCCAGGAAGGCTGTTGGATCATTTAAAAAACGAGCGCATCCATAAATTTGTGCCTAAAGTGGTCGTTTTAGATGAAAGCGATGAAATGCTAGATATGGGGTTTTTAGACGATATTGAAGAGATTTTTGACTACCTTCCTAGCGAAGCGCAGATCTTGCTTTTTTCAGCCACGATGCCAGAGCCGATTAAAAGACTAGCGGATAAGATTTTAGAAAACCCTATTAAAATCCATATCGCTCCTTCTAATATCACTAACACCGACATCACCCAACGCTTTTATGTGATCAACGAACATGAAAGATCTGAAGCGATCATGCGCCTTTTAGACACCCAAGTGCCCAAAAAGAGCATTGTTTTCACGCGCACTAAAAAAGAAGCCGATGAATTGCACCAATTCCTTGCTTCTAAAAATTACAAAAGCACCGCCTTGCATGGGGATATGGATCAAAGGGATCGCCGCTCTTCTATCATGGCGTTTAAAAAAAATGACGCTGATGTGTTGGTGGCTACGGATGTGGCGAGCCGTGGGCTAGATATTAGCGGTGTAAGCCATGTGTTTAACTACCACTTGCCCCTAAACACCGAGAGCTATATCCATCGCATTGGGAGAACCGGGCGAGCGGGCAAAAAAGGCATGGCGATCACTTTAGTAACCCCTTTAGAATACAAAGAGCTTTTACGCATGCAAAAAGAAATTGATTCAGAGATTGAACTTTTTGAGATCCCCACCATTAACGAAAATCAGATCATCAAAACCTTGCATGACGCTAAAGTGTCTGAAGGAATCATCAGCCTTTATGAACAGCTTACCGAAATTTTTGAGCCGTCTCAATTGGTTTTAAAACTTTTGAGTTTGCAGTTTGAAACCAGCAAAATCGGCTTGAACCAGCAAGAAATTGATGCGATTCAAAACCCTAAAGAGAAAACGCCAAAACCCTCTAACAAAAAAACGCACCAACATGAGCCAGTGCGTTCTTTCAAAAAGGGCCAGCACAGAGACAGACATCCTAAAACAAACCACCATTCTAAAAAACCCAAACGCCGTTAAAATATTTAAAAAGGAAATTCATGCCCATTGATTTGAACGAACATTTAAAAAAGAAAAATCCTCAAAGAGAAACCCCCACGCCTAATACGCCTAATAATGGGGGGCGTTTCATCCCGCCGTCTAATTCTTTTAATTCTAAAAAACTATCGGTTTTAATTGTCATTGTCCTTTTGGGCGTTATCGCTTTTTTGGCCAAGCCTTTTGAAGTGATTAGCTCAGGAGAAATTGGCATTAAGATCACCGCCGGGAAATACGAACCCACCCCCTTACAGCCAGGAATCCACTTTTTTGTGCCTATCATTCAAGACATTCTCATTGTGGATACAAGGATCAGAAATATCAATTTTTCACGCACCGAAGACATGGGCGTGGCGGGTAAAAACCAAGGGATTTTTAGAAACGACGCTATTAATGTGATGGATAGCAGGGGTTTGACCGTTTCTATTGAACTCACCGTGCAATACCGCCTAAACCCCCAAACCACCCCCCAAACGATCGCTACTTATGGCTTGTCTTGGGAGCAAAAGATCATCAACCCTGTGGTGCGCGATGTGGTGCGCTCTGTCGTGGGGCGCTATCCGGCTGAAGATTTACCCATTAAGCGTAATGAAATCGCCGCTCTTATCAATAGCGGTATCAATAAAGAAGTTTCTAAGCTCCCTAACACCCCTGTGGAATTAAGCTCTATCCAATTGAGAGAAATCGTCTTACCCGCTAAGATCAAAGAGCAAATTGAAAAAGTCCAAATCGCGCGCCAAGAATCAGAAAGGGTGAAATACGAGGTGGAGCGCTCCAAGCAAGAAGCTCAAAAACAAGCCGCTCTGGCTAAAGGGGAAGCGGACGCTAACAGGATTAAGGCTCAGGGCGTGGCTGATGCGATCGTGATTGAGGCTAAGGCAAAATCTCAAGCTAATTTAAGCATTTCACAAAGCTTGAGCGACAAGCTTTTAAGACTGCGCCAAATTGAAGTTCAAGGCCAGTTTAATGAAGCGTTAAAAACCAACAATAACGCTCAAATCATGCTCACTCCAGGTGGGGCTGTGCCTAATATTTGGATTGACACTAAAAGTAAGGTTAAATCTAGTATTGCCGAGACTAAAGAGCCTTAAAAACGCATGGCGTCTCTTGCCTTTATCCAAGCTTTTTTGGAGTCTTTTAAGGGATTTTTAAGCCAAGCGACCTTAATTAGCGTTTTAATAGCGAGCGTTTTAATCCTTTTTTGTGCGATTTTGCTCCTTTTGGCTCTGCTTTTAAGAAACCGCTGGGCTAGTTATATAACGACAGCAGCTTTTTTGGGCGCGTTTTTGAGCATGCCTTTTGTTTTGGATGTCTTACTCACTCAAGCGATTTACCCCATAGAAACGCACATCTTGCACGCTAATCCCTTAAGTTATAGCAACGCCTTTTCTTTGCAAGTGGGAGTCAAAAACCATTCCAAATTTACTTTAAACAAATGCGTTTTACGCCTAGAAGTGCTTAAAAACCCTCACAATTTTGTAGAAGAACATGCGTTTAAATGGTTTGTCAAAAAAAGCTATGAAAAAACCTTTAAAGAAAAGATTTTGCCTGAAGAATCCAAGGTCTTTTCATTCTTTATTGACAACTACCCTCATTCAAAAACAGCCCCCTATCAAGTTTCTTTGTTTTGTTTGTAGAAAAGATAACACCCATGCGTTTGAGTATTTTTTAAGAGCTAGCCCCCTTAAAGCCTAGACTCCAACAAACGCTTCGTATAAGCGTGTTTGGGGTTTTCAAACACCTCTTTAATAGCGCCCATTTCTACGACTTTCCCCTCACTTATCACTAACACCTTATCGCAAAACGCTTTGATCACATCTAAATCATGGCTGATAAACAAATAGCTCAAATCCTGCTTTTCTTGTAAATCCAACAATAATTCCAACACGCTTTTTTGAATGCTTTTATCTAAAGCAGAGGTTGGCTCATCTAAAAGAATGATTTTAGGTTTTAAGGCAATCACTCTAGCGATCGCTACTCTTTGGCGTTCCCCTCCACTGAGTTCATAAGCGTAAAAGTTAAGCAATTCAGGGTTTAAACACACTTCTTCTAAACAAAGTTCAGCTAAATGGTGCCATTCTTCTTTGGAAGCTTTAGGGTAAGCAAAGCGCAAAGCTTCTGTTAAAATGCTTTGAATGCTTAAGCGAGGGTTTAACGATGCGTAAGGATCTTGAAACACCATTTGCAAGATCTTGCGGTAGGGTTTGAACGCCTTAGAATTTAAAGATCCCACGCTTTGGCCTAAAATCTTTTCTTCCCCGCTGTTTAGAGCGAGTTTTAAAAGCCCTAACGCTAGAGAGCTTTTCCCGCTCCCGCTTTCGCCAATGATGCCGATGTTTTCTTTAGCTTTGAGGGAAAAATTGACTGATGCGATAAGGGGTTTTTTTAAAGAAGACCTAAAGAAGCGTTTTTGCAAGTAATAAACGCTAAAATCTTCCACCTCTAAAAGCGTCTCGTCTAGCGCTTTTAAGGTTTTAGCGGGCAAGTTTGAAGCCTGAAGCAGGAGTTTTGAATATTCGTGCTTGGGGTCATTAAAAAGCTCTTTGGTGGAATTGGTTTCTACTATCTCGCCTTTTTTTAGCACATAAACCCTATCAGCCAATCGTTTAACCGCTTTTAAATCATGGCTAATGAACAAAAGGGCGATGTTTTTTTCCACGCTCAATTGCTTGAGCAAGTCTAAAATCTGGTTTTGGATTTGCGCATCTAGCGCGGTGGTAGGCTCATCGCAAATGAGCAGTTTGGGCGCATTAATAATGCCCATAGCGATACACACCCTTTGGCGCTGCCCTCCGCTCAACTCATAAGGGTAACGATCCAAAAATTTTTCATCCAATTGGACTTGCTGCATGGCGTTTAAAACTTTTTCTTTAAGGAGCGTTTTAGAAGCGTTTTTATGGTGTAAAAAATAGGCTTCACTCATTTGCTTGCCGATTTTATGCAAGGGGTTTAGGCTGGATAGGGGGTCTTGAGCGATGTAAGCGATCGTATTACCCCTTAAATGCTGCATGAACGCTTCGCTTTCTTTTAAAAGGTTGGTTGTTTCAAACAACACCTCCCCATTATGGGGTTTGAATCTAGGGTTTAAACGCATGATGATATTAGCGATAGAGCTTTTCCCGCTCCCGCTCTCGCCCACGATCGCCACCCTTTCGCTAGGATTTAACGAAATATTGATGTTTTGGAGCGAAAAATGCACGTTTAAAACGCAGTTCAAGTTTTTGATTTCTAGCATGTAACCCCTTTATTTGAGCATGTTAGCGTTGAAAGCATCGCGCACCCCTTCGCCAATGAACACCAAAACAGAAAGCAACAAGCTAATGGCTACAAACGCAACGATGGCTAAATGGGGCGTGGTGAGATTATCTTTGCCTTGATTGACTAATTCGCCCAAACTCGCGCTCCCTATTAGGCATGCCAAAACCCAAGAAATCCAAAGACACTAAAGTAGAAATACTGGCCGCCATTAAAAACGGCACATAAGTGATCGTCGCCACTAAAGCGTTGGGTAAAACATGGTAGAAAATGATTTTTAAATCATTCACCCCAAGCGCTCTAGCGGCTTTGGTGTAGTCCATGTTCCTTGCTTTTAAAAACTCCGTGCGCACGACTTGAGAAAGCCCCATCCAGCTAAAGAGCAAGACTAAAAATAAAATGATCCAGAAATTAGAATTGAACGCGCTAGAAATCACAATGAGTAAAAAAAGCATAGGGATCGCGCTCCAAATCTCGCTCAACCTTTGCCCCACTAAATCCATTAACCCTCCATAATACCCCTGAAACGCTCCCAAACTCACGCCAATAAGAACGCTAAAAAGGGTGAGTAAAATCCCAAACACTAACGAAACACGATAGCCATAAACCAGTCTGGCTAACACATCTCTGGCTTGATCGTCTGTGCCTAAAAGGTGTTTGAAGCTTGGGGGGGTGGGGGCAGGCGAGTCTAAATCCATAATGATCGTATCGTAGCTATAGGGGATGAGTGCATGGATGATGAAAGCGTCTTTTAAAAGCGTGTCTTTCACATAAGGATCGTTATAATCCGTGGGGGTGAAAAAATCGCCTCCAAACTCCACTTCCGCATAGTTTTTGAACATGGGGAAATACGCCTTATTGTCTTTATAGATGAATAAGGGGCGATCATTCACCCACAAGGGGGCTAAAAGAGAAAGCGCTAATAAAGCGATAAAAAGATAGAGCGAAAACACCGCCCGCTTATTCTTTTTAAAACTAAGAATGCGCATTTTAAACAAACTGCTCACGCTCAAACTCCCTTGATGAAAAACAATTCCTAAGATTATAATTAATTATGGGTAATACTAGCAAGAAAACGGGTTTGATCCATAAAGAAAGAGAATAAGCGTAATAATGGTGGAGTGTAGGGGGTTCGAACCCCTGACCTCAACGCTGCCAGCGTTGCGCTCTCCCAACTGAGCTAACACCCCAAGTAAAATTAAGCGAGCATTATAACATTTTGCTTAAAAGATGTCAATTTGATGCTTTTTTGAAACACTTAATAGCAAATTAAGAATGATTATCTTAAAATTAGGGAGTTTCTTTTATGGATTAAGTAAAATCACTTATCAAAGCCAAAGCAAAAAGGATATTTTTGAAAAACCACTCCTTTAAAAAAACGATCGCTCTTTCCTTACTAGCGGGCATGTCTTTGTGTAACGCTGAAGAAGATGGGGCGTTTTTTGTCATAGATTATCAAACGAGTTTGGCCAGACAGGAATTGAAAAATCCAGGCTTCACTCAAGCGCAAGAATTAAAGCAGTTGATTAGAGATGGGGCTGTGAGGTTGCAAACTTCTGCCATTCCCTTATCCTACTACTTGGATATTTTAGGGAACAAAACAAAAACTCTTTTGAGTGAAAGCATGAAAAACAATGCGCAACCACTGCAGCAAAACGCGCAATCAAACCAAGCCTTAGTCAATTTAGAGCAATCTCTAGGGATTTTAGGAAAGCTATTGGATCTATCCCAGCAATACGCCAATCAGGGTGTCATTAAGCCTTTGGTGGTGGATGTAGGGAAAGAACAAATCGGTATCACTGATAGCATGCTCTCAGTGGCTCAAAACATCGTTTTAGCTTTAGGGCAAGTGGATTTGAGCAAAATCCAACAAAATAATAATAACGAACAGCTATACGAAAATATCATGAAAGTCATGCTTTTAGGCGCAGGCGGGACTAATGGAGCGTATAATGGCGTGAGTGTGGGCGATATTGCCACAGGCATGCAAAATTTTTCTTCGCAAACGGGCTTGATAGGGGCTAATTCTACGGTTAGCGAGCTCAACGCTTTGATTAAGAGCGGGATTTCTTTAGATCGTGAGACTTTGAGGTTAGGGAGTTTTATTGAAAAAAATATTTGTAGCAGTGCATCGTCTTGTTTTACTTGGAATCAGCTTATCTATAAGAAAGGGCTAGATAGAGTCATAAACATCATTAACGCAAGTTTGGGTCAGTTTGAATCTTCGGCTAGTTCTCTTTATAAGATTTCTTATATCCCTAACCTCTTTTCGCTCAAAGATTATCAGTCAGCGAGCATGAACGGCTTTGGGGCTAAGATGGGCTATAAACAATTTTTCACCCATAAGAAAAATATTGGCTTAAGGTATTACGGGTTTTTGGATTATGGCTATGCGAATTTTGGCGATACGAATTTAAAAGTGGGAGCGAATCTTGTTACTTACGGGGTAGGAACGGATTTTTTATACAATGTGTATGAACGCTCTAGAAGGAGGGAAAGGACTACAATCGGTCTTTTCTTTGGCGCTCAAATTGCAGGGCAAACTTGGAGCACGAATGTAACGAACTTATTGAGCGGGCAAAGGCCTGATGTCAAATCCAGTTCGTTCCAATTCTTGTTTGATTTGGGCGTGCGCACCAACTTTGCAAAAACCAATTTCAATAAGCACAGGCTAGACCAAGGGATAGAATTTGGGGTGAAAATCCCTGTTATCGCTCATAAATATTTTGCAACCCAAGGCTCAAGCGCAAGCTATATGAGGAATTTTAGCTTCTATGTGGGCTATTCAGTCGGTTTTTAAGGAAGGCTCTTGATGAAAAACACCAATACAAAAGAGATAAAGAATACAAGAATGAAAAAAGGTCAATACCACGCGCTCAAAAAGGGGCTTTTGAAAACCGCTCTGCTTTTTAGCCTTCCTTTAAGCATGGCGTTAGCTGAAGACGATGGCTTTTATATGGGAGTGGGCTATCAAATCGGCGGCACGCAACAAAACATCAATAACAAAGGCAGCACCCTAAGGAATAATGTCATTGACGATTTCCGCCAAGTGGGCGTAGGCATGGCAGGGGGTAATGGGCTTTTAGCTTTAGCGACAAACACGACCATGGACGCTCTTTTAGGGATAGGCAATCAAATTATCAATACTAATACAACTGTTGGCAACAACAACGCAGAATTAACCCAGTTTAAAAAAATACTCCCTCAAATTGAGCAACGCTTTGAAGCGAATAAAAACGCTTATAGCGTTCAAGCCTTGCAAGTGTATTTGAGTAATGTGCTGTATAACTTGGTTAATAATAGTAATAATGGCAGCAATAATGGAGTCGTTCCTGAATACGTGGGGATTATAAAAGTTCTTTATGGCTCTCAAAGCGAATTCAGTCTCTTAGCCACGGAAAGCGTGGCGCTTTTAAACGCGCTTACAAGGGTGAATCTGGATAGTAATTCGGTGTTTTTAAAAGGGCTTTTAGCCCAAATGCAGCTTTTTAATGACACTTCTTCAGCAAAGCTAGGCCAGATCGCAGAAAACTTGAATAAGAGCGGTGGTGCAGGGGCCATGCTTCAAAAGGATGTGAAAACCATCTCGGATCGAATCGCTACTTACCAAGAGAATTTAAAACAGCTAGGAGGAATGCTAAATAATTACGATGAGCCATACCTACCCCAATTTGGACCAGGCACAAGCTCTCAGCATGGGGTTATTAATGGCTTTGGCATTCAAATGGGCTATAAGCAATTTTTTGGGAACAAGCGGAATATAGGCTTACGATATTACGCTTTCTTTGATTATGGCTTTACGCAATTGGGCAGTCTTAGTAGCGCTGTTAAGGCGAACATCTTTACTTATGGCGCTGGCACGGACTTTTTATGGAATATCTTTAGAAGGGTTTTTAGCGATCAGTCCTTGAATGTGGGGGTGTTTGGAGGCATTCAAATAGCGGGTAACACTTGGGATAGCTCTTTAAGAGGTCAAATTGAAAACTCGTTTAAAGAATACCCCACTCCCACGAATTTCCAATTTTTGTTTAATTTGGGCTTAAGGGCTCATTTTGCCAGCACCATGCACCGCCGGTTTTTGAGCGCGTCTCAAAGCATTCAGCATGGGATGGAATTTGGCGTGAAAATCCCAGCTATCAATCAAAGGTATTTGAGGGCCAATGGGGCTGATGTGGATTACAGGCGTTTGTATGCGTTCTATATCAATTACACGATAGGTTTTTAAGCTCTTTTTAGGGCTTATAAAGAGGCTCTTTACTTTTTTTTGGTATTCTAACAAGCTTTTAAACCATCCAATCTACTTTGTTTTAAGGATAATATTTTATGGCAGATGTCGTTGTGGGGATCCAGTGGGGAGATGAGGGGAAGGGAAAAATTGTTGATAGGATCGCTAAAGATTATGACTTTGTGGTGCGCTATCAAGGCGGGCATAATGCCGGGCATACCATTGTGCATAAGGGGGTTAAGCATTCTTTGCATTTAATGCCCTCAGGGGTTTTATACCCCAAATGCAAGAACATCATTTCTAGCGCGGTGGTCGTGAGTATTAAGGATTTGTGCGAAGAAATCAGCGCATTTGAAAATTTAGAAAATCGTTTGTTTATCAGCGACAGAGCCCATGTGATCTTGCCCTATCATGCCAAAAAAGACGCTTTTAAAGAAAAATCTCAAAACATCGGCACGACTAAAAAAGGCATAGGCCCTTGTTATGAGGATAAAATGGCGAGGAGCGGGATAAGAATGGGGGATTTATTAGACGATACCATATTAGAAGAGAAACTAAAAGTGCATTTCAAAGCCATTGAGCCTTTTAAAGAAGCGTATGATTTGGGCGAGGATTACGAAAAAGATTTGAGGGAGTATTTTAAAACTTATGCTAAAAAAATTTGCCCCTTTATCAAAGACACGACAAGCATGCTGATAGAAGCGAACCAAAAGGGTGAAAAAATCCTATTAGAAGGGGCGCAAGGCACGCTTTTAGACATTGATTTAGGGACTTACCCTTTTGTAACAAGCTCTAACACCACGAGCGCTAGTGCTTGCGTGAGCACCGGCTTAAACCCTAAAGCGATCAATGAAGTGATAGGCATCACGAAAGCCTACTCCACTCGTGTGGGTAATGGACCTTTCCCTAGCGAAGATTCTACACCCATGGGCGATCATTTAAGGACTAAGGGCGCGGAGTTTGGCACGACAACCAAGCGCCCAAGGCGTTGCGGATGGCTGGATTTGGTGGCTTTAAAATACGCTTGCGCTTTGAATGGTTGCACGCAATTAGCTTTAATGAAATTAGATGTTTTAGACGGGATTGATGCGATTAAGGTGTGCGTGGCTTATGAAAGAAAGGGCGAAAGATTGGAGGCTTTCCCTAGCGATTTGAAAGATTGTGCGCCGATCTATCAAACTTTTAAAGGTTGGGAAAAAAGCGTGGGCGTGAGAAAATTAGACGACTTAGAGCCAAACGCTAGAGAGTATATCCGCTTTATTGAAAAAGAAGTGGGGGTAAAAATCCGCCTTATTTCTACAAGCCCTGAAAGAGAAGACACGATTTTTCTATGAAAAAATTCGCTTCTGTATTGGTGCAATTAAAAACCCTTGCGTTAGAAAAAATAGAGCAAAAGCTTGAAAGCAAGCGTTTAGAATTGCGGCAAAACGAGCGAGAAATTTTGGACAAACAAGCCCAATTGAGCGCGTTTAAAAACCCTGAGTTGGGGGGAATGAGCCTTTTTTTACAAACCCAGCAATTAAAAAGTGCTTTAAGATTGGAGATAGAGTATTACCAACAAGAGGGCGAGGATTTAAACAAGGATTTAAAGATTTTAGAAAAAGATTACCTTTTAGCTAACCAGGAGTTAGAAAAAGCTAAAATCATTTTAGAAAAGGAAAAGCAAAAAGAAAAGGAAATTTTGGAAAAAAAAGAGCAGGCTCTTTTGGACGAAAACGCCATGATTTTACACTGGCAAAAAGAGGGCTTGCATGCGTAAAATCTTGTTAATAGGCTTGATTTTACAAACGCTCTTTAGCGAAGAAGCCGCGCAAGAATTGTTGCAATGTTCTGCGATTTTTGAATCTAAAAAAGCCGAATTGAAAGACGATTTGCGCCGATTGAGCGAAAAAGAGCAGTCTTTAAGGATCTTGCAAACCGAAAACGCCCGCCTTTTAGATGAAAAAACCGATCTGTTGAACCAAAAAGAAAAAGAAGTGGAAGAAAAACTGAAAAATTTAGCCGCTAAAGAAGAAGCCTTTAAAACCTTACAAACGGAAGAAAAAAAACGCCTTAAAAATTTGATAGAAGAAAACGAAGGCATTTTGAGAGGAATCAAGCAGGCTAAAGACAGCAAGATTGGCGAGACTTATTCTAAAATGAAAGATTCTAAGTCCGCCTTGATTTTAGAAAATCTACCCACTCAAAACGCTTTAGAAATTTTAATGGTGCTAAAACCCCAAGAACTCGGTAAAATTCTAGCCAAAATGGATCCTAAAAAAGCGGCGGCTTTGACAGAGTTGTGGCAAAAACCCCCAAAAGAAAATAAAGAAAATAAAGAAAGCCAAAAAACCACAGATCCCACGCCCCCCACACCACCCACGCCTCCTAAAGAGCCGATGATAAAAGATCCTAACACAAAAGAGCCAACAGGGGTATGATGTTTATTGTAGCGGTTTTAATGCTGGCGTTTTTAATCTTTGTCCATGAGTTAGGGCATTTTATTATCGCTAGGATTTGTGGGGTAAAGGTGGAAGTTTTTAGCATTGGTTTTGGTAAAAAACTCTGGTTTTTTAAGCTTTTTGGCACGCAATTCGCTCTGTCTTTGATCCCGCTTGGGGGCTATGTGAAATTAAAGGGCATGGATAAAGAAGAAAAAGAAGCGAATGAGGAAAATGAGGCGAATGATAGCTACACACAAAAAAGCCCTTTCCAAAAGCTATGGATATTGTTTGGGGGGGCGTTTTTTAATTTTCTTTTTGCGATTTTAGTGTATTTTTTTCTGGCATTGAGCGGGGAAAAAGTCTTACTGCCCGTCATTGGCGATTTAGACAAAAACGCGCTAGAAGCCGGGCTGTTAAAGGGGGATAAAATCCTTTCTATCAACCATCAAAAAATAGCGAGTTTTAGAGAGATTAGAGGCATAGTGGCGCGTGCTAGAGGCGAGTTAATTTTAGAAATAGAGCGAAACAATCAGATTTTAGAAAAACGACTGACTCCCAAAATCGTGGCGGTGATAAGCGAATCTAATGATCCTAATGAAATCATCAAATACAAAGCGATAGGCATCAAACCGGACATGCAAAAAATGGGCGTTGTCTCTTATTCCGTGTTTCAAGCGTTTGAAAAGGCCTTGAGTCGGTTTAAAGAGGGCGTTGTTTTGATTGTGGATTCTTTAAGGCGTTTGATTATGGGGAGCACTTCAGTTAAAGAATTGAGTGGGGTAATAGGCATTGTGGGAGCGTTAAGCCATGCCAATAGCGTGAGCATGCTTTTGTTGTTTGGGGCGTTTTTGTCTATCAATTTAGGGATTTTAAACTTACTGCCCATCCCCGCCTTAGATGGGGCGCAAATGCTAGGGGTCGTTTTTAAAAATATTTTTCATATCGCTTTGCCAACACCCATACAAAATGCGTTGTGGCTAGCGGGGGTGGGGTTTTTGGTTTTTATCATGTTCTTAGGGCTTTTCAATGACCTCACTCGTTTGCTATAAAAGGGGGAGTTGGTGCATGTGTTGAGCGTGAGCGAAATCAATGTGCAAATCAAAGCCCTTTTAGAAGCGACTTTTTTGCAAGTTAGGGTTCAAGGGGAAGTGAGTAATTTGACTATCCACAAGGTGAGCGGCCATGCGTATTTTTCGCTCAAAGACAGCCAATCGGTTATTAAATGCGTGCTGTTTAAAGGGAACGCTAACAGGCTCAAATTCGCTTTAAAAGAAGGGCAGGAAGTGGTTGTTTTTGGGGGTATTAGCGTGTATGTCCCAAGGGGGGATTATCAAATCAATTGCTTTGAAATAGAGCCTAAAGAGATAGGTTCATTAACTTTAGCTTTAGAGCAATTGAAAGAAAAATTACGCCTTAAAGGCTATTTTGATAAAGAAAATAAATTACCCAAACCAAACTTTCCTAAACGAGTGGCAGTCATCACTTCTCAAAATTCAGCCGCTTGGGCAGACATGAAAAAGATCGCTTCCAAACGATGGCCAATATGCGAATTAGTCTGTATCAATACCTTAATGCAAGGGGAAGGGTGCGTTCAAAGCGTGGTGGAGAGCATCGCTTATGCGGATAGTTTTCATGACACAAAAAACGCTTTTGATGCGATTGTAGTGGCTAGGGGTGGGGGAGCATGGAGGATTTGTATTCTTTCAATGATGAGAAAATCGCTGATGCTCTGTATTTGGCTAAAACTTTCAGCATATCAGCTATTGGGCATGAGAGCGATTTTTTATTGAGCGATTTAGTGGCGGATTTAAGGGCTTCTACGCCTTCAAATGCGATGGAGATTTTGCTCCCTAGTAGCGATGAATGGTTGCAAAGACTTGATGGGTTTAATGTGAAATTGTGCCGCTCTTTTAAGATTTTGCTCCATCAAAAAAAGGCGCATTTAGAGCATTTAGCGGCTTCTTTGAAACGATTGAGTTTTGAAAACAAGCACCATTTAAACACCTTAAAACTAGAGAAATTAACAATCGCTTTAGAAAATAAAACCCTAGAATTTTTACGCCTTAAAAAAACGCTTTTAGAAAAAATCTCTATTCAAACATTAACAAACCCTTTTTTACAAACTAAAACAGAGCGCTTAAACAGGCTAGAAAACGCCCTTAAACTCGCTCATGCACATTTGAAATTGCCCCAATTCGGGGCGTTTGTGAGTAAAAATCATCAAGCGGTAGAATTAGAGGCATTAAAAACGGGCGATAAAATTGAATTAAATAATGAAAAAGCTAGAGCGAGCGCTGAAATTTTGAGCGTGGATAGGGTGTAGGGGTTTGAAAAATAAGATTTAAAATAAAATAGATTTTGTTTTTAAAATTTCGTATTCACTTCTTTTGATGATCTTTTCTAAACGCAACAGCATGATGTCTGAAATCGTGTTTTTATACCCCTTGTTTTTTAAAATGCTAATAGCTTGCGGGTTATTTTTAATTTTTTCTTCTTTTTGGCACAAATAAAAAGACCAGTTCAAATCATAATCCTTATTAACTTCTATAACCGCTTGCGCTGTTGTCCCGCTGCCTGCAAAAAAATCTAAAATAATAGAATCTTTAGGGGTGGAGCATAACAATAAATATTTAATCAATCCTACAGGTTTTGGTGTCTTAAAAAGCCCCTTTAAGCCTAATTTTTCTAAATCTTTTGTGCCTTGTCGGCTATAAAAGTCTAACACGCTCAAACAATTATCTTGCGATTCTTTTAGGTAGTATTTTTCATAAGGGCGATTGTTCTTAAAAATAAGCCTATTTTGATAATATAACTCCTTAAGCTTTTCATCACTGCTCCACCCTCTGCTTTTTAAGGGTTCTAAAAAAAGATTGATTTCTTCTATCGCTACACTGCGTGGGTGTGAAGGCGTGGATAAATCTTTAGCGAAATAAATTTCACCTTTTTCATCCACCAAATTATAATTTTTTAAAAAATTAAAATGTTCTTTTTGGGATAATTCTTTGATTTGTTCTTTTAAGACAAGTTGGGCTTGAGCTTGTCCTTTTTGTTTAAAAACATTCTTAATCGTTCGCATTAAATCTTTCAAAGGTTTAGCATAAATGGGCAAAAGCGTTCGTAAGATTTTAAAACCAGGAGCGAACGCTTTATTTTTAGCATAGCTTAAAACATACTCATGGGTAATGTTGATGTGTTTAGCGTTAGATTTTGTGGCTTGTTTGGTGATAAAAGTGCCTAAAAAATTGCGCATTCCAAAAATTTCATTGGCAATGATTTTAACTTCAGCCATTTTATTATCGTCCATAGAAATAAAAATACAACCACTTTGTTTTAACACAGACTTTGCTAAAATCAAATGTTCTTTAATCCATTTTTCATAGTCAGCATGAGCGTCTTCATATTCAAAGTTAGAACTCTTGGTGTTATAAGGGGGATCTATATAGATCGTTTGGATGCTTTCTTTTTCTATTCTTTTCAAACACTCCAAAGCTTCCATGATAAAAACTTTATGCAAGATAATTTTCCCAAGAAAAACGACCAAACTTGAGATTAAAAAGATTGATAAGTTCTTGTTTTTTTGAATCAATGGGTTTCATTTTAAATTCAAATTCTTTGATTAATTTACTAACCCCTATCGTTTGAGTTGAACGCCTCCTTTCGTTATGACACTCTTTCACTTTTTGTTCTAAATACAATCCCATTTCAGGGTGCTTCCCATAAACAATGAATAAAAGATTAGAAATATTATTCCACACGCCCACGGCTAAAGTCGTTTTAATATCGCAAAAAACTTTGGCTTTTTCTAAAGTGGTGTCATTAAAAGTCGCGCTCCAAGTTTTACTTTGAAAAGATACTTGTTTGATTTCTAAAAATTCATCGCTTGAACTTCTTTTAGCATCAAGGCCATGCTTTTGGGTATTGATGAGATCATAATCTAAATATAAAGCCACCATGCTGTCTCTCAATTCATTCAAAAATGAATCGTTGTCATGTTTATTGTATTTATTTTGAATTTCTTCAATCGGCTTTAGTGCTTGATAGCTTTCTGTAATGAAATTTCTGTCAATGGGTTCAAAGCACCCCTTATTAAAAAATCCTAAAGACTGATTTAAAAATTGCATATCTAGCCCTCAATTAAATTCTGTCAATATTATAGCTTGTTTAAACACCAGCCATTATCAAAAAGTTTTGTATTATAATTTGATGGATTTCTGTTGATTAAGGTGTTTGGATTGAGTTTAGCGGATATTATTTTAGAGCGTTTTAAAGATTTTATGAGAGGACAACCTGAACCTTACAAGTTTTTACAGGTTTTTTACGCGCAAGAAAAAGAACGCTTTTTAAATCATAAAATGAACGATTATATCAAGCAAAATAAAAGCAAAGAAGAGGCTAGTATTTTGGCCAGACAAGGTTTTGTCAGCGCGGTTGGAAGAGCGTTAGAAAAAATCATAGAACTTTTATTAAAAGATTTCTGTATTAAAAACAATGTCAAAATGACGAACGATAAAATCTTAAGGGCTAAGCGCATTAATGGCGAGCTGGATAAGGTCAAACGGGCTTTATTGGTGCATTTTGGAGAATATAGCGTGTTACCTGATGGAGATATAATTCTTTATCAAACCAACAAGGATAATGTCAAAATCCTAGCGATTTTATCGGTAAAAAATTCGTTTAGAGAGCGTTTTACAGAGACGCCTTATTGGAAATTAAAACTTTTACAATCGCCTGTAACTTCTCACATTAAAGTCTTCATGATAACACCGGATAACGATGATGAAATCAGCTTTAAAGACAAGCCTAAAAAAGCCAGGATCGTCATGGAGCATGAATTAGACGGCCTCTATTTAGCCAAAAGCGATTTTGATCAAAGCTCTAAAATTAAGGGCATAGAAAATTTATTAGAAGATTTAAAAAGGCTTTTATGAAACCTTATTTCAGTTTGGAAAAATTGGATTTATACCATGGCGATGCGAGCGTTTTAGAGACTTTTGAAAAAGGTTTTTATGATTTGTGCGTTACTTCACCGCCCTATAATTTGAGTATTGAATACCAAGGGAGTAATGATTTTAGGGCTTATGATGATTATTTGAATTGGTGTAAAAATTGGCTTAAAAATTGTTATTTTTGGGGTAAGGAACAGGCGAGATTGTGCTTGAATGTCCCTTTAGATACGAATAAACACGGCAAGCAAAGTTTGGGGGCAGATATTACTATAGTGGCTAAAGAATGCGGTTGGAAATACCAAAATACGATCATTTGGAATGAAAGCAATATTTCAAGACGCACCGCTTGGGGGAGTTGGCTGCAAGCTAGCGCGCCCTATGCGATCGCTCCTGTGGAATTGATTGTTGTTTTTTATAAAAACGAATACAAACGAAAAAAACAAACTTCTACAATGAGTAGAGAGGAATTTTTACTCTACACGAACGGGCTATGGAGTTTTAGCGGTGAATCCAAAAAACGCTTAAAACACCCAGCCCCATTCCCAAGGGAATTACCCAGGCGTTGCATTAAATTGTTTTCTTTTTTGGAAGACACGATTTTTGATCCTTTTAGCGGATCTGGCACGACTATTTTAGAGGCCAACGCTTTAGGGCGTTTTAGCGTGGGTTTAGAGATTGAAAAAGAATATTGCGAGTTGTCTAAAAAGCGTATTTTAGAGAGTTTGTCATTAGTGTGATCGTTTTAAAAACCTTTGAGGGTTAAAATAGTGTAAAATAGTAAAGATTTTACAACTCAAAAAAGGATTGATAATGAATTTATTTGAAAAAATGACTGACCAATTGCATGAGACTTTAGACAGCGCGCTCGCTTTAGCCTTGCACCATAAAAACGCTGAAGTAACGCCCTTACATGCGCTTTTTGCCATGCTTAATAACTCCCAAGGCATTCTCATTCAGGCCTTACAAAAAATGCCTGTGGATATTGAAGCTTTAAAACTTAGCGTTCAAAGCGAGTTGAATAAGTTCGCTAAAGTCTCACAAATCAGCAAGCAAAATATCCAATTAAGCCAAGCTTTAATCCAAAGTTTAGAAAACGCTCAAGGCTTGATGGCTAAAAGGGGCGATTCTTTCATCGCTACCGATGTGTATCTTTTGGCGAATATGAGCCTTTTTGAAAGCGTTTTAAAGCCTTATTTAGACACTAAGGAATTGCAAAAAACTTTAGAATCTTTAAGAAAAGGCAGGACTATCCAGGATAAAAATGATGATTCCAATTTGGAAAGTTTAGAAAAATTTGGCATTGATTTGACGCAAAAAGCCCTAGAAAATAAGCTGGATCCGGTGATCGGAAGAGATGAAGAAATCATTCGCATGATGCAAATTTTGATCAGAAAAACAAAAAATAACCCTATTTTACTGGGCGAGCCTGGGGTGGGGAAAACGGCTGTTGTGGAGGGGTTAGCCCAACGCATTGTGAATAAGGAAGTGCCTAAAACGCTTTTAAACAAACGAGTTATCGCTTTAGATTTAAGCTTATTGGTGGCTGGGGCGAAATACAGAGGCGAGTTTGAAGAGCGTTTGAAAAAGGTGATTGAAGAAGTTAAAAAAAGTGCGAATGTGATTTTATTCATTGATGAAATCCATACGATCGTGGGGGCTGGGGCTAGTGAGGGGGGCATGGATGCGGCGAATATTTTAAAACCCGCGCTCGCTAGGGGGGAATTGCACACGATTGGAGCGACCACTCTAAAAGAATACCGCAAGTATTTTGAAAAAGACATGGCGCTACAAAGGCGTTTCCAACCTATTTTACTCAATGAGCCTAGCATCAATGAAGCTTTACAGATTTTAAGGGGGTTGAAAGAAACTTTAGAAACGCACCATAATATCACCATCAATGACTCCGCGCTCGTAGCGAGCGCTAAACTCTCTAGCCGTTATATCACCGATAGGTTTTTACCCGATAAAGCGATTGATTTGATTGATGAGGGAGCGGCTCAATTAAAAATGCAAATGGAATCAGAGCCGGCCAAACTCTCTAGCGTTAAGCGCTCCATTCAAAGACTAGAAATGGAAAAACAAGCCCTTGAGATGGAAAAAAAAGAGAGCAATGCCAAACGCATGCAAGAAATCCTTAAAGAATTGAGCGATTTGAAAGAAGAAAAAATCCAATTAGAAGCACAATTTGAAAACGAAAAAGAAGTGTTCAAAGAAATTTCACGCTTGAAAATGGAAATGGAAAGCTTGAAAAAAGAGGCTGAGAGGTTTAAGCGCAATGGGGATTACCAGCAAGCGGGTGAAATTGAATACTCTAAAATCCCTGAAAACAAAAAGAAAGAAGAAGAGTTGCAGCACAAATGGGAAGCGATGCAACAAAACGGGGCGTTGTTGCAAAACGCTTTAACCGAAAACAACATCGCTGAGATCGTGAGCCAATGGACGCATATCCCGGTCCAAAAAATGCTCCAAAGCGAAAAAAATAGGGTTTTAAACATTGAAAGCGAATTGCAAAAAAGAGTGGTGGGGCAAGAAAAAGCAATTAAAGCGATCGCTAAAGCGATTAAAAGGAATAAGGCCGGGCTTAGCGATAGCAATAAACCTATAGGGAGTTTCCTCTTTTTAGGGCCAACAGGCGTGGGTAAAACCGAGAGCGCTAAAGCCTTGGCGCAATTCTTGTTTGATAGCGATAAAAATCTTATACGAATTGACATGAGCGAATATTTGGAAAAGCACTCTATAAGCCGTCTTATTGGGGCCTCTCCTGGGTATGTGGGCTATGAAGAAGGCGGGCAATTGACCGAAGCGGTGCGCAGAAAGCCTTATAGCGTGGTGCTGTTAGATGAAGTGGAAAAAGCCCATCCGGATGTGTTTAATCTCTTGTTGCAGGTTTTAGATGAGGGGCATTTAACTGATAGTAAGGGCGTGAGGGTGGATTTCAAAAACACGATTTTGATTTTAACCAGCAATGTGGCTAGCGGTGCGCTTTTAGAAGAAAATTTGAGTGAAGCCGACAAACAAAAAGCGATTAAAGAGAGCTTGAGGCAATTTTTCAAGCCGGAATTTTTAAACCGCTTAGATGAAATCATCTCCTTTAACGCCCTAGATAGTCATGCTATCATAAATATCGTGGGGATACTCTTTGAAAACATTCAAAAAAAAGCGCTTGAAAGGGGCATTAATATAACCCTAGACGAAAAAGCGAAAGCATTGATCGCCGAAGCGGGGTTTGACAGATTTTATGGCGCTAGGCCCTTAAAGCGCGCGCTCTATGAAATGGTAGAAGACAAGCTCGCTGAACTCATTTTAGAAGATAAAATTAAAGAGAATGACAGCGTGGCGTTTGTGGTGGAAAATAACGAGATTGTGCCTAAGATTAAGTGAGGTTTTGTTATTCTAAAAAATATAAGAAACGATTATTTTAAAAAAGGATTGGATGATGTTTGATAATACGCTTATCAATTTATTTGAGACAGCGCCTCTTTTAACTTCGCTTTTAGCCGGGATTTTAACTTTTTTAAGCCCTTGCGTGTTGCCTTTGATCCCGGCGTATATGTCTTATATTTCTCAAATTTCTTTAGAAGATATTAAAGATGGTAAGGCTAAAAGGGTTTCGGTTTTTTTAAAATCCTTGATGTTTGTGGTGGGGTTTTCGCTCGTGTTTTTGGGCGTGGGCATGTCTATGGCTAAGCTTATCCATAGCTTTTCGTTTGCCTGGGTGAATTATATCGCTGGGGGGATTGTGATCCTTTTTGGTTTGCATTTTTTAGGCGTGTTTCGTTTTTCATTTTTGTATAAAACTCAAAGCGTTCGTTTAGCGAGCAAATCTAATAGCATGCAGCGCTTTTACCCCTTTCTTTTGGGCATGAGTTTCGCTTTGGGTTGGACGCCATGCATCGGGCCGATATTCACTTCTATAGTGATCATGAGCGCGAGTAAGGACGCTTATGGTCTAATCCTTATGGTGGTGTTTGTAATGGGCTTGGCGATCCCTTTTTTATTGGTGGCTTTAATGCTAGAAAGAGCGCTTTTGTTTTTAAAATCCTTAAAGAAATACAACCGCGCGATTGAAATTGTTTCAGGGTTGGTGCTTATTTTAATGGGAATACTGATCATGACAAATTCTTTAGAAAGCCTGACTAACTTTTTACAAAAATAGGAGGGTTTGATGCTGTTAAAAAACGCTTCGTTTTATGATGATGAAGTTTTAAAAAGAGCGGATATTCGCTTAAAAGATTCCCTCATTACAGAGATTGAAGAAAACTTAAGCCCTACTAAAAATGAAGAAGTGATTGAGTGCAGGGATTTATTCGTGCTGCCAAGCTTCATTGATTTGAGCGTTACTGATTTAGAGGGTTATGAAAATTTAAAACAAAAGGCTTTTAAAGGGGGGTGGGGTTACTCAATGTTTTTAATTGCGATCAAAGCGGCATTAAAAATATTATGGCAATTAAAAACAACCAACTAGCCGACATCGCTACGCTTAAAAATAAAGGGGGGGAAATTTTAATTGTGCCATCTGACGCTTTTTTAGAACTCATCAGCCACTATGCCAAATCCTACAACTTGCCTCTTTTAGTCTCTTTAGAAAATTCTTTTGAAGCCCTAAATAGTGGGGCATTAGCCTATGAATTGGGGCAAAATTTTGTAGAAAATGCGTTTGAAAACACGCGCTTGGTGCGTTTCATGGAAGTTTCTAGAGCGTTACAAATCCCCATGCTTTTAGATAAAGTGAGTAGCATAGCCACGCTCAAACTCATCAAAGCCTTTAATGATTTAGGGGCGAAATTACAAGCCCAAACGCCCTTAAGCCATTTAATCTTAGATGAGAGCGTGTATGAAGATTATGAGCCACGATTTAAAATCGCCCCTCCTTTAAGGGATAAGGAAGGTCAAAACGCCCTAAAAGAAGCCCTAAAAAATAACGAAATCGCCATGCTCACAAGCCTTCATGCTTTTAAAAATTCTAACGCAGAGCTTTTTGAAGAAAGCGCGTTTGGGTGTGAGAGCATAGAGGACGCTTTTAGCGTGGCTTACACTTTTTTAGTTCAAAAAAAGGTTATCAGTTTCCAACAGCTCATTAAAGTCATGGCGATTAACCAAGCGAAGTTTTTAAAACTCAATGCAGGCGAGGTTAAAGAAAATCAATTAGCCAATTTGATGATTGTGGATTTAAACGCTCAAACAAGAGTGAGTAATCAAAATTCGCCCTTTTATGGTTTGGAATTGCATGGCGAAGTGCAAAGAATGATCTTAAAAGGGCAAACTACATTTATTAAGGAGAATGCATGCAAGAAATCATAGGAGCGTCTTTAGTTTTTTTGTGTAATGAAAAATGCGAAGTGTTAGAAGATTATGGCGTGGTCTTTGATGAAAAGATTGTTGAAATAGGCGATTATCAAAGTTTAACGCTTAAATACCCTCACTTAAAGGCGCAGTTTTTTGAAAATTCCGTTCTGTTGCCCGCTTTTATCAACGCGCACACCCATTTTGAA
Organism: Helicobacter pylori; assembly: GCA_008033015.1. GTDB lineage: Bacteria > Campylobacterota > Campylobacteria > Campylobacterales > Helicobacteraceae > Helicobacter > Helicobacter pylori_DH. The sequence goes on from CP032042.1 coordinate 1,604,669, forward strand.
TTTTCCAACAACAAGGCGAGTTTTGACTACGGGAGTTTTTCTAGTTGGTTAGGGAGCGTGTTAAACAATGGGGGGGCGATTTTAGAAAATTGCCAAGGGGCTATTCAAAACGCTATCATTACGCAATTAAAAAGCGGGGTGGGGAGCGTGGGAGCGATTTCTAACCACTTGATAGAAGCTAATTTATTAAAAGAAAGCCCCTTGAACGCTGTCGTGTTTTTAGAGTTTTTAGGGAGCAGCTATTCTTTAGAAAAATTAAAGGCGTTTGAGGCCAAATTTAAAGAGTTAAAAGATTTGGAAGATAAAAAACTTAAAGCGGCTTTGGCTGTGCATGCCCCTTATTCGGTCCAAAAAGACATGGCTTTAAGCGTCATCCAATTAGCCAAAGATTCACAAAGCCTGCTTTCTACGCATTTTTTAGAATCGCTTGAAGAACTAGAATGGGTGGAAAATTCTAAAGGGTGGTTTGAAAATTTTTACCAGCATTTTTTAAAAGAGTCTAATTTCAAATCGCTCTATGAGGGCGCGAACGATTACATTGACATGTTTAAAGACACGCACACTTTATTTGTGCATAACCAGTTCGCTTCTTTAGAAGTATTAAAAAGGATCAAGTCTCAAGTCAAAAACGCTTTTTTAATCACATGCCCCTTTTCTAACCGCCTATTGAGCGGGCAAGCGTTGGATTTAGAGAGAGCTAAAGAAGCCGGTTTGAGCGTGAGCGTCGCCACTGATGGCTTGAGTTCTAACATTTCGCTGAGCCTTTTAGACGAATTAAGAGCGTTTTTGCTCACCCATAACATGCCGTTATTAGAATTAGCTAAGATCGCTCTTTTAGGAGCGACTAGGCATGGGGCTAAAGCTTTAGCTTTGAATAATGGCGAGATAGAAGCCAACAAAAGGGCGGATTTGAGCGTGTTTGGTTTTAATGAAAAATTCATTAAAGAGCAAGCGATCTTGCAATTTTTATTGCATGCTAAAGAAGTGGAGTGCTTGTTTTTAGGGGGGAAAAGGGTGATCTAATTTGTTTTAAAGACAGAATGCGTTAAAATGGGAAATCTAAATCAATTAAGGAAAGAGTCAATGAAATTAGTTTTAGCCAAGAATACGAGAAAATCAGACGCCAAGAGCGTGGAATTAGAGGATTTGTACCACAAATTTAGTGAAGATAAGCGTTCTATTTTGCCCCCACAAACGCCCATAAAGACATGCTCAAAGCGGTGGATTTTTTCAAAGAAAAAGGTCATACGGCTTATTTAGATGAGGTGAGGGTCAGCACTGATGAAAAAGATTTTCTTTATGAATTGCACATTATTTAAAGGCTTGTATTGAAAGTTTATATTGAAACCATGGGTTGTGCCATGAATTCTAGGGATAGCGAGCATCTACTAAGCGAACTATCCAAACTGGATTATAAAGAGACTAGCGACCCTAAAACAGCGGATTTGATTTTAATCAACACTTGCAGCGTGCGCGAAAAGCCTGAAAGGAAATTGTTTTCAGAAATCGGTCAATTCGCTAAAATCAAAAAACCCAACGCCAAAATCGGGGTTTGCGGGTGCACTGCAAGCCACATGGGAGCGGATATACTCAAAAAAGCCCCAAGCGTGAGCTTTGTGTTAGGGGCTAGGAATGTGTCTAAAATCTCTCAGGTGATCCATAAAGAAAAAGCGGTTGAAGTGGCGATTGATTACGATGAAAGCGCGTATGCGTTTGAATTTTTTGAAAAAAAGGCTCAAATCCGATCGCTATTAAACATCTCTATAGGTTGCGATAAAAAATGCGCTTATTGCATCGTCCCGCACACTAGGGGGAAAGAAATTTCTATCCCTATGGATTTGATTTTAAAAGAAGCTGAGAAATTGGCGAATAACGGCACTAAAGAGCTCATGCTTTTAGGGCAGAATGTGAATAATTACGGCGTGCGTTTTAGCAGCGAGCATGCGAAAGTGGATTTTAGCGATTTGTTGGATAAATTGAGCGAAATTCAAGGCATTGAGAGGATACGATTCACTTCGCCTCACCCCTTGCACATGAATGATGCATTTTTAGAACGCTTTGCCAAAAACCCTAAAGTGTGCAAGAGTATCCACATGCCCTTACAGAGCGGATCTAGCGCGGTGTTAAAGATGATGCGAAGGGGTTATAGCAAAGAATGGTTTTTAAATAGGGTGGAGAGACTAAAAGCCTTAGTGCCTGAAGTGGGCATCAGCACGGATATTATCGTGGGCTTTCCTAATGAGAGCGATAAGGATTTTGAAGACACGATGGAGGTGCTAGAAAAAGTGCGCTTTGACACGCTCTATAGTTTCATTTATTCCCCACGCCCTTTCACTGAAGCGGGAGCTTGGAAAGAAAGAGTGCCATTAGAGGTTTCATCTTCAAGGTTAGAGAGATTGCAAAACAGGCACAAAGAAATTTTAGAGGAAAAAGCCAAGCTAGAAGTGGGTAAAACGCATGTGGTGTTGGTGGAAAATAGGCGTGAAATGGATAATCAAATCGTGGGTTTTGAAGGGCGCAGCGATACGGGGAAATTCATTGAAGTAACTTGTAAGGAAAAAAGAAATCCGGGCGAGCTTGTAAAAGTGGAGATTGTTTCTCATTCCAAAGGGCGCTTGATAGCGGCCATTAAAGGCAACTAATCAAAATAACCAATGAAGAGCGGGTTTAAAGGCGAGAATTGAGCTTAAAATTTTTCAGGAAAAATATCGTTTTAAAGGTTGTCCCACGCTTGGCGTTTGGAGTCCTTTGGTTGTTGCATAAAACTTGTAAAAACCGCTATTTTTTAGCTCAAAATTTAAAAGAAAAACCCTTTATTGTAAGCTGTTGGCATGGGGAGCTTGGCATGATCGGGTTTGCGTATTTAAGGCTTGAAAAACCTTCTGTTTATGTGATCGCAAGCCAGCATTTTGACGGCTCTATTGCAGCGGGTTTGTTTGAAAGCTTTGGTTTTAAAAACATTAGAGGCTCTAGCAAAAAAGGGGGGGTTAAGGTTTTGATAGAAGGGCTTAAGCGTTTGAAAGAAGGTTGCGATGTCGCTATCACTCCTGATGGCCCCAAAGGCCCACGGCACAGCATAGCGGATGGGGTGATCGCTTTAGCTCAAAAATCAGGCGTGGGGATTAGCGCTTGTCGGGTGGTTTGTAAAAACGCATGGCGGTTGAACACTTGGGATCAATTTGAAATCCCTAAGCCTTTTAGCGAAGTGCATTATTACATGCTAGAATCGGTGATCATCCCTAAAGAATGGGAGCTTTCAAAGGCTAAAGAATATTTAAAGACGTGCATGGATTCTGTTGGATTTGAAGAATCTCAAAGGGGTTTGGGTGCTTAAGGGGTTAAAAAAAGCGTTTAAAGAGAGGTTTTGCTCTCAAGTGTATATCTCTTTTAATGTGGATCACAATCTTTTATCCACTCAAGTTTTAAGGGTTAAAAACCACCGCATCAAAGAGAAATTTTTTAAAACTTTTGAGACTAAAGTGGAGACTAAAAATGGTGAAGTCCCTATTCAAGCCTTAAAAATCGCCAGAACTTATAGCCAAAAATACCCCTACACTTATTTCAGTGCGATGAGTAAAGCTAAAGAGGTTTTATGCGAAAAGCAGGCGTTTGAACAAATCAAACAAGAAAATCAAGATTATCATGCTTGTGAAGTCAATCAAAAGTATTGCGTTTATGTGGAATCTAAGGATTTTTTAAAGGATTTCAAGCGTTTTAAAATCCAGGATGTGGATTTTTTGTTTTCGCCTTTTAGCCTTATTTATGATTTTGTGCGCGATCATTTAGAAAATAAGCCGTTGTTGTATTTGCTTTTGGAGCGTTCAAGATTTTATTTTTTGATTGCGGATAAAAAAGAGATTTTTTTAGCCAAATCCGTGTTTTTAGAAGAGCAACCTGAAGAGTTTATAGAGAGCAAAGAAGAAGATTTTATGGGAATGGATAATGAGGCTGTGGATTTGTTTTTGAGTGAAATCCAAGAAGATATTGACAGCCTTGAAGAAGCGATAGGCCTAGACAGCAGTAAGGATAATAGCGAAAAAATAACAGAGGACGCTTATAGTTTGATTGAAGGCATGACGAATATCCCCTTAATTGCAGGTGTTTTGCAAGAGGGATTGTGCAGCGTCTATCATTCTAGAGAGATAGACTTTGTAGAAAAAGTGGTTGTTTTAGACAGCTGTCAAATCCACCACAAAGCGTTAATGCATTTGCAAGAAACTTTGATGATAGAAGTGGATAGGCTTGATTTTTCTTTAGTGGAGCGGTTGAATATTTTAGCGCGCATGGAGAATGAAAAGCATGCGTTTTAGCTATATTGAGCCAAGAGCGAAATACCTTATCAGCAAGCTTTCTAAAATTTGGGTTTTTTACATTTTTTTATCTTTTGTGGTAATAGGGGGTTAGTGTGGTTTATGCACAACGCCATTAAAAGCACTCAAGACAACGCGTCTAGCTTGACGATCCAAGAAAAGCTTTACCGCCATGAAATCAGCCGCTTGCAGGTTAAGACTGATGAAACCTTAAAACTCATTAAAGAAGCCAAAAAGCGTTTGAATTACAACGATGATATACGAGATGTTTTGCAAGGGCTTTTGAATATTGTGCCGGATTCCATCACTATTAATAGCATTGAAATAGACCAGCAAAGCGTGGTGGTTAGTGGTAAAACCCCTTCTAAAGAAGCCTTTTATTTTTTGTTTCAAAACAAACTAAACCCCATGTTTGATTATTCTAGGGCGGAATTTTTCCCTTTAAGCGACGGGTGGTTTAATTTTGTCTCCACCAACTTTTCTAATTCCTTACTGATAAAAAACCCGGAGTCTATTAAATGAAACCATTGCATTTTTCACACCTGGACAGAGAGCAATCAGGCGATGTAGGGTTTATCATTAAAAACCTTATTTTTTTAGGGGTTTTTTCCTTATTGGGTTGGCTCAATACCGAGTATTTTCTATGGCCTAGCATGTTGGAATTAAAAAAAATCCTTTTAGAAGAAAATCGTAAAAAAAGCGTTTTAGAATACGCGCAAAGGCATTTTGAAACAGCCCTAGCGAACTATCGCAATCAAAAAGAAACCAGCGAATCCTTGTTAAAGATTTTTAATGATGAAGAGTCCAGGCGGATTTTAGAAAAGATCTTAAAAAAATGTTTTGATGCTTATAAAATCAAACCCTTGCTCTCTCAAAACCCCCTTCAAAAAACCCAATTTTTTATCATGGCCAGAGCGAGCGAATTAGAAAAGACCTATCTTTTTTTCACCTTGCTTAACAAGTATTTACCGAGCGCTCAAAGCCAATTGCCCTTAAAAATTTCTAAAGATGATGAAGGGCTGTTGGTGCAATTTAGCGTGAGTATTGATCTCCAATAGGATTAGGGGTAGTTTAATGCAAGATTTTGATTTCAGTTTTAATCCTAAGGCATGCGAGGGTTGTGGGGCAAAGTGTTGCGTGGGGGAAAGCGGGTATATTTTTTTGAATATCCAAGAAATGCAACAAATTAGCGCTTTTTTAAAATTAGAATTAGAAGAATTCAGTCAAAAATACGTTAAAAAGGTGGGGTATAAGTTCTCTTTATTAGAAAAAGACGCTAAAGAGTTGGGTTTGGCGTGCGTGTTTTTGGATTTGGAGACGAAAAAATGCCAGATTTATAGCGTACGCCCTAAGCAATGCCAAACTTTTCCTTTTTGGGAGAGCGTGAAAACTTTCTCTAAAGAGCAAAAAAAGGCTTTTTGCCAAAGCTGTCCGGGCATTATACGAAAAACCAAAGAGACTAAAGTGCGCTAAAATTCACCTTAGTGATACAAAAAAGGAAATCAAATAATGAATATTCAAACAAAGAAAAGATTTTTAGCAAATATATTGCTTTTTAGCCTGTTTTCTTGCCTTAAGGCTGAAACCCTTTCAGAAGATCATCAAATCTTGTTGAGTTCAGACGCTTTCCATAGGGGGGATTTTGCCACCGCTCAAAAAGGCTATATGAATCTCTATAAGCAAACCAATAAAGTGGTGTATGCTAAAGAAGCGGCCATTTCAGCGGCGAGTTTAGGGGACATTAAAACCGCTATGCATTTAGCCATGCTCTATCAAAAAATCACCAATAATCGTAACGATGTTTCTATCAATAAGATTTTAGTGGATGGCTATGCACAAATGGGGCAGATTGATAAGGCGATTGAACTATTACACAAAATCCGTAAGGAAGAAAAGACCATAGCCACAGATAATGTGTTAGGGACTTTGTATTTGACTCAAAAGCGTTTGGATAAGGCTTTCCCGTTGTTGAATAAGTTTTATAACCAAGTGCATGATGAAGACAGCCTAGAAAAACTCATTACGATTTATTTTTTACAAAACCGCAAAAAAGAAGGCTTGGATTTGTTGCAATCTCATATAGACAGGTATGGTTGCTCAGAGCAATTGTGCCAAAAAGCGCTCAACACTTTCACGCAATTTAACGAGCTTGATTTGGCTAAAACGACTTTCGCTCGTTTGTATGAAAAAAACCCTATTGTTCAAAACGCCCAATTTTACATAGGGGTATTAATCTTGTTAAAAGAGTTTGATAAGGCCCAGAAAATCGCAGAATTATTCCCTTTTGATAGGCGTTTGTTGCTAGACTTATACACCGCGCAAAAAAAATTTGATCAAGCTTCCAAACAAGCTTCTCTGATCTATCAAGAAAAAAAAGACCCTAAATTCTTAGGATTAGAGGCCATTTATCATTATGAAAGCTTGAGTGCAAAAAATAAAAAACTCACCAAACAAGAGATGTTGCCTATCATTCAAAAATTAGAGCAAGCCACCAAAGAGCGCCAACAAATACTCGCTAAAACCAAAGATAAAGAAGACGCGCAAGACGCTTTCTTTTATAATTTTTTAGGGTATTCCTTAATAGATTATGACATGGATATTAAAAGGGGCATGGATTTTGTGAGGAAAGCCTTAGCGTTGGATTCTGGATCAGTGCTTTATTTGGATTCTTTAGCATGGGGTTATTACAAATTGGGGAATTGCTTGGAGGCTAAAAAAATCTTTTCTAGCATCGCTAAAGAGTCTATCCAAGCCGAACCCGAATTGAAAGAGCACAATAAGATCATTCAAGAATGCAAGAAATAGGGATTTTAGAAAATTTACAAAAAAGCTTAGCCTTAAAAGAGGGCATGCTTTCTTATGAAATGCTGGGTAAAAGCCTGTCGTATAACCCTTACTTGCCTAGAATCATTCCTCAAACCAAAGATTGTGTTTTTGTAACCCCTGATGAGGTTTTAGAAACGCTTTTGAAAGAAAACACCCACACCGATTGCGTCATTGTCAATTTCAAAGGATTATACGAAATAGGCGCGCCAAGCGTGTTTGATTTAGAAGTTTTAGGGTTATTGCGCCGCCATGCGAGTTCTTTGATTGTCCATCAGGATCTTTTCATCAGCCATTACCAGCTTTTAGAATCGCTTGTTCAAGGCTCTGATGGGGTCATTTTAGATGAAGAGCTTTTGAAAGAAGATTTAAAGGGTATGGTAGAATTTGCTTGGCGTTTGGGCTTAGGCGTGTTTGTAGAAACCCACAAACAAGACTACACCCATTTAAAAGATTTAGGGGTTTTAGGCGTGCTAGAAATTAGCCCCCATTCTTATAATCAAAAAAAAATAGTCTTTTTAGATTGAATTTTAAGCTAATTTAGAGTAAAAATCGTATTCAAACTTTTTAAAAGGAGTTAGTCATGTCATTATTGGTGAATGATGGATGCATTGCATGCGATGCTTGCAGAGAAGAATGCCCTAGTGAGGCGATTGAAGAGGGCGATCCTATTTATAATATTGATCCAGACAGATGCACGGAGTGTTATGGGTATGATGATGATGAGCCGCGTTGCGTGAGCGTATGCCCTGTAGATGCGATTTTACCGGATCCTAACAATGCAGAGAGCAAAGAGGAACTGAAATACAAATACGAAATCTTAAAAGAGCAAGATTAAAGGCTAGCAATGGCTAAAATCACAACCGTGATTGATATAGGCTCTAATTCAGTGCGTTTGGCTATCTTTAAAAAGACGAGCCAGTTTGGGTTTTACTTGCTTTTTGAGACTAAGTCTAAGGTTAGGATTTCAGAGGGTTGTTATGCGTTTAATGGAATCTTACAAGAAATCCCCATGCAAAGAGCCGTTAAAGCCTTGAGCGAATTTAAAGAAATCGCTCTCAAATACAAAAGCAAAAAAATCTTGTGCGTGGCGACCTCAGCGGTGCGCGATGCCCCTAATCGGTTAGAGTTTGTAGCGAGAGTGAAAAAGGCTTGCGGTTTGCAAATCAAAATCATTGATGGGCAAAAAGAAGCACTCTATGGTGGGATTGCGTGTGCGAATTTGTTGCATAAAAATTCAGGGATCACGATAGATATTGGAGGGGGTAGCACGGAGTGTGCGTTGATTGAAAAAGGCAAGATTAAGGATCTCATCTCGCTTGATGTTGGGACGATTCGCATTAAAGAAATGTTTTTAGACAAGGACTTAGATGTCAAATTGGCTAAAGCCTTTATCCAAAAAGAGGTTTCTAAACTGCCCTTTAAGCACAAAAACGCCTTTGGGGTGGGGGGGACGATTAGGGCGTTGAGTAAGATACTCATGAAACGCTTTGATTACCCTATTGATTCTTTGCATGGCTATGAAATAGATGCACATAAAAATTTAGCGTTCATTGAAAAAATCGTCATGCTCAAAGAAGATAAATTGCGGCTTTTAGGGGTGAATGAAGAGCGTTTGGATAGCATTAGGAGTGGGGCGTTGATTTTATCAGTCGTTTTGGAGCATTTAAAAACTTCCTTGATGATCACTAGTGGGGTGGGGGTGAGAGAAGGCGTGTTTTTGAGCGATTTATTGCGCCACCATTACCATAAATTCCCCCCCAATATCAACCCTTCTCTCATCTCTTTAAAAGATCGCTTTTTGCCCCATGAAAAGCACAGCCAAAAGGTCAAAAAAGAATGCGTGAAATTGTTTGAAGTTTTATCGCCTTTGCATAAAATAGATGAAAAATACCTTTTCCATTTAAAGATTGCGGGGGAATTAGCGAGCATGGGTAAGATTTTAAGCGTCTATTTAGCCCACAAGCACAGTGCGTATTTCATTTTAAACGCTTTGAGTTATGGCTTTAGCCACCAGGATAGGGCGATCATTTGCTTATTGGCGCAATTCAGCCATAAAAAAATCCCTAAAGACAATGCTATCGCCCACATGAGCACGATGATGCCAAGCCTTTTAACCTTACAATGGCTGAGTTTTATCCTTTCTTTAGCCGAAAATTTGTGCCTGACAGACAGCCACCATTTAAAATACACGCTAGAAAAAAACAAGCTTGTGATCCATTCTAATGATGCGCTTTACTTGGCTAAAGAGATGCTCCCTAAACTCGTTAAGCCCATTCCTTTGACGATAGAGTTTGCTTGAAAATAGCGATTGTCAGGCTTTCAGCGCTTGGGGATATTATCGTGAGCGCGGTGTTTTTGGCGGCTATCAAAGAGTGTCTGCCTAACGCCCAAATAGAATGGTTCGTGGATGAAAGATTTGGCGCGATTTTAGAGCATTCCCCCTATATTGATAAATTACACCCCATCGCTTTAAAAAGCGCGCTTACAACCTTTAACCCTTTGAAGATTTTCAAACTTTTTAAATCTTTAAGGGCTTATGAATACGATATAATCATTGACATGCAAGGTTTGATCAAATCCGCTCTCATCACTCAAATGTTAAAAGCCCCTAAAAAAGTCGGCTTTGATTACGCTTCAGCTAGGGAGGGTTTGAGCGCGTTTTTTTACTCGCAAAAAGTCTCTATCGCTTATGATGAACCTATTTTAAAGCGCAATTTCACGCTCCTTTCTCAAGCCCTAAACTTGCCTAAAAAAGAAATTTCAGAGGGCTTAAGCTCTAGATTTAAAGTGTTTTCTTACCAAGATTCTCCAAAAATCAATGCGTTAAATTTGAATGAGAATAAGCCAAAAATCCTTTTTGTTTTAGAAACTTCTAAAATCAATAAAACTTACCCCACAGAGCGTTTTAAAGAGCTGGCGTTAATGTTAGAAAATTTTCAAATTTGCTTGTTATGGCATGCTGATGAAAAGAAGGCCATTACGCTTTATCACGCTTTAAAACACCAGCACGATGTGTTATTGCTCCCTAAACTCACTTTAAACGAGGTTAAGGCGTTGCTCTTTAAAATGGATGTGATTATTGGGGGCGATACGGGTATCACGCATTTAGCATGGGCGTTGCAAAAACCCAGCATCACCCTTTATGGCAACACGCCCATGGAGCGTTTTAAATTAGAAAGCCCGATCAATGTTTCGCTCACCGGTAATTCAAACGCCAGCTATCATAAAAAGGATTTTTCTATCCAAAATATAGAGCCTAAAAAAATTAAAGAATGCGTTTTAAACATTTTAAAGGAAAAAGAATGACTTATAAAGAACGACTCATACACGAAAAAATATTGAACCAAAACGACAAGGGTTTTAAAACAGAACTACGCATTTTGAGCGTTTTTATCGTGGAATCTTTAGTGAATATTCTGGGGTTTATTTTAGCTAAAATGCCCCATTCGTGGTTTTTAAGGTGCATTAAAGCTGTGGCGTGGCTCATGAAAACCTTTGATAGGCGCCGTTATTTTGACGCTAAAGCTAATTTGGATTTTGTGTTTGGGGATTCTAAAAGCGAAGAAGAGAAAAAAAGGATTATTAAAAAGGGGTATGAAAATTTTGCTTTCATCATTTTAGAAACCATTAGAGTGATTTTTATCCCTAAAGATGAATACGACGCTCGTTTCACGCTCATCAATGAAGAGAATGTGTGGAAGTCTTTAAACAAGGAAGGCCAAGCGATCACTTTATGCATGCATTTTGGCTATTGGGAAGCGGTAGGCACGACTTTAGCGCAATATTATAAGGATTATGGTAGGGGGTGTTTGGGGCGTTTGACTAAATTCGCTCCCATCAATCACATGATCATGAGCAGGCGAGAGGCGTTTGGGGTGCGTTTTGTCAATAAAATAGGGGCGATGAAAGAACTCATTAAAATGTATAATCAAGGCAATGGCCTTGTGGGGATTTTAGTGGATCAAAATGTCGTGCCTAAAGATGGGGTGGTGGTGAAATTCTTTAATAAAGACGCTACGCACACCACGATCGCCTCTATTTTATCGCGCCGCTACAATATAGACATCCAGCCGGTATTCATTGATTTTAACGATGATTATTCGCATTATACAGCGACTTATTACGAAAGTATCCGCTCTCAAATCACCGATAACGCGCAAAACGATATTTTAGAATGCACGCAAGCCCAAGCGAGTTTGTGCGAAGAGGTGATTAGAAACCACCCGGAAAGTTATTTTTGGTTCCACAGGCGTTTTAAAAGCACCCACCCTGAAATTTATCAAAGATAGGGTTTTGTTATCCTTGAATGGATACTCAAAACCTTACATTTTTTTAAAAAATAGGGTTTTTAAATTTAATTTTTATAGTAAAAACCCACTTCCTTAAGGGGATAGGGGGTATTTTGAAATAATTCCCCCTACAACCCCCCTTAAATAACCCCCTAACCCAAGAAGACCGCTTTTTTTTAAAAAGTTATCGCTTACTCACGCAAGCTCTTTGTCATTGATTGTAAAAAAATGCTTTTTAGTATTTTTAAATTTTACCACTCAATGCGAACAAGAGTGGTATTTTTCTAAAAATTCTTTTTTAAAACTCAAAAACCGCTTTTCTAAAATGGCGTTTCTGGCGTTCTTCACTAGCTCTAAATAAAAATGCAAATTGTGCAAGCTGGCTAAACGAGCGTAAGTGAGTTCCTTAGTCCTAAAGAGATGGTGCAAATAGGCTTTAGAGTAGCGTTTGCAAGCATAACAGGCGCAATTTTCTTCAATAGGGGTATTATCCAATTTATAGGGCGCGTTTTTGATAGAAATTTTGCCAGAATGCGTGAAAAGGGTGGCGTTTCTGGCGTTTCTAGTGGGCATCACGCAATCAAACATATCCACCCCTAAACTGATAGCGTCTAGGATATTTTCAGGCGTGCCTACGCCCATTAAGTAGCGAGGCTTGTCTTTGGGGAGCAAGGGGGCGGTGTGTGCGATCGTTTCTAGCATTTCATCTACGCTTTCCCCCACCGCTAAACCGCCTATAGCATAGCCATCAAAACCCTCATGCGTTAATCCCACGCTAAGACTGCGCATTTTCAAATGCGTGCCGCCCTGGATAATGGCAAAAAGGTTGTTGTTGGGGCGGTTTTTTTCTTTGTGGTATTCTAGGCTAAGATTCGCCCATTTAGCGCTTCTTTTAATGGATTCTTCAAGGCGTTTTAAGGGAGCGGGCAAGCCCACTAAATCGTCTAAAACCATCATAATATCGCTATTCAAAGAATATTGAATGTCTAAAACTTTAGCGGGCGTGAATAAATGCTTGCTCCCATCAATATGGGATTTAAAAACAATCCCGTCTTCTTGCAATTTAACATTATCGCTCAAACTAAAGGCTTGAAACCCTCCGCTATCGGTTAAAAAACTCCCCTGAAATTGAGCGAAACGATGCAAGCCTCCTAATTGTCCAACCACTTTCTCACCCGGCCTTAAATACATGTGATAGGTGTTGGCTAGAATGAGTTTAGCGCCTAAAATTTCTTGCATATCCATAGCGTCTAAAGATTTGATGCAGCCTTGCGTGCCTACGGGCATAAAAACAGGCGTTGCCACTTGAGAATGGGCTAAATTTAAAACGCCAGCTCGCGCGTGTTTGTCAGTCGCTTGGAGTTGAAAATCCATCGTTTAAGCCTTAATCTTGGATATAATGGCGTAATCATTTTTTAGGAAGTTTGGAATTGAAAAAAATCGCCCTTATTTTAGATGGCATTGTAGCAAAAAATTTTTTAGACTTGGTGCTAAGGCATTATTCTAATCATAATTTTTATATAGTGGTTGTCAAAGATGAGAGCCTTATCCCTAAAAACTACCCGAGCACTTTCGCTTTTTATTGTTTTGATGCGACTTCTAGTTTCAGGCTTTTGCAGGTGTTAAACGATGAGGTGAGCGATGCGTTTTTAATCATACAAGATTTTAAAGAACAGCGCATCATTCATAAAATCATTCAAACCCATTTCAAACGCATGCGCGTGGTTTTGAGCGTGAAAAGAGATGGTGAAAAGACTTTAGAAAATAATGAAGAAAATAAAGATGAAAAGCTTATTTTGATTGATGAATTTGAAGTTTTAGCCAATAAATTCATTTCTCGTTTGCCCAATATCCCTAGCACTCCTAGAGAGTTTGGGTTAGGCAAGGGCGAGATCATGGAGATTGATGTGCCTTTTGGGAGCATTTTTGCTTACAGACACATTGGCTCTATCAGGCAAAAAGAATACAGGATTGTAGGGCTTTATCGCAACGATGTTTTGTTGCTCTCCACTAAATCTTTGGTTATCCAGCCGCGAGACATTCTTTTAGTGGCGGGCAATCCTGAAATTTTGAATGCGGTGTATCATCAAGTCAAAAGCAATGTCGGGCAGTTCCCAGCCCCCTTTGGTAAGAGCATTTATTTATACATTGATATGCGTTTGCAGAACAGAAAAGCGATGATGCGCGATGTGTATCAAGCCTTGTTTTTGCACAAACGTTTAAAGAGCTACAAGCTCTACATTCAGGTTTTACACCCCACTAGCCCTAAGTTTTACCATAAATTTTTAGCACTAGAAACCGAAAGCATTGAAGTGAATTTTGATTTTTATGGGAAAAGTTTTATCCAAAAACTTCATGAAGACCACCAGAAAAAAATGGGCCTAATCGTGGTAGGCAGAGAGCTTTTTTTATCTAAAAAACACCGAAAAGCCTTGTATAAAACAGCCACCCCAGTTTATAAAACCAACACTTCCGGCTTGTCTAAAACCTCTCAAAGCGTGGTGGTTTTGAATGAAAGCTTGGATATTAATGAGGACATGTCTTCAGTGATTTTTGATGTGTCTATGCAAATGGATTTGGGCTTGTTACTCTATGATTTTGACCCTAACAAGCGCTATAAAAACGAGATTGTCAATCATTATGAAAATTTAGCCAACACCTTTAACCGCAAGATTGAGATTTTTCAAACCGATATTAAAAATCCTATCATGTATCTCAATTCTTTAAGAAATCCCATTTTGCATTTCATGCCTTTTGAAGAGTGTATCACGCAAACGCGCTATTTGTGGTTTTTATCCACTAAAGTGGAAAAATTAGCGTTTTTAAACGATGATAACCCTCAAATTTTTATCCCTGTAGCGGAGTGAAAGAATGCAAGAAATTGTAATCCCTTTAAAAGAAAAAAGCTATAAAGTGTTTTTGGGGGAACTGCCTGAAATAAAATTGAAACAAAAAGCGCTCATTGTTAGCGATAGCATCGTATCTGGGTTGCATTTATCGTATTTATTAGAGCGCTTGAAAGCCTTAGAAGTCAGAGTGTGCGTGATAGAGTCTGGGGAAAAATACAAAAATTTCCATTCATTAGAGCGGATTTTAAACAACGCCTTTGAAATGCAATTAAACCGCCATTCTTTAATGATAGCCCTTGGTGGGGGAGTGATAAGCGATATGGTGGGGTTTGCGAGCAGTATTTATTTTAGGGGGATTGATTTTATTAATATCCCTACGACTTTACTCGCTCAAGTGGATGCGAGCGTGGGGGGGAAAACAGGGATCAACACGCCTTATGGCAAGAACTTGATCGGATCGTTCCACCAGCCTAAAGCGGTTTATATGGATCTGGCTTTTTTAAAAACCCTTGAAAAAAGGGAATTTCAAGCAGGGGTTGCTGAAATCATTAAAATGGCGGTGTGTTTTGATAAAAACTTGGTAGAAACATTGGAAACAAAGGATTTAAAAGATTGTTTAGAAGAAGTAATCTTTCAAAGCGTCAATATCAAAGCTCAAGTCGTTGTTCAAGATGAAAAAGAGCGAAACATCAGGGCTGGGTTGAACTATGGGCATACCTTTGGGCATGCGATAGAAAACGAGACCAATTACGAGCGATTTTTGCATGGCGAAGCGATCGCTATTGGCATGCGCATGGCTAATGAGTTAGCCCTTTCTTTAGGCATGCTCACTTTAAAAGAATACGAACGCATAGAAAATTTATTGAAAAAATTTGGTTTGATATTCCATTACAAAATCATTGATCTTCAAAAATTTTACGAACGCTTGTTTTTAGACAAAAAAAGCGAGGATAAGACAATCAAATTCATTCTGCCTAAAGGCGTTGGAGCGTTTGAGGTTGCCTCTCATATCCCTAAAGAAACGATTTTAAAGGTGTTAGAAAAATGGCATTAAGGGTATTATTATTCTTTTGTTTTTTGTTTTTGCAAGCAGAAGATAAGAGCCAAGAATTATCATCTATACAAAAACAAATGGCTTTGGTGGATAAAAAACTCGCCAAAGACGATAACATGTGGTTGAAAAAATTTGAAAACTACAAGATCTACAACCAGATTTATACCGAAAAAGAGAGCGTGAGGCAGGAATTAAGGCGCTTAAAAAATAAAAAAAGCAAGGATTTATTAAAGATTAGCACCTTAGAGCATACCTTAAAGGCTTTAGAGTCCCAGCAAAAAATGTTTGAAAGCTATGGGGTCAATCCTTTTAAGGACTTGATAGAGCGCCCCAATATCCCCAATATCCCTAATATCGCTAACCCTATTGCGATCATTGATGGCATTTCTTTCATTAAAAGCATGCATTTAAAGCATGAAAATCTTAAAAGAAACCAGACCGCTTTAGAAGAAGTTTTAAGGCTTTTGGATCAAAAACACCAGCTTTTAAATCAGTGGCACGCTTTGGATAAAAGCGCGAAATTGAGCGATGAAATTTATCAAACTCAAGCCAAACGCTTAGAATTGCAAGGGGCTCAAAACATTTTAAAAACCACGATCGGGATTTTCCAAAAAGACAGCGATGAGGCTATAAGCATTGTCAAATCTCAAGTTAAAAACCAGCTTTTTAAATTGGTTTATGTGTTTTTAGCGGCCCTTTTGAGCGTGGTGTTTGCGTGGATTTTAAAAATCATTTCCAGTAAATACATTGAAAATAATGAGCGCGTCTATACCGTGAATAAAGCCATTAACTTCGTGAATGTGAGCGTGATCGTTTTAATTTTTCTTTTTTCTTATTTGGAAAATGTTACTTACTTGGTAACGGTTTTAGGCTTTGCGAGCGCGGGTTTAGCGATTGCGATGAAAGATTTGTTCATGAGCTTGCTCGGGTGGTTTATCATTTTGATTGGGGGGAGCGTGCATGTGGGCGATAGGGTGCGTATCGCTAAGGGGACGGATATTTTTATTGGCGATGTGTTGGATATTTCTATGTTGCACATTACGATTTTAGAAGATGTAACCTTTACCACTTACACGAACAACAGGAGAGCGGGCCGAATTATCTTTGTGCCTAATAATTATATTTTCACCACCATGTTCGCTAATTACAGCCATTTTGGGATGAAAACGGTTTGGGATGGCGTGGATTTTTGCGTTACATTTGATTCTGATTTTAAAAAAGCTTCTAAAATTGCACTCAACATCGCTACAGAATTGTCTAAAGAATACACGGATATTACCTATAAACAGCTCAATAAAATGCGCGACCGGTATTCTTTAAGGAGTTTGAGCGTCAAGCCTCGATGCTTTTTGATGCCTGAAAATAACGGGATAAAAATTTCGGTGTGGTATCAAACTAATTCGTATGCGACCATGTCTTTAAGGAGCAAGATTGTGGCTGAAATCGTTGAAGCTTTTTTGAAAGAAGAAAATATCCATATCGCTTATACGACCAGCAAGCTGCTTAAAGTGGATGCTGATGCTCTAGGCGATGGTTTTGGGAATAAAAGGGAACAAAAATGAAAAAAGTCTATTTCAAAACTTTTGGGTGTAGGACGAATCTTTTTGACACGCAAGTGATGGGCGAGAATTTGAAGGATTTTAGCGCGACCTTAGAAGAACAAGAAGCCGACATTATTGTGATCAATTCTTGCACCGTGACTAATGGGGCCGATAGCGCAGTAAGGAGTTACGCTAAAAAAATGGCGCGATTAAATAAGGAAGTGTTATTTACCGGCTGTGGGGTGAAAACCCAAGGCAAAGAGCTTTTTGAAAAAGGGCTTTTAAAGGGCGTTTTTGGGCATGACAATAAAGAAAAGATTAATGCGCTTTTACAAGAAAAAAAGCGTTTTTTTATAGATGATAATTTAGAAAACAAGCACTTAGACACCACGATGGTGAGCGAGTTTGTGGGAAAAACTAGGGCGTTTATTAAGATCCAAGAAGGCTGTGATTTTGATTGCAATTATTGCATTATCCCAAGCGTGAGAGGGAGGGCTAGGAGTTTTGAAGAGAGGAAAATTTTAGAGCAAGTGGGTCTTTTATGCTCTAAAGGGGTTCAAGAAGTGGTTTTAACCGGCACCAATGTGGGGAGCTATGGGAAAGATAGAGGAAGCAATATCGCACGATTGATTAAAAAATTAAGCCAGATTGCTGGATTAAAACGCATAAGGATTGGGAGCTTAGAACCTAATCAAATCAACGATGAATTTTTAGAGCTTTTAGAAGAGGATTTTTTAGAAAAACATTTGCATATCGCTTTACAGCACAGCCATGATCTCATGCTAGAGAGGATGAATAGAAGAAACCGCGTAAAAAGCGATAGGGAATTATTAGAGGTAATCGCTTCTAAGAATTTTGCTATTGGCACGGATTTTATTGTAGGGCATCCGGGCGAGAGCGGAAGCGTTTTTGAAAAAGCGTTTAAAAATTTAGAGGGCTTGCCTTTAACGCACATCCACCCTTTTATTTACAGCAAACGAAAAGACACCCTCTCTAGCTTGATGACTGATAGCGTGAGTTTGGAAGATTCCAAAAAGCGTTTGAATGCGATTAAAGATTTAATTTTTCATAAAAATAAGGCGTTCAGGCAATTGCAGCTCAAACTCAACACGCCCTTAAAAGCCTTAGTGGAAGCGCAAAAAGACGGCGAATTTAAAGCCTTAGATCAATTCTTCAACCCCATTAAAATCAAAAGCGATAAGCCTTTAAGGGCTAGTTTTTTAGAAATCAAAGAGTATGAAATTAAGGAGAGGGAAAATCATGCCGTTTTCTAAAAATTTAGAAAACCTCACCGCTCCCTTCAAACGCATTAAAAACCGCTCGCTTGTTTTGGCGTTAGGGTTTTTGATCTTTACTTTTTGCTTGCTTCTTTTTTTAATTTTAAGCGATGTTTCTAGGCTCATATCGGGTAAGGACTTTTTTTATGTGATCCAATCCCACCCTAAGCAAACTCTAATTGAAGATGAAAATTATTTTTATGCTAACAAGGGTCTTTATAAAACCAACAAAGAAGCCTTTTTAAGAGCCTATAAAATCCCAGAAAGCATACCCATAGAAAGACGAGAAAATTTAAGCAAGGTTTCTAAAATCTTTTTAGCGTTGCTTTTTTTCATTTCTAGCATGCTTTTTGGGATCTTTTGGCGTTTGCCTAAACGATTGGATACTAAAATGAGTTTAGAAAGCGCATCTAAAAACGAATTAGAAAATACATTCCAGCGATACGATGCGCTAGGGGTGCGTTTTGAAGATATTGCAGGGGTGGATGAAGTTAAAGAAGAATTATTAGAAGTGATAGACTATTTAAAAAACCCTAAAAAATACCAGGATTTAGGGATTTTTCTCCCTAAGGGCGTGCTTTTAATCGGGCCTCCTGGAGTGGGGAAAACCATGATCGCTAAAGCCTTAGCGAGTGAAGCCAGAGTGCCGTTTTTTTATGAAAGCGGGAGCGCGTTTTCTCAAATTTATGTGGGGGCTGGGGCTAAAAAAGTGCATGAACTTTTCATGCATGCTAAAAGGCATGCCCCCTCTATTATTTTTATTGATGAAATTGACGCTTTGGGTAAGGCTAGGGGAGGGCATAGGAGCGATGAAAGAGAGGCCACGCTCAATCAACTTTTAACCGAAATGGATGGGTTTTTACAAAATGATGAGGTGGTGGTGATAGGAGCGACTAACCAAATGGAAGTGATGGATGAAGCGCTATTAAGGAGCAAACGATTTGATCGGCGTATTTTCATTTCTTTACCGGATTTACTAGAAAGGCAGAGCATTTTAGAAAAGCTTTTAGAAAATAAAAAGCATGCACTCAATTATCTTAAGATCGCTAAAATTTGCGTGGGTTTTAGCGGGGCGATGTTAGCGACTTTAATCAATGAAAGCGCTCTAAACGCTCTCAAACACGAACGAAACGAAATCACTGAGAGCGACATTTTAGAAGTGAAAGACAAGATCGCTTACGGCAAGAAAAAGCCCCAAACCTTAGATGAAAACCAAAAAGAATTAGTCGCTTTGTATCAAAGTGCGAAGGCCTTGAGCGCGTATTGGCTAGAAATTGAATTTGATAAAGCGCCTTTATTGGGGGAATTTATTGCTTTTAATGAAAATAAAATCCATAGCGAGAGCGAGATTAAAAATTACATTAAAGTGTATTTGAGTGGGACGATTATTTTAGAGTTGCTCTATAAAGAGCGTTATAGTCTGTCTAAACAGGACTTGCAAAAAGCGAAATTTTTGAATGAATTTATGGCTAGCGAGCTTCTTTTAACCCCTACAAAAGAGTCTTTAAGCGTTCTTTATGAAGAGCAACTGGAGTTTTTAAAGCCGCAAATTGCAGCTTGCAATCGATTAAGCGCTCTACTATTAGAGCAAGAATATTTAGAACATTCTAATTTGTATGATTTGTTGAACGGATGAAAATGCGTTTTTTTAGTGGTTTTGGGTTCATTAATGAAAGCGTTTTGTTTGAAGAGTGGCTTTTAAAAGGGGCTTATGATGTGTCAGGCTTTTCTATGGGGGCGATTAAGGCGATAGAATACGCTTATAATGAAATCTCACAACAGCGGCGCATCAATTCCTTGTTATTGTTTTCGCCTTGCATGCTAGCGCATAAGAGTTTGGCATTCAAACGCTTGCAACTTTCTTCGTTTCAAAAAGATCCGCAAAGCTACATGGATAACTTTTATCAAGAAGTGGGCTTGAGCGCCCAATTGGAGCGTTTTAAAAAAGAGGGTTCTTTAGAAGAATTGGAATTTTTATTGGATTACAAGTATAGTGATTCTATAATTAGACTTTTATTAGAAAAAGGCGTGAAGATTGAAGTGTTTATCGGTTTAAAAGATAAAATCACAGACGTTCAAGCCCTCTTGGAATTTTTTATGCCCTTAGTTCAAGTGTGGCAGTTTAAGGATTGTAACCATTTGTTGCAAAAATCTTAAAAAAGGTGGAAGATGAAAAAATTTGGTTTAGGGGTGTATTTGCTTCTTTTAGGCATTTTGGGCGGCTCTTTGATCATTCTAGGAGCGATAGTTGCACCCATTGTTTTCAAAGCTTCAAGCATTTTACCCGAATTGAATCTAACTCCCTTTGAGAGCGGGAAACTCATGGCGCAAATCTTTGTGCGTTTCAATTATCTTTTAGGCGCGATCGGTTTTGTGGTGTTACTTTATGAAATCATTTCGTTTATTTATTATAAAAGATCGTTAGTGTATTTGATCCTTGGCGTGGCGATAGGGGCGTTGTGTTTGCTCTTTGTTTTTTATTACACGCCTTATATTTTAAACGCTCAAAAAATAGGCGAAGCCGCGCTTCAAAGCGCTGAATTTGCCCGCTCGCACGCTCAAAGCGAATGGCTGTTTAAGGAATTGTTTGTGCTGGTGTGCGCTTTGTTTTTTTGGCGTTTGTTTGGAAAAAATGTGCTTTAGTCCCTTTGATTTAATCAAATGATGGAGTTTTTGGTTACTATCTAGGAAATGAGAAAGTAGCATTTAATGAAAAAGTTTAAAAAGAAACCAAAAAGTATAAAACGATCGCATCAAAAAACAATCTTAAAGCGTCCTTTATGGCTTATGCCTTTACTCATCAGTGGGTTTGCTAGTGGGGTGTATGCGAATAATAATTTGTGGGATTTGTTAAACCCGAAAGTGGGGGGTGAGTATGTGCATTGGGTTAAGGGCAGTCAGTATTGCGCATGGTGGGAATTTGCAGGGTGTTTAAAAAATGTATGGGGGGCAAATCATAAAGGCTATGATGCTGGAAACGCCGCTAACTATCTGTCTTCTCAAAACTATCAAGCTATTTCGGTGGGTAGTGGGAATGAAACGGGGACTTATAGTTTAAGCGGTTTTACCAATTATGTTGGGGGCAATCTCACGATCAATCTAGGCAATAGCGTTGTTTTAGATTTAAGCGGTTCTAATAGTTTCACTTCGTATCAAGGTTATAATCAAGGTAAAGATGATGTAACATTTACGGTTGGCACAATCAATTTAAACGGCACTTTAGAAGTGGGCAATCGTGTGGGATCGGGAGCTGGCACGCACACCGGCACAGCCACTTTAAACTTGAACGCTAATAAGGTCAATATCAATTCCAATATCAACGCGTATAAAACTTCGCAAGTGAATATAGGCAATGCTAACAGCGCCATTACCATCGGTTCGGTTTCTTTAAGTGGGGATACTTGCAGTTCTTTAGCTCGTGTGGGCGTAGGGGCTAATTGCTCCACTTCAGGGCCTAGCTATTCTTTTAAAGGGACGACTAACGCTACTAACACGACTTTTAGCAATGCAAGCGGCAGTTTCACCTTTGAAGAGAACGCCACTTTTAGCGGGGCGAAATGGAATGGGGGGGCATTCACTTTCAATAAAGAGTTTAGCGCTACCAATAACACCGCCTTTAATAGCGGTAGTTTTAATTTTAAAGGTGCAAGTTCCTTTAATGGCGCAACTTTTGGTAACGCTACTTATACTTTTGACAATCAAGCCACTTTCCAAAACAGCTCCTTTAATGGAGGGAATTTTACTTTTAGTAACCAAATTAATCCAGCTAACAGCGCTCAGCACCCCCAAATTCAAAACAGCTCTTTTAGTGGTAATGCTACCACTCTTAAGGGCTTTGTGAATTTCCAGCAAGCCTTTAACAATTCAAACCACCAACTAACGATCCAAAACGCCTCTTTTAATAATGCTACTTTCAACAATACCGGTAAAATCACCATTAATGAGGGCGCGAGTTTTAACAACACGACATTCAACACTTCTGTTGATACAAACAACATGACTATTACCGGTGGCGTTACTTTAAGCGGTAAGAATGATTTGAAAAATGGCTCAACCCTTGATTTTGGGAGTTCTGAAATCACTCTCACTCAAGGGACGACTTTCAACCTCACCAATTTAGGGGATAAAAATAGCGTAACGATTTTAAATTCTAGCGGTGGGATCACTTATAATAATCTTTTAAACCATGCGCTCAATAGCCTAACAAACGCCTTAAAAACAACTGAAAGCCCTTCAAAGCCGCAAAGTTTCGCTCAAGGTTTGTGGGAGATGATCACTTACAATGGGGTTACCGGACAGCTTTTGAATGAAAACGCTACAACCTCTAAACCCACTGACTCTTCGCCCTCTAAATCCTCTACAAACTCTACGCAAGTCTATCAAGTGGGCTACAAAATAGGGGATACTATTTACAAACTGCAAGAAACTTTTGGCCCTAATTCCATTATCATCCAAGCTTTAGAGAGCGGGACTTACACGCCACCCCCTGTTATTAGCGGCTCCAAATTTGACTTATCCGCTTCAAATTATATCAATGCTGACATGCCTTGGTATGATCATAAATATTACATCCCCAAATCCCAAAATTTTACAGAGAGCGGGACTTATTACTTGCCGAGCGTTCAAATATGGGGGAGTTACACTAACTCGTTTAAACAAACCTTTAGTGCTAGTGGTAGTAATCTGGTGATTGGGTATAACTCAACATGGACTGGAAATAGCGTTTCTTCTAGCGACACGGTGTCTTTTGGGGACACTTCAGGGAGCGCTCTTAATGGGCATTGCGGGCCTTGGCCCTATTACCAATGCACAGGCACGACTAACGGCACTTATAGCGCTTATCATGTCTATATCACAGCGAATCTGCGTTCTGGCAATCGTATAGGCACGGGTGGGGCAGCCAATCTAATCTTTAATGGGGTAGATAGTATCAATATCGCTAACGCTACCATCACGCAGCATAATGCCGGGATTTATTCAAGCTCTATGACTTTTTCCACGCAAAACATGGACAATTCGCAGAATTTGAATGGTTTAAATTCTAACGGCAAACTTTTGGTGTATGGCACAACTTTCACTAACGAAGCTAAAGATGGGAAATTCATTTTCAATGCAGGGCAAGCGGTTTTTGAAAACACCAACTTTAATGGAGGGAGTTACCAATTCAGCGGCGATAGCTTGAATTTTTCAAATAACAACCAGTTCAATAGCGGTTCGTTTGAGATTAGTGCAAAAAACGCTTCGTTCAATAACGCTAACTTTAACAATAGCGCTTCTTTTAATTTCAATAATTCTAGCGCGACCACTTCGTTTGTGGGGGATTTCACTAACGCTAATTCAAATTTGCAAATCGCCGGGAACGCTGTTTTTGGAAACTCTACTAATGGCTCTCAAAATAACGCTAATTTTAATAATACCGGCTCTGTGAATATCTCAGGGAATGCAACTTTTGATAACGTGGTATTTAACAGCCCTACGAACACGAGTGTGAAAGGGCAAGTTATCCTCAATAACATCACTTTAAAAAACCTGAACGCCCCTTTGTCTTTTGGCGATGGAACGATTACTTTTAACGCTCATTCGGTGATTAATATTGATGAAGCCATCACTAATGGCAACCCTATCACCCTTGTAAGCTCTTCTAAAGAGATTGATTACAACAACGCTTTCAGTAAAAATCTATGGCAGCTCATCAACTACCAAGGGCATGGGGCAAGCAGTGAAAAGCTCGTCTCTAGTGCGGGTAATGGCGTTTATGACGTGGTGTATTCTTTCAATAACCAAACCTACAATTTCCAAGAGATTTTTTCACCCAACAGCATTTCTATCCGGCGTTTGGGTGTTGGCATGGTGTTTGATTATATGGATATGGAAAAATCGGATCATTTATATTATCAAAACGCTCTCGGTTTTATGACCTACATGCCTAATAGCTATAACAATAATTTAGGGAATGCAAACAACACCATTTACTATTACGACAACAGCATTGACTTTTATGCGAGCGGGAAAACTTTATTCACTAAAGCGGAATTTTCTCAAACATTTACCGGGCAAAACAGCGCGATCGTTTTTGGGGCTAAAAATATATGGACGAGCTTAAGCGATGCGTCGCAATCTAATACCATCATTCGCTTTGGGGACAATAAGGGAGCAGGGAGTAATGATGCGAGCGGGCATTGCTGGAATTTGCAATGCATAGGCTTTATCACAGGGCATTATGAAGCGCAAAAGATTTACATCACCGGCAGCATTGAAAGCGGGAATCGCATTTCTAGCGGTGGGGGCGCGAGCCTTAATTTTAACGGGCTTCAAGGCATCCTTTTAACGAACGCGACTCTGTATAACCGCACCGCTGGCACGCAAAGCTCGTCTATGAATTTTGTTTCTAACAGCGCGAACATTCAGGCTCAAAACTCCTATTTTATAGACGATACCGCACAAAATAAAGGCAACCCTAATTTTAGTTTCAACGCTTTGAATCTGGATTTTTCTAACAGCTCTTTTAGAGGCTATGTGGGGCAAACGCAGTCTGTTTTTAAATTCAATGCCGCCAATACGATCAGTTTCACTAACAGCACGAATTTAAGCTCTGGTTTGTATCAAATGCAAGCTAAAAGCGTGTTGTTTGACAATTCCAATTTAAGCGTTTCAGTGGGGACAAGCAGTATTAAAGCCAATGCGATCAATCTTTCTCAAAACGCCTCTATCAATGCGAGCAACCATTCAACCTTAGAGCTTCAAGGCGATTTGAATGTGAACGACACCAGCTCGCTCAATCTCAACCAAAGCACGATCAATGTTTCCAACAACGCCACGATCAACGATTATGCGAGCCTGATTGCGAGTAATGGCTCTCGCCTTAATTTTAATGGAGCGGTCAATTTCAATTCAGCGAATATTACTACGAGTTTGAATCATTCTTCTATCGTGTTTAAGGGAGCGAGCTCTTTAGGAGGGCAGTTTAATTTAAGCAATAATTCTTCTTTAGATTTTCAAGGCTCTAGCGCTATTACTTCTAACACGGCGTTTAATTTCTATGATAACGCTTTTTCTCAAAGCCCCATCACTTTCCATCAAGCCCTTAATATTAAAGCGCCCTTGAGTTTGGGAGGCAACCTCTTAAACCCTAACAACAGCAGCGTGCTGAATTTAAAAAACAGCCAACTTGTTTTTAGCGATCAAGGGAGTTTGAATATCGCTAACATTGATTTACTAAGCGATCTAAACGACAATAAAAATCGTGTGTATAACATCATTCAAGCGGACATGAATAGTAATTGGTATGAGCGTATCAGCTTCTTTGGCATGCGCATCAATGACGGGATTTATGACGCTAAAAACCAAACTTATAGTTTCACTAACCCCCTTAATAACGCCCTAAAAATCACCGAGAGCTTTAAAAATAACCAACTGAGCGTTACGCTCTCTCAAATCCCGGGCATTAAAAACACGCTCTATAACATTGGCTCTGAAATCTTTAACTACCAAAAAGTTTATAACAACGCTAACGGCGTGTATTCTTATAGCGATGACGCACAAGGCGTGTTTTACCTCACTAGCAGCGTGAAAGGCTATTACAACCCCAACCAATCCTATCAAGCTAACGGCAGTAATAACACCACAAAAAACAATAATTTAAGCTCTGAGTCTTCTGTCATTTCGCAAACCTATAACGCGCAAGGCAACCCTATTAGCGCGTTACACATCTATAACAAGGGCTATAATTTCAATAATATCAAAGCGTTAGGGCAAATGGCGCTCAAACTCTACCCTGAAATCAAAAAGATATTAGGGAATGATTTTTCGCTTTCAAGTTTGAGCGGTTTAAAAGGCGATGCGCTAAACCAGCTTACCAAACTCATCACGCCTGATGATTGGAAAAACATTAACGAGTTGATTGATAACGCAAACAATTCGGTCGTGCAAAATTTCAATAACGGCGCTTTGATTATAGGAGCGACTAAAATAGGGCAAACAGACACTAATAGCGCGGTGGTTTTTGGGGGCTTGGGCTATCAAACACCTTGCGATTACACTGATATTGTGTGCCAAAAATTCAGAGGCACTTATTTGGGGCAGCTTTTGGAGTCTAGCTCGGCTGATTTGGGCTATATTGACACGACTTTTAACGCTAAAGAAATTTATCTTACCGGCACTTTAGGGAGTGGGAACGCATGGGGGACTGGGGGGAGCGCTAGCGTAACTTTTAACAGCCAAACTTCGCTCATTCTCAACCAAGCGAATATCGTAAGCTCGCAAACCGATGGGATTTTTAGCATGCTAGGGCAAGAGGGTATTAATAAGGTTTTCAATCAAGCCGGGCTCGCTAATATTTTGGGCGAAGTGGCGGTGCAATCCATTAATAAAGCCGGGGGATTAGGGAATTTGATAGTAAATATGCTAGGGAGTGATAGCGTGATTGGGGGGTATTTAACGCCTGAACAAAAAAATCAAACCCTAAGCCAGCTTTTAGGGCAGAATAATTTTGATAACCTCATGAACGATAGCGGTTTGAATACAGCGATTAAGGATTTGATCAGACAAAAATTAGGCTTTTGGACCGGGCTAGTGGGGGGATTAGCCGGACTAGGGGGCATTGATTTGCAAAACCCTGAAAAGCTTATAGGCAGCATGTCCATCAATGATTTATTGAGTAAAAAAGGGTTGTTCAATCAGATCACCGGCTTTATTTCCGCTAACGATATAGGGCAAGTCATAAGCGTGGTGTTGCAAGATATTGTCAAACCGAGCAACGCTTTAAAAAACGATGTAGTGGCTTTAGGCAAGCAAATGATTGGCGAATTTTTAGGCCAAGACACGCTCAATTCTTTAGAAAGCTTGTTGCAAAACCAGCAGATTAAAAGCGTTTTAGACAAAGTCCTAGCGGCTAAAGGCTTAGGGCCTATTTATGAACAAGGCTTGGGGGATTTGATCCCTAGTCTTGGTAAAAAGGGGATTTTCGCTCCTTATGGCTTGAGTCAAGCGTGGCAAAAAGGGGATTTTAGTTTCAACGCGCAAGGCAATATTTTTGTGCAAAATTCCACTTTCTCTAACGCCAATGGAGGCACGCTTTCTTTTAACGCAGGAAATTCGCTCATTTTTGCCGGAAACAATCATATCGCTTTCACTAACCATTCTGGAACGCTCAATTTATTGTCTAATCAAGTTTCTAACATCAACATTACCACGCTTGATGCTAGCAACGGCCTTAAGATTAACGCCGCTAATAACAATGTTTCTGTGTCTCAAGGCGATCTGTTTATCAACGCTAGTTGCGCGCAACAAAGCGATCCAACTACAGCTAATATTGCAAACCCTTGCACACTTACCACCCAAAGCGCGAATGGCGCTTCTTCTAATAATGCATCAAACAACGCACAAATCGCCTTGAACAATAACGATGAGAGCTTGATGGTTACGGCGAATGATTTCAATTTTTCAGGCAATATTTACGCTAATGGGGTGGTTGATTTTTCAAAGATTAAAGGCTCTGCAAATGTTAAAAATTTGTATCTTTACAATAACGCTCAATTCCAAGCCAACAACCTCACGATTTCCAACCAAGCGATTTTAGAAAAAAACGCCAGCTTTGTAACGAATAACTTAAACATTCAAGGAGCGTTTAACAACAACGCCACGCAAAAAATAGAGGTGCTTCAAAATTTAGTGATCGCTTCAAACGCTTCTTTAAGCACCGGTGTTTATGGGTTAGAAGTAGGGGGGGCGTTGAATAATTTGGGAACGATACATTTTAATTTAGAAAATTCTCAAACGCCTGTAAATCCGCTCATTCAAGCAGAGAGGATCATTAACCTCAACACCACCCAAACGCCTTTTATAAATGTCAATAACAGCATGGCCAATAACACGACTTACACTTTATTAAAAAGCAGCCGTTACATTGATTACAATATCAACCCTAACAGCTTGCAATCGTATTTGAAGCTCTATACCTTAATCAACATCAACGGAAACCACATAGAAGAAAAAAACGGCGTATTGACTTATTTGGGCCAACGGGTTTTATTACAAGATAAGGGGTTATTGTTAAGCGTAGCGTTGCCTAACTCAAACAATGCCCATCAAAACCATATTTTAAGCCTTTCTGTTCTTTACAACCAGATTAAAATGTCTTACGGCAACAAGATCATGGACTTTACCCCCCCTACTTTACAAGATTACATTGTGGGCATTCAAGGGCAAAGCGCATTGAATCAAATTGAAGCGATAGGGGGGAATAACGCTATCAAGTGGCTTTCAACATTGATGATGGAAACGAAAGAAAACCCGCTTTTTGCACCAATTTATTTAGAAAACCACTCTTTGAATGAAATCTTAGACGCAACAAAAGATCTTCAAAACACTGCAAGCTTGATTTCTAACCCTAATTTTAGAGACAACGCTACCAGCCTTTTAGAATTGGCGAGTTACACCCAACAAACCAGCCGTTTAACCAAACTCTCTGATTTTAGGGCTAGAGAGGGAGAGTCCGATTTTTCAGAGCGCTTGTTAGAGCTTAAAAACAAGCGTTTTAGCGATCCTAACCCTGGAGAGGTTTTTGTCAAACACTCTCAACTTAGCAAACACCAAAATAACCTTTGGGTTCAAGGGATTGGGGGAGCGAGCTTTATTTCTGGGGGCAATGGCACGCTTTATGGCTTGAATGCGGGCTATGATCGGTTGGTTAAAAATGTGATCCTTGGGGGTTATGTGGCTTATGGCTATAGCGACTTTAATGGGAATATCATGCGTTCTTTGGCTAATAATGTGGATGTGGGGATGTATGCTAGGGCTTTTTTAAAAAGAAACGAATTCACTTTGAGCGCGAATGAAACTTATGGAGGCAATGCGAGCAATATCAATTCTTCTAATTCTTTGCTCTCTGTGTTGAACCAACGCTACAACTACAACACCTGGACAACGAGCGTGAATGGGAATTACGGCTATGATTTCATGTTCAAACAAAAAAGCGTGGTGCTAAAACCTCAAGTGGGCTTGAGCTATCATTTTATAGGCTTGAGCGGGATGAAAGGCAAAATGAATGATGCCGCTTACAAACAATTTCTCATGCATTCAAACCCCTCTAACGAATCGGTTCTAACGCTCAACATGGGGCTAGAGAGCCGTAAATATTTTGGTCAAAATTCCTATTATTTTGTAATGGCGAGATTGGGTAGGGATCTTTTGATCAAATCTAAAGGCGGCAATACGGTGCGTTTTGTGGGCGAAAACACTTTATTGTACCGCAAGGGGGAAATTTTTAACACTTTTGCGAGCGTGATCACAGGAGGCGAAATGCATTTGTGGCGTTTGATGTATGTGAATGCGGGGGTGGGGCTTAAGATGGGCTTACAATACCAAGACATTAATATAACCGGGAATGTGGGCATGCGAGTGGCGTTTTAGCTTTTTTGCTATAATGCTTCGTTCAAATTTTATGGTTAGGTTTTTCTATGTTTAATTATGAAGAGCTGTTTCAAACTTATAAAACCCCTTTTTACCTCTATGATTTTGACAAAATCAAACAGGCTTTTTTGAATTATAAAGAAGCGTTTAAGGGGCGTAAATCTTTGATCTGCTACGCTTTAAAGGCGAATTCCAATTTGAGTATCCTCTCTTTATTGGCGCATTTAGAGAGCGGGGCGGATTGCGTTTCCATAGGTGAGATACACAGGGCTTTAAAAGCCGGGATCAAGCCTTATAGGATCGTGTTTAGCGGGGTGGGTAAGAGCGCGTTTGAAATAGAACAAGCCCTAAAACTCAACATTTTATTTTTGAATGTAGAAAGTTTTATGGAATTAACAACGATTGAAAAAATCGCCCAGTCTTTAGGGATAAAGGCTAGGATTTCCATTCGAATCAACCCTAACATTGACGCTAAAACGCACCCCTATATTTCTACCGGTTTGAAAGAAAATAAGTTTGGCGTGGGAGAAAAAGAAGCTTTAGAAATGTTTCTTTGGGCTAAAAAAAGCGCGTTTTTAGAGCCTGTTAGCGTGCATTTTCATATCGGATCACAGCTATTAGATTTAGAGCCGATTATAGAAGCGAGCCAAAAGGTGGCTAAAATCGCTAAATCTTTGATCGCGCTAGGGATAGATTTGCGTTTTTTTGATGTGGGCGGAGGCATTGGCGTGAGTTATGAAAATGAAGAGACTATCAAGCTTTATGATTACGCGCAAGGGATTTTAAACGCGCTTCAAGGCTTGGACTTGACGATTATTTGTGAGCCGGGCCGCTCGATTGTGGCTGAGAGTGGGGAATTGATCGCGCAGGTTTTGTATGAAAAAAAGGCTCAAAACAAGCGCTTTGTGGTTGTGGATGCGGGCATGAATGATTTCTTGCGCCCCAGTTTGTATCATGCTAAGCATGCCATAAGGGTTATAACGCCCTCTAAGGGGCGTGAGATCTCGCCTTGCGATGTGGTAGGGCCTGTGTGCGAGAGCAGCGACACTTTTTTAAAAGATGTCCATTTGCCAGAATTAGAGCCAGGCGATAAAATAGCGATTGAGAAGGTTGGGGCTTATGGCTCTAGCATGGCCAGTCAATACAATTCGCGCCCCAAACTTTTAGAATTAGCCCTAGAAGATCATAAAATCAGAGTGATAAGAAAAAGAGAGGCTTTAGAAGATTTGTGGCGGCTAGAAGAAGAAGGCTTAAAAGGGGTTTGATTAGATGCAAAAGAATTTGGATAGTCTTTTAGAAAATTTAAGGGCTGAAATTGATGCGTTGGATAATGAATTGAGCGATCTTTTAGACAAACGCTTAGAAATCGCTTTAAAAATCGCTCTTATCAAACAAGAAAGCCCCATTTATTGCCCTAAAAGAGAGCGAGAAATTTTAAAACGACTCAGCCAAAGGGATTTCAAGCATTTGAATGAGGAAATTCTTACGGGTTTTTATGCAGAGGTTTTTAAGATTTCTAGAAAATTTCAAGAAAACGCCCTCAAAGAGTTAAAAAAATAAAAGAGAGTTGTTATGTTTGAAAAAATTACCCTAGCGCATAAGGACTTGTTTTCAAGGTTTTTAAGCACTCAAAAAATCGTTTTATCGGATGTGAGTTTTACGAATTGCTTTTTATGGCAGCACGCAAGGCTCATTCAAGTGGCGGTGATTAGGGATTGTTTGGTGATTCAAACCACTTATGAAAATCAAAAACCCTTTTATTTCTACCCTATCGGTAAGAGGCCGCATGAATGCGTAAAAGAGCTTTTGAAATTAGAAAAAAATTTAAGATTCCACTCCCTGACTTTAGAGCAAAAAGACGATTTGAAAGACAATTTTGTAGGGGTGTTTGATTTCACTTACAACCGAGACAGGAGCGATTACGTTTATTCTATTGGAGAATTGATCGCTTTAAAAGGGAAAAAATACCATAAGAAAAAAAACCACCTAAACCAGTTTTTAACCAATTGCGCGAATTTTGTTTATGAAAAAATTTCTCTTCAAAACAAAAAGGAAGTTTTAGAAGCCTCCAAAGAGTGGTTTTTAGAAAGCCAGACCGATGATCTAGGGCTTATCAACGAAAATAAGGGCATTCAAAGCATTTTAGAAAATTATGAAAGCTTGGATGTAAAGGGGGGGCTTATTAGGGTTAATGGGGAAATAGTCTCGTTTAGTTTTGGAGAAGTTTTAAACGAAGAGAGCGCGCTCATCCACATTGAAAAAGCCCGCACAGATATTGCAGGCGCGTATCAGATCATCAACCAGCAGTTGCTTTTGAATGAATTTAGCCATCTAACTTACGCTAACAGAGAAGAAGATCTAGGATTAGAGGGCTTAAGAAGGTCTAAAATGAGCTATAACCCAGTGTTTTTGATAGACAAATACGAAGCGATTGCTAAAAATTAAATGATTTTTGGGGATTTTAAATATCAAAAAAGCGTTAAAAAACTCACAGCCACCAATCTTAACGAGCTTAAAAACGCCCTGGATTTCATCTCTCAAAATAGGGGGAAGGGGTATTTTGTGGGGTATCTTTTGTATGAAGCGCGATTAGCGTTTTTAGATGAAAATTTTCAAAGCCAAACCCCTTTTTTGTATTTTGAACAATTTTTAGAAAGAAAAAAATATTCTTTAGAGCCTTTAAAAGAGCATGCGTTTTACCCTAAAATCCACAGCTCTTTAGATCAAAAAACTTATTTCAAGCAGTTTAAGGCCGTTAAAGAGCATCTCAAAAACGGCGATACCTATCAAGTGAATTTGACAATGGATTTATTTTTAGACACTAAAGCCAAACTGAAGCATGTTTTTTGCGAGGTAGCGCACAACCAAAACACGCCTTTTAAGGCTTTGATAGAAAATGAGTTTGGGAGTATTTTAAGCTTTTCGCCGGAATTGTTTTTTGAATTAGAGTTTTTGGACACAGCGATTAAGATTATTACAAAACCCATGAAAGGCACGATCGCACGCTCAAAAAACCCCTTGATAGATGAAAAAAACCGATTGTTTTTGCAAAATGATGGCAAAAACAGAAGTGAAAATGTGATGATCGTGGATTTATTGCGTAACGATTTGAGCCGCTTGGCCTTAAAAAATAGCGTGAAAGTCAATCAATTGTTTGAAATCATCAGCTTGCCGAGCGTGTATCAAATGATAAGCGAGATTGAAGCTCAATTGCCCCTAAAAACCAGCTTGTTTGAGATTTTTAAGGCGTTGTTCCCTTGCGGCTCTGTGACCGGATGCCCTAAAATAAAAACCATGCAAATCATTGAAGATTTAGAAAAACGCCCTAGGGGGGTGTATTGCGGGGCGATAGGCATGGTTGAAGGAAAAAAAGCCCTTTTTAGCGTGCCTATCCGCACTTTAGAAAAAAGAGCATGCGAAGATTTTTTGCATTTGGGGGTAGGGAGTGGGGTAACTTATCAAAGTAAAGCGCTAAAAGAATATGAAGAGAGCTTTTTAAAAAGCTTTTTTGTGATGCCTAAAATAGAATTTGAGATTATAGAGACGATGAAAATTATCAAAAGGGATCAAAAATTAGAGATCAATAATAAAAACGCCCATAAAGAACGCCTTATTAGTAGCGCTCAATATTTTAACTTTAAATACGATGACAATCTTTTAGACTTTGAATTGGAAAAAGAAGGGGTTTTAAGGGTTTTACTCAACAAAAAAGGCAAGCTCATTAAAGAATACAGAACCTTAGAGCCTTTAAAAAGCCTAGAAATCCGTTTGAGTGAAGCCCCCATTGATAAACACAATGATTTTTTATACCATAAGACCACTTACGCCCCTTTTTATCAAAAGGCTCGAGCGCTCAT
The DNA here is from genome assembly GCA_008033015.1 of Helicobacter pylori. Classification (GTDB taxonomy): domain Bacteria; phylum Campylobacterota; class Campylobacteria; order Campylobacterales; family Helicobacteraceae; genus Helicobacter; species Helicobacter pylori_DH. Next base: position 1,638,081 of record CP032042.1, read on the forward strand.
TAAAAAAGGCGTTATGTTTGATGAAATCTTTTATAACCAGGATTTGGAACTCACTGAGGGTGCTAGGAGCAACCTTATTTTAGAAATCCATAATAAGCTTTTAACCCCTTATTTCAGTGCAGGAGCGTTAAACGGGACGGGTGTTGTGGGGTTGTTAAAAAAGGGTCTTGTTGAGCATGCCCCTTTAAAATTACACGATTTGCAAAGAGCGGCTAAAATCTATTGCATTAATGCTTTATACGGCTTAGTGGAGGTGGGAATAATAGGTTACCCAATGGAGCAAAAAAGTTAAAACTCGCCTATAATAATTATAATGATTAAAGTTTTCACATTCATTATGAATCCATTTACACAATTATTTTATAAATTCACTAGAGGGTTTTTAGGAACTCTCATCAAAAAAAAATAAGGAACATAACATGAGACATGGAGATATTAGTAGCAGCCCCGATACTGTGGGTGTAGCGGTAGTTAATTATAAGATGCCTAGACTCCACACTAAAGAGGAGGTGTTAGAAAATTGCCGCAATATCGCTAAGGTGATTGGTGGGGTCAAACAGGGTTTGCCTGGGTTGGATCTGATTATTTTCCCCGAATACAGCACGCATGGGATCATGTATGACAGACAAGAGATGTTTGACACCGCTGCGAGCATTCCTGGAGAAGAAACCGCAATCTTTGCTGAGGCTTGTAAGAAAAACAAGGTTTGGGGAGTGTTCTCTTTGACTGGGGAAAAACACGAGCAAGCTAAAAAGAATCCTTATAACACTTTGATTCTTGTCAATGATAAGGGTGAGATCGTGCAAAAATACCGCAAAATCTTGCCTTGGTGCCCTATTGAATGCTGGTATCCTGGGGATAAAACTTATGTGGTTGATGGGCCTAAGGGCTTGAAAGTTTCTTTGATCATTTGCGATGATGGGAACTACCCTGAAATTTGGCGCGATTGTGCGATGCGTGGGGCAGAACTCATTGTGCGCTGTCAAGGTTACATGTATCCGGCTAAAGAGCAACAGATTGCGATAGTGAAAGCTATGGCGTGGGCTAATCAATGTTATGTAGCGGTAGCGAATGCGACCGGCTTTGATGGGGTGTATTCCTATTTCGGGCATTCTAGCATTATTGGTTTTGATGGGCATACTTTGGGCGAATGCGGGGAAGAAGAAAATGGTCTTCAATACGCTCAACTTTCCGTGCAACAAATCCGTGATGCGAGAAAATACGACCAAAGCCAAAACCAACTCTTCAAACTCTTACACAGAGGTTATAGTGGGGTTTTTGCTAGTGGCGATGGGGATAAGGGTGTGGCGGAATGCCCTTTTGAGTTCTATAAAACTTGGGTGAATGACCCCAAAAAAGCTCAAGAAAATGTAGAAAAATTCACTCGCCCAAGCGTGGGTGTGGCCGCTTGTCCTGTAGGCGATTTGCCCACGAAATAAAGGGCAAAAGGAGGGGGGCTTCATAGAAGCTTAAAAGCCATTTTAATACCTCTTTTTAGAACGCTTAAAAACCACCAAAAGACTACAAATACTTCGTTAAAGACAAATTATTGATTTTGTTCGTGGAAGCCAGAACGGCGTTATAATTGTTAGTGAGATTGGAAAATTTGTTATAAGTTTCTGCCATATCTGTGCCGGTCGTTTCCCCACGAATGCTTTGAACTTGCGTTTTTAAAACTTCATTACGCCTGATAATGTTTTCAAACGCCTTGCCATGAGTGCCGTTTTTAGCGATCATTTTTTCTACGTGATCGCTCAAGTGATCTATAAGGGTGATGCCGTTTTGAATGCCTAAATTACGCATGTCGCTAGAATAAGTATCCCCTAAAGCGTCCGGGCGATAAATCCCTTTTCTTACAGAAGTGATAATATTTTCTAATTGATCAAAAAAATTCACGCTGGGCTTGTCAATAATTAGAGCGTTATTAGCGTTTAATTTAAGGCTTGGTTTGTCGCTGTGCAAGGCGTTTTGAGAAAAATCATTCGCGTCTTTATCAAAAAGCATGAACTGCATTTTGGTGTTTGAATGCATGTTATCTTGGATAATGACTTTTCCTTCTTCATTCAAATTAATAGAAAGGTTGTCTTTAGCTTGTTTTAACAATCCAATAAAGCGCTCCTTGCTTTCTTTTGAAGTGGGGTTATCGCTGATTTGTTGGTAGATGGCTGGGTCAGTATTGCTGTAATTGAGCGCGATACTCATCGCATCCATGAGCTGCCTGTAAGTGACTTCATTGGGTTTAGACGCTTGAATATCAGCGCTTGTGGGGTCATAAAGCGGGATTTTAATACCATTAGGCAAACTCAAAAAAGCCCCATTATTATCCAAGTTTATTTGCACTTCCAAAAATAAGCCATTCACATCGTTTAATTTCATGTTAAAAACGCTATTTTCTAAACTCCCCTTAGCGGCTTCACTCAGTTTAGTAGAGCCATTAGCCGTGCCATTTTGAGCGGTTTGAGCGACATTGCTTTCTAATTTTGCCCCTTCTTTATTGAAGTAGGTTTTTTGGTATTCGCTCGCGTTATTAGTGGGGATACCGGCCACTTCTAGCCCTTTTTGATCTAGGGTGCTTAAAGCCAAAGAAATAGGCGATTCTTTAGAAGAATTGTCAATGATCCTCAAACGCCCGTTCGTTGCAATTTCCACATCCACTTCATTATTGAAGCGTTCTTTAATCGCGTCTTTCAAATCTTTAATCGTAGAGTTTTTCACATCTAAAAGAATGGGAATATCCAAATTAATATGGAGGTTTGGGATTTGAATAGCGTTTTCATCGTCCAAACGGCTAGCGTTGATTTTTAAAGTTTCCACCTTATCGCCAAAAATCTCGCTCAATTTGGTGTTTTTGTTGGCTAAAACATTGTCTTTAGTGACAAACACGCTAGGGATTTCAAGCACTTTAGGATTATACATGTTAGGCACCGCTTTAACTTGGCTCAAACTCCTATCCGTTACAAACGTGCTTTTGACATATTCAGTAACCCTTTTTCCGCTCGAACGCAAGGCGTCTAAATCATCAAAATCCCCATCGCTAGAAATCAAATGAAAATCCAAATTTTCACTGCCAGGCGTTAGGTTTTTGATCTCAATTTGCCCCCAATTATTCAAACTCACATCCACGACTTTATTTTGCGAAGTGTTCCCGTAAGCATGACCGATTTTATCTAATAAATCGCTCACTTTAGTTGCGCTTTCTTTGTTCTGGTAGGCTTTAGAGAGCGCGAATTTTTCTTTAAAACTAGAGCCATCAGGCCTAACGCCCTGCAAATAAAAAAACTCTTTAGGGTCATTGGTGGGGTCTTTATCGTTATCGCCGATGAGTTCTCTTAAGGTATCACCGGGTTTAATAAAAACTTCTTCAGGTAATGAAGAATGCTCTAAAGCGTCCATCACATCAGGGTGAAGCTTGTTTTGATTGAATAATTTAATGTTGGTGGTGATGAGCTTGTGTTTGTCTTTATCTGTGCCTAAAAACAAATCTTGCCCGCTAATATTATAAGGCACAAGGTTATCAGAGCTAATAAGCGCGTTTAAATCTTCGCCATTGCCATGGTATTTCCCATTACTATCAATGGGGGGTCTATCCACCTTACTGCCCCCAAATAAAAATTCCCCCCCTATGGAGGTGTTAGCGACATTTATCATATGCTCTCTCAAGCGTTCTAAATCGTTAGCGATAGCGGCACGAGAAGTTTCTGAATGCACATCGTTAGCGGATTGGATGAGTTTGGTTTTAAACGCCTCCATCGTTTTGGAAAATTCTTGCAAGGCTTTGTCGGTATTGAGCGTTGAAGTGTAAGCGTTTTGAGCCACATCAATGCCTTGATCCAAGGTGTTTTCTTCGTATTGGAATTTTAAATTCTGGTTGTTAATGTCGCTGTTTTGATAACCATAACGGATTTTTAGCCCTGAAGCGATCTGCGTGTTAGCGTCGTTGATTTTATTTTGTAAAGCGTTTTGATAGTTATTCATTTGGTTGTATTTTGAGCCGAAGGTAACGCGCATGATCAAATCCTTATTGGTTTTTTAACAAACAAGCTAAAAGTATTCCAAAACAAGTTAATAACAATTGCGAGTGGTTTGAGTGGGGCAATGCGGGTTAATAATGGCGGGTTAAATGGGGTGTTTTTGAGTAAAAAAATTCTTTTAATGTGGATTTAACCTCAATTTAAAGTTAAATTTTAGCAAATACTCACTATAATAAGCGTTTATTTTAAAAAGAGCGTTCAATTTTTAAGGAATAGAAATGTCATACGCAATATTCAAACATGGCGGTAAGCAATATAAAGTCGTTGAAGGCGATATTGTTTTACTGGATAAAATGAATAAAGAGCCTAAGGCTTTAGTGGAATTAGTGGAAGTGTTAGCCGTATCCAAAGAGGGCAAGCTCTCTTTTGGGAAACCCTTTGTGAATGGGGCTAAAATTGAAGCGGAAGTGATCAATGAAGGGCGTGGCAAAAAAGTCATCACTTTCAAAAAACGCCGCCGAAAAGACAGCAAAACCAAGCGTGGTTTTAGAAGAGATTTCACTCGTGTGAGAATCACTAAAATTGTAGCATAAAGGAGTATTAAACAATGGCACACAAGAAAGGTCAAGGGAGCACGCAGAATAACAGAGATTCTGCAGGAAGACGCTTAGGCGTGAAAAAATTTGGCTCAGAGTTTGTGAGAGCAGGGAATATTATCGTGCGCCAAAGAGGCACTAAAATGCATCCTGGTAATAATGTGGGCATTGGGAAAGACCATACCTTATACGCGCTCATAGATGGCGTTGTGAAGTTTGAGCATAAAGACAGAAACCGCAAGAAGGTTTCTGTGGTTAGTCAAAATTTTGGGGAATAGGGTAACCTTTAAAGGTCAATTAAACCTTTGGGTGTTTGTTAAACGCCTATAAACGCAATAAAATATTTATAATTTAGATCTCTATCCTTTATAGAATTTGTTGTGGAGACTGGCTTATGAATAATGTTTTTGTTAAGGGTTTGTTTTTTTTTCTTTTGTTGTTTGGGTTCTTTTTGAAAGCCTCAGAAAGCCCAAACGCTGCTCTTAATCCATCTAAAGAAAATGTTTCTGTTGAAGAGCAAAAGCGTTTTGGAGGCGTTTTGGTTTTTGCAAGAGGCGCTGATGGCTCGAGCATGGATCCTGCTTTAGTAACTGATGGCGAAAGCTATGTGGCAACGGGCAATATTTATGACACGCTCGTGCAATTCAAATACGGCACCACAGAAATTGAACCCGCCTTAGCGACAAGCTGGGACATATCCCCAGATGGTCTTGTATATACCTTTCATTTACGCAAAGGGGTTTATTTCCACCAGACGAAGTATTGGAATAAAAAAGTGGAGTTTAGCGCTAAAGACGTGCTGTTCTCGTTTGAGCGCCAGATGGATAAGGCTAAACGATACTACAGCCCAGGGGCTAAAAGCTATAAGTATTGGGAAGGCATGGGCATGTCTCATATTATTAAGAGCATTGAAGCTTTAGATGACTATACCATTAGATTCACGCTTAATGGGCCAGAAGCCCCTTTCTTAGCGAATTTGGGCATGGACTTTTTGAGCATTTTGAGTAAGGATTACGCTGATTATTTAGAACAAAACAATAAAAAAGACGAGTTGGCTAAAAAACCTGTTGGGACAGGGCCTTTCAAATTCTTTTTGTGGAATAAAGATGAAAAAATCATTCTTTTAAAAAATCAGGATTATTGGGGGCCTAAAGCGTATTTGGATAAGGTGGTGGTGCGCACCATTCCTAATTCTTCCACTCGTGCTTTAGCGTTAAGAACCGGTGAAATCATGCTCATGACCGGGCCCAATCTCAATGAAGTGGAGCAGTTAGAAAAACTTCCTAATGTCGTGGTGGATAAAAGCGCCGGGTTGTTGGCGAGTTGGCTTTCATTGAACACGCAAAAAAAGTATTTTAACAACCCTTTGGTGCGTTTGGCTATCAATCATGCGATTAATGTGGATGATTACATTAAGGTGATTTATGAAGGCTTTGCCCAAAAAATGGTCAATCCTTTCCCGCCCACCATATGGGGTTATAACTACAACATCAAACCCTATGAATACGATTTGAAAAAGGCTAAAGAGTTACTGAAACAAGCGGGGTATCCTAACGGCTTTAAAACCACCATTTTTACCACTTCCACTCGTAACCCAAAAGGAGCGGTGTTCATACAAGCGAGCTTGGCTAAAATTGGCATTGATGTGAAAATTGAAGTGTATGAGTGGGGGGCTTATTTGAAAAGAACGGGCCTGGGCGAACATGAAATGGCGTTTGCAGGCTGGATGGCAGACATTGCAGATCCGGATAATTTCTTATACACCTTATGGAGCAAGCAAGCTGCTTCAGCTATACCTACTCAAAATGGTTCTTTTTATAAGAGCGACGCCTTTTCCGATCTGCTCATAAAGGCTAAACGGGTTTCGGATCAAAAGGAGAGGGAAGCCCTTTATTTAAAGGCTCAAGAAATTATCCATAAAGACGCGCCCTATGTGCCTTTAGCTTATCCTTATTCAGTGGTGCCGCACTTGTCTAAAGTCAAAGGCTATAAAACGACCGGAGTGAGCGTGAATCGCTTCTTTAAGGTGTATTTAGAAAAATGAAAGGGGTTGTATGCTGAGTTTTATCATTAAGCGCATTTTGTGGGCGATCCCCACGCTGTTTGGGGTGAGTATCATTGTGTTTATGATGGTGCATTTAGTGCCAGGAGATCCGGCGTTAGTGATTTTAGGCGAAAAGGCCAATCAAGCCGCTATTGACGCTTTAAGGGAGCAATTTGGCTTGAATAAGCCTTTGATAGAGCAGTATTTTTTCTTTATCAATAACGTGTTGCATGGCAATTTTGGCGCTTCTATCATGACTGGTGAGCCTGTGATGCATGAGTTTTGGCAACGCTTCCCGGCTACGGTGGAATTGGCTTTGATCGCTTTGTTTATGGCTCTTGTTTTGGGTATTAGCGTTGGCGTGTTAGCCGCGATCAAACGCTATAGCGTGTTTGATTATTCCAGCATGACTTTTGCTTTAGCCGGGATTTCTATGCCGGTGTTTTGGCTAGGGCTTATGCTGATTTATATCTTTAGCGTGCAATTGGGGTGGTTGCCTGTTTTTGGGCGTTTGAGCGATGTGTATTATTTAGATGGCCCCACAGGTCTTTATTTGATAGACAGCCTGATCGCAAGGGATTATGGGGCGTTTGTGGATACGATCAAGCACTTGATTTTGCCTAGCATTGTGTTAGCCACGGTTTCTACCGCTGTCATTGCCAGGATGACTCGCGCGAGCATGGCAGAAGTGTCTAAAGAAGATTATGTGCGCACCGCTAAAGCTAAGGGGTGCAGCTCCTTTAGGGTGATTTTTGTGCACACTTTGCGTAACGCTTTAATCCCTGTAACGACTATCGCAGGCTTGATGTTGGCCGGGCTTTTAGGGGGGAGCATGATAACTGAAACGGTTTTCTCATGGCCTGGGATTGGCAAGTGGATCGTTAATGCGCTCAACCAGCGCGATTTCCCCATTATCCAGTCCATGTCTTTGATTATTGCCATGATGTATATTGGGGCTAATCTCTTAGTGGATATTTTATACGCTTTTATTGATCCTAGAATAAGGTTGTCATAATGGAGTCTTTTAGAGAATTTATCCAACAATTCAAAAAAAATAAGGCGGCGGTCGTTGGTGCATGGATTGTGCTTTTATTGGTAATTTGCGCGATTTTTGCGCCCCTTTTAGCCCCGCATGATCCTTATGTGCAAAACGCGCAAGATCGCCTTTTAAAGCCTATATGGGAGCATGGAGGGAACGCTAAATACCTTTTAGGCACCGATGATTTGGGGCGCGATATTTTGAGTCGCTTGATCTATGGGGCCAGGATTTCTTTAACCATAGGGATTGTTTCTATGGGGATTGCGGTGTTTTTTGGAACGATATTAGGGCTAATAGCGGGGTATTTTGGAGGGAAAACGGATGCAATTATCATGCGTATCATGGATATTATGTTTGCTTTGCCCTCTATTTTATTGATCGTGATTGTGGTTGCGGTGTTAGGGCCTTCACTCACTAACGCCATGCTCGCTATTGGGTTTGTGGGGATTCCTGGATTTGCACGATTGGTGCGCAGTTCTGTGCTAGGCGAAAAAGAAAAAGAATACGTGATCGCTTCTAAAATCAATGGCTCTTCGCATCTTCGTTTGATGTGTAAGGTGATTTTCCCTAATTGCATTATCCCTTTGATCGTGCAAACGACAATGGGTTTTGCTTCCACGGTTTTAGAAGCGGCCGCACTGAGCTTCTTAGGTCTTGGGGCCCAACCTCCCAAACCTGAATGGGGAGCGATGCTGATGAATTCCATGCAATACATCGCTACCGCTCCTTGGATGCTCGTTTTCCCTGGGGTGATGATTTTTTTAACGGTCATGAGTTTTAATCTGGTAGGCGATGGCATCATGGACGCTTTAGATCCTAAACGGGCCTCTTAAAAGGAGCTTGCATGATTTTAGAAGTTAAAGATTTAAAAACTTATTTTTTCACCGATAAAGGCGTGAATAAAGCAGTGGATGGCGTGAGTTTTGGCTTGAAAAAGTCTCAAACGCTCTGCATTGTAGGGGAGAGCGGGAGCGGGAAAAGCATCACTTCGCTTTCTATTTTAGGGCTTATTGAAAAACCAGGCAGGATTGTAGGGGGGAGCATTCAATTTTTAGGGCAGGATTTGTTGCAGCTCAAAGAAAAACAGATGCAAAAAGAAATCAGGGGTAAAAAAATTGGCATGATCTTTCAAGAGCCTATGACAAGCCTAAACCCTTCCTACACGGTGGGGTTTCAAATCAATGAAGTGCTAAAAATCCACCACCCTAACCTTAATAAAAAAGAACGCTTAGAAAGGGTGGTCTATGAATTAGAGCGTGTGGGCATTCCCCATGCTGGGGATAAATACCACGAATACCCTTTCAATCTCAGTGGGGGGCAGCGCCAAAGGGTGATGATCGCTATGGCTATGGTGTGTGAGCCTGAAATCTTGATCGCTGATGAGCCGACGACAGCGTTAGATGTAACCATTCAAGCGCAGATTTTAGAATTGATGAAAGAATTGCAGCAAAAAAAAGGCACTTCTATTTTGTTTATCACCCACGATTTAGGCGTGGTGGCGCAGATCGCTGATGAAGTGGTGGTGATGTATAAAGGGCATGTGGTGGAGCAAGCGAGTGCGAAAGAGCTTTTTGCTGATCCAAGACACCCCTATACCAAGGCTCTTTTAAACGCCATCCCTAAACCGGGCAAAGAATACCGCAAAAAACGCTTAGAAACCGTGGATGAAACCGTGGATTATTTGAGTTTTCAAAAGGAGTTACGATGAAGCTCTTAGAAATTAAAGAATTGAAAAAATCCTATGCGATAGACAGGGGGTTATTCAAGCCTAAAAGAGTGATCCATGCACTCAATGGGATCAGTTTTGAAGTGGAACAAAATGAAGTTTTAAGCATCGTGGGGGAGAGCGGTTGCGGGAAAAGCACGACAGCAAAAATTTTAGCCGGGATTGAAAGGCAAGATAGCGGGGCGATTTATTTCAATGGCAAGCGCCATTTGCATTTTAGCAAACAGGATTGGTTTGATTACCGCAAAAAGGTGCAAATGATTTTTCAAGACCCTTATTCTAGCCTGAACCCTCGGTGGAAAGTGGGCGAGATCATCGCTGAACCCTTACTGTTAAATTCTCATTTTTCAAAAAAAGAAATCAAAACAAAAGTGCTAGAGATCATGCAAAAAGTGGGCTTGAAATTAGAATGGATCGATCGTTACCCCCACCAATTTTCAGGCGGTCAAAGGCAACGAATCGGCATTGCTAGGGCGCTCATTTTGCATCCTAGCGTGGTGATTTGCGATGAGCCTGTGTCTGCGCTAGACGTGTCCATTCAAGCGCAAGTGTTGAATTTACTCTTGGATTTGCAAAAAGAAATGGGGCTGACTTATATTTTTATCAGCCATGATTTAGGCGTGGTGGAGCATATAAGCGATAAAATCATCGTAATGAATCAAGGGCAAATCGTAGAAACGGGGGATGTGGATAGCGTAATAAGCGCTCCAAAGCACCCTTATACGCAGAAATTACTCAATGCGGTGCCGCATTTGGAAAAATCCATGCAAAGATTTGCCAAATAAAAGAAAGGATTTTTAAGCTGTGTTTGTAGATAGCGTGGAAATTATCATCGCTTCGGGTAAGGGGGGGCCTGGAATGGTGAGTTTTAGGCGAGAAAAATTTGTCATCAAAGGAGGCCCTGATGGGGGCGATGGGGGCGATGGGGGCGATGTGTATTTTGAAGTGGATAACAATACCGACACTTTAGCGAGTTTTAGAGGCACTAAACACCATAAGGCTAAAAACGGGGCTCCAGGAGGCACACGAAATTGCGCAGGCAAAAAGGGCGAAGACAAAATCATTGTCGTGCCGCCAGGAACGCAAGTGTTTGTAGGTGATGAGTTGTGGCTTGATTTAGTGGAACCTAAAGAAAGGGTGTTAGCCTTAAAAGGAGGCAAGGGGGGGTTAGGGAATGCGCATTTTAAAAGCGCGACTAAACAGCAACCCACTTACGCGCAAAAAGGCTTAGAGGGGGTTGAAAAATGCGTGCGTTTGGAGTTAAAGCTCATCGCTGATATAGGGTTAGTGGGCTTCCCTAATGCGGGTAAATCCACGCTCATTTCCACCATCTCTAACGCTAAGCCTAAAATCGCTAACTATGAATTCACGACTCTAGTGCCTAATTTAGGGGTTGTGAGCGTGGATGAAAAAAGCGGATTTCTAATGGCGGATATTCCTGGCATTATTGAAGGGGCTAGTGAGGGAAAAGGCTTAGGGATTAGCTTTTTAAAGCACATTGAACGCACTAAGGTTCTAGCCTTTGTTTTAGACGCTTCCAGGCTGGATTTAGGCATTAAAGAGCAATACCAACGCTTGAGGTTGGAGTTGGAAAAATTTTCACCCGCTTTGGCCAATAAGCCTTTTGGGGTGTTGCTCAATAAATGCGATGTTGTAGAAAACATTGATAAGATGACTAAGGATTTTTGCGCCTTTTTAAACTTAGAGGTGCAAAAATTAGAGGCGTTTGGTTTAGAGCCGTATTTAGGGTTTTTACACCCCCATTTAACCAACGATTTTGAAAATAACCCTAATGAGCAATCAGCGCTCTTTGTCTTACCTCTTTCAGCGGTTAGCGCCCTTAATACGCATGCGCTTAAATTTGTGTTGTTAAAAGCGTTACCCTAAAACGCTATTTTTAAAATGGTGGGTAACTTAAAATTTCTTGATGAGAGTTTAGGTTATCTTAATATTAGACTATTCTAATTTAAAACAAGAGTAAGTATTTAAAATGTTTTCTTTTTTAATATTTGGCAAGTGAACTTGCATTATACCAGTTGGAAAATCAAATTTATTAGGTTCTATTCCTTGCTCTATGTTAGAATGTATTCTTCTTTCTGAATCTGTGGTATATTGCGGAGCCCAAAAAAGTGGTACTTTTGGTGGCATCAAAAATTGGAAATCGTTTAAGTCTATAGGTATAAATTGAAAATTTTCATTATAATTCAATTCTAAGACAATAGAATTTTCTATATCGATACTACTCCAATAGCCACCTACTATATTCTTTTTTGTTTTGATAAGATGATCAAATTCTTTTTTATCGTTAATTTCGCATGTCTTTTTGCCATCATGTTTCATAAAAGCATAAATTAATCCGGGTAAAGACATACTATTCAAATCATTGTATGATTTTAAAAGAAAATTATATAGTTCTGTCAACTCTTTATTCTTTTCTAAAAATCTACTTTTATTGAAATTAGGCTGATAGATTCTGTTGTTTTCAATAATTTTTAAAATATTTCTGTCTTGTATAGTCCAAAATTTCATGTTTATCCTTTGCTAACAGCTCATTAAAATTTCTTAAAAAAAAATATTAACTTAAAAAATACTAATTATGTTCTTATTTAGTTTAATCAAGAAATTTTCAGATCACATCATAAAACAACTAAATATTATGCATGTTTTAAAACAAAAGCTACTTTAGAAGACTATTTTGATTTAAATCGTAGGCATTTTAATTTGAGCAGTATGATTATATTTGAAAATGGTTTAATCAAATAAGACATGCTTTTGTTGATTGTAGCGTGGTGGGGATTATAAAGAATGCTTCATAAGATGCACAAAGACACACGCATGCAAGGGTGTGGGGGTTTTGTCGTATTTTTAAAATAAATTCAAATAAAGGCGAGAAATGAAAAGATTTGTTTTGTTTTTATCACTCATGGGTGTTTGCGTTTGCGTTCAAGCTTACGCTGAGCAAGATTACTTTTTTAGGGATTTTAAATCTATAGATTTGCCCCAAAAACTCCATCTTGATAAAAAACTCTCCCAAACAATACAGCCATGCGCACAACTTAACGCATCAAAACACTACACTTCTGCTGGGGTTAGAGAGCCTGATAAATGCACCAAGAGTTTTAAAAAATCCGCTATCATGTCCTATGACTTAGCGCTAGGTTATTTGGTGAGTAAGAATAAGCAATACGGCTTAAAAGCTATAGAAATTTTAAACGCTTGGGCTAAAGAGCTTCAAAGCGTGGATACTTATCAAAGCGAGGATAATATCAATTTTTACATGCCTTATATGAACATGGCTTATTGGTTTGTCAAAAAGGCGTTTCCTAGCCCAGAATATGAAGAGTTTATTAAGCGGATGCGCCAGTATTCTCAATCAGCTCTTAACACTAACCATGGGGCGTGGGGCATTCTTTTTGATGTGAGTTCTGCGTTAGCGTTAGACGATAATGCCCTTTTGCACAATAGCGCTAATCGGTGGCAGGAGTGGGTGTTTAAAGCCATAGATGAGAATGGGGTTATTGCTAGCGCGATCACTAGGAGCGATACGAGCGATTATCATGGCGGCCCTACAAAGGGCATTAAGGGGATAGCTTATACCAATTTCGCGCTTCTTGCGCTAACTATATCAGGCGAATTGCTTTTTGAGAACGGGTATGATTTGTGGGGTAGTGGAGCCGGAAAAAGGCTCTCTGTGGCGTATAACAAAGTTGCAACATGGATTTTAAACCCTGAAACTTTCCCTTATTTCCAACCTAACCTTATCGGAGTGCATAACAACGCCTATTTCATTATTTTAGCCAAGCATTATTCTAACCCTAGCGCGGATGAGCTTTTAAAGCAAGGCGATTTGCATGAAGATGGTTTCAGGCTGAAACTCCGATCGCCATGAATTGTTCTGTATTTAAGATGATAGCGATAGTCATGCGCTTTAATCTTTTTATGAATGGTTCAGAAAGTTTGGTTCAGTCAGCATTATTTACAAAAAGAGTTTAAAATAAACACAATTGTATCTCTTGAGTCGTCTTTAGAGTGCAAATGATTATCAAAATGAATCGTTTTAGTTGTAAGCATGCTTGTTTACACTAAAATAATAAGCGTTATTGATAAGACCACATTAAAGGATAATGAATGAAAAAAATGGTTTTGGTATCGGTTTTACTAGCAGGGTTTTTGCAGGCGGTGAATTTGGATTTGTCTTCGGCTAAGCTAACATGGACGGCCTTTAAGACTAAGGCTAAAATGCCAGTAAATGGGAGCTTTGAAAGCATCACTTATAAACTGGGTAAATCTCAAGATAGTTTGAAAACCCTTTTAGAAGGGGCAAATGCGAGCATGGATAGCTTGAAAGTCAATTTGGGCGATGACACTAAAAACAAAAATGTTAAAGAGGCTTTTTTCGCTCTTTTTAAAAACACTAACATCAAAGTAACTTTTAGAAATGTGATAGAAGGCGATCATGCAGGTTCTCTTACGGCTTATGTGAGGATGAATGAAAAGCTGGTGAAAGTGCCTATGCAATACACGATTGCTGAGGATAAGCTCGTGGTTAAAGGGGTCTTGGATTTATTGAATTTTGGCTTGAAAAACGAATTAGCGAGCTTGGCTAAACGATGCGAGAGTTTTCATGAGGGCTTGACTTGGTCGCAAGTGGAAATCCAATTTGAAAGCATGATTAAGGGATAATGTAAAATCATGGAGTTGTTGCACAGCATTAATGATTTTAATGAAGCTAAGCAGGTGATCGCTGGGGGGTCAATTCGCCTGTGAGAGCGTTTAAGAGCGTTAAAGGCACTCCACCCTTTATTTTAAAAGGTAAGGGGGCGTATCTTTATGATGTGGATAACAACCGTTATATAGATTTTGTGCAAAGCTGGGGGCCTTTGATTTTTGGGCATGCTGATGAAGAGATTGAAGAAAATATTATTAATACATTAAAAAAAGGCACTTCTTTTGGCGCTCCCACAGAGTTAGAAACCACTTTAGCTAAGGAAATCATTTCTTGTTATGAAGGCTTAGATAAGGTGCGTTTAGTCAATAGCGGCACGGAAGCGACCATGAGCGCGATACGACTCGCTAGAGCTTTTAGCCAAAAAGACGATTTGATCAAGTTTGAAGGGTGCTATCATGGGCATAGCGATTCGTTATTAGTGAAAGCGGGTAGCGGGTGCGCTACTTTTGGATCTCCTTCTTCTCTAGGCGTGCCGAACGATTTTAGCAAGCACACTCTAGTGGCTCGTTATAACGACTTGAGCTCCACAGAAGAGTGTTTTAAAAAAGGCGATGTGGGCTGCGTCATCATTGAACCCATTGCCGGGAATATGGGGTTAGTGCCGGCTCAAAAAGAGTTTTTACTAGGTTTAAAGGCTTTGTGTGAAAAATACCAAGCGGTGCTGATTTTAGATGAAGTGATGAGCGGGTTTAGAGCGAGTTTGAGCGGTTCGCAAGAATTTTATGGCGTTGTGCCAGATTTGGTAACCTTTGGTAAGGTGATAGGTGCGGGGCTTCCTTTGGCGTGTTTTGGGGGGCGTGCGGAAATTATGGACTTGCTTTCACCCATTGGAGGCGTATATCAAGCAGGCACTTTAAGCGGTAACCCCCTGGCGGTGTGTGCGGGGTTGAGCGCGCTTTATAAAATCAAAAGAGACAAAACCCTTTATACTCGCTTAAACGCTTTAGCCGTTCGTTTGACTCAAGGCTTAAAAAAGAGCGCTCAAAGCTATAACATCGCTTTAGAGACGCTCAACAGAGGGAGCATGTTTGGCTTTTTCTTTAACGAAAATGCGGTGCGTGATTTTGATGACGCTTTAAAAAGCGATACGGAAATGTTTGCGAAATTCCACCAAAAAATGCTCTTTAAAGGCGTGTATTTGGCATGTTCAAGCTTTGAAACCGGCTTTATTTGTGAGCCTATGACTGAAGAAATGATTGATTTAGCGATCGCAAAAGCCGATGAAAGTTTTGATGAAATCATAAAAGGCGTGTGAATTTTTGAAAAAGCCAAAGTATTATAAATTCATAGAGGGGGCGAATTATTTGAGCTTGGGGCTGTCTATGGTGGTAGCGATCCTTATGGGCGTGGCTATAGGCTATGGGCTTAAAAAACTCACTCACATTTCGTGGTTTTTTTGGCTTGGGGTTATTTGGGGCGTGTTAGCGAGCTTTCTCAATGTCTATAAGGCTTATAAAAACATGCAAAAAGACTATGAAGAACTAGCCAAAGACCCTAAATACACACAAAATAAAACAAAATAAATCTAATCAAAGCCCATGTGCCAAATCCAATGCTTGCTTATTTTACTTTTTATCAATATAGTTAGTGCGATTATTGTTTATTTTTTCCAAGCGTTTCAAGGGGTTTGAATTTTGAAGGGGGTTTTTAGGGTTTTTTATCGTGGCGTTGTCTTCGTATTACGGCGTTAAAAAGCGTTTGGATTTAAGGAAACAAAATTCAGGAGAAAAAGACGAAAAGCAAAAATTCCAAAAATTCGCCCTGGGTTTGGAAATGTCTTTCAATGTGTGGCGTTTAGGAGGGTATGGGGTTTTACTAGGCATTTTAGGAGCGCTTTTATTCTTGCATCTTTTTAACGGGTTAATTTCTTATTGGCGTGTTTGTGAGCTCGCTCTCTAGCGCGTTATTACGATTCTTAAACAATAATGGTAAGTTTGACACAAACGCATGCGGATTTTAACCCCTTTAACCCTCTTTTAATTTTTAATCCTATACAATAAAAACAAAAATGGGAGTGGATCTTGAAAACAAAAAATCCGCTAAAAGAATCCTAAAAACCGCTGTTGATTCAAATGCAATCCAAACCCTACGCCTTAAATGAAAACCTGCAAATTAGCGCTCAATCTGGCTAAAGAAGCCCACGACCAAAGGCGCGAATCTCATTGTTTTACCGGAATTGTTTGATAGCGGTTATTGCGTGAATGATAAAGACGCGGAGTTTGGGATAGATTTTAAAGCGATAGAGCATGGAAAGGAAACGCTAAAAAACGAGTCGTTGAGCGCGTTAAGTAATTTTGCAAAATCTAATAAAGTGCATCTAGTGGCGTGTAGCATTGAAAAAACGAATAAAAAACTCTACGACAGTGCTTATATCATTCCGCCAAAAGGCGGGATCGTTGGAAAACACCGCAGATTTATTTGTGGGGCGATGAAAAATCGCGCTTTAGAAGGGGTAAAAATACGAGGTTTTTACGCTGGATTTTGGGGATTTTAGCGCGAAAGTGGGTTTGCAAATTTGCTATGAAAATCGGCTTTGGCGTAGGTGCGAATCTGTTAGCGTTACA